>OZ243122.1:2280000-3728930 GCA_965212515.1 Sulfitobacter sp.
GAATGGGGCAACCCACCTGATACTGTGTTGTTGTTGCCGCTTAGGCGGCGCTCAACAATGCGGTGAGACAGGTATTTTCAACCTGAATACATAGGGTTGAAAAGGCAAACCCGGGGAACTGAAACATCTAAGTACCCGGAGGAAAGGACATCAATTGATACTCCCCTAGTAGCGGCGAGCGAACGGGGACCAGCCGAGCCATGAGTGTGACTGGAATGTGTTGGAAAGCACAGCCAAAGTGGGTGACAGCCCCGTACAGGAAGCACGATTGGACGTATTAAGTAGGGCGGGACACGTGAAATCCTGTCTGAAGATCGGAGGACCACCTTCGAAGGCTAAGTACTCCTTACTGACCGATAGCGAACCAGTACCGTGAGGGAAAGGTGAAAAGCACCCCGACGAGGGGAGTGAAACAGTACCTGAAACCGAACGCCTACAATCAGTTGGAGGGCCCTTGCGGCCTGACAGCGTACCTTTTGTATAATGGGTCATCGACTTGGTCTCACGAGCAAGCTTAAGCCGTTAGGTGTAGGCGCAGCGAAAGCGAGTCTTAATAGGGCGTCGAGTTCGTGGGATCAGACCCGAAACCGAGTGATCTAGGCATGACCAGGATGAAGATGAGGTAACACTTATTGGAGGTCCGAACCCACACCTGTTGAAAAAGGTCGGGATGAGTTGTGCCTAGGGGTGAAAGGCCAATCAAACTCGGAGATAGCTGGTTCTCTGCGAAATCTATTTAGGTAGAGCGTCATCCGAATACCCTCGGGGGTAGAGCACTGGATGGGTAATGGGGCCCCACAGGCTTACTGATCCTAACCAAACTCCGAATACCGAGGAGTACTAGATGGCAGACACACGGCGAATGCTAACGTCCGTCGTGGAGAGGGAAACAACCCTGACCTCCGGCTAAGGCCCCTAATTCATGGCTAAGTGGGAAAGCAGGTGAGACGACCAAAACAACCAGGAGGTTGGCTTAGAAGCAGCCATCCTTTAAAGATAGCGTAACAGCTCACTGGTCTAAACAAGTTGTCTTGCGGCGAAGATGTAACGGGGCTCAAGCCATGAGCCGAAGCCGAGGATGCACTAGTTGCATGGTAGCAGAGCGTAGTGTGACATAACTCCATGTGTCCTTAATCCCCTCGGGGATGTTGGACACGCGGGGTTTTCAGTGAAGCGGGCGCGTGAGCGATCCCGTGGAGAGATCACTAGCGAGAATGATGACATGAGTAGCGACAAAGAGTGTGAGAGACACTCTCGCCGAAAGTCCAAGGGTTCCTGCTTAAAGCTAATCTGAGCAGGGTAAGCCGACCCCTAAGGCGAGGCCGAAAGGCGTAGTCGATGGGAACCAGGTTAATATTCCTGGGCCAGATGGAAGTGACGGATCGGAAAGGTTGTTCATCCTTATCGGATTGGATGGGCAGCTCACCGGTCCCTGGAAATAGCTCCATCATGAGATCGTACCCTAAACCGACACAGGTGGACTGGTAGAGAATACCAAGGCGCTTGAGAGAACGATGTTGAAGGAACTCGGCAAAATACCTCCGTAAGTTCGCGAGAAGGAGGCCCGGTTCCTAGGCAACTAGGGGCTGGGGGCACAAACCAGGGGGTGGCGACTGTTTATTAAAAACACAGGGCTCTGCGAAGTCGCAAGACGACGTATAGGGTCTGACGCCTGCCCGGTGCCTGAAGGTTAAAAGGAGGGGTGAGAGCTCTGAATTGAAGCCCAGGTAAACGGCGGCCGTAACTATAACGGTCCTAAGGTAGCGAAATTCCTTGTCGGGTAAGTTCCGACCTGCACGAATGGCGTAACGACTTCCCCGCTGTCTCCAACATCGACTCAGCGAAATTGAATTACCTGTCAAGATGCAGGTTTCCCGCGGTTAGACGGAAAGACCCCGTGCACCTTTACTACAGCTTCACACTGGCATCAGGCCAAGCATGTGCAGGATAGGTGGTGGGCTTTGAAACCGGGACGCCAGTCCCGGTGGAGCCTCCCTTGAGATACCACCCTTGCTTTGCTTGATGTCTAACCGCGGTCCGTTATCCGGATCCGGGACCCTGTGTGGCGGGTAGTTTGACTGGGGCGGTCGCCTCCTAAATCGTAACGGAGGCGCGCGAAGGTTGGCTCAGAGCGGTCGGAAATCGCTCGTTGAGTGCAATGGCAGAAGCCAGCCTGACTGCGAGACTGACAAGTCGAGCAGAGTCGAAAGACGGCCATAGTGATCCGGTGGTCCCAAGTGGGAGGGCCATCGCTCAACGGATAAAAGGTACGCCGGGGATAACAGGCTGATACTGCCCAAGAGTCCATATCGACGGCAGTGTTTGGCACCTCGATGTCGGCTCATCTCATCCTGGGGCTGGAGCAGGTCCCAAGGGTACGGCTGTTCGCCGTTTAAAGAGGTACGTGAGCTGGGTTTAGAACGTCGTGAGACAGTTCGGTCCCTATCTTCCGTGGGTGTAGGATACTTGAGAGGAGTTGCCCCTAGTACGAGAGGACCGGGGTGAACGATCCACTGGTGGACCTGTTGTCGTGCCAACGGCAGTGCAGGGTAGCTATGATCGGACAGGATAACCGCTGAAGGCATCTAAGCGGGAAGCCCCCCTCAAAACAAGGTATCCCTGAGGGCCGAGGTAGACCACCTCGTCGATAGGCCGGAGATGTACGCACAGCAATGTGTTCAGTTGACCGGTACTAATGGCCCGATAGGCTTGATTTGATCCAGTAGAAGCAGAACTTCCACAGGACAGTCAAAAGCATACACAGCACCAATAAGCGTGCTGGCTTGGACAACACCCCAGGACCTTCCTCGGTTTGGTGATCATAGCGCGAGCAAAACACCTGGTCCCATCCCGAACCCAGCCGTTAAGTGCCGTAGCGCCGATGGTACTGCGTCTTAAGACGTGGGAGAGTAGGTCATCGCCAAACCTAGAAAGGTCCTGGGACCCCCCGTATCTCTCTTACGATGCAACAAAAACACTCTGTCGCGGGATGGAGCAGCCCGGTAGCTCGTCAGGCTCATAACCTGAAGGTCGTAGGTTCAAATCCTACTCCCGCAACCAAACCAACACACAAAAAGCCGCCCCTCGGGCGGCTTTTGTGGTTTGCGGTACAACTCCCTCGTTACTCGGTTCGCTTTCATAAGCATCGGCGCACCTCGCGCTGGAGGCCGCTCACCCTCTGTCTGCCCGAGTTTGTGGGGCCACAACACTCGACGCGCATCCAGAGCCAGGCGTGCTGGGAGCGTCACAGGTATCCTTAGAACCCTACCTCCGTCCGCGCCCCGTGCAGGGCCGTAACGCGCGCGTGCAGGTCTGTGATGTAGGGATCCTCGATGCCCACCACTTCGAGCTTGCGGTGGGTGTGGGCAAGGTAGGCTTCGGCGGTGCCCAGGTGGCCTTCGGCGCGGGCGATCATGGCCGCCTGCCGGTCGAGGGGAATGCCGGGCACGATGCGTTCGTTCGCGTGGTTGGCGACGAAGGCGAGGGCGCGGAGCGGGCCCTGAGCGCTCTCGAGAGTGACCCACTCGGGCAGGTAGGCGCGGGCGATCATCTCGCGGCGGAAGAGCAGGAAGGTTTCCCGGTCCAGGATGGCCGATTCGATGCGGAAGGCGAGGCCCTCGCAGCGGCCGCCCCGGTCCAGGGCGAGCATCAGGCCCGGTGTCTGGGGGGTGCCCCGTCCGCCCTCGTCCCAGAGGCAGAAGCTGCGCTCGAAGCCTTCCAGGGTGGCGTGGCGCACCTCGGCGAAATGGATCGCCGGGTCCCACATGAGCGAGCCGTAGGCGAAGACCCAGAGGTCCTCCTCCCAATGTCCCTCCAGCCAGTCCCGGCGCTCAGCCTCTCGCACCTCGCAGGGCGTGCGCCAGCCCTCCGGACGCCCGAGGGCCGCGGCGCGGGCGTCGATCGCCGCCAGATCCATGTCGCGGAAGTACGAATCGGCAGGATCCTTGATGGTCCGCCGCAGCTCGGGGTGGTGGCGAAAGGGATCGTCCAGTGACATGGGGGCAGGTCCGTACTCTTCTGAGGGCAACTCGATGATACGGGCCTGAGAGGCCAGTGCAATGGCACGGAGCAGCTTGGGTGCCGAGCCACGCCACGGGGCGGACAATCGCAGCAAGGCCAACCATTCAGCGCGGCGCCAGTGCAACCGAGCGCGCGTGACCGAAAAACTGACAGTGCTGGGAAGGGAAGATTTGGTGGAGCATAGCGGGATCGAACCGCTGACCTCCTGCATGCCATGCAGGCGCTCTCCCAGCTGAGCTAATGCCCCATCGCGGCCCCGTCGGGGACGCCTTGGATGCGCGCTAATTAGGCGCTTGAGCGGGCGGGTTCAAGGGAAAAATTGCCCTTCCCGCCCGACAATTTTCAGGATTCGTCATCCTCGTTCGACACGTCCGCGATGTCCTCGAGCGGCACGGTGTTGTCGTCGTCGTCATCGTCGTCCAGCAGATCGTCATCGAGATCCACGTCGACATCGTCATCGTCCAGGATCTCGTCATCCTCGGTCTCGGTGGCCTTCGCCTTGGCGCTGGCGGCATCCTCGGCATCGGCCGCGATCATGCGGGACTTGGAGCTGTCGATCTCCAGCACCTCACCGGTGTAGGGGCTGACGATCGGATCCTTGTTGAGGTCGTAGAACCGCTTGCCGGTCGTCGGGCAAAGGCGTTTCGTTCCCCATTCTTCCTTGGGCATAGAACACCCTTTCATGAATCAGTTTGCGTGTAGATGATTCCGGGCAAGTGCCATATGAGAGGGGCACTGTCAAAGTCTTTAGAGGCAGGCTCCCGCCCCCGTGACCGACGCCGAGCACACCCTTCCAGGCAACCCGCCGATCCCCCTGAAACTGCGCCGCTCCGCCCGGGCGCGGCGCATCACGCTGCGAATCTCACAGCTCGACGGGCGGGTCACCCTGACCCTGCCGAAACGCATCGCCCTGGCCGACGCGCTGGACTTCGCGCGCGAGAAGGAAGGCTGGATCAGGGACCACCTTGCCGCCCGGCCCGATGAGGTGGCGGTGTGCCATGGGGTGTCGGTCCCGGTGGAAGGGGCGCTCTATGCGGTCGCGCCAGGGCAGGGGCGGGGGGTGTCTCTGACAGCCGGGGGGCTGCATGTGCCCGGCCCGGAGGAACGGGTCGGCCCGCGCTTGGCGGGTTACCTGAAACAGCGGGCGAGGGATCGGCTGGCCGCCGCTTGCGATGGCTACGCGGCACGGCTCGGGCGGCCCTATGCCCGCCTCACCCTGCGCGACACCCGCTCACGCTGGGGCTCCTGCACCAGCGATGGCGGGCTGATGTTCTCCTGGCGGCTGATCATGGCGCCGCCCGAGGTGCTGGAGTATGTGGCCGCCCACGAGGTGGCGCACCTGGCCCAGATGAATCATTCTACGGCCTTCTGGGCGGAGGTGACGCGGCTCTATGGGCCCTACGAGGCCCCTCGCCGGTGGCTGCGCGAGAGGGGGCAGGAGCTGCATCGCTACCGCTTCTGAGGTCTCTTGACCGGCGCGGCACTTGTGATCACAAGAGGGCATGAACCTCTCGCCCCGTCCCGTCGAGGCCCTGCCACTGGCCCATGACCGCGTCTACCGCAAGCTGCGGGGGCGGATCATGCACGGGGATCTGCCGCCGGGCCACGCCCTGACCCTGCGCGGCATCGGGCGGGAGTACGAGGTTTCCATGACACCCGCGCGTGAGGCCGTACGGCGGCTGGTGGCGGAGGGCGCCCTCACCATGTCTGCCTCCGGCCGGATCGCCACGCCGGAGCTGAGCAACGAACGCATCGAGGAACTGGCCGCCCTGCGCGCGCTGATCGAGGTGGAACTGGCCAGCCGCGCCCTGCCGCGGGCGCACATGGCGCTGATTGACCGGCTCCAGACCATCAACGGCGTGATCGCGGAGGCAGTCGCGCAGCGCGACGCGGTGCGCTACATCCGCACCAACCTTGAATTCCACCGGACGCTGTACCTGCGCGCCCAGGCGCCGGCCATGCTGGCCATGGCGGAGACTGTCTGGCTCCAGATGGGGCCGACGATGCGGGCCCTTTACGGCCGCTTGCGGCGGACCGAGCCGCCGCAGTTCCACCGGCTCATCATCGCCGCGCTCAAGGCCGGCGACGAACCCGGGCTGCGCCTGGCGGTCCGTTCGGACGTGACCCAGGGGTTGCGGATGCTGGCCAGCTGAGGCTCAGCCGCCGACACCCTCGGGCGCCTCGGGGATTTCCTCCACCACGGTCCAGTGGTTGCCTGCCGACACCAGGCAGGAGATGCCATCGGGCCGGGTGACGAGGATGGAGAAGCTGCCGGTCTTGTCCGAGGTCCAGATCTCCACCATCGACTGGGCGTTTTGCAGCCCCGTGGCGGTCAGCCTTTCGGCGTAGGTCTCGGTCAGTTTCTCGACCAGCACGTCGCGCAGGCCGCAGCCTGCGGCCCAGGCCGGGGGGCCGGTGGCGATCATGCCGAAGAGAAGTCCGGCGGTGAGAATGCGCTTGTACATGACAGGCTCCTTTCCAACGAAGTGGCAGGGGGCCTGGGGCAGGGGCCGCAAGTCCCCTCACTTTCAATATCGTGGCGGGGCCTGCCCTTTGCAAATCACGGCCCTTCACGGGGAAGGGCGCCGTGACGGGTTGGTCTGTCACAAGATATTGACATTATTGAGAAATGGCAGAAATGCCACAGTTCTGGAAAGATGGTGCCGCCGTCCGCTGGCGGCGGCCATCAGGGATGGGTGAAGATGGGTGGCGTCGTCTCCGCCCGGCTCAGGCGGCCAGGCCCTTGGTGCCCATCTGCAGGAACTTCTTGCGCCGGTCTGCCACCAGGGCGGCCGCATCTCTCTTGGAAAGCTCGCCCAGCATCTCGCGGATCGCCTTGCCGACGGAGGCGATGGCTTCCTCCGGGTTGCGATGGGCGCCGCCGAGCGGTTCCTTGATGATCCGGTCCGTCACGCCCAGCTTGTGCAGGTCTTCCGCCGTCAGGCGCATGGCCTCGGCGGCCTCGCGCATCTTTTCGGCATCCTTCCAGAGGATCGAGGCACAGCCCTCGGGCGTGATGACCGAGTAGACCGAGTGCTCCAGCATGGCGACGCGGTTGGCCGAGGCGAAGGCCACGGCTCCGCCGGAGCCGCCCTCGCCGATGATGACGGAAACCAACGGCACGCCGATCTTGAGGCACATTTCGGTCGAGCGGGCGATGGCCTCTGACTGGCCGCGCTCTTCCGCGCCCTTGCCGGGGTAGGCGCCGGGCGTGTCCACCAGGGTGATGACGGGCAGGCCGAAGCGGCCCGCGAGTTCCATCAGCCGCACAGCCTTGCGGTAGCCCTCGGGGCGGGCCATGCCGAAGTTGCGCTCGATCCGGCTGCGGGTGTCGTTGCCCTTCTCGTGGCCGATCACCATGACCGCGCGGTCGTCGAAGCGGGCGAGGCCGCCCATGACGGCCTGGTCGTCGGCAAAGTTCCGGTCACCGGCCAGGGGCGTGAAATCGGTGAAGAGCGCCTCGACGTAGTCCTTGCAGTGGGGCCGCTCGGGGTGGCGGGCCACCTGGCATTTGCGCCAGGGCGTGAGGGAGCCGTAGAGATCGCGAAGCAGCTTGGAGGCCTTGTCATCGAGGGCCTTCGCCTCGTCGGTGATGTCCATGTCCTCGTTGGCGCGGGCCAGGGCGCGCAGTTCCTCGGCCTTGCCTTCGATCTCGGCCAGAGGTTTCTCGAAATCCAGATATTGCGTCATGGGTCACTCCAACTGCGGGTGACCCGTATATGAAGCGTGGCGCGCACCATTGCAACGCCCGGCGCGGGCCCGATCCGGCCCCGCGCCCGATGCTTCGGCGGGATCAGCCCGCGATCATTTCCGACTGCCGCACGATCACCTCGGCCTGCTTGATGGAGGCGATGTCCACCAGGCGGCCCTTGTAAACCGTGGCGCCCTCGCCCTTGGCCTTGGCCTCTTCCATGGCGGCGAGGATCTCGCGCGCCTCGGCCACGGCCTCCTCCGACGGGGTGAAGACCTCGTTGGCCAGGGCCACCTGCTTGGGGTGGATCGCCCACTTGCCGACCATGCCCAGGGTGGCCGAGCGGCGCGCCTGGGCGCGGTAACCCTCGTCATCCGAGAAGTCCCCGAAGGGGCCATCGACGGGCAGCACGCCGTGGGTCCGGCAGGCCGCTACGATGGCCGCCTGGGCCCAGTGCCAGGGGTCGGACCAGTGGCGTTCGCCCTCGCGCAGCATGTAGTAGTTCTCCTGCGTGCCGCCGATGCCGGTGGTCTGCATCCCCATGGAGGCGGCAAAGTCCGCGGCGCCCAGGCTCATGGCCTTGAGGCGGGGCGAGGCGGCGGCAATTTCTTCCACGTGGGCGATGCCCGCCGCGCTCTCGATGATCACTTCGAAGTCAATCCGCTTTTCGCGGCCCTTGGCCCGTTCCACCGCGGTGGCCAGGGCATCGACGGCGTAGATATCGGCGGCACAGCCCACCTTGGGGATCATGATCTGGTCGAGCCTTTCGCCCGCCTGCTCCAGCAGATCCACGACGTCGCGGTACCAGTAGGGCGTATCAAGGCCGTTGATCCGCACCGAAAGTGTCTTCTTGCCCCAGTCGATGTCGCCGATGGCCTGGATGATGTTGGCGCGCGCGCTGTCCTTGTCGGAGGGGGCCACGGAATCCTCAAGGTCAAGGTTGATCACGTCGGCCTCGGAGGCCGCCATCTTCTCGAAGATCGCGGGACGGGAGCCGGGCCCGAAGAGCTGGCAGCGGTTCGGGCGGGCGGGGGCGGCGGGCTGGATAAGGAAGGACATGGGTCACCTCTGCGACATTTTATTGCGGAATATCTGCTGAAGGCTGGTATTAAATTGCGCCTTGATCCACAAGCGGCATTCTGCACCTGCATCATTCGGCGCTTCTGCGCCGCGCACGATCCTTGCGCAACTTATCGGCTTTGCGGGATGGATTTGCGCAGGGCGCCGGGCAGGAGGCGGAAAGGGGATGCGCTTGCGGCCGCAATCGTCAAAGATGCGGCGAATCCGAATGACCGAACCCAAGGGGGCGACATGATCGAAACACCGTACCTGCTATTCCTCGGCGACGCGCCGGACCCGTTGGCCGCCAAGGTGGCCCAGGGAATCAAGGATTGGCGCCCCGACAATGCCGTGGGCCAGTTCCGCATGGCGGGCTGCAAGGCGGACCTCGGCCTGACCGACATGACCCTCGCGGAGGCCAAGGCAGCCGGGGCGCGGACCCTCGTGATCGGCGTGGCGAACCGCGGTGGGGTCATCAGCCAGGCCTGGAAAGAGGTGCTGATCGAGGCGCTTAAGATGGGTTTCGATCTGGCCTCGGGCCTGCACAACCTGCTCAAGAACGAGCACGACCTGGTGGCGGCGAGCCAAGTCAGCGGCGCCACCCTGCACGATGTGCGGGTGCCCAATGTCGAGTACCCCATCGCCAACGGCAAGAAGCGCAGCGGCAAGCGCGTGCTGGCCGTGGGCACGGATTGCTCTGTCGGCAAGATGTACACGGCCCTAGCGCTGGACGAGGCGATGCGCGAGCGCGGCATGAAGAGCAGCTTTCGCGCCACCGGCCAGACCGGCATCCTGATCACCGGCTCGGGCGTGCCACTCGATGCCGTCGTGGCGGATTTCATGGCCGGTGCGGTGGAGTACCTGACGCCCGACAATGACGAGGACCACTGGGACATCATCGAAGGCCAGGGCAGCCTTTTCCACGTCAGCTACTCCGGCGTGACGTTGGCCTTGATCCACGGCGGCCAGCCCGACGCGCTGATCCTCTGCCACGAGCCGACCCGCGCCCACATGCGCGGCCTGCCGGACTATCAGCTGCCCTCCCTCCAGGCCGTCAGCGATGCCGCCCTTCTGCTGGCACGGGTGGCCAATCCGGCCTGCCAGGTTGTCGGGATTTCCGTCAACACCCAGCACATGAGTGAGGCCGAGGCGATGGACTACCTCGCCGCCCTGGAGAAGGAGATGGGCCTGCCTGCGGTCGATCCCTTCCGCCAGGGCGCGGCCCGTCTGGCCGAGGCGCTGGAAAAGCTCTGACGGCTGCTCTATCGGAGGGGCCGGGCGGCCCGCGGGCGGCCCTGCAACGGGAAAGGCAAGGGGAGCAGAGATGCAGATCGAGGTCACGCGCGATACCTTCAGGCTGGCGCAGGTCTTCACCATTAGCCGCGGTTCGCGTACCGAGGCGCAGGTTCTGACGGTACGGCTAAGCGACGGCGGCGTCTCCGGCTGGGGCGAATGCGTGCCCTATGCCCGCTACGACGAAACGCTGGAGAGCGTGGGGGCCCAGATCGCGGGCCTGCCTGAAGCCTTTGGCCGGGCCGATCTGCCTGACCTCCTGCCCGCGGGCGCCGCCCGCAATGCCGTTGACTGTGCCCTGTGGGATCTGGAGGCCAAGCGGTCCGGCAAGCGGGCCTGGGAGCTTGCGGGCCTCGCCGCGCCGGGCCCCGAGATCACGGCCTATACCCTCTCCCTCGCCAGCCCCGAAGAGATGCGCACCGAGGCCGCGAAGAATGCCCACCGGCCGCTCCTCAAGATCAAGCTCGGCACCCCGGACGACATGCCCCGGCTCGAAGCCGTGCGGGCAGGCGCGCCGGAGGCCCGGATCATCGTCGATGCCAACGAGGGTTGGTCGGCGGAGGTCTATGCCGATCTGGCGCCGCACCTCCTCCGCCTCGGCGTCGCCCTGGTAGAGCAGCCCCTGCCCGCCGGCGAGGACGAGGCCCTGCGCGGGATCGAGCGCCCCGTGCCCGTCTGCGCCGACGAATCCTGCCACGACCGGGCCAGCCTGCCGCAGCTCAAAGGCAAGTACGACGTGGTGAACATAAAGCTCGACAAGACAGGCGGCCTGACCGAGGCCCTGGCCCTGCGCAGCGCCGCCTTGGCGGAGGGCTACGCGGTGATGGTCGGCTGCATGGTCGGCTCGTCGCTTGCCATGGCGCCCGCCACGCTGGTGGCCCAGGGCGCCCTGATCACCGATCTCGACGGACCGCTGCTCCTGGCGGAGGATCGCGAACACGCTTTGACATTTGATGGCGCGGGGGTGCACCCGCCCGCCGCCGAACTCTGGGGATGACCATGCGCACTGTCTACGTGAACGGCAGCTACCTGCCGGAAAATGAGGCCACCATCTCGATCTTCGATCGCGGGTTCCTGATGGCCGACGGCGTCTACGAGGTGACCTCGGTGCTGGACGGCAAGCTGATCGATTTCGACGGCCACGCCCTGCGCCTCGCCCGTTCGCTCAAGGAGCTCGACATGCGCGCCCCGGTGAGCGACGCGGACCTTCTCGAGATCCACCGCGAGCTGGTGCGCCTGAACGACATCGAAGAAGGGCTGGTCTATCTCCAGGTTACCCGCGGCTCTGACGGAGATCGCGATTTCGCCTTCCCCGATCCGAAAACCACCGAACCCTCGCTCGTGCTCTTCACCCAGAACAAGCCGGGCCTGGCGGACAACCCGGCAGCCAGGAAGGGCGCGCGCATAATCTCCATCGAGGACATCCGCTGGGGCCGCCGCGACATCAAGACGGTGCAGCTGCTCTATCCCTCCATGGGCAAGATGATGGCCAAAAAGGCGGGCTGCGACGATGCCTGGATGGTCGAAGACGGCTTTGTCACCGAGGGCACCTCGAACAATGCCTACATCGTTAAGGGCAACCGCATCATCACGCGCGCCCTTTCCAACCAGATCCTGCACGGGATCACCCGCGCCGCCGTCCTGCGTTTCGCCCGCGAGGCCCAGATGGAGGTGGAGGAGCGTTCCTTCACCATCGAAGAGGCGCGCGCGGCGGACGAGGCCTTCACCACCTCCGCCTCCGCCTTCGTCATGCCGGTGGTGGAGATCGACGGCCAGAAGCTCGGCGACGGCACGCCAGGGCGCCTGGCGCTGCGGCTGCGGGAAATCTACATCGACGAGATGCGCAAGGCGGCCATCTAGGCGCGCCGCGCCCCTTCGCTTTGCCCCTAAACTCCGGGGGACGCCGCGCAGCGGCGGGGGGCAGCGCCCCCTGCCACCGCCTCAGTCCTTGCGGACGTTTTCCGCGAAGGCGGTCTCGAAATCCGCCTTCTGGGTCGCGCTGGCGTCGGTCTGGTACTTGGCCTTCCACTCTTCCATGGTCATGCCGTAGAACTTCTCGCGGGCCTCTTCCTTGCCCATCTCTATGCCGCGCGCGTTGGCGGCCTCCTGGTACCAGCGGCTCAGGCAGTTGCGGCAGAAACCGGCCAGGTTCATCAGGTCGATGTTCTGAACGTCCGTCCGCTCCTCCATCAGGTGCTGCTGCAGCCGGCGGAAGGCGGCGGCCTGGAGTTCGATCTCGGTCTGGTCTGTCATGGCGCTCTCCTTTTGAGTTGACCTGTGCGGCCCCGGCGCGCCTGTCAAGGGCGGGGCCCGGCGCGAGGGGCTGGCGGGCCCGCCACAATTGTGAAATCTTTGACAGCTAAGGCCCGATTGGCTAGGTCAATGATGGCTTGTGTTACCGCTACCATGAACCCGAGGGGACAGACCGCACCATGAGACGCCTGCGCAACGTGAAGATCGTGGCCACCCTGGGCCCCTCCTCGGAAACCATGGAGGTGATCGAGGCCCTGCACAAGGCAGGGGCAGACGTCTTCCGGCTCAACATGAGCCACGGCACCCATGATGAGATCCGCGAGAAGCACCGGATCATCCGCGCGGTGGAAGAGAAGCTCAACAGCACCATCGGCATCCTGGCGGATCTTCAGGGGCCGAAGCTGCGCGTCGGCACCTTCGGCGGCGAGGGGGCCGAGCTTGAAGAGGGCGCCGCCTTCCGGCTGGACCTGGACGAGGCCGAGGGCGATGCCTCCCGCGTGTGCCTGCCGCATCCCGAGATCTTCGCCGCCCTCGAGCCGGGCGCCACGCTGCTCGTCAACGACGGCAAGATCCGCCTGCGGGTCAAGGACTGCGGCCCCGATTTCGCCGAATGCGAGGTCCTGATCGGCGGCTGGATCTCCAACCGCAAGGGGGTCAACGTGCCCGACGTGGTGCTGCCCCTGGCCGCCCTGTCGGAGAAGGACCGCGCCGATCTGGAGTTTGCCTGCGATCTCGGCGTGGATTGGCTGGCCCTGAGCTTTGTTCAGCGGCCCGAGGACGTGAGCGAGGCACGTGATCTTGCTCGGGGCCGCGCGGCCATCCTGTCGAAGATTGAGAAGCCCTCGGCGGTGGAGCGCTTCGATGACATCCTGGCGGTGAGCGACGGCATCATGGTGGCCCGGGGCGATCTCGGGGTGGAGCTGCCAGTGCAGAACGTGCCGCCGATCCAGAAGCGCCTGGTGCGCCGCTGCCGGGCGGCGGCCAAGCCGGTGATCGTGGCCACCCAGATGTTGGAATCGATGATTGAAAGCCCCATGCCGACCCGGGCGGAAGTGAGCGACGTGGCCACAGCTATCTATGAGGGCGCCGACGCTGTTATGCTCTCGGCGGAATCGGCGGCGGGCCTCTACCCGATCGAGGCGGTCACCACCATGGACAGGGTCGCCACCGAGGTGGAGCTGGACCCAACCTATACCGAGATCATCGAATCCTCCCGCAAGGCGGACCGCATGACCGTGGCCGACGGCATCGTTTCGGCCGCGCGCGAGATCGCCGAAACGACCGAGATCAAGGCCATCTGCTGCTTCACCCAGAGCGGCACCACCGCCTTGTTGACGGCCCGCGAAAGGCCCCGCGTGCCGATCATCGCCCTGACGCCGCTTGTCGGCACGGCACGGCGGCTGGCGCTGAGCTGGGGCACCAACTGCGTCATCACCGGTGAGCTCGACCGGTTCAAGAAGGCCGTGGTTTCGGCCGCGCGGGCGGCCCGATCCGAGGGTTTTGCCGGGGACGAGGACCTGATCGTGGTCACCGCCGGCGTGCCTTTCAACGTGCCCGGCTCCACCAACATCCTGCGCGTCGCGCCCTGCGATGAAAGTTTGATTTACGCCTCCGATCCGGAATAGGCTGCCGCCAGTCGGTTGGAGGAGGGCGCGGCCCATGGACCCTGATCTTGCACTGGTCGTCGGCCTGGTGATCTGCCTTCTATCCATACCCTCGATCCTCTCCGCCCTGTCGGACAGGCGGGCGCCCCGGGCCTC
Organism: Sulfitobacter sp.; assembly: GCA_965212515.1. Taxonomy (GTDB): domain Bacteria; phylum Pseudomonadota; class Alphaproteobacteria; order Rhodobacterales; family Rhodobacteraceae; genus Sulfitobacter. Next base: position 2,294,077 of record OZ243122.1, read on the forward strand.
ACTGGTGACGGTCCTTCTGGGCGGCGGGATGGTGCTCTATGCCATGCAGTCGAGCCCGGGGGGCTATGCCATCGACCAAGTGCCCGACGTCTTCGCCCGGGTGCTGGCGCGCTACATGCCATAGACCACCCGAACGTCTCATTCGCCCTTGCCAAAGCCCGCCGCTGCCCCTATACGGCGCCTCTCAACCCGCGCGTCCGGCCGATGTGGCATGCCGAGTCGCGTGTTCACCGCACTCAAGATACGGAGACGGAAATGCCTAAGATGAAGACCAAGTCGAGCGCCAAGAAGCGCTTCAAGATCTCGGCGACCGGAAAGGTCATCGGGGGTCAGGCCGGCAAACGCCATGGCATGATCAAGCGGACCAAGAAGTTCATCCGCGACGCGCGCGGCACGACAGTCCTGTCGGAGCCAGATGCCAAGATCATCAAGGGCTACATGCCCTACGACCGCTGATTTGAAGGAGAACCGAGATGCCCCGAGTTAAAACCGGTCCCGTTACCCACGCCCGTCACAAGAAGATCGTCAAGGCCGCCAAGGGCTACTACGGCCGCCGCAAGAACGTCTTCAAGGTTGCCACCCAGGCGGTCGACAAGGCCAACCAGTACGCAACCCGTGACCGCAAGAACCGCAAGCGGAACTTCCGCGCGCTCTGGATCCAGCGCATCAACGCCGCGGTCCGCAGCCACGACGAAGCCCTGACCTACAGCCGCTTCATCAACGGCCTAACCCTGGCCGGGATCGAGGTGGACCGGAAGGTCCTGGCCGATCTGGCCGTGCACGAGCCCGAAGCCTTCGGCGCCATCGTGAAGTCCGCCCAGGACGCCCTGGCGAAGTAAGCGCCACCGCTTCGAGATTGTTGAGCCGCCCCCACCGGGCGGCTCTTTTCGTTTGGGGGCTCAACCCGCCGACAGGCCCAGCCGCTCGATCTTGCCGATCCAGCGCTCAACGCGGCCTTTCTTTGGGTGGCTGGCCCCGGCAAAGTAGGTGACCCGCGCGGGCGTTATGCCGACGAAGCGCAGGATATGGCCGCGTAGCTGGTGGATGATCGGGCTGGAGTAGACCAGCGAGAGGAACCACTTGGGCGTGTCCGCCGTCAGGATGAGCCGCGCGCTGCGTCCCGAGAGCATGGGTTTGGGCATCTTGCCGGTCGGCACTCGTGTGTCGAAGGTGCGCCCCGGCAGGAAGGCGCGGTCGATCGCGCCCTTGAGGCGCGCGGGCAGGCTGCCCCACCACATCGGCGCGGTGATGACGACGTGCTCGCTCCATTCGATGTCTGCCAGAAGCCCTTCGAGTGCCGGTTCCAGCGGTTTGGATTCGGCATAGCCCGCGAACCCGTAGTCGAGATCGAACTCCATCTCTCCGATGTGGCTGAGCCGCACCTCGTGCCCCGCGGCGCGGGCGGCACTGGCGTAGGTTTCGGCCAGGGTGCGGTTGAGAGAGCGGGCGGCGGGGTGACCGTTGAGGACAAAGATGCGTTTTCTCATGATGTGATTCCCTAAAATGACCGTGGTCATTATTGGGTAGTCGCAAAGTTGACCGCGGTCAATATAAATTTGACCCCGGTCATTTTTCGTGCGAGAAGATCCTCATGGTGAAAGCAGTTCAGAAACGTACCCTCGAAACCCGCGCCCGGTTGTTGGCGGCGGCCGAAGCGCAGATCGAAGCGGCGGGCTTCGAGGCATTGAGGGTGGAGGAGGTGGTGCGCGCCGCGGGGGTGGCCAAGGGCACCTTCTTTGCCCACTTCCGAGACAAGGATGCCCTGATGGATCAGCTGATCGGTGCCCGCATCGACGCCCATCTTGACCGGATCGAGAGCAGCCCGAGGCCGACTTCAGTGGCGGAGCTGGTGGCGGCTCTGTGTCCGCTGATGCACTTCATGACCTGTGAGCGCTACGTCTTTGACGTGATCCTGCGCCATTCCGGTGCCGCCCTCGCCGAGGAGATCGGCCCGATCGCCAGCACCTTCGGACGATTCGACCAGGTTCTGGGCCGCTGGCTGGAGAAGGGGCCCTTCCGCGATGATGTCAGCCCGCAGATGCTGGCTGAGGGTCTTCAGGCCTTCCTGATTCAGGTCATGGCGCTGCACTTCTGTGCCCTGCACCAGGAGACGGGCATGGAGAGGCGGCTTGAGGACTACCTGCGGGCCTGGCTGCTGCCGGGGCAGGGGGGCTGACCGGCCGTGCAACTTGCACCCGGCGGCGCTTGCCATTAGCAGTCTGTCGACACGATTTCGAAAGGCCCGTCATGGACGATCTCAAGCAGAAATACCTTGGCCGGATTGCCGATGCCGCCGACGAGAATGCGCTGGAGGAGATCCGCCTCGCCGCCGTCGGCAAGAAGGGCGAAGTGGCGCTGAAGATGCGCGAGCTGGGCAAGATGACCCCGGAGGAACGCCAGGTGGCGGGCCCGGCGCTGAACGCGCTGAAGGACGAGATCAACAGCGCCCTGTCGGCCAAGAAAGCAGCGCTGGAAGATGCCGCCCTCGACGAGCGTCTGCGTGCCGAATGGCTCGACGTAACCCTGCCGACGCGACCACAGCGCCAGGGCTCCATCCATCCCGTCAGCCAGGTGACGGAGGAGCTGACCGCGATCTTCGCCGAGATGGGCTTCTCGGTTGCCGAAGGGCCGCGCATCGACACCGACTGGTACAACTTCGACGCGCTGAACATCCCTGGCCACCACCCCGCGCGGGCCGAGATGGATACCTTCTACATGCACCGGGCCGAGGGCGATAATCGCCCGCCGCACGTGCTGCGCACCCACACCTCCCCGGTGCAGATCCGCACCATGGAAAAGGCGGGCGCCCCGCTGCGCATCATCTGTCCGGGTGGCGTCTACCGGGCGGACTATGACCAGACCCACACGCCCATGTTCCACCAGGTCGAGGGCCTGGCGATCGACAAGGATATCTCCATGGCGAACCTCAAGTGGGTGCTGGAGGAATTCTTTGCCGCCTTCTTCGAGATCGATGGGATCAAGACCCGCTTCCGCGCCTCGCACTTCCCCTTCACCGAGCCTTCGGCCGAGGTGGACATCCAGTGTTCTTGGGTCGACGGCCAACTGCGCATCGGCGAGGGCGACGGCTGGATGGAGGTTCTGGGCTCCGGCATGGTGCACCCCAAGGTGCTGGCCGCCGGCGGTATCGACCCGGACAAGTGGCAGGGCTTTGCCTTCGGCATGGGGATCGACCGGATTGCCATGCTGAAATACGGCATCCCGGACCTGCGGGCCTTCTTCGACAGCGACCTGCGCTGGCTGCGGCACTATGGCTTTGCGAGCCTGGATCAGCCGAACCTGCACGGTGGCCTGTCCCGCTGATCCAGGCGCTGGCGCCTTTGTGAGGTGACAAGCGGACCTGCCCCGGCCAAGGCTCGGGGCATGGTTCTGCGTTTCCTTTGCCTGCTGCTTCTTAGCGTGCCTCTGCCGCTTCTCGCCAATGGCTGCGGTGGCGCGGAACCCTGCGCGCTGGGCGAGCGGTCATACCATTACCGCCTGCCGGACGATTGGGATGGCACAAGCCCCCTGCCGGTACTGCTACATTTCCACGGCTGGGGCCGCCAGGGGGACCTGATCGTAAACCACAGGCGCATCGCGGGCCACACGCGGCGGCGCGGCGTTCTGCTGGTGGCGCCCAACGGCGAGGGCCGGACCTGGCGCTTCTGGCAAGTCGGCGGGGCTGACGTGCCCTTCGCCGACGCGGTGCTCGAGGATCTGGCCCGGCGCTACCCGCTGGACCGCGAGCGGCTCTTTGTGTCGGGCTACTCCTACGGGGCCGCCATGGCCTGGCGCTTTGCCTGCGAGGCGGGGGAGGGCGTGGCGGCGCTGCTGGCGATCTCGGGCACTCTGCCGCAGGATAGTGACTGCCCCGAGGCGCCGCTGGAGGTGCGGCAGGTTTACGGGTTTGCCGATGGCGTCCTGCCCTTTCCCTATGGCCCAGCCGGGGAGGTGACCCATCCCGTCCGGCTCTGGCGCGAGGCGCTGAAATGCGGCGCGGCGACGGCGCCCGAGGCGTGGCAGGCGGTGGAGTGGCTGACCCTGACGCGGCGCAGTTGGCCCTGCGAAAAGGGCCGGGTGGTGCTCGATTTTCATCCCGGGGGTCATTTCATCCCCCACGGTTGGATCGGCTGGCAGCTCGATCAGCTCATGGGCCAGACGCCCCGCTACCCCTAAGCGGGCGCGCCCCAACCAAACCCCGCATTGAACCCGGGCGCAAATCCCGCTACCGAAGCGCCGATAGGTGCCACGAGGACGCGACGATGAAATTCACCCTTTCCTGGCTCAAGGAGCATCTGGAGACAGAGGCCTCCATCGAGGAAATCTGCGAGACCCTGACCGACCTCGGCCTCGAGGTTGAGTGCGTCGAGGACCGTGGCGCGGCCCTGCGTGACTTTACCATCGGCTACGTGAAGAGCGCCGAGAAGCACCCCGATGCGGACCGGCTGCGGGTCTGCCAGGTGGAGACCGACGAGGGTGTGAAACAGATCATCTGCGGTGCGCCCAACGCGCGCGAGGGCATCCGCGTGGTGGTGGCCAAGCCGGGTGTCTACGTGCCGGGCATCGACACCACAATCGGCGTCGGCAAGATCCGCGGGATCGAGTCCTTCGGGATGATGGCCTCGGAGCGCGAGATGGAGCTGTCGGACGAGCACGACGGCATCATCGAGCTGCCCTCCGGCGAGGTGGGCGAGCGCTTCGTGGATTGGCTGGCGGCGCATGACCCTACCAAGGTGGACCCGGTCATCGAGATCGGCATCACGCCCAACCGCCCCGATGCGCTGGGCGTGCGCGGCATCGCTCGCGATCTGGCGGCGCGCGGCCTGGGCACGCTCAAGACGGACGATGTTGCGCCCGTCGAAGGCAAGTTCCCCTGTCCGATCAGCGTCACCATCGACCCGGACACACTAGACCAGTGCCCGGTCTTCTACGGGCGCCTGATCCGCGGCGTGAAGAACGGCCCATCACCGCGCTGGCTGCAGGATGCCCTGCGTGCCATCGGCCTGCGCCCGATTTCGTTCCTGGTGGACGTGACCAACTACTTCACCTTCGACCGCAACCGCCCGCTGCACGTCTTCGACGCGGACAAGGTCGCCGGTAATGCCCTGCGCGTGCACCGCGCCAAGGGGGGCGAGCGCCTGACGGGGCTCGACGAGAAGGAATACACCTTCGACGAGGGCATGACCCTGATCTCCGACGCCGAGGGCGTGGAATCCATCGGCGGCGTGATGGGCGGCCTGCCCACCGGCGTGACCGAGGAAACCACCAACGTCTTTCTCGAGGCTGCCTACTTCGATCCGGTGCGCACCGCCTACACGGGTCGCGCGCTCAAGATCAATTCGGATGCCCGCTACCGTTTCGAGCGCGGCATTGATCCAGCCTGGACGCCCCACGGGATCGAGGCGGCGACCCGCCTGATCCTGGAGCACGCGGGCGGCGAGCCCTCTGAGGTGGTGAAGGCCGGTGACATCCCGGACGTGACCCGCGCCTACCGGCTGGACACGGACCGGGTGCAGTCCCTCGTCGGCATGTCGATCCCAGCCGAGACCCAGCGCGCCACCCTGGAGGCCCTGGGCTTCACGCTCGAAGGCGACATGGCAACGCCGCCAACCTGGCGCCCGGACGTTCAGGGTGAGGCCGACCTCGTGGAGGAGGTGGCCCGCATCGCCTCCTTGACCAAGCTCGAAGGCCAGCCCCTGCCGCGGGTCACCGATGGCGTGCCGCGTCCCGTGCTCTCGCCCATCCAGCGCCGGGAAGTGGCGGCCCGGCGGACCTGTGCCGCGCTGGGCTACAACGAGTGCGTCACCTACAGCTTCATCGATAGGGCCTCCGCTGCGCTCTTCGGCGGCGGTACGGACGAGACGATGCTGGAGAACCCCATCTCCAGCGACATGAGCCACATGCGTCCGGCGCTCCTGCCCGGTCTTCTTCAGGCCGCGGCCCGAAACCAGGCGCGCGGCAATGCCGACATGGCGCTCTTTGAGGTGGGCCCGGCCTTCCACGGCGGCGAGCCGACGGAGGAGCACCTGCTCGTCACCGGCCTGCTGGTGGGCCGCACCGGCCCCAAGGATCTGCACGGCGCCGCCCGCGCGGTCGACGTTTTTGACGTGAAGGCCGATGCCGAGGCTGTCCTGGCCGCCATGGGGGCGCCTGCCAAGGTCCAGATCCTGCGCGGCGCCGCCGACTGGTGGCACCCGGGCCGTCACGGCATGGTCTGCCTGGGCCCCAAGAAGGTGCTCGGCATCTTCGGTGAGGTACACCCGCGCATACTCAAGGAGATGGGCGTGAAGGGCCCGGCCATGGCCTTCACCCTCTGGCCCGAAGAAGTGCCGCAGCCGCGCAAGTCCGGCGCCACGCGCCCCGCGCTCGACAGCAGCGATCTTCAGGCGGTGGAACGGGACTTCGCCTTCGTCGTGGATGCCGAGGTTGAGGCCCTGGCGCTGGTCAATGCGGCCATGGGCGCCGACAAGGGGCTGATCGAGGAGGTGCGCGTCTTCGACGAGTTCATCGGCGGATCACTGGGCGAGGGCAAGAAGAGCCTTGCCATCACCGTTCGGATGCAGCCGAAGGACAAGACCCTGAAAGACAAGGACATCGAGGCCGTGGCCACTAAGGTTGTCGAGAAGGTCACCAAGGCCACCGGCGGCGCCCTGCGCGGCTGACGGGGGCGCAAGCACGGACCGGGGCGGCCCACGCCCCGGTTTGAATTTCGCGCAGCGCGGCCCAGATCGTGGCTCAGCAAGAAAGGACAGCCCATGCACCTGAACGTCTATCTTTCCGGCGAAATCCACACCGACTGGCGCGAACAGATCATCGAGGGCGCGAAGGGCCTCGAGGTGTCCTTCTCCAGCCCGGTGACCGATCACGGTGCCAGCGATGATTGCGGCGTTGCCATTCTGGGCGCCGAGGAAAAGAAGTTCTGGCATGACCGCAAGGGCGCCCAGATCAACGCCATCCGCACCCGCAAGGGGATCGAGGAGGCGGACGTCGTCGTGGTCCGCTTTGGAGATCAGTACAAGCAGTGGAACGCGGCCTTCGATGCGGGCTATGCCGCGGCCATGGGCAAGGCGCTGATCGTCCTGCACGGGCCGGACCACGCCCACGCCCTTAAGGAGGTGGACGCCGCCGCCCTCGCCGTGGCCGAGGAGCCGCGTCAGGTGGTCGAAATTCTCCAGTATGTTCTGACGGGCCAGTTGCCCGGCTGACGCGACGCCCCGCTTGGCGGGAATCGTGACGCGTGCCTATCCTCCCTCACAAAGGGGAGGGATTGATGAAGTTCGACTACATCGTAGTGGGCGGCGGTTCGGCCGGTTGTGTCATGGCCAGCAGGCTGAGCGAGGACAAGGACGTCACTGTCTGCCTGGTTGAGGCCGGCGGCGCGGGACGGGATCTCTTGATCCGCGCGCCCGCGCTGGTGGCCGCGATGGTCTCGGGGCGGCCCAAGATCAACAACTGGGCCTTCCGCACCGAGCCCCAGGCGGGCCTCGGCGGACGGCGCGGATTCCAGCCGCGGGGCAAGGCGCTGGGCGGCTCCAGCGCGATCAATGCCATGCTCTACGTGCGCGGCCACCCCGATGACTACGACGCCTGGGCCGAAGCGGGCGCCGAAGGTTGGGAATGGCAGAGCGTGCTGCCATACTTCCTGAAGGCTGAGGGCAACGCGCGCGGGGCGGACCCGCTGCACGGCGCCGAGGGGCCGCTTCAGGTTGGCGACCAATCCGAGCCGCGCCCCATCACCGAGGCCTTCGTGGAAGCGGCGGGCCACCTCCAGATCCGCTACAACCCCGATTTCAACGGCAAGGAGCAGGAGGGCGCGGGCCCCTACCAGGTGACCCAGTTTCACGAAGGGCCGCAGCGGGGCGAGCGGTGCAGCGCCGCTGCCGCCTATCTCCCCCAGGCGGTGCGGCGGCGGCCCAACCTGACCATCCTGACCAAGTGCGCGGCCCAGCGGCTGCTGCTGGAAGAGGCGCGCGCCACGGGGGTCGTCGTGAAGCGGGGCGGCAAGACGGAGCACCTTGTGGCGACGCGCGAGGTGATCCTCAGCGCCGGTGCCTTCGGTTCTCCGCAGCTCCTCATGCTCAGCGGCATCGGCCCGCGGGACGAGCTGGCGGCTCATGGAATCGCGGTTCAGCGCGAGCTGCCGGGCGTTGGCCAGAACCTGCAGGATCACCTGGACTACGTGATCAGCTACCGTTCCAAGCGACGCGATTTGGTAGGGCTCAACCCGGCGGGACTGATGGACCTGGCGCGCGCCGGGTTGCAATGGCGGCAGGACGGCACGGGCCTTTTCGCGACCCCCTTCGCCGAGGGCGGGGCCTTCTTCAGGTCGGACCCGAGCCAGCCCAGGCCCGATCTGCAACTGCACTTCGTCGTGGGAATCGTGGATGACCACATGCGCAAGATCCACTTCCGCCACGGCTATTCCTGCCATGTCTGCGTGCTGCGCCCGCAGTCGCGGGGGACGGTCGGGCTGCACTCGGATCGGGCGTCAGATGCGCCTCGTATTGATCCCGGCTACCTCTCCGATCCGCGAGACCTCGAAGTGCTGATGCGGGGCGCGCGCCAGATGGAGGCGCTCCTAGAGGCGCCACCGCTGGCTCCCTGGCGGGGGCCCAAGCTCTATCCCCACGACGGCAGCGATGCCGCGCTCGAGGCTGACATCCGGCGCCGGGCCGATACCATCTATCACCCCGTTGGCACCTGCCGCATGGGGGAGGACGAGATGGCCGTGACGGACGCGGGCGGGCGTGTGCACGGGGTGCCGGGGCTGAGGGTGGTCGATGCCTCCCTCATGCCCCTGCTGGTGGGGGGTAACACCAACGCCCCCACCATCATGATGGCTGAAAAGATCGCCGAAGAGGTGCGCGGGGCGGCCTGAGCGCCCCGGCTTGGGTCAATCGCGCGGCGGGGTCACCAGGCCCTTCTGGACCGCCGGGCGGGCCGTGAAGCGCTCCAGGTAGTCCACGAGGTTGGTGTGCTCTTCCCAACCGACAGCCTCCTTGGCGCCGTAGAAATCCAGCGCGCGCAGCCAGGGCGCGATGGCCATGTCGGCGATCGAGTATTCCCCGGCGATCCATTCCTTGCCTGCCAGTTCGAGGTTGAGGACGTTCAGCAGGCGCTTCGCTTCATTGATGTAGCGTTCCTGCGGGCGCTTGTCCTCCCACTCGGAACCGGCGAACTTGTAGAAGAAGCCGAGCTGCCCCAGCATCGGCCCCAGGCCGCCCATCTGGAACATCAACCACTGGATCACGTGCGCCCGCTCGGCGGCGTTGCGCCCCATGAACTGGCCCGACTTTTCGCCAAGGTAGATCAGGATGGCCCCGGATTCGAAGATCCCGATCGGCCCCTCGGGTCCGTTCGGATCAATGATCGCTGGGATCTTGTTGTTGGGGTTGAGCGACAGGAACTCGGGGCTCTTCACGTCCTCATCCGACAGCGTGACCTTGTGCGCCTCGTAGGGGATGCCCGTCTCCTCCAGCATGATGGAGGCCTTCACCCCGTTCGGCGTCGGGAAGGCGTAGAGCTGCAACAGGTCGCTGTTGGTCGGCTTCCATTTGTTGGTGATCGGGAAGGCGGAGAGATCGGCCATGGGGGGCTCCTGTCGTTGCGATTGTCCCAAGACATAGGCATTTGCCCTGCGATTAACAGGGCGGCGCCTGTGCGTTCCTGTGCTATGGCATGTGCGGCGGCCTCCGAGAGGGCGGTGAATAGCCCCGGCCGCGCAGAAGAAGGGACAGGAAATGATACAGGAATTCAGAGACTTCATCGCCAAGGGCAATGTCATGGACATGGCCGTCGGCATCATCGTCGGGGCCGCCTTCACGGCCATCGTCAGTTCGCTGGTCAAGGACATGATCAACCCGGTGATCGGCCTCTTCACCGGCGGCATCGACTTCACGGATCACTACGCCGTCCTGGCGGGCAGCGTGCCAGCGGGCGCCTCCCTTGAAGTGGCGCGCGAGGCCGGGGCCTCCGTCTTTGCCTACGGGGCTTTCGTCATGGCGGTGGTCAATTTCTTCATCATCGCCTTCGTCGTCTTCATGCTGGTCAAGATGGTGAACCGCATCAAGGCAGCGGCCGAGAAGCCGGACGAGGTGGCGCCCGAGGTCAAATCGGGCCCCTCGCAGGTGGACCTGCTGATCGAGATCCGCGACGAGCTCAAGAAGCAGAGTTGAGGCGGCAGGGACCGGGCCTTACCCGGTCCCGCCAGTTCAGGCCTTCAGCGCGAGACGCGGCGAGAGGACGTCGATCCCGAGAGCCATGCCCACGGCGTGGTAGGTCAGCTTGCCCGCGTGCACGTTGAGCCCGTTCAAGAGATGCTCGTCGTCCGCGCAGGCCTGGCGCCAGCCCTTGTTGGCCAGTTCTAGCATGAAGGGCATGGTGGCGTTGCCGAGCGCGATGGTCGAGGTGCGGGCCACCGCGCCGGGCATGTTGGCGACGCAGTAGTGCATGATCCCGTCGACTTCGTAGATCGGATCCTGGTGGGTGGTGGCGCGCGAGGTTTCAAAGCAGCCGCCCTGGTCGATTGCCACGTCCACCAGCGCTGCCCCTGGCTTTAGCTCGGAAAGCTGGGCGCGGGTGATCAGCTTTGGCGCGGCGGCGCCGGGGATGAGAACCGCACCGATGATCATGTCGGCTTCGCGGGCGCACTCGATGGTGTTCTGGGCCGAGGCATAGCGCGTGGTGAAGGTGCCGCCAAAGACATCGTCCAGGTAGCGCATCCGGGGCAGCGAGCGGTCCAGCACGGTGACCTCGGCGCCCATGCCCGCCGCCACACGGGCCGCGTGGGTGCCAACGACGCCGCCGCCGATCACGGCCACCCGCGCCGGGCCAACGCCGGGCACACCGCCCATCAAAACGCCGCGGCCACCGTTGGCCTTCTGCAAGGTCCAGGCCCCGACCTGGGGCGCCAGCTTGCCCGCGACTTCCGACATCGGCGCCAGCAGGGGAAGGCCGCCCATGCGGTCCGTCACCGTCTCATAGGCGATGGCGGTGCAGCCTGACTCCATCAGGTCCTTCGTCTGCTCCGGATCGGGCGCCAGGTGCAGGTAGGTGAAAAGGAGCTGGCCCTCGCGCAGCATCTTGCGCTCCACCGCCTGGGGCTCCTTGACCTTCACGATCATCTCGGCCTCGGCGAAGATTTCCTCCGCCGTGTCGATGATCCGCGCGCCCGCCGCCTCGTAATCGGCATCCTCGAAGCCCGCGCCCACGCCCGCGCCCTTCTGCACGATCACCTCGTGGCCGTTGTTCACTGCCTCCAGTGCCGTGCCGGGCGTCAGGCCCACGCGGAACTCCTGCGGTTTGATCTCCTTCGGGCAACCGATCTTCATGGCGTCCTCCCCCCAATGCTGAAAAGTGCCCGGAGTCTAGGACACCCGGCCTGCAAAGAGGTGCGAATTGTCTTGGCTTCCCTGGCGTCCGTTGAGATAACCTTGCGTGAACCAATCGAACGACGCGAAGGCATTGCGTGAATGAGCCTGGATGAGATTGATCGGCGTATCCTGCGTGCGCTTCAGCGCAACGGCAGAATGTCCAACGCCGAGCTGAGCGAGGAGGTCCACCTCTCCCCCTCGGCCTGCCACCGCCGCGTGCAGCGAATGGAGAAAGAGGGCTACATCAAAAACTACGTCGCCCAGCTCGATGCGCGCAAGCTCGGCATGCCGACGACGGTTTTTGTCGAGATCACGCTGCGCGGCCAGGCGGACGATCTTCTCGACGCCTTCGAGCGCTCCGTCGCCCGCATCCCGGACGTGCTGGAGTGCCATCTGATGGCCGGGTCCGCCGACTACCTGCTCAAGGTCGTGGCCGAGAACACGGAGGACTTTGCCCGCATCCATCGTCAGTACCTGACCCGCCTTCCGGGCGTGCAGGGGATGCAATCGAGCTTTGCCCTGCGCACCGTCTTCAAGACATCGGCCCTGCCCGTATGAGCGGAAACTGGGACTACATCGTCGTCGGCGCGGGCTCGGCCGGATGCGTGGTGGCCAACCGCCTCTCGGGTGCTGGGCATCGGGTGCTGCTACTCGAGGCCGGGGGGCGCGACAATTACCATTGGGTCCACATTCCCATGGGCTACCTCTATTGCATCGGCAATCCGCGCACTGACTGGATGTACCGCACGGCGCCGGAACCGGGCCTGAACGGGCGCGAACTGCTCTATCCGCGTGGCAAGCTTTTGGGTGGCTGTTCTTCCATCAACGGGATGCTCTACCTCCGCGGCCAGGCGGCGGACTACGACGGCTGGCGCCAGATGGGGCTGACGGGATGGGGCTGGGAGGATGTGCTGCCCTACTTCCTGAAGTCCGAGGACTATGTCGAGGGCGCCTCCGAGATGCACGGCGCGGGCGGTGAATGGCGGGTTGAGAACCAGCGCCTGCACTGGGATCTGCTGGACGATTGGATGGCCGCGGCCGAGGCTTGGGGCCTGCCCCGCGTCGATGATTTCAACACCGGCGACAATGAGGGCGTCGGCTACTTCCGGGTCAACCAGCGCAACGGCTGGCGGATGAACACGGCCAAGGCCTTCCTGCGGACCGCCACCGGGCCGCACTTGAAGGTGGAGACGGGGGCGCATACCCGGCGGCTGATCCTTGAAGGGGGCAGGGCCGTGGGCGTGGAGTACGAGAAGGGCGGCAAGGTGCTCCAGGCCCGCGCCGGGGCGGAGGTGATCCTCTCGGCGGGGGCGATTAACTCTCCGCAGATCCTGCAGCTTTCCGGCATCGGGCCGGGGGCGCTGCTTCAGGAACAGGGGATCGAGGTGGCGCTCGACCAGCCAGAGGTGGGGGCCCACCTTCAGGACCATCTGCAACTGCGCTGCGCCTGGCGGCTCACAGGGGCGAAATCGCTCAACACCCTTGCCGCGAGCCTCTGGGGTAAGGCGATGATCGGGCTGGAATATGCGCTGAAGCGCACCGGCCCCATGTCCATGGCGCCGAGCCAGCTTGGCGCCTTTGCCCGCTCCCGTCCCGATCTGGCGACGGCGGACCTGGAGTACCACGTCCAGCCTCTCTCGCTCGAAGCCTTCGGCCAGCCGCTCCACGACTATCCGGCTATCACGGCCTCCGTCTGCAACCTGCGGCCCGAGAGCCGCGGCACCGTGCGCATCGCCTCGCCCGACCCCACAGCACCCCCGGTGATTGCTCCCAACTACCTCTCCACCCCGGGGGACCGCCGCGTGGCGCGGGATGCCATCCGCCAGGCCCGCGAGATCATGGCCCAGGCGCCTATGGCCCGCTACGCGCCCGAGGAGATGAAACCGGGACCCGAGGCGCTGGAGGACGCGGCCCTGGACCGCGCGGCGGGCGACATCGGCACGACGATCTTTCACCCCACCTGCACCGTCCGCATGGGGGGCGACGGCGCGCCGCTCGATGCCCAGATGCGGCTCCGGGGAGTCGGCGGGCTGCGCGTTGTCGATGCCTCGGCCATGCCCGCCATCACCAGCGGCAACACCAATGCCCCCACCATCATGATGGCGGAAAAGGCCAGCGACATGATCCTTGGCCGCGGCGGGAGCTGAGGGACCATCCGATTCCGCGAATCCTGGCCTTTCGTGCGATACTGTTGCGAAAGCCAAGCGGGGGAGAGGACCATGGAACGCAAGCTGGCGGCGATCATGGCGATTGACGTGGTGGGCTTTGCCGGGCGCCTGTCGCGCGACGAGGCCGACACCCTGGCGCGGATCGCGGTACTTCGGCGGGACGTGATCGACATGCAGGTGGGCGCCTGCCGCGGGCGCGTCTTCAAGGCGATGGGCGATGGTTTCCTGGCCGAGTTCTCCAGCACGCTCGAAGCTGCCCGCTGCGCCCTCAACATCCAGCGCGCCATGGCGCTGGAGGCCCGGGCGGGCGAAGGGGCCGATCCCCTACAGCTGCGGATAGGGATTGCCCTGGGAGATGTCCTCATGGAGGGAGAGGATCTGCTGGGCGAGGGCGTGAATGCCGCCGCGCGGCTGGAGGCCATGGCCGAGCCCGGTGGCATCGCCGTCTCGGATGCCGTGATGGCCCAGATCCGGGGCAAGCTGGATATTCCGCTTGAAGACGGCGGCCACCGGCGGCTGAAGGCGACGGACGCGCCGATGCATGTCTACCTCACCCGCGCGGCACCGGGGGCATCGGGCGGCTTTTTCGACTTCGATGAAGACCTGCTGAACCGTTCGACGATCACCGGCAGCTGCCTTTGCGGTGAGGTCCGCTTCGAGATCACGGCCCCGCCGATCAGTTCGGGCTACTGCCATTGTCGCATCTGCCAGCGCTTCAGCGGCTCCGCCTTCAGCACCTGGGCGGCCTTTCCCGCCGCCGCCGTCACCTTTCCCGGGAAGGCGCCGCGCTACCATGCTTCCTCGCCGATCGCGGAGCGGGGCTTTTGCGCCACCTGCGGCGCCAGCCTGACCTACCGGCTGCTGCGCCCGAAGGAGGCGGCCTACCTCGTCATATTCACCCCGGCGCTGGAGGAGGCCGCTCAGCAGGCGCCCGGCACCCACAGCGGGGTCGAAAGCCAGATGCCCTGGATCGACATCCTTGATGATCTGCCGCGCACCCGCACGGCGGAATCGCGGGTCCTGCAGGAGGCCTGGGCCAGCGTCGGCCTGCCCGATCCGGGCAGTTGGGGGCCTGGTGCCCGGCCGCCCGACCCCTTCTGAAGCGCAAAAGAAAACCCCCGCAGGCAAGGCCTGGCGGGGGTCCCAATTTCACGGCGCATGCCGGATCTGATTACATCAGACCTTCGCGTTGCGCTTTTTTGCGTGCCAGCTTGCGGGCACGGCGGATCGCTTCAGCCTTCTCGCGCGCTTTCTTCTCGGAGGGCTTCTCGAAATGTTGCTTCAGCTTCATTTCGCGGAAGACGCCTTCGCGCTGCAGCTTCTTTTTCAGGGCACGGAGCGCCTGATCGACGTTGTTGTCGCGAACACTAACCTGCATGTGGTTGTCACCACCTTTCTGGATAAAGTTGCAAGGAATTGCAGGAAGTGGCCCTATATCAACCTCAGAACCATTTGTCGAGTCTCTGACGCACAGTAAGGAGCAGCCATGAGCCAAGCCGAGACGCCCGATCCCAAGGATGCCCTGCTCGAGGCGGCCATCCCCCATGTCGCCTTTGACGGCTGGACACCGCCCACCTTCCAGGCCGCGGTGCGCGACAGCGGCGTGGCCGCCGCGGTGGCGCACGCCGTTTGCCCGCGCGGCGCAGTGGACCTGGCCATCGCCTATCACCAGCGGGGCGACGAGAAGATGGTCGCCGCCCTCAAGACGGAACCCATGGCCGACCTGCGCTTCCGCGACAAGATCAACCGCGCGGTGCAGCTGCGCATCGAGGTGATCGACAACAAGGAAGCGGTGCGCCGGGGCACCACGCTCTTTGCTCTGCCGCACCTGGCGCCGGACGGGGCCAAGCTGATCTGGGGCACCTGCGACCGCATCTGGGAGGCGCTGGGCGACACCTCGGAAGACATCAACTGGTACACCAAGCGGGGCACTCTCTCCGGTGTCTACAGCGCCACGGTGCTCTACTGGCTGGGCGACGACAGCCTGGACAATGCGGCCACCTGGGCATTCCTCGACCGGCGGATCGACAATGTGATGCAGATCGAGAAGGTGAAGGCCCAGGTTCGCAAGAACCCGGCGCTTTCGGCGCTTCTGGCCGGGCCCACTTGGCTGGCAGGCCGGGTCAAGGCGCCCGCGCGCTTTCCCCGGGACGATCTGCCCGGCAGCTGGCGCCCCGGCCCGTAGGCGAGGGGCTTTCTCAACCTCACCAAAACAGCTGTCAGTGCCAAGGCGCTTCCCCTCGCGACGTGACGGACCGGCGCCAGCCCAAGCTTTACTTCCAGCCCAGTCCTGCTAGCACACCGGCAACAGACGTAGCCGCCGGATGCCATGACCTTCGACCCGCCCCTCATCGACCTGCGCCAGGTTAGCTATGCCACCCAGGGCAAGACGATCCTGTCGGACATCACGCTCAACACGCGGGCCCGCCGGATCGGTTTCGTCGGGCGCAACGGGTCGGGAAAGACGACGCTGGCGCGGCTGCTGGCGGGGCTCGTGCCGCCCGAGGCGGGCCACCTGGAGATCGACGGCATCGAGGTGGCGAAGGATCGTAAGGCGGCGCTGGGCAGGGTCGGCATCCTTTTTCAGAACCCCGATCACCAGATCATCTTTCCCACCGTGGAAGAGGAGATCGGCTTTGGCCTCGCGCAGATGAAGCGCCCGCGGGAGCGCATTGCGCAGGAGGTTGCGGCGATCCTGGACCGTTTCGGGAAAGCCCACTGGGCCAAGGCGGCGATTCATCAGCTCTCGCAGGGGCAGCGGCAGCTGGTCTGCCTGATGGCCGTTCTGGTGATGGAGCCACGGCTGGTGATCCTCGATGAGCCCTTCGCAGGGCTCGACATACCCACCACGCGCCAGTTGCAGCGCGTGCTTGATGGACTGGAACAGACCATCGTGATGATCACCCACGATCCCCGCATGGTGGAAAACTACGAGCACCTCGTCTGGCTCGACGAGGGCCGCATCCAGCGCCAGGGCGATGCCGCGCCGGTGCTCTCAGCCTTCACGGAGCGTATGTTGCAGATCGGAGAGGGTGATGATCTCGCTGACCTCGCCGGTTGAAACCCGGGCGCACGAGTGGCCCGCTGGGCTGAAGCTGGGGCTGCTCTGCATTGCGACGGCGGGCCTCTTCGCCATCGAGTCCCTGCCCTTGCAGCTCGGCCTGCTGGCGGTGCTGCTTGGCCTCTATGCCCTGCCGGGCAAGCTCTTCTTCCGCACCGGCCTGTCACGGCTGCGGATGCTCTGGCCCTTCTTCATTCTGATCGGCATCTGGCACCTCATCATCGGCGAATGGCGGGAGGGGGCGCTGATCCTGCTGCGCCTCGTCCTGGCCGTCGGCCTGGCCAACCTTGTCACCATGACAACCCGGCTCGGAGACATGAGCCGCTTTGTCGAATGGCTCTGCCGCCCCCTGGCCCCCCTTGGCTTGCCGCCGGAGCGCGTGGCCCTGGCGCTGGCCCTGGTGGTGCGCTTCGTCCCGGTGCTGACCGACAAGGCGCAGATGCTGATGGAATCCTGGCGGGCCCGCAGCCGCCGCCGGGTGGGCTGGAGAATCATCCTGCCCTTCGCAACCCTGGCGATTGACGATGCGGAAAGGGTGGCCGAGGCCCTCAGGGCAAGGGGCGGGACCTGACTTGACGCATGAAGGGGCCGCCCTTATCGCTTTCGCCACAAGAAATTCACGGAGATAGTGATGGAACGTTCCCTTACCCTGGTGGCCCTTTTTGCCGCCCTCGTCGCCGCCCTCGGCGTGGTACCCAAGCTGACCCTCGGCTTCGGCGTGCCGATCACGGCGCAGAGCCTGGGCATCATGCTGTGCGGTACGGTCCTGGGGGCCAAGCGCGGCGGGCTCGCGGCCCTTCTCTTCGTCGTCCTCGCCGTCATTGGCCTGCCGCTGCTGGCCGGCGGCCGCGGTGGTCTTGGTGTCCTGGCGGGCCCGGCTGCGGGCTTCGTCATCGGCTTCCCGGTCGCCGCCTTCGCCACGGGCTTCTTTATGGAGCAGTTCGAGCGCATGTCGGTCACCTTCGCCGCCATCACCGCCTCCATCCTGGGCGGCATCGTGGTGCTCTACCTCTTCGGCATCGCGGGCATGATGGTGGCCCTGCAGAAGGGCCCACTGGAAACCGCCATGCTGGTCACGGCCTTCATTCCGGGCGACATGATCAAGGCGGTTCTGGCCGGTCTGATCACCGCGGGCCTGGCGCGCGCACGGCCCAACGCCGTCCTCTCGCGGTCCTGACGCGCGGCCCCCGGCCATGCCCCGATTGGGGGTGCAGGGCCGGGATCAAGGCCCTATGGTGCGCGTCGGAACGGTTAATGAGGAGATGACATGACCCAGACGATGCGCGCCGTCGAAATCACCAAGGCCGGAGGGCCCGAGGTCCTCCAGCTTGCCGAAAGGCCCCGCCCGGAGCCGGGCCATGGCCAGGTCGTGATCCGGCTGGCCTATGCCGGGGTAAACCGTCCCGACGCCCTGCAGCGGGCCGGCATGTACGCCCCCCCTCCCACAGCAAGCGATCTGCCCGGCCTCGAAGGCGCGGGCGAAGTGGTGGCCCTGGGCGCCGGGGTCGAAGGGCTCCAGGTGGGCGATCAGGTCTGCGCGCTCCTGCCCGGCGGCGGCTATGCCGAATATGTCGCCACCCCCGCCGCCCACTGCCTGCCGGTGCCCAAGGGAATGGGTCTGAAGGAGGCGGCCTGCCTGCCCGAAACCTTCTTCACCGTCTGGACCAATGTCTTCGACCGTGGCGGCCTCCAGGCCGGGGAGCGCTTCCTGGTGCATGGCGGCTCCTCGGGCATTGGCACGACGGCGATTCAGCTTGGCCGGGCCTTCGGCGCCCGCGTCTTTGCCACGGCGGGTACGGACAGCAAATGCGAAGCCTGCGTCCAGCTTGGCGCGGAAGCGGCGATCAACTACCGCGACACGGATTTTGTCGACGTCATGCAGGCCGAGGGCGGCGCCAACGTGATCCTCGACATGGTCGGCGGCAGCTACATCGCCCGCAATCTCCAGGCGCTGGCCGAGGAGGGGCGGCTGGTGCAGATCGCCTTCCTCCAGGGGCCCAAGGCCGAGGTGAACTTTGCCACCCTGATGACCCGACGGCTGTCGATGACGGGCTCCACCCTGCGGCCGCAGAGCGATCTGGCCAAGGCGCGCATCGCGGAGAGCCTGCGCGAGAAGGTCTGGCCGCTGCTGGAAAGCGGCCGCGTGGCGCCGGTGATGGACAGCGAGTACCCGCTGGAAGAGGCCGCCCGCGCCCACGAGCGGATGGAGAGCAGCGGCCATATCGGGAAAATCGTTCTCAAGGTCGCCGATTGACCCGGGCCGGGGGCGGGCAACCGCCCCCGATGGCTCTTCAGCGCAGCGGCGTGAAGAGGGCATCCTCCAGGGTGCAATCCCGCCGCACGTCGGCACCGCAGGTGATGAACTCCAGTTCCCGCGAAAGGCAGATGCGCACCTCCTGAATGTGACCCTGGCGACAGGTGACGGTCAGCCCCTCGGCGTCGATCCCGGGATTTTCCTCTAGCCAGGCTTCTTCCACCACCCGGGCAGGCAGCTCGACGGGGCGGCCGAGCTGGCGGAAGATCGCGGGGCGGGTGACCGCCGCATAGGCGCGCCGCGAGAGGGCGTAGTAATCCTCCGCTGCGAGGCCCGTGCAGGTGCCGTGCTTCTTCCATTGGTGCCAGGCCAGCCCGGAGGTGCCCATGATGTCCGCCATGGCGGCGGTCATGGCGCGGCTCGGCGCGCGCGCGGCGGTCTGGCAGTACTCCGGGTAGCCGCGGTCGTACTGCGGCCAGAGCCCGTGCAGGATCCAGCCGTGGCCGCTCTGGTCCGCGCACTGCGGTGAGCTTCGCGCGTCGCCCTCCAGCGCGCACCAATTGGGCGACCAGCTGAGCGACAGCAGGTAGTAGTCGAAGGCGCCCGCCCGGTCGGCGCGGGCGGGCAGGGTGGCCAGCAGGCCAAGCAGGGCCGCCAGGAGGGCCGCGCGGGGCAGATGCATTCACTCTTTCCTTATCGGGCGCGGATCACTATAAGGCCCCCGAGTTCCCCCACAATGGAAACCGTTCCGGCCCCCGGGACAGCCCTTTCAGGCGACGGGAAAAGTGCGTTCTTAAGGAGACACGAAAATGGCAAAACCGATCATGGCAAAGGCCACCGCCGTTTGGCTGGTGGACAACACCACCATCAGCTTCAAGCAGATCGCCGATTTTGTCGGCATGCACGAGCTTGAAGTGCAGGGCATCGCAGACGGCGACGTGGCCGCCGGGGTCAAGGGCTTTGATCCCGTGGCCAACAACCAGCTGACCCAGGAAGAGATTGACCGCGCCGAGCAGAGCCCGACCCACAAGCTGAAGCTCAAGTTCAACGCCGCCGCCCAGGGCGAGGAGAAGCGCCGCGGCCCGCGCTACACGCCGCTCTCCAAGCGTCAGGACCGGCCCGCTTCGATTCTTTGGCTGGTCAAGTTCCACCCCGAGCTGACCGACGGCCAGATCAGCAAACTGGTGGGCACCACCAAGCCGACGATCCAGGCGATCCGCGAGCGGACCCACTGGAACATTGCCAACATCCAGCCGATCGACCCGGTGGCGCTGGGCCTCTGCAAGCAGTCCGAGCTGGACCAGGCAGTGCAGAAGGCCGCCGCCAAGAAGGCGGCCCAGGGCGAGGTGATGAGCGATGACGAGCGCCGCAAGCTGGTGAGCACCGAGCAGAGCCTCGGCATGGAGGCCGAGCCCAAGATGCCGACCGCCATCGAAGGGCTTGAGACCTTCACCCTCTCCGGCGACGACAGCGAACCTGAAGAAGAGAGCACCGAGCGCAGCGACTACTCGGACGCCGACAGCTTCTTCTCGCTGCCCGACAGCAAGGACGACGAAGAGGACGAGGAAGAGGACAGCCGCGCCTGATCCTCTCTTTTCCCCGCTCCGTCGGAACGGCGGGGCGGTGGCCTGCGTTACTCTGACGCGGGCCGCCCTTGGGCGTCCCTTTGGCTTTCGCAAGACCATGATGGCAGGGGGATGACAGGTGGGCCTGACGCTGACGATAATCTGGATATTGACCGGGGCGATGCTGCTGGCGACGCTCCTGCCGCTCAGCAAGTTCCCCCACGGTGCGGTCCGCGGCCTGGCCTTCCCCCGCGAGCAGGTTTTCCTGATCACCCTGATCCTGCTGCCGCTGATGTTCTTTCTTCAGCCAGGCGGCCTGGGGGCGCTCGGCCTGGCCATCCTGCTCTTCGTGGCGCTGGTCCAGTCCATTTACGTCGCCAAATTCACCCCCTTTTGGCGGTGCCAAACACTCAAGGCGTCTGACAGCCTCAAGGCAGATGCGGGCGCACGGATCAGTCTGCTGCCCGCCAACGTCAAGATGTCCAACCGCGAGTACGGGCGGCTGATCGATCTGGTGCGACAGCGCCAGCCTGACCTCGTCATGGCGATCGAAACCGATGCCGAGTGGATCGAAGCCCTGAACGAGGCCCTCGCCGAAGATTATCCGCACCGCGTGGAGGTGCCGCGCGATAATGGCTACGGCCTGCACCTGCTTTCCAAGCTGGAGCTGTCCGACACCCGGGTGCGCGAACTGATCGTGGAGGGCGTGCCCTCCATCCGCACCTGTGTAACACTGCGCAATGGCGAAGCCATCCGGCTCTATGTCGTCCACCCTGAACCGCCGGTGCCGCACCATGACACGGTGGGCCGTGACAGCGAGATCGCCCAGGTCGGCCTTGAGGCGGCGGAGGATCCCCTGCCTGCCATCGTCACCGGCGATCTGAACGATGTCGCCTGGTCCACCACCACGCGGCTTTTCCAGCGGCTCTCGCGCCTGCTGGACCCGCGCGTGGGCCGGGGCTTCTACAACACCTTTTCCGCCACCATGCCCTGGATGCGCTGGCCGCTCGATCACCTCTTCCACGATCCGCGCTTTCGGCTGATCCAGATGGAGCGCCTGGGCAAGATCGGATCGGATCACTTCCCGATGTGGTTCGTCCTGGCCCTGGCCGCCGAGGAGAAGCAGGAAAGCTCCCCTGGAAAGGCCGATCCGGAGGAGAAGCGCGATGCTGAAGAGATGATTGCCGAGGAGCGCGCGCGCGACCGGGAAGCCATTGGATCGGACTGGGAAAAGGAAGATTAGTGGCCCCCGCGCCGCACCCGGGGCACGCGCCGAAAAAACTTGCCCAAGGGTCAGAAAAGGTCTTGCGTGAATCTGCAGAGAGCGTAAATGGCGCTCAGACGCCAACGCACGCGCCTCTGGCCGGTCGGCCCATCCGACCCGCGTTTAAGTAGCGACGGTAACGTCTCTTGAAACGACTTTCGGGGCTTACCCCCCTTCTGCTCTTTGGAGATGACCATGAACGCTACTGTCCCCGGCGCCCTGCGCGCCGCATCCGCCGTCTTTGCCGATCCCGCAGCTGCCTACATTGCCGCGCACGACTTTGACCGGCCCACCCTGGTCATCAGCCGCGACCGCGTGGCCCAGCAGTACGATGCCCTCGCCACCGGACTGGGCCGTGCCCGCATCCACTATGCCGTGAAGGCCAACCCGGCGCCGCAGATCATCCGCCTGCTGGTTAAGAAGGGCTCCGGCTTTGACTGCGCCTCGCGCGGCGAGATTGAGCTTTGCCTCGCCCAGGGCGCCCGCCCCGAGAACATCTCCTTCGGCAACACCATCAAGCGTGCGGCCGACATCGCCTACGCCCACTCCGTCGGTGTGACCATCTTTGCCGCCGACAGCGACGCGGAGCTGGAGAAGATCGCGCGCCATGCCCCCGGCGCCCGCGTCTACCTGCGCCTGATCGTGGAAAACTCGATGGCCGACTGGCCGCTGAGCCGCAAGTTCGGCTGCGCCCCCTCGGCGCTGCCTGGCCTGCTGGATCTCGCCCGTGACCTGGGCCTCGAGGTCTATGGCCTCTCCTTCCACGTCGGATCTCAAACCCGCCGTTCTGAGTACTGGAACCCGGTCCTGGACCAGGTGGCCAGCCTCTGGCACGCCGCCCGCGATGCCGGGCACGACCTGCAGCTCCTGAACCTGGGCGGCGGTTTCCCCGCCTTTTACGGCCAGAGCATCGAGGCGCCGCGCGCCTACGCCGCCGCCGTCATGCGCGCCGTCGAGGAGCGTTTTGGCGAGGTCGCCGAGGTGATGGCGGAGCCGGGCCGTGGCCTGGTGGCCGAGGCTGGCCACATTGCCGCCGAGGTGATGCTCGTGTCGCGCAAATCGGCCGATGACCTGCACCGCTGGGTCTATCTCGACATTGGCCGTTTCTCCGGCCTGGCCGAGACCGAGGGCGAGGCCATTCGCTACCAGATTGTCACCCCGCACGAGGGCGGCGAGGCCGGTCCCTGCGTTCTGGCAGGCCCTTCTTGCGATTCTGCTGACATTCTGTACGAAAATCGCCCGATTCAGCTTCCACTTGCCCTCGAATCGGGCGACAAAGTGACGATCCGTTGCTGCGGGGCCTATACCAGCTCCTACAGCTCTGTCGGGTTCAATGGTTTTCCGCCGCTGGATGTGATCGTCCTCTGACGTAAACGTCGCGCGGAACGGGCCGTCTGTTCGGGGAGGAACAGACGGCCTATTTTTTTGCCTGGGCCTTTCAGCCGCAGCGGCCCGAGAAGGTGGCCTGGCCTGTCGGGTCGCGCATCATCTTGAGATCGGCGATGGTCGCGCCGCCGGGGCAGATCAGGTCATCCGCATCTTGTTGCAGTTCGGCGTCTGTCCAGGAGGCGCCGGCGGTGCCGGTGAAGGCCGGGCCGTCACGGTTGAGGAGAAGTTGGTTGGTGCCCTCGGAAGAGACCGCGCAGGCCGCCAGAAGGCCCGCCGCGGCTAGGATCGTGAGGGGGAAACGCATGGGGAAACTCCACTCGAAACTGAGGTTGGAGCGATGGCCTAGACCGGCGCCGGGGCCCTGTCCAGCGGGCCCGGTTCAGAGTGCCTTGCGCGCGCGGAGAGCCGCCGTGATGGTGCCGTCGTCGAGGTAATCCAGCTCGCCGCCGATGGGCACGCCCTGCGCCAGGGAGGTGAGCCTGACCCTGCCTTCGAGCTGATCGGCGATGTAGTGTGCGGTGGTCTGGCCGTCGACGGTAGCGTTGAGGGCAAGGATCACCTCCGAGACGCCCTCGGGTTCGATACGGTCCAGCAGGCGGGGGATGCGGAGCTCGGAGGGGCCCACCGCATCCAGCGCCGAGAGGGTGCCGCCCAGCACGTGGTAGCGCCCCTTGAACACCCCGGCCCGTTCCATCGCCCAGAGGTCGGCCACATCCTCCACCACGCAAAGCTCGCCGTTGGCGCGCTTTTCCGAATCGCAGATGTCGCAGATGTCGGCGGTGCCCACGTTGCCGCAGTTCAGGCATTCCCGCGCCGTCGCGGCGACCTGCTGCATGGCCTCGGCGAGGGGGCCGAGCAGCAGGCTGCGCTTGCGGATCAGGTGCAGCACCGCGCGCCGGGCCGAGCGCGGGCCGAGGCCCGGCAGCTTGGCCATCATCTCGATCAGGCGGTCGATGTCGCGGGTGGAGCTCACGGCGCGGCGGGGCTGGGCTGCCTCAGAAGGGCAGCTTCATGTCCTTGGGCAGGCCCATGCCCTCGGTCAGCTTGGCCATCTCGGCCTGGGCGCGGTCCGTCGCCTTGGACTGGGCATCCTTGATCGCCGCCAGAATGAGATCCTCGACAACTTCCTTGTCGTCGCCGTTGAAAATGGAGGGGTCGATATCGAGCCCCTTGAGTTCGCCCTTGGCGGTGCAGGTGGCCTTGACGAGGCCCGCGCCTGCCTCTCCCTCGACCATGATGTTGGCCATGTCCTCCTGAAGCTGGGCCATCTTGCCCTGCATTTCCTGGGCCTTCTTCATCATCCCGGCCATGTCGCCAAGCGCGCCTAGTCCTTTGAGCATTGCTCTCTCCTGTCTGGTGTCTCAGCCTATATGCGGGCGCAGGGGGCCGGGATCAACCGTCCTCGAAGGGGTCCCACTCGTCCTCCACCTCGGGCAGGGCCTCCTGCACGGCGCTGGCAGCGATCTCCTCGGGGGTGCGGATGGCGGTGATCTTGGCCTTCGGGAAACGCTCCAGGACAGCCTGCATCAGGGGGTGGTTCTGAGCTTCGGCGCGCAGGGCGTTCTCCTTGGCGTCGCGCACTTCGGCGATGGTCTCGGCACCGCCCTCGTTCACCACGGATACGGCCCAGCGGTTCCCCGTCCAGAGTTGGAGTCGCTGGCCGAGCCGCTGTGCCAGATCGCGTGGAGCGGTCTCTGTCGGGACGAACTCGATGCGTCCCGGCTGGTAGGCGACGAGCCGCAGGGTGGTTTCCACCTCCACCAGGAGCTTCACATCGCGGTTAGCGCGGATCAGCTCGACCACGTGGTTGAAGGTGGGAAAGCGGGCCAGGGCCTCGTCCGGGTTCTGGGCCAGGGCCTGGTTCTGCCCGCCCGCGGTGGGGCGGCTGGCCATCCGGGCCTGGGCCTGCTGCACCGCCTGGGCGCTCGTCGTCATCTGGGTGCCGCCCGGGCTCGCGCCATTGCCGGGCCCGCCACCGGGTCTGTCACCGGGGGGCGGCGGGGGCGTGTTGCCTAGCTTGCGCACCAGCTCTTCGGGTGAGGGCAGATCGGCCACGTGGGTCAGCCGGATGATCGCCATCTCAGCGGCCATCATGGCGTTGGGCGCACTGGCGACCTCATCCAGCGCCTTCAGGAGCATCTGCCAGAGCCGGGTGAGCACCCGCATCGGCAGGGTCTCGGCCATGGCGGCGCCGCGCGTCCGCTCCTCGGGCGAGACGGTGGGGTCCTCCACCGCTTCCGGCGTGATCTTCACGACCGACACCCAGTGGGTGATCTCGGCCAGGTCGCGCAGGATCGCCATCGGGTCGGCGCCCTCGGCGTACTGGGCGGACAGCTCTGTCAGGGCGCCCGCCGCATCCCCCTTGAGCACCAGATCGAAGAGGTCCAGCACCCGGCCCCTGTCGGCCAGGCCAAGCATCGCCCGCACCTGGAGCGCTGTCGTCTCGCCCGCGCCGTGGCTGATCGCTTGATCGAGCAGGGAGGTGGCGTCGCGGGCCGAGCCTTCGGCGGCGCGGGTGATGAGCGCCAAGGCATCGTCGGCGATCTCGGCCCCCTCGGCATCGGCGATGCGGCGCAGCAGGCCCAGCATCACCTCCGGCTCGATCCGGCGCAGGTCGAAGCGTTGGCAGCGCGAAAGCACCGTCACCGGCACCTGGCGGATCTCCGTCGTCGCGAAGATGAACTTCACATGCTCCGGCGGCTCCTCCAGCGTCTTGAGGAGCGCGTTGAAGGCGTTCTTCGAGAGCATGTGCACTTCGTCGATGATGTAGACCTTGTAGCGCGCCGAGGCGGCCCGATAGTGCACCGAGTCGATGATCTCCCGGATGTCGTTGACCGAGGTGTTGGAGGCGGCGTCCATCTCCATCACGTCCACGTGCCGCCCCTCCATGATCGCGCGGCAGTGTTCGCAAACCCCGCAGGGATCGGTCGTGGGGCCGCCCTCACCATCCGGGCCGATGCAGTTCATGCCCTTGGCGATGATCCGCGCCGTCGTCGTCTTTCCGGTGCCGCGGATGCCGGTCATGATGAAGGCCTGAGCGATCCTATCCGCCGCGAAGGCGTTTTTGAGGGTCCGCACCATGGCCTCCTGGCCGACGAGATCGGCAAAGGTTTCCGGCCGGTACTTGCGGGCCAGGACGCGGTAGGCAGCGGTGTCGCTCATCAAACTGTCCGTCTGTCGGGAATCGGGCTTCGGGTCGGGCTTCAACCTAGAGGCCCGCCCTGCGCGCGTAAACAGCACCCGCCGTCAGAGCATCCAGAGAATGGCCCCGATCCCCACCGAGGCGAGGGAGAAGATGACGGCGATCACCCGCATCCGCCGGTTGGGCTGGGCGTGGGCGTGGTGATCGTTCAGCCGCTCGAGCGTCCGGGTTGCAGCATCGTGCGCCGCCCAGAAGATGTAGATGGCCGCCACGATAAAGATGGAGGCAACGCCTTTCGCCGCCCAGGTTGGCTCGAAGGGGCCAAAGACGGCGCGCAGGCCGATGGCCACAGCGAGGGCCGCCATACCGGTGCGCATCCAGCCCGCAAAGGTCCGCTCGTTGGCGAGGATGGTCCGGTCCTCGGCCCAGTCCGTGCGGTCCTCCGCGAGGTCATTCTTGTCACCGTTGCTCATGAACCGGAGGCACCCCTTCTGCGTTGTAAGGCATATAGTTCACCCCCGGAGGAGGAAAAGTCATGCGGCTCAAGGGGATCAGGCGAAGCGGGAATGTCCTGGTGCGAGGCGGCCGGGGCCGTGCGGGCGGCCTGGGGTTGGTGGGCGTGCTGGTCGTTCTGGCCATCGGCTGGTTCACCGGCATCGACGTGAGCCCCCTGTTGCAGGGGAACGGCGGCCCGCGGGTGGAGCAAAGCCGCGCCGTCTCTGAAGGGGACGGCGCGATGACAGATTTTTCCGCCCGGGTTCTGACCACCACCGAGGAGGTCTGGGCCCAGGTCTTCCGCGATCAGCTCGACCGGGAGTACGTGCCGCCGCAGCTCGTCGTCTTCTCCGGCGTTACCTCCAGCCCCTGCGGCAGCGCCTCCGGTGCCACCGGGCCCTTCTACTGCCCTGCCGACCGCAGCGCCTACCTGGACACGCGCTTTTTCGATCAGCTTGACCGCGAACTGGGCGCCGGGGGCGACTTTGCCGCCGCCTATGTCATCGCCCACGAGGTGGCGCACCACGTACAGAACCAGCTTGGCATCCTGCCCCAGGTGATGCAGGCCCGGCAGGGCGCCAGTGCGGCGGAGGCCAATGCCCTGACCGTGCGGCTCGAGCTGATGGCCGATTGCCTTTCCGGCATCTGGGCCGCCAACGTGCAGGGCCTGATGGAGCCGGGCGATCTGCAAGAGGCGCTGAATGCGGCGCGCCGGATCGGTGACGACTACCTGCAGAGCCGCGCCGGCCGGGTGCCGCAGCCCCATACCTTCACCCACGGCACGTCCGAGCAGCGGGCGACCTGGTTCGCGCGCGGATACGAGACGGGGCAGGTGGGCGCCTGCGATACCTTTTCGACGGATCGGCTGTGAGGGGGAACATCGGCTGTGGCCGATGGAAAGGTGAGAGATTGATAACGACCCAAGCGGGACTCGTTGCGGCTGCTTCCTTCCGGACCTGACCGGGTTGGCGAGGCGCTTGCCCGCACCAACCTCTCAATCCCGCATATAGGTCAGGGAATCATTCTGTGCAAGCCGTCGGCCCTCCTGGCAGAGTCAGCCTGAGCTGGACGAAGCCGCGCGGCGTCTTGCCCAACCGCTCGGGGCTGAGGTGCGCAACGGCGCCGATGAAGTCCATGGCCTCGGGGGCCACGTCGAGCAGAACCTGGGTTTCTCGTGGCAGGGCAAAGCGCCAGGGCCGCGCGGAGGCCCAGAGTGGTTCTTCGCCGTCCGAGAGGCAGGCCAGGAGCGCCTCCTCCAGCTGGACAGGACTGCGGTGCAGGATGTCGGGCGCTTCGAGCGGCCTGTGCCCGCCGCCGCCCGCCGCCCGAAACTGGCGCGTGGCCAGCACGAAGCTCTGTTCGGGACGCACCAGTTCGCCCGCGAAACGCAGGCCGCGGATGCGGTCTCCTTGGGGGCGGGTTGGGTCGATCCGGTAGTCCAAACCGAAGATCGTGTCGAAATTAAATGGCGGCACCTCGGAATCGGCCAGGGGCTGATCCCCCCCTTCAAGCGTCAACTGCCGATAAACCCCGGCCGAAACCTCGAGCCAGTGGCGCAGCCCGGCGCCGTTGATCCGCAGGGCACAGAGCTGATCGGCGTAGGGCACGAGCCCGACCAGGTGGCGCTTCAACACCCGACCCGGGGGGATGTGCAGGAAGTGATCCGGCCCGCCGCGTCCCCCGGCAGTATGGGCCGGGGCTGCCGAGACCAGCGGCAGATCGGCCTCGGGCGTACCTTCCAGCGCCTCCCGCACCACGCGTGCCTGGGCCGCCGCCAGGAGGGCACAGGTCGGCGTCGGCATGGCGAGGGAGAAGTAGTTCTGGATTGGCCGCGCGGTCTGGGCCATCGGTACCTCAAAACTGCGGCGGGTCGTCAGGTGAGCATTCATGCAGAGCCTTTCGATGGTCTGGTCGGGGGGCTGGTCCGACGGATTGGGCCGCAGCCGGGCGCGGTGCCGGGTGACGCGCCAGGGCTCCTCGCCCTCGCGCCTGAGGTAGAGATCGAGCACGGCGAGGTCAGAGGCGGCGTGGCCCGGCATGACGGCGGGGCGACCGGTGAGCATCCCGCGCTCCGGGTCCACCCCGGGCCGTTGCAGGTGATCCGGTCCGGGAAAACGGCGGTGGGTGTGGCCTGTGATGAGGGCGTCGATGCCCGCGATCCGGGCGAGTGCGTCGGCATTCTCCAAGTGGCCGCCGATCCCGAGGTGGGCCATCAGCAGGATCACCTCGGCCCCCTGTGCCTTGAGCATCGCCACCCGGCGGCGCACGGCGGGGGCGGCGGCGGTGACCTCATCGCCCGGGCCAAGCCGGTGGCCGTTCCAGATTGCCGTCTGTTCCGGCAACACGGAAACCAGGCCGACGATGATGCGCTGCCCGTCCGGGCGGGCGCAGGTGAGGAGAGCGGCAGGCCGGATCGCGCCCGGGCGGGCCAGAAGGAGGTTGCTGGCGATCACCGGCATCTCCAATCCCGCTGCGACATCTCGCAGGTAGTCGAGCCCGTAGTCGAGATCGTGGTTGCCCAAACCCACCGCGTCGTAGCCCAACTGGTTGAAGGCGGTGATGAGCGCGTGGAGCGCGGGATCGACCGGCGCGCGGGCCAACTCGGCGCCCAGGGCGGCGCTCTGCAGGGTGTCGCCATTGTCCAGCAGCAGGCTGGCATAGCCCATGGCCGCCGCCTCCCGCCGACCCTCGGCGATGAGCCGCGCCAGGCCCGCCAGGCCCCGGTGGGGCAGGGGGGCATCGGCCACGTAATCGTGGCCCAGAAGCTCCATGTGCAGATCGGTGGTGGCGAGAATGCGCAGGGTCAGGGTCTCCGTCGCCGCCGCCCTGTCGGTGCGGCGGGCCGGTGCGCTGCCGGGGCGCAGGCCCCGCGGATCTGGCAGATCGTCCCTCATGCTCTTCCTAAGTGTCCCATCCATGCCAAAACAACCCTGCGTTGTTTAGTCATGCACCCTTTCACCCAAAAGATCAATGGCCGTGGCATTGTCACTTCCCCGGGTCTGGGGCACTCCTGTGCCGACAGCAAAGTCGGGAGGCAGGATGAAACTGGCAGAAACGGTAACCTTCGGGGGCTCCGCGCTCGACCGGGCGGGAGAAATTCGCAATGACCCCGAGGCACTGGCTGCGGCCCGCGCCCAACCCGATGCGCGCGCCATCGCGCTCTGGCGTGGCAAGCCGTTGATCAAGCGCAGCCGCCCGGCGGAGCTGCTGCGCCTGCCGATGGATCATCCGGCGCTCGAGGATGCCGCAGCTGATCTGATCCTGCTGGGCCGAGAGGCGGGCGCGCCGCGGTTCGCCGCCGATCTCTCCGCCTGGCGGCCCGAGGGCCAGGGTGAGGCAACCGTCGGCGCCTTCCTCGACCCGAGCGAACAGCACCATCCGGCGTTGGCGGATGACCAGGTTTTTGCCGAACTACGGCGCATCATGACCTGGCTCAGCCCGCGCGACGCGGAGCTGGCGGCCACCGCCAAGGCGATCCTCGAGTGGCACCGCGCCCACCGATTCTGCGCCAAATGCGGGGCCCCTTCCGAGATGCGCCAGGCGGGCTGGCAAAGGACCTGCCCGGCCTGCAACGCGGGCCACTTCCCGCGCACCGATCCGGTGGTCATCATGTTGATCACGCATGGCAATTCCGTGCTCATGGGGCGCTCCCCCGGCTGGCCCGAGGGGATGTACTCGCTCCTCGCCGGTTTCGTGGAACCCGGGGAAACGCTGGAGGCCGCCGTGCGCCGCGAGGTCTTCGAGGAGGCGGGCGTGAAGGTCGGTGCGGTCTCCTACCTCTCAAGCCAGCCCTGGCCTTTCCCGGCCTCACTGATGTTCGGTTGCCAGGGGGAGGCCCTGAGCGAGGAGATCGAGATCGACCCGGTGGAGATCGAGGATGCGCTCTGGGTCAGCCGCGAGGAGATGGCCGCGGCCTTTGCAGGGGAGCACCCCAGGATTCTGCCAGCGCGCAAGGGGGCCATCGCCCACTTCCTGCTTGAGCACTGGCTGGCGGATAGGTTGGACTAGGCGCCTCGGACAGGATACTCTGTCGGCAAAGGGGAGGGGCACCGCGGCCCGATCCCCCCTCACAAGAGCAGCAGGGCGGACCCATGAAGTTTTCCACGAACGAAGATATCGAGGCCCCGATCCAGGCGGTCTTCGACATGCTGAGCGATTTCGAACATTTCGAGAGGGCCGCCCTGCGGCGCGGCGCCGAGGTGCAGCGGGTGGACGAGATGACCGTGCCCGGCCCGGGAATGACTTGGGATGCGGTCTTTGAATTGCGCGGCAAGCGCCGCGAGCTACAGCTCGAGATGGTAACCTACGACCGGCCCAATGAGATGGTACTGGAGAGCACCTCGCCGGGGATGCTGGGCCAGATGAGCTTTGAGCTGATCGCCCTGTCGCGGGGCCGCACGCGGGTGAAGGTGGAGCTTGAGGTGAAGCCGCTAAATCTCAGCGCGCGGCTGCTGGTGCAGTCCCTGAAGCTGGCCAAGAAGAAGCTGGCGCAGCGCTACAAGCTGCGCATCGCGGAATATGCCAAGGGCATGGAAGACCGCTATCGCCAGATGGCCTGAGCCTCAGTCGCGCTCGCGCGAGGCCGGATAGACGCCGAGGATTTCCAGCTTGTTGGTGAAGTAGGCCAGTTCTTCCAGGGCGCGCTGCACCGGGGGGTCTTCCGGGTGGCCTTCGATATCGGCGTAGAACTGGGTCGCGGTGAAGGAGCCGCCGACCATGTAGCTTTCCAGCTTGGTCATGTTCACGCCGTTGGTGGCAAAGCCGCCCATCGCTTTGTAGAGCGCGGCGGGGATGTTGCGCACCTCAAAGACGAAGGTGGTGAGCATGGTCTCGGCGCGGCGGCTCTCGTCGATCTCGGGCGACATGAGAAGGAAACGGGTGGTGTTGTGGTCCTGGTCCTCGATGTCTCGCGCCAGAACTTCCAGACCGTGAATCTCCGCCGCCACCTCGCTGGCGAGGACACCCTCGTGCCGCAGGTCAGAGGCGGCCAGGTCCGCCGCGGCGCCGGCACTGTCGGCGGCGGCTTCCGAGGTGATGCCACGGGCATTCAGGAACGCCCGCGCCTGGGGCAGGAGCACCAGATGGGCGCGGACGTGGCGCACCTCGTCCAGGGGCACGCCGGGCAGTGCCATGAGGGCGATACGGACCCGCACGAAGGCTTCGCCGATGATGTGCAGCCCGCTTTCCGGCAGGAGGCGGTGAATATCGGCGACGCGGCCGTAGGTGGTGTTTTCGACCGGCAGCATGGCCAGGTCCGCGCGGCCTTCCTTCACCGCTCGGATGACCCCTTCGAAGGTCGTGCAGGGCACGGGAATCATGTCGGGCCGGGCCTGCAGGCAGGCCTCGTGGCTATAGGCGCCGAGGGCGCCCTGGAAGGCGATGCGCGGGCTGGTCTGTGCATTCATCTCGGAGAACCCCAATGCAATCGCCACTTGTGGGCGTTTGGTCGCGCTAACTACACCTTGCTTGCGCGAAGGGAAAGCAATAGATACCCGCCAAACCAAGACCAATTAGAAGGTGGACCCTTCCTATGTTCGATACGATGACGATCACAAAAGTCGCCGCCGGCCTGTTCGGCGCATGGCTGGTTCTGCTGCTGGGCAAGTGGGTCGCGGAAGAGATTTATCACGCGGAACTGCACGGCGAGGCATCTTACGTGATCGAAGTCGAGACCGCAGAGGCCGAGCCCGAGGAAGAGATCGACTTTGCCGCCCTGATGGCCGAGGCCGACCCAGGCAAGGGTGAGAGCGTTTTCCGCAAGTGCTCCGCCTGCCACAAGGTGGAAGATGGCGCCAATGCCGTTGGCCCGCACCTCTATGCCGTCGTCGGCCGTGACATCGCCGCCGTGGACGGCTTCAGCTACTCCGGCGCCCTGGCGGACAAGGAAGGCGACTGGACCGTCGAGAACCTCAACGGCTTCCTGGAGAACCCCAAGGGCTGGGCGCCCGGCACCACCATGGGCTTTGCCGGTCTGAACAAGCCGACGGACCGAGCGAACGTGATCGCCTACCTCGACAGCCTCGGAAACTGACCTCCGAGACGACCTCAGCGAAGGGCCGCCCAATCGGGCGGCCTTTTTCTTATGGGGCAGGCGAACATAACATGTTTGCAACTTGTCTCTTGGCAGGCAGCCCCGTTAGCTTACATCGAATGACATTCGACAGGCCAACGACAGGAGACCCCCGATGAGGAGAGCCCGCGCCCGCACGATCGCCCGCCGCCCCCAGGAGCTGGCCCGTCAGTGCCTGCTCTCGCTGCTCTGCCTTGGCCTCGGACTGCTGCTTGCCCAGGCCGTGGCGGCCCAGGACACGGTGAAGAGCCACGGCTATTCCTTCTATGGCGATCTCAAGTACGGGCCAGATTACGAGCGCTTCGACTACGTGAACCCCGACGCGCCCAAGGGCGGGGAAATCTCGCTCTCCACGCTCGGCACCTTCGATTCGATGAACCCCTACAGCCGCAAAGGGCGTGGCGGTGCGCTCTCCACCGTCATGTACGAGAGCCTCCTGGGTGAGGGCGTGAACGCCGCCGCCCCGGCGGATGTCTATGGCGAATACTACTGCCTGCTTTGCGAGAGCCTCGAGTACCCAGAGAGCAAGGAGTGGGTGATCTTCTACATGCGGCCCGAGGCGCGCTTCTCCAACGGGGAGCCGGTGACGGCCCATGACATCGCCTTCTCGCACAACCTGCTGCTGGACCAGGGCCTGAAGTCCTACGCCGACGCCGTGCGCAAGCTGATCCCCAAGGTCGAGGTGATCGACGACCACACGATCAAGTTCTACTTCGCCGACGGCGTCTCGCGCCGCAGCCTGATCGAGCAGGTGGGTGGCGTGCCCGCCTGGTCCAAGAAGTGGTACGAGGAGAGCGGTGCCCGACTGGACGAAAGCCGCCTGGAAACCTCGCCCGGCTCCGGCCCCTACATGATCGAAGAGGTCGATGTGAACCGCCGCATCGTCTACAAGCGCAACCCCGACTACTGGGGCGCCGATCTGCCCTTCAACGTCGGCCGCAACAACTTCGACCGCATCCGCATCGAATACTTTGGTGACGAGAATTCCGCCTTCGAGGCCTTCAAGGCAGGTGAGTACACCTTCCGGGCTGAGGGCAACTCCAAGCAGTGGGCCACGGCCTATGATTTCCCGAAGGTGCAGGAAGGTTTTGTCGTGAAGGAGGAGCTGCCCGACGGCTCCCCGCCGACGCCCAGCGGCATCATCTTCAACCTCGGGCGCGAGGTGCTGCAGGACAAGCGGGTGCGCCAAGCGCTGGCGCTTGCCTTCAACTTCGAATGGACCAACGAATCACTCCAGTACGGGCTTTTCAAGCAGCGTGCCTCCTTCACCCAGGACACGCCCCTGATGGCCACGGGTGTACCCGAGGGGGCTGAGCGCGAGATTCTGGAGTCGCTCGGGGACCTGGTGCCACCCGAGCTTTTGACCGAAGAGGCGCTGATGCCCCACACCTCCAGCCCCGAACGGCTGTTGGACCGGCGCAACGCGCGGCGTGCCATGCGCCTGCTGGACGAGGCGGGCTGGGCCGTGGGCGATGACGGCATGCGCCGCAACGCCGCGGGTGAGCCGCTGCGGCTGACCTTCCTGCTCAACTCCGCCGGCTCCGCCACTCTCGCGGCTGTGGTGGAGAACTTCATGTCCAATCTTGAGGCCATGGGCATCGACGCCGTGCTCGAGAAGGTCGACGCCTCGCAGTACACCTCGCGCGAGCGGGACCGCGACTATGACATGGTCTTCGACAGCTATGCCGCCTTCCTGGGCACGGGCACCGGCCTGATGCAGCGCTTTGGCTCGGAGGATGCGGAGTATTCGCTCTTCAATCCCGCCGGCCTCGCCAGCCCGCTTGTCGATGCCCTGATCGAACGTTCCCTGCGGGCCGAGAGCCGCGAGGAGGAGCAGGCCGCGCTTCAGGCGTTGGACCGCGCCCTGCGCCACGAGTTCTTCATGATCCCGGTCTGGTACAATGACACCCACTGGGTCGCTTACTACGACCAGTACGGCCACCCCGAGATCCCGCCCTACGCGCTCGGCTACCTGGATTTTTGGTGGTACGAGGAAGAGAAGGCTGAAATGCTCCGCCAAGCCGGTGCGCTGAGGTAAGCGGACCCCATGGGCGCCTATATTCTCAGACGGCTGCTGCTGATCATTCCGACGCTGTTCGGGATCATGCTGATCAACTTCGCCCTGGTGCAGTTCGTGCCCGGCGGCCCGGTGGAGCAGGCCATCGCCCGCATTCAGGGCGGCGGTGATGTCTTCTCGGGCTTTGCCGGGGCGGGCGAGGACGCGGGCAGCGCCGAGGCTATCAGCAACGAGAACTATGTCGGGGCCCGGGGCCTGCCGCCCGAGTTCATCGAGGAGCTGGAGCGCGAATTCGGTTTCGACAAACCGCCGGTGGAGCGCTTCATCAACATGATGTGGAACTACATGCGCTTCGATTTCGGAGAGAGCTATTTCCGTTCCATCAGCGTGATCGAGCTGATCAAGGAGAAGTTGCCGGTCTCCATTACGCTGGGGCTCTGGTCCACCCTCATCGCCTATCTCGTTTCCATCCCGCTGGGCATCCGCAAGGCTGTGAAGGACGGCACCAGCTTCGACACCTGGACCTCGGGGGCCATCATCGCGGCCTATGCCATCCCCGGGTTCCTCTTCGCCATCCTACTGCTGGTGCTCTTTGCGGGCGGCTCCTACTACCAGATCTTCCCGCTGCGCGGCCTCACCTCGGACAACTTCGAAGACCTCAGCCTGCTGGGCAAGATCGGTGACTACTTCTGGCACATCACCCTGCCTGTGCTCGCCTCCACAATCTCGGCCTTTGCGACGCTGACGCTGCTGACGAAGAACTCCTTCCTCGACGAGATCAAGAAGCACTACGTCATGACCGCCCGCGCCAAGGGCCTGTCGGAGCGGAAGGTGCTCTACGGCCATGTCTTCCGCAACGCTATGCTGATCGTCATCGCGGGATTCCCGGCGGTCTTCATCGGGGTCTTCTTCGGCGGCTCGCTGATCATCGAGACCATCTTCTCGCTCGACGGTCTGGGGCGGCTTGGCTTCGAGGCGGCGGTGGCACGGGACTATCCGATCGTCTTCGGCACGCTCTTCATCTTCGGCCTGATCGGCCTCATCGTCGGCATCCTGTCGGACCTCATGTACGTGCTGGTGGACCCGCGCATCGACTTCGAGCGGAGGGAAGGATGAGCGATCTCGCCCAACGTGACCCACTGCCGCAGAAATCCCCCGGCATGGATGCGCCGCCCCCGGTGCCCGAGGGGCCCAAGCGCTTCGCCCTCTCGCCCCTGAACCAACGGCGCTGGCGCAATTTCAAGCGCAACAAGCGCGCCTACTGGTCGCTCTGGATTTTTGCGATCCTCTTCGGCATCTCGCTCTTTGCGGAGTTCGTAGCCAACGACAAGCCGATCCTGGTGAACTACCGGGGCGACTACTACATGCCGATCTTCAACTTCTATCCGGAGACCCAGTTCGGCGGTGATTTCCAGACCGAAGCTGTCTACCGCGACCCGGAGGTGGAGTGCCTGATCGTGACCGGTGGGCTTGATGCCTGTTTCGATGACCCGGAGGGCTATATCGAGGATGCGCAGGACGGCGTGATCGAGGGCGAGGAGATCGCGCAAGGTTGGACCCTCTGGCCCATCATCCCCTACTCCTTTGACACCGCCGTGGACCGCCCGGGCGCGGCCCCGCTGCCGCCGAACGAGCAGAACTGGCTGGGCACTGACGGCACCAAGCGCGACGTGATGGCGCGGGTGATCCACGGCTTCCGGCTGTCGATCCTCTTTACGCTGATCGTGACGGGTCTGGCCTCCCTCATCGGAATCATTGCGGGCGCCGTGCAGGGCTTCTTCGGCGGCTGGCTCGACCTGATCTTTCAGCGCATCATCGAAATCTGGTCCTCCACCCCGTCGCTCTACGTGATCATCATCATGTTCGCGATCCTGGGCCGATCTTTCTGGCTGCTGGTCTTCTTGCTGGTGCTATTCTCATGGACATCGCTCGTGGGCGTCGTGCGGGCGGAGTTCCTGCGGGCGCGGAACCTCGAATACGTGCGGGCGGCGCGGGCGCTCGGCGTGAGCAACATGACGATCATGTTCCGCCACATGCTGCCCAACGCCATGGTGGCGACGCTGACGATGCTGCCCTTCATCATCACCGGGACAATCTCGACCCTCGCGATTCTCGATTTCCTGGGCTTCGGCCTGCCCTCTTCCGCCCCCTCGCTCGGAGAACTGACCCTGCAGGCCAAGCAGAACCTGCAGGCGCCCTGGCTCGCCTTCACCGCCTTCTTCACCTTCGCCATCATGCTGTCGCTGCTGGTCTTCATCTTTGAAGGCATCCGCGACGCCTTCGATCCGAGGAAGACGTTCTCGTGACTACCTCAACTAACTTCAGCGCAATGTTCTTGCAGCAGAGGGCTGCCCCCGGCCGCGGGCGGGGGAGAAGCCCCCGCCCATGGGGGCGGTCGGGGGCTGCCCGGCCTTTGGGCCGGGCGGAACAGTATCTCGGTGAGCCCCTATGACCCCGCTGCTCGACGTCCAGAACCTCTCCGTCTCCTTCCGGCAGGACGGCAAGCTGACCCGCGCGGTGAAGGGCGTGTCCTTCCACGTCAACCGCGGCGAAACCGTTGCGCTGGTGGGCGAATCCGGGTCCGGCAAGTCCGTCTCGGCCCTCTCCACCGTCTCCCTATTGGGCGACAGCGCCCAGGTAGAGGGTTCCGTCACCTACGAGGGGCAGCAAATGATCGGTGCCGACGAGGCGCTCCTGCGCAAGGTGCGTGGCAACGACATCAGCTTCATCTTCCAGGAGCCGATGACCTCGCTCAACCCGCTGCACACGATTGAGAAGCAGCTGGGCGAGAGCCTGGCCCTGCACCAGTCCTTGGCGGGTGAGGCGGCCCGTGCGCGCATCCTCGAGCTTCTGGAGCGGGTCGGCATTCAGGACGCCGAAAGCCGCCTCGGCGCCTACCCGCACCAGCTCTCCGGGGGGCAACGGCAGCGCGTGATGATCGCCATGGCGCTTGCCAACAAGCCTGACGTGCTAATCGCCGACGAGCCTACGACCGCGCTCGATGTGACCATCCAGGCCCAGATCCTCGACCTGCTGAAGGAATTGAAGGACAGCGAGGGCATGGGCCTTCTCTTTATCACCCACGACCTCGGCATCGTCCGCCGCATCGCGGATCGGGTTTGCGTCATGCAGCAGGGCGAGATCGTGGAGCAGGGTGCGACCCGCGAGATCTTCGACAACCCGCAGCACCCCTACACGAAGAAGCTCCTCAGCGCCGAGCCCACGGGTGAGCCCGAACCCGTGCCCGAGGGGGCAGAGGAAATCGTGCGGACCGATAATCTCAAGGTCTGGTTCCCCATCCAGCGCGGGCTCCTGCGCCGCACCGTGGGCCACGTGAAGGCGGTGAACGACACGACGCTCTCCGTCCGGGCGGGCGAGACGCTGGGCATCGTTGGTGAATCCGGTTCCGGCAAGACCACCATGGCGCTTGCCATCATGCGGCTCATCTCCTCCGAGGGGGCGATCACCTT
Source organism: Sulfitobacter sp. (assembly GCA_965212515.1). Lineage (GTDB taxonomy): Bacteria > Pseudomonadota > Alphaproteobacteria > Rhodobacterales > Rhodobacteraceae > Sulfitobacter. The sequence goes on from OZ243122.1 coordinate 2,332,341, forward strand.
CATGGGGGAGGATGTGCGCAAGTGGTCCACGCGGCAGCTGCGGCGGCTGCGCAAGGACATGCAGATCGTCTTTCAGGATCCCTTCGGCTCGCTCAGCCCGCGCATGACCTGCTACCAGATCATCTCGGAAGGGCTGAACATCCACAAGGTCGATCCCGAGCGCGAACAGCGTGATTTGGTGCACGAGGTAATGCTGGAGGTGGGCCTCGATCCCGCGACGATGGACCGCTACCCGCACGAATTTTCCGGCGGCCAGCGCCAGCGCATCGCCATCGCCCGCGCCATGGTGCTGCGGCCCCGGCTGCTGGTACTGGATGAGCCGACCTCTGCGCTCGACATGACGGTGCAGGTGCAGATCGTCGATCTGCTGCGGCGGCTCCAGCGCAAGTACGGTCTGGCCTACCTCTTCATCAGTCATGATCTGAAGGTGGTGCGGGCCATGTCGCACCAGGTCATCGTGATGAAGCGGGGCGACGTGATCGAGTATGGCCCCGCCGACAGGCTCTACGAGGCGCCCGAGACCGACTACACCCGGACGCTGCTACAGGCCACCGCCTGACCCCTCAGCCGCCCGCCAGGCCCGAGAGCATGGCGGCGAGGGCCACGAGGTGGATCAGCACGATGGCCCGGTCGCGCCAGAGCAGCCCGACCGCGAACCAGCCGACCAGCCCGACGAGGAAGAACTGGATGTTCAGCGGCGTGATCTCGTAGGCCGTCAGGCCATAGCCCGCGATCTGGAAGAGGGAGGCGACCCACTTGATGCTCTGGACGAGCGAGAGAGTGGGCCGTCCGGTGACAGGTGCGGTGCGCATATTAGAGCTTGTCGAGGGACAGGGCGGTCCGTCCGGGCCGGACGAACCAGCGGCGGCGTTTCTGCCCCTTGGCGGGCGGCACCTCGCGAAGCTGCGGATCGTCCATCCGCGTGGCGGTGAAGAAGCTGGCTGCATAGATATTTAACATCTCGATCCTCCGATCCTTTGGGTGTGCCCTTGCAATATTGGCAATCCCGCCGATGATGCGAGTCATGGAAAATCGGCTGATGTAAGCAGGGCTTTCGGATGAGATGGCGCAACCTGCCCCCAATGTCGGCCCTTCGGGCCTTTGCCGCCTTCGCGCAAGGTGGCAACGTCGTGGCCGCGGGCGAGGCGTTGGGCGTGAGCCACGCGGCCATCAGCCAGCAGTTGCGGGCGCTTGAGGGGCACCTGGGTGTCGCCCTGCTGGACCGCTCCGGCCGCCAGTTGCGGCTGACGGAGGCGGGGGACACCCTGGCGCGCGCCCTGTCCCAGAGTTTTGCCGACATGATCGAGGCCTGTGAGGAGATCACCGGAGCCCGCGACGACAGGCCCCTGCATATCTCCACCACGCCCACCTTCGCGGCCTCCTGGCTGATGCCGCGGCTGCCCGATTTCCGGACGCGCCACCCCGGCGTGGATCTTTCGATCGACCCCTCGGCCAACCTCGTCTCCCTCAGCGCAGAGGGAGTGGACATGGCAATCCGCTATGGCCAGGGGCCCTGGCCGGGGCTGGAGAACGAGATGCTGCTGCGCTCGCCGATGGTGGTGGTGGCCGCGCCCGCGCTGGTTGGGGAGGGAGCCCTGCCGCCGCTCGAGGCGCTGGGCCGCTTTCCCTGGCTGGAGGAGTACGGCACCACCGAGAGCACCAACTGGCTGCGCGAGAAGGGTGTTCTGGGCCCCTCGCGGGGTGGGCTCATGCAGGTGCCGGGCAACCTGCTTCTGGATGGCGCGCGCGATGGGCAGGGGCTGGCCGTGACGGTGAAGGCCTTCGTGGAGCGGGACATCGCGGCGGGGCGACTGCGGGTCCTGCACCGCGAGGAACGGGACGAGAAGGGCTATCATATCGTGACCCGGCCAGGGGTCTTGCGGCCCGCGCTCAAGGCATTCGTAGCCTGGCTCAGGCGGCAGGGAAGGGGGGCCGTGGGCCACCCCGAGGGATCATGAGCTGGGGCCGACCATGAAGCAGGCGATGTTGCGGGCGTTCAGCCGTCGGCAGGCCAGATCGGCGCTGTCGCGCGTCATGCCGAGGAAGTTGGCATCGAAGCCCTGAGGACGCTGCACCACCTTACGCAGGGTGCCGTCGAGGGTGTCCATCTCCGCCAGGGCCGTCTTTAGCAGCACTTTTTCGGCGGCGTAGCGGCTGGGATAGCGTCCCACGTTGACGCCCCAGTGCCGCCCGCCGGAGGTGGAAACGCGGGTGACGACCTCCTGCTCTTCGGCCTTGCCGGGCAGGGCGGCGGTGGCGCTGCCCCTGGGGCGCATGATCGGCCTGATGGAGACGCGCGCGGCGGCCAGGGCCACCTTCTCCACGGTCTCTTCCGGCTGGGCTTCTGCAGTCTGGAGGGCCGCCTCTGTCGGGGCGACGGGGGCGGCCGGTTCGGGCACCTTCACGGCCTCCCGCAGGGCCGCTGTCACGTCGGCGTTGGAGACGACGGGCTCTACCGGCGTGGCGGTTTCGGGCGGCAAGACGGGCGTGGCGGAGGCCACCAGCAGCGGCGGTTCGCTGCCCGGACGAAGCTGCGGCCGTAGGGATTCCTTCACGGCAAGGTGCAGACGGATGGTCTTGCCCTGGGGGCCGTCGCCGCTGCCGTAGGAGGGCGGGGTGGGCTTGCGCAGTGGCGCCCGCGAGGGCGCCCGGCGGAAGCCAAGGTCCATGAGCTCCGCCACCTTGGCGTTGCGCGAGGAGGTGGAGTTGCCACCAAAGACGGTGACGATGATCCGCTCGTTGCCGCGCTCTGCCGAGGCGGTGAGGTTGAAGCCCGCAGCCCGCGTGTAGCCCGTCTTGATCCCGTCGGCGCCGCGGTAATCGTTCAGGAAGCGGCGGTTCGTGTGAGAGACCTTGCGCACGCCCGCGTCAGCAGTGACGCGCGAGAAGAGGTTGTAGTACTGCGGATAGTCATAGAGCAGGTGTCGCCCCATGATCGTCATGTCCCGCGCGGTGGAGAGGTGGCCCGCCTCGGTTAGCCCGTGCATGTTCTTGAAGGTGGTCCGCGTCATGCCCAGGGCCTTGGCGGTGCGGTTCATGCGACGGGCGAACTTCGCCTCCGATCCCTCGATGGCCTCGCCGATGGCGGTCGCCGCGTCGTTGGCCGATTTCACCGCAGCGGCGCGGATCAGGTAGCGCAGGGCAATCTCCTGGCCGGGCCGCAGGCCCAGCTTGCTGGGCGGCTCGGCGGCGGCGTTCTTGGAAATGCGGACCTTGGTGTCGAGCGTGATCTCTCCCTGCTTCACCGCCTCGAAGGCGATGTAGAGGGTCATCATCTTGGTCAGGGAAGCCGGGTGGAGGCGGGTGTCGGCATTGGCGGCGTGCAGCACCTCGCCGGTGCGGGCATCAATTACGTAGGCGGCGTAGGGAGCGGCCAGGGCGCTGAGCGGCAAGAGGATCAGCAGCCAGATTGCGGTGAATAGATATAGCCCGTAGCGGGCCGGCTGAACGCGCCGCGCCTTCATAGAAAACTGCCCTTATCTGCCTCTGGGTCGTCGCGTTTTTCGTGACTGACCAACTTGTTATGAGCACAAGTTACCACGATCCGGGTTTTCGATAAACCCCAACCTAAAGGCGAGCGGCGAAAAATGCACCTGCATACGCCTCCACATCTGGGGAGCGGGCAGCTGAGCTCCACAATAGGGATGATTTTGACCGGATTAAGGCGAGAATGTGCCGCCTTGACACAATTGCCGGAAAGTTAAGCGGGAGGGCAGATTCCGTCAGGCGCGCAGCAGTTCGGCCACCAGATCCGGCAGGGCGCCGAGGTCCGGAATGCGGTGGAAGCGGTCGGCCTCCTCGGGATCATCGGCATGCTCGATGTCCCAGACCAGATCGTGCGGCACGTGCACGCCCCAGCCGCCGGCCTCGATCATCGGCACCACGTCAGAGGCCATGGAATTGCCCACCATCAATGCCGCCTCAGCTCCGGTGCCATGACGTGCAAAAATCTCCGCATACTCACCGGACCGCTTGTGCGAGACGATCTCGACCGCATCGAAATAGCCGCGCAGGCCGGATTCCTCGAGCTTGCGGGTCTGGTCCAGTAGATCGCCTTTGGTGATCAGCACAAGCCGGTGATCGGTGCGCAGGGCCTCCAGCGCATCGACGGCGTGGGGCAGCAGTTCCACCGGATGGGAAAGCATCTCGCGCCCGGCCTCCAAGATTTCCTGGATCACCCCGGCGGGGACCTTCCCGTCGGTGATCTCGATGGCCGTTTCGATCATCGACAGGGTGAAGCCCTTGATGCCGAACCCGTAGTGCGGGATGTTGCGCCGCTCGGCCACCAGCAGGCGCTCCATCAGATGGTCCTTTTCCGTATGCTCGGCCAGCAACGCGGCAAAGTGCTCCTGTGTCAGGGCAAAGAAGCGTTCGTTGTGCCAGAGCGTGTCGTCGGCGTCGAAGCCGATGGCCGTGAGCCGTGCCGTCATTTTGATCCATCCCCCTTTTCCAAACGGCTTAAGGGGTTATATAACGCCACTCAAGACCCCCGGACCGGACGAACCCGCAGGAGCAGCGATGCGCCTTGACGACCAGATGATGGCAGGCCCCAAGGACGAAGAGGACGGTCAGACCGATCTTCTCACCAAGGCCAAGCCCAAGACAAAGCGGCCGCCGCTCTACAAGGTGCTGCTGCTGAACGACGATTTCACCCCGATGGAGTTTGTCGTGCACGTGCTGGAACGGTTCTTCGGGCTTAGCCATGCACAGGCTTTCGAGATCATGCTGACGGTCCACAAGAAGGGCCTCGCCGTGGTTGGCGTCTTCAGCCACGAGATTGCGGAGACCAAGGTGGCGCAAGTGATGGACTTTGCCCGCCGCCACCAGCACCCGCTGCAGTGCACCATGGAAAAAGAAGAGTAGGGCGTGATCGACGCGCGCCTGCAGGTGGCCTTGAACGGCGGGGGACTGGACCTGCCGGAAGAGGGCCGGATCGCCATTTTCCGCCCCCCGGCAGAGGCTGATCTGGAAGGCATCGTGCCCGACCAGTGTGACATCATCCAAGATTTCCGCCCCCTGCACGAGGCCTGGGAAGGCCGCGGTTACACCGCCCGGCAGGGGCCGGAGGGGCGCTACGCCGCCGCCATCGTCTGCCTGCCCCGGGCCAAGGCCGAGGCGCGGACCCTGATTGCCGAGGCCTGCGCCGTCAGCGACGGGATCGTGGTGATCGATGGCCAGAAGACGGACGGGGTCGATTCGATCTTTCGCGAGGTGCGCGACCGGGTGACCCACCAGGGGCCCATCTCCAAGGCCCACGGCAAGCTCTTCTGGATCGAACCGGGTGCCACCGATTTCTTTGCCGACTGGGCGCAAGGCCCTGCCCTGACGGAGGGCGGGTTCTGGACCGGGCCGGGTGTCTTCTCGGCCGATGAGGTGGACTTCGCCTCGGCCCTGCTTGTCGATGCCCTGCCGAAGGACCTGGGCGGTGAAGTGGCGGATCTGGGCGCGGGCTGGGGCTTTCTTTCGGCCCACATCCTGACCCGCGACAGCGTGGAGGCCGTCCATCTTGTGGAGGCCGGGCACCTGGCGCTCGAATGCGCCAAGCGCAACGTCGGCGACGAGCGCGCCCGCTTCTACTGGGAGGATGCCACGAAATGGCAGCCGCCGCACCGGATGGACACCGTGGTGATGAACCCGCCCTTCCACACCGGCCGCGCTTCCGAGCCGCAGATCGGCCAGGCCTTCGTGGCCGCCGCCGCGCGCGTGCTGCGCCCTCAGGGCCAACTTTGGATGGTCGCGAACCGTCATTTGCCCTATGAAGGTGAGTTGAAAAAACGCTTCGCGCAGGTCGAGGAGACCGGCGGCGACGCCCGCTTCAAGCTCTTTCGCGCCGCCCGCCCCACCGGGGGTCGCCGGGGCGCCATGACAGGTTCCTGACGAAAGGACACCCCTCCCAATGTCATTCTCCGTTTCCGGCAAGACCGCCATCGTCACGGGCGCTGCCACCGGCATCGGCCTCTCCATCGCCCGGCACCTGGCCGACAAGGGCGCCAATGTCATGTGCGCCGATGCCGACGAGAAGAAGCTGCTGGAGGAATTGGGCGATGCACCGGAGGACGGTAACATTCGCACCTTCGCTGGGGATCTCCGGCAGCGCCTGACCATCGCCAACCTCGTCTCCGCCACCATCGACGCCTTCGACCAGATCGACATCCTGGTCAACGCCGCCCGCCAGCTTGAGGTGACCGACGCGCTCGATGTGGAGGACACCACGGTGGGCGAGCTGCTTGAGCACAACCTGATGACCTCGCTGCACCTGACGCGCTACGTGGCCAAGCGCATGGTCAAGCAGGCCGAGGCGCAGGAGGAGGGGCAGATCGGCTCCATCATCAACCTCAGTTCCATCGCCGCGCGCCAGATCCAGCCTGACCTGATGGGCTACGCCATCGCTGCCGCGGCGGTGCAGCAGATGACCCGCTCCATGGCGCTGGTGCTGGCGCCGCACCGGATCCGGGTCAACGCCATCTCCTTCGGGTCGGTGATGAGCGGCTCGCTGAGGGCCACCGTGGCCGACAACCGTGAATGGCGTGACGACATCCGCGAACATACGCCCCTGGGCCGCATCGCGGCGCCCAACGAGCTTTGCGAAGCGGTGCAGTTCCTGGCCGCCGAGAGCTCGGGCTTCATGACGGGCGAGGTGATGGTGATCGACGGGGGGCGCAGCCTGCTGGATGCCGTTTCGGCCCCCGCCCACTAGGCCGGATCAGGAGCTGCGCGGCAGGGTCGAGAGGCGCAGGTTGTCGTTCGCGGGGATCGGGATGCGCACGGCGGGTGTTCCCTCCGTGCCAAGGCGCTGAATGCCGCGGCGCGCGCGCTGGGCGATCGCAAAATCAATGCAATTGGAGGTGCCGGGCCGCAGCGCATTGGCGGGCACCGCGGTATTGGCCGCCGCCCAGCGGGACGCGGTGCTAATCTCGGTCGCGGTGAAGATGGTCAGCCGATAGGCAATCGGGCGCGGTGCCGGGCCTTTTCTGACGATTGGATTGGACACGCGCATAGACCTCACAGAATGTGACAAACGTTAAGAAAGAATGGACTTCCCGTAGGCCGCGGCAGCAGTTGCGAATGTCCCCCCGACCCGAATAGTCGCCCGGGCGGCATGGTTGCAAGAACAACCGTTGCCCCCGCTGCGTCATTCGCTCCCAATCCGGCAGGGCGCGGCCCCCCGGCGAGAAAGCGGAACATATTGATCTGCCTGATATTCTCCATACTAGGGAAGGTATGGCAGGGCTTTGGGACGAGATTGCGACCGGGGCGCGGCAATTGCATGGGGTGCGGGGCACGCGGGGCGCTGACCCTGCGTCGCACAGCTGGTAGGCAAAAGCTGCATAGTTTGCCCTTGACGGCATAGCGGCGGTGTCATAACTCACGCGCCGATGGCGTTATAGCTCAGTTGGTTAGAGCGAACGACTCATAATCGTTAGGTCGGTGGTTCAAGTCCACCTAACGCCACCACCCCTTTCCTTTGTTTTCAGGCACTTCCAGGCCAGGCGCGCGGCGCCCGGGCGCGCTTGAGTCGTCTGCCATGCGGGCTCTCTGGCGGCCCATCGGCCCTTCGCCCGTGGGTTGCGGGATTAAGTGCACCCCTCCACGCCAAGGGTTGCGAATGAAGCTTCCAGCGGTATTGATGGTATGACAAGAATTCGGCACCGGCGACAGGCCGGGGCCGCAATCGGGCACCGCCGGGACAAGGGGCGACCCGACAACAAGGGAGAGAAACAAGATGATACTACGCAGAACTTTCGTGGGCCTGGCGGGCGCGGCGATGGCCGGCCTGATGGCCACCTCCGCCATGGCGCAGGAGGTGACGCTGCGGATGCACCAGTTCCTGCCGCCGCAGGCCAACGTGCCGAAGCTTGTGCTGGATGTCTGGGCCGACGCCGTCGAGGAGGACAGCAACGGCCGTATCAAGGTCGAGCGCTATCCCTCGATGCAGCTGGGTGGCTCCCCGCCTGAGCTGATGGACCAGGCCATCGACGGCGTGGCCGACATCGTCTGGACGGTGGTTGGCTATACCCCCGGGCGCTATCCCTCGACCGAGGTCTTCGAGCTGCCCTTCATGGTGACGAACGCGCGCGCCGCTTCTTCGGCCTACTGGCAGATGTTCGAGAAGCACATGAAGGAGTCCGAGTTTCAGGACGTCCACATCCTGGGCACCTGGGTGCACGGCCCTGGTATGATCCACGTCAACAAGGAGGTCCGCACCCCCGGCGACATGGAAGGCCTGAAGATCCGCGGCGGCTCGCGGCTGGTCAACTCCCTGCTGGAGAAGATGGGCTCCACCCCTGTCGGGATGCCCGTCCCGGCGGTGCCGGAGGGGCTTTCCAAGGGCGTGATCGACGGCACGACCATCCCCTGGGAAGTGACTGCGGCCCTCAAGGTGCCGGAGCTTGTCGAGTATCACACCGAGTTTGACGGCAACGCGCTCTACACCCTGACCTTCGTGCTGGCGATGAACAAGGACCGCTACGAGAGCCTGCCCGATGACCTCAAACAGGTGATCGACGAGAATTCGGGCCTCGAGTTCTCCATCTTCGCCGGCGGCACCCAGGCCGACGCCGATGGACCGGCCCGCAAGCTGGCGGTGGACCGCGGCAACAACATCATCACCGTCAGCGGTGACGAACTGGCCGCCTGGCGCGACGTCGCCCAGCCGATCTACGACGAGTGGGTGGCCGACATGAACAGCAAAGGCATCGACGGTCAGGCCCTGATCGACGAAGCCCGCGCCCTGATGGAAGCCTACGACGGCTGACCCTGACCGACCCGCGGCGTCCTCGCCGCGGGTCCCTCTACCCTTGAAAAGAGATTGCGATGCACCGGCTGTTCCAGTCCCTTGCGCGCTTGACGGCCCTGGCGGGCGGGCTTGTTCTGATCGGCCTGATCGTCCTGACCACCCTCTCCATCATCGGCAGATCGCTGAGCAAGTTCTTCAATGCCGATTACTTCGACAGCAGCCTGACCGGCCTGGCCCAGTGGGTGCTGGACCTCGGCGTCGGAGAGATCAACGGCAGCTACGAGTTGCTGGAGGCCGGCGTGGCCTTCGCCATCTTCTCCTTTCTGCCGCTCTGCCAGCTTTATGGGGCCCATGCCACCGTGGACATCTTCACCTCCTTCCTGCCGCGCCGCCCCAACCGCTGGATCGCGGCCTTCTGGGAGGTTGTCTTGGCCGCCGTGATCCTGCTGATCGTGATGCAGCTCTATGGCGGGATGGAACGCTACATCCGCAACGGCCAGACGACGCTCTTCCTGCAGTTCCCGGTCTGGTGGTCCTACGCCGCCAGCTTCGCGGCCGGGGCCGTGGCCTCGATCACCGCCGTCTACGTTGCCCTGATGCGCCTGCTCGAGGCGGTGCAGCATCGCAACATCCTGCCCTCCGAACATGCGGAGCACTGAAGCATGAGCAGCCTCGAGCTTGGATTCTGGTCCTTTCCCGTCCTTCTCCTGATGATCTTCCTGCGGGCGCCGATCGGGCTGGCGATGCTGCTCTGCGGGTTTGGCGGCTGGTACTTCGCCATGGGCGGCAACCCCACGCCGCTCCTCGCCAAGATGAAGTCGGAGACCTACACCACCTTCTCCAGCTACTCCCTTTCCATCATCCCGATGTTCCTGCTGATGGGCCAGTTCGCGACCCTCTCGGGGATGAGCCAGGCGCTGTTTCGTGCAGCCGAAAGTTTTCTCGGTCACCGCCGGGGCGGGGTGGCCATGTCTGCTGTCGGGGCCTGCGCGGGTTTCGGGGCGATCTGCGGTTCCTCGCTCGCCACCGCGGCCACCATGTCCAAGGTCGCCCTGCCCGAGCTGAAGCGCTACGGCTACTCGGGCGGCTTCTCCACCGCGACCCTTGCGGCGGGGGGCACCCTCGGCATTCTGATCCCGCCCTCGGTGATCCTTGTCATCTATGCCATCCTGACCGAGCAGAACATCGCCAAGCTTTTCCTGGCGGCCTTCATTCCCGGCATCCTGGCCGCCCTGGGCTATATGCTGACCATCTCGTTCTATGTCCGGTTGCATCCCGATGCGGCGGGCACCCGGCCCCCCGTGCCGATGGGCGAGCGGTTTCGCGCCCTGGCCGAGTGCTGGCCGGTGCTGCTGATCTTCGTCGTCGTGGTGGGCGGCATCTATGCCGGCTGGTTCACCCCCACGGAAGGCTCCGCCATCGGGGCGGCGGGCACGGGCCTGGCGGCGCTGCTCTCGGGCAGCCTGAACTGGCGCGTACTGGCCGAGTCCCTGCTGGGCACCGCCCGCACCACCGCCATGATTTTCTTCATCGTGCTCGGGGCCGGTTTCTACAATGGCTTCCTGGCCCTCTCCGGCGTGCCGCAGTTCATGGCCGACTGGGTCGTCACTCAGGGCTTCAGCCCGCTTCTGGTGCTCTCGGTCATCCTGGCCTTCTACCTGCTCTTCGGCTGCCTGATGGACAGCCTCTCGATGATCCTGCTGACGGTGCCGATCTTCTTCCCGGTGATCACCGCGATGGATTTCGGGATGAGCCCCGAGCACCTGGCGATCTGGTTCGGCATCCTGGTGCTGATCGTGGTCGAGGTGGGGCTGATCACGCCGCCGGTGGGCATGATCCTCTTCATCATCAACTCGATGGACCGCGAGACACCGATGACCCAGACCTACCGGGCGGTGCTCTACTTCGTGGGCTCCGACGTGGTGCGGGTGGTGCTGCTGGTGGCCTTCCCGGCGATCACGCTTTTCCTGATCCCGGCCTGACGCGACGGACGGGGGGAGGGGCCATGACCGAGCATCTGAACCTCATGCCCCACCGGGTTGAGCGGGAGGATCGCTCCGACGGCTCGATCTTGTTGCGCTCCGCCTACCCGGTTGGCGAAGTGGCGCGCTGCACCGGGGACTGGCTTGATCACTGGGCGGTCGAGCGGTCCGAGGCGATCTTCCTGGCCGAACGGGAGGGTGACGCCTGGCGCACCGTGACCTACGTCGAGTCGCAACGCCGGGTCCGGGCCATCGCCAGTCATTTGCTGGACCGTGACCTGGGGCCCGAGCGCCCCCTCATGATCCTCTCCGGCAACGGGCTGGATCACGGGCTTCTGACACTTGCCGCGCAGTACGTCGGCATCCCCACCGTGCCCGTCGCCGAACAGTATGCGCTGATCCCAGCCGCTCACCCGCGGCTGGAACATGCGGCGCGGCTGACACGGCCGGGCCTGCTCTATGCGGTGGACGCAATGCAATACGGGGCAGCCTTGGCGTTGGAGGTCTTCGCTGGCTTGGAGGTTCTCTCCTCAAGCCCCGGGGACAGCGGCGCGACACCTCTGTCCGATCTGCTGACCCCCTCCGGGACCGACATCGCGCCAGCGGCCCGCGCCGTCGGGCACCAGACCCTGGCCAAGATCCTGCTCACCTCCGGCTCCACCTCGGCGCCCAAGGGGGTGGAGACCACGCAGGGCATGATGTGCCACAACCAGGCCCAGATCGCGGCCTGCCTGCCGCTAGTCAGCGCCCGGCCGCCCCGGCTGGTGGATTGGCTGCCTTGGAACCACGTCTTTGGCGGCTCCTACAACTTCAACCTCGTGCTGGCCAACGGCGGCAGCCTCTACATCGACGACGGAAAGCCCGCCCCGGGGCTCTTCGACCGGACGCTCGACAACCTGCGCCGCCAATCCGGCACCATCAGCTTCAACGTGCCCGTGGGCTTCGCCCAGCTGGTAAGCGCGCTTGAGGCCGATCCTGCCCTGCGCGAGACCTACTTCGCGGACCTCGACATGATCTTCTACGCGGGGGCCTCCCTGCCGCAGGAAACCTGGGGCGCGCTGGAACGACTGGCCCGCGCGGCCGGGCGCGCCCTGCCGCTGATCACCACCTCCTGGGGCCTGACGGAAACCGCGCCTGGCGCGCTCATCGCTCACGAACCGGCGCCGGGGGCAGGCATGGTCGGGGTGCCCATGCCGGGCGTGGAGGTGAAGCTCGTACCGCTTGGCGAGGGGCGTTTTGACGTGCGCGTGCGGGGAAAGAACGTCTTTGCCCGCTACCTCGACAATGAGGAGAAGACGGCAGCCGCCTTCGACGCGGAGGGCTTCTTCATCACCGAGGACGCCATGACCCTGGTGGACCCGGAAGATGCCAGCCGGGGCCTGCGCTTTGACGGGCGCCTCTCGGAGGACTTCAAGCTCTCCACCGGCACCCGTGTCCAAGCCGCCGCCCTGCGGTTGGAGGCCCTCGCCGCCCTGGCACCCTACGCCCAGGATCTAGTCGTTGCGGGCGAGGGACGGGACGAGATCGGCCTGCTGATCCTGCCGAACCGCGGCGCCATCGAGCGGGCGGGCTGGCAGGGTAGGGAGGAAGAGGGCCTCCTGCATGCGCCCGAACTGGAGCGCGTGATCGCAGAACGGCTGGCCGACCTTTCGGCGGGGCGCGGAACTGCCCAACGGATTGCGGCGGCGCTGGTGCTGGCCGAGCCTCCCTCCATGGCCGAGGGCGAGGCGACTGCGAAGGGCAACATCAACTTTCCCCGCCTGCTCGCGCGGCGCGCGGGGCTGGTGGCGCGCCTCTTTGACCACACAGACCCGGCTCGGATCGAAATTTCGCACTAAAATGCAGCATCGCATTCCGAATCTTGCCCGAAGATGTCGCAAGTGCACTATTGTTCAATAAACGAGGGGGGTTGAAATGCTATCGGTCAAGGCCAATGCGGCAAGCCATTTTGTGGATCGCCACACCGAAGAGGGGCGCGGCGACAAGGTTGCCTATCGCGAGGCGGAAACCGGGCGCACCCTCACCTATGCCAACTTGGCCGAGGGGGCGGGGCAGGTGGCCGGTGCCCTGGCGCGCGCTGGCATCCGCCCCGAGGAACGGGCGGCGCTTCTGGTGCTGGACCAGATCGAGTTTCCGCAGATCTTCTTTGGCGCGCTCAAGGCCGGGGTCGTGCCGGTGCCGCTCAATACGCTGCTCGCCACCTCCGTTTATGATCTGATCCTGAAGGACAGCCGCGCCGCCGTGCTCTTTGTCTCGGCCCCGCTCTGGGATGTTGTGGCCCCGGCCGTGGCCGAAAATCCCTATCTGCGCCACGTCGTGATCCTCGGCGATGCGCCCGAGGGCACGACCCGCTTGGAGGATTTCATCTCAGAGGCGCCGGTCCAGCCGACCATGGCCGTCTCAAGCGACGAGGTGGCCTTCTGGCTCTATTCCTCGGGCTCGACGGGGCAACCCAAGGGGGTGGCCCACGTCCACTCCGCCCTCCGCGCCACCGCCGAAACTTACGGCGCCGAGGTGCTGGGCATCCGGGAGGAGGACAGCGTCCTCTCGGCCGCTAAGTTCTTCTTTGCCTACGGGCTGGGCAATGCCATGACCTTCCCCCTGTCAGTCGGGGCCACGACAATCCTTTACCGGGGGCGGCCCACGCCCGCCTCGATGATCGAGACGCTGCGCGACCATCAGCCGACGATCTTCTGCGGCGTGCCCACCCTCTATGCCGCCATGGTCGCCGAGATGGACCGCAAGGGCGCGCCTGAAGTGCCGCTTCGCACCTGCATTTCGGCGGGGGAGGCCCTGCCGGAAGATGTCGGCAAGCGCTGGGAGAAGCACATGGGAGTGCCCATCCTCGACGGCGTCGGCTCCACCGAGATGCTGCACATCTTCCTCTCCAATGCACCGGGCGACGTTGTCTACGGCACCTCGGGAAAGGCGGTGCCGGGCTATGCCCTGCGGCTGGTGAACGAGACCGGCGAGGAGGTGCGCACCGGCGAGGTGGGCGAACTGCTGGTCAACGGGGCCTCGGCGGCGAGCTGCTACTGGAACCAGCGCGACAAGTCTCGCAGCACTTTCGAGGGCGTCTGGACCCGCACCGGCGACAAGTACGAGCGGCGCGAGGATGGCCGCTACGTCTACTGCGGGCGCACGGATGACATGTTCAAGGTGTCGGGCATCTGGCTCTCGCCCTTCGAGGTGGAGGGGGCGCTTGTCAGCCATCCCAAGGTGCTGGAGGCCGCCGTGGTGGCCCAGACTGACGCCGAGGGTCTGGAAAAGCCGCGCGCCTTCATCGTGCTTGAAGAGGGGGCCGAGGCCGAGGGGCTGGAGGCCGAGCTGAAGGACTGGGTGAAAGAGCGGATCGGCAAGTGGAAGTATCCGCGCTGGATCGAGATCGTGGAGGAACTGCCCAAGACGGCCACCGGCAAGATCCAGCGCTTCAAGTTGCGGGAAGAGGCATGACGAAAATGGATTGGCAGGCGGGCGCCGAGGGGCGCCTCGAGGTGGATGGGACCGCGTTGGAAGCGCGCACCTGGGGGCCCGCGCCCGGCGACGCGCCGACCCTGGTGCTGCTGCACGAGGGGCTCGGCTCGGTCGCCCAGTGGAAGGATTTCCCGGAGAGGCTGGCAGAGGCGACAGGCTGCGGTGTGCTCGCCTACTCGCGGGCGGGCTACGGCCAGTCCGATCCGGTGACACTGCCGCGTCCGCTCGACGTTCTCAGCCGCGAGGCGGAGGAGGTGCTGGGCAAGGTGCTCGACGCTGCTGGGGTGCAGGAGTGCATTCTTTTGGGCCATTCCGACGGGGCGACCATCGCTGCGATCTATGCCGGATCGGTGAGCGACCTGCGGGTGCGGGGGCTTGTGCTGATCGCGCCGCACTTCTTCACCGAGCCGCCGGGGCTGGCCGCCATCCGGGCCGCCGGTGAGGCATTTGAGGAGGGGCGCTTCCGCGAGAGGCTGGCGGCCTACCATAGGGACGTCGATGTCGTTTTCCGCGGCTGGCACGGTGTCTGGACCGATCCGGGCTTCGAGGAGTGGAACGTGGCCGATGTGATCGACCATTGGCGCATCCCCGTGCTGGCAATCCAGGGTCAGGATGATCCCTACGGCACGCTCGCCCAGATCGAGGAGATCGAGAGCCGCATCTACAGCCCGCTCGAAACGCTGATCCTGCCCGGCTGTGGCCACGCGCCACATCAGGAGAGGCCGGAAAAGACCGAAGCGGCGATCACCGAGTTCTGCGCCAGGCTGCTGCGGCTGGAGCGCGAACGGGTCGCCCTTGCCTGAGCCCCTGGGGCCTGGCGATCTGCCGCCCCATGCCTACGTGCCGGGCAAGACGGCCCGCCATCCCGAAGCCCTGTTCGACCGCCTCAAGGAGCGCGTGAGCCCTTCCCTGCCGCCTGAGGCGATGCAGCAGACGGCGGCCTGGCAGGCCGGTCTGCTCTTCTTCCGGGAGGGCTACTTCTGGGAGTGCCATGAGGTGCTCGAAGCCGTCTGGATGGCGCTGCCCGAGGGCACGCCCGAGCGGGAGGTGACGCAGGCTCTGATCCAATTGGCAAATGCCCGGTTGAAGCTGCGCATGGCGCGGCCCCGCGCTGCGCTGCGGCTATGCGACATGGTGCTGGCGCACCTGGCGCGCTGCGATGGGAAGCAAACGATTCTCGGCCTATCGCTGGCGGATCTCCGGGCAGAGGTCGAAACCACCCGGCAGGCGGGAGAAAGTGCACAATAAAGCATTATAGTGCATATATGCGCGTCAAAAGGCGGAATGTATTTGAACTATCGTGCCGCATTTGAACTATAGTACACTAGACCCGAGACCAGGAGAGGGCCCGACATGGTGCAGCGAATCGACTTTCAGACCGACCCTTCCAAGTATCGCCATTGGCGCGTGGAGTATGACGGGCCGGTGGCGAACCTCTACATGGATGTGGATGAAAAGGGCGGCCTCTTCGACGGCTACGAACTGAAGCTCAACAGCTACGATCTGGGCGTCGACATCGAGCTGGCCGATGTGGTTCAGCGGATGCGTTTCGAGCACCCGGAAGTGAAGGTCGTGGTGATGCGGTCGGCCAAGGACAAGGTTTTCTGCGCCGGCGCCAACATCCGGATGCTGGGCGGCGCGGCGCACAGCCACAAGGTCAACTTCTGTAAGTTCACCAACGAAACGCGCAACACCTATGAGGCGGCCCTGGCCGACAGCGGGCAGAACTACATCTGCGCGGTTAAGGGCGCCTGCGCCGGTGGCGGTTACGAGCTGGCCCTGGCCTGCAATCATATCATGCTGACCGATGACAGTGCCTCCTCCGTGGCCTTGCCCGAGGTGCCGCTGCTGGCCGTGCTGCCGGGCACCGGCGGGCTGACCCGGGTGACGGACAAGCGGAAAGTGCGCCGCGATCTGGCGGATGTCTTCTGCTCCATCGAGGAAGGCGTGCGCGGCAAGCGGGCCAAGGACTGGCGGCTTGTCGATGAGGTCTTCCCCAACTCCTCCTTCGACGAGAAGGTGGCCGAGCGTGCGCGTGAGCTGGCGGAGCAATCGGACAAGGCCGATGCTGACAAAGGTATCGAACTGACCCCGCTGAACCGCAGCTTCAGCGACGACGGCGTGACCTACTCTTCCGTCGAGGTGACTCTCGACCGCGAGCAGGGCCGGGCGCTGATCCTCATTAAGGGCCCCGACGGCGAGGCCCACGGCGACATGGACGCCTTCACCGCGGAAGGCGCGGAAAACTGGATCCTGCGCTGCGCCCGCGAGCTCGATGACGCCATCCTGCACTTGCGCAACAACGAGAAGCAGCTGGGCCTGATCGAGTTCCAGACCCAGGGTGACCCGGAGAAGGTGATCGCCCACGAAGCTCTGCTGCTCGCCAACAAGGACCACTGGCTCGCCAACGAGGTGCTGCAGTACTGGAAGCGCGTGCTGAAGCGGATCGACATGACCTCGCGCAGCCTGGTCGCCATCGTCGAGCACGGCTCCTGCTTTGCCGGTGTGCTGGCCGAGCTGCTCTGGGCGGTGGACCGCAGCTACATGATGCTGGAGGAGTTCGACGGCGACAATCGTCCGCTCGCCACCGTCACCCTGAGCGACGGGAACTTCGGGCCCTACCCGATGAGCAATGACCTTACCCGGCTTGAGACCCGCTTCCTCGGTGCGCCGGAGCAGGTGGAGAAGCTCAAGAGCTCCATCGGCGAAGCGCTGGAGGCCGACGATGCCGAGGAGCTTGGCCTTGTCACCTACGCCTACGACGACATCGACTGGGAGGACGAGGTGCGGCTCTTCATCGAGGAACGCGCCTCCTTCTCGCCCGATGCCATGACGGGCATGGAGGCCAACCTGCGCTTTGCCGGCCCCGAGACCATGGAAACCCGCATCTTTGGCCGCCTGACGGCCTGGCAGAACTGGATTTTCCAGCGCCCGAACGCGGTGGGCGAGGGCGGCGCGCTGCAGCGCTACGGCTCTGGCCAACGGGCCAAGTACGACATGGAACGTGTGTGAACCAACGTTGCGCAATGAATGCGCACCCCACCAATGAACCCGTAGGGTGCGCATTCACTGCGCACCGGAATGGAGGACAGCAATGCTCGATCTGATCAACGTCAGCTATGACACCCAAATACCCAACAACGTGGGCCTCAGCCAGGACAAGAAGGTGCTGAAGGCGCTGGAGAAATGGCATCCCGGCTACATCAACTGGTGGAATGACCTCATTCCGCAGAACTTCCAGGAGAGCATGGTCTACCTGCGCACCGCCGTCAGCGTGGACCCAAAAGGCTGGGCCAAGTTCGACTACGTGAAGATGCCGGAGTACCGTTGGGGCGTCCTGCTGGCCCCGCAGGTGGAGGACCGCAAGATTCCGATGGGTGAGCACGTGGGCGAGCCCGCCTGGCAGGAAGTGCCGGGCGAGTACCGCAACATGCTCAAGCGCCTGATTGTGATCCAGGGCGACACGGAGCCGGGCTCCGTCGAGCAGCAGCGCTTTCTCGGCCTGACCGCGCCGTCGCTATATGACATGCGCAACCTCTTCCAGGTCAACGTGGAGGAAGGCCGCCACCTCTGGGCGATGGTCTACCTGCTGCAGAAGTACTTTGGCCGGGACGGCCGCGAGGAGGCGAACGATCTGCTGGTCCGTTCCTCTGGCGACGAGGACGCGCCGCGCATGCTCGGTGCCTTCAACGAAGAGACGCCGGACTGGCTTTCCTTCTTCATGTTCACCTACTTCACCGACCGCGACGGCAAGATGCAGCTTGAATCGCTGGCGCAGTCGGGCTTCGACCCGCTGTCGCGCACCTGCCGCTTCATGCTGACGGAAGAGGCGCACCATATGTTCGTGGGCGAGACCGGCGTGGGCCGCACCATCCAGGCCACGCTGGAGGCGATGAACAAGCATGGCATCACCGACCCCTACGACATCAACAAGATCCGCGATCTCGGCGTGATCGACCTGCCGACGATCCAGAAGAAGCTGAACCTGCACTACACCCTGTCGCTCGATCTCTTCGGGCAGGAGGTTTCCACCAACGCCGCCAATGCCTTCAACGCGGGCATCAAGGGCCGCTACATGGAGCACCGGATCGACGACGACCACAAGCTGACGAACGACACCTACCCGGTGACCTCCATCGTGGACGGCAAGATCGTCACGGAGGACGCGCCCGCGCTGACGGCGATCAACATGCGCCTGCGCGACGACTACGTGCGTGACGCGGCAGGCGGCGTGGGGCGCTGGAACAAGCAGATCCAGAAGGCCGGGGTCGAGTTCGAGCTGAAGCTGCCGCACGAGGGCTTCCACCGGCAGATCGGCGTCTTCTCCACCGTGGCCGTGGACCCCGACGGCAAGATCATCAGCGCCGACGAATGGCACAAGCGCCGCGACGAGTGGCTGCCGACGAAGGCCGACGGCGACTTCATCCAGTCGCTCATGGTGCCCTGCTACGAGCCCGGCAAGTACGCCACCTGGATTGCGCCGCCGAAGGTCGGCATCGACAACAAGCCGGGCGACTTCGAGTACGTGAAGCTGCACATGGCCTGAGCCGGGGGCCCCGGCACGCAGCCGGGGCCTTTCCCACCCAAGCGGCAGGAAAGGAACGCTGACATGCTCATCAACCGCAAGGCGGCCCATGCGCCGCGCAGCAAGGCCCTCTGCAAGGAAGCCCTGACCCTGCCGGGGCCCTGTCTCAGCTGCGAAGGCTGCCGGGGCATCTGCATGGCCCTCGTCGATGCCATGACGTTGCCCGAGACGATCTTGAAGGACCGCACCGCATGAACGCCCCCGTCAAACAGCACCTGATCGACCCGGAAATCTGCATCCGCTGCTACACCTGCGAGATGACCTGCCCGATCAACGCGATCGAGCATGACGACAACAACGTCGTGGTGAACGCCGACATCTGCAACTTCTGCATGGACTGCATTCCCGTCTGCCCCACCGGTTCCATCGACGAGTGGCGCGTGGTGGAAAAGCCCTACACGCTGGAAGAACAGTACGCCTTCGACGAACTGCCCGAGCAGGGCGAGATCCCGCAGGCCGAGGCCGCCGAAGCGGGCACCGAGGAGAAGGCGGATCACGATCCCATCGGCGCGCTCCTGGCCGAGGCCCACGCGGGGGCGGGGGGCAAGGCGAAGGCGCCGGCCAGTGCTGCAAAACCTACCGTGAACCTCTATAACCTGGGCAGCCCGGTGGAGGCCGTGGTTCAGGGCAACTATCGCCTCACGACCGAGGCATCGGGTGCCGACGTGCGCCACATCATCCTCGATTTCCAGGGCAAGCCCTTCCCCGTGCTGGAAGGCCAGTCCCTGGGCATCATCCCCCCGGGCGAGGATGCCGAGGGCAAGGCCCATCTGCCGCGTCTCTACTCCGCTTCCTCCCCGCGCGACGGGGAGCGGCCGGGCTATCACAACGTCTCCCTCACCGTGAAGCGCGAGGACAAGGGCATCTGCTCCAACTACGTCTGCGACCTGAAGAAGGGCGACAAGGTGAAGGTCACCGGGCCCTTCGGCGGCACCTTCCTGCTGCCCGCCGATCCGGAGGCGCGGCTTCTGATGATCTGCACCGGCACGGGCTCAGCCCCGATGCGGGCCTTCACCATGGCGCGTCAGCGCACCGTGGGAAAGAGGAACGGCGGCATGGTCATGTTCTTTGGCGCGCGCGCGCCGGACAGCCTTCCCTACTTCGGGCCGCTCAATAAGGTGCCCTCGAGCCTGCTGCAAAAGCACCTCGTCTTCAGCCGGATGCCGGGACAGGACAAGGAGTACGTCCAGGACCGGATGCGGGTGGAGGAGGACATCGTGGCCGAGATGCTCGAAGACCCGAACACCCACATCTACGTCTGCGGTCTGAAGGAAATGGAGGAGGGCGTGGAGCGGGCCTTTACCAACATCGCCGAATCCATTGGCCAGCAATGGGACAATCTGCGCGATGTGATGCGCGAGGATGGCCGCTACCACGTGGAGACCTACTGAGCCATGGCGGCTCCCTACGAGCACCGGATCAACGTCACCTGGGCCGATTGTGATCCGGCCCGGATCGCCTACACCGGGCGGCTGCCCTACTTTGCGCTGGACGCGATCAACGGCTGGTGGGAGGCGCACCTGGGCGGGGACGGCTGGTTCCAGATGGAGCTGGACCGCAACGTCGGCACCCCCTTCGTGCGGCTGGAGATGGATTTCTCCTCTCCGGTCACGCCGCGCCATCCGCTGATCTGCGAGTGCTACCCGGTGCGCCTGGGCAACAAGTCCATCACCTTCCGCGTGCGGGGGCGGCAGAATGGCACGCTTTGCTTTGCCGGGCTGTTCACGAGCGTCTTTATCGTGGCAGACAAGTTCCAGAGCCAGCAGGTGCCGGACGACTTCCGCCGGATCATCGAGGCGCGCCTGATGACAGAAGAAGAGGAGCACGCGGCCCAATGAACGCCATGTCCGAGACGGTGCAGGAGGAAGACGCGGGCGCCCGCCTGATCGCGCGCCTGGCCGCCCGGGTGGCCGAGGCCCGGCGTCTGCGCGGCCTGCCGCGGCGGGTCCTGTCGGAGCGGTCCGGCGTGTCACCCCGCTACCTCGCGCAGCTGGAGGCAGGGGAGGGGAACATCTCCGTTCTTCTGCTGCAACGGGTGGCGGCGGCGCTCGACATCCGCATCGAGACTCTGCTGGCCGAAGAGATGTCGGTCGATCATGATGCTCTGCGGGTGGCCTCGCTCTACCGGGAGGCCTCGACCGACGTGCAGGCCCAGGTGCGCGGCCTGCTGGCGCCGCAGAATCCCTCGCTGCTGCGCGCCGGGCGGATCTGCCTGATCGGCCTGCGCGGGGCCGGCAAGTCCACGCTCGGGCGGCTGGCCGGGGAGGCCCTGAACATCCCCTTCGTGGAGCTGAACGACGAGATCGAGGCGGCGGCGGACATGCCCCTGGCCGAGATCATGGCCTTCTACGGCGAGAGCGGCTACCGCAAGCTGGAGGCCGAGGCGCTGGAGCGCGTCAGCGGCCAGCATGACCGCATGGTCCTGGCGGTGGCCGGTGGCATCGTGGCCGAGGAGACAACCTACTGCCGCCTGCTGGAGCGCTTTCACACCGTTTGGATTCGCACCAGCCCGGCAGAGCACATGCAGCGGGTGCGCGCCCAGGGCGACGTGCGCCCGATGGAGGGCAACCCGGCGGCCATGGCGCACCTCAAGGAACTGCTGCAATCGCGCGAGCCGCTCTACGGCAAGGCCCAGGCCTCGATCAACACTTCCAACAAACCGGAGCGCGCCTCGCTCAACGACCTTCTGGCGGTGATCGCCAACCGCGGCTTCCTCGAGCCTGCCGCGTGACGGCGGAAGGGCAGATCATCGCCCTTCAGGACCGGTTCTGGCACGCGACGGAAGAGCTGCTGTTTCTAAACACCAATCCCTGGGAGCTGGACGAGGCGCTCACCGAGAGCGGCTTTGCCATGGGCCCCTGCGAGGCCCAGGATCTGCTGGGGCTGGAGAAGGTGCTTGCCCGCTGTCCCGAACGGCCCGGCCCGGTGCTCAGGCGCATGGTGGCAGAGGGGCGGCTGGGCAAGGGCGGCGGTGTTGGCTTCTACCGCTACCCCGGCGGCGGGGGCGCGGTGATCGACCCGCTGATCGAGGATCTCATCCTGGAGGAAGCCTGGTTCGCCCGGGTGACACGGGAGGAACTGCCCGAGACCGAACTGGCGGCGCGGATGCTTCAGGTGCTTGGACAGTTGAGTGCAGAGCTTTGCCCGGGAAAGCCAGATCAGGAAGTGCGGCAGCTCCTGGAAACGTCGGTCCAGTACGAGGGGCCCTGGCCCCTGGGCTGAACCGAAAAGAAAAAGGGCCGCGACTGGCGCGGCCCTTCATCAGGTCTCAGCCTCGGATCACTCCGTCCAGGCCATCCGGGCCGGGTGGTACTCGAAGCTGATGTGGTGGTCAGCGCCCACGAGGCCGTTCTTGGTGAAGTTGTAGAGCGACCGCCAATAGGGCTGGATCGTCACACCTTCGTTCTGCACCAGGGCCTCGGCCTCGGCCATGATGGCGCGGCGCTTCTCCACGTCGGCGGTGGCCAGGGCCTTCTCCAGCATGGAGTCGAACTCGGCATTGGACCAGCCGAACTCGTTCCAGGCTTCGCCCGAGCGATAGGCCAGGGCCCAGACCTGAACGCCCAGCGGGCGGTGGTTCCAGTTGGTGGAAGAGAAGGGATACTTGGACCAGTCGTTCCAGAAGGTCGACCCGGGCAGGATCGTCCGCTTCACCTTGATCCCCGCGTCGCGCAGCTGGGCCGCCACGGCGTCCGTCGTGTCCTTGCGCCAGGCATCGTCGATGGAGATGAGCTCGTGCTCGAAGTCGGCCATGCCGGCCTCTTCCATCAGCGCCTTGGCAGCCGCAGGATCAACCTTGCGCGGCGGCAGCTCGGCATACTCGGGGTGCATCGGGCCGACATGGTGGTTCTCGGCCGGGATACCGCGCCCAGCATAGCCAAGCTCCAGCAGGATCTCGTTGTCCACCGCCATGGTGATGGCCCGGCGCACGCGGGCGTCGGCGTAGGGCTTCATCCCGTCCACCTCGGCCAGCTGGTTGGGCCGGATCACGATGGTGGAGGCAGAGGCGATCTCATGCTCGACCCAGCCGTCCAGGGTGCCCATGATGTCGATGTACTCGCCCTCCATGGAGTAGAAGGCATCCACCTCGTCGGCCTCAGCTGCGGCGATCCAGGCTGAAGGATCCGTGCCGTAGTCGATGTACTCCAGACGGTCGATGTAGGGCCCGCCCATGACCTCGGTGCCCCACCAGGTGTGGCCCTCGTTCTTGACCAGAACGCCCTTCACGCCCACCTCGAGCGACTCCGGCAGATAGGGGCCGGTGCCGATGGGATTGTCGAGCATGCTTTCGGCATCGAAGGAGGCATGGGTGATGGCGGCCGGGTAGTCCGCCATGCCGGCGATCAGCGTGATGTCGGAAGCAGGCAGGTTCAGCTTCACGGTGTGGCTGTCCACGACCTCGATGGCGCCCTCGATGGCCTTGCCGGTTTCGCTGTCGATCAGGGTGGCAAAGCGGCCGGCCATGGAGTTGCCCTCCAAATCCTTCTCGCACCAGCCCGCGATGTTGCGCGCCACGTCGTCGGCGGTGAAGTCATCGCCGTTGTTCCACTTCACGCCCTGGCGGACGTTCAGGGTGTACTCGGTCGCGTCATCGTTGATCTCCCAGCTTTCCAGCAGGGCGGGGGTGAAGGTGCCGTCGTTCTCATAAATGGCCAGGTACTCCAGCCAGCCGCGCGAGAAGTTGGCGATCTGGGACCAGTCGTAGGTGCGCGGATCCTTCAGCGCGCGGACCTCCTGCTGCATCCGTACGGTGCCGCCCATCTTCTTGTTGGCGTGGGCGGCGGCATGGGCCGGGGGCGCCATGCCGATCATCGAATAGGCGGTCACGGCGGTGGCGCCGAAGGAGCTGGCGATGGCCAGGAACTCGCGGCGGTTGACCGGGTTTTTCCGGGCTGCTTCCGCGGAGTCCAGGACGCTCTGCGGGAGCGGCTTTCCGGTGCGTGTCAGGTAACTCATGTTCTTCCTCTCTGTTGTCGCAAACGGCACATGGCGGCCGATGCAGGGTGGCGCGGACCAGACGCGCCGGTGATACGGTTGCCCCGTCTTTTTTCGTCCGAACCCCGAAGGGAGCAGAGGAATACTCCGTCAGGGATGTACGTTGCGTCAAGCCCATCACATGAACTTGTTGATTTACAAGGGGATCGCGCGGGGCTGGCGGTGGCCGTCGCGGGGTGCGCCGAGGGCGCTGCCGGGGCGTGGATCAGGGGGAAATGCCGGGGCGGGCAGGGGGCTTCGGGCCAGACTGCCGCGCAGGATCAAACCCATGTCGTTTTTGTACTAGCCAAGGCAAGCGTTGCCACTCTCGTGAAAGCCTTTGCAAGAGGTGGCGGCGGGCAAAGAAAAATCACGCCCGGTGGGGACAATGGTGGACGAAATCAACTTTTTCATCCGGCGGTTGCGCGACGGCGGGCGAATCTCCCGCCGTCCGCCGCCTGTCAGGTCTCGAGCGCGGGCAGGATCTTACCCGCACAGGCGCCGAAACCGATGCGGTAGCCCTCACCCTGGGCGTGGCCCGTAAGGATCATCGTGTCACCGTCCTCAAGGAAGGTGCGTTGGCTCCCGTCCTCCAACGTGAGAGGCTCCTTGCCGCCCCAGGTCAGTTCCAGCAGACAGCCGCGTTGATCCTTCTCGGGGCCGGAAATGGTACCGGAGCCAAGCAGATCGCCGCTGTTCATGGCGCAGCCGGAAATGGCGTGGTGCGCCAGCTGCTGGGCCGAAGAGTAGTACATCTCGCGGTAATTCGTGCGGGCGATGACCTCCTGCTGGCCGCCCTCGGGCTCGATCAGGATGGAGAGGTCAATGTCGTAAAGCATCGGGCCCGGCTCCTGCAGGTAGGGCAGGAGTTCCTTGTCCCGCGCGGGCGTCGAGGTGCGGAAAGGCTCCAGGGCGGCCTTGGTCACAATCCAGGGGCTGATGGAGGTGGCAAAGGCCTTGGACTGGAAGGGTCCCAGCGGCTGATACTCCCAGGCCTGGATGTCCCGTGCCGACCAGTCGTTGAGCAGGACATAGCCAAAGATCATCTCGTCCGCCTCGGCGACGGAGACCGTCTCCCCCATCTCGGTCGAGCCGCCGACGATGGCGCCCATCTCCATCTCGATGTCGAGCCGCTGGCAGGGGCCGAAGCTCGGCATCTCGGCGTCGGGCGCCTTGGTCTGGCCGTTCGGGCGGCGGATGTCAGTGCCCGACACCACGACGGTGGAGGCCCGGCCGTTGTAGCCGATGGGCAGGTGCAGCCAGTTCGGCGGCAGGGCATTGTCGGCCCCCCGGAACATGGTGCCGACGTTCTCGGCGTGGTGGCGGCCTGCGTAGAAATCCGTGAACTCCGAAACCACCATCGGCATGTGCAGCCGCACTTCGGACATGGGCACCAGATGCGGCGCGACGGCGGCCTGATCGGGGCTGTCGGTGGCGAGCATGCCGATCAGGGTGTTGCGCAGCTCGGCCCAGGTGGAGGGGCCCTGTTCCATCAGATCGTTCCAGTAGGGCACGTCGAAGAGGTTGTCCTCCGCCAGCTTCAGCAGGCCCGCTTCCTCCATCGCGGCCAGATCAAGCACCTGATCGCCAATCGCCACACCGCAGCGCGGCTCCAGGCTGTCTGTCGAGAAGACCCCGTAGGGCAGGTTGTTGAGCGGGAAATCCGTGTCGGCGGAGTTGGCGCTTTCCACCCAGGAGGTCATCAGGGTCATCGTCTGGTCCTTCGCATCTGTTTCGCTGGCGGGCCGCTTTCCCGCCGGTCGCGCCTGTGTAATAGTCGTGAATGTAACTAACAAGCGATCATGCCATGGACGACAGCGGTTTCGCGCTCGAACGCTTCCTGCCCTACCTGCTCAACCAGGCGGCCGAGGCCAGCTCACTGGCCTTTCAGCGCGCTTACAAGGACCGCTACGGTATGCTGCGCACCGAGTGGCGGGTGCTCTTTCACCTGGGCCTTTACGGCACCATGACGGCCAGCGAGATCGGTGCCCGGGCCCGGATGCACAAGACGAAGATCAGCCGCGCCGTGCACCGTTTGGCCGAGCGTCGTTTCATCGAACGCCTGCGCGACGAGGGCGACCGCAGGATCGAGCACCTGAGCCTGACCTCCCAGGGCCGGGCCGCCTACGCCGATCTGCGCCAGACCGCCGAGCGTTACGAGGCCGAGCTCCTGAGCGGCTTCAGCGCGGAAGAGGCAGCACTGCTGCGGCGCTCGCTGGTGAAACTGGCGGGCATGTCGGAGGGCGGCTTTACTTGAGCCGCAAAAGGGGTCACCGATGGCCCCATGAGCGATCAGGTCAAAGGTCTTTTTATCACCTTCTTCGGCGTACTTTTTGTGGTGCCGGATTCGCTCTTCGTGCGCCTGATCGACGCCGCGCCGCTGACGATTGCCTTCTGGCGCCTGCTGTTGGTCGGCAGCGTAACGGCACTCTTCCTGCTCGCGCGGCAGGGCACGGCGCCCTTTCGCGCGGTTCTGGGCACCGGGCGGTATGGGCTAATCTACATGGCCGGGGTCGGCACCAGCGGCCTGCTCTTCGTTCTAGCGGTCAGCCTCACCTCGGTGGCGAATGTGGTCTTCATCATCGCCTCCCTGCCGGTCTTCGCAGCCATCTTCAGCCGCATCTTTCTGGCCGAGCCCTTCTCCCTGCGGGTGCTCCTGACCATCGCCGGGGTCATGCCTGGGCTGGCGGTGATCGCCTATGGATCAGGGGAGACTGAGAACGCCAGCCTGGCCGGGGATCTCGTGGCCTTCGGCGTCTCCGCGCTCTATGCGGCGGCCCTCACGGCGGCGCGGCAGGCGCGCTCCGTCTCCATGGTACCAGGCATGGCGATGGGGTGCCTGGTGGTCTCGCTCCTGCTCCTGCCCTTCGCCGCCCCGCTCTCCGTGCCGGTCGGTGACACGCCGCTGGTGCTGGGCCACGCGGGCTTCATCCTCTTCAGCTCGGTCCTGCTGGCCATCGGGCCGCGCTTCCTCCCCTCCGCCGAGGTGGGGCTGCTGGTCCTGCTGGAGTCGGTTCTGGCGCCGATCCTGGCCTGGGTCGTGATCGGAGAGAACCCGGGCGGCTACGCGCTCCTTGGCGGGTCCATCGTGATCGGCTCGCTGTTCCTGTCGAACCTGGTGCTGCTGCGGCGCCAGGTCTGACCGGTCAGAAATCCGCCGTGATGCCCGGCAGGTCCAGCGCCTTGACCAGATCGCGCAGCTCCTGGCGGGCGGCCACGTTGGAGATGTTGAGCTGCTTCACCCCGATGTCCTTGAGGTCCAGGAGGGTCAGGCCACGAGGGAAGAGTTCGCGGAAGATGACCCGCTCGCTGAAGCCCGGGGCATTGCGGAAGCCGATCCGCTTGGAGAGGTTCTTGATCGCCCGCTCCATCTTTTCCTTGTTGACCATGCGCTGGGCGCCCAGCCTGTTGCGCACGACCACCCAGTCAATCGGCTTCAGGCCCGCCTGGGCGCGGAGTTGGCGGGCGTTCCAGACCATTTCGGAGTAGACCGAGGGGCCGGTGATCTTCTCGCCGCTACTGTCCGTGTGGGCCAGCAGGTCGAAGTCGATGAAGCTGTCGTTGAGGGGGGTGATCAGCGTGTCGGCCAGGGAGTGGGCCACCTGGCTGAGCCGCGTGTGGGAGCCGGGGCAGTCGATCAGGATGAAGTCGTTTTCGCTCTCCATGGCGGCCACGGCGGCGGAGAGGCGGTGGTCATAGACGTTCTCGCCCGGTTGCAGGCTTTCGGCGGCGACTTCGGGCAGGTGGCACAGGCTCGGGCTGGGCAGGCCGAGGCCAGATTCCGCCAGGAACGCCTCGCGGTTTTCCACATATCGGCCCAGGGTACGCTGGCGCAGGTCAAGGTCCAGCACGCTGACCCGCCGGTCCAGCCGTGCCAGGGCCGTCGCCACATGCATGGAGACGGTGGACTTGCCGGCCCCGCCCTTTTCGTTCCCGACGACGATGATGTGCGCCATGCCCTGTACCTCTGCCTTCTACCTTGTAGAGATGCCGATTTCGCCCACTATATGTGGGGGCCTGTCCCATTGGAAGTGGGCCGGTGATAGGCGAAACCTCGCCACAAGCAAGCAGAAAGTCGCGTCAGCTTGACGGGGCATTGGAGAGGGGGCGTCTGGCGCGGTCAAAGCTCGTTCGTGGCCGTTGGCGCGCTTATGGCTTTCGAGGCACCGGCTTTCTGGTAGGGTCTGTACCAGAAATCAGAGGGGCGCAATGGGCGAACAAGAAATAGAGAAGGGGCAGCCTTTGCCGTCCATGGCTGCGATCTGGCTGGAGGTGCTGGGATTGACCTTGGCGCTGCTCCTGGTGCCAGTCTTGGTCTATCTCGATAACGCTGTGTTTTTTGACTACGTGACCGAAGGCACCCTGACGGAACTCGCCCAGGCCGCGCTGATTGGGCTGACCTCCGTGCTCTTTTTTATCGGGGCGCGGCGGGATCCGCGGGCGGCGGCCTACCTCATGGGGGTGGCAACCCTGACCGCAGCCATGTTCCTGCGCGAGAATGATGCCCTGTTCGACCGCATTCAACATGGTTTCTGGGCCTATCCGGTGGCGCTGCTGCTCCTCGCCGGTCTGGTCTACATGCTGCGGCACCGGGGGACATTCCGGGGCCCCTTCCGGCATCACATGGCAAGCCGGGAGGCGGTCTTTTTCATCCTCGGCTTCCTCGTCGTTCTGTTCTTTAGCCGGGTCTTTGGATCGGGCGAACTGTGGCGCGGTGTGATGGGGGCGGCCTACAACTTCCAATACAAGGCGGCGATCCAGGAGGGCATCGAACTGCTGGGCTATATGCTCATCGGCTACGGCGCGGTGGCCTCCTATCGCAATCGGTTCGGCCAGCCCTGACCGCAACGAAAAAGGGCGCTGCCCCCGGCAGCGCCCCTTCCATCCGTTCCGCGGCAGCCCTTAGAGGCTGAGACCGGCGTACTTGTTCTTGAACTTCGACACGCGGCCGCCGGTATCCATGAGGCGGCTGGTGCCACCGGTCCAGGCGGGGTGCGAAGAGGGGTCGATGTCGAGCGACAGCTGGTCGCCTTCCTTGCCCCAGGTGGATTTCATCTGCACCACGGTGCCGTCGGTCATCTTGACGTTGATGATGTGGTATTCGGGATGTGCGTCTGCTTTCATCGGTCGGACCCTTACGCTGACTTCGGCTTGTAGTTGGTGTTCTCGGTGATGCGGGCGGACTTACCGCGGCGCGACCGGAGATAGTACAGCTTGGCGCGACGCACGCGGCCGCGGCGGACCACGGTGATGCTGTCGATGTTCGTGGAATGCAGGGGGAACACGCGCTCGACCCCTTCGCCAAAGCTGATCTTGCGGACGGTGAAGGACCCGGCAATGCCGTGGCCGTTCTTGCGCGAGATGCAGACGCCTTCGTAGTTCTGCACACGGGTGCGGGTACCCTCGGTGACCTTGAAGCCCACGCGAATGGTGTCGCCGGCGCGGAAATCGGGGATCTCCTTGCCCAGTTCGGCGACCTGTTCCGCCTCGAGTTCTGCGATCAGGTTCATCTGACCTTCTCCTTTGATGCTCGTGGTATACCACGGTTGTGAAAGCACATGCCTGAGGCACGTGACGATTGCTTCGCGATCCAAGAGCTTCGGTCTGTCAGGCGGGTCCTTGCCGCGTGGGCGGCCCACCGAAGGTAGCATCGACTTTAGTTCTAAGCTTTACACAGGCAAAGCACCGCAACCGCGGTGCCGCGATTCCGGATGGGCGCGGTATAGGGGCTCCGGGGGGCAGGATCAAACCCTTTTTTGCCCCCCGGCAGGTGGGCGCTGGCGGTCAGACCAGCGCGATGACCCCGAGCACGACCAGTAGGAAAAGCACCAGCACGATGCCAATCAGGATCTTGGCACCGGTCAGGGCCGCGCCGGAGATGCGACCGAAGCCAAGCAGGGCGGCGACGGCGGCGACGATGAGCAGGATGAGAATGAGTTCTAGCATTTGGTCCTCCATTACTGAGGCCAAAACGCAAGCCTTCGCGGAGGGTTCCAGTGATGCCCTCAGTCCTCGCTCTCATCGCGCAGCAGGTCAGGCCGCCGCGCGCGGGTCAGCTCCAGCGCCTTCTCGCGCCGCCAGCGGGCAATCTCGCCATGGTTGCCGGACATGAGGACCGGAGGGATCTCGCGCCCCTCCCAGGTGGCGGGCCGGGTGTACTGGGGGTGCTCCAGCAGGCCATTGGCGTGGCTCTCCTCCACCGTGCTCTGGGCATTGCCGAGAACGCCGGGCATGAGCCGCACCGTGGCGTCGATCATCGCCATGGCGGCCAGCTCGCCGCCGGTCATGACGAAATCGCCCAGCGACACCTCGGTGATGCCATAGTGCTCGATCACCCGCTCATCGACCCCCTCGAAGCGCCCGCACAGAAGGGTCACCCCGGCGCAGCGCGAGAGGTCACGGGCCATGGCCTGGTCGAAGCGGCGGCCGCGCGGAGACATGTAGAGGATGGGCCACCGGCCATGGGCGTGGGCCTGCGCCTCCTCGATGGCGGGCCCGACAACGTCGGCGCGCAGCACCATGCCCGCACCGCCCCCGGCGGGCGTGTCATCCACATTGCGGTGCTTTCCGATGCCGAAGCGGCGCAGATCGTGGGTGTGGAGCTGCCAGCGACCCTCCTGAAGAGCTTTCCCCGTCAAGCTGCCGCCGAGCACGCCCGGAAAGAGATCGGGGAAAAGCGTCACCACGCGGGCTTGCCAGAGGTCCGCGTAGTCGGGGCTGTCGCGCATCAGTTCACGCGGCTTCAGGGTGGGCCGCACCGATTGGCGGCCATGGGATCGGGCGGGGTTCGTCACTGGCTTCGGGCCTCGGAGAGGATGGCCGCCTTGGCGGCGTTGCGGGCGTCGGGATCGGGGTGGCGGCGGTTGGCCTCCAGCAGGGCCTGGAGCACCGCGTCGCCCATGCGGGCGTTGGTGCGCGGGGCGGGCACAAGCTCCACCTGCACGTCGAGCGGCAGATCGCAGAGGTCGAGCAGGGGCTCCGACGGGCCGAGCGAACGGTCGCGGCAATCCTCCAGCGCACAGTGGTGCAGGGGCACCGGCAGGCGTTCCGCGATCTGGGTCACCATGCCGTCCAGATCGGCGGCGGCAGCGTAGCGTTCGTGGAAGGTGTCGAAGTCCAGGGTCATGGAGGAGGCCTTCACGTGCTCCCAATAGGCCGAGGCCAGCCAGGGCTCGGGCGCCCGGGTGGAAAGGTAGAAGAGGATCTCGGCTTCCGGGAAGCGGGCGCGGGCAAGGTCATGGAAGGTGGAGAGGAGCTCGGGGGCGGCGGAATAGTCTGCCAGCTCGCCCCGGCCCGGCAGATGGCCCGCCAGTTCTTCGGAGGAAATGAGAAGGGTGCGCTGCGGCATCTCGGGCAGTTCCGCCAAGAGCCGGTCGAAGCGGTGCTGCACCTTGAGCAGCGTCAGGGGGTCGCGCCAGGTGGAGAAGCCGCGGGTCGCCGAGACGAGTTCCTTCATGTGCCAGCGCAGGCGCAGGGCGACGTGGTTCTTCAGGGCGACGCGGTTCTCGCGCAGGGTGGCCTGGAGGGTGGAGGTGCCTGTCTTGTGGAAACCGGCGTGGATGAGAATGCGCCGGGGCATCAGTCCCCGTCCGTCTCCGGCAGAATGCCGAGTGGCGGATCGGCGATGATGCGGCCCGCGGCCAGGTCCACTGTCGGCACGGCGGCCTGGGTGAAGGGCAACAGCACGGTGGCCGGCTGGCCCTTCAACTGCAGCTCCAGCAGGTCGTCGGCGCCGTGGTTCTGCACGGTCTTG
The DNA here is from genome assembly GCA_965212515.1 of Sulfitobacter sp. Classification (GTDB taxonomy): domain Bacteria; phylum Pseudomonadota; class Alphaproteobacteria; order Rhodobacterales; family Rhodobacteraceae; genus Sulfitobacter. The sequence goes on from OZ243122.1 coordinate 2,363,846, forward strand.
ACCCGTCCAAGGGGGGTGCCGCCAGTGTCGAAGACCTCGAGCCCGATCAGATCGGCGTGGTAGAATTCGTCATCGGGCAGGGCCGGCAGCTGATCGCGGCGGGCAAAGAGCCGGGTGCCGCGCAGGGCGTCGGCCTCCTCCTTACTGGTGATCTCGGGGCTGCGCGCGGCAAAGCCGTTCTTGATCGGCCTCAGGATCGCCATGTGGAAGGCCTGGTCGCCCCCCTCGGTGGTGAGGGGGGAGTAGGTCTCGATGTCTTCCGGATTAGCGCAGAAGCTCTTGAGGCGCAGCTCTCCGCGCACGCCGTAGGCCCCGGCAATCATGCCGACGCAGACCAGATCGCTCATTGCAGCAACTCCGAATCGACGCAGATGGTGCCCGTCCACTGGCCCTCGCCCGCGGCACATTCGCCCGCCATGAGCTGGCGGTCGTACCAGATGCCCCAGCCGAAACCGATCAGCAGGGCAAAGAGCAGAACCAGGATACGCAACATCATTTGGTTTCACCTGTCGGTGGGGGTGAGGGCGGGCGCGCCGCCCGCAAGATCGGCCTTTGGCCGGTTCGGGTCAAGCGGCGGGGGCCGGGACGAAGAAGGGCGGCGCCGGTCGCGCCGCCCTTGCTTTCCGTTCGCGGGGCCGAGGCCCGGCGATCATTCCTCGGCGGCGGCCTCTTCGGCGGGCGCTTCCTCGGCCGGGGCATTGGCGGCTTCGGCAGCGGCAGCAGCCTTGTCGGCCTTCTCTTGCGCACGCTCCTGGGCCTTCTTGCCCGGGGTGCCCTTCTTGGGGTTGTTGCGCTCTTTCTTGTCGAGCACGCCGGCCGCTTCCAGCATACGGGCGACACGGTCGGTCGGCTGGGCGCCTTCTTTCATCCAGTGCTGCACGCGCTCGACGTCCATCTTGACGCGCTCTTCGCTGTCCTTGGGCAGGAGCGGGTTGTAGGTGCCCAGCTTCTCGATGAAGCGGCCGTCGCGCGGCATGCGGCTGTCGGCGGCGACGATGCGGTAGAAGGGGCGCTTCTTGGAGCCGCCGCGGGCGAGACGAATTTTCATTGCCATGGTGTGGTTTCCTTTTGGGTTAGCTTTGGTGCTGTTTGTGGTGCTGAATCACTTCAGCGATGATGAAGTTGAGGAACTTCTTGGCGAATTCGGGGTCCAGGTCGGCCTCCTTCGCCAAATCTTCGAGCCGCCTGATCTGGGCCGCTTCGCGGTCCGGATCGGACGGGGGAAGGTCGTGTGTGGCCTTGAGTTTCCCCACGGCCTGGGTGTGCATGAAACGCTCGCCTAGCGTGAAGACGAGGATCGCGTCGAGCCGGTCGATGGAAGCGCGGTGCTCTTTCAGCAGCTCGGCGGCGCGGGCGGCGGTATCGGAGTGGCTCATCTCGGTCATTTCTTCTTCCCGAAGCCGGAGAGACCGGGGGGCAGACCCATGCCACCACCCATGCCGCCAAGCCCGCCGGGCAGCTTGCCGCCCATCTGCTTGGCCGCGGCCTCAAGCGCCTTGGGGTCCATGTTGCCCATGTCGGCGGGCATCCCGCCCTTGCCGAACATGCCCTTCATGGCCTGTTTCATCATGCCGCCTTTGCCCATCTTGCCCATCTTCTTCATCATGTCGGACATCTGGCGGTGCATCTTCATCAGCTTGTTGAGGTCCGAGACCTCCATGCCGGCACCCTTGGCGATGCGCTTCTTGCGGCTGGCCTGAAGCAGCTGCGGGTTGGCGCGCTCCTTCTTGGTCATGGACTGGATGAGGGCGATCTGCTGCTTGAGGATCTTGTCGTCCAGGCCCGCTTCCTCGACCTGTTTCGCCATCTTCCCCATGCCGGGCATCATGCCCATCATGCCCTGCATGCCGCCCATCTTGATCATCTGCTCAAGCTGCATCTTCAGGTCGTTCATGTTGAACTGACCCTTGGCCATGCGCTTCATCATCTTCTCGGCCTGTTCGGCCTCGATGGTTTCCTGCGCCTTCTCGACGAGGGCCACGATGTCGCCCATGCCCAGGATGCGGCCCGCGATGCGCTCGGGCTCGAAGGTCTCGAGGGCGTCCATCTTCTCGCCCAGGCCGACGAACTTGATGGGCTTGCCGGTGACGGCGCGCATGGAAAGGGCGGCGCCGCCGCGCCCGTCGCCGTCCATCCGGGTGAGGACCACGCCCGAGATGCCGATGCGGTCATCGAAGTTCTGGGCCGTGTTCACAGCGTCCTGGCCAGTCAGGCCGTCGACCACCAGCAGGGTCTCGCGCGGGTTGGCGACGTCGCGCACCGCCTCGACCTGGGACATCAGCTCTTCGTCGATGGAGAGACGGCCCGCCGTGTCGAGCATGTAGACGTCATAGCCACCAAGGCCCGCCTGCGTCTTGGCGCGCTTGGCGATGGCGACGGGGTCCTCGCCCTTGACGATGGGCAGGGTATCGACGCCGATCTGGGTGCCGAGGATGGCAAGCTGCTCCATCGCCGCCGGGCGATTCACGTCGAGCGAGGCCATGAGGACGCGCTTGCCGTCCTTTTCCTTCAGCCGCTTGGCAAGTTTGGCTGTGGTGGTGGTCTTGCCGCCGCCCTGGAGGCCGACCATGAGGATCGGCGCGGGCGGGTTGTCCACCTTCAGCGCGCCGGGTTCGCCTTCGCCCTTGAGGACGTCGATCAGGGCATCGTGCACGATCTTGACGACCTGCTGGCCCGGCGTGACGGACTTGGTCACGGCCTGGCCGGTGGCCTGGTCCTGCACCGCCTTGACGAAATCGCGCGCCACCGGCAGCGAAACGTCGGCTTCCAGCAGGGCGACGCGGACCTCGCGCAGGGCCGTCTTGACGTCTTCCTCCGAGAGGGCGCCCTGCTTGGTCAGGCGGTCGAAGACGCCGGAAAGACGTTCGCTCAGGTTTTCAAACATGGGGCGCGCCCCCTTTCGGTTCGGTTGCGGATGACCTCCAGATAGGAGGCGCCGCGAGAATGCACAAACGCCCCAGTGGGCGCAACGCGCTGACTGGGGGCGATCCCTGCCGCATGGCAATGGGACCGGAAGGCAAGGCTTCCGGGGTTGCGCCGGGCTTTAGGCCCTGCGCGCGAACGAGTCAAGCCCGGCCTGGGGGGATGCAGAAGGGCCGCGCCCGGGTGGACGCGGCCCCTCACTTAGGTTGTCAGGTTGGATCAGGCGGCGCGGTCAAGCGGCTTGGGCAGGGCGGCGATCTCTTCGTGGGCCTTGGCGATGGTCGCCTCGGCGTCGATCGCGAGGGCATCGGCGGCGACGATCTCCACATCGGTCATGCCCATGAAGCCCAGGACATGGCGCATGTAGGTGGTGGCGAAGTCGATCTCGGAGCCTACGGCGGTGCCGCCCGAGGCCACGGCGAGGATCACGCGCTTGCCCTTGACCAGCCCCTCGGGGCCATTCTCGCTGTAGCGGAAGGTGACGCCGACGCGGGCGACGAGGTCGATCCAAGCCTTCAGCGAGGCTGGGACCGAGAAGTTGTAGACGGGCAGGCCGATCACGAGGGTGTCGGCAGCCTCAATCTCGGCGATCAGGGCATCGGACTGGGCCAGCGCCTCTTTCTGCTCGGCGCTGCGCTCGTTCTCGGGCAGAGCGCGGGCCACGGCCCAGGTGTGGGTGATCTGGGGCAGGGGGCTGCGGGCCAGGTCTCGGGTGATGACCTTCTCCTCGCCCAGGGTGGCGATGATGCGGTCGGTCAGGTCGCGGGTGATCGAGGTTTCGGTGTTGGCCGAAGAGTCGATGCGCAGGATGGTCATGTCGGGTCCTCCGGAAAGGTGGGTTTTGATCTGTGGTCAGGAGATACGACTTGCATCCACGAACGCAATCTACATGGTGGCGCAAGGGATGTTCGCAGGTGCACAGAACTTTCGGGAGGTTGCACGATGGAGAACTGGGACGAGGTCAAAACAGCCTACCACGTCGCCCGGCGCGGCACGGTGAGCGGCGCGGCGGAGGCGCTCGGGGTGCACCATGCCACCGTGATCCGCCACATCGACGCCCTGGAGGCCCGCCTCGGGGTCAAGCTCTTCCAGCGCCACGCGCGCGGCTACACGCCGACGGAGGCAGGGCAGGATCTGCTGCGGGTGGCGCAGGCGACGGACGATCAATTCAGCCAGCTCGCGGGCCGCATCAAGGGCCGCGGGTCCGAGGTTTCGGGGGACTTGGTGGTCACCTCCCTGGCCTCCCTCGCGCCCCGTGTCGTGCCCGTCCTGGCGGCCTTCCAGCGGGATCACCCGGAGGTGGTGGTGCGCTATCTCACCGGGGATCGGCTCTTCCGGCTGGAGTATGCGGAGGCCCACGTGGCGATCCGGGCAGGCTCCCCGCCGGATCAGCCGGACAACGTGGTGCAGCCCTTCATGGAAGAGCAGATCGCCGCCTACGCCAGCCGCGCCTACATCAAGGAGCGCGGCATGCCCCAGGGGCCTGAGGATTACGGCAATCACCGCTTTGTCGGGCCGGACCGGGAGGATAGCCGCGCGCCCTTCTACGTCTGGCTGCGCGAGAACGTCCCCGCCCATGCGGTGACCTTCCGCTGCTCGGACCAGACAGTGGCCGAGAGCGCTGTGCTGGCAGGGGCCGGGATCGGCTTCTTCACGCAGCGCGAGGGCGCGGCCCACCCGGACCTCGTGGAGGTCGCCCCGCCGCAGAAGGCCTGGATGTCAGCGCTGTGGCTGGTGACCCATGTTGATCTGCACCGGACGACCAAGGTCCAGACTCTGCTGCGCCACCTCAAGGAACACGCCCGGAGCCAATCCGCGTGAGCCCCGGCGCCCAGGGGCATCTTGCGATGCTCGCCTTTTCGGCGCTTGTCGCGGGGTCCTTCTCGCTGGGCTCGATTATGGCCAACGAGATTGCCCCCACGGCCTTCACGGCGGTGCGCTTCTGCCTGGCCTCGGTCTTTGTCGGCGTTCTGGCCTGGCATCGGCGGGAGCTGAGCCGCAGTGGATTCCGCGCCCCCTGGCGCTATGCCGTGGTGGGCGGGCTCTTCGGGCTTTACTTCGTGCTCATGTTCGAGGGGCTGAAGACCGCGCCGCCGGTGAGCGCCGCGGCGGTCTTTACCCTGGTGCCGCTGATGGCGGCTCTCTTCGCCTTCCTGCTGCTGCGCCAGTTGCTGACCGGCCGCATGGCCCTGGCCCTGGGGATTGGCGCGCTGGGCGCCCTCTGGGTGATCTTCCGCGGTGACCTCGGCGCCGCCCTGGCCTTTGACGTGGGGCGGGGCGAGGCGATCTACCTGATCGGGTGCCTGTCCCACGCCATCTACACGCCCATGGTGCGGCGCCTGAACCGCGGCGAGAGCGCCGTGGTCTCCACCCTGGGCACGGTGCTGGGCGGCGGGGCGCTGCTTCTGCTCTACGCCTGGCCCGAGATCGTGGCGACGGACTGGCGGGCCCTGCCGCCGATGGTCTGGGTGACGCTCTTCTACACCGCCTTCTTCGCCACGGCGGTGACGGTGATCCTGCTCCAGTTCGCCACCCTGCGCCTGCCCTCAGCCAAGGTCATGGCCTACACCTATCTCACGCCGACCTGGGTGATCGCCTGGGAGGTGGCCCTGGGTAATGCTCCACCCGGGCCCATCGTGATGGGGGGCGTGGGGCTGACGGTGGTGGCCCTGCTGCTTCTGCTGCGGGACGATCAGCGGCCTGCCTGAGCGCGCGGGCGGGAACCAACGGCGCGGACCCGGCGTTGGACCAAGGCTCATCAGAGAAAGGCACCCTAAATGCGCAGCATCATCTACATTGTCGGGTTGATCGTCGTCATCCTGGCCATTCTGAGCTTCGCAGGTCTGATTTGACGGCCCTCACCATCCAAAACAGAAAGGAACGGCTATGCGTGGTATCATCTACCTAGTTGGACTCGTCGTGATCGTGCTGGCGATTGTCCAATTCGTGCTCTGAGCCATCGCGCTCGCCGGTGGGGGCGGCCTGATCCAGCCTTTCCCGGACCAAGAATTGTTCGAACGCGTCGAGGTTGACGGGTTCGAACAGCCCAAAACCCTGCATCCAGACGGAGGCCGCGCGCATGGCGTCGGGCTCCAGCTTGCACCATTTCACCCTTCCCCGTTTTTCCTGAGAGATGAGCCCCGCTGCACTGAGCACGTTGAGGTGTTTGGAGATGGCGGCGAGCGACATATCGAAGGGGTCGGCCACATCCGTCACGGCCATGTCGTCCTCCAGCAGCATCGCCAGGATGGCGCGCCGCGTGGGATCGGCTAGGGCAGAGAAGACCTGATCGAGGGTGTGGCTCATGGCCCGCTTCTAGCCGCTGGCGCGGGGGCAGGGAAGCGGCCTTGCGGTGGGGTCAGTCTAATAATCAACCGAAGGGTTGAATAAGCCGCTATGCAAAAATCCGGGCATGATGGCCGCATAGCGGTCGCCTCGGTGCATTTCGTCTGGCCTATTATTTCATAGTTTCAATTACTTATCCGATGTCTGTGCTGAGTTGACTCCTTATCCCCCTGCGGGTAGCACCTGCACCAACTCGTCCAGGAGGGTTTCGGCGTGTCAGAGCAGGATCAGCAGAAGTCGCTGGCGGAGCTCGAAGCGCGGATCGCCGCCGCCAAGGCGCGGCAGGCGCCGAAGCCCCGAGTGGACGAACACTACTCCCAGGCGCAACTGGCCTGGCGGATGGTGATTGAACTGGTGGCCGGTCTCGGGATCGGTTTCGGCATGGGATACGGGCTCGACGTGCTCTTTGGCACGCTGCCAATCTTCCTGGTGCTGTTCACGCTGCTGGGCCTCGCGGCCGGGGTGAAGACGATGCTTCGCTCCGCCCAGGAGATCCAGGACAAGAAGCTGGCCGAAGAGGCCGATGGAACCAAGGCGCCCGCCGGGCGCGACGACGAAGGAGCCTGAGATGGCCACACCACAGGATGCAGGCGAGGGAGGCGGTCTGGTCTTCCACCCGATGGACCAGTTCATCGTCAAGCCGTTCTTCGGCGACGGAACCGAGGTCGCCTGGTACACCGTCACCAACGCGACCGTCTGGATGTTCCTGGCGGTGATCGCTACCTTCCTGCTGCTGGTCCTTGGCAGCTCCGGCCGCGCGACCGTGCCGGGCCGGATGCAGTCCGTCGCGGAACTCGCCTACGGCTTCATCTACAAGATGGTCGAGGACATCTGCGGTAAGGAAGGCGTCAAGTACTTCCCCTACATCATGACGCTCTTCATGTTCATCGTCTGTGCCAACTTCCTTGGCCTGATCCCGACCGCCTTCACCCCCACCTCGCACTTCGCCGTGACAGTGGTGCTGGCGCTCGCGGTCTTCCTGACGGTGACGATCCTGGGTTTCGTGAAGAACGGCGCAGGTTTCCTGAGTCTCTTCTGGGTGGCCTCCGCGCCCCTCGCGCTGCGCCCGATCCTGGCGATCATTGAGCTGATCTCCTACTTCGTGCGGCCGGTCAGCCACTCCATTCGTCTGGCAGGCAACGTGATGGCCGGCCACGCGGTGATCAAGGTTTTCGCGGGTTTCGCGGCCATCGCGGTCATCAGCCCCGTCTCCGTTCTGGCGATCACCGCCATGTACGGGCTGGAGGTCCTGGTCTCCTTCATCCAGGCCTACGTCTTTACCATTCTGACGTGCGTGTACCTCAAGGACGCACTTCACCCGCATCACTGACAAAGGCGGGGCAGATGCCCCGTCCCCCATTCAACTTCCAATCGTAAGGAGAATTCACATGGAAGGCGAACTCGCACACATCGGCGCAGGTCTGGCAGCAATCGGTTCCGGCGCTGCCGCCATCGGGGTTGGCAACGTGGCAGGCAACTACCTGGCCGGCGCCCTGCGCAACCCCTCCGCCGCGGCCTCCCAGACCGCAACCCTCTTCATCGGCATTGCGTTCGCAGAAGCGCTGGGCATCTTCGCCTTCCTCGTCGCTCTGCTGCTGATGTTCGCTGTCTAAACTCCGGTAACGCAATCCTTACGAGCGGGCAGGGCCCCGTGCCCTGTCCGCATGTAAGCCACCGTTTCCAAGGAGGCCCCGATGGCAACTGAAACAACACATGCCGAAGGCGTCGTCGAAGCCGGACCCGGTATGCCGCAGCTGGATTTCTCCACCTGGGGCAACCAGATCTTCTGGCTGGTGCTGGCGCTGATCGCGACCTACCTGATCCTGTCGCGCGTGGCCCTGCCGCGCATCGGCGCGGTCCTGGCGGAACGGTCCGGCACGATCACCAACGACATCGCCGCCGCCGAGGATCTCAAGGTCAAGGCCGCCGAGGCCGAGGAAGCCTACAACAAGGCCCTCGCCGACGCCCGCACCGAGGCCCAGCAGATCGTCGCGGACGCCAAGGCCGAGATCCAGGCCGACCTGAGCGCGGCCATCGCCAAGGCGGACGAAGAGATTGCCGTAAAATCGGCCGAGTCCGAGAAAGCCATCGCCGAGATCCGCGCCAGCGCGATGGAGAACGTCGAGAAGGTCGCCAAGGACACGGCGAAGGAAATCGTCACGGCCTTCGGTGCCAAGAGCGACGACAACAAGGTCGAGGCTGCGGTCGCGGCCCGGGTGAAGGGGTAAGACCATGCGGATGATGATCACCACCCTCTTCGCAGCGGCCTTCGCCACGCCCGCGCTTGCGGCCAAGGGTCCCTTTTTCTCGCTCAACAACACCGACTTCGTGGTGCTGCTGGCCTTCATCGTCTTCATCGGCATCCTGGTCTACTTCAAGGTGCCCAGCCTGCTGGCGGGGATGCTGGACAAGCGCGCCGAGGGCATCAAGGCGGAACTCGACGAGGCCCGCCGCCTGCGCGAGGAAGCCCAGACGCTTCTGGCCTCCTACGAGCGCAAGCAGAAGGAAGTGCAGGAGCAGGCCGACCGCATCGTGAGCGCGGCGAAGGAAGAGGCTTCCGCCGCTGCCGCCAAGGCCCGTCTGGACCTGGAGAAATCGGTCGAACGCCGCATGGCCGCCGCCGAGGACCAGATCAACTCGGCCCAGGCCGCCGCCGTCAAACAGGTGCGCGACCGTGCCGCCGCCGTGGCGATTGCCGCCGCCCGCGAGGTGATCGCCGAGCAGATGACCGCCACCGAGGCGAACAAGCTGATCGACGACGCGATCGCACAGGTGGACACGAAGCTGCACTGAGCGGCGCACCGTCCCAACATGAGAAAGCCCCGGCCTCGCGGTCGGGGCTTTTCACGTTTCTAGGCCTACCCGCCGGTGGTCTGCTGCAGGCGTTGGCGGGCGATTTCCTCGTGCCGCTCGGCCTTTCGGTGCTCCACCAGGCAGCGTTCGACATAGTCCAGGTGCGCCTCGATGGCCGCGCGGGTGCCCGCCGCATCCCGCGCCTGGAGCGCCTCATTGATGGCGCGGTGCTGATCCAGCAGGGCGGTGCGGCTGGTGCGCTGCTTGAACATGACCTGCCGGTTGTAGAAGACCCCGCCCCGCAGCAGCTCGTACATGGACCGCATCATGTGCAGCATGACCACGTTGTGGCTCGCCTCGATGATGGCCATGTGGAACTGCGCATCCAGCCGGGCGTCCTCTTCGGCGTTCTTGCGGCTGTGCACCTGCTCCATCTTCTCGAAGATCGCCTGCACCACCTGTAGGTCCGTATCCGTCCCGTGCAGGGCGGCTCTCTCGGCGGCCAGGCCCTCCATATCGCGCCGGAAGGAGAGGTAATCGAAGACGGCCTCGTCGTGCCGCGCGAAGAGCTCGATCAGGGCCGGGGAAAAGGCGCTGCCCAGGACATCGGCCACGTAGATGCCGGCCCCGGGCCGGGTGCTCAGAAGGCCCTGTTCCTGGAGGTGCGCGACAGCATCGCGCAGCGAGGGGCGGGAGACCTCGAGCCGCTCGGCCAGCTCGCGCTCGGAGGGAAGCCTTTCGCCCGGCCGCAGGATGCCGCGCAGGATCAGCAGCTCGATCTGGCGGATCACCGCCTGAGAGAGCTTCTCGGCGGTGACGGGTTGGAAGGGCATGGCGGACTCCTGAATTGGTCAAGGTATATGACCACTTGAGGGGCGCTTCAACGGTTGCTTGACGGGGCGAGGGAAGGGCGGCGTAAAGGTTTCGTTAACCCTGAACAGCCATGCTCAAGGGATGCGCGCGCTCCTGCTCTTTCTCCTCCTTGCCGCCTGCAACACGCCTGGGCCGCAGTTCCGCGGCCTCGCACCCACGCAGGTGACGGTGGAGGGTTCCACCTTCGACGTCCGCGTGCGTGGCAACCGGGCCGAGGCGATCCGCACCAATGTGGAGTATGCGCCGCGCTTCGGGCCGATCCGGCGGCGCGCCGGGATCGCCATGGCGCGGGTCAGCGGCTGCCGGGTGCTGCGGGTGGGTGGGGATCAGGCACAGGCGGTAGGGCTGTTGGACTGCGGCTGACCCCACTCCAGGCACCATAGCGCAATATCTTGTGGATAAGCCGGGCGGGAATACGCTCAGTTGTGGTCCGAGGTTGACTCATTGCCGCCCAAAACCGCACATTGCAAGGAAACTTCGGAATCAGAGGGGCCTCTCCGTGCGCTTTTCCAAGCTCCGGCTAACGGGTTTCAAAAGCTTCGTCGACCCTACCGACCTCATCATCGCCGACGGGCTGACCGGGGTGGTGGGGCCGAACGGCTGTGGCAAGTCCAACCTGCTCGAAGCCCTGCGCTGGGTCATGGGGGAAAACCGCCCTACGGCGATGCGCGGCGGCGGCATGGAGGACGTGATCTTCGCCGGCGCGGCGACCCGCCCGGCGCGCAACTTCGCCGAGGTGACGCTCCAGCTCGACAACTCCGAGAGGCTGGCCCCAGCGGGCTTCAACGACAATGACACCATCGATATCGTGCGGCGCATAACGCGCGACGTCGGCAGCGCCTACAAGGCCAGCGGCAAGGAGGTGCGGGCACGCGACGTGCAGATGCTCTTCGCCGATGCCTCCACCGGCGCACACTCGCCCGCGCTGGTCCGGCAGGGCCAGATCAGCGAACTGATCAACGCCAAACCCAAGAGCCGACGCCGCATCCTGGAGGAGGCGGCCGGCATCTCGGGCCTCTACCAGCGGCGCCACGAGGCGGAACTGAAGCTCAACGCGGCCGAGACCAACCTCACGCGTGTCGACGACGTGATCGAACAGCTCGCCGCGCAACTGGCCCAGCTTGCCCGTCAGGCCCGCCAGGCGGCCCGCTACCGCGAGATCGGCGAGCGGCTGCGCCGGACGGAAGGGATGCTTCTCTATCGCCGCTGGCGCGAGGCCGACAATGCACGGGCCGAGGCGGACCAGCTCCTGCGCGCTCGGATCAGTGCCGCCGCTCAGGCCCAGGCCCATGCCAGCCAGGCGGCCACGGCCCGCGCCAAAGCGGAGGAGGCCCTGCCGCCGCTGCGCGAGGAGGCCTCCATCGCCTCCGCCGTCCTGCAGCGCCTCGCCGTTCAGCGCGACACGCTGGACGATCAGGAGGCCCGCGCCCAGGCCACCATCGACACGCTGACCAGCCGAATCGCGCAGCTGACCCACGACATCGACCGGGAGAGTGGCTTAAACCGGGACGCGGGCGAAACCATCGAGCGTCTGGAGTGGGAGGCCAAGGCCCTGGCCGAGGCGGGCGAGGGCCACGAGGAGGCCCTGGCCGAAGCGGCGGCAGCGGCCCACGAGAGCGCCTCGGTGCTGGAGGGCGCGGAATCGGAGCTGACCCGCCAGACCGAGGACGTGGCCCGGCTGGCCGCCCGCCACGGCTCCGCCGAAAGGCTCCTGGCCGACAGCCAGCGCACCCGCACCAAAGCCGAGGCGGAGGCGGAGAAGGCCCGTGCCGCCGTCACCGAAAGCCGGGCTGCCCTTGCCCGCGCTGCGGGTGATTTCGAAGCCGCCCAGGCGGCAGAGGCGGCGGCGGTGAAGGCCGCGTCTGACGCAGACGAGGCGCTTCATGCTGCGGAGGAGGCCCGGGCTGAGACCCAGTCGCGCGAGGCCGATGCCCGCGCGGAGCGCTCCGAGGCCGAGGGCGAGATGAATGCCCTTCGGGCCGAGGCCAGCGCCCTGGCCAAGCTGGTGGAACGGGACACCGCCGAGGGCGGCCAGATCCTCGACCGTCTTCAAGTGGAGCATGGCTTCGAGAAGGCCCTCGGCGCCGCCCTGGCGGATGATCTGCGCGCGCCGGAAGTGGAAGCCGACGGCCCCTCCGGCTGGGCCGGGTTGCCCCCCTACGACCAGCCCCAGGCCCTGCCCGGGGGCGTGACCCCGCTGAGCGCGCACGTTTCTGTTCCAGAGGTGCTGGCGCGGCGCATGGGCCAGATCGGGTTGGTGGACCCGGACGAGGGCACCGCCCTTCAGGCAGCGCTCCTGCCCGGTCAGCGTCTGGTCTCGCTCGAGGGGGACCTCTGGCGCTGGGACGGCTACCGGGCCTGGGCCGAGGATGCGCCCTCTGCCGCGGCGCTCCGGTTGCAGCAGCTCAACCGGCTTGAGGCGCTCAAGCAGTCGCTCGAGGCGGCGACCCAGCGCGCCGAGGGCGCCCGCGCCGCCCATGACAGCCTGACCCGCACCCTGGCCGAACGGACGGAGGCGGACCGCCGCGCCCGCGAGGATCGCCGCGCCGCCGATCGTCAGGTGGCTGAGGCTGGCCGGGCCCTGAGCCGCGCCGAAGCGGACCGCAACCTGGCCGAGGGCAAGCTCGAAAGCCTCGGGCTTGCGGTGAACCGTCACGAAGAGGAGGCTATGGCCGCCCGGGCGCAGCTGCGCGAGGCGGAGCAGGCCCTGGCCGAACTGGGTGATCTGAGCGAGGCGCACGCCTCGGTGGAGGATCTGCGCCTCAAGGTCGAGGCGGCCCGCATCTCGATGATGTCGCGGCGGTCTGCCCATGATGAGCTGCGCCGCGAGGGGGAGGCCCGGACCCGCCGTTCACAGGAGGTGGTGAAGGAAATCAGCGGCTGGCGCCACCGGCTCGAGACGGCCGAGAAACGCTCCGCCGAGCTGACAGAGCGCAAGGAGAAAGCGGAGGCGGATCTCAAGGCGGCCTCGGCCGCGCCGGGAGAGATCGCCGCCCAGCGGGACGAGATTTCAATCGAGATCGCGCGCGCTGAGAAGCGCCGCACCGAGGCGGCAGATCGCCTGGCAGGGGCCGAGCAGGCCCTGCGCGACGCGGCCCAGTCGGAGCGGGATGCGGAACGGGCGGCTTCGGAATCTCGCGAGGTGCGCGCCGGGGCCGAGGCCCGGGCGGAGGCCGCGCGCGAGACCGTGACGGCGGCCGCCGAGCGGATCGCCGAAGACAGCCAGATGACCCCGAACCAGCTTCTGACCTCGCTTCAGGTCAACCCCGATCAGATGCCCGGGGCGGACCGGCTGGAGGCCGACGTGAACCAGCTCAAGCGGCAGCGCGATTCCCTGGGCGCGGTGAACCTGCGAGCCGAGGAGGACGCGCGCGAGGTCCAGGAAGAGCACGACACCCTGCTCAAGGAAAAGGCCGATCTGGAGGAGGCGATTAAGACACTCCGCTCGGGCATCGCCAGCCTGAACCGCGAGGGCCGCGAAAGGCTGCTCACGGCATTCGAGCAGGTGAACTCCAACTTCTCCATGCTCTTCCGCCATCTCTTCGGCGGCGGCGAGGCGAACCTTGTGATGGTGGAATCCGACGATCCGCTCGAGGCGGGCCTGGAGATCATGTGCCAGCCGCCGGGCAAGAAGCTGAGCACCCTGAGCCTCCTGTCGGGCGGCGAGCAGACCCTGACCGCGCTGGCGCTGATCTTTGCCGTGTTCCTGGCCAACCCGGCGCCGATCTGTGTGCTAGACGAGGTGGACGCGCCGCTCGACGATGCCAACGTCACCCGCTTCTGCGACCTGCTGGACGAGATGTGCCGCCAGACAGAGACGCGCTTCCTGATCATCACACACCACGCGGTGACCATGGCGCGGATGGACCGGCTCTTTGGGGTGACCATGGCCGAACAGGGGGTCAGCCAGCTCGTTTCCGTGGATCTGAAGAAGGCGGAAACGCTGGTCGCGTAGATGTTTGTGGCCGGATCGCGGGTATGGGCCTAGGCTTGGCCCATGCGCTATCTGTTGGTTCTGCTCCTGCTTCCGACCTGCCTTTTCGCCGCCGAGTTTCGGCTGCTGGAGGGGGACGAGGTGCTGAGCCGCGAGGAAGTCATGGCCCTCACCCGGCGCGAGGTGGTGACCTTCTACGAGGGCGGCCAATCCCGCTATGACGCCGATGGCGCCTACAGCTACACCTACAGCAGCGGTGCCAGCGCCCACGGTGATTTCGAGGTGGGCGCCGACGGGGTGATCTGCATCCTCTTCGACAACGGTTTCGACCGGTGCGACCGCTTCGTGCGCAGCCACGGTCGGATCGTTATGATCACCGAAAGCGGTGACCGCTACCCGATCCGCCCATAAGGCGCTACTTCGGCTCTTTCTTCTCCACCGGTCCGCCCGCCTTTTCCCAGGCGGAGAAGCCCTCTTTCAGGTGCGCGGCCTCGAAACCCATGTCCTGCAACGTGGCGACAGAGATGGCCGAGCGCCAACCCGAGGCGCAATGGAAGATGAAGCGCCGATCCTCGGCGAAAATCTCCTTGAAGTAGGGGCTGTCGGGGTCGACCCAGAACTCCAGCATCCCGCGCGGGCAATGGAAGGCACCGGGGATGGCGCCTGTCCTTTCCCTCTCGCGTGGGTCGCGCAGATCAACGAACTGGACGCGGGGATCCTCCAGCAGGGCGATGGCCTCCTCGGTCTCGATCTCCTCGATCCGGGCGCGGGCCTCTTCCACCATCTGGGCGGCGGTCTTCTTCAGGGGCATGGGGTGTTCCTTTGTCACAGGCGGTTCAACAGGGTGGGGGTGGGCCAGCCGTCCACGGACAGGCCGAGGCGCGCCTGTTCGGCCCTCACGGCGGCGCGGGTGCCGGCACCGAGAATGCCGTCGATTCCGCCTACGTCATGGCCGAGAGCCTGGAGCTCGCGTTGCAGGCGCTTCATCTCGGCGCCATCGAGGCCCGGCGCGGGGCTGCCTGCGTCAAAGACCTGAGCACCTTCGAGCCGCGTGGCGAAGTAGGCGGCGGTCAGGACGTAGGTGAAGGACTGGTTCCACTCGAAGTAGACCCGGAAGTTGGGGTAGGCGAGGAAGGCGGGCCCGCCCACGCCCTGAGGCAGGAGGATCGAGGCGTCCAGCCCCTCCTGCAGGGGGCCATTTCGCCCCTCGACGCCAAGCGCCTGCCAGGCCGAGACGGGCTTGCTGACCTCCAGCCCGGTGAGCGCGGGATCGAAGTCCGCGGGCAGGCGCACCTCGGCCATCCAGGGCTCGCCCGCCCGCCAGCCTAGATGCGACAGCATCTTCGCCCCCGAAACAAGCGCATCGGGTGCCGAGGTCTTGAGCGAGACGCGCCCGTCGCCATCGGCGTCCACGCCGTTCTCCAGGATGTCCTTGGGCAGCATCTGGACCATGCCGATCTCGCCGGCCCAGGCGCCGGTTGTGCGGCGCGGGTCAAAGCCACCTTGGGCATAGAGTTCAATCGCCGCCAGCACCTGGGGCCGGAAGAGCTCCGGGCGGCGGCAGTCGTGCGCCAGGGTCACCAGCGCGTTGGCGGTGTTGAAGTCGCCCTGGAAGGCGCCGTAGTCGGTCTCGAAGGCCCAGAAGGCCAGGAGCACGCCCCGGCTGACGCCATACTCCGCCTCGATCCGGTCAAAGATGGCGTCATACTCCGCCGCCTTCGCCTTGCCGCGGTTGATCCGGTCGGCCGAGATTAGGCGGCGGGCGAAATCGGTGAAGGGCATCTGGAAGACCCCCTGACGCCGGTCTGCACGCAGCACCGATTGATCCTGAGAGACTCCTCGGAAGAAGGACTGCACGGTGTCGGGTGCGATGCCCTCGGAGATGGCCTCCTGCTTGAGCCCCTCGACGAAGCTGCCGAAGGGGCCGCCGCAGGGCACTTCGGCCAGGGCGGGCAGGGGCAGGAGGGCAAAGGCGGCGGCGCGGAAAAGCTGTTTCATGGGCCTCTTTCTGTTGCTTGGTCAGCCCAGCCCGACCAGCCAGAGACCGATCAGGAGGGCCCCGGCCAGGGCCCAGGCCCGCCAGAGCGCCGCGACCACCGCGTCGATGTCGCGCGGGCCCAACTCTCTCTTGGCGCTGCCGTTGACCCAGGCCAGCGGTTGCATCACGCCATCATAGGCACGGGGGCCCGCGAGGGCCACACCGAGGGCCCGGGCGGTGGCGGCTTCCGGCCAACCGGCGTTGGGAGACTTGTGCTGCCGGGCGTCGGCGGCCATGGCGCGCCACTGATACAGGGCGCCGTGGGTGAGGGCGATGAGAAGCGCGGTGAGGCGCGCGGGCAGGAGGTTCAAGAGGTCGTCAAGGCGCGCGGCGGCGGTTCCGAACTGGGCGTAGCGCTCATTGCGGTAACCCACCATGCTGTCGGCGGTGTTGATCAGCTTGTAGGTCACCAGTCCGGGCAGGCCGAGCAGCAGGAACCAGAAGGCAGGCGCGATGACCCCGTCGCTCAGGTTCTCGGCGGCACTTTCGATGGCGGATCGGGCGACGGCGCTCTGATCCATCTCGCCGGTGTCGCGGCTGACGATCAAGGCGACGGCCCGGCGCCCCTGGGCAAGGGAGAGGCGCAGGCCCCGCGCCACCTCCGCCACGTGATCGACGAGAGATCGCTGGGCAAGCAGGATGGCCGCCACCAGGAGCTCCACCAGCGGCCCGAGGCGGCCGAGCAGGGCTCCGATAGTGAGGCCCGCAATGACCAGAAGGACCGTCGCGAAAAGACCCTTGGCCCGGCGCGTGCGGCCCCGATTCAGATGGTGGTCCAGAAAGCCAACCAGCCGCCCCATCAGAACGGCGGGGTGGGGCAGCCGCTGCCAGAGCCACTTGGGCTCTCCCAGGGCGGCATCCAGCAGCAGGGCGAGAAGGAGGATGAGGGCCTGGCTCAAGGCGGGCGCTCCTGACTTGGGTCACCGGAAGGGCGGGCCGCATGGCCCGCCGGTGCGAGGTGACAAAGCCCAAGTGGGCGCGCTTTTCAAGCCTCTGGTGGCTCAGTCCCGCCCGTGCGGCGCGTCGAAGTCGATCACCGGGTTGATCGGGATGATCCGGTGCGGGTTCACGCTCTCGTGGCTATAGTGGTAGTGGCGCACGATGTGATCGAAATGGACCGTCCCGGCCACGCCGGGCCATTGGTAAAGCTCGCGCGTGTAGCCCCAGAGGTTGGGATAATCGATGATCCGGCGACGGTTGCACTTGAAGTGCTGGTGATAGACCAGATCGAACCGGATCAAAGTGGTGAAGAGCCGCCAGTCCGCCTCGGTCAGCCGGTCCCCCATGAGGTAGCGGTTCTCCGAAAGGATGCCCTCGATCCAGTCGAGCGTGTCAAAGAGGGGGTGGACGGCCTCGTCGTAAGCTTCCTGCGATGTGGCAAAGCCGCTTTTGTAGACGCCATTGTTGAGGGTGTCGTAGATCCGCTGATTGACCGGCGCGATCTCCTCGCGCAGTTCCTCCGGCCAGTAATCGTCACTGTTGCCGGTCAGCCCGTCGAAGGCGCTGTTGAACATGCGGATGATTTCGGAGCTTTCGTTGGAGACGATGGTCTCCTGTTTCTTGTCCCAGAGGATCGGCACGGTGACGCGGCCGGTGAACTTGGGATCGGCCTTGGTGTAGATGTCACGGGCGAAGGGCAGGTCGTAGAGCCTGTCGCCGGTGGCGCCGTCGAAGTCCGTGGCGAAGCTCCAGCCGTCGCCCAGCATGTCGGGGTGGACGGCCGAGACGCCGATGTGGTCTGTCAGGTCCTTCAGTTGCCGGAAGATCAGCGCGCGGTGCGCCCAGGGACAAGCGTAGCTGACGTAGAGGTGGTAGCGCCCCGATTCGGCGGCGAAGCCGCCGTCGCCGGACGGGCCCGCCGAGCCGTCGGCGGTGACCCAGTTGCGAAATTTCGCTTCGGAGCGTTCAAATTTGCCCTTGGTCGATTTCGTGTCGTACCACTTGTCCTGCCACTCTCCGTCCACCAGCAAGCCCATGAAAGCCTCCAATCCTTGTGCCTTTCACATGGACGTAGTGTTTTGATGGCAGGTTGCCCACGCGGCGGGGCGCGCAGCTCTGCTGCAAAAATGCACAGTGAAACAAAATTTCGGAACATTTACTTGATTTGAACGATTGGTTCGTAAGAGGTGGTGTCCGGCTGAGGAGTGTTTGCGATGGAAGCGGTTTTTTCCAAGGAAGTTCAACAGGGTCTCGAAGCGGCGCGCCAATCCGCGCTGCGCCGGTCATCTCGCCTGCGCCTGAGCGTCGACGGGGTCGAGCATGCCGTTCTTCGGATGTGGAAAACCGGCTTTGCCATCGCCGCCGAGAATGCGCCGCAGCTGCGCGGCCTCGTGGACCTCTACGACGGATCGCAGCACCTGCTTCAGTGCCTGATCATGAAGGCGGAGGAGGCGAGCGGCGAAATGCACTACGAATTCAAGCGCGCCACCGCTGTGTCCCCGGACCGCCCGCTGGATTTTGAACGGCCGCGCAATGCGCCCGCCGGGTTGATCACCGACGGGCGCTAAGCTTCCCTAAGTTACTGCAAGTCGCCGAAAGCCTTGGCGAGCCTGTCGCAGGCCTCTTCCACCCGCGCGCGGGGCGTGGCGAGGTTGAAGCGCAGGAAGCTCTCGCCTCCCTTGCCGAAGGTTGGCCCGTGGTTGGCGGCGATGCAGGCATCCTGCTCCACCCGGCGGGTGAACTCTTCACGGGTCATGCCGGTGCCCGAGAAGTCCACCCAGGCCAAGTAGGTCGATTCCAGCCGCATGGAGGCCAGGCCGGGGATCGCGTTCACACGCTCATCAAAGAGCTGCCGGTTGCCCTCAATGTAGGCCACCAGTTCATCCACCCAGGCCGCGCCTTCCGGCGAATAGGCCGCCGTGGCCATGAAGAGCCCGAAGGAATTGGGCGAGAGCCCCAAGGCCGCCATGCGGGTGGCGAAGCGGGCGCGCAGCTTCTCGTCTTCGATGATGACATTGCCTACGTGGCTGCCGGCGATGTTGAAGGTCTTGGTGGTGGCCGTCATCATCACCAGGCGGTCGCTGATGCCCTCGATCATCGCCATGGGGGTATGCTTGTGGCCAGGCATGACCAGATCGTGGTGGATCTCGTCCGAGACGAGGATCAGGTCATGGCGCTTGGCGAAGGCTGCGACGCCCTCCAGCTCCTCGCGGCTCCAGACCCGGCCGCCGGGGTTGTGCGGCGAGCAGAGCACCAGCATCTTCTCCGAGCCGGTCATCTGGGCGTCCCATGCCTGGAAGTCGAGCTCGTAGCGGCCTTCGACCAGCGGCATCTCGCATTCCACCACCTGGCGGTTGGCCGCTTTGATGACCCTCGCGAAGGCATGGTAGATGGGCGTGAAAAGCACCACGCCGTCGCCCTCCTCGGTGAAGGCATCGACACACATGGCGGTGCCGTTCACCAGCCCGTGGGTGGTGAAGATCCAGTCCGTGCTGATGCGCCAGCCGTGACGGTGATCCATCCACCAGGCAATCGAGGCCAGGTACTTGGTTTCGTCCCCGAAGTAGCCGTAGAGCCCGTGATCGAGCAGATCGCGCAGGGCCTGCTGAACCACCTCGGGCGGCCGAAAATCCATGTCGGCAACCCACATGGCGATGCCCTCATCCGCGGGCACGCCGTAGATCGGCTCCATCTTGTCCCACTTGGCGCAATGGGTGCCGCGGCGGTCGATGATCTCGTCGAAACTCATGGGGCTCTCCTTTTGACTGGAGCGCAAGCTACCTTGATCCGCAGGGGCTGCAAGGGCTTGCTTGCAGGAGGGCCAGCCTTCGCCTACATGCGTGCCATGAAAAGGAACATCCTCCTCCATCCCGATCCGCGCCTGAAAAAGGTCGCAACCCCGGTTGCCGACATCACGGACGAGCTGCGCAGCCTGTCGGACGATATGCTCAAGACAATGTACGAGGCCCCGGGGATCGGCCTGGCCGCGACCCAGGTCGGCGTGCTGGAGCGGGTCATCGTGCTCGATTGCGTGAAGGAGGAGGGCGAGGCACCGCGCCCGCTGGTGATGTTCAACCCCGAAGTCGTGGCTTCCTCGGAGGAGCTGAACACCTACGAGGAAGGCTGCCTCTCGCTGCCCGATCTCTATGCCGAGGTGACCCGCCCCAAGGTGGTGGAGGTGAACTGGATGGACCGCGACGGCAAGGCCCGGTCGGAGACCTTTGACGGCCTCTGGGCCACCTGTGTCCAGCACGAGATCGACCACCTCGATGGCAAGCTCTTCATCGACTACCTCAAGCCGCTCAAGCGCCAGATGATGACCCGCAAGATGGTCAAGCTGAAGCGCGAACTGGCACGCGGATGAGCCTCCTGCCGATCCTCAAGTGGCCCGATCCGAGGCTGGCCGAGATATGTGCCCCGGTAGAACGGATCACGCCGGAGATCGAGCAGCTCGCCGCCGACATGCTGGAAGCCATGTATGCCGCCCCGGGCCGCGGGCTGGCCGGTCCCCAGGTGGGGGTGATGGAGCGGCTCTTCGTCATGGATGTGGGCTGGAAAGAGGGCCGCTCTGACCCGCTTGTCTGCATCAATCCCATGCTTCAGGAGGTCAGCGAAACCCGCGCCACGGCCACCGAAGGCTGCCTTTCGATCCCCGGCGTGACCGCCGAGGTAAGCCGGCCCGCCCGGGTGCAGATGGTCTGGACCGGGCTCAACGGCGCCCGCTTCGTCCAGAGCTTCGAGGGCTTCGGCGCCGTCTGCGTCCAGCACGAGCTGGACCACCTCGACGGGGTCGTGACCTTCGATCACCTGGATGCCGAGACCCGCGCCGCCCTTATTGCCGAGTACGAGGCGGCATGAGCCTGCGGCCCTTCGTTCCCTGGCCCGACAAGCGCCTGCGCTCCGCCTGCGCCGATGTGCCCGAGATCACGGACGAGGTGCGCGCCCTGTGGGACGACATGATCGAGACCATGGACGCCATGCCCGGCGTGGGCCTCGCCGCGCCCCAGATCGGGGTGATGCTGCGGCTCGCTGTCGTCGATGCCAGCACCGCCCGCAACCGGCGCATCAGGCTTGCCAACCCCGAGATCATCGAAAGCTCCACCCGTCTGCGCGAACATGAGGAGGCGAGCCCGAACCTGCCCGGGGTCTCCGCCAAGATCAGCCGCCCGCGGGCCGTGACCGTGCGCTACCTTGACGAGACCGGCACCATCACCCGTCGCGACTTCGTGGATCTGGAAGCCACCTCCGTCCAGCATCAGATCGACCATCTGGCGGGGCGCATGTACTTCGACCGTCTCAGCAAGGTGAAGCGCGACATGCTGCTGCGCCGGGCCCGCAAGCAGAGGGGGTAGGGGATGCGTATCGTCTTCATGGGCACGCCCGCCTTTTCCGTCCCGGTGCTGGAGGCGCTGGTGGCGGCTGGGCACGAAGTTGCAGCCGTCTATTGCCAGCCGCCGCGTCCCGCCGGGCGGGGCAAGCGTGAACAGAAGAGCCCGGTGCACCAGAGTGCCGAGGCGCTGGGTCTTGAAGTCCGGCACCCAACCAGCCTGCGCAACGAAGAGGCCCAGGCCGATTTTGCGGCGTTGGAAGCCGAAGTGGCGGTGGTGGTGGCCTACGGGCTGATCCTGCCCCAGGCCATCCTGGATGCGCCCGCGCGCGGCTGCCTGAACATCCACGCCAGCCTCCTGCCGCGCTGGCGCGGGGCCGCGCCGATCCACCGGGCGATCATGGCCGGGGATGCAAAAACGGGCATCTGCATCATGCAGATGGAAGCGGGGCTGGACACAGGGCCCGTGCTGCTGCGCCGCGACCTGGAGATCGGCGCGGAAGAGACCACCTCAGACCTGCACGACCGGCTGAGCGCCCTGGGGGCCGAGGCGATCCTGGAGGCCCTGGCACAGCTCGATGATTTGACGCCCAAGGTCCAGCCCGAGGAGGGCGTGACCTACGCCGCGAAGATCGACAAGGCCGAGGCGCGGATCGACTGGAGCCGACCGGCCGAAGAGGTGGACCGCCTGATCCGTGGCCTGTCGCCCTTTCCTGGCGCCTGGTTCGAGCTGGAGGGCACGCGGATCAAGGTCCTGCGGTCCAGAATGGCTGAGGGCGCGGGCGCGCCGGGCGAGGTTCTGGACGGCGAGCTGACGGTGGCCTGCGGCGATGGGGCCGTGCAGCTTCTTCGGTTGCAACGGGCGGGCAAGGCGGCCCAGGAGGCGGCGAGCTTCCAGGCGGGAAGCCGCATCGCGGCGGGCACCAAGCTCACCTAGTTGGCGCTCAAGAGAATTGCCCGTCAGCCCTTCGGCGGCGTGCTGCGATAGACTGGGAGATGCCACCCGAACCAAAGCGAGCCCGCGCGCAAGACCCAGGTCACCGCCGCGCAAAGCAGGAGTGCCAGCGGCACCGGGAGGCCAAGCGTGACGGCCAGGACGGCGCTGGCGGCCCCGGTGAAGGCGGCGGTCACGTAGAGCTCACCCTGGCGCAGCACCAGTGGCACCTCGCCCACCACCACGTCGCGCATCAGGCCCCCCATACAGCCGGTGATCATGCCCATGAGGATGACCACCACCGGCGATTGCTCCAACCCTAGGGCGACGCCCGCCCCGGCGGAGACGGCGATGGCGAGGGCCAGACTGTCGAGCCAGATCAGCGCCCGCATCCGGCTTTCCAGAAGATGCGCCGTGAAGAAGACCACCAGCGCCGCTCCGGCGCCGACGGCGAGGTAGGTCGGATCGGCGATCCAGAAGATCGGGTTGCGGTCCAGCAGCAGGTCCCGGATCGTGCCGCCGCCCAGGGCGGTCAGGCAGGCGATGAAGGCGAACCCGACGAGATCGAGCTGCGCGCGGCTCGCCACCAGGGCGCCGGTGATGGCGAAGATCAGCACTGACCCATAGTCGAGAAGCGCGGGGGTGATCACTTCTTGAAGGGCGCCATGCCATCGCGGGCAAGCTGGTCGGCGCGTTCGTTCTCGGGGTGGCCAGCGTGGCCCTTGACCCATTTCCAGGTGACATCGTGGCGGGCGTTGGCGGCATCGAGCCGCTGCCAGAGCTCGGCATTCTTCACCGGCTTCTTGGCGGCGTTCTTCCAACCGTTCTTCTTCCAGCCGAAGATCCAGCCGGTGATCCCGTTCTTGACGTAGTTGCTGTCGGTCACCAGCGTTATCTTGGTTGGCCGGTCCAGGGCCTCCAAGGCGTTGATCGCGGCCAGAAGTTCCATGCGGTTGTTCGTGGTGGCGGGCTCACCGCCCTTGAGTTCGCGCTCCTTGACCACCCGTTCCCCCTCGCGGGCCTGCATCAGGGCACCCCAGCCACCGGGGCCGGGGTTGCCCGAACAGGCGCCGTCGGTGAAGGCAAAGAGCTCAGCCATGGCGCACCGCCTGGAGCACGATCCAGTCCGCCAGGGTGCCGTCAAGGCCGCGGTCGCGCCCCGTGGTACGGTACTCGGGCGTGAAGCCCGCCGCTGTCAGCAGGTCGGTCAATTCGTCCTCCTCGTAGTAGGTGTAAAGCCGCCCCAGGCTGTCGCGCTTCTCGCCGGTGCCGGTCTTCAGGCCGATGTGCAGCAGGCCGCCTGGGCGCAGGGCCTTGGCCAGCCGCGCGAGGTGGCCGGGCATCTCGGACCGGGGGGCGTGCAACAGGCTGAAGTTGGCCCAGATGCCCTGGTAATGGTCGCTCTCCGTTATCGTCTCGGTGGTCCCTTGGCGGGCCGTCACGCCGGGGCGGGCGGCAGCCAGGGCCACCATTTCGGGCACCGGGTCCAGCGCCGTGGCGCTGAGCCCCGCCTGAGCCATCCGGCCCGCGGCCATGCCTGGCCCGCAGCCCAGATCTAGCACCTCGGCCCCGCGGGGCAGGGCGGCGATGAAGCGGTCCAGGTGCGGATCGGGCGCGCCTTCGGTCAATTCCGCGTAGTCCGCGGCTTTGCGGGCATAGACGTCGAGTGTTTCACGGTCGCTCATGCCCAGATCCCGATGCCGAGGCAGATGAGCACTACAAGTGTCAACTGGACGCGCAGGATCATCCACCAGGGCGGCGCCAGGTCCCAGCGTTGGAACATGAAGTCCAGCAGCAGAAGCGCCAAAAACCCGATGCCAAGGTTGACCAAGGCCGAGGTGACGCCGCTGCCGGGCATGAAGAACCACCAGAGGGCCGGCAGGACGGAGAGCGCGTAGCAGGCGGCGGCCTGCCAGCTGGAAGCGCGGGTGGCAAAGCCCCAGAGCACACCGGCCATGAAGGGCAGGATGATGCCGCCATACCGCACCATGATCAGCCGCCCGTCGCCTTCGAGGACCGCCGGAAGGGTCAGGAAGGGGGGCACCAGGGCCTCCTCCACCGGCCAGAGATCGACGATCAGCAGCGCCCCCCAGACGAAGGGGGCGAGCCCGGCAAGGCCGAGAAGCAGGGCGGCGGCGGGAATGCGGGTTGAGAACATGACTTGGGTCCGGTCTTTCGGGTGGCTGTCAGGATAGGGAAAGCGGGCGGTCTGCCAAGGCCGGAGTCAGGCCGGTTTGCGCAGGACGCGCGGCACCTTGAACTCGACGCGCTCCTGGGCGGTTTCGACCAGCTCCAGCGTGACCGCGTAGCGCGCGCGGAAGGCGTCGATCACCTCCTCCACCAGGATCTCGGGCGCCGAGGCGCCTGCCGTGATGCCGATGCTGCCGATGCCCTCGAGCGCGCGCCAGTCAATGTCATCCGCGCGCTGGATCAGTTGCGCATAGCTGCAGCCCGCGCGCGCGCCGACCTCCACCAAGCGCTTGGAGTTGGAGGAGTTAGGCGCCCCCACCACCAGGAGCGCATCGCACTTGGGCGCCATCGCCTTGACCGCCTCCTGGCGGTTGGTGGTGGCGTAGCAAATGTCTTCCTTGTGGGGGCCGACAATGGCGGGAAAGCGCGCCTTCAGCGCGGCCACGATCTCGGCCGTGTCGTCGAGGCTGAGGGTCGTCTGGGTAACGTAGGCCAGGCGCTCGGCATCGCGGACCGAGACCTTCGCCACATCCTCCGGCGTTTCGACCAGCAGGACCTCGCCTTCGGGCAGTTGCCCCATAGTGCCGATGGTCTCGGGGTGACCCGCGTGACCGATCATGATCATTTGAAGGCCGTTCTCGGCGTGCCTCTGCGCCTCGATATGGACCTTGCTCACAAGGGGGCAGGTGGCATCGACGTAGACCATGTTGCGGGCCTGTGCGGCGCTCGGAACGGACTTTGGCACCCCGTGGGCGGAAAAAATGATGGGGCGAGAGTCGGGGCATTCATTCAACTCTTCCACGAAAACCGCACCCTTGTCGCGCAGCCCGTCGACCACGTACTTGTTGTGCACGATCTCGTGCCGCACGTAGACGGGGGCGCCCCACTTCTCGAGCGCCATTTCCACTATTTTTATGGCCCGATCTACTCCGGCGCAGAACCCACGCGGGGCGGCGAGATAGAGGGTCAGCGGTTCTTTGGACATGAGGCTCTCCAGTACAGACCCCAGACCTAATGGGAGAAGGCCGGATCGTCCAGTGGTGCGCGGCAATCGCCCTTTGGTTGTGTTGGGGCGAGTCGCCGCATCGGTCAGGCCACTAAATGCTGGCAATAAAGTGGATTTAGTATACTATTGACAACATAATAACAAACCGGGCGACTAATCGAAGCAGTTCTCCCACAGACAAAGTGACGTTGAAGGTGATCGAGGTCGACGGTCACAGGCGGGGCTTCTTTGGTGCCCGTGTCAGGGCGCGCCGCGCCCTCCGTCGGCTTCCTGAAAGCATGGTGTGGTGCGATGCGGATACTGGCAGTTGACGACGACGTGGTCATCCTCGAAGTGCTCGAGCATTTCCTGACCTCGATAGACTATCCCGACAGGGTGATGGCGGCTTCTCCGGCGGAGGCGCTGCGGGCCATCGAGCAGAGCGAGCGACAATTCGACTGTATTCTGCTGGACATCAACATGCCCGGCACGACAGGGATCGAGCTGATCCCTCAGATCCGGGCCTGCGCGGGGTACGAATTCACGCCTGTGATCATGCTCACGGCGCTAGATGATCGGCGCCACATTGCCGAGGCTTTCGTGGCAGGCGCCTGGGACTACATCGTGAAGCCCTTTGAGCTTTTTGAGCTGGAAACCCGCCTGCACAGCGCAGAGCTGCGCAACAATGAGATGCGGCGCCTGCTGCGCTGGCCCGATCAGGCCCCGGCCGATCTGGAGCTGCCGCTGCGCACCTTCCACGGCGAAAGGCGGCCCCTGTCGCCGACCGAGATCGGTCAGAGCGGTCTGGTGGGCGAGGAGGCTTTCGAGAACTGCCTGCAGCGGATCGCCGATCGCTCGGCGCGCGAGCTGGGGGTGCTGGTGATGCAGATCGCCGACTACGACCACTTCCGGCAGAGCCTGCCTCCCAACCTGGCGGAGAACTACGTCAAGGCCCTCGCTTGCAACCTCACCAGCGCCTTCACCCGGCGCCAGGGGATTGTGAGCTACCAGGGGGAGGGGACCTTCGTCGCCCTGTCCTTTGTCTATGCCAAAGGAGTGGAGGCGGGACTGCGGGATGCCGCACGGGAAGCGGTGCGCGAAACGGACGCGGAGATCCTCCCGGACGGGGCGCGCGCGACGGAGATCCTGCTGAGCGAAGTTCTATCGCACGAATTGCCGGGTGAGGCCGAGCCGCTCTACATGCTGAACGCGGCCCGGTCTCAGTTGGAGAGCCGGCCCCGGCGGGCCGGCTGAAGCGCTTCAGTCGTTCGACTGCTGGTCGCGCGGGGGCCGTCCGATGACCTCGCGCAGGTCTTCGAGATCAATGAAGTTGTCGGCCTGGCGGCGCAGATCGTCGGAGATCATAGGCGGCTGCGAGCGGATCGTGGAAACCACGGATACCCGCACACCCTGGCGCTGCAGGCTCTCGACCAGCGGCTTGAAGTCGCCGTCGCCGGAGAAGATCACGATGTGATCGACCCGGGGCGCCAGTTCCATCGCATCTACGGTGAGTTCGATGTCCATGTTGCCCTTCACCTTGCGGCGGCCCATGCTGTCGGTGAACTCCTTGGCGGGCTTCGTCACCATTGTGAAGCCGTTGTAGTTCAGCCAATCGACCAGCGGGCGGATCGGGGAATACTCGTCATTCTCGAGGAGCGCGGTATAGTAGAAGGCGCGCAGCAGCTTGCCGCGGCGCATGAATTCCTGCCGAAGCAGCTTGTAGTCGATGTCGAATCCCAGCGTCTTCGCCGCGGCGTAGAGGTTCGAGCCGTCGATGAATAGCGCGAGGCGCTCGTCCTTGTAGAACATTATGCATCCTTCGGGGGCGGTATCGCCCTTGTCGTTTGTCTTTTCTGGGCCGCTATTCTTGTTATTAACGAAACGAACTCACTCACTGCTTCGCGGCATCGAGGGGGCATAGGTACGGATTTTTGCACATGCTTCAAGGCCGAGCGGCGAAACAAACTGGCCACAATTCGCCTACGCGCCCGAGGGACATACTCATTGCCCTGGGCGGTAACCTGACGTCAGCGGTCGGCGCTCCGGCCGAGACCCTGCGCGCCGCTCTCGTCATGCTAGAAAACACCGGCGCAGTGATTCGCGCCACATCGAAATTCTATCACACACCCGCCTTTCCGCTTGGTAACGGTCCCGATTATGTGAACGCCGCCGTGCGGGTGGAGGCCGTTTGGTCACCGGAGGGAGCCCTGGCACAGCTGCACCGGATCGAGGCGGAGCTGGGCCGGGAGAGGCAGCGCCGCTGGGGCCAGCGGACCTTGGACCTGGACCTGCTCGCCGTCGGCGAGGTGATCCTGCCGGACCGCGAAAGCCACCGATACTGGCGCGCACTGCCCCTGAAAGAGCAGATGGCCGCCCCACCGGGCAACCTGGTGCTGCCCCATCCACGGTTGCAGGAGCGCGCCTTCGTCTTGGTGCCTCTGGCAGACGTGGCGCCGGACTGGCGGCATCCGATCCTTGGCCGTACCGTCGCGGAGATGCTTGCGGACTTGGGCGAAGATGAGCGCATGGCCGTGAGGGTCATGGAATAGCTGCTTGTCAATAGGGCGAAAGGGGCCTAGATAACGCCTTTCGACAGCCCTGACAGATATTGGAGCACCCCATGGCCCGCGTCACAGTAGAAGATTGCGTCGACAAGGTTCCGAATCGCTTTGAACTTGTCATGCTCGCCGCCCACCGGGCGCGCGAAATCTCTGCCGGATCGCCCGTCACCGTGGACCGCGACAACGACAAGAACCCCGTCGTGTCCCTGCGCGAGATCGCCGAGGAGACCCAGGCCGCCGATGACCTGCGCGAGCGCCTGATCGAGAGCAACCAGAGCCAGATCGAGGTGGACGAGCCCGAAGAGGACGCCATGGCGCTGCTCATGGGGGCCGAGCAGGACAAGCCGGACGAGGACTCCATGTCCGAGGAGATGCTTCTGCGGCAGCTGATGGCGGCACAGGGGCAGGGCTGAGGCCCACCCAGGCAGAAGGCAGATGAATGTACAGCGCCGATATCTCTGCCGATGATCTTGTAGGCCTCGTGCGGGCCTACAACCCGAAGACCAACGAAAAGACGATCCGCGCGGCCTTCGATTTTGGTCGCGAGATGCACGAGGGGCAGTTCCGCCACTCGGGCGAGCCCTACTTCACCCATCCGGTCGCCGTCGCGGCGATCCTGGCCGAGCAGCAGCTTGACGATGCCACCATCGTCACCGCGCTGCTGCATGACACCATCGAGGACACGCGCGCCTCTTACGCGGATGTCGAGCGGCTCTTCGGCTCCGAAGTGGCCGAGCTGGTGGATGGCGTCACCAAGCTGACCAACCTGCAACTCACCTCGACCGAGACCAAGCAGGCGGAGAATTTCCGCAAGCTCTTCATGGCCATGTCCAAGGACATGCGGGTGATCCTGGTGAAGCTCGCCGACCGGCTGCACAACATGCGCACCATCAAGGCGATGAACCCTGACAAGCAGGGCAAGAAATCGCGCGAGACGATGGAGATTTTCGCCCCCCTGGCCGGGCGGATCGGCATGCAGTGGATGCGGGAGGAGCTGGAGGACCTGGCCTTCAAGGTGCTCAACCCCGAAGGCCGCGCCTCCATCATGCGGCGCTTCATTACGCTTCAGCGCGAGACCGGCGACGTGATCCAGAAGATCACCGGCGACATGCGTACCGAACTCGACAAGGTGGGGATCGAGGCCGAGGTCTATGGCCGCGCCAAGAAGCCCTACTCGATCTGGCGCAAGATGCAGGAGAAGCAGCTCTCCTTCAATCGCCTGTCGGACATCTACGGTTTCCGAATCATCACTGGCAGCGAGGCCGACTGCTACCTCACCCTCGGCGCGATCCATGGCCGCTGGCGCGCGGTGCCCGGACGGTTCAAGGACTACATCAGCCAGCCCAAGTCCAACGGCTACCGTTCCATCCACACCACTGTTTCGGGCCGGGACGGCAAGCGGGTGGAGGTTCAGATCCGCACCCGCCAGATGCACGACGTGGCCGAGAGCGGCGTGGCGGCTCACTGGTCCTACCGCGACGGTGTGCGGTCGGAGAACCCCTTCGCGGTGGACCCGGCCCGCTGGATCGCGCAGCTGTCCGAGCAGTTCGACGCCGAGGAGAACCACGAGGACTTCCTCGAAGCCGTGAAGCTCGAGATGTACGCCGACCAGGTCTTCTGCTTCACGCCCAAGGGCGAGGTGGTGAAGCTGCCGCGTGGCGCCACCCCGATTGATTTCGCCTATGCCATCCACACGCGGATCGGCAACTCCTGCGTCGGCGCCAAGGTGGACGGGATGCGCGTGCCGCTTTGGACCCGGGTCAAGAACGGCCAGTCGATCGAGATCATCCGCGCCCAGGGTCAGACGCCCCAGGCCACCTGGCTCGATATCGCGGTGACCGGCAAGGCCAAGTCCGCCATCCGCCGCTCCCTGCGCGAGGAGGACCGCGCCCGCTTCGTCAAGCTGGGCCGCGAGCTGGCGCGCTCGGCCTTCGCCCAGGTGGGCAAGCGGGCGACGGAGAAGGCCCTGCGGACGGCGGCCAAGCACATGCGGCTTGCCGGGGTGGACGATCTGCTGGCGCGGCTCGGCTCCTCCGAGCTGGTGGCACGCGAAGTGGTGCGCTCGGTCTATCCCGATCTGGCGCCCGGCAAGGCGGATCAGATCGACGCCAAGCGCGCCGTTGTCGGCCTCGAACCCGGCCAGTCCTTCGACCGCGCCCCCTGCTGCACGCCCCTGCCGGGGGAGCGCATCGTGGGGATCACCTACCGCGGCAAGGGGGTGACGGTTCACGCCATCGACTGCGCCCGCCTGTCGGAGTATGAGGACCAGCCCGACCGCTGGCTTGACCTCCGCTGGCACGATGGCAACCACCCGGCGGTCTATGATGCGACATTGGACCTCACCATCGGCAACGGTGCGGGCGTTCTGGGGCGGATCTGCACCTTGATCGGGGAGGCTTCGGCCAATATCTCGGACCTGAGATTTTTGGAGCGCAAGCCTGACTTTTACCGGGTGCTGATCTATGTGGCCTTGCGAGACGTGGCGCATCTGCATTCGCTGATGTCCATCCTGGAGGCCGAGAGCGACGTCGCGACGATCAGCCGGTACCGGGACGAAAGCCTGCCGCGCTCCCTGGAGAGAAGCGCCTGACGGCCCCGGAGGGCGCAGGTTCGATGAGACTGGAAGCACGAGTTGATCTTCAAACGGCGCGATCCGAAACCGACCCTCAACGCGATGGCCGAGTTCCTCTGGCCCCGTGGCGGCTGGACCCGTGCCTTTCACTACGTCAAGCACCGGATGCGGCGCCTGCCGGACAGTCCTGAGCGGATCGCACGCGGCATCTGGGCCGGTGTCTTCGTGACCTTCACGCCGCTCTTCGGGTTTCACTTCGTCTTCGCCGCTCTGCTGGCACGGCTGATGAAGGGCAACATCCTGGCCTCGCTGATGGCCACCTTTGTCGGCAACCCGCTCACCTTCGTCTTCATCGCCCTGGCCAGCCTCAAGACCGGGCACCTGATCCTTGGGACCGAGCTGGAAGAGGGTGAGCTCTTTACCCTCAGCCGCAAGTTCGGCGATGCGGGCAGCGATCTGTGGCACAACTTCATCGCCATCTTCACCCAGGCCGAGATGGACTGGTCGGGGCTTGCCATCTTCTCGCGCGATGTCTTCTATCCCTATCTGATTGGGGGCATCATCCCTGGCCTCGTCTGCAGCACCATCGCCTACTACCTGATGGTGCCGCTGCTGAGGGCCTACCAGAAGCGCCGCAAGGGTCTGATCAAGGCCAAGTTCGAGGCGCTGAAGCAGAAGACGGCAGAGCGGGCCGAGGCCAAGCGCCGGTCCGACGAACAACAGGGAAAGATAAGCGATGGCTGAGCAAGAGATCCTGCGCCTCGGGGTGAACATCGACCACGTGGCAACCGTCCGAAACGCGCGTGGCGGCGCCTATCCGGATCCCCTGCGCGCCGCCCGCCTGGCCGAGGAAGCGGGCGCCGATGGCATCACCGCGCACCTGCGCGAGGATCGCCGCCACATCTCGGACGAGGACATCGAGGGGCTGATGGAGATGCTCAGCGTGCCGCTCAACTTCGAGATGGCCGCGACCGACGAGATGCAGCGCATCGCCCTGCGCCACCGGCCCCACGCCGTTTGCATCGTGCCGGAAAAGCGCGAGGAGCGGACCACCGAAGGCGGGCTGGAAGTGGCGCGCGAGGAGAACCGCCTGGCCCACTTCATCGCGCCCCTGCGCGAGGCGGGCTGCCGGGTCTCTATCTTCATTGCCGCCGACCGGCCGCAGATTGAGGCCGCCAACCGGATTGGCGCCGAAGTGATCGAGCTGCACACCGGCGCCTACTGCGACGCCTTCGCCGAGGCCCGGTTTGACGAGGCGGAGGTGGAGCTGGCCAAGCTGCGCGAGATGGCGAGCTTTGCCCACTCCCTGGGGCTCGAGGTCCATGCAGGCCACGGGCTGACCTACGACACGGTCACCCCCATTGCCGCCCTTCCCGAAGTGCGGGAGCTGAACATCGGCCACTTCCTGGTGGGTGAGGCGATCTTCCTGGGTCTCCGCCCGGCGATCGAGGAGATGCGGCGCCTGATGGACGAGGCGCGCGACGCGTCGGGGAAATGATCCTCGGCGTCGGCACCGATCTGGCCAACATCGAGCGTATCCAGGGCACCCTGGACCGTTTCGGCGACCGCTTTCGCAACCGTGTCTTTACCGAGGTGGAGCAGCGCAAGTCTGAGCGGCGGCGCGACGTGGCGGGGACCTATGCCAAGCGCTGGGCCGCAAAGGAGGCCTGCTCCAAGGCGCTCGGCACCGGGCTGCGCATGGGCATCGCGTGGCGCGACATGGCGGTCAGCAATCTGCACACCGGACAGCCCGTCATGCACGTGACCGGCTGGGCGGCGCAGCGGCTGGCCGAGATGACGCCGCCGGGCCACGAGGCCCTGATCCACGTCACCCTCACGGACGATCATCCCTGGGCCCATGCCTTCGTCGTGATCGAGGCGCGGCCGCTTGCCAGATAGCCCCCGCGGCGGGGTGAGCGGCGGCTGGCTGGGCGCCGCCCGGCCTCCCTTGACAGTGCGGCCCACCGCCCGCATGTAACGCCAAATTCAGCAAGAGGTGCGGCGCATGGCCGAAAAGAAAAAATCCGGCGGTGGCTTCATCGAGACGATCAAGACCATCGTCTACGCGCTGCTGATCGCGGGCGTCTTCCGCACCCTCTTCTTCCAACCCTTCTGGATCCCCTCGGGCTCCATGAAGGAGACCCTGCTGATCGGTGATTTCCTCTTCGTCAACAAGATGGCGTACGGCTATTCCTACGCCTCCTGCCCCAGCCTGATGCTGCCCCGCTTCGGGATCGAGATCGACGCCAAGGACATCTGCGGCGTTTTCGACGGGGACAACACCCGCCTCTTCGGCTCGGAGCCCGAGCGCGGTGACGTTGTGGTCTTCCGCCATCCCGTTTCGGGGCGCGACTACATCAAGCGCCTCGTCGGGATGCCGGGGGATGAGATCCAGATGAAGGCCGGTGTGCTGAACATCAACGGCACCCCCGTCGCCCTGGAAGAGGTGCCGGACTTCGAGGAGGAGATGGGCGCGCAGGGGCCCCAGGGCCTGCGTCCGCGTTGCGAAAACGGCGCGGTGGGTGAGGGCGGCGTCTGCCGCAAGGGCCGCCAGATTGAGACCCTGCCGAACGGCGTTTCATACCCGATCCTGAACATTGCCGATCAGCAATCGGACCGCACCGGCGTCTACCGGGTGCCCGCCGGGCACTACTTCTTCATGGGCGACAACCGTGACAACTCCGCCGACAGTCGTCTGGCGCAGCAGGCCGGGGGTGTGGGTTTTGTGCCCTTCGAGAACCTGATC
Organism: Sulfitobacter sp.; assembly: GCA_965212515.1. GTDB lineage: Bacteria > Pseudomonadota > Alphaproteobacteria > Rhodobacterales > Rhodobacteraceae > Sulfitobacter. Next base: position 2,397,005 of record OZ243122.1, read on the forward strand.
GGCCGGGCCGACCGGATCATGTTCTCCTCCGCCGGGCGCTCCATGCTCTTCTTCTGGACCTGGCGCGGCGACCGTTTCTTCAAAGCGGTGGAATGAAACTGAGCGGGGATCTCAAGGCCTTCGAGGCACGGATCGGCCATCACTTCGAGCGGCCGGAGCTTCTGGTGCGCGCGGTCACCCACGCCTCCATGTCCTCGGCCAACCGGGATGACAACCAGCGGCTCGAGTTCCTCGGCGACCGGGTGCTTGGCCTCGTCATGGCAGAGGCTCTGCTGGCGACCGACCGGGGGGCGAGCGAGGGCCAACTGGCGCCGCGCTTCAATGCCCTGGTGCGCAAGGAAACCTGCGCCGACGTGGCCCGCGAGATTGACCTCGGCAAGGTGCTCAAGCTGGGCCGGTCCGAGATGATCTCGGGCGGGCGTCGCAAGCAGGCGCTTCTGGGGGATGCCATCGAGGCGGTCATCGCCGCCGTCTACCTCGATGGCGGCTTCAGCGCGGCAAAGGGGCTCATCCTGCGGCTTTGGGGCGGCCGTATCGATTCCGTCGAGGCTGACGCGCGGGATGCCAAGACCTCCTTGCAGGAGTGGGCCCAGGCGCGCAAACTGTCACCGCCGCGCTACCTTCAGGTGGCCCGCAGCGGGCCTGACCACGCGCCGCTCTTCACCATTGCCGCGCGGCTCGACACGGGCGCCGAGGCCCGGGCAGAGGCCTCCTCGAAACGCGCCGCCGAACAGGCCGCGGCGCAGAAGCTGCTGGACCAGCTGGAAAGCGAGAACGACCAATGAGCACCCGCGCCGGTTTTGTCGCCCTGATCGGAGAGCCCAACGCGGGCAAGTCCACCCTCTTGAACCGGATGGTGGGGGCCAAGGTCTCCATCGTGACCCACAAGGTGCAGACCACCCGCGCCCGCATCCGCGGCGTGGCCCTGGCGGGCGAGGCGCAGATCGTCTTTGTCGATACGCCGGGCCTTTTCAAGCCGCGTCGTCGGTTGGACCGGGCCATGGTGGCTGCGGCCTGGGGCGGGGCGGCGGATGCCGATCTGGTCCTCCTGCTGGTGGAGGCCCACAGGGGCGTCACCGAGGGTGTGGAGCGTATCCTTGAGGGCCTTGCCGAGGTTGGTCAGGGGCGCAAGGTGGCTCTCGTCATCAACAAGATCGACCGGGTGGAGGCGCCTGTCCTGCTGGGCCTCACCAAGGATCTGAACGAGCGCTACGATTTCGCCGAGACCTTCATGATCTCGGCCGAGAAGGGCCACGGAGTGGAGAGCCTGCGCGACTGGCTGGCCGGGGAGATGCCCGAGAGTCCGTGGCTCTATCCCGAGGACCAGATCGCGGATCTGCCCCTGCGCATGATCGCCTCCGAGATGACCCGCGAGAAGCTGACCCTGCGCCTGCATCAGGAATTGCCCTACCAGCTGACGGTGGAGACCGAGACCTGGGAAGAGCGCAAGGACGGCTCTGCCCGGGTCGACCAGGTGGTCTATGTCATGCGCGACGGCCACAAGGGCATTGTCCTCGGCAACCGGGGCGAAACCATCAAGGCCATCGGCAAGGCCGCCCGCGAGGAGCTGAAAGAGTTCCTTGGCCGCCGCGTGCACCTCTTCATTCAGGTGAAGGTGCGGCCGAACTGGCTCGAGGAAGCCGAGCGCTACTCCGAGATGGGGCTCGATTTCCGCGACGGTAACGGCTGAGGCGCCCGGGTGGCCCGGTTGACCACGCGCTTCTGGGTCGATGCCTACCTGGCCCGCCTGCGCCTTCAGGACATCCCGGCCTTCGTCGTGGCCCACGGCGATGACACGGGCGGCGCCGTTCTGGTGAAGCTGGCGACGCTGGACGGGGCAGCGCGGCTGTTTCAGCGTTCTTTCGATCTGATGAGCGGCGAGCGACGCTGGGTCGAGCTGACTTCCGGCGCGGAGCCGGAGGTTGATGCCGCCGTAACCCGGCAGCGCGGGTTCGACCCGGACCTCTGGATCATCGAGGTGGAGGACAGGCAGGGCCGCCACCTGCTGGAGGAGGAGGGGCTGGCGTGATCGAGTGGCGCGACCAGGGCATTCTCCTCTCGGCGCGCAAGCACGCGGAAACCTCGGCCATCATCGAAGTCTTCACCCCGGAACACGGCCGCCATGTTGGCGTCGTCCGCGGTGGCACCAGCCGCAAGATCGCCCCGATCCTGCAACCCGGTGCGCAGCTTGACCTCGCTTGGCGGGCGCGGCTTGAGGATCATATCGGCGCCTTTTCGGTGGAGCCGGTGCGCAGCCGCGCGGCCCTCGTGATGGGCGACAGGCTGGCCCTGGCGGGGCTCAATGCCGTCACTGCGTTGCTTTCCTTCTGCCTGCCCGAAAGGGAGGCCCACGCGCCCCTCTACCTGCGCAGCGAGCGCCTGCTGGACCTGCTGGGGCAGGCCGAGGTCTGGCCCCTGGCCTACTTGCAGTGGGAGATGGCGCTGCTGGAAGAGATGGGCTACGGGCTCGATCTGGCCCGCTGCGCCGTTACCGGAGCCGGCGTGGGGTTGGTCTATCTCTCGCCGCGCACCGGGCGGGCGGTCTCCGAGGCGGGCGCCGGGGACTGGGCGGATCGCTTGCTGCCCCTGCCGCCGGTGATGCGGGGCGAGGGGGAAGCGGGCGATCTGGAAATCGCCGAGGCGCTGCGGACCACGGGCTACTTTCTCAGCCATCACCTGGCGGCGGATCTGGGCGACAAGCCCTTGCCCGAGGCGCGGGCGCGCTTTCTTGCCGCCTTCAGCCGTCGGCTCGGAAAGTGAGCAGGACGCCCGTATCGTCCGACAGGATCAGCACATCGCCAAGCACCTCTGAGAGGCTCGCCGCCTCCAGCGCGGCGAAGTAGGCCTGTTCCTCCGCGAGGTCGGGACAGGCGCGCCGGGTGGCTGAAATGGCGCCTGCCTCGAACCAGGGGTAGGGCGCGCCCTGGCTGGCGGTGAAGCTGTTGCAGGGCCCTTCCCCGGCCATCTCACCGGGCGCCGGGAAGGTGAGGGTGGCCCGGGCCGCGAAAGGCGCGTCGCGCAGCTCGACCAGGCGCCAGGTGCGATCGGCGGCACCGTAGGCGTGCAGGCTCTCGTCCCGGCAGGCGGCGAGGGCGAGGAGGGAGATCAGCAGGAGGGGCAGGGCGCGCATGTCTGTTCTTTGTGCTTTCAGCTTCGGGCAAGGGCGAGGATGGTATCGACCAGCGTGTCGAAGGCAGGGGCGGCCTCCTCTGGGGCGAGGTGCGGCAGACCCGGCAGCCCGGCCAGGGCCCCTTGCAGGGCGAGGGCGAAACGCCGGTTGCCTAGCCCCAGTTCCCGTAGCAGAAGCGCGATGTAGGTGAGCCGCTCCTCATCGACCACGGCCAGCGCTCGGGCCGCCTCGGGGCTCTCCGCCGCCCATAGGCGCAGGGCGGCCTCCTCCTTGTCAGCCAGCAGAGCATGCCCCAAGAGCCGCAGCCTCTGGTCGGGCGGGCCATCTGCCGCCACGGCCTGCGCGAGGTTGGCCAATGCCGCCTCCTGCCAGTGTGCCAGGAGTGCAGCCTGATACGCGGGCAGGTCCTTGAAATGCCAGTAGAAGGAGCCCTTTGTGGTGCCCAGTCGCCGGGCCAGCGGTTCAGCGGCCAGCGCCTGGGGGCCGACCTCGGCCAGCGCCCGGAGGCCGGCGGCGATCCACTTCTCGGGCGACAGACGGGGCTTTGCCATGGGGATGGGATAAGCCCTGCCACCGGGGGTGGCAAGTCGCAGGCGCGTCGGGCTCAGCCCAGCAGGCGTCTTGCGATCACCTGTGCCTGAATTTCAGCCGCTCCCTCGAAGATGTTGAGGATGCGGGCATCGCAGAGCACGCGGCTGATCTTGTACTCCAGCGCGAAGCCGTTGCCGCCGTGGATCTGCAGGCCGTTGTCCGCCGCCGCCCAGGCGACGCGGGCGCCCAGCAGCTTGGCCATGCCGGCTTCTACGTCGCAGCGGCGCCCCTCGTCCTTCTCGAAAGCCGAGAAGTAAGTAAGCTGACGCGCCACCATGATCTCCACCGCCATCATGGCCAGCTTGGAGGAGACACGCGGGAAGTTGATCAGCGATTTGCCGAACTGCTTGCGGTCCTGCGCATACTGCATGGAGATGTCGAGCGCCGACTGGGCCACGCCGATGGCGCGGGCCGCGGTCTGGATGCGGGCGCTTTCGAAGGTCTCCATGAGCTGCTTGAAGCCCTTGCCTTCCTCCTGGCCCAGCAGGTTCTCCGCTTTGACGTGGAAGCTGTCGAAGCCGAGCTCGTACTCCTTCATACCGCGGTAGCCCAGCACCTCGATCTCGCCGCCGGTCATGCCCTCGGTGGGGAAGGGGTTGGCATCGTCACCCGGTTCCTTCTCGGCCAGGAACATGGAGAGACCCTTGTAGTTGCTCGTTTCCGGGTCGGTCCGGGCCAGCAGGGTCATGACATGGGTGCGGGCGGCGTGTGTGATCCAGGTTTTGTTGCCGGTGATCCGGTAGTCGCCGTTCTCGTCCTTCACCGCACGGGTGCGGAGGGAGCCCAGGTCGGAGCCGGTATTCGGTTCGGTGAAGACGGCGGTGGGCAGGGTCTCCGCCGAGGCGATGCGGGGCAGCCACTTCGCCTTCTGATCCTCGGTACCGCCGGCGATGATCAGCTCGGCCGCGATCTCCGACCGGGTGCCGAGCGAGCCGACCCCGATGTAGCCGCGCGACAGCTCTTCCGAGACCACGCACATGGAGGCCTTCGAGAGACCGAAGCCGCCGTACTCCTCGGGGATGGTCAGGCCGAAGACGCCCATCTCGGCCAATTCCTCGATGACCTCCATCGGGATCAGTTCGTCCTTCAGGTGCCAATCGTGGGCGTGGGGCTCCACCTTCTCGAGCGCATAGCGGCGGAACTGCTCGCGGATCATCTCAAGTTCTTCGTCGAGGCCCGAAGCGCCGACGGTGATCTCGGCGCTGCGTTCCTGCATCAGTTCCACCAAGCGGGTGCGTGCGTTTTGAGTGTTGCCGCCCTGGGTCAGGGTCATCACCGCGGGCGCCATCAGGCCGCGCATGTCATCCTGGCCAAGCCCCATGTCCTGCAGCCGCAGAACTTCGCCCTGGTTCATCTGGATGCCGCCGTAGATCTGCCAGAGGTACTCTCCGAAGGCGATCTGCTGGATCAGCTGCTCGACCTCTCCGAACTTGCCTTTCTCATCCAATGCCTCGGCCCAGGCCTGCATCTGCTCCAGCGACTGGGCATAGGTGGCCAGCCAGGCCAGGCCGTGGGCGGCTGTTTGCTCAGCCTCGATCAGATCTGCGGCGACGCGGCCCTCGCGGCTGACCCTGTCGCGCACGCGGCTTTTGGCCAGCTCCAGGATCTCCTGCACCGGCCCGAGGGCGGCGCGGGTGAGCGAAAGAAGATCGTCCAGTATCACGGGTGCCTGGATCTGCGTCATGTCCTGACCGTCATGTGCCATGGTGTGTCATCCCTTGCTTTGCTTGGGCTAGCGGATAGCCCTTTTGCAGGTGCAGCACAACAAAGATACGTTTGGCTGCGTCCTTTTGTTCTAAAATTACCCTATGGAATAGGCCGTGCCATTCCATGTCAGCTTGGTATGTAGGGCCATGGACGTGTTTTTCCCCTTCCTCAGCCCGCTACAAATGGTCCTGGCCCTGTGCATCGCCCTCTGCGCGGGCTTTGTCAAAGGCGTGGTGGGATTCGCCATGCCGCTGATCCTGATCTCGGGCCTGACGACCTTCCTGTCGCCCGATCTGGCTCTGGCCGGCCTGATCCTGCCGACCCTTGTCAGCAACCTCTGGCAGTCCCTGCGCCAGGGGCTGGAGGCGGCACGCCAATCGGTGCGGCGGTTCAAGGTGTTCCTGATCGCGGGGGCCATCACGCTGATCGTGGCGGCCCAGTTCGTCCGCCTGATCCCCGCCCAGGCCCTGCAGATCACCATCGGTGTGCCGGTGGTCTTTTTTGCAATGCTGCAGCTCTCGGGCTACCGCTTCCATCTGCCGCAACGCTCGGCCCGGGTGGAGGCGGCTGTCGGCGGCTTTTCCGGCATCCTCGGCGGGCTCTCGGGGGTCTGGGGGCCACCGACAGTGGCCTACCTCACGGCGCTCAACACCCCGAAGCACGATCAGATGCGCATCCAGGGGGTCATCTACGGGGCGGGGTCGGTGTTGCTGGTCGCCGCGCATATCGGGTCCGGCGTTCTGCGGACCGAGACCTTGCCTTTCTCCCTGGCCCTGGTGCCCTCTGCCCTTCTGGGCATGTGGCTCGGCGGTCGGGTCATGGATCGGATCGATCAGGCGGTGTTCCGACGGGCAACGCTTTTCGTGCTGTTGCTGGCGGGCCTGAACCTGATCCGGCGGGCGCTCTTCTAGGGATCAGCTGCGGCGCGAGACCGTGACGCCCGAGACGTCTTCGATGAAGGTGACGATTCGGTTCTTTACCGCCTCGTCCTTGATCGAGGCGAGGGCTGAGACGATTTCCATGCTAGGATCGCTGGCCTTGCCGGTCTCTTTGCCCTGGTCCAGCCCTTCGAAGAAGTAACTCGGCGGGACGTCGAGGATTCGCGACAGCTCGAACAGGCGGCTGGCGGCGATGCGGTTCGACCCGATCTCGTACTTCTGAATTTGCTGAAAAGACAGGTCGAGCTGCCGCGCGACGTCTGTCTGGGACATGCGACGCAAGGTGCGGATTTGCTTCAACTTTCGGCCCACGTGGGCGTCAACTGGATGTGCCATGCGGATAACCTCTGATTGTTCACTAGAAGTAATCGGCACTTTTCACGCGTCATTCAATTGCCCAACTTTTTTCTATCTTGGCGAGTAAATGCACAGGTAATGTATGATCAGTATAACGCAGATGGATGATTTGTGTAACAGTGTGGGTCCGAGATTCGACTCAGCTGGCCGGAAACCGCTTGATGAACGTGCAACAAAAGAAAGCCATGAATTCCAGAATTGACCTCCGATCTGGGGTCCTCCCGGCCAACACGAACGTGCCGCCGGGGCTCCTGTTTGAGATGATCCGGTCCTTCGTGACGCTGGCCGAGAAGCTCAATCTCAGCCACGCGGTGCGCGAGCTTGGCTCCACGCGGCAGACCGTGCGGCGGCACATCTCGACGCTGGAAGAGGCCATGGGCGTGCCGCTCTTCTTCGTGGACGAGAGGCAGTACTTCCTCACCGTGGCGGGGGAGAACGCCCTGCCGGACGCGAAGGACATCATGGCCCGTGGCACCACTTGGCTGCGCGGGCAGTCCAGCTCCATCGGGCATCTGCAACACCTCAAGGCGCAGATGGACGGGTGGGATTTCTACCAGCAGCAGCAGCCCTTGGGGCGCATCTGGGAGGATCGCTCGCTCCTGCTGCGCGAGACCTTTCGCGCCTGGTGCATGGCCGCGGGGGAGATCGAGAACCCGCTCTTTGCCCACGTCCGGCCCTACCTGATCATCTACCGCAAGACGGACCAGGATTGGATCTGCGTCGAGTTCGGGGAGAAATCGGTTTACCTGAACTGGTTCGGGCGGGACTTCGCCCGCTCCTCTATCGGGCGTCCGATCGCCCAGCTCCCGGCGGGGGAGGAGTTCTCCCACCTCATTTATCAGGCCTTCGACCAGGTTCAGGCCACCCAGTCGGCGCGGCTGGACCATGTCTTTACGCTGATGCCCCGAGCGGGGGGCGGCGCCCATGCGCCCGTGGCCTACCAGCGGCTGATCCTGAATGGCTTCTTCCCGGACCGAAGCCCGGCGGTCATGTCGCTTATCATGCCGGTAGATCATCCGGTCATTGCGGGGCTGGAGCCGCACAAGCTGGAGTCTCTCCACCCCGTCGTGCCGATCCCGTTTGAGACCTCGGAAGCCCGCTTCGAGCCAAGAGGCGCACCATATCCCGGATAACGGGAATAATCAAGCTGAACCTAAATGTGACATTTTTTGGCCCAGATCAGGTCAAATAGCGGGCCTTTTTGCGTCAATTGTATTATCCTGTCGCCATTGTAGGCAGATAGGACAGAGTAATGACAATGCAGTTTGCGCAGGACGCAGCTCCCTTTATCGCGACCAGTCGCAATATCTTGAGGTCCCATGGCGTCGACATCACAATTGGCAGTGACTTCGAGCAGTACAGCGAGATCGTGAAGGAGGAACGCCCCTGGCAGAATCTGGGCGTGCCCTTCGACCACAGCAAACACGATCTCAAGGCGGCAGATTCGTTCTGGCTGATCGGTCGGAACGAAGATGGTGACCTGATTCACACACAGGCGGCGAAAAGAGTGCCCCTTGGGGGAAAGACGCTGGCAGCGCATCTCCTCCGCCGATTCCGTGATTTTCCGCCGCCCCTGCCCGGGGTGGACCTGAAGCGCTCGCGCTTCCGCGCCTCGCCCGGGTCGCACCATATCCAGGGCAAGGTGGTCTACCACGGAGAGGTCTGGATGGCGCCGCCCGAGCAGGGCCGCTACCGCGGCGTGGGGCTCTCCACCGTGCTGGCACGTACCGGCCTGCTCGAGGTCATGCGGCGCTGGGACCCGGACTTCATGTACGGTTTCATGCTGCGCAAGGTGGCCTTCAAGGGCTTTGCCGAGCGCATGGGCTACATGCACAATGAACCGGGCGCCCTGAAATGGCAGATCGAGGGTCAGGAAGAACCCATCGAGGCTTTCCTCACTTGGCTAAGCGCCGAGGATGCGCGTTACATGCTGGACCTGCCCGTCGAAGACCTGGTGGCCGAAGCCGCCTGACCTCTTTTCCTATCGCCTGGCTCTGCGCGCCCCCTTCGTGGGGCGCCTCCTGCTTTTTGGGACGGCGGGTGAAGTATGCTATTCTCCCGCCAGGCGAGAAACCCCTCGGGCCTGAACAGGGAGGGGAAAGAGATGATCGTCATGCACAGGTGGGCCGATGTGGCCGCCGGAAAGATGGGAGAGGCGCTGGCCTGGGCGAAGGAAGCGGCGGCGACCTTCGAAAAGGTGACGGGCCACGTGGTCGAAGTGATGGTGCCCGTGGGGGCGCGGCCTTACCAGATTGTCTGGCGGAGCCAGTACGAGGATATGGCCGCCCTGGAGGCGGCCATGGACAGCACAGCGCAGGATACGGATTACCTCGCCAAGATCCAGGCGGGGAGCGATCTCTTCATCGCCGGTCGGGTGCGCGACAGGCTTTGGCGGGGGCTCTGAGGCCCCCGGCCTGAGGTTCAGCTGATGGCCGCGGCCTTCACGTCATCGTCGATGAAGGGGAGGTACTGGGCGAAGTTCTCGGAGAACATGGCGACCAGCTTCTCGGCCTGGCGATCATAGGCTTCGGCATCGTCCCAGGTGCGGCGCGGATCCAGCAGGATGTCGGCGACACCGTCGACGGCGACCGGCACGTCAAAGCCGAAGTTGGGGTCCTTGCGGAACTCCGCCTCGGCCAGGCTGCCCTCGAGCGCGGCCGTGAGCAGCGCGCGGGTCGCCTTGATCGGCATCCGGCTGCCGGTGCCGTAGGCGCCGCCGGTCCAGCCGGTGTTGACCAGCCAGCAGGTGGCGCCGTGCTGGGCGATCTTGTCGCGCAGCAGCTCGCCGTAGACCTCGGGGCGGCGGGGCATGAAGGGGGCGCCGAAGCAGGTGGAGAAGGTCGGTTCCGGCTCGGTCACGCCGCGCTCTGTGCCGGCCACCTTGGAGGTGAAGCCCGACAGGAAGTGGTACATGGCCTGGGCCGGGGTCAGCCGCGCGATGGGGGGCAGGACGCCGAAGGCATCGCAGGTGAGCATGATGATGTTCTTGGGGTGCCCGCCCACGGCCTTGGACGAGGCGTTCGAGATGTAGTGCAGCGGGTAGGCGCAGCGCATGTTGGCCGTCAGGGAGTCGTCCTCGAAGTCCAGCTCCTTGGTCTCGGGGTCGAAGACCATGTTCTCGATCACCGTGCCGAACTTGGTGGTGGTGTCGTAGATCTCGGGCTCCGCCTCGCGGCTCAGGTTGATCGTCTTGGCGTAGCAGCCGCCCTCGAAGTTGAAGGTGCCGTGATCGGACCAGCCGTGCTCGTCATCGCCGATCAGCACGCGGTTGGGATCGGCCGAAAGGGTCGTCTTGCCGGTGCCCGAGAGGCCGAAGAAGACGGCCGTGTCCACCGGATTGCCCTTGGCGTGGTTGGCCGAGCAGTGCATCGGCATGATACCCTTTTCGGGCAGCAGGTAGTTGAGCAGGGTGAAGACGGATTTCTTGTTCTCGCCCGCATACTCTGTGCCGCCGATGAGGATCATCTTGCGGTCGAAGTTCATCGCGATGACGGTCTCGGACCGGCAGCCGTGCTTCTTCGGGTCCGCCTGGAAGGAGGGGCAGTTGATGACCGTGAAGTCGGCGGTGAAATCGTCGAGGTCGGTGCGGTCGGGACGGCGCAGCATGGTGCGGATGAAGAGGCCATGCCAGGCCAGCTCGGTGACCATGCGGACGTTGATGGCGTGGCGCGGATCGGCGCCGCCGACGAGATCCTGCACGAAGTAGTCCTTGCCCTGCATATGGGCCAGCATGTCTTTGTAGAGCGCATCGAAGCCCTCGGGCGACATCTCAGCGTTGTTTTCCCACCAGATGTTGTCGGCCACGCTGTCGGTTCGGACGACGTGCTTGTCCTTGGGCGAGCGGCCGGTGAACTTGCCGGTGGTGACGAGGAAAGAGCCGCCCTTGCCTAGGGTGCCTTCCTCGCGCTTCAGCGCGATTTCGATCAGCGCGGGCTCCATCAGGTTGTAATAGACATTGCCCAGCCCCTCGATCTGCTGATCCTCGAGGCGGAACTGCGGGTTCACCCGTCCAAATGTCATGAGAAGTCTCCTGTAGGCGCGCGCGGCCGCGCTGGTCTGGCTGAAGCGGGCGGTCCGCCCGCGACCCTTCAGGGCCATATCGCGCCTCTTAGCACGAGGGTTTTGACAATGAACAGGTGGCTTTCAGTAGGTTAGCGCCACCATGGCGAAGTTTGGCTGCGCCCGCCTTCCGGGGTGGCAAAAGCTCCGCCCTGGGCCCGGCTGGGAGGGGCTGGAGGTGCGGCAATTTAGCCATTCCTAACCAAATTATGGCGGAATTATGGCCGCAAGGCTGCGTGATTCGCACTTAGAGATTGATTCGTATGCCGAAATTGGCGATTTATGGTGCAAAACCATAATAACGAAAATTGAGCAGCACGAAGGAAACAGGCAATGTCTAAAATTGCGTTGGTGGACGACGACAGGAATATCCTGACGTCGGTCTCGATGACTCTCGAAGCAGAAGGCTTCGAAGTGGAAACCTACAACGACGGCCAGGCGGCGCTCGATGCGTTCAACAAGAAGCTGCCGGACATGGCCGTGCTGGACATCAAGATGCCGCGCATGGACGGGATGGATCTGCTGCAGCGGCTGCGCCAGAAAACCGCCATGCCGGTGATCTTCCTCACCTCCAAGGATGACGAGATCGACGAGGTCCTGGGCCTGCGCATGGGGGCCGACGACTACGTGAAGTAGCCCTTCTCCCAGCGCCTGCTGGTGGAGCGCATCCGCGCTCTGCTGCGCCGCCAGGATGCCGTCGACAAGGGCGAGGTGGGCGACACCGAGGAAACCAAGGTCATGGAGCGCGGCGATCTGCGGATGGATCCGCTGCGCCATGCCGTTACCTGGAAGGGCAAGGACGTCTCCCTCACGGTGACGGAGTTCCTCCTGCTTCAGGCCCTGGCCCAGCGGCCCGGCTTCGTCAAATCGCGCGATCAGCTGATGGACGTCGCCTACGACGATCAGGTCTATGTGGACGACCGCACCATCGACAGCCACATCAAGCGTCTGCGCAAGAAGATGCGCAGCGCGGACGAGGATTTCTCCGCGATCGAGACGCTTTATGGTATCGGCTATCGCTATAACGAAGAATAGGGCAAGAAGGTGGCCCTGGCCGAGAGGAGCTTTGTGCGCGACCTGAGCCGTCATCAGGCGGACAACGATGTTGTCCTGGGTGATGATTGGGTAGCCCCCGATCACAGCGCGCCCGACGAGATGCGGGCGCGACGGGAAAGGCGCGGCCTCTTCTCCCTGCGGGCCTCGCCGCTCGCCCGGAAGATCATCACCTTCAACCTGATAGCGCTTAACGTGCTGGTTGCGGGTATCCTCTATCTCAACTCCTCGCGCGACAGTCTTGCCGTGCAGCGGGCCACCGCGCTCCTCTCCGAAGCCGAGCTGATCGCCGACGTGATCGAGGCACAGGTGCCACTTGGTGCGCCGGTCAACCTGGCGAGGGGCGAGGGGGTCGATCCCGCTGCGACCCTCGAAGGCCTGGATTTGCGCAGCGGCGTCGACGTCTTTGTCTTCGATCCTTCCGCCCGTCTGGTGGCGCGCCACAAGGGCGATATGCCGATGCCGGGGGAGGGCGCCGAGAACGAGCCGGGCGACCGTACCTGGCTGACCGACGGGCTGAACTGGGTTTGGGATCGGGTTTCGGGCGTCGGCCAGGATCCCCAGGCAGGGACCCCGCTTGAGGAACGCCTGATGCGTTCGGTGCAGCGCACGCTTGAGTCCGGCACCCAAACCGAGAACACCATTGAGGCCGCCAGCGGCACGCTCTTTACCGTGCTCACCCCGATCATAGCGGGCGAGCGGGCGGTCGGCGTCGTCGCCGTTGCCTCCGTCGCGGGCGAGATCGACAGCCTGGTCCGTTCCGAGCGGGAGCGTGTGCTCCAGATGTTCGTCATCGCCACGCTGGTGTCCATCGGGCTCTCCATCGTCCTGGCTTCCACCATCGCCAACCCCCTGGCCGATCTGGCCACGGCGGCCGAGCTGGGGCGCGACAAGGATGCCCGCAAGATGAACCCCGGCCGCATCCGCATCCCCGATCTGACGGCCCGGCCGGACGAGATCGGCCGCCTCTCGGGGGCGCTGCGCGGCATGGTTTCGGCCCTCTACAACCGGATCGACGGGAACGAACAGTTTGCCGCCGACGTGGCCCACGAGATCAAGAACCCCCTGGCCTCGCTCCGCTCGGCCGTGGGCACCCTGCGCATGGTCAAGCGCGAGGACCAGCGGGAGAAGCTGCTCGACGTGATCGACCATGACGTGCGGCGGCTGGACCGGCTGGTGAGCGACATTTCCAACGCCTCGCGACTCGATTCCGAACTGGTCAAGGAAGAGCAGGAGGAGTTCGACCTCCTCAAGATGGTCAGCAACCTAGGGCAGTACCTTGGCGAGGATGCCAAGAAGAAGGGCATCGATTTCATCACCGATCTGCCCGGCAACCCGATCCGCATTCACGGGCTCGAGGCGCGGCTGGCGCAGGTCTTTGTCAACCTGATCACCAACGCCATCTCCTTCTGCGAGGACGGCGACGCGATCCGCGTCTGGGTCCGCAAGCGGGACAACCGGGTGCTCGTCGTGGTCGAGGACACCGGCCCGGGCATCCCCGAGCAGGCCCTCTCCAAAATCTTCAAGCGCTTCTACTCGCAGCGCCCGGAGGAGCACTTCGGCAACAACTCGGGGCTGGGGCTGGCCATCTCGAAGCAGATCGTGGAGGCCCACGGCGGCGTGATCTGGGCCGAGAACATCCGCCCGACCGAGGCCGACATCACCTCCGAACCGCTGGGCGCCCGCTTCGTCGTGGGCCTGCCCACCTGAGAGGCCGGGCGCCTTGTCCACGGGGCCCCTCATCCTCCACGCCTCCACCGTCAGCGTCGCGGGCCGCGGGCTTTTGATCCTCGGGCCATCCGGCGCCGGGAAATCCGCCCTGGCTCTTGAGCTCATCTCGCGGGGCGCGGTGCTGGTGGCCGATGACCGGACGCAGGTTGTGGCGGAGGGCGGCACTCTTAAGGCTTCGGTGCCGCCTGCCATCGCGGGTCTGATCGAAGCGCGCGGCGTTGGGCTGCTGCGCACGCCGGAAGCGGGGCCGACGCCGGTGCACCTGGCGGTGGACCTCGGCCAGGAGGAGCAACAGCGTCTGCCCGAGCCGCACAGCGTTCAATTGGCGGGGATCCCACTGCCCTGCCTCTACCGCCCCAAGGGGCCCCATTTTGCCGCAGCGATATTGCTTTATCTGCGCGACCACCTTACCTCCGCGCCATGAACCCGACAGTCAAGCCCGATCCTCCCTCCGCCTCCGGCAAGCGGCGCTTTGTGCTGGTGACCGGGCCTTCGGGCGCCGGGCGATCCTCGGCGCTGAACGTGCTCGAGGACGCAGGCTTCGAGACCATCGACAACCTGCCGCTGCGCCTCCTGCCGACGCTCATGGAGCATGCCGGCAGTGACCGCCCCGTCGCCCTCGGGATCGACGCGCGGAACCGGGATTTCTCTACTGACGGCGTGATCGAGCTCTTGAACCGTCTGGGTGGCCTCCCCGAGGTCTCGGTGGATCTGCTCTACCTTGACTGCTCCACCGAAGTCCTGCTGCGCCGTTTCTCCGAAACCCGCCGCCGCCACCCGCTGGCCCCGAAGGACCGGCCCGAAGATGGCATCCGCCGCGAGCAGGAACTGCTGCAACCGCTGCGCACGCGCGCCGACGTCCTGATCGAGACGACCGATCTCAACGTGCACCAACTGCGTGCCGAGGTTGAACGCTGGTTCGCCCCGGACGGGCGGCACCACCTGACGGTCTCGGTCCAGTCCTTCTCCTACAAGCGGGGCCTGCCGCGCTCCGTCGACATGGTCTATGACTGCCGCTTCCTGCAAAACCCCTACTGGGAGCCCGCCCTGCGCGAGCGCAACGGCACCGATCCGGCGGTTGCAGCCCATGTCCGGGCCGACCCGCGCTTTGCCGCCTTCGCCCAGCAGACGCTGGACCTGTCGCTGCTTGTCCTGCCGGCCAGCCGCGATGAGGGCAAGAGCCACATGGCCATCGCCTTTGGCTGTACCGGGGGGCAACATAGATCGGTGACGCTGGCCGAAGAACATGCTTTGCGCCTTGCGGAAGCTGGCTGGCAGGTGTCAATTAGGCACCGAGAGTTGGATCGCCGACACCCCCAAGAGGTCTCCACGTGATCGGAATTGTCATCGTCGCACATGGCCAGCTGGCGCGCGAGTACCTCGCCGCGATCGAGCATGTCGTGGGCTCCCAGAACGGGGTCCGCGCCATCACCATCCTGGCCGACCATGACCGGGCCGAGAAGGAGCGCGAGATCTGCGCCGCCGCCGATGCGGTGGACCAGGGCCAGGGCGTGGTGGTGGTGACCGACCTGTATGGCGGTTCCCCCTCAAACCTGTCGCTGCTGGCCTGCAAGCCCGAGAACCGGCGCATCCTCTACGGGGCCAACCTGCCGATGCTGATCAAGCTGGCGAAATCCCGCCATCTGGAAGTGCCTGATGCAGTTCGGGGGGCGCTGGAGGCGGGCAAGAAATACATCGACAGCCAGAATGTCAGTGCCCACTAGAAAGCCTAACGATGACCGAAGTTTCCCTTAAGATCGTGAACGAAAAGGGCCTCCACGCCCGCGCCTCGGCCAAACTTGTCGAGGTGGTGGAGGCGTTTGATGCCCGTGCCGAGGTCAGCAAGGATGGCATGTCCGCGTCAGGCGACAGCATCATGGGGCTACTGATGCTGGCGGCCGCCAAGGGCAGCACGATCGAGGTTCAGACATCGGGTCCGGATGCGGCAGCCCTGGCCGATGCCCTGACGGCACTGGTGGCGGACAAGTTCGGCGAAGGACGCTGATCGGCGCAGAGGGCGGGGAGGGACGACCTTGGCAGACAAAGCACCTTTCATGACCGTCGCGCGGCGTGCCCCAGGGCGGGCCGAGAAAGCCGAGCCGGTCAGCTTCACGAAGTACGACCGCAAGAGCCTTTCCTATGCGTCGACCTTCGAGGACCCCTGGAAGGCCCGAACCATCAGCCTGATCGAGCTGATGACCGGCAAGCTGACAATCCTGCGCATGATCCGCCGCTTCGAGCGGCGCGGCGCCCCCTCGGGCCAGGCCTTCTGGCGCGCAGCCCTCGATACCATGGGTATCGAATTGGTAACTCCACGCGAACAGCTTGAGCGGATCCCCAAGGAAGGCCCTGTCGTGGTGGTGGCCAATCACCCGCACGGCATGGTGGACGGGATGATCTTTGCCGATCTGATCGGCCGGGTTCGCCCAGACTACCGTATCCTGACGCGCTCGCTGCTCACCAACATCGACGAGGTGGCGGGCAGCTACATGATCCCCGTGCCCTTCCCCCACGACCCCGACGCTCAGCGCAAGGGCGTGGAGATGCGGGCCAAGGCCATGGCGCATCTCAAGGCGGGCGGTGTCGTGGCGCTTTTCCCCTCGGGGGTCGTGGCCTCCTCCGATACCTGGTGGGGCCCGGCCATCGAGCGGGAGTGGAACGTCTTCACCGCCAAGATGATCCGCCGTTCCGGCGCCACGGTGGTGCCCATGCGCTTTCCGGGGCAGAACAGCCGCGCCTACCAGATCGCCAACCAGGTCAGCCCGATGCTGCGACAGGGGCTGCTGCTGCACGAAATCGTCAAGTCCTGCAACAGGCCTATGGCGCCCATCGTCGGGCACCCGATCCCGGCGGCCGAGGTGGATGCCCGGGCCGACGATCCGCGCGGCTTCATGGCCTGGCTGCGCGATCACACCCTTGCTTTGAAGGACTGACCGCGCGCCCCGCTGCTCAGCGGGTGGGGACGGGCGTTTCCCCCCGGTAGTCATAGAAGCCGCGCTGGGTCTTGCGGCCCAGCCAGCCGGCCTCGACGTATTTGGTAAGCAGCGGGCAGGGGCGGTACTTGGTATCCGCCAGGCCGTCGTGCAGGACGTTCATGATCGCCAGGCAGGTGTCGAGCCCGATGAAGTCGGCCAGCTCGAGCGGCCCCATCGGGTGGTTCGCGCCCAGCTTCATGGAGCTGTCGATGGACTGGACGGAGCCGACCCCCTCGTAGAGCGTATAGACCGCCTCGTTGATCATTGGCATGAGGATGCGGTTCACGATGAAGGCCGGGAAATCCTCGGCCGAGGCGGCAGTCTTGCCGAGGCGGTCCACCACCTCCTTGCAGGCCTTGTAGGTTTCCTCGTCCGTGGCGATGCCGCGGATCAGCTCTACCAGTTGCATGACGGGCACGGGGTTCATGAAGTGGAAACCCATGAACTTCTCGGGCCGGTCGGTGCGGCTCGCCAGCCGGGTGATCGAGATGGAGGAGGTGTTGGAAGTGAGGATCGTCTCGGGCTTCAGCACGGGCAGCAGATCCTCGAAGATCGCCTGCTTCACGGTCTCCCGCTCCGTCGCCGCTTCGATAATGAGGTCGCTCGGGCCGAGGTCCGTCAAGGTTTCGGTGGTGCGGATGCGCTCGATTGAGGCTTCCATGTCGGCGTCGGTGATCTTTCCGCGCCCAGCCTGCCGCGCCAGGTTGCCCTTGATGGTCTCCATTGCGCGATCAAGCGCCTCGCGGCTCACATCGGTCAGCAACACGTCGTAGCCCGCCAGCGCCATGACGTGGGCAATGCCGTTGCCCATCTGTCCCGCGCCGACGATGCCGATTGTCTTGATCTCCATGAGGTGCCCTTCCTGTAACGTTGCGGCACAATATGGCCGGTGGCGGGGCAGCCGCAAGGGCAGCAATCGCCCCAAAGTTCACTCAAACCCGATCGTTAAGCGAATCGCAGGACCTCGCGGGTCAGAGTTCACCCGGGTGAATGAAAAAGGTGGGTGAGATGACCTATGACGTGCTGGGGCCGAGCGCCCTTGACTATCTGCCGTGCCGCTATGGCACTTCCAAACTGCTGTTCCGCGGCCCGCGCCGCAACCTTGAGGCGCCCTACCTGGCCTTCTTGGGCAGCACCGAAACCTACGGCAAGTTCATCGAGCAGCCCTTCCCGGCGCTCGTCGAACAGCGGACGGGGCGGACCTGCGTGAACTTCGGGCAGGTCAATGCCGGTGTCGATGCCTTTGCCAACGATTCCTTCCTGATGGGGGCCACGGCGCGGGCCGACGTCACGGTGATCCAGATCGTCGGGGCACAGAACATGACCAACCGTTTCTACGCGGTCCATCCCCGGCGGAACGACCGTTTCGTGAGCACCTCGGCGCTGCTGCGGACCATCTACCGGGAGGTGGACTTCGCCGATTTCCACTACACGCGCCACATGCTGCAAAGGCTGATCGAGGTCTCGCCCGAGCGCTTCCTCACAGTCCGGGCGGAGCTTCAGCAGGCCTGGCTGGCGCGGATGCGGATGTTGCTGCGGCAGGTGCGGGGCAAATCCCTGCTGCTCTGGTTCGCGGACCAGGCGCCGCAACCCGCGGGCAGTATGGCGTTGGCCGACCTCGGGGCCGATCCGCTGTTCGTGACGCGCGAGATGATGGAGGAGGTCTCCGCCTGGGCGACGGGCACGGTGGAATGCGTGATCTCCCCCGAGGCGCGCGCGGAGGGCACGGAAGGCATGTGTTTCGGCGAGATGGAGGCCCAGGCTGCGGCCTATATGCTGGGTCCCAAGGCGCACGCGGAGGCGGCGGAGGCGCTGGCAGGCGCCCTGGCCGGCCTCTGAAACGCGAAAGGCCCGCCATCGAGGCGGGCCTTTGCAAATCCTGTGAGCGCGATTAGAGCTTCTCGACAAGCTCCGGCACGGCCTCGAAGAGGTCGGCCACGAGGCCATAGTCGGCCACCTGGAAGATCGGCGCTTCCTCGTCCTTGTTGATCGCGACGATGATCTTGCTGTCCTTCATGCCGGCCAGGTGCTGGATCGCACCGGAGATGCCGACGGCGACATAAAGATCGGGTGCCACGACCTTGCCGGTCTGACCAACCTGCCAGTCGTTCGGGGCATAGCCCGAGTCGACCGCGGCGCGCGAGGCACCGACGGCGGCGCCCAGCTTGTCGGCCAGCTTCTCGACCAGGGCGAAGTCCTCTTCGGAGCCCACGCCACGGCCACCGGAAACGACGATTCCGGCGGAGGTCAGCTCGGGGCGGTCGCTCTCGGCCACCTTGTCCTCGACCCAGGAGCTGAGGCCCGGATCTTCGGCGGCGCCCACGGTCTCGACCGAGGCGGAACCGCCTTCACCGGCCGCGTCGAAGGTCGAGGTGCGGAAGGTGATGACCTTCTTGGCATCGGAGGACTTGACCGTCTGGATCGCGTTGCCCGCGTAGATCGGGCGCTCGAAGGTGTCGCCATCGACGACGCCCGAGGCATCAGAGATGATCATCACGTCGAGCAGCGCGGCAACGCGCGGCATGACGTTTTTGGCGTCCGTGGTAGCGGGGGCGACGATGTGATCGTAGTCGCCCGCGAGGGAGACGATCAGGGCCGCGGTGGCTTCGGCCAGGCGGTGGCCCAGGGTCGCGTCCTCGGCAACCAGCACCTTGGCCACGCCGTCGATCTTGGCGGCAGCATCGCCCGCGGCAGCGGCGGAGGCGCCTGCGCAGAGCACGGTCACGTCACCCAGCTGCTTGGCGGCGGTCACGGCCTTGGCGGTCGCGTCCATCGACAGTTCGCCATCGGTGACTTCGGCAAGAAGAAGAACAGCCATTACACAACTCCCTTTTCTTTGAGTTTCGCCACCAGGGTGTCGACATCCGGCACCATCTCACCGGCGGCACGCTCGGCGGGCTCGGCGGTCTTGACCACTTCCAGACGGTTGGAAACCTCGACGCCGTAGTCGCCAGGGGCCTTCTCATCGAGCGGCTTTTTCTTGGCCTTCATGATGTTCGGCAGGGAGGCGTAGCGCGGCTCGTTCAGGCGCAGGTCCACGGTGACGACGGTGGGCATGGAGACCTCGATGGTCTGCAGGCCGCCGTCCACCTCACGGGTGACCTTGGCCTTGCCGTCCGCAATCTCCACGTCGGAGGCGAAGGTGGCCTGGGACCAGCCCATGAGCGCGGCCAGCATCTGGCCGGTGGCGTTCATGTCGTTGTCGATCGCCTGCTTGCCGCAGAGCACGAGCTCGGGCTTTTCCTCGTCCACGACGCCCTTGAGGATCTTAGCGACGGTCAGCGGCTCGATGTCGTTGTGCACGTCGTCGGCGGCCACCACCAGGATCGCCCGGTCGGCGCCCATGGCCAGCGCGGTGCGCAGGGTTTCCTGTGCCTGCTTCACGCCGATGGAGACAGCGACGACCTCGTCGGCCTGGCCCGCTTCCTTCAGGCGGATCGCCTGCTCGACGGCGATCTCGTCGAAGGGGTTCATCGACATCTTCACGTTGGCGAGATCAACACCGGATCCATCCGCCTTCACGCGGACTTTCACGTTGTAGTCGATCACGCGTTTGACAGGTACAAGCACCTTCATGAGCGTTTCTCTCCTCGTTTCTACGCCGTTTGCACGGCAGTGCGTCGGTCTTGGGCGGTGATATAACGTTCAACTGGCGTGAAACAGGGCAAAATCGCCAGAAAAGCGTGGTAGAACGTCACGTTCAGGGGGGCAGGCCCCGTCCGGCCCCGCAGCAGGGAGGGGACGATATGGAGAAAGTCATTGGATTCGGGGGCTTTTTCTTCCGCGCGGAGGATCCCGAGGCGCTCGGTCGCTGGTATCGGGACCATCTTGGCATTGATCTGGTGCCTCAGGCGGCGGAGGGCCGTGTCTGGCAGGCGGGTGGCGGGCCCACGGTCTTTGCGCCCTTTGCCGCCGATACGGACTACTTCGCCGCCGACAAGCCCTTCATGCTGAACTTCCGGGTGGGGGACCTCGACGCCCTTTTGGCGCAGCTCGAGGCGGCGGGGATTGCCGTGAAGCCGCTGGAGGAGATGCCCGGCATCGGCCGTTTCGCCCATCTGGCGGACCCGGAGGGCACGCCGATCGAGCTGTGGGAGCCCGCCTAGCGGTTGGCCCCCGGCACCCAGAGCACATCGTCCTTGCCGCCGTTGTTGGCCATGCGGGCGGCCACGAAGAACCAGTCGCTGAGCCGGTTGAGGTAGCGCACGGCGGCCGGGTTCAGGGCTTCCTGCTCGCTGCAGAGGACCGCCAGACGCTCGGCCCGGCGGGCCACGGTGCGGCAGACGTGCAACTGCGCGGCGAGGGCGGCCCCACCCGGCAGGATGAAGCTGCGCAGGGGCTCGAGTTCCTTGTTCATCAGGTCGATCTCGGCCTCAAGGCGCTCCACCTGGGCATCGACAACGCGCAGGGGCGTGTACTCCGCCTCGCTGTCCTTCTCCATGTCGGGGCGGCAAAGATCAGCGCCGAGATCGAAGAGATCGTTCTGGATGCGGGAAAGGGCCGCGTCGGTTTCAGTCTCGGCATGCAGGCGGGCGACGCCGACGAAGCTGTTCAGCTCATCGCAGGTGCCATAGGCCTCGACCCGGGCCGAATGCTTGGCGACCCTGTCACCATTGCCCAGAGCCGTCTGCCCCTTGTCGCCGGTTCGGGTGTAGATCTTGTTGAGCACGACCATCAGTTGGCCCCTCCGCGCAGCCAGATGAAACCGAGGATCAGCACGACGGCCACGGCCTGGGCGATGATCCGGTAGCGCATCAGCCGGTTGGAATTGCGCTTGTTGAAGTCGCCGCCCCCGGCAAATCCGCCGAGCCCGATCATCAGGATGATCAGGACGACGAAGACCGCCAGCACGACCACGGTGAAAAGAGGATCTTCAAACATGGATGTTCCTTTCGACCGGTCGAGACATAGCGGAGGCACCGATCATCGCAACCCCCGGCCTACCCGTTCAAGAGGCTGTCGAGCGCGCGGGTGGGCAGCAAACGCCGCATCAGACCGGCAAAATGGGTCGGCACTGTGACGTAGTAGCGCGGCCGGGGGCGGGGGCTTTCGAGGGCATGAAGGAGCTTCTTCACCACTGCTTCCGGCCCCAACTCAAAGCGCGCCTTGCCGACCGAATCGTAGAGCCGGGGACGCAGCTCGGTCTCGTACTGGACCGCCCGGGGGGAGGCGCGCCAGTCGATCCAGCGCTCGAACTGGGTGATGGAGTTGCGCCGGAAGGCGGAGGTGATCGGCCCTGGCTCGATCAGGGCGACCTTGATGTTGGTGTCCCGAAGTTCCATCCGCAGCGTATCCGTCAGGCCCTCCAGGGCAAACTTGGTGGCGTTGTAGGCGCCGCGCCAGGGCATGGTGATCAGCCCCAGGACGGAGGAGCACTGGACGATGCGCCCGTGCCCCTGGGCGCGCATCACCGGCAGGACAAGCCGGGTGAGGTGATGCCAGCCCAGCAGGTTGGCCTCGAAGATCTGGCGCAGGGCGGCGGTGGGCAGATCCTCCACCGCGCCGGGAATGGCATAGGCGCCGTTGTTGAAGAGCGCGTCGAGCGTGCCGCCTGTGGCCGCCAGCACCTCCTCCAGGGCGGCCTCGATGCTGGCCTCGTCCTCGTAATCAATGCGCGGGGCCTCGAAGCCCTCGGCGCGCAGGCGTGTGCAATCCTCCTCCTTGCGGCAGGCGGCAAAGACACGCCAGCCGCGGGCCTTGAGCGCCCGGGCCGCGGCCAGGCCGATGCCGCTGGAGCAGCCGGTGATGAGGATGGATCGCATGATAAAAGCCCCCTTCGTCGGGGGCTTTCATGGCCTTTGCGGCGGCCTTTGGCAATGTCGCGGTTCAGGAGGCCTCGAGCAGGAAGTCCGCCATCCAGCCTTCCTCGCTCGAATCGACGGCCCGCATGCGGACCCAGCCGGAGCCATCGTCTTCCAGCACCTCGACCCGGTCGCCCTCGACGAGTCCGCCGACCACCTGGAAATTGGTGCCCGGGCCGCCGCGCACGTTCACGCGGCTGCCGGAGACGGTGCGCAGGTCAAGCTGCTCCATTGCGGTGGTCTCGGTCGGGGCGGAAACGGCGATGGGGGCCATGCCGACGATCAGGCTGGGCATGATCGGCGGAGTGTCACCGCTGGCGGTCACGCTGCCGACGTTGCGCGGCGCGCCGTAGGGATCGGCAGCGCCGCCCGCGGCGGCCTGGGTCACGCGGGCCTGGCCGTTAGCGGTGGCGGCCACCTCGCTGAGGTCGGTGAGGCTGAGGGAGGCGCGGGTCACCTCGGGGGTCAGGGGGCGCAGCTCGGGCTCGGTGTCGATCACTTCAGCCCATTGGGTTTTGGGCTGCGGGGCGGGCTGCGGAGTGCCGCTCGCTTCGCCACTGGTGGTGGCAGCGGCCACGGCGAGTGGTTCTTGGGTCTCTTCAGCGGCGGGGGCCAAGCGCGCCAGGCGTTCGCTGGCGGGTTCGAAATCCGCGCCACCGCTCATCTCGTAGAAAGCCCAGCCCATAAAGCCGAAAGAAAGTAGAACGAACTTGTTCATGTCAGGCACCCCGCGCAGCGATAGTTACGTTTCGCAGTCGGCAAATTGCCGCCTGCTCACTCGACTAACGCACGTCCCCGCCCAAAGGTTGCCATAACATTTTTTGCCGAGTCGCGGCAGGGGCAGGACGTCAGTTTTTCGTGAAGCAGGGGAGGGCGCAGGGCCCTTCCAAGGCCAATCCGCCGCTTGCCGGGCAGTTCCCGCTTGGCTACTAAGACCGTCATGTCAGACGTCACAGATCCCCCCGGGGCCGAGCCTCACAACCTGTCAGAGCCGCTGCGCCGCGCGCTGGGCGAGCGCTACCTGACCTATGCCCTCTCGACCATCATGCACCGGGCCCTGCCTGATGCCCGCGACGGGCTGAAGCCGGTGCACCGTCGCATCCTTTTTGCCATGCGCGAGCTGCGGCTCTCCTCCACCGGGGGGTTCCGAAAGTCGGCGAAGATTTCCGGCGACGTGATGGGCAACTACCACCCGCACGGCGACGCGGCGATCTACGATGCCATGGCGCGCCTCGCCCAGGACTTCAACGTGCGCTACCCGCTGGTCGACGGGCAGGGCAACTTCGGCAACATCGACGGCGACAACCCGGCGGCCAGCCGCTACACCGAGGCCCGGATGACGGCGGTGGCCGAGGCCCTGCTAGAGGGGCTGAACGAGAATGCCGTCAACTTCCGCGAAAACTACGACGGCACCCTGACCGAGCCCGAGGTCCTGCCTGCCCAGTTTCCGAACCTGCTGGCCAACGGCGCCAGCGGCATCGCGGTGGGCATGGCGACGAACATTCCGCCGCACAACATCGGCGAGCTGGTGGATGCCTGCATCCACCTGATCAAGACGCCCGACGCCCGCGACGATACCCTGCTGAACTACGTGCCCGGCCCGGACTTTCCAACGGGTGGGATCGTGGTGGAGCCGCCCGAAACGATCGCCCAGGCCTACCGCACCGGCAAGGGCGGCTTCCGGTTGCGCTGCCGCTGGCACCAGGAAGACCTGGGCCGCGGCCAGTGGCAGATCGTGGTGACGGAAATCCCCTACCAGGTCCAGAAGTCCAAGCTGATCGAGAAAATCGCCGAGGCCATCCAGACCAAGAAGATCCCGATCCTGGCCGACGTGCGCGACGAGAGCGCCGAGGACATTCGCATGATCCTGGAGCCCCGGTCCAAGAACGTGGACCCGGAGGTGCTGATGGGGATGCTCTACCGGCAGACCGATCTTGAGCTGCGCTTCTCGCTCAACATGAACGTGCTGATCGACGGGGTGACGCCCCGGGTCTGCTCCATGAAGGAGGTGCTGCGCGCCTTCCTGGATTTCCGGCGCGAGGTGCTGATCCGGCGTTCCCGCCACCGGATGGAGAAGATCGACCACCGGCTGGAGGTGCTGGAGGGCTTTATCGTCGCCTTCCTCAACCTCGACCGGGTGATCGACATCATCCGCTACGACGAGGATCCCAAGGCCGCCCTCATGCGCGAGGATTGGGGACGCGATCACGAGCGCGCTACGGACGAGAAGGACTACCGCAGCCCGCCCCCGGGCGAGGGCGAGCTGAGCGAGCTCCAGGCCGATGCCATCCTCAACATGCGCCTGCGCTCGCTGCGGCGCCTGGAGGAGCTGGAGCTGCTGCGCGAGCAGGCGGCCCTGATGGAGGAGCGCGCCGGGCTCGAGGACCTGCTGGACAGCGAGGCCCTGCAGTGGGGCGCCATCACCGACCAGCTGCGCGCGACCAAGAAGCAGTTCGGCAAGGATTGGACGCTCGACGGGGTCAACCTCGGCCGCCGCCGCACCACCTTCGCAGAGGCGGGCGAGATCGAGGAAGTGCCGCTTGAGGCGATGATCGACCGCGAGCCGATCACCGTCGTCTGTTCCCAGATGGGCTGGGTGCGGGCCATGACCGGCCACATCGACCTCAACCGCGAGCTCAAGTTCAAGGATGGCGACGGGCCGCGCTTCATCTTCCACGCCGAGACGACGGACAGGCTCCTGGTCTTCGGCTCCAACGGGCGGTTCTACACCCTCTCGGCGGCCAATCTGCCGGGCGGGCGCGGCATGGGTGAACCCCTGCGCCTGATGGTGGACCTGCCGAACGAGGCGCGCATCGTAGCCTTCTTCATCCATCAGCCGGACCGCAAGCTGCTCGTGGCCTCGTCCGCCGGGGACGGCTTCATCGTGCCCGAGAACGAGGTCGTGGCCCAGACCCGGGCAGGCCGCCAGGTGCTCAACGTGCGCGGCGAGACGGCGGCGCTGGTCTGCAAACCGGTTCAGGGCGATACGGTGGCCACGGTGGGCGAGAACCGCAAGGTG
This sequence comes from Sulfitobacter sp., assembly GCA_965212515.1. GTDB lineage: Bacteria > Pseudomonadota > Alphaproteobacteria > Rhodobacterales > Rhodobacteraceae > Sulfitobacter. The sequence continues at coordinate 2,422,366 of OZ243122.1, forward strand.
CTGGTCTTCGGCCTCGATGAGCTGCCCGAGATGGGCCGCGGCAAGGGTGTGCGGTTGCAGAAGTTCAAGGACGGCGGCCTTTCGGACGCAACCACCTTCAACCGCGCCGAGGGGCTGAGCTGGCGCGACCCGGCGGGCCGGACCCGGACCGAGGCTAACCTCGAGGAGTGGACCGGCAAGCGTGCGGGCGCGGGCCGCATGGCGCCGCGTGGCTTCCCGCGGGACAACACCTTCACCTGATGCGGGCGGGGCCCACATGAGCGGCCCCGCCGCCGCAGAGGGCCCCTGGGGAGGCGTCGCGCCCAATGCCAGCGCGCCGGTCCCGGCCGAACCACAGTCGCCGTTACCGGGGCTCGAGGTCACCTTCACCGGGCGGCGGGGCGCGCTCTTCTGGCTTGCCTTCAAGTGCGGATTCCTCACGGTCCTGACCCTGGGGATCTACCGCTTTTGGATGAAGACCCGGCTGCGCCGCTGGTACTGGTCGGCGATAAGGCCCGGCGGCGATCCGCTGGAGTACGTCGGTGACCCGATCGAGAAGCTCCTTGGCTTCTGCATCGCCGTGGTGATCCTGACCTTCTACATCGGCATCGTGAACCTGCTCCTGATGTTCGTCAGCTTCGCCGTCTTCTCCGTTTCCTGGGTAGGCTACGCGGCCTCCTTCCTGGGTATCGTGCCGATCTGGTTCTACGCCCGCTACCGTGCGCGGCGCTATGTCCTGGCGCGCACCCGCTGGCGCGGCGTGCGCTTCGGGCTGGAACCCGGCGCCTGGGGCTATGCGCTGCGGGCGCTGGTGCACTGGATCATCACGATCCTCAGCCTCGGCCTGCTCTGGCCACGCATGACCTTCGCCCTTGAGAAGTATCGGACAGACCGGACCTTCTTCGGCTCCGCCCGGCTCACCCAGGGGGGGAACTGGTGGCAGCTTTACCGGGCCGCCTGGCCCTTCGCGCTGAGCCTCCTGTGCCTGGTCGGCGGCATCATCTGGCTTATCCTGCGGGAGCCGCTGCTGGCCCAGGCGCTGGATGAGGAAGCCGCCTTCCAACGTGTCATCGCCGGGCTGGCCAACCCCTGGGTCTCGGGCGTCGAGGACGAGCGTGCGCTCCTGATCCTGCCCCTGGCGCTCGCCGGGATGCTCTTCGGCGCGATCTACTACAACTGGACGGCCAAGCGGATCATGGCCCGGCACAAGAGCGCCCGTGGCATCCGCTTCGACTCCGCGCTCAGCGGGGTGCGGATCAGCTTCATCTACGTGCTTGGCAACTTCGTCGCCTATCTCTTCCTGTTTCTGGGGCTTTTCGGGCTCGTTCTCCTGGCCGTCGCGACCTACGGCTTCGGCGACTTGCCCATGGGGGAGGATGGCATGTCCCCGCTGACGGCTTTGCCCCGATGGCTGACCTTCGTCGGCATTGCCCTGCTTTATCTGTCCCTCTTCCTCCTTTGGGGCGTCCTGCACCAGACCTTCGTGACCTTCCCGATCATGCGACACATGGCGCGCACCACGCGCCTGCCCGAGGTGGCGGGCCTGCACCTGATCAGCCAACGTGAGCGGGACGCCTTCGCCGAGGCGGAGGGCTTTGCCGAGGCGCTGGACCTGGGGGCGGCCATATGAGCGGCGGTTTCGATGCGCTGGGCGCCCGTTACTTCGATGGCGACCGCCCCCTGGGCCAGGAGGTGAGCCTGGACCTGGCGGAGGGCACGCTCCAGATCGGTCTCGACAATGGCGAGACGATACACTGGCCGGTGGCGGAGGTGCGGCGGCTGGCGGACATGGCGGGCAGGCGCGGCGTGATGCTGCGCTGGACGGGCGACCCCCTGGCGCGGCTCTACCTAGAAGAGGAGAGCCTGCTGGCCCATCTGCCCTCCCTCAACCGTCGGGCCCCGCCCAGGGGGCGCGGGCGGCTTATGGCCTGGGCGCTGGCGGCTGTGGCCGCGGTGGCTCTGCAGATCGGCCTGCTGGTGCCGCTACTGGCCGACAACCTGGCTGGCTTCATCCCGCCCGAGGGCGAGCGCGCCCTGGGCGAGGCGACCCTGGGCCATATCCGCACCGCGCTCGACGAGAGCGGCGTGGCGCCCCTGCCGATCTGTGTCGCCCGGCCCGGCGCCGAGGCGCTGGAGCGGATGACGGCGCGCCTGGCCGAGCCCGATCAGCCGGAGGTGACCGTGCTCGTGCTGGACCACGAGATGATCAACGCCTTCGCCCTCCCGGGCGGCTTCGTCGTTCTCTTCCGGGGCCTTATCGAGGCCGCCGCGGGGCCTGACCAGGTGGCCGCCGTTCTGGCCCATGAGATTGGCCACGTGGTGAGCCGCGATGCCACCCGCCATGCCCTGCGCTCGGCAGGCTCCATCGGGGTGCTGGGGCTGATCTTCGGGGATTTCGCGGGCGGGGCGGCTGTGCTCTTCCTGACGGAGCGGCTGATCGCGGCGCAATATAGCCAGGCGGCGGAAACGGCGGCGGACCGCTTTGCGCACGGCCTTCTGGAGCGGGCCGAGATTTCCCCGGCCGCCCTGGGCGAGATGTTCGCCACCCTGCGGGAGGAAGAGGGCGATGCCGAGGGGCTGGTGGCCCATTTCCTCACCCATCCCGCCTTGGGCGCGCGCATCGCGGCGGCAGAGGCGGCCGTGACGGAGGGGCGCAGCTACCGGCCGGCCCTCTCGCCCGCCGAGTGGCAGGCCCTGCGCGAGATCTGCGGTGAGGCGGCGCCCTAACTCAGAGAGGCTCCGCCGTCATCCAGACCCCGCCTTCGGGCCGCAGGGTGAGGATCATCACCGGGCGCGGCTGCTTGCCCGGCACCAAGCTGAAGCGGAAGCGCGAGAGGAGGGTGGCGAGGATGATCACCGCCTCCTGAAGCGCGAAGGAGGCGCCGATACAGATGCGCGGGCCGTCGCCGAAGGGCAGGTAGGCGTAACGGTCGATCGCCTTGCGGTCGGCGAAGCGCTCGGGCCGGAAGGCGTCCGGCTCCTCCCAGAGGAGCTTGCTGCGGCCCAGGGCATAGATCGGAATCATCACCGTGTCGCCGGGGCGCACCTCCCGGTCGCAAAGCTGATCCTGCTTCTGGGCGGTGCGCGAGATGATGCCCGCCGCCGGGTAGAGCCGCAGGGTCTCATCGATGATCTGCCGGATCAGCGGCAGCTTCTCGACATCCTCGCCAGTGCAGGCGCGGCCCTGCAGCACCGCCTGTGCTTCGGCCCGGGCCTTGTCCTGCGTCTCCGGGTCGAAGCCCATCAGGTACATGGCCCAGGCTAGGGTCAGGGCGGTGGTCTCGTGCCCGGCGACGATGAAGGTGAGGAGGTTGTCGCGCAGCTCCGCGGTGGTCATGCGCCGCCTGGTCTTGGGGTCCTCGCCCTCCAGCAGCAGGTCGAGCAGATCGGGCACGCCCTCGTTGCCGCGCTGGGCGCGGGCCTCGATGGCCCCGTCGGCCAGGGCCTTCATCTCCTTCAGCGCCTTGCCCGACATGATGCGCCCCGGGCGGGGCACCCAATCGGGGAAGCCCAGCACGTCGAAAAGGCTGATCTTGCCCGCCTCAGCGATGTAGTCGTCGATGGCGCCATGAACCGCGTCCCGGTCGAAGGTGCCGCCGCCCGAGAAGGTCACGTCGCCGATCACGTCGAAGGTGGTGGTGACCATCTCGTCCAGCATGTTGACGGCTCGCGGCCCGGCTTCGGTGATGCGCGCGGCGGTCCTCTCGGCGGCGGCCGACATGATCGGCGAGAGGTTCATCACGTTGCGGTGCGAGAAGACCGGCGCCGCCGCGCGCCGCTGCCAGCGCCAGTGCGCCCCCTCGGCGATGAAGAGCGATTCGCCGATGGCGGGCTTGAGGAGGTTCTTGGTGACGACGGACTTGGGGTAATCCTCCAGCCGGTCGAGCAGGATCTGACGGATGGCCTCCGGGTCCATCACCATGTGCCAGCGCTTGCCCGTCTTGCCCGAGACCATGGGCTGCCGTGTCGCGATTTCGGGAATGATGCTGAGGACATTGCGCCGCGCCTCCGTCAGGCTGCGCAGGATGCCCCAGGGCTCGGTCACCAGGGGCACGCGGACGGGCAGGGGGGCAGGGGTCATGGCGCTTTCCATCTCTTGGGCGCCCCTGATCATAGGGCCCGGCGCAGGCCCCGCCAACGCGGCAATTGATTGCACCCCGGCAGGCGCTGGGCTACCACCCTCGGAACCGACAGAGAGAGGTGCCCCGATGCGGCGACTTTGCGTGATCCTTGTCTCCCTCCTGGTTCTGAGCGCCTGCAACGGCGCCTGGGATCTGGACGAACCCGCCGTGCCGCTCGGCGATTTCAACCTGGTGCACAACATTGCGGTGGCCTCCAAGGCGCAGAAGGGGCCCTTCAGCCGCGAGGCCACCGAGGAGCAGCTGACCGAGGCGCTGGCGGCGGCCACGGCGGAACGTTTCGACCGCTACGAGGGGGCGCGAAACTACCACTTCGGCATGTCGGTGGAGGGCTACGTGCTGGCCCAGCCGGGTATCCCGGTGGTGGCGACCCCGAAGTCGATCATGATCGTCAACCTCACCGTCTGGGACGATGCCCTGAACAAGAAACTCAACGAGAAGCCGCACCAGATCACGGTCTTCGAGTCGTTCGATCAGGGGCCTGTCGTGGGCTCGGGCTATACCAAGACGGCCGAGGAGCAGCTCAAGAACCTGTCGCAGAACGTGGCCAAGTCGATCGAGAGCTATCTGGTGCGTCAGAACCGCGAAAAGGGCTGGTTCGCGGGGCAGCCGGAAGCGGCCGAAGTGGTTGCCGAAGAGGAATGACGCGACGCGGCTCGGCAATTGCCAAGAGCCGCTTGATTTTACCTCTCAGGTCCAATACATCGCGCGCCATATCGCGCGTCGAGCATTGTCTTTCGCGCAAGGATAGGACCGGGCCCGCGTGGCCCCTCAATTGAAAAGGGTGCTGCCACCATGGCAAAGGAAAAGTTTGAACGTAACAAACCGCACGTGAACATCGGCACGATCGGTCACGTGGACCACGGCAAGACGACGCTGACGGCGGCGATCACGAAGTACTTCGGTGACTTCCGCGCCTACGACCAGATCGACGGCGCGCCGGAAGAGAAGGCCCGCGGCATCACCATCTCGACGGCCCACGTCGAGTACGAGACCGAGACCCGCCACTACGCCCACGTGGACTGCCCCGGTCACGCCGACTACGTGAAGAACATGATCACCGGTGCCGCCCAGATGGACGGCGCGATCCTCGTTGTGAACGCGGCTGACGGCCCGATGCCCCAGACCCGCGAGCACATCCTGCTCGGCCGTCAGGTGGGTATCCCCTACATCGTGGTCTACATGAACAAGGTCGACCAGGTGGACGACGAGGAGCTGCTGGAGCTGGTGGAGATGGAAATCCGCGAGCTGCTCTCCTCCTACGAGTACCCCGGCGACGACATCCCGGTCATCCCCGGTTCCGCCCTGGCGGCCATGGAAGGCAACAACCCCGAGATCGGCGAAGAGTCGATCAAGAAGCTGATGGCGGCCGTGGACGAGTACATTCCCACCCCCGCCCGTGCGGTTGACCAGCCCTTCCTGATGCCGGTCGAGGACGTCTTCTCGATCTCCGGCCGTGGTACGGTTGTGACCGGCCGTGTCGAGCGTGGCGTGATCAACGTTGGCGACGAGATCGAGATCGTCGGCATCCGCGACACCAAAAAGACCACCTGCACCGGCGTGGAAATGTTCCGCAAGCTGCTGGACCGCGGTGAGGCAGGCGACAACATCGGCGCCCTGCTGCGCGGCATCGACCGTGACGGCGTCGAGCGTGGCCAGGTGCTCTGCAAGCCCGGTTCCGTGACGCCCCACACCAAGTTCGAGGCCGAGGCCTACATCCTCACGAAGGAAGAGGGTGGCCGTCACACGCCGTTCTTCGCCAACTACCGTCCGCAGTTCTACTTCCGCACCACGGACGTGACCGGCACGGTGAACCTGCCCGAGGGCACGGAGATGGTCATGCCCGGCGACAACCTGAAGTTCGACGTCGAGCTGATCGCGCCGATCGCCATGGAGCAGGGCCTGCGCTTTGCCATCCGTGAAGGCGGCCGCACCGTCGGCGCCGGCGTGGTGTCGAAGATCACCGAGTAATCGCCTGCGCGGCCCAGACCGCAGCAGCCGATCGCAGACAAGAGAGGGGCCGTTCCGAAAGGAGCGGCCCCTTCGCTTTGGCGCGGTGCGTTGACCTGGGGAAGGGCGCCCCCTATTCCAAGGTGGTCTGCACCCCTTCAAGGCCCGCCATGCCCGAGACCTTTCCCAGCCCCGACACCCGCCATCCCGTCCGCCTGCCGGATGGGGCGCCGCACCTCGGCACGGTTTTCCTCGCCGCCGTGGTGGACCATCCGCGCATCTCGGTTGGGCGCTACACCTACGCCAGTGCCCATCACCCGCCCGAGGACTGGGCGGCCCATCTGGCGCCTTACACCTATCCTTTCAGCCCCGAGCGGCTGGAGATCGGCAGCTTCTGCCAGATCGCCGATGGCGTCACCTTCATCACCGCCTCCGCCAACCACCGCTATGACGGCATCTCCTCCTTTCCCTTCGCCATCTTCGGCGGCCCGCCGGAGGGGCGCCCCTCGATGCCCGGACCGGGGCCGGACACGGTGATCGGCAATGACGTCTGGATCGGGCAGGGCGCGCGCATCCTACCGGGTGCTCGGATCGGCAACGGGGTGATCATCGGCGCCGGTGCGGTGGTGGCGGGCGAGGTGCCCGACTACTGCATCGTGGCGGGCAACCCTGCCCGGATCGTTCGGCGCCGATTTCCCGAGGAGGTTGCGGCAAGGCTGACGCGGCTGGCCTGGTGGGATTGGCCGATCGCGCTGATTCTCGACTGCGAGGCGCTGATCACCGGCGGAGACGTTGTGGCCCTGGAAGCCCGCGCGCCCTGACAGGGCCGCGGATGCGACAAGCTGCCGAAAAAGCACAGCTCTCGGCCCCGTAGAGGCGGAAAGCTGCCCGCCCTGAAAAATGCCGCAATTTCAGTCGGTCAGAGCTGAGGCGCGGAGTGGCGGCCCCTGGCGGTATACCGTGGTCCACAGTCAAGCCTCGGAAAACATTTGATTTTTTCTGAAACCTTGGGCACTTCAAAGGGAGCGCGCAAGCGCCGGTGGTCCGCAGGCGGGACCTCCAGACCCCCCGCGGGGTGGCCTTGACCCTCACCGCCCCGCACCCAAAGAGGCCCCTCGTCGATTTTGACGAGGGGTCTTTCCGTTCACCGCGGCCGGGCGTCTCTCTCCAAACCGCAGATTTCTGCCCAAAAAGCCCCGGGGCAGGGGCGATGCCCTCTTGATCGTCGGCGCTTTTGCGACTACCCCAACACCCGGCCTAGGGGTTTAGCTCAGTTGGTAGAGCATCGGTCTCCAAAACCGAGGGTCGTGGGTTCGAGTCCCTCAGCCCCTGCCACCATCCTTCACAACTCGTCCTGTTGTACCGTCGCCGTGCGAGGCGCCGCATTTCTGCCTTACTCCGGTCAATCAAGGGTCCGAATGGCCCCCTAGGCTGGGCCGGTTGCTGCAAGAGAGACAGGCCATGACGCAAGACCCCGAGGCAGACCGGCCCGCAGGGCCCGAAGCGGACCTGGACCCCGACACCCTGGCGGGCATCCGTTCCCTAATGGCGGAGGCCAAGAAGGCGCCGCCGCGCCGGGCCACCCCTGCACCGGAGCCGATCCCCGAAACGCCCCAGATGACCGCAGCGCCCGTCGCTGCGCCTAAGCCGCCGCACCCGGACCTGCCGCCCATCGCCGAAGCCGCGACCGACGAGAGCGCCCCGCGCGCGGGCCTGATCGCCCGTCAGCGCGCCAAGCTCCTCGGCTTCCGCCCGACGCCACGCCAGGTCGTCCTGGCCGGGCTGGCGCTGCTGGTGCTTTTCCGGCCCTGGCTGGTGGTGGGCATCGTCCTTCTGATGCTCTTCATGTTGGTCGGTGTCTTCCTGGTGCTGGGCTATGATGGCTTCTGGCGCCGGGCCATGGCCCTGGCCCACTGGTACGCCCGGCGGCGGCCCGCCCGGGCGGCGATGCTTCATGCCCGGCTGGACCGCTTCGCCATGCGCTGGGACGCCATCCTCGACCGCTTCCCCGAGGGCACGGTGGACGGGCTCTACCTCCCCGACTTCGGCGACCTGGCCGAGGCCGACGCACGCCACGCCGCCGCGCTCGACCGGCGGCTGGACGGCCTGCGCGAGGGCTGAGGGGCGGCTGCCGCGGCTGCGGGCTTGAACAAAGCGCGCCAAGCGGCTAGATGCCTGCCAAGCAGCCCCGAGGGATAAAGATGGCCACCACCAACCCACTTCAGTTCATTCAGCAGGTCCGGGCCGAGGTCGCGAAGATCGTCTGGCCGACCCGGCGCGAAGTGATGCTGACCACGGTGATGGTCTTCATCCTGGCAGCCCTCACGGCGGTCTTCTTTGCCCTTGTGGACATCATCATCCGGTTCGGGCTGCAGTCCGTGCTGGACATGTTCGGCTGAGGCCCGCGGGGCAAATTCACCATTGACGGCTTGAATCCCGGTCCGACCCGGTCTATGCCGCTGGCCTGACCTGACAGGGCGTGCGGCGATTCGAGCCCGCGCGCCATTTTTTTAGTTCAGGCACGTCGTCGCCCCCAGGGCGCGGAAATGGAACAGGCGGCCCCTCCCCCTTTGCGACGGGTACGGCCGCAGCAGACAGGGGCCTTGGAGTTCAGATGGCAAAGCGTTGGTATTCGGTCAGTGTCCTGTCCAACTTCGAAAAGAAGATCGCCGAGCAGATCCGCACGGCGGCCGCGGAGCATGGACTGGAAGAGGAAATCGACGAGGTCCTGGTGCCCACCGAAGAGGTGATCGAGGTCCGCCGCGGCAAGAAGGTCACCACCGAGCGCCGCTTCATGCCGGGCTATGTGCTGGTGCACATGGAGATGTCCGATCAGGGCTACCACCTGATCAACTCGATCAACCGCGTCACCGGCTTCCTCGGCCCCCAGGGCCGCCCCATGCCGATGCGGGACGCCGAGGTCGAGGCAATCCTGGGCCGGGTTCAGGAAGGCGAGGATGCGCCGCGCACCCTGATCCACTTCGAGGTGGGCGAGAAGGTGAAGGTTGGCGATGGGCCTTTCGAGGACTTCGACGGCATGATCGAGGAAGTCGACGAGGACAACCAGCGCCTGAAGGTTTCCGTCTCGATCTTCGGCCGCGAAACGCCGGTCGAACTGGAATACACCCAAGTCATCAAGCAGGGCTGACGACTGAGGGGGTGCAGCTAACGCAACGGGGAGCCATTGGGCTCCCCGTCTTTTTTCGCAGCTGCTCCAAGCTTCCCACGAAAAGCCTCCAAGTCAGTCTTTATTCTGACCCGGGGCGTGTTCTTTGCCGGTTTCTCCGGTCTTGCCCGGGGCATTCGCCGAGCTTCCCTTGTCACCTTTTACCCCCTGCCCGATGGCCTTTCCGTCAGCCGAGTTCGCTGACTTCGCGAAGGCAATATCGGCACTACCGACCGTGATACCAATTACTGCTAACAGGGTAAGAAAATTTTTCATCTTGTCCTCCCGAGTGTTGGCTTGGTCAACGATCCAACGGTGCCAGTATCCGGGCGTCATGAGGTCTGCGCACGAAGGAGGCCGCCGGGATCGCGCATAACATACCACAGTTTTGCACTTCGCGCGCGGGGCCATCGTCAATATGTTGAAGCAGCCGGGAGCCTTGCATTCTCCCGGCCATCTCTGTATGCCGCGCCAGTCGCCCTAGGGCGATTCATCTTTGTGGGAGGCGAGGGGGCCGCGGCACCCGGACCGGACCACACAACAGATAGCCCGAGGGACGCGTTCCGAGGGCGTTGGAAAGGAGAAGGCCAATGGCCAAGAAACTCGTCGGTACGATGAAGTTGCAGATTAAGGCGGGTCAAGCCAACCCGTCGCCGCCGGTGGGCCCCGCCCTGGGTCAGCGCGGCATCAACATCATGGAATTCTGCAAGGCGTTCAACGCCAAGACCGCGGAAATGGAGCCCGGTGCGCCGTGCCCCACCGTGATTTCCTACTATCAGGACAAGTCCTTCACGATGGACATCAAGACGCCGCCGGCGTCCTACTACCTGAAGAAGGCCGCCAAGGTGAACTCCGGTGCCAAGACCCCCAGCCGGGAGACCGTCGGCACCGTGACCACCAAGCAGCTGCGCGAAATCGCGGAAGCGAAGATGAAGGACCTGTCCGCCCATGACGTGGACCAGGCCATGAAGATCATTCTGGGCTCGGCGAAGTCCATGGGCATCGAGGTGAAGTAAGATGGCAAAACTCGGAAAGCGTACCCGCGCCGCACGCGAAGCATTCGCCGGCAAGGAAGACCTGAGCGTCGAGGAAGCCGTCGCTCTGATCAAGGGGAACTCCAAGGTCAAGTTCGACGAGACCATGGAGATTGCCCTGAACCTCGGTGTTGACCCCCGCCACGCGGACCAGATGGTGCGCGGCGTCGTGGGCCTGCCCAACGGCACCGGCAAGGACGTGCGCGTTGCCGTCTTCGCCCGTGGCCCGAAGGCAGAAGAGGCTCAGAAGGCCGGGGCCGACATCGTCGGCGCCGAGGACCTGATGGAGACCGTGCAGAACGGCGAGATCAACTTCGACCGCTGCATCGCCACCCCCGACATGATGCCGATCGTCGGCCGTCTGGGTAAGGTCCTTGGTCCCCGCAACCTGATGCCGAACCCCAAGGTCGGCACCGTGACCATGGATGTCGCCCAGGCCGTGAAGGCCGCCAAGGGCGGTGAGGTCCAGTTCAAGGCCGAGAAGGGCGGCGTCGTCCACGCGGGCGTCGGCAAGCTCTCCTTCGACGAAGCCAAGCTGGTCGAGAACATCCGCGCCTTCGTCGGTGCCGTGGCAAAGGCCAAGCCGACCGGCGCCAAGGGCACCTACATGAAGCGTATCAACCTGAGCTCCACCATGGGCCCGGGCGTTTCGGTGGCTGTCGAGAACGCGGTCAGCGAGTGATCGGACGGCCCATCGGGCCGACCATTGCAGGAACAACAGGGGGCGGGCCCAAGGGCCTGCCCCTTTGCTTTGGGCGCGGCGCCAATCGGGGGCTTGGAAAACATCCGGCAACCCGGTAAGGACCGCGCAGGCATCGGAAGCGCGATTCGTCGTGCTTGCGTGCTTTTCGTCCGAGACGGTGGGTGCCGGCCAAAGCCGACATAATTCCTGCCTGAGACGGGAACAGCAGATTTTCTTCGGATGTGCCCCATGCGGCCATCCGCAGCGATGCGCAGTACCCCGTAAGGACCCGAAGGCCGGAGCGTTCGTTCCGGCAAAACTGAGCCGGAGGGGTCACACCCTCCCTTACTGGAGTGAAACTGTGGATAGAGCACAAAAAGAACAGCTGGTCGAGGAACTCGGCCAGATCTTTGAAAGCTCTGGCGTTGTCGTGGTTGCCCACTACACCGGTCTGACAGTTGCTGAAATGCAGGACCTTCGCGCGCGTGCTCGTGACGCAGGCGGGGCCGTGCGTGTTGCCAAGAACAGGCTCGCCAAGATCGCCCTCGACGGGAAGCCGTGCGAAAGCATCGCTTCCCTGCTGACGGGCATGACCGTTCTGACCTATTCCGAGGACCCCGTGGCAGCAGCCAAGGTGGCCCAGGAGTTCGCCAAGGATAACCAGAAGTTTGTTATCCTGGGCGGCGCAATGGGTGAGAACGCTCTGGACGTCGCCGGTGTGGAAGCCGTGTCCAAGATGCCGTCGCGCGAGGAGCTCATTGCTACCATCGCAGGCATGATTGGCGCACCCGCCTCCAACATCGCCGGGGCCATTGGCGCACCTGCAAGCAACATCGCATCCATCCTGTCCACGATCGAGGACAAGGCTGCGTAAGCAATCGTCATACCGGCGGGTGGAAGATTACACGCGTTGGAACACACATATCGTAACGGAAAGAGCTAAACATGGCTGATCTGAAGAAACTGGCAGAAGAGATCGTTGGTCTGACCCTGCTTGAAGCACAAGAACTGAAAACCATCCTCAAGGACGAGTACGGCATCGAGCCCGCCGCTGGCGGCGCAGTGATGATGGCCGGCCCCGCCGACGGCGGCGCCGCTGCCGAAGAGGAAAAGACCGAATTCGACGTCGTTCTGAAGAACGCCGGCGCCTCCAAGATCAACGTGATCAAGGAAGTGCGCGGGATCACCGGTCTGGGCCTGAAAGAAGCCAAGGACCTGGTCGAAGCCGGCGGCAAGATCAAAGAAGGCATCGACAAGGCCGAAGCCGAAGAGATCAAGGGCAAGCTGGAAGCAGCTGGCGCCGAGGTCGAGCTGGCCTAAGCAGCACAGGGAAACAGCCGGGCCATCGCCCGGCTGTTTTCTTTTTGGGCAGGGGAGAGCGGCAAGATGCCCGGTGACATCAGGATGCTGATGATCGCACCCGCCCCCGCCATCCTGGATGGCGACGAGATTTTCATCGACAGCAAGTTCGCCAGCGGCATGGCGCTCCAGTCCGGGCTCTTCCCGGGCACCTTCGACTGCATTTTACGCCAGCGCGCCGGGCCGATCCCCTTCGGGCAGGTGCGGTATGAACGCGCGACGGCTGGCTTCGGCCTCCGGGTGATCGGCGCCGAGGCGCCCCTGACCGTGGCGGATCTCGAGGGCTACGATCTCGTTCTGGTCAGCGCCGATGATGACCGCAACCTCGGGCTGGCGCCTCTGGCGCGGGCGGCGGGTGTGCGGTTGGCGGCAACGCTGGAGTATAGCTTGCAAACCCGGCTGGACATCGCCCGGATCGAGCTGGCGCAGAACCCACCGCGTCGCCTCATCCGCGGTCTCCGGCTGCGGCTGCGCGAGCGGCGGCGCCGTGCGCTCCTGGCCGCCGCGGCGGGGCTCCAGGCCAACGGCTACCCGGCACAGGCGCTTTGCCAGCGCTTCGACGCGCAAAGCCTGATGTACCTCGACAACCGCATGAGCCGCGATCTTTACGCCACCGACGCGGAGATGGCGGACCGCACCGCGCGTCTTCAGAGGGGCGCGCCGCTGCGGCTGGTCTATTCGGGGCGGCTGGAGCGGATGAAGGGGGCCCAGGACCTGGTGCCGGTGGCCGAGGAGCTGGCGCGCCGGGAGGTGCCCTTCCGGCTGGACATCTTCGGCAGCGGCAGCCTCTCCGCGAGCATCGCGGCACAGATCGCCGGGGCAGGGCTCGGGGACCAGGTGCAGCTCCACGGCGCGCTCGACTTCGAGAAGGAGCTGGTCCCACACCTTCGGCGGGAGGCGGACATCTTCCTCTGCTGCCATCCCCAGGCCGATCCCTCCTGCACCTACATCGAGTCCATGGCCTGCGGACTGGCCGTGGCTGGCTACGACAATCAGATGTGGCGCGCCCTCCAGGCGGACTCGCGCGGGGGCTGGGTCAGCCCGCTCGGCAGACCTGCCCAACTGGCCGCCCGGATCGCCGATCTGAACGATGATCGGAGCCACCTTGCAGAGACCTGCGGCCTTGCGCTAGGCTTCGCCAAGGGTCACGACTTCGAGACCCTCAGCGTCCGTCGCATGGCCCATCTGGCCGCCCTGGCAAGTTCGTGATCCGCGATTTGTCAAGTCCTTCGTGTTGAAAGACCCGAGGCGACTTGTTATGTGGGTCTCTCGTGCGGCAAGTGATTCGATAGGCGCTCTGCATCCAAGTTGAAAATACATCCAATTGTTCTTTCAAAGCCCGGTAGGACACCGGGCTTTGATAGGGCGATTGCGTCGTTTCGGGCGAGGGGCTGTTGGGAGGCCTCTCTGGTATGGAAACGACGCTGTCCAAATCCGGTACTGGCTCGGCGCCCCCACCCGACCCGGTTACGATTAAGAACGGAGATCCGTTACCTATGGCTCAATCATTCCTCGGTCAGAAACGTTTGCGTAAGTACTATGGCAAGATCCGCGAAGTGCTGGAGATGCCGAACCTCATCGAGGTTCAAAAATCGTCCTACGATCTCTTTCTGAATTCCGGCGACGCCGAGCAGCCCACCGACGGCGAAGGCATCATGGGTGTCTTCCAGTCCGTCTTTCCGATCAAGGACTTCAACGAAACCTCCGTGCTGGAGTACGTGAAGTACGAGCTGGAGAAGCCGAAGTACGACGTCGAGGAATGCCAGCAGCGCGACATGACCTATTCCGCGCCGCTCAAGGTGACTCTGCGCCTGATCGTCTTTGATGTGGATGAGGACACGGGGGCCAAATCCGTCAAGGACATCAAGGAGCAGGACGTCTTCATGGGCGACATGCCCCTGATGACCCCGAACGGCACTTTCATCGTCAACGGCACCGAGCGCGTCATCGTCTCCCAGATGCACCGTTCGCCCGGCGTCTTCTTCGACCACGACAAGGGCAAGACCCACTCCTCGGGCAAGCTTCTGTTCGCCTGCCGCATCATTCCCTACCGCGGTTCCTGGCTGGACTTCGAATTCGACGCCAAGGACATCGTCTTTGCCCGCATCGACCGTCGCCGCAAGCTGCCGGTGACGACCCTGCTCTATGCCCTTGGGCTGGACCAGGAAGGCATCATGAATGCCTATTACAACACCGTGAACTACAAGCTGAAAAAGAAGAAGGGCTGGGTGGCACCCTTCTTCCCCGAGCGTGTGCGCGGCACCCGCCCGACCTATGACATCGTGGACGCCAAGACCGGCGAGGTCCTCTTCGAGGCCGGCAAGAAGGTCACGCCCCGCGCCGTCAAGAAGCTGATCGACGATGGTGAGGTGAAGGAGCTGCTGCTGCCCTTCGATCACATCCAGGGCAAGTTCGTCGCCAAGGACATCATCGACGAGGACACCGGTGCAATCTACGTCGAAGCCGGCGACGAGCTGACGCTCGAGTACGACAAAGACGGCGAGCTGATCGGCGGCACCGCGAAAGAGCTGATCGACGCGGGCTTCACCGACATTCCGATCCTCGACATCGATAACGTCAACGTCGGCCCCTACATGCGCAACACCATGGCGCAGGACAAGAACATGAACCGCGACACCGCGCTCATGGACATCTACCGCGTCATGCGTCCGGGCGAGCCGCCCACCGTCGAGGCCGCTTCGGCCCTCTTCGACACGCTGTTCTTCGATAGCGAGCGCTATGACCTCTCCGCCGTGGGCCGCGTGAAGATGAACATGCGCCTCGACCTCGACGCCGAGGACACCCAGCGCACCCTGCGCCGCGAGGACATCGTGGCCTGCATCAAGGCCCTCGTGGATCTGCGCGACGGCCGCGGCGACATCGACGACATCGACCACCTCGGCAACCGCCGTGTGCGGTCTGTCGGCGAACTGATGGAAAACCAGTACCGCGTCGGCCTGCTCCGCATGGAGCGTGCGATCAAGGAGCGCATGTCCTCCGTCGAGATCGACACGGTGATGCCGCAGGATCTGATCAACGCCAAGCCGGCGGCTGCCGCCGTGCGCGAGTTCTTCGGCTCCTCGCAGCTGTCGCAGTTCATGGACCAGACCAACCCGCTCTCGGAAGTGACGCACAAGCGCCGCCTCTCGGCCCTCGGGCCCGGCGGTCTGACCCGCGAGCGTGCGGGCTTCGAGGTGCGCGACGTGCACCCGACGCACTACGGCCGCATGTGCCCGATCGAGACGCCGGAAGGCCCGAACATCGGCCTGATCAACTCGCTGGCAACCTTTGCCCGCGTGAACAAGTACGGCTTCATCGAAACGCCCTACCGCGTGGTGAAGGACAGCAAGGTCACCGATGAGGTGCACTACATGTCCGCCACCGAGGAGATGCGTCACACGGTGGCGCAGGCGAACGCCTCGCTGGATGCTGAGGGTCGCTTTACAAACGAGATGGTCAACACCCGCCAGTCCGGAGACTACACCCTGGCGCCGACGGAAAGCGTGGACCTGATCGACGTGAGCCCCAAGCAGCTGGTCTCGGTTGCCGCCTCGCTGATCCCCTTCCTCGAGAACGACGACGCTAACCGCGCGCTCATGGGTTCCAACATGCAACGTCAGGCCGTGCCGCTTCTCCAGGCCGAGGCGCCGCTCGTCGGTACGGGTATCGAAGAAGTCGTCGCCCGGGACTCCGGTGCTGCCATCATGGCGCGCCGCGCGGGCATCATCGACCAGGTCGACGCCTCCCGCATCGTGATCCGGGCCACCGAGGACCTGGAGCTGGGCGACGCGGGGGTGGACATCTACCGGATGCGCAAGTTCCAGCGCTCCAACCAGAACACCTGCATCAACCAGCGCCCGCTGGTGAAGGTGGGTGACACCGTGGTCAAGAACCAGGTCATCGCCGATGGCCCCTCGACCGACATGGGGGAGCTGGCGCTCGGCAAGAACGTCGTCGTCGCTTTCATGCCCTGGAACGGCTACAACTACGAGGACTCCATCCTGATCTCCGAGCGGGTCTCCCGTGACGACGTCTTCACCTCGATCCACATCGAGGAATTCGAAGTCGCCGCCCGTGACACGAAGCTCGGGCCGGAAGAGATCACCCGCGACATCCCGAACGTCGGCGAGGAAGCCCTGCGCAACCTCGACGAGGCGGGCATCGTTTACATCGGGGCGGATGTGGAGCCGGGCGACATTCTCGTCGGCAAGATCACCCCGAAGGGCGAGAGCCCGATGACGCCGGAAGAGAAGCTTCTGCGGGCCATCTTCGGTGAGAAGGCCAGCGACGTGCGCGACACCTCGCTGCGCGTGAAGCCGGGTGATTTCGGCACGGTCGTGGAAGTGCGCGTCTTCAACCGCCACGGTGTGGAGAAGGACGAACGTGCCCTCCAGATCGAGCGCGAGGAAGTCGAGCGTCTGGCCCGTGACCGGGACGACGAGCTGGCGATCCTGGACCGCAACATCTACGCCCGTCTGCGCGAGATGATCCTGGGCAAAACCGCCGTGAAGGGCCCCAAGGGCGTGAAGGCGAACAGCCAGATCACCGAGGAGCTGCTGGACGATCAGCTGAGCCGCGGTCAGTGGTGGCAGCTGGCGCTTGAGGACGAGGACGATGCCAAGATCGTCGAGGCGCTGAACGAGCAGTACGAGATCCAGAAGCGTGCCCTGAACGCGCGGTTCGAGGACAAGGTCGAAAAAGTCCGCCGTGGCGACGATCTGCCCCCGGGCGTGATGAAGATGGTCAAGGTCTTTGTTGCCGTGAAGCGCAAGCTTCAGCCGGGCGACAAGATGGCCGGCCGTCACGGCAACAAGGGCGTCATCTCCAAGGTGGTCCCGATGGAGGACATGCCCTTCCTCGCGGATGGCACCCCCGTCGACTTCTGCCTCAACCCGCTGGGCGTGCCCTCGCGCATGAACGTCGGTCAGATCCTCGAGACCCACATGGGCTGGGCCGCGCGCGGTCTCGGCATCAACGTGGACGAGGCCCTGCAGGAGTACCGCCGCTCGGGTGACCTGACGCCGGTGCGCGAAGCCATGAGCCTGGCCTACGGCGAGGATGTCTACGACGAAGGCATCGCCAACATGGACGAGGATACCCTGGTGGAAGCGGCCAGCAACGTCACCCGTGGCGTGCCGATCGCGACCCCGGTCTTCGACGGTGCGAAGGAAGCGGACGTGAACGACGCGCTGGTGCGTGCCGGCTTCAACTCCTCGGGCCAGTCGATCCTCTTCGACGGTCGAACGGGCGAGCAGTTCGCGCGTCCCGTCACCGTGGGCGTGAAGTACCTGCTCAAGCTGCACCACCTGGTGGATGACAAGATCCACGCCCGTTCCACGGGTCCCTACAGCCTCGTCACCCAGCAGCCGCTCGGTGGTAAGGCGCAGTTCGGTGGCCAGCGCTTCGGTGAGATGGAGGTCTGGGCCCTGGAAGCCTACGGCGCCGCCTACACCCTGCAGGAAATGCTGACCGTGAAGTCGGACGACGTGGCCGGACGGACGAAGGTCTACGAGAGCATCGTCAAGGGCGAGGACAACTTCGAAGCGGGTATTCCCGAGAGCTTCAACGTTCTCGTCAAGGAAGTGCGCGGCCTCGGCCTGAATATGGAACTCCTGGATGCGGAGGAGGATGAATAGGGACCGTTGCGGTGCGCAGCAAGTGCGCACCCTACGTAGGGTGCGCATTCATGCGCACCTTGCATCCCAACCTTCCCCCGCACCCTCTGAAACTTGAGGAAAAAGAATGAACCAGGAACTGACAAACAACCCGTTCAACCCGCTGGCCCCGCAGAAGGTCTTTGACGAGATCAAGGTCTCCCTCGCCTCCCCCGAGCGGATTCTGAGCTGGTCCTTCGGCGAGATCAAAAAGCCCGAGACGATCAACTACCGGACCTTCAAGCCCGAGCGTGACGGCCTTTTCTGTGCCCGCATCTTCGGGCCGATCAAGGACTACGAGTGCCTCTGCGGCAAGTACAAGCGCATGAAGTATCGCGGCGTCGTTTGCGAGAAGTGCGGCGTCGAGGTTACGCTTCAGAAGGTGCGCCGCGAGCGGATGGGCCACATCGAGCTGGCCTCGCCCGTTGCCCACATCTGGTTTCTGAAGTCGCTGCCCTCCCGCATCGGCCTGATGCTGGACATGACCCTGCGCGACCTCGAGCGGGTGCTCTACTTCGAGAACTACGTGGTGATCGAGCCCGGCCTGACGGACCTCACCTACGGTCAGATGCTGACCGAGGAAGAGTACATGGACGCCCAGGACGCCTATGGCATGGACGCCTTCACGGCGAACATCGGCGCCGAGGCGATCCGCGAGATGCTGGCCGCCATTGATCTGGAGCAGGAAGCCGAGAATCTGCGCGAGGAGCTGAAGGAAGCCACCGGCGAGTTGAAGCCCAAGAAGATCATCAAGCGCCTGAAGGTGGTCGAATCCTTCCTCGAGTCCGGCAACCGGCCCGAGTGGATGGTCCTGACCGTGATCCCCGTGATCCCGCCGGAACTGCGCCCGCTGGTGCCGCTGGACGGTGGCCGCTTCGCGACCTCCGACCTGAACGACCTGTATCGCCGGGTGATCAACCGGAACAACCGTCTGAAGCGCCTGATCGAGCTGCGCGCGCCCGACATCATCGTCCGCAACGAAAAGCGGATGCTGCAGGAATCCGTCGACGCCCTGTTCGACAACGGCCGCCGTGGCCGGGTCATCACCGGCGCCAACAAGCGTCCGCTGAAGTCCCTCTCCGACATGCTCAAGGGCAAGCAGGGCCGTTTCCGCCAGAACCTCCTGGGTAAGCGGGTGGACTTCTCGGGCCGTTCGGTCATCGTGACCGGCCCGGAACTGAAGCTGCACCAGTGCGGCCTGCCGAAGAAGATGGCGCTCGAACTCTTCAAGCCCTTCATCTACTCGCGGCTGGAGGCCAAGGGGCTGTCCAGCACCGTGAAGCAGGCGAAGAAGCTGGTGGAGAAGGAGCGCCCCGAGGTCTGGGACATCCTGGACGAGGTGATCCGCGAGCACCCGGTCATGCTGAACCGTGCGCCGACGCTGCACCGTCTTGGCATCCAGGCCTTCGAGCCCGTGCTGATCGAAGGCAAGGCGATCCAGCTCCACCCGCTGGTCTGCTCGGCCTTCAACGCCGACTTCGATGGCGACCAGATGGCCGTGCACGTGCCCCTCTCGCTGGAAGCCCAGCTGGAAGCGCGCGTCCTGATGATGTCGACGAACAACGTTCTGTCGCCCGCCAACGGCTCGCCGATCATCGTGCCGTCGCAGGACATGATCCTGGGTCTCTACTACACGACCCTGGCCCGTGAAGGCATGAAGGGCGAAGGCAAGGTCTTCGGCAACGTGGACGAGGTGCAGCACGCGCTCGACGCGGGCGAGGTGCACCTGCACGCGAAGGTCCATGCCCGGATCAAGCAGATCGACGAAGAGGGCAACGAGGTCGTCAAGCGCTACGAAACCACCCCGGGCCGTGTGCGCCTGGGCGCGCTTCTGCCGCTCAACGCCAAGGCACCCTTCGACCTGGTGAACCGTCTTCTGCGGAAGAAGGAAGTGCAGCAGGTCATCGACACCGTCTACCGCTACTGCGGTCAGAAGGAGTCGGTCATCTTCTGTGACCAGATCATGACCATGGGCTTCCGCGAAGCCTTCAAGGCCGGCATCTCCTTCGGCAAGGACGACATGCTGATCCCCGACACCAAGTGGGGCCTCGTGGAGGAAACCCGCGAGCAGGTGAAGGACTTCGAGCAGCAGTACATGGACGGCCTGATCACCCAGGGCGAAAAGTACAACAAGGTTGTCGACGCCTGGTCCAAGTGTAACGACCGCGTGACGGAAGCCATGATGGGCTCCATCTCGGCCGAGCGTAAGGACGAGAGCGGTGCCGAAATGGAGCCCAACTCGGTCTACATGATGGCCCACTCCGGTGCCCGTGGCTCGGTCACCCAGATGAAGCAGCTGGGCGGGATGCGCGGCCTGATGGCGAAGCCGAACGGCGACATCATCGAGACGCCGATCATCTCGAACTTCAAGGAAGGTCTGACCGTTCTGGAGTACTTCAACTCCACCCACGGCGCCCGTAAGGGTCTGTCGGACACCGCTCTGAAGACGGCGAACTCGGGTTACCTGACCCGCCGTCTGGTGGACGTGGCCCAGGACTGCATCGTGCGCATGCACGACTGCGGCACCGAGGTGGCGATCACCGCCGAAGCGGCCGTCAACGATGGCGAGGTCGTCTCCTCTCTGGCCGAGCGTCTGCTGGGCCGTGTGGCGGCCGAGGACATCGTCAAGCCGGGCACCGACGAGGTGCTGGTCTCGGCTGGCGCGCTCATCGACGAGCGTATGGCCGATGCCATCGACGAGGCAGCGATCCAGTCTGCGCGCATCCGCTCGCCCCTCACCTGCGAGGCAGAGGAGGGCGTCTGCGCCATGTGCTACGGCCGTGACCTGGCCCGCGGCACCCTGGTGAACCAGGGCGAGGCCGTCGGCATCATCGCGGCCCAGTCGATCGGTGAACCGGGCACCCAGCTGACGATGCGGACCTTCCACATCGGCGGCGTGGCACAGGGTGGCCAGCAGTCCTTCCAGGAAGCCAGCCAGGAAGGCACCGTGACCTTCGAGAACCCGCAGACGCTGGAGAACGCCAGCGGCGAGGTGATGGTCATGGGCCGGAACATGAAGCTGGTGATCAAGGGCGACGCGGGCGAGGAGCGGGCCAGCCACAAGGTGGGCTACGGCACCAAGCTCTTCGTCAAGGACGGCGACAAGATCGTCCGCGGCGACAAGCTCTTCGAGTGGGATCCCTACACCCTGCCGATCATCGCCGAGAAATCGGGCACCACGAAGTTCGTGGACCTGGTCAGCGGTATCTCGGTCCGCGAGGACACCGACGATGCCACCGGCATGACCCAGAAGATCGTGACCGACTGGCGCGCGGCCCCCAAGGGCAACGAGCTGAAGCCGGAGATCATCCTGGTCGATGCCGATGGCGAACCGGTGCGCGGCGACAGCGGCAACCCGGTGACCTACCCGATGTCCGTGGACGCGATCCTCTCCGTCGAGGACGGGACCGAGGTGAAGGCCGGCGACGTCGTGGCGCGTATCCCGCGCGAAGGTGCCAAGACCAAGGACATCACCGGTGGTCTGCCGCGTGTGGCCGAACTCTTCGAGGCACGTCGCCCGAAGGACCACGCCATCATCGCGGAGATCGACGGCTACGTTCGCTTCGGCAAGGACTACAAGAACAAGCGTCGCATCGCGATCGAGTCCTCCGAGGATCCGGATCACAAGGTCGAGTACATGGTGCCCAAGGGCAAGCACATCCCGGTTGTGGAAGGTGACTTCGTCCAAAAGGGTGACTACATCATGGACGGCAACCCGGCACCGCACGACATCCTGTCGATCATGGGCGTGGAAGCGCTCGCCGACTACATGATCAACGAGGTGCAGGACGTCTACCGGCTCCAGGGCGTGAAGATCAACGACAAGCACATCGAGGTGATCGTCCGCCAGATGCTTCAGAAGTGGGAGATCCAGGAGAGCGGGGACACCACGCTTCTCAAGGGTGAACACGTCGACAAGCAGGAGTTCGACGCGGCCAACGCCAAGGCTGTCAAGAAGAACGGCCGCCCGGCGAAGGGCGAACCGATCCTGCTTGGCATCACCAAGGCGTCGCTCCAGACCCGTTCCTTCATCTCCGCCGCCTCCTTCCAGGAGACCACGCGGGTTCTCACCGAGGCTTCGGTGCAGGGCAAGAAGGACAAGCTGGTCGGCCTCAAGGAGAACGTCATCGTGGGCCGCCTTATCCCGGCCGGCACCGGCGGGGCGACCCAGCAGGTCCGCCGCGTGGCGCAGGAGCGGGACAACGTGGTGATCGAGGCCCGCCGCGAGGAGGCCGAGGCCGCTGCCGCCCTGGCCGCCCCGTCTGCCGACGACGATATTGTCGGTGGCGACGTCTTCGACACGGTGATCAGCGACGACGAGAGCCGCGATTAAGCCACGGCCCTCTGATTGAAAATCGAACCCCCGCAGCCGGTCTGCGGGGGTTTTTTTTGTTTGAAGCGAAGAAATTTCTTGCCAGGTGGCCGCCCCCGGGTCCAGCTGCTGGCAGCGGATCGGCGATGGCGTCGCCGGGGCCACCACCAGGGGCCTGCCCGTTTCAGATCATCCTCCTGTACGCCGGGACCATTCTTGCCGTGACGCGGTTGGAGGGGGCCCTTCACCGCCAGCGGCATCGGACAGAAGGAGTGTTCCATGGACCGTCCACAGTTCTACCGCTTTCACCAGGGTGAAAAGAGCCTGCCCTTCGCGCCCGAGGAGTACGAGGCGCGCCTGTCGCGGCTGCGCGCCCTCATGGCAGAGCAGGGGGTCGAGGCCTGTCTCTTCACCTCGATGCACGGGATCGCCTACTATTCGGGGTTCCTCTACTGCGCCTTCGGGAGGCCCTATGGTCTTGTTGTGACGGCGGAGCAGAGCGTCACGATCAGCGCAGGCATCGACGCTGCCCAGCCCTGGCGCCGATCCCAGGGTGACAACATCACCTACACCGACTGGCAGCGCGACAACTACTGGCGGGCGATCCGCTCGGTCACCGGGGAAGGCCGCGTCATCGGCTTCGAGGGGGATCACCTGAATCTGGCGCAGAGCGCGCTGCTGGACCAATTCCTGAAGCCCGCCCGCCGGGTGGACATGGCCCCCGCCGCGATGCGCCAGCGGATGCACAAGAGCGCCGCCGAACGGGACCTGATCCGCGCGGGTGCCGCCGTGGCGGACGTGGGCGGCTTTGCCATCCGCGAGGCCTTGAAGGAGGGCGTGCGCGAGATCGACGTGGCCATGGCCGGGCGCGACGCGATGGAGCTCGAGATCGCGCGCCGCTTCCCCGAGGCGGAGTACCGCGACACCTGGGTCTGGTTCCAGTCCGGTATCAACACCGACGGCGCGCACAACCCGGTCACCGCGCGCAAAGTCCAGCGCGGGGATATCCTGAGCCTCAACACCTTCCCGATGATCTCGGGCTACTATACCGCGCTCGAGCGGACGCTCTTCCTGGGTGAGGTGGATGCCGCCAGCCTGAAGATCTGGGAGGCCAACGTGGCCGCGCATGAGCTGGGCATCTCCCTTCTGAAGCCCGGAACGAGCTGCGCCGAGGTGACCGCGCGGATCAACGAGTTCTTCGCAGAGAAGGATCTGCTGCAGTACCGCACCTTCGGCTACGGCCATTCCTTCGGCGTTCTCTCCCACTACTACGGCCGCGAGGCCGGGCTGGAGCTTCGTGAGGACATCGACACGGTGCTGGAGCCCGGCATGGTCATCTCCATGGAGCCGATGCTGACCCTGCCTGAGGGCCAGCCCGGCGCCGGCGGCTACCGGGAGCACGACATCCTTATCATCACCGACGAGGGCAACGAGAACATCACAGGCTATCCCTACGGCCCGGAGTTCAACGTGGTGGGATAGGCCACGCCGACGGCGGGGGCATTTTCCCGGCAAAGCCGGGGACTTGCCCCTTCCAACCCCCGGCAAGTCGGCCTAGCGTGCGGCCATTGACCGAACGTAAGAAGTGCCGAATGTCCCCCAACCTTGCCGGTGCCCTGCTGATGATGGCCTCCATGGCCTGCTTCACGCTCAACGATACCCTCCTGAAGTTCACCGCCAGCACGGTGCCGCTCTTCCAGCTCATCTTCCTGCGCTCCGCCGTTACCTCGGCACTGATCCTGGCCACCAAAGGGCGGCTGGGGGCGCTGCATTTCAAGCTTAGCCGCCGCGACTGGTTCTTCGTCGGACTGCGGGCGGGGACGGAGGTGGTGATCGCCTACTTTTTCCTGACAGCCCTGATCAACATGCCGCTGGCGAACGTCACAGCGATCCTCCAGGTGGTGCCGCTCGCGGTCACGCTCGCCTCGGCCATCGTCTTGCGCGAGGCGGTGGGCTGGCGTCGGATGCTGGCCATCGCCATCGGCTTCGTCGGGGTCATGCTGATCGTCAAGCCCGGGGCGGAGGGCTTCAACATCTGGTCCCTCTACGCCCTGATCGCCGTCCTAGGGGTCACCCTGCGCGATCTCGCGACGCGGCAGCTTTCCCCCATCGTGCCCTCCATGACGGTGACCCTGGTGACAGCCCTTGCCGTGATGGTGGCGGCGGGGCTTGCCTCCCTTTCCGAGCCCTGGGCCGCGGTTTCCCTGGAAGCGGGGACGCTGATCGTCGGCTCGGCGGTCTTCATCCTGGGGGGCTACTTCTTCTCCATCCAGGTAATGCGCACCGGGGACATCTCCTTCACCGCGCCCTTCCGCTACACCGGGCTGGTCTGGGCCCTGATCCTGGGCTTCCTCGTCTTCGGCGAATGGCCTTCCTGGACGACCCTGCTCGGGGCGGTGATCGTCGTCTCAACCGGCATCTTCACGCTCTACCGGGAGCAGCGCATTCAGGCCCTGGCGAAGCTGCGGCGCACCTGATCCGCGTCGATGGCATAGCGCTCCCGGAAGAGCGCCTCGCCCGTGGCATCCAGCGGAGTGACGGGGATGGCCTTCACCGGCTTCTGCCGCGAATCGTTCGACCCGTTGTGACTGCGCACCCACATGTGCGGGTCCGAGAGGCTGATGGCGGGCATGAACTGCGGGATCTTCTCGTGCGCGAAGTTCATGATGGTCAGGGGGCAGTTGCCCCGCACCCACATGCCCAGCGAGGCGACGTAGAAGGGGCGGTACATCTCCACCGCCGAGATGCCCTCGGGCCCGAATTCCGCCACGTGACCCCGGTTCCAGTCGAAGGCCACCGTCTTGTGCCCCTTCAGCATCGGCGCGCAGTCCGAGGAGAGGCCGCGCAGGCGGGCGATGAAGTCCACCGCCACGGCATCGTCGTCATCGTAGCGGAACTGGAGGCAGGGCTCGCGCGGGTCGAGTCGGGCGTCGTTCAGGATCTCTTTCATCACCTCGCGCTGCTTGCGCGGCGGTTCGCGGTGTACCAGGGCCTGGGGCAGGTCCGCCAGCAGGCCTTCCAGGCGCCGGGCGTGATGATCGGGGAACTGATCGCCGATGACGACGATCAGGGTGAAGTCCGGGTCGCTCTGGGCCCGCAGGCAGGGCAGGGCGATCGCCTCGAAGAGGCGAAACCTTTCTTCCAGTCGGCTTTCCTCGTAGAGGTAGGCGATACGCTCCTCGATGCTCTCGTGTTCCACCTGGAAGCCGCCGATGGCCGGGTAGGAAAACCGGCACAGCCCGATTGCCTGCATCTGCTCTGATCCCTTGTTCGCGCCGGGGTTGTCGGAACTATGGCGGGGCCGCGGGGCCGCTGGCAAGCACGATCTGGCCCAGGGGGCCGGGCCGCCCCGGGCGCTGTTGACACCCCCCTCCGAAGGGCCTATACGCGCGTCATCTCGAAAGGCGGGGCCTGTCCTGCCCATCGACATCATAACCTGAGTGGTCAAGATCCGGTCTACTGCTGACCCGATCCTCTGTAACCCCACCGCCACGTTCACCTCGGACCGGGAACGTCGCGGTGTTTTCGCGTTGCGCCCCGAGCGCGCCGAAATGACGGGACCTGAGCCTGCGCCTCGCTGCCGCGAGGCATCAACCTGAACCTGCATGGGGCCCGCCTCGTGCGACCTATGTAGAGACAAGACGGGGATAAACCGGAATGCCAACGATCCAGCAGCTGATCCGCAAGCCGCGGCAGCCGAAGCGCAAGACCTCCAAATCCATGCACCTGGAGCAGTGCCCGCAGAAACGCGGCGTCTGCACCCGCGTGTACACCACCACGCCGAAGAAGCCGAACTCCGCTATGCGGAAGGTTGCCAAGGTGCGCCTGACCAACGGCTACGAGGTGATCTCCTACATTCCCGGCGAGAGCCACAACCTTCAGGAGCACTCCGTTGTCCTGATCCGCGGCGGCCGTGTGAAAGACCTTCCGGGTGTGCGCTACCACATCCTGCGCGGTGTGCTTGACACCCAGGGCGTCAAGGACCGCAAGCAGCGCCGCTCCAAGTACGGTGCCAAGCGTCCGAAGTAATGCTCTCGCGGTGCGCCCTCGGGGTGCACCCCATCGCCACATACGTTCGGTGCGCCCAGATGACGCACCACCCGCCAGAAGGAAGACAACGCCATGTCACGCCGCCACGCAGCTGAGAAGCGCGAAGTTCTGCCAGACGCCAAGTACGGCGATCTGGTCCTGACCAAATTCATGAACAACCTGATGATCGACGGCAAGAAGTCGGTCGCGGAACGCATCGTGTACAACGCCCTGACCCGGGTCGAGGACAAGATCAAGCGGGCCCCGATCGAGGTCTTCCACGAGGCCCTCGACAACATCAAGCCCTCGGTCGAGGTACGCTCCCGCCGGGTCGGTGGTGCCACCTACCAGGTGCCGGTCGAGGTGCGCCCCGAGCGCCGCGAGGCCCTGGCCATCCGCTGGCTGATCAAGGCCTCCCGCGCCCGCAACGAAAACACCATGGAAGAGCGCCTGGCCGGCGAGCTGCTGGATGCTGTCCAGTCCCGTGGTACTGCCGTGAAGAAGCGTGAGGACACCCACAAGATGGCCGACGCCAACAAGGCCTTCAGCCACTACCGCTGGTAATGCAAGACCGGGGTCCGGACGCGCCGGGCCCCTCGCTCCTTTTCCGCACTGATCCATAGGAAACCCTTCCCATGCCCCGCGATTATAAGCTGGAACGCTACCGTAACTTCGGCATCATGGCTCACATTGATGCCGGCAAGACCACCTGTTCGGAACGCATCCTGTTCTACACCGGCAAGAGCCACAACATCGGTGAGGTGCACGACGGTGCGGCCACCATGGACTGGATGGAGCAGGAGCAGGAACGCGGCATCACCATCACCTCCGCCGCGACGACGACCTTCTGGCAGCGCCAGGAAGAGCCCACCAACGAGGGCACGTCGGACACCAAGTACCGGATGAACATCATCGACACCCCCGGCCACGTGGACTTCACCATCGAGGTCGAGCGTTCGCTGGCGGTTCTCGACGGTGCCGTCTGCGTGCTGGACGCCAACGCCGGCGTCGAGCCCCAGACCGAGACCGTCTGGCGCCAGGCCGACCGCTACAAGGTGCCGCGCATCGTCTTCGTCAACAAGATGGACAAGATCGGCGCAGACTTCTTCAACTGCGTCCGCATGATCGAGGACCGCACCGGCGCCCGCGCCGTGCCCGTGGCCCTGCCGATCGGTGCCGAGAACGAGCTTGAGGGTCTGGTTGACCTCGTGACCATGGAAGAGTGGGTCTGGAAGGGCGAAGATCTGGGCGCCTCCTGGGTCAAGAACCCGATCCGCGACGAGCTCAAGGAGCTTGCCGACGAGTGGCGCGGTAAGATGATCGAGGCTGCCGTCGAGGAAGACGACGAAGCCATGATGGAGTACCTGGAAGGCAACGAGCCCGACAACGACACCCTGCGCCAGCTGCTGCGCAAGGGCACCCTGGCGCTGCACTTCGTGCCGGTGCTGGGCGGCTCCGCCTTCAAGAACAAGGGGGTCCAGCCCCTGCTGAACGCCGTGATCGACTACCTGCCCAGCCCGCTGGACGTGGTCGACTACATGGGCTTCAAGCCAGGCGACGAGACCGAAACCCGTAACATCGCACGCCGCGCCGACGACGAGATGCCCTTCGCGGGCCTCGCCTTCAAGATCATGAACGACCCCTTCGTGGGCTCGCTCACCTTCACCCGCGTCTATTCCGGCATCCTCTCCAAGGGGGACACGCTGCTGAACTCGACGAAGGGCAAGAAAGAGCGTGTTGGCCGCATGATGATGATGCACTCCAACAACCGCGAAGAGATCGAGAACGCCTATGCGGGCGACATCATCGCGCTGGCCGGCCTGAAGGACACCACCACCGGTGACACCCTCTGCGCCCAGAACGATCCCGTCGTGCTGGAAACCATGACCTTCCCCGATCCGGTGATCGAGATCGCGGTCGAGCCCAAGACCAAGGCCGACCAGGAGAAGATGTCCGCGGGCCTGCAGCGCCTGGCCGCCGAGGACCCCTCCTTCCGCGTCGAGACCGACATCGAGTCGGGCCAGACCATCATGAAGGGCATGGGCGAACTTCACCTGGACATCCTGGTGGATCGCCTGAAGCGCGAGTTCAAGGTCGAGGCCAACATCGGTGCGCCGCAGGTGGCCTACCGCGAGACCATCTCCAAGGAGGCCGAGGTCACCTACACCCACAAGAAGCAGTCCGGTGGTTCCGGTCAGTTCGCCGAGGTGAAGATGATCCTGTCGCCGACCGAGCCGGGCGAGGGCTACTCCTTCGAGAGCCGCATCGTCGGCGGTGCCGTGCCGAAGGAATACATCCCCGGCGTCGAGAAGGGCATCAAGTCGGTCATGGATTCCGGTCCGCTGGCGGGCTTCCCGGTCATCGACTTCAAGGTGGCCCTGGTCGACGGTAAGTTCCACGACGTGGACTCCAGCGTTCTGGCCTTCGAAATCGCCGCCCGCATGGGTATGCGCGAAGGCATGAAGAAGGCCGGCGCCAAGCTGCTGGAACCGATCATGAAGGTCGAAGTTGTGACCCCGGAAGAATACACCGGCGGCATCATCGGCGATCTCACCTCCCGTCGGGGCCAGGTGCAGGGTCAGGATACGCGCGGCAACGCCATCGCGATCGACGCCTTCGTGCCGCTGGCCAACATGTTCGGCTACATCAACACCCTGCGGTCCATGTCCTCGGGCCGGGCGAACTTCACCATGCAGTTCGACCACTACGAGGCGGTTCCGCAGAACATCTCGGAAGAGATCCAGTCGAAGTTCGCGTAAACCACGGTGCGCCGTAAAGGCGCACCCTACACCCACCCGTAGGGTGCGCCTCGATGCGCACCGTCAACAAAAGGAGCCATCCGAATGGCAAAGGAAAAGTTTGAACGTAACAAACCGCACGTGAACATCGGCACGATCGGTCACGTGGACCACGGCAAGACGACGCTGACGGCGGCGATCACGAAGTACTTCGGTGACTTCCGCGCCTACGACCAGATCGACGGCGCGCCGGAAGAGAAGGCCCGCGGCATCACCATCTCGACGGCCCACGTCGAGTACGAGACCGAGACTCGCCACTACGCCCACGTGGACTGCCCCGGTCACGCCGACTACGTGAAGAACATGATCACCGGTGCCGCCCAGATGGACGGCGCGATCCTCGTTGTGAACGCGGCCGACGGCCCGATGCCCCAGACCCGCGAGCACATCCTGCTCGGTCGTCAGGTGGGCATCCCCTACATCGTGGTCTACATGAACAAGGTCGACCAGGTGGACGACGAGGAGCTGCTGGAGCTGGTGGAGATGGAAATCCGCGAGCTGCTCTCCTCCTACGAGTACCCCGGCGACGACATCCCGGTCATCCCCGGTTCCGCCCTGGCGGCCATGGAAGGCAACAACCCCGAGATCGGCGAAGAGTCGATCAAGAAGCTGATGGCGGCCGTGGACGAGTACATCCCGACCCCGGCCCGTGCGGTGGATCAGCCCTTCCTGATGCCGGTCGAGGACGTCTTCTCGATCTCCGGCCGTGGTACGGTTGTGACCGGCCGTGTCGAGCGTGGCGTGATCAACGTTGGCGACGAGATTGAGATCGTCGGCATCCGCGACACCAAGAAGACCACCTGCACCGGCGTGGAAATGTTCCGCAAGCTGCTGGACCGCGGTGAGGCAGGCGACAACATCGGCGCCCTGCTGCGCGGCATCGACCGTGACGGCGTTGAGCGTGGCCAGGTGCTCTGCAAGCCCGGCTCCGTGACGCCCCACACCAAGTTCGAGGCCGAGGCCTACATCCTCACGAAGGAAGAGGGTGGCCGTCACACGCCGTTCTTCGCCAACTACCGTCCGCAGTTCTACTTCCGCACCACGGACGTGACCGGCACGGTGAACCTGCCCGAGGGCACGGAGATGGTCATGCCCGGCGACAACCTGAAGTTCGACGTCGAGCTGATCGCGCCGATCGCCATGGAGCAGGGCCTGCGCTTTGCCATCCGTGAAGGCGGCCGCACCGTCGGCGCCGGCGTGGTGTCGAAGATCACCGAGTAATCGCCTGCGCGGCCCCGGCCGCAGCAGCCGATCGCAGACAAAAGAGGGGCCGTTCCGAAAGGAGCGGCCCCTTCGCTTTGACGCCGTGCGTTGACCTGGGGAAGGGCGCCGGGAATCCCGCGCGGCGGCCAAAACCCCCTTGCCTCCCCAGCCGCAACCCCCTATACGCGCCAAGACTCACCGGGGTGCGCCAACGCGTGCCCCGTTTGAGTTGACACAAGGCGCGATGAGGGGGTGCGATGAGCGCATTTCGTCCAATCCGCTGAAGCCCTGACAAGGGATGACAGACATGGCAGTACAGAGCCAAAACATCCGCATTCGTCTCAAGGCGTTTGACTATCGCGTGCTGGATGCCTCCACGCAGGAGATCGTCAACACCGCCAAGCGCACGGGTGCCTCCGTTCGCGGCCCGATCCCGCTTCCAAACAAGATCGAGAAATTCACCGTTCTGCGTGGCCCCCACGTGGACAAGAAATCCCGTGACCAGTTCGAGATCCGCACGCACAAGCGTCTGCTGGATATCGTCGATCCGACCCCCCAGACCGTGGACGCGCTGATGAAGCTCGACCTCGCCGCTGGTGTGGACGTCGAGATCAAGCTGCAGTCCTAAGCGTCAGGAGGGTTTCAGATATGTTGCGCTCAGGCGTTATTGCAAAGAAGGTCGGGATGACCCGCCTTTTCATGGAAGACGGCCGCCAGATCCCGGTGACCGTGCTTCAACTGGACAAGCTTCAGGTGGTGGCACAGCGCACCACCGAGAAGGACGGCTACACCGCGGTGCAGCTCGGTGCCGGTACGGCCAAGGCCAAGCGGACCTCCAAGGCAATGCGCGGCCACTTCGCCGCCGCCAAGGTGGAACCCAAGCGCAAGGTTGCCGAGTTCCGCGTTGACGAGGATGCCATGCTGGCCGTCGGCGAAGAGATCATCGCCGATCACTACTTCGCCGGTCAGTTCGTCGATGTGGCGGGCACCTCCATCGGTAAGGGTTTTGCCGGTGCGATGAAGCGCCACAACTTCGGTGGTCTGCGGGCCTCGCACGGTGTCTCCATCAGCCACCGTTCGCACGGCTCCACCGGCCAGTGCCAGGACCCCGGCAAGGTGTTCAAGGGCAAGAAGATGGCCGGCCACATGGGTGCCGTCCGCGTGACGACCCAGAACCTCGAAGTGGTCAAGACCGACAGCGACCGTGGCCTGATCATGGTCAAGGGCGCCGTGCCCGGTTCCAAGGGTGGCTGGGTCACCGTGAAGGACGCCGTCAAGAAGCCCTTCCCGGACAGCGCCATCGTGCCCGCGGCCCTCAAGTCCGCCGCTGACGAGGCTGCCAAGGCCGCCGAGGAAGCCGCTGCCGCCGCCGCCGCTGAGGCCGAGGCCGAAGCACAGCGTCTCGCCGAGGAGCAGGCCGCTGCCGAGGCAGAGGCTCTGAAGGCCGCCGAAGCTGAGATCGCCGAAGAGCAGTCGGACACCGACAACTCGGACGCAGACAAGAAAGAAGGTGACGCATGAAACTCGATGTCATCAAACTCGACGGTGGCAAGGCCGGGTCGGTAGAGCTGGACGAGGCGCTTTTCGGCCTCGAGCCGCGCGCCGACATCCTGCACCGTGTCGTCCGCTGGCAGCGCAACAACGCGCAGCAGGGCACCCACAAGGTCAAGACACGGTCCGAGACCAGCTACTCGACCAAGAAGATCTATCGCCAGAAGGGCACCGGCGGCGCACGCCACGGTGACCGCAACGCACCGATCTTCCGCAAGGGTGGCATCTACAAGGGCCCGACGCCCCGCAGCCACGGCCACGAGCTGACCAAGAAGTTCCGCAAGCTGGGTCTGCGCCACGCGCTCTCCGCCAAGATGAAGGAAGGCGCTGTCGTCATCCTTGACGAGGCGGCCGCCGAGGGCAAGACCGCGGCTCTGGCCAAGCAGGTCCGCGACCTGGGCTGGAAGCGTGCCCTGGTCATCGACGGCGCCCAGGTGAACGAGAACTTCGCCCAGGCCGCCCGCAACATCGAAGGTCTGGACGTCCTGCCCTCGATGGGCGCAAACGTATACGACATCCTCAAGCGTGACACCCTGGTGATCACGAAGGCCGGTGTCGAAGCATTGGAGGCCCGTCTGAAATGAGCGCGAAACCTGCACACTACGACGTGATCCGCAAGCCCGTGATCACCGAGAAGGCGACCATGGCGTCCGAGCAGAACGCCGTCGTCTTCGAGGTGTCCATCGACAGCAACAAGCCCCAGATCAAGGAGGCCGTCGAGGCGCTCTTTGGCGTCAAGGTGAAGGCGGTGAACACCTCCATCACCAAGGGCAAGGTCAAGCGCTTCCGTGGCCAGACCGGCCGCCGGAAGGACGTGAAGAAGGCCTACGTGACGCTGGAAGAAGGCAACACGATCGACGTCTCCACCGGTCTGTAAGGACGGTTCGGAACGAGTTAAGGGGAGCGCGTCCGAGAGGGCGCGCTCTTTTTTTGTTGCGCTCCATGACCGCCTATAACATTGCGCGGCACCGGCGTATCTCGGTACGGTGGCGAGCCTCTCGGGGTGTGCAGATATTGCGGACCCTGCCCATCCCGCTAACGATGCGTGATCGATTGCCGGCCACCGGATCACGCACAAAGGTTTGCAGTTACGAACCGCGCGGAGCCCCTATTAGCCAATTGGTCAGGACGCGAAGCTTTGTCGTACGCCTGTGCGGCAGATTTTCCAGTGCGCGATTCAAGGGGTCATCGAAGAGCATGGGCTCTCCTTCCCACTCTGGGCCACGGGGCAGGTCACGGACCAAGACGTCAGGCTGGGAAGACAGGTTGTCGTCCAGATCCTCCTCCCGGCTGATGAAGGTGAACCGCGTATCTTCTCCGAATATCCTCCGGCCATGGTCGAGGATCTCTTCACGGCGGCTGGCGTTAAGTCGGAAGGCCTCCCAGGGAATGATGCCCTTTGTCGCGTCACGTAGGTTAGGTTGAATGTTCGACCAAATTAGGTGATATGGCATACTCTTCGCAGGAAACGAGAACGGTTTCTCAAGATGGGCGACTTTCTCTAGGAAATTCCGTCTCAAAGCATTGTCCTGCAGGAGGAGTTCGGGATTTTCCTCATGGAAAAACAGGAATTCCGGAAAGTCTTCATGAATAATCAACCCTTGATCGTTGAGGCGGTAGAGCGTGTCATCCGCAAGGACGTCTTGCAGGGTTCCATCTGCGGCATGGCGCAATAGGCCGATGGTGCTGTTGAGGGAGCTGATGTTCCAGTCGAACAAGGCGCGCGGGAACGCAGGCGCAAGTTCAGAACGGCGTCCCAGAAGGAAGTTGATCTGAAATCGGTTTATGCAGCTTGAACCGATGGAAAGGACACACTGGCGAGCGCTGCTGCGGTTTTTTCGTCCGGTCATTTGGGAACGACCCTGTCTTGGAGGTATCGGGATGCGGGCAGAAAACCACAACAATCTCCACTGTCAATCGAACGGAAGCTGTCAACGGGTCAGGACGTACAGGAAACTGCTCGCGCAACCTTGACCCCACCTCCAATCCCCCCTAACAGACCCCATCGGCAAGGCCCCGGATTCGTCCGGGGCTCTGTCTTTGTTCGATCAGGTGCGCATGGGTGCGCATCCTTCGGGCAAGCGGTCGGGCGGATCTCCCTCCGTCGGGCCATACCACAGGGGACCTTCGGGGCCCTTCATACCATAGCCCCGCACCTGGTGCCGGGGCGCAAGCAAACGGAAGACAGACAACATGGCACTCAAGTCGTACAAACCGACGACGCCGGGCCAGCGTGGGCTGGTGCTGATCGACCGTTCGGAGCTTTGGAAAGGCCGCCCAGTCAAGGCCCTCACAGAGGGTCTGACCAAGAATGGCGGTCGGAACAACACCGGACGGATCACAATGCGTCGCAAGGGTGGGGGAGCTAAGCGCCTCTACCGCATCGTCGATTTCAAGCGCAACAAGCTGGACATGTCCGCTGTGGTCGCGCGGATCGAATATGACCCGAACCGGACCGCCTTCATCGCCCTCATCCAGTATGAAGACGGTGAACAGGCCTATATCCTCGCCCCCCAGCGCCTCGCCATTGGCGACAAGGTGATCGCGGGCGAGCGGGTGGACATCAAGCCGGGCAACGCCATGCCCTTCAGCGGCATGCCCATCGGCACGATCGTCCACAACATCGAGATGAAGCCCGGCAAGGGCGGCCAGATCGCACGCGCCGCGGGCACCTACGCCCAGTTCGTCGGCCGTGACGGCGGCTACGCCCAGATCCGCCTCTCCTCGGGCGAGCTGCGCCTGGTGCGTCAGGAATGCATGGCCACCGTCGGTGCCGTGTCGAACCCCGACAACTCCAACCAGAACTACGGCAAGGCCGGTCGCATGCGCCACAAGGGCATCCGTCCGTCGGTCCGTGGTGTGGTCATGAACCCGATCGACCACCCGCACGGTGGTGGTGAAGGCCGGACCTCCGGTGGCCGTCACCCGGTGACGCCCTGGGGCAAGCCGACGAAGGGTGCAAAGACCCGCAACAGGAACAAAGCGTCCAGCAAGCTCATCGTTCGCTCGCGGCACGCCAGGAAGAAGGGGCGCTAATAGATGTCTCGTTCAGTATGGAAGGGCCCTTTTGTCGACTCTTATGTCCTCAAGAAGGCCGAAGCATCGCGTGAGAGCGGTCGTAACGAGGTGATCAAGATCTGGTCCCGCCGTTCCACCATCCTCCCGCAATTTGTTGGTCTGACCTTCGGGGTTTACAACGGCCACAAGCACATCCCGGTAAACGTCAGCGAAGAAATGATCGGTCAGAAGTTCGGCGAGTATTCCCCGACCCGGACCTACTACGGTCATGCCGCCGACAAGAAAGCGAAGCGGAAGTAAGCCATGAGCAAGGATAAGAATCCCCGCCGCGTGGCAGACAACGAAGCACGTGCAAAGCTGCGCATGCTGCGTACAAGCCCGCAGAAACTGAACCTCGTCGCCGCCCTGATCCGCGGCAAGAAGGTGGACAAGGCCCTGACGGACCTGACCTTCTCCAAGAAGCGGATCGCGCAGGACGTGAAGAAGTGCCTTCAGTCCGCCATCGCGAACGCCGAGAACAACCACAACCTGGACGTGGATGAACTGATTGTGGCGGAAGCCTACGTCGGCAAGAACCTCGTCATGAAGCGCGGCCGCCCCCGGGCCCGTGGCCGGTTCGGCAAGATCATGAAGCCGTTTTCCGAAGTCACGATCGTCGTGCGTCAAGTTGAGGAGCAAGCCTGATGGGTAACAAAGTCAATCCGATCGGTATGCGCCTGCAGGTGAACCGCACCTGGGACAGCCGCTGGTACGCCGATACGAAGGACTACGGTGATCTTCTGCTTGAAGACCTCGCCATCCGGGCCTTCATCAAGGAAGAGTGCAAGCAGGCCGGCGTGGCCCGGGTGATCATCGAGCGTCCGCACAAGAAGTGCCGCGTCACGATCCACACGGCCCGTCCGGGCGTCATCATCGGCAAGAAAGGTGCGGACATCGAAGGTCTGCGCCAGAAGATCGCCAAGATGACATCCTCCGAGCTGCACCTGAACATCGTGGAAGTGCGCAAGCCGGAACTGGACGCCGCTCTGGTGGGTGAATCCATCGCCCAGCAGCTCGAGCGCCGTGTCTCCTTCCGCCGCGCCATGAAGCGGGCCGTGCAGAACGCCATGCGCATGGGCGCCCAGGGCATCCGTGTGAACCTCGCAGGCCGCCTCGGCGGTGCCGAGATCGCCCGGACCGAGTGGTACCGCGAGGGCCGTGTGCCCCTGCACACCCTGCGCGCGGACATCGACTACGCCCACGTCGAGGCGGAAACCGCCTACGGCATCATCGGGATCAAGACCTGGATCTTCAAAGGCGAGATCATGGAGCACGATCCCTCGGCGCGTGACCGCAAGGCACAGGAAATCCAGGATGGTCCGGCCCCCCGCGGCGCCGGTGGCCGTCGCTAAGGAGAACTGACAATGCTACAGCCAAAACGGACGAAGTTCCGCAAGCAGTTCAAGGGCTCGATCAAGGGTATGGCGAAGGGGGGCTCTGACCTCAACTTCGGCACCTACGGCCTGAAGGCGCTGCAGCCTGAGCGGGTCACGGCCCGTCAGATCGAAGCCGCACGTCGTGCCATGACGCGTCACATGAAGCGTCAGGGCCGCGTCTGGATCCGCATCTTCCCGGATGTGCCGGTGACCTCCAAGCCCGTCGAAGTGCGTATGGGTAAGGGTAAGGGCTCGGTCGATTTCTGGGCCGCCAAGGTGAAGCCCGGTCGCGTGATGTTCGAGATCGACGGCGTGAACGAAGAGATCGCCCGCGAGGCCCTGCGCCTGGCCGCGATGAAGCTTCCGATCAAGACCCGCGTGGTGGTCCGCGAGGACTGGTAAGCGGGTGATGGGCGCGGCGCGCCCATCCTACGGTTAAGAATAACCCCCGGTGCGAAGGCGCCGGGGGTTTTTCTTTGTGTGCGTTGATGGTGCGCGGTGAATGCGCGCCCGACGGGTCAGCCCCAGCCGTAGTTGAAGCTGATCGAGATGCGGTCCTCTTCGCTCATGTTCATCGGCACCTCGTGGCGCAGCCAGCTTTCCCAGAGCAGCACGTCGCCGACCTCGGGCGCCACGTAGGCGAACTGCCGCAGTTCCTCCGGGGCCTCCTTCACGCGGCCAGGGGCGGCCATCATCATCGGCAGCCGGGGATCCTCGAACTTGATCGAGGCGGAGCCGTCCGGCAGGGCCACGTAGGTGGTGCCCGAGATGACCGAATGGGGGTGCAGGTGGCCGGTGTGCATCCCGCCCTCGGGCAGGATGTTGATCCAGATGTCCTCCAGCTTCAGCGCGCGGCCCTCAAGGTCAAAGGCCAGTTCCTCGGCGAAGGCGGCGACGTGGGCATCCAGAAGCTTGATCAGGTCGGCGAAGATCGGGAAGCGCCAGCCCAGATCGGTGAGCGAGGCGTAGGAAGTGTAGCCCGGGTAGCCGTTCTCCTCGGACCACTGCTGCCCGGCCCCGTCGTCCTCGGCGATTGCATAGCAGGAAGCCTCCATCTCGTCGGGGTCGGGCGCGGTGCCCCTGTCGGAGAGGCGGGCGTGGTAGAGCGGGGTGACGAAAAGGGAGCGGGTACGGGACATGGGGCAGGGGCCTTTCCTGACGGACGGTTCTGGCGGATCTGGGGGCACCCCGGGCGGGCTGCCGCGGCCCGCTCTAACGGAGGCTGCGGAGGAAAGCCACCGGAGGGGTTGCGCCCTAACACAAAGCCCCCTATACGGCGCACTTCGAACCCACTCCACCAGAATCATGGGTCACCCCAACAAGGGGCCCACTGGTGATGTTGAAAAGGAAAGCGTGATGAACGCCCAAGAACTGCGCGACAAGACGCCGGACCAGCTCCGCGACGAACTTGTCACTCTCAAGAAAGAAGCCTTCAACCTGCGTTTCCAGCAGGCCACCGGCCAGCTTGAAAACCCGGCGCGCCTGCGCTCGGTCCGCCGCGATGTTGCCCGCGTCAACACCGTGCTGAACGAAAAAGCCAAAGCGGCTGCGGAATAAGGAAAGACCGACATGCCAAAGCGTATCCTGCAGGGCGTCGTGACCTCCGACGCAAACGCCCAGACCGTCACCGTGAACGTCGAACGCCGCTTCACGCACCCGGTTCTGAAAAAGACCGTCCGCCGCTCCAAGAAGTACCGGGCACACGACGAGAACAACACCTACAAGGTGGGTGACACGGTCCGCATCATCGAATGCGCGCCGAAGTCCAAGACCAAACGTTGGGAAGTGCTGACCTCGGCCGAAGCCGAATCCTGAAGCACCAACCGCTTAATCGAAACCCTGGGGATCAGGCCGCATCAGCCCCCCAAAGGTCGGGAGAAACCAAATGATCCAGATGCAGACCAACCTGGATGTTGCTGACAACAGCGGCGCGCGCCGTGTTCAGTGCATCAAGGTCCTGGGTGGTTCCAAGCGCAAGTATGCGTCCGTGGGCGACATCATCGTCGTCTCCGTGAAGGAAGCCATCCCGCGTGGCCGTGTGAAGAAGGGCGACGTCCGCAAGGCCGTCGTCGTGCGCACCGCCAAAGAAGTGCGCCGCGAAGATGGCACCGCCATCCGCTTTGACCGCAACGCCGCCGTCATCCTCAACAACAACAACGAGCCCGTCGGTACGCGTATCTTCGGGCCCGTCGTTCGCGAGCTCCGCGGCAAGAACTTCATGAAAATCATTTCGCTGGCTCCGGAGGTGCTCTGATGGCTGCCAAACTGAAAAAGGGTGACAAGGTCATCGTTCTTGCCGGCAAGGACAAGGGCAAGACCGGCACGATCTCCTCGGTGAACCCGAAGGCGGGCAAGGCCGTCGTCGATGGCGTCAACATCGCCATCCGTGCCACCCGCCAGTCCCAGGAAAGCCAGGGCGGCCGCATCCCCAAGGCGATGCCGATCGACCTCAGCAACCTGGCCATCGTCGACGCCAACGGCAAGCCGACCCGCGTTGGCTTCAAGATGGAAGGCGACAAGAAAGTCCGCTTCGCAAAAACCACGGGGGACGTGATCGATGCTTGATGATGCAAACTACACACCCCGCCTTCTGACCGTTTACCGCGAGGAGATCCGCGGCAAGCTGAAGGAAGAGTTCGGCTACAAGAACGACATGATGATTCCGCGTCTCGACAAGATCGTGCTGAACATCGGTTGTGGCGCCGAAGCGGTCCGGGACAGCAAGAAGGCCAAGAGCGCGCAGGAAGACCTGACCGCCATCGCAGGCCAGAAGGCGCTGACCACCACCGCCAAGAAATCCATCGCCGGTTTCCGGGTTCGTGAAGACATGCCGCTGGGCGCGAAGGTGACTCTGCGCGGCGAGCGTATGTACGAATTCCTGGACCGTCTGATCACGATTGCGATGCCCCGCATCCGCGACTTCCGCGGCGTCCCGGGCAAGAGCTTCGACGGCCGTGGCAACTATGCCATGGGCCTGAAAGAGCACATCGTGTTCCCCGAGATCGACTTCGACAAGGTCGACGAATCCTGGGGGATGGACATCGTGATCGCCACCACGGCGAAGACCGACGCTGAAGCCAAGGCGCTGTTGAAAGCTTTCAACATGCCCTTCAACTCGTAAGCGCGGGGAAGGAATTAGATATGGCTAAGAAATCCATGATCGAGCGCGAGAAGAAGCGCGAAAAACTGGTCAAGAAATACGCCGCGAAGCGTGCCGAGCTGAAGGACATCATCAGCGACGAGAGCAAGCCGATGGAAGAGCGTTTCCGCGCCTCCCTGAAGCTGGCGAAACTGCCCCGCAACTCCAGCCCCGTGCGCCTGCACAACCGCTGCCAGCTGACGGGCCGTCCGCACGCCTACTATCGCAAACTGAAAATGTCGCGGATCGCGCTGCGGGACCTGGGCTCTTCGGGCCAGATCCCCGGCATGGTCAAGTCGAGCTGGTAAGGAGGGCACGCAGATGAACGATCCTATCGCAGATATGCTGACCCGCATCCGCAACAGTCAGCTGCGCGGCAAGTCCACCGTCATGACCCCGGCCTCCAAGCTGCGCGAGCGCGTGCTCGAGGTTCTGGCCGACGAGGGCTACATCCGTGGCTTCGAGAAGACCACCGGTGCCGACGGCCACCCGGCCATCGAGATCAGCCTGAAGTACTACGAGGGCGAGCCGGTGATCCGTGAACTGAAGCGGGTCTCCAAGCCCGGTCGCCGCGTCTACATGGGCGCACAGGACATCCCGGTGGTCCGTCAGGGCCTGGGCGTGTCGATTGTCTCCACCCCCAAGGGGGTGATGTCGGATGCAACCGCACGCAGCCAGAACGTTGGCGGCGAAGTGCTCTGCACCGTATTCTAAGGAGAGGGATATGTCTCGTATTGGTAAGAAACCGGTTGAGCTGCCCAGCGGCGTGACCGCGACCGTCTCCGGACAGTCGATCGAGGTGAAGGGCCCCAAGGGCACCCGCAGCTTCAAGGCGACGGACGATGTCGAACTGAAGGTGGAAGACAACGTCGTGCAGATCCATCCGCGCGGCAAGTCCAAGCGGGCGCGCCAGCAGTGGGGGATGTCCCGCACGATGGTCGCCAACCTGGTTCAGGGCGTCACCGTGGGCTTCAAGAAAGAGCTCGAGATCAACGGCGTCGGCTACCGTGCCCAGATGCAGGGCAACACGCTGAAGCTGAACCTCGGCCTGTCGCACGATGTGGACTACGTGGCGCCCGAAGGCGTCACCGTGACCGCGCCGAAGCAGACCGAGATCGTTGTGGAAGGCATTGATGAGCAACTCGTCGGTCAGGTCGCGGCCAATATCCGCGCCTGGCGTGCGCCCGAGCCCTACAAGGGCAAGGGGATCAAGTACAAGGACGAGTACATCTTCCGCAAAGAAGGCAAGAAGAAGTAAGGAACGCAAAGATGGCAAACAGCAAAAGACAACTGTTCATCAAACGCCGCCTGCGCGTTCGGAACAAGCTTCGCCGCACCAACGCGGGCCGGATGCGTCTGAGCGTGCACCGTTCGTCCAAGAACATCTCCGTGCAGCTGATCGACGACGTGGCGGGCAAGACCGTCGCCTCGGCCTCCACGCTGGAGAAGGACCTGGGCATGGTCGGCAAGAACAACATCGAGGCCGCCACCAAGGTGGGTGCCGCGATCGCCGAGCGCGCCAAGAAGGCCGGTGTCGAGGAAGCATACTTCGACCGTGGCGGCTTCCTGTTCCACGGCAAGGTGAAGGCCCTGGCCGACGCCGCGCGTGAAGGTGGCCTGAAGATCTGATGTTGCGGTGCGCATGAATGCGCACCCTACGTCAGAGCTTTGACGGACAAAAAACCGTAGGGTGCGCATTCACTGCGCACCTTCGATGATCGGGGGGCGACACAGCCCACTGCGATTGAAACAACCGGGCGCGAGCCCACCATTGAAAGGATGTTCTGATGGCAGAACGTGAAAACCGTCGCGGCCCGCGCCGCGATCGTGACGAAGCCCCGGAATTCGCCGACCGCCTGGTCGCGATCAACCGGGTCTCCAAGACCGTGAAGGGTGGTAAGCGCTTCGGCTTCGCCGCGCTTGTCGTCGTGGGTGACCAGAAGGGCCGCGTCGGCTTTGGCAAGGGCAAGGCCAAGGAGGTCCCCGAGGCCATCCGGAAGGCCACCGAGCAGGCCAAGCGTGGCATGATCCGCGTGCCGCTGCGCGAAGGCCGTACCCTGCACCATGACATGCACGGCCGCCACGGTGCGGGCCGCGTCGTGATGCGCCAGGCCCCGGAAGGGACCGGGATCATCGCCGGTGGTCCGATGCGCGCCGTCTTCGAGATGCTGGGCGTGAAGGACGTGGTCTCCAAGTCCATCGGCTCGCAGAACCCCTACAACATGATCCGCGCCACCATGGACGGCCTCCGCAAGGAGCAGTCGCCCCGCTCGGTCGCACAGCGTCGTGGCAAGAAGGTTGCCGACATCCTGTCGCAGCCCAAGATCGACGAGCAGAGCGACGTGGCTCACAACAGCCCCTCGGCTGAAGCCACCACGGACGCCTAAGGAGAGCACGACATGGCAAAAACCATCGTAGTCAAGCAGATCGGCTCCCCGATCCGCCGCCCCGGCATCCAGCGCCAGACGCTGATCGGCCTGGGCCTGAACAAGATGAACCGCACCCGCGAGCTGGAAGACACGCCCGCCGTGCGCGGCATGATCGCCAAGATCCCTCACATGGTGGAGATCGTGGAAGAGAAAGGGTGAATTCCGGCCCGGCCCCTCGGGGCCGGCAAACGTTCCTGCGGAGCGTTTGAGGATTTCACGGGCGGAGCCCCGGGCTTCGCAAATTCGAACGCCCCGCCGAACGGCGGGGCGTTTTTCTGTTAAGGGATCGTACGAGCCTGCGGCACTGGCAGCTCCGGGGCCGCCTCCACGGGCGGGCCACCCTCCTTCGAGGGGGGCTGTACGCAGCCGCTACCAGGGTACTTGATCCGGGGGGCAGTCCCGTCTATACGCCCCCGGTGGCCTTCCAGGCCGCGCGAGAATCAACGCAACGCCGTGTTTGCCCGCTCCCGTCGCTGGGGGGCATTTCCGGCAAAGGAGAAGCGACATGAAACTGCACGAACTTTCCGACAATCCGGGTGCCGCCAAGAAGCGGATGCGCGTGGGCCGTGGACCCGGCTCCGGCAAGGGCAAGATGGGTGGCCGTGGTATCAAGGGTCAGAAGTCTCGCTCGGGTGTGAGCATCAACGGCTACGAGGGTGGCCAGATGCCGCTCTACCAGCGTCTGCCCAAGCGCGGCTTCAACAAGCCCAACCGCAAGAACTACGCCGTCGTTAACCTGGGCCTGATCCAGAAATTCATTGACGCGGGCAAGCTCGACGCCAAGAAGACCATCGACGCCGCGGCGCTTGTCGCTTCCGGCCTGGTGCGCCGCGAGCTGGACGGCATCCGCGTCCTCGCCAAGGGCGATTTCTCGGCCAAGGTCGAGCTCAACGTGGCCGGTGCCTCCAAGTCCGCTGTCGAGGCGGTCGAGAAGGCGGGCGGCTCGGTTACCCTGCCGGCCAAGGCTGACGCGGCGGCAGAGTAAACCTGAAGCTAATGGCTTGTGAGCGCGGCGCGACCCGCTTACATAGTCCACGAGTTTTCCAAAACGCCGCCCGCCGGAAAACGGCCCGGGCGGCGTTTGCATAACAGCGAAAAGAGACCTTTCATGGTATCAGCCGTCGAAAACATGGCCGCCAACACCTCTTGGTCCGCCCTGGGCAAGGCCACAGACCTGCGCAACAGAATCCTCTTCACGCTGGGCCTCCTGATCGTCTACCGCCTGGGCACCTTCATCCCGGTGCCAGGCATCGACGGGACGGCCCTGCGGGAGTTCATGGAAAGCGCGGGCCAGGGCATCGGCGGCATGGTTTCCATGTTCACCGGCGGCGCCCTCGGGCGCATGGGCATCTTTGCCCTGGGCATCATGCCCTACATCTCGGCCTCGATCATCGTTCAGCTCATGACCTCGATGGTCCCGGCGCTCGAACAGCTCAAGAAAGAAGGCGAGCAGGGCCGCAAGAAGATCAACCAATACACCCGCTACGGCACCGTGCTTCTGGCCACCTTGCAGGCCTACGGTCTCGCGGTGAGCCTTGAGGCGGGCGACATCGCTGCCGATCCGGGGCTCTACTTCCGCATTGCCTGCATGATCACCCTTGTGGGCGGCACCATGTTCCTCATGTGGCTGGGGGAACAGATCACCGCGCGCGGCATCGGCAACGGCATTTCGCTGATCATCTTCGTTGGCATCATCGCCGAGGTGCCCGCCGCCCTGGCGCAGTTCTTCGCCTCGGGCCGCTCCGGCGCCATCAGCCCCGCCCTGATCGTCGGCGTGCTGGTCATGGTCGTCGTCACCATCATGTTCGTCGTTTTCATGGAGCGCGCGCTGCGCAAGATCCACATCCAGTATCCGCGCCGTCAGGTGGGGATGAAGATGTACGATGGCGGCTCCAGCCACCTGCCGGTCAAGGTCAACCCGTCGGGCGTGATCCCCGCGATCTTCGCCTCCTCGCTGCTGCTCCTGCCGGTGACGATCAGCACCTTCTCGGGCAACACCACTAACCCGGTGATGTCTTGGCTGCTGGCCTACTTCGGCCCCGGCCAGCCGCTCTACCTGCTCTTCTTCGTGGCGATGATCGTCTTCTTCGCCTACTTCTACACCTTCAACGTCAGCTTCAAGCCGGACGATGTGGCGGAGAACCTGAAGAACCAGAACGGCTTCGTTCCCGGCATCCGCCCCGGCAAGCGCACCGCCGAATACCTGGAGTACGTGGTCAACCGCGTCCTGGTCCTCGGCTCGGGCTACCTGGCCCTGGTCTGTGTCCTGCCCGAGGTGCTGCGTGGCCAGTTCGCCATTCCCTTCTACTTCGGCGGCACCTCCGTGCTGATCGTCGTGTCGGTCACCATGGACACCATTCAACAGGTGCAGAGCCATCTGCTCGCCCACCAATACGAGGGTCTGCTTGAGAAGTCGCAACTGCGCGGCAAGGGCAAAGGCAAAGGACCCCGCAAGAAACGGAGCCCCGTACGTCGATGAATATTATCCTTCTTGGGCCTCCGGGGGCCGGTAAAGGCACCCAGGCGCGTCATCTGGTAGAACAGCGCAACATGGTCCAGCTCTCGACGGGGGACATGCTGCGCGAGGCCAAGGAAAGCGGGACCGAGATGGGCCGCATGGTGGCCGACGTGATGGCCCGCGGCGAGCTGGTGACGGATGAGATCGTGATCGGTCTGATCCGCGAGAAGCTGGAAGGCGACAACAAGGGCGGCTTCATCTTCGACGGCTTCCCCCGCACGCTGGAACAGGCGGATGCCCTGGGCAAGCTGATGGCGGAAGAGGGCAAGAGCCTGGACGCCGTGATCGAGATGCGCGTGGACGACGAGGCCCTCGTTGGCCGGATCACCGCCCGCTCCACCTGCGCTGGCTGCGGTGAGGTTTACAACGACGTCACCAAGCCGATCCCCGAGGACGGCAAGTGCACTAACTGCGGTGCGGAGAACAAGTTCACCCGCCGCGCCGATGACAACGAGGAAAGCCTCAAGACCCGGTTGATGGCCTACTACAAGCAGACCTCGCCGCTGATCGGCTACTACTACGCCAAAGACATGCTGAGCCGCGTGAATGGACTGGGCGAGATC
Source organism: Sulfitobacter sp. (assembly GCA_965212515.1). Classification (GTDB taxonomy): domain Bacteria; phylum Pseudomonadota; class Alphaproteobacteria; order Rhodobacterales; family Rhodobacteraceae; genus Sulfitobacter. Next base: position 2,467,304 of record OZ243122.1, read on the forward strand.
GCAGAAGTGCGCTCGGCCATCGCGGGCGTGCTCGACGCCTGAGAGGCGCTCTCCAAAGAATGAACGGGGGCCGGGGTCGCGAGACCGCGGCCCTTTTGCTTTTTGCGTGGCCCCCCGTGACAAGCCCCGGGGGATCGGCAATGCTCCGGCGGAAGAGCAGGGGAGGAGCATCATGGCCAAGGGCGCATGTCTGATCATCGGGGCAGGAGATGACACGGGGGCGGCCCTGGCGCGGGCCTTCGCGGCCGAGGGGCTGGCCGTCTGCCTGGTGCGCCGCCCCCGTCATGCCGAGGCGCTGGAGGCGTTGGCCGAGGAGATCCGCGCCAGCGGCGGCGAGGCCCATGCCTTGCCTGCCGATGCCCGGGAGGAGGAGGAGATGGTCGCCCTCGTTGACCGGATCGAAAGTGAGGTCGCGCCGCTCGAGGTGGCCATCTTCAACATCGGCGCCAATGTCCGCTTCAGGATCACCGACACCACGGCCCGGGTCTATCGCAAGGTCTGGGAGATGGCTGCCTTCGCCGGGTTCCTCATGGGCCGCGAGGCCGCCGCGCGCATGGTCCCCCGGGGCCGGGGGACGATCCTCTTCACCGGGGCCACCGCTTCGGCGCGCGGCGGGGCGGGCTATTCGGCCTTTGCGGGCGCCAAGTTTGCCCTGCGGGCCCTGGCCCAGTCCATGGCGCGCGAGCTGGGCCCGAAGAACATCCACGTAGCCCATGTGGTGGTGGACGGGGCGATCGATTCCAACTTCATCCGCGAGAACTTTCCCGACGTGGACGCCCGCCGCGAAGAGGAGGCGATCCTCAACCCCGATGCCATTGCGGCAAACTACGTGATGCTGCACAAACAGCCCCGGAGCGCCTGGACCCACGAGCTGGATCTGCGGCCCTGGAAGGAAACCTGGTAGGAGTGACCATGGCAGAGATTGAGTTCATCTTCGATTTTGGCAGCCCCAATGCCTATCTCACGCAGAAGGTCCTGCCGGGCATGGCCGCCGAGGTGGGCGCCACGGTGCGCCACCGTCTTTGCCTGCTGGGCGGCATCTTCAAGATGACCAACAACCAGGCGCCGATGGTGGCCTTCGCCAAGATCGACAACAAGCTCAAGTACGAACGGCTGGAGTTCCACCGCTTCCTGGAGCGTCACGGCCTGAAGGACTTCACCTGGAACCCGCATTTCCCCGTCACCACCGTGCTTCTGATGCGCGGCGCGCTGGCGGCTGAGGAGGAGGGCAAGCTGGCGCCCTACATCGAGGCCGGGCTCAAGGCCATGTGGGAAGAGGGGATCAACATGGCCGACCCGGAGGCCTACGTCGCCGCGATGGACCGGCACGGGTTGGACGGCAAGCACTACGCCGAACGGGCCCAGGAACCCGAGATCAAACAGCGCCTGCTGGAGAACACCAACGCCGCCGTGGCGCAGGGCGTCTTCGGGGTGCCCACCTTCTTTGTCGGGGAGGAGATGTTCTTCGGCAAGGAACGCCTGGGCCAGGTGATCGAGGCGGCCTCTTGAAAGAGCGCCCGGCGGGCCCTATTTCAGCGGTCCGCCAGCCGCCGCTAGGATGGTTGACGCCACACAAAAATACCAATAGTCAGCCCTATCTCGAACGAGAATCACGTCGCAACGCGGGTCGCGCCCGCCGCGCGAGATCACCTGATCAGCTTTGGCCCGACGGCTTTCACCGCCTCGGGCTTATGTTGTGAAAAAAGGGTCTGGAGCTACGGACCCGCAACGAAAAGGAATAGATAACGTGGCACGTATTGCCGGCGTAAACATCCCGACTGCAAAGCGGGTTCCCATCGCCCTCACCTACATCACCGGAATTGGCAACGCAGCGGCCCGCGCCATCTGCGATGCCGTCGGCATCGACCAGGCCCGCCGGGTCAACGAACTGTCCGACACCGAAGTCCTGAAGATCCGCGAGCACATCGACGAGAACTACACCGTCGAAGGCGACCTGCGCCGGGAAGTGCAGATGAACGTCAAGCGCCTGATGGATCTGGGTTGCTACCGTGGCCTGCGCCACCGCCGCAACCTGCCGGTCCGCGGCCAGCGCACCCATACCAACGCACGCACCCGCAAAGGCCCCGCAAAGGCCATTGCAGGCAAGAAGAAGTAAGGGAGGGTCCGACCAATGGCACGCGATACTCGCCGCACCACCAAGCGCAAGGTTTCCAAGAACATCGCCGCAGGCGTTGCTCACGTGAACTCTTCGTTCAACAACACCAAGATCCTGATCTCCGACGTTCAGGGCAATGCCATCTCCTGGTCCTCCGCCGGGACCATGGGCTTCAAGGGGTCGCGCAAGTCCACCCCCTACGCCGCCCAGATGGCTGCCGAGGATGCCGGCCGCAAGGCCCAGGAGCACGGCGTCAAGACCCTCGAGGTCGAGGTTCAGGGCCCTGGCTCTGGCCGTGAAAGCGCCCTGCGCGCCCTGGCTGCCGTCGGCTTCAACATCACGTCGATCCGCGACGTGACGCCGATGGCCCACAACGGCTGCCGTCCCCCCAAGCGCCGCCGCGTCTAAGGAACGGAAGATACCGACTGGGGTCGCGGCTTTGGCGCGGCCCCAAAACGCTTTTTGAAACCTCGGGAGTCTCCGCTGAGCGATCATGCAGCGCGAGACAGGAATGGAGGGACGCATGATCCACAAGAATTGGGCCGAATTGATCAAACCCCAGCAGCTTGATGTCAAGCCGGGCAATGATCCCGCCCGCCAGGCGACCGTGGTGGCCGAACCGCTCGAGCGCGGCTTTGGCCTGACCATGGGCAACGCGCTGCGCCGCGTGCTCATGTCCTCGCTCCAGGGCGCGGCGATCACCTCTGTCCAGATCGACAACGTCCTGCACGAGTTCTCCTCGGTCGCAGGCGTCCGCGAGGACGTGACCGACATCATCCTGAACCTCAAGGGTGTCTCCCTGCGCATGGAAGTCGAGGGGCCGAAGCGCCTGTCGATCTCCGCCAAGGGCCCGGGCGTCGTCACCGCCGGCGACATCTCCGAGAGCGCGGGCATCGAGATCCTGAACCGCGATCACGTCATCTGTCACCTCGACGATGGCGCGGACGTCTACATGGAGCTGACCGTCAACACCGGCAAGGGCTACGTCTCGGCTGACAAGAACAAGCCGGAAGATGCGCCCATCGGCTTGATCCCGATCGACGCGATCTATTCGCCGGTCAAGAAGGTCTCCTACGATGTGCAGCCCACCCGTGAGGGCCAGGTGCTGGACTATGACAAGCTGACCATGAAGGTGGAAACCGATGGCTCCATTACGCCGGATGACGCCGTGGCCTTCGCCGCGCGCATCCTGCAGGACCAGCTGGGCATCTTCGTCAACTTCGACGAGCCGGAAAGTGCCTCGCGTCAGGACGACGACGATGGCCTCGAGTTCAACCCGCTTCTGCTGAAGAAGGTGGACGAGCTGGAGCTTTCGGTGCGTTCCGCGAACTGCCTGAAGAACGACAACATCGTCTACATCGGCGACCTGATCCAGAAGACCGAAGCCGAGATGCTCCGCACCCCGAACTTCGGCCGCAAGTCGCTGAACGAGATCAAGGAAGTGCTTTCGGGCATGGGTTTGCACCTCGGCATGGATGTCGAGGACTGGCCGCCGGATAACATCGAGGACCTGGCCAAGAAGTTCGAAGACAACTTCTGAGCCCGGTGGAAGGTGCGCAGTAAATGCGCACCCTACCCACCACCCGTAGGGTGCGCATTTACGGCGCACCGTGCATCAAGACCGGGTAACCCGCTTACCCCAAGGAGAGCCGTCGCAACGCACGCCGGCCGGACAAAGCAAAACCGCCCGTAGAGGGCACACGTTAGGAGAAAGAAAATGCGTCACGCACGTGGATACCGCCGCCTGAACCGCACGCACGAGCACCGCAAGGCGCTCTGGGCAAACATGGCCGGCTCGCTCATCGAACATGAGCAGATCAAGACAACCCTGCCCAAGGCCAAGGAACTGCGCCCGATCATCGAGAAGATGATCACCCTCGCCAAGCGCGGCGATGTGCACGCCCGCCGCCAGGCCGCTTCCAAGCTGAAGCAGGACCAGTACGTCGCCAAGCTGTTCGACGTGCTCGGCCCCCGCTACGAGGACCGTCAGGGCGGCTATGTCCGCATCCTGAAGGCCGGCTTCCGCTACGGTGACATGGCCCCCATGGCCATCATCGAGTTCGTGGACCGCGACCGCGATGCCAAGGGTGCCGCCGACAAGGCCCGCCTGGAGGCAGAAGAGGCGGAATAAGACTCGCCCTTCCGACTGATTTGCGAAAGCCCCGCCCCTCCGGCGGGGCTTTTTGCATGTTGCGCCCCGCGCGAACCCCGGCCCATAGTGCCGCGCAAAAGGGCAGGGGGATCAGATGGACATCAGCGCACTACCGGACCGCATTGAGGGCCCCGGCGCCTGGCTGGGGCGCGAGATGGCGGCGGCCCCCGAGCGCTGGCTGACGGAACTGACGCAGGCCCAGGTGAAAGAGCTGATCGAGGCGGCCCGCGCCTTCCTAGCGGCGGGTGGCGAGGTGGGCCAGATCAGCGCCGCCGATTTTCCCCTGCCGGGTCTCTCCCAGTACCTGAGCGGCCTGCGCGCCAAGCTCCTCTCGGGCAACGGCGTCGAGGTGCTCCGGGGCCTGCCGGTGGCGGAGCTGGACCGCGCCACCGCCGCCGCGATCTTCTGCGGGATCGGCGCGCACCTCGGCTCGGCCAGGTCCCAGAATGCCCAAGGCCACGTCCTTGGCCACGTGCGCGACGCGGGCCGCGACCCGAAAGCGCCGGACACCCGCATCTACCAGACCGCCGCGCGTCAGACCTTCCACACCGACAGCGCAGACGTGGTGGGCCTGCTCTGCCTGCAACCGGCCATGGAGGGCGGGCTCTCGCTGCTTGTGTCGGCTGAAACGATCTACAACAGCATGCGCGAGACCCGGCCAGACCTGCTGGCGCTGCTTTTCGATCCCATCGCCACAGACAGGCGCGGCGAGGTGCCCGAGGGCGCCAAGACCTTCATGGAGATCCCGCCGCTTTCATGGCACGAAGGGCGGCTGACTGTTTTCTATCAGCGCCAGTACATCGACTCGGCCCAGCGGTTTCCCGAGGCCCTGCGCCTGACGCCTGACCACGTGGCGGCACTGGATCTTTTCGATGCCCTGGCCAACGATCCCGAGCTGCATTTCGGCATGCAGCTTGAGGCGGGCGACATGCAGTTTGTCTACAATCACTGCCAGCTGCACGACCGGACAGGTTTCACCGACTGGCCCGATCCGGCGCGGCGGCGCCATCTGCTGCGGCTCTGGCTCTCCATTCCCGGTGACAGGCCCCTGCCTGCCTGCTTCCGCGAACGCTACGGCAGCATCACCCCCGGCGACCGGGGCGGCATCATCACGCCCGGCACCCGGTTGCAGGCGCCGCTGGACTGACTTGGCGGTTGCGCGCGGCAGGCGGGCTGCGCATATCTGGGGCATGAAACGCCTTGCCCTTCTCCTTTGCCTCCTGGCCCTGCCGCTCTCGGCCCAGCAGGTGCCCCAGTCGGCCGCGCAGATCCAGCTCAGCTTTGCGCCCCTGGTGAAGGAGGTCGCCCCGGCCGTTGTCAACATCTACGCCAAGATCATGGCGGAGCCGCGCCGGACCCCTCTGCAGAGCGATCCCTTCTTCGGCCGCTTCTTCCGCGATCCCTTTGCCGAGAGGCCGAGGGTGCAGAACTCGCTCGGTTCCGGCGTGATCCTCTCTGACGATGGGATCGTCGTTTCCAACTACCACGTCGTCGGCATGGCGACGGAGATCCGCGTGGTTCTCAACGACCGGCGGGAGTACTCGGCCCGCGTCCTTCTGGGCGACGAGGAGGCGGACCTGGCGATCCTCAAGATCGAGGCCGAGGCGCCGCTGCCCTACCTGGGCCTGCGCGAGAGCGAGACGGTCGAGGTGGGTGAACTGGCCCTGGCCATCGGCAATCCCTTCGGCGTGGGTCAGACGGTTTCCAGCGGAATCGTCTCGGGCCTTGCCCGGTCGCGCACCGGGGGCAACCATTCGGGCCTTGGCTACTTCATCCAGACCGATGCGCCGATCAACCCGGGCAACTCCGGCGGCGCGCTGGTGGACACCGCTGGGCGGCTCATCGGGATCAACACCTCGATCCTCACCCGCTCGGGCGGCTCCAACGGCATCGGCTTCGCCATCCCCGCCGATCTTGTCGCCACCTTCGTGGCCCAGGCGCGCGAGGGCCGTGAGGACTTTGCCCGCCCCTGGGCCGGGATCGCGGGCCAGCCCGTGGATGCCGAAATGGCGGGCCCCCTGGGGCTCGATCGACCGGGGGGCGTGATCGTCTCGGGCGTCCACGCGGCCAGCCCCTTCCGCGCGGCGGGCCTCGAAGTGGGCGATGTCATCACCGCCGTGGACGGCCAACCCGTCCACACCCCCGCCGAGATGGTCTACCGCATGTCCGTTACGGGGCTGGGGCAGGAGGCGCGGGTGACCCGCATCCGCGAGGGCGAGGCGGCGGACCTTACCGTGAAGCTGATCGCCGCGCCGGATGATCCGCCGCGCCAGCTGCTTTCGCTCGGCGAGCGCAGCCTGATGCCCGGGCTCCAAGTGGCACGCATCAACCCCGCCGTCATTGCCGAGATGAACCTGCCGCTGGAGGCCCTTGGCGTGGTCGTGATGGACCCGGGCCCCTATGGCCCCAGCGTGGGCCTGCGGGCGGGGGACATTCTCCTGGCGATCAACGGCCTCGAGGTTTCGGGCACGGACGAAGTGGCGGCGGCCTTCTCCGGCCAGGCGCGGCGTTTCGAGCTGGTGGTCCAGCGCGGCACCGGGCGGCGCCTCCTGCGCTTCCGGGTCTGAGCCATGGCCGACCTTTTCGACAGCGGCGAGCCCGCCCCCGATACGGCGCCGCGCCCCCTGGCAGACCGGCTGCGGCCGCAGAAGCTCTCCGAGGTGATCGGCCAGCCCCAGGTGCTCGGCCCCGAGGCACCGCTGACGGTGATGCTCTCCTCCGGGGCCCTCTCCTCGCTGATCTTCTGGGGGCCGCCTGGCGTCGGCAAGACGACCATTGCGCGCCTACTGGCAGACGAGACGGAGCTGCACTTCGTCCAGATCAGCGCCATCTTCTCGGGCGTGCCCGAGCTGCGCCGGGTCTTCGACGCGGCCAAGCAGCGGCGGCGCCAGGGCCAGGGCACGCTGCTCTTCGTCGACGAGATCCACCGCTTCAACAAAGCCCAGCAGGATGGCTTTCTGCCGCACATGGAGGATGGCACCATCCTCCTCGTCGGGGCCACGACGGAAAACCCCTCCTTCGAGCTGAACGCCGCTCTGATGAGCCGTGCCCAGGTGCTGGTGCTCCAGCGGCTGGAGGAGGCGGACCTGGAGCTGCTGGCGCAGCGCGCCGAGGCGGAGCTGGGCCGCGAGCTCCCGCTCGACGAGGATGCCCGCCGGGCCCTCATGGAGATGGCCGACGGCGATGGCCGGGCGCTTCTCAACCTGATCGAGCAGATCATGGCCTGGCGGGTGGAGGGCGCGCTCGACGGCAAGGCGCTTTCGGCCCGGCTGATGCGGCGCGCAGCACAATACGACAAGTCGGGCGATGCCCACTACAACCTCATCTCGGCACTGCACAAATCGGTCCGCGGCTCGGACCCGGATGCGGCCCTCTACTGGTTCGCCCGGATGCTCGAAGGCGGCGAGGACCCGCGCTACCTCGCGCGCCGCATCACCCGCATGGCGGTGGAGGACATCGGCCTGGCCGATCCCCAGGCACAGGCCGTCTGCCTGCAATCCTGGGAAACCTTCGAGCGGCTCGGGAGCCCGGAGGGGGAGCTGGCGCTGGCCCAGGCGGTCGCCTACCTGGCCCTCGCGCCGAAATCCAACGCCGGCTACGTGGCCTACAAAGGCGCGCGCAAGCTGGCCCGGCAGTCCGGCTCGGAGCCGCCGCCCAAGCACATTCTCAACGCCCCGACCAAGATGATGAAGGAGCAGGGCTACGGCACGGGCTACGCCTACGATCACGATGCCGAGGATGGCTTCTCGGGCCAAAACTACTTCCCCGATGGCATGGAGCGCCCCGAGCTATACCAGCCGGTGGAGCGCGGCTTCGAGCGCGAGCTGAAGAAGCGGCTCGACTACTTCGGCAAGTTGCGGGCGAAGCGGGGCGAGTAGGGGCGCAGGCCCGCCACCGCCCCATGAAAACTTGACAATCCCCGCGCAAAGCCACAGAGACCGCGCATGTTTTCAACCACCCTTCTCGTCGCCCTCGGCGGAGCCCTCGGGGCCGCGCTGCGGTTCCTCTTCGGCGCCGCCATGCTGCGCCTGACCGGGCCGCAGGAGTTCCCCCTGCCGATCCTCACGATCAATGCCCTGGGCTCCCTGCTCATGGGCCTCTTTGTCGTGCTCGCGGCGCAGAAGGGCCTGGCCCAGGCGGGCCCCTTGGTGATGACGGGCCTGCTTGGCGGCTTCACCACCTTCTCGGCCTTCTCGCTGGAAGCTGTGACTCTGATGGAGCGCGGCGCCTTCGGGGCGGCCGGGCTCTACGTGCTACTCTCGGTGGTCCTCTCCATCGGCGGGCTGATGCTGGGCCTCTGGATCGCACGGGGTCTCTGGGCATGAGCAGGGTGCAGACACTCACCGTCGCCGAGGCGGATGCCGACCAGCGGCTGGATCGCTGGTTCAAGCGCATCTTCCCGCACGTGCCCCAGGGCCGGATCGAGAAGATGTGCCGCAAGGGCGAGATCCGCGTCGATGGCGGCCGCGTCAAGGGCTCCACCCGGCTCGAGGCCGGGCAGCAGGTGCGGATTCCGCCGCTGCCGGAAGGGGCTGCGCCGCCGCCGCCCAAGCGGACCGGCGTCAGCCAGGCCGAGGCGAAGATGATCCGCGATTGCGTGATCTACCGCGACGACCAGGTGATCGCCCTGAACAAGCCCGCTGGCCTTGCCGTCCAGGGCGGTTCGGGGCAGGGGGAGCGGCACGTCGATGCCCTCTCCGAAGCGCTGATGTTCGACCTCGACGAAAAACCGCGCCTCGTGCACCGGCTGGACAAGGACACCTCCGGCGTCCTGCTGATGGCCCGGACCCGCCAGGCGGCCAAGGCCCTCACGGCGGCCATGCGGCACCGTGAGACGCGCAAGATCTACTGGGCCCTCGTTGCCGGGGTGCCGACCCCCTACCTGGGCGAGATCAAGTACGGACTTGTCAAGGCGCAGGGCCATGGCCGCGGCGGCGAGGGCGAGAAGATGGTCGCCCTGCATCCGCGCGACATCGAAGAGACGCCCGGCGCCAAGCGGGCCCACACCCTCTATGCCACGCTCTACCGGGTCGCCTCCCGCGCCGCCTGGGTGGCGATGGAACCGATCACCGGCCGCACTCACCAGCTTCGCGCGCACATGGCCGAGATCGGCCATCCCATCGTGGGCGATGGCAAGTACGGCGGGTCGAGCCAGGAGAATCTGGGCGACGGTTGGGGCGCGCAGCTTGGCGGCATCATCTCCAAGAAGCTGCACCTGCACGCCCGCATGATGCGCTTTGAGCACCCCGAGACCCGCAAGATCATCACCGTCACCGCTGAACTGCCCGAGCACATGGCCCACTCCTGGGAGACCTTCGGCTGGACCGAGGACCTGGCCCAGGAAGACCCCTTCGAGGAGCTGCAATGACCGCCGATCTGCGGCTGGTCATCTTCGACGTGGACGGCACCCTGGTGGACAGCCAGGGCGACATCCTCGCCGCCATGGCCGAAGCATTTGCGGCCGTGGAGCAACCCCTGCCGGACCGCGCGACACTGCTTGGCGTCGTGGGTCTCTCGCTCGGGGTGATCTTTCCGCGCCTCTGCCCGCACCTCGGCGAGGCCGAGCATCTGCGGATGGAGGCGGCCTACCGCGAAGCCTACGTGGCCCTTCGCACCCGTACCGGCGCGGCGGACTCCTCGCCGCTCTACCCGGGCGCGTTGGCGGCCCTGACGGCCCTTCAGGCGCGCGACGAGGTTCTCCTGGGGGTGGCCACGGGCAAGTCCAAGCGGGGCCTCGACAAGCTCATCGCCGGGCACAACCTCGGGGGCCTCTTCGTCACCCAGCAGGTGGCAGATTTTCACCCCTCGAAGCCCCACCCCTCGATGCTGGAGCTGGCCCTGGCCGAGACGGGCGTGTCGGCGGAACGCGCCGTCATGGTGGGGGACACGCGCTTTGACATGGAGATGGCCCGCGCCGCGGGCATTCCCGGCATCGGCGTCTCCTGGGGCTACCACCCGCGCGGCGCCCTGGATGCGGCCCACTGCGTGATCGACACCTACGAGGCGCTCCTGCCGGCCCTCGACAGCCTCTGGGGGATCCCTGCATGAGCGAATGGAAAGCCAAGCGGTTCTGGAAGGAGTCGCGCATCGTCGCCGCCCAGGCAGGCTTTGCGGTGGAACTTGACGGCAGGCCGATCAAGACGCCGGCCAAGCAGCCGCTGATCCTGCCGACCGAAGCCATGGCCCAGGCCGTGGCGGCGGAGTGGGATGCCCAGGAGGGCGAGATCAAGCCCCAGACCATGCCCGCGACCCGCACCGCCAATGCGGCCATCGACAAGGTCGTGCCGCAGCAGGCAGAGGTGGCCGACATGCTGGCCGCCTATGGAGACGCCGATCTGCTCTGCTACCGGGCAGAGACGCCCGAGGCCCTGGCCGAACGCCAGCGTAGCCAGTGGGACCCGCTTCTCGATTGGGCCGCCGAGGCGCTCGGCGCCCGGCTCGCCCCCCGCGCCGGGGTGATGCACGCCCCGCAGGACCCCTCGGCGCTGGCCGTGCTGCGCGAGCGGACCCATGCCCTCGGCCCCTTCGAGTTGGCCGCCTTCCACGATCTGGTCAGCCTCTCGGGCTCCCTGGTGATCGGCTTTGCCGCCGCCGAGGGCCACCGCGAGGCCGAAGAGCTATGGCAAATCTCGCGCCTCGACGAGCTTTGGCAGGCCGAGCAATGGGGTGCCGACGAAGAGGCCGAGGCCCAGGCGGCGATCAAGCGGGCGGCCTTTCTGCATGCCGATCGCATGTTCACCCTTTGTCACGCAGAGAGCGCCTGAGCGCCCGCGCGGGCAGAAGGCGCCCTGCCTTGACTTAAGGCCAATTCGGTCCCTTTTCCCGCCGCAGCCCTTGACGCCCGACCGAGAATTTGCCCAACTGAGCGCCACTGACCGGGGGGTCACCTTCGTGAAGTATCGCCTTCGGCGCCGGGAGGGTGCCGGATCAACCGCCCAAGCAAACGTGGCGGATCATCAGGAAGAGGTAAAAATGAAAAAATCTGTACTTTTTGGCGCGCTGACAGTGGCCGGCCTTGCAGCGGGTGCTGCGGCAGCGGGCACGCTGGATGACGTGAAAGCACGCGGCAAGCTGAACTGTGGTGTGACCACGGGCCTGGTTGGCTTCGCGGCGCCGGATGCCAATGGTGAATGGAAGGGCTTTGACGTCGCTGTCTGCCGCGCGGTTGCCGCGGCTGTCCTGGGCGACCCGACTGCCGTCGAATTCGTGCCCACCACCGGCAAGACGCGCTTCACCGCGCTGGCCTCGGGCGAGATCGACATGCTGGCCCGGAACACCACCTGGACCTTCAGCCGTGACAACGACCTGAAGTTCGACTTCGTCGGCGTCAACTACTACGACGGCCAGGGCTTCATGGTGCCCAAGGCGCTTGGCGTGTCCTCCGCCAAGGATCTGGACGGCGCGACCGTCTGCATCCAGACCGGCACCACGACCGAGCTGAACCTCGCGGACTTCTTCCGCGCCAACAACATCAACTACGAGCCGGTCCCGATCGAGACCAACGCCGAAGCGCAGCAGCAGTACCTTGCCGGCGCCTGCGACGTCTACACGACGGACGCGTCCGGCCTGGCGGCCACCCGTGCCACCTTCGAGAACCCGCAGGATCACACGCTGCTGCCCGAAATCGTCTCGAAAGAGCCGCTGGGCCCGCTGGTCCGTCACGGTGACAACGAGTGGGGCGACGTGGTTCGCTGGACCCTGAACGCGCTGATCACGGCCGAAGAACTGGGTGTCTCCTCCGCCAATGTCGGCGAGATGGCCAGCAACACCAACAACCCCGAAGTGGCCCGCCTGCTGGGCACCGAGGGTGAGCTGGGCGCCATGATCGGCCTGGACGCAGAATGGGCCAAGCGCGCCATCGAAACCCAGGGTAACTACGGTGAGATCTTCGCCAAAAACATCGGTGAAGAGACCCCGATCGGCCTGGCCCGTGGCCTGAACGCCCAGTGGACCGACGGCGGCCTGCTCTACAGCCCACCGTTCCGCTAAGACCCAAAGCCGGAGGGCGCGGATCACTTCCGCGCCCTCTGCGCATCTAAGCCAACGCACTTCCCTGGCAGGGGCGCCAAAAGGCGCCGACGAAAAATAACACCGCCAGGACAACGGGGATACAATGATGTCGACCACAACCGACCCTCAAGGGGGTACGTTCCGGCTATCCATGCTGTTGAACGACACGCGTTATCGCTCCATGACATTGCAGGCCATCGCCGCCATCGTCCTTGGGGTCGCGCTGCTTTATCTCTACTCCAACCTGATGGCGAACCTGCGGGCCGCCGGGTTGAACATTTCCTTTGATTTCCTTTCCAGCCCCGCGGGCTACGACATCAACCAGACACTGATCGACTACAACAGCCAGTCGAGCAACCTGCGCGCCGCCATCGTCGGGGTCCTGAACACCCTGCTGGTGGCCTTCCTGGCCTGCGTCACGGCCACCGTCTTCGGGGTGCTCGCCGGGGTTCTGCGGCTTTCCAACAACTGGCTCGTGCGCAAGCTCATGGCCGGCTACGTGGAGATCTTCCGCAACATCCCCGTGCTGATCTGGATCATCATCATCTTCACCATCATGACGGCGGTGATGCCGGCGCCAAGCGCCTTCCGGGGGGACAACCCCTCCTCCACCATGCTGATGGATCTCTTCGCCTTCACCAACCGGGGCGTCTATATCCCCGGCCCCTACTTCACCCGTGGCATCGGCGGGGAAGAGGGCAGCTGGCTAAACTGGGCGCTGGTGATCCTCACGCTGATCGGCTCCCTCGTCGCCACCCGCATGGTCACCGCCCGGGCCAACGCCGTCCAGGCCAAGACCGGTGTGCGCCCCAAGACCTTCTGGCTGAACCTGGGCATCTGGTTCGTGCCGGTCATCGCGCTGCTCTTCATCCTCGGCCTGAGCTGGGACATCCCGGCCCTGCGCGGCTTCAACTTCGGCGGCGGCATCAAGATCGGCGGTCCGCTGATCGCCCTCTGGTTCGCCCTCTCGATCTACACCGGCGCCTTTATCGCCGAGAACGTGCGCGCGGGCATCCAGGCGGTCTCAAAGGGCCAGACCGAGGCGGCCAGCGCCCTGGGACTGCGGCCCAACCGTGTGATGAGCCTTGTGGTGCTGCCCCAGGCGCTGCGGGTCATCATCCCGCCGCTGATCTCGCAGTACCTGAACATCACCAAGAACTCCTCGCTCGCCATCGCCGTGGGCTACGCGGACATCACCGCCACCCTGGGCGGGATCACCCTGAACCAGACCGGCCGGGCGATCGAATGCGTGCTTCTGCTGATGCTCTTCTACCTGATCATCTCGCTGCTGATCTCGGCCGGGATGAACGTCTACAACAACGCCATGAAGCTGCAGGAGCGGTAAGATGAGCGATACCCACGCAGAATCCGTCCGCTTCGTCCGGGAGACCTCGATTCCCCCGGCACCCGCCCCCTCCAACGCCACGGGGCCGGTGAAGTGGATGAAGGACAACCTCTTCGCCACCTGGGCCAATGCCCTCCTGACAGTGGCGGCGCTCTACGTCATCTACCTGATCCTGGCCTCGACGCTGCCCTGGATCCTGGGCGGCATCTGGAACGCCTCCTCGCTCTCCGAGTGCCGGGAGATTCTCGATGGCGCCGTGGGGGCCTGCTTCGCGGTCCTGACGGAGCGCTGGAACCAGCTCCTCTTCGGTTTCAAGTACCCGCCCGAACTCTACTGGCGGCCGACCGTGGCGCTTCTGCTGATGTTCGTCGCCGCCGCGCCGGTGCTCTTCTTCGATCTGCCGCGCAAGCTTCTGATCATCACCGGACTCTTCCCCTTCACGGCCTACTGGCTGATCTGGGGCGGCACCATCTGGGTGCCGATCTTCGCCCTGGCGGGCTTCGTGGTGGGCTATTTCGTCTATCAGCGCTTCGTCCGCCGCAGCTTTGCCACGGGCTTCTTCGGCGGCGTCGCAGCAGCCCTGGTCGTCTGGTACATCGCGGGCTTCATCGTGCCTGCACTCTCGCCTGCCGATCCGCTGCTGGAGCCCGTGCCCTCGCGTGATCTGGGCGGCTTCATGCTGAACATGATGCTGGGCGTGACCTGCGTGTCGCTCTCCCTGCCGATCGGCATCGCCCTGGCCCTGGGCCGCCAGTCCTCCATGCCGCTGATCAAATGGATCTGCGTCATCTTCATCGAGTTCATCCGCGGCGTGCCGCTGATCACGCTGCTCTTCGTGGCGAACGTGATGCTGGCCTACTTCTTCCCGCCGGGTTCGGGCGTCGATCTCTTCCTGCGGGTGGTGATCATGATCACCATGTTCTCCTCGGCCTACATCGCCGAGGTGATCCGGGGCGGCCTCGCCGCCCTGCCCAAGGGCCAGTACGAGGCGGCGGATTCCCTGGGGCTCGACTATCCTCAGGCGATGCGGCTGATCATCCTGCCCCAGGCGCTGAAGATCTCCATCCCCGGCATCGTGAACATCGCCGTGGGCCTCTTCAAGGACACCACGCTGGTCTCGGTGATCTCCATGTTCGATCTTGTCGGCATGATCCGCGGCCCGATCCTGGCCTCGACCGACTGGAACGGCGTCTACTGGGAACTGCTCGGCTTTGCCGCCGCGCTCTTCTTCGTCGTCTGCTACGGCATCTCGCAATATTCGCAGTGGCTGGAACGCCGCCTTGCGACCGATCATCGATAAGGAGGCCGACATGGCTGACATTGCTGAAGAACACGTGACCCAGAACCCGCAGATGAAGGTCTCGGACGAGGTCGCCATCTCGATCCAGAACATGAACAAGTGGTACGGCGCCTTCCACGTGCTGCGCGACATTGACCTCACGGTCTACCGGGGTGAGCGCATCGTGATCTGCGGCCCCTCCGGCTCGGGCAAGTCCACCCTGATCCGCTGCATCAACGCGCTGGAGGAGCATCAGAAGGGCACCATCGAGGTGGACGGCACGCTGCTCTCCTCCGATCTCAAGAACATCGACAAGATCCGCTCCGAAGTCGGCATGTGCTTCCAGCACTTCAACCTCTTCCCGCATCTGACGATCCTTGAGAACTGCACCCTGGCGCCGATCTGGGTGCGCAAGACCCCAAAGAAGGAGGCCGAGGCCACGGCCATGCACTTCCTGGAGAAGGTGAAGATCCCTGATCAGGCCAACAAGTACCCCGGCCAGCTTTCCGGCGGTCAGCAGCAGCGTGTGGCCATCGCCCGCTCGCTCTGCATGCGGCCGCGGATCATGCTCTTCGACGAGCCCACCTCGGCGCTTGACCCCGAGATGATCAAGGAGGTGCTCGACACCATGATCGAGCTCGCGGAAGAGGGCATGACCATGCTCTGCGTGACCCACGAGATGGGCTTTGCCCGCCAGGTGGCGAACCGCGTGATCTTCATGGACGAAGGCCAGATCGTGGAACAGAACGAACCGGAGGAGTTCTTCAAGAACCCCCAGAGCCCGCGGACCCAGCTCTTCCTGAGCCAGATCCTCGGTCACTAAGCACAGGCCCGAAACGGGCAGAGGGACAAACTTTGAAGGCCCCGGTTTCGCACCGGGGCCTTTTTCTTACCCGCACTGTTGTTTGTCAGAGCTCGCGCGGCACCACGAAATGGCGCGCCGTCGCCATGCCCCAGTCCGCCTCCTGCCAATCCGCGATTTCGAAGTCGGCCACCAGGGTCGCCCCCGTCGGATAGCGGCTGAACTGAGGGTGTTCGGGCGGCGCGGATACGAGCGTATTGGCGCACCAGCAGATGCCCGGGTTGTGGCCCAGCATCAGCACACACTCCCCTTCGGCCTCGCGCAGCACCTCCAGAATGTCTTCCTGCCGCGCGTGATAGAGGGGCCTCAGGAAGCGGGTCTCGATGCCCTCTGGCAGGTCCATCCGAAGGAGCGTTTCGCGGGTGCGCATGGCGTCGGAGCAGAGCACCTGATCCGGGATCAGGCCCTTCTCGCGCAGCCAGGCGCCGAGGGCCGCGGCGCTGCGTCGGCCGCGCTTGTTGAGCGGTCGGGCGTGATCGCCCTGAGCGGCATTGGCCCAGTCGGACTTGGCGTG
The DNA here is from genome assembly GCA_965212515.1 of Sulfitobacter sp. GTDB lineage: Bacteria > Pseudomonadota > Alphaproteobacteria > Rhodobacterales > Rhodobacteraceae > Sulfitobacter. Next base: position 2,483,582 of record OZ243122.1, read on the forward strand.
GCGGGTCAGGATCAGGCGCTTCAACGGGCAACTCCCTTGAACTGGGCCATGTGATAGGCCGACTGGGCGGGCAGGCGACCGAAGCCCTGCGAGACGGGGCAGGCGCGCCGCACGCCGCACCCCTGAGCCAGATTATCCGCCCCCGCGGGCGTGTCGAGGAACTCCTTGCAGGACGCGACATCATAGCCCGCAGGCACCAGCGCGCCCACGGGGCAGGCCGTGCGGCAAGGCTGATCCTCGCAGCTATCGCAGGGCTTTGGCGGGGCAGGGGGCAGGGTGATCCTCTCCGGCAGGGCCAGCGCGCCCCGGAAGGAAACCATCAGACCCGCCCGGTCATGGACAAGGAAATTGACCGGAGAGGCATGGAGCCGCCCGGTGCGCAGGGCCCAGGTGAAGAAGGGGAGAAAGGGCGGCCCGCCGAAGGGAAAGAGCGCCGTGGCGCCCCGCTCCGCCGCCCAGGCGCCGATGACGCGGCTTGACCAGCGGTCCATCGGGTCGGGCCCGCCGTCCTGCCACTCGGGGCTCTGGGTGAAGGCGGGCCAGAAGGCGGGTTCATCCGGCCCCAACATGAGCAGCGTGCCGGTGCCGGGCGGCAAATGCGCCGCGTCGGCCTCCGGGTGAAAACCACCCAGGATGTCCAGGTGCCGGGCCCGCGCCTCCTCCTGAAGCGCGGCGTAGCTCATCCCTTGCGAATGATGCTGCCGGCCCCGTGCTCGGTGAAGAGCTCGAGCAGGCAGGCGTTGGGCGCGCGCCCGTCGAGGATGACGGCGGCACGGGCCCCGCCCTCCAGCGCATCGAGCGCGGTCTGTACCTTGGGGATCATGCCGCCCACGATAGTGCCATCGGCAATCATCTCGTTGATCTGGCTCGCCGTCAGCTCTGTCAGGACCTCGCCCTCGCCGTTCTTCACGCCCGCCACGTCCGTCAGCAGCAGCAGCCGGTCCGCCTTGAGGGCGGCGGCGATCGCGCCGGCGGCGGTATCACCGTTGATGTTGAAGGTCTCTCCCGCGCGGCCCATGCCGAGCGGCGCGATGACCGGGATGATGCCCTTCTCGGCCAGGTCGCGCAGCAGTTTCGGGTTCACCTCGGTCGGGCGTCCGACAAGCCCAAGGGCGGGGTCTTCCGGGTCACAGACGATCAGCCCGCTGTCCTTGCCCGAGACGCCGACGGCACGGCCGCCCTGCTCGGAAATGGCCTGGACAATGCGGGCGTTCACGAGGCCCGAGAGGACCATCTCGACCACCTCCATGGTGGCCGCGTCCGTCACCCGCTTGCCGTTGACGAAGTCCGACTGAATGTTCAGCCGCTTCAGCATGTCGTTGATCATCGGGCCGCCGCCGTGGACGATCACCGGGTTCACGCCCACCTGGCGCATCAGGGTCACGTCGCGGGCGAACTCGTCCATCGCCTCGTCGCTGCCCATGGCGTGGCCGCCGAGCTTGATGACCACCGTAGCGTCGGCGTAGCGTTGCAGATAGGGCAGGGCCTGGGAGAGGGTCTGGGCGGTGGCGATCCAATCGCGGTTCATGTCCTGCTTTCTCATTCTTGTTCTGTCTACTCCAGCGTGGCGATGATGGCACGCAAGGTGGGAATGCCCCAGCCCTTTTCAGAACTGGTGACGACGATCTCGGGGAAGGCGGCGGGGTGCTTGGAGAGGGCGCCGCGGACCTGGTTCAGGACCTTCTCGCGCTCCTTCTCCTTCACCTTGTCGGCCTTGGTCAGGACCACCTGGAAGGTCACGGCGGAACTGTCCAGCAGGCTGAGGATCTCCTCGTCCACCTTCTTGACCCCGTGGCGCGCGTCAATCAGCACGAAGGCCCGGCGCAGGGTCTGGCGGCCCGAGAGGTACTGCTTGAGCAGGCGCTGCCACTTCTCGACCACCGGCAGGGGCGCATTGGCATAGCCGTAGCCCGGGAGATCGACCAGGTAGTGGCTTTCCGCGGCGGTGAAGAAGTTGATCTCCTGCGTGCGTCCGGGCGTGTTGGAGGCGCGGGCCAGGGCCTTCATGCCGGTGAGGGCGTTGATCAGGCTGGATTTGCCGACGTTGGAGCGCCCCGCAAAGCAGACCTCCATACGGTCAGGCTCGGGCAGGCCGGACATGGCGACGACACCTTTCACGAAGGTGGTCTCACCGGCAAAGAGCTTGCGTCCGGCCTCCAGCGCCTGCGGTTCGGGCTCTTCGGCCAGGGGGAAAGGCAGGGCGCTCATGCCAGCGCCACGCGATCGCCGAGGGCCACACGCCCGCCCGCGATCACCCTTGCATAGACGCCGAAATCCTGATGCCCGAAGTGACCCTTCAGGGCGCCGAGCGTGTCTGCATCGCGTTCGCCGCTGTAGGGGTTGGCCTGGGTATGGGCGCAGCGCTCAATGGGCTCTTCCACTCGCAGCCGGGCCTCGCCGAGGTGCAGCTCGTATCCCACCCAGTCGAATTCGGTCCAGGGTGCCGCGCCCTCGATCCAGACGTTGCCGCGCCAGCGCTCTTTCTCCAGCGCGCCGCCGAGGCTGGCGGCGACGGCCTGGTGCGAGGCTTCGGTCATGAGGGAGATGGAGGGAAACCTGCTGTCGGTCATGCCGCGCGCCTGGGCGCTGACGATGCCCGTGGGCTGGGAACGGCTTGCCGGGCAGAGGGGGGCGATCCAATCGAGAAAGCGGGCCTCCTCTTCAGCCGCATCGGGGCGGAAGGTGATCTCTCCGAGGGTCTGATGGCGCAGTGTCACGGTGCGGGTGCCCTCCTCCAGCTCGGCCCAGAGACCCGCCAGGGCGGGTGTGCGGGTGCCGATCATGAAGTTGTGGCAGGCGGCCCAGTCCCCCCCCTTGGCGGAGGGCTGGGTCGCCTCGTGGGTCACCGCCCAGGCCCTGTCCCAGGGCATGGTCTGGCCCTCGGTCAGGGTAACGCTCTCGACGCTTTCCCGCCCGTGGCTCTTGATCGGGTGCCGGAAAAGCGCCGAGACGTGCATCACTTGCCGCCCTTCTTGGCGGGGGCCTTGCTGTCGTTCGCGGCCTTGGGCTTGCGCTTGAAGGACTGCTTGATGTTGCCAAGCAGGTCCGGCTTGTAGCCCTGGCTGCGCATGATCAGGTACTGCTGGGTGAAGGTGATGGTGTTGTTCGCGATCCAGTAGACCACCAGACCGGAGGCAAATCCGCCCAGCATGAACATGAAGACCCAGGGCATCCAGGCAAAGATCATCTGTTGGGTCGGGTCTGTCGGCGCCGGGTTCAGCTTCTGCTGGAGCCACATGGAGATGCCAAGCAGCAGCGGCAGGATGCCGATGAAGATCAGCGCCATCAGGCTGCCCGGCTCGGGGGCCGAGTTGGGCAGGAGGCCCCAGAGGTTGATGATGGAGGTCGGATCGGGTGCGGAGAGATCGCGGAAGGGCCCGAACCAGGGCGCATGCCGCAGCTCGATGGTGACGAAGATCACCTTGTAGAGCGAGAAGAAGATCGGGATCTGGAGAAGGATCGGCAGACAGCCTGCGGCGGGGTTCACCTTTTCCCTCTTGTAGAGCTCCATCATGCCCTGCTGCATCTTCTGGCGGTCGTCGCCCGCCTGCTCCTTGAGCTTCTCCATCTGGGGCTGCAGCTCTTTCATCTTGGCCATGGAGACGTAGCTCTTGTAGGCCAGCGGGAAGAGCACCGCCTTGATGATCAGGGTCAGGCCGATGATCGCCCAACCCATGTTGCCGATGAGCTTGTTGAGCTCGTGCAGGAGCCAGAAGATCGGCTTGGTGAGGAAGAAGAACCAGCCCCAGTCGATGGAATCGATGAACTTGGTCACGCCCGCGGATTCGTACTCGCGCAGGATCGCCCACTCCTTGGCCCCGGCAAAGAGCTGGGTCTCGACGGCGGCGGTGGCACCTGCCGCGACGGTCTGGGTGGGGAGGCGCGTGACCGCGCGGTAGACGTCGCTGCGCGGCTCGTAGGTCAGCGCCTGGTCAAAGGTCTGGCCCGCGCCGGGGATCAGGATGGCCTGCCAGAAGTGATCGGTGAAGCCGATCCAGCCTTCGGTGACGTCCTCGCGGACGATGGCCTGGCGGCCCCAGGTGGGGTTCACCTCGGCTTCGGCGATGTCGTCCCAGTCGGTCTCGGCCAGCTCGCCGTCGGCAATAGCAACGGCGCCCTCGTGCAGGATGAAGAAGTTTTCCAGATCATCGGGCTGGGTGTGCTGCACGATCATGCCGTAGGGGGCCAAGGTGATCGGCGCTTCGCCGTTGTTCGTCACGCTCTGGGAGAGGGTGAACATGAAGTCCTTGTCCACCGAGATCGTCCGGTTGAAGACCTGCCCCTGGCCGTTGTCCCAGGCCAGGGTAACGGGGCTGTCCACGCCGAGCGTCTCGCCCTCGACCAGCTGCCAGAGCGTCTCGGGGCCGGGCACGGCCTCGGGGGCGAGGCCGCTGCCCGCGGCCCAGCCCTGAAGCGCGTAGTAGGCGTCCTTCGTGCCCTCGGGTGAGAGCATGGTGACGATGGGCGCGCCGGGGTCGAGGCTGGTTTCGTAGTCCTTCAGCTTCAGGTCGTCGATGCGCCCGCCGACGAGGGAGATGGAACCCGTCAGGCGCGGGGTTTCCAGCGGAACCCGCGGGGCCTCCACGACGCTCTCGTCGCTGGCGGTGTCGGCGCCGGTCTGGGGCGCCGGGCTAATTGCCTCGGAAGGTACGCCGGGGACGGCGGCGGTTTCGCCCTGGGTGGCGGGGGTCAGTTCGCCTTCCAGCGGAGCCTGGTTTTCGGGGGGCGGGAAGAGCAGGAACCATGTCAGGATCACGACGAAGGAAAGCGCCGTTGCCAGAAGGAGATTCTTGTTCTGTTCGTCCATGGGGACAGCCACCTGATGTCTGAATAAAGCTTTGGTGGGTTGAACAGAGTGCGGCCTGAAAGGTCAAGCAGATTCAGGGAAAGAAGGGGGCCCTGGCAGGGGCGCGCCGGGCCATGACGTGGCGGCCTCTCGCAAGTATGCGCGGCGCGTGGGAATAGGGGGAATGGCGCTGGCCCCGAAGCGCCCGAGGGAGCCTTCAGCCGCGGCCGCTGCTGAGGATGCGCGGCATCTCTTCCAGCTTGGCCCGGTGGCCCCTGATCCAGGCTTCCGTTTCCTCGAAGGGCATGGGCCGGGCGATGCCGTAGCCCTGAACGTGGTGGCAGCCCAGTTGCGAGAGAACCAGATGCTCGCCCACGGTTTCGACGCCCTCGGCCAGGGTTTCCACCTCAAGCCGTTCCGCCATGGTGAGGATGGCGCTGATCATGCGCCGCTGGTCGGCGTCCCGGTCGGCCTTGAGCACGAAGGAGCGGTCGATCTTGATCCGGCTGACCGAAAAGCGGCGGATGGCCGCGATGGCGGCCTGGCCTGTGCCGAAATCGTCCAGGTCAATCCGGCAGCCAAGGGCGCCCAGGGCGTTGATGTTGCGGGTGATCATGTCATCCGGCGCCGCAGCGACGACCGTTTCCAGCACTTCAACCGCTAGGCGATCGGGCGTCAGGTCGAAGCGGTCCAGCTCCCACTGGATCTTCTGGACGAGGTGCGGGTTGCCCAGCTCGTCCCCGTCGAAGTTGACCCCGACGCAGGGCACGGCGAGGTCGGCCCGGTCCCACTCCCTCAGGGCGGCGAAGGCGTGGTAGAGGACCAGTTCGCCCAGCCGTTCCAGCAGGCCCGCCTGGGTCAGGTCAGGCAGGAAATCCGCCGGGGAGAGGAGCCCCCGCTCGGGGTGATCCCAGCGGGCCAGGGCCTCGAAGCCGGTGATCTGTCCGGTATCGGTGGAGATCTGCGGCTGAAACCAGGGGCGGATGGCGCCGCCATCGAGCGCCGCGCGCAGCTCGCTCCGAAGCGTGGCATCCGTTCCGGTGGCGCGCGCCATGCCGGGCGCGTAGGCGCGGATGGCCGAGGGGCCGCGACGCTGTGCCTCATGCAGGGCCGCTTGGGCCGCTGCCTGCCAGGCCCCCGCCTCGGGCGCGGGGGCGCGGGCGAGGGGGCAGAAACCGATGGAGAAGGTGGCGTAGATTGCCGTTCCGTCGAGCAGGATCGGTTCTTCCAGGGTGGCCTGGAAGCGCCCGGCCAGTTGCAGGCAGAGCTCCAGATCGAGGTGGCCCAGAGGGGCGGTGCAGATGGCAAAGCCGCCCTCCGCCATGGGGCTGACGCAATCGTCCCGGCGCAGGGCCGCGCAGAGCCGCTCGCCGCTGCGGGCCAAGACAAGATCGGCGGCGGCCTGTCCGTGTTGCCGGATCAGGGCCTCGGAATCGTCGAGGGAAAGGAGAAAGAGGGCGCTTTGCCCGTCACTGGCGCTGGCCCGCGCCAGCAGGGCGGCGACCCGCTCGGGGAACTGCGCACCGGGACAGAGACCGGGGCCCGCTCCACCCTCCGCAGCGCGGCGCGGCTTCAGCCCCCCGCCGAGAAGGCACAGGCTCGGCACCAGCGCGGCCAGGACGATCAGAGCCCCTTCGCCGCCGAACCAGTAGGCCGCGAGGCAGAGGGCCGGCACCAAGGCCAGGGCCGCGGGCCCTTCGACCAGCGGCGCCAGGCGCGGCCAGACAAGAGCCCTTCGCGCAGTGTGAAACCAGCCCATCGGCAACCTCCTTGCGGGCGGGGCCGGCAGGGCCCCGTCGCAAACCTAGCCGAGGGGGTTGAGGCAGGCGTTAACGCTGCGGCAAGGGGCGCGCGCTTTTTGCGTAAAATTTTCAGAGGTCGCGGGTCAGTCCGGCGAAATCGAAGAGCTTCGGATCAAGCAGGTGCGAGGGGCGCGCATTCATCAGCGCCCGGAACATAACCTGGCGGCGACCGGGGCTATTCTTTTCCCAGCCGTCCAGGATCTGCTTCACCTGCTGGCGCTGAAGCCCGTCCTGGGAGCCGCAGAGGTCACAGGGGATGATCGGATAGTCCATCGCGCGAGCGAACTTCTCGCAGTCCGCCTCGGCCACGTGGGCTAGGGGGCGGTAGACGAAGAGATCCCCTTCCTCGTTCACCAGCTTGGGCGGCATGGTCGCCAGGCGGCCGCCGTGGAAGAGGTTCATGAAGAAGGTTTCCAGGATGTCGTCCCGATGATGGCCCAGCACAACGGCGGTGCAGCCTTCCTCGCGGGCGATCCGGTAGAGGTGCCCGCGCCGCAGACGGCTGCAGAGGGCGCAGAAGGTGCGGCCCTGGGGGATCTTGTCCATCACGACGGAGTAGGTGTCCTGGTACTCGATCCGGTGCTGGACGCCCATCTTCTCCAGGAAGGCGGGCAGGACGGTGGCCGGAAAGCCCGGTTGGCCCTGGTCCAGGTTGCAGGCCAGGATCTCGATCGGCAGGAGGCCGCGCCACTGAAGTTCGTGCAGGACGGCCAGGAGGGTGTAGCTGTCCTTCCCGCCCGAGAGGCAGACGAGCCATTTGCCGCCTTCCTCGATCATGCCGTACTGCTCGATCGCCTCGCGCGTGGCGCGCACGATCCGCTTGCGGAGCTTTTTGAACTCCGTCGTCTGGGGCGCCCCGTCAAAGAGCGGATGGATCTCGTCTGTCTGGTCCAGCATGGTGCTGCCTTTAGGCTACCTCGGGCGCCCGATCAAGCGCGGCGCTCACTCGGGCACGTTGTCGATGCCGCTGCCGCCGAAGGGATGACAGCGGGCAATGCGCCGGGCCGCGAGCCAGCCGCCGCGCAGGGCGCCGTGCTTCTCGAGGGCCTCCAGGGCGTAGGCGCTGCAGGTGGGCTGATAGCGGCAGTTGAAGCCGACCCAGGGGCTGAAGATCAGCCGATAGGCCCGCACCGGCAAGGCGAGCAGGCGAGCCGGGCCCTTCATCCGTCGATCCGGGCGTGGAGCCGGGAAAGGGCGGCGCTGAAGTCCGCCTGAAGCTGGGTGAAGGGGAGATCGGCCGTGGCGCCCTTGCGGCCGATGAGGACATAGTCCATCCCGGCGCGGCCCTCGGCGGGCAGGCCGAGGCGGGCCACCTCGCGCAGCCGCCGCTTGGCCCGGTTGCGGGCCACGGCGTTGCCGACCTTCTTGGAACAGGTGAAGCCGACGCGGATGGCCCCGGGGTCGGCACCTTCCTCCGCCCGGCGGCGGCGCATCTGAAGCACGAATCCCGGCTTGGCCACGTGCGCTGCCCTTGCGGCGCGCAGAAAGTCAGCGCGCTTCTTCAGGGTCTCAAGACGCAAAGAAACCGCCGGAGTCCCGTCCCCGGCGCTGGCATCGGTGCCAACCGTGGGGGCCTCCGGCGGTGTCATGAACAACGAAGAAGGGCGCCGATCAGGCGCTCAGCTTCTTCCGGCCCTGGGCACGGCGTGCGTTGATGATCTTGCGGCCCGCCTTGGTGGCCATGCGTGCACGGAAGCCGTGACGCCGCTTGCGAACGAGGTTCGAGGGTTGAAAGGTGCGCTTCATCGCTCCGGCTCCATCAAAAGTGTAGGCGCGGGCTGCGGATTCGCGCCCGTGCGGCAATTCAGACCCGGTCTTTACTGGTGGCGTGGGGGCAAGTCAAACCCCCCGGCGGGAAAAAGGCGGTGGAATTGCAACAATCTGCCCGCCCGGTCGCGGGCCATGTTTCAAAAGCGCGCCCGCCGCGGCCTCATGTCACGAAAACCCCGGCCCGCCATCAAGCCCCCGTGATGGGGCTGTGCCGCCCCGCGCCGCTGGGCCATCTAGGTGGCATGATTTTGAAACGGCCAGGCCGGGGGACGTGTTAGGTGAGTGAGATGAGCCAAGCAAGCGACAAGAGAAGCGGCGCGGGGCGATACCTGCCCCTGCTGGCCATCGCCCTGGTGGCGGCGGTGGGCGCTTTCACCCTGCGCGACTACCTCAGTTTTGACACCCTGCGCGACAACCGCGAGGCGCTCATCGCCTTTCGGGACAGCAACTATGCCCTCACCGCGCTGGTCTTCGTGCTGGGCTACGTGCTGATCGTCGCCTTCAGCCTGCCCGGCGCCACCATCGCCACGCTCACTGGCGGATTTCTTTTCGGGACGGCGGTGGGCACCCTATTCAACGTGACGGGGGCCACCCTCGGCGCCGTCGCGCTCTTCCTGGCAGCGCGGCATGGTCTGGGTGATCGGCTGAAGACGCGCATGGAGGCCTCGGAGGGCATGGTGCGCAAGATCAAGCAGGGCATCGACGAGAATCAGTGGTCCATGCTCTTCCTGATCCGGCTGGTGCCGGCCGTGCCCTTCTTCGTGGCCAACCTGATCCCGGCCTTCCTGGCCGTGCCGCTTTACCGCTTCGTCGTCTCCACCGCGCTCGGAATCGTGCCCGGGGCGCTCGTCTTTACCTCCGTCGGGGCGGGGCTGGGCGCCGTCTTTGCCCGGGGCGAGACGCCGGACCTGGGCATCATCTTCGAGCCGCACATATTGTTCCCCATCCTGGGCCTCTGCCTGCTGGCAGTGCTGCCCATTCTCGTGAAGGCCGTGACAGGCAGAAAGGATCTCGTGAAATGACCCGCATCAAGACGGACATCCTGGTCATCGGGGCGGGCTCGGGCGGCCTGTCGGTCGCGGCGGGCGCCTCGCAGATGGGTGCGGACGTGGTGCTGCTCGAGGGGCACAAGATGGGCGGGGACTGCCTGAACTACGGCTGCGTCCCCTCCAAGGCCCTGATCGCGAGCGCCAAGGCCTCCTACGGGCAGCGCCAGGCGGCGCAGTACGGCGTCACTGCGGCGCCCGGGCGTGTGGACTACGCCGCCGCCAAGGATCACGTGGCCGATGTCATTGCTCAGATCGCGCCGGTGGACAGCGTCGAACGCTTCGAGGGCCTCGGCGTGCGGGTGATCCAGGAATATGGTCGCTTCATTTCCGACCGCGAGGTCCAGGCGGGAGACTACACCATCAGCGCCCGGCGCATCGTCATCGCTGCCGGGTCCTCGCCCCTGGTGCCGCCGATCGAGGGGATCGAGGATGTCCCCTACGAGACCAACGAGACTCTCTTCGACCTGCGGGAGCAGCCCGAGCACCTGATCGTCATCGGCGGCGGCCCCATCGGCATGGAAATGGCCCAGGCCCATGCGCGCCTCGGCAGCCGTGTCACCGTGATCGAGGGCAGTAAGGCCCTCGGCAAGGATGATCCGGAGATGGCCGAGGTGGTGCTGCAAAGCCTGCGCGACGAGGGTGTCGAGATCGTCGAAGGTGCGGAGGCCAAGCGCGTTTCCGGCTCGGCCGGGGCGATCAAGATCGAGGTCGAGGATGGCCGTACCTTCGAGGGCACACATCTGCTCATGGCCGTCGGGCGCCGCGCAAACACCGACCGGCTCGACCTCGACAAGGCGGGAATCGAGACCAAGGGCAACGGGATCAAGACCGATGACGCCCTGCGCACGACGAACAAGCGCGTCTACGCCATCGGCGACATCGCGGGCGGGCTGCAGTTCACCCACGTGGCGGGCTATCACGCCTCCGTCATCATCCGTGCCATCCTCTTCGGCCTGCCCGCCAAGGCCAAGACAGCGCACCTGCCCTGGGTCACCTACACCGCGCCCGAGCTTGCCCAGGTGGGCCTGACCGAGGGCCAGGCCCGTGAAAAGCACGGCGACCGGCTGGAGGTGGTGCGCTTTCCCTACCACGAGAACGACCGCGCCATTGCCGAGCGTCAGACCAAGGGCCTGATCAAGGTGATGGTGGTGCGGGGCCGTCCTGTGGGGGCAACCATCGTCGGTCACCTCGCCGGAGAGCTGATCGGCCTCTGGGCCCTGGCACTGGCGAACGGGATGAAAATGAGCCAGATTGCCAATATGGTGGCCCCCTACCCAACCATAGGTGAGGTGAACAAACGTGCCGCAGGCGCCTACTTCAGCCCGCGACTGTTCGAAAGCGATCTGGTCAAGCGCGTGGTCCGCTTCGTGCAGCGGGTTCTGCCCTGATGGGGTCAGCCCGCTGGCCTGCGGGATAGCCCGATGATCAATTCCCTCTCCGGGCGGTTGCTGATCCTGACCACCGTCTTCGTGATGGTGGCCGAAGTGCTGATCTTCGTGCCCTCCATCGCGCGCTTTCGCGAGGATTATATGCTAAACCGGCTGGAGCGGGCGCAGATCGCCTCTCTCGCGCTCCTGGCGGACGACATGCTGGACCCGGCGCTGGAAGAGGAACTGCTAAAGAACGCCGAAGTCTTCAACGTGGTGCTGCGTCGGGACGAGGTGCGTCAGCTCATGCTCTCGACGGAGCTGCCGCAGACCATTTCGGCCACCTACGATTTGCGCGATGCCCCTGCCGCCGTCCTGATCCGCGACGCCCTGGTGCGCCTGGTAAGCCCCGAAAACGCGGTTGTGCGGGTGATCGGCGCGCCGGTGCGCGAGGCCGGACTGCAGATCGAGATCACCATGCAGACGGGCCCACTGCGGGCTGCCATGATCGACTACGGCATCCGCATCCTGATCCTCTCGGCGGTCATCTCCATGGTGACGGCCGTGCTGCTTTTCTTCGCCATCCGCGCGCTGATCCTGAAGCCGATCAAGCGGGTGGTGGGGCACATGCAGCGCTATGCACGGGCCCCCGAGGATGCCCGCCGGATCATCGAGCCCTCCGCATCCGTCACCGAGCTGCGCGAGGCCGAGGTGGCGCTCCGCACCCTGCAGACGGACCTGACCCAGGCGCTCAAGCAGAAGGAACGCCTGGCCCAGCTCGGCTCCGCCGTCAGCAAGATCAGCCACGACCTGCGCAACATTCTCAGCTCCGCCCAACTCTTCACCGACCGGATCGAGACCTCGGAAGACCCGCTGGTGGTGCGGCTCGCGCCCAAGCTGGTGAACTCCATCACCCGGGCCGTGCACCTCTGCGAAAGCACCCTGGCCTTCGGCAAGGCCGAGGAGCCGGGCCCGACCCTCACGCTCGTCTCCCTGGCCGAGCTGGTCGACGATGTCCTGACGGCCGAGAGCCTTGCCACCCGGGGCCAGGAGATCGAATTCGCTCAGGAGGTGCCGCCGGGGCTCATGGTGCGCGCAGATCCAGAACAGCTCTACCGAATCCTCTCCAATCTCGTGCGCAACGCCCGCCAGGCGCTCGTGGCATCGGGCCAGGCAGGGGAGGTGCGGCTCTTCGCCGAGGACCGCAGCGAGGCCTGGCGCATCGAGGTGAAAGATACCGGCCCGGGCCTGCCGCCCAAGGCCCGCGAACACCTCTTCACCCCCTTCCAGGGTGGCGCCCGCAAGGGCGGCTCGGGCCTGGGGCTGGCCATCGCCGCCGAACTGGTGCGCGGCCACGGCGGCCACCTGGAGCTGATGGACAGCGGAACCGAGGGCACCTGCTTCCGCATCACGCTGCCCAAAGGCGACAGCACCTACTGATCGGCAGATTTTCCGCCAGGGGCCAAAAAACCCGCTTGCAAACCCCGGCGCCCCTGCATATTACGCCCCCCAGTGGACCGATAGCTCAGCTGGATAGAGTACTTGACTACGAATCAAGGGGTCGGGGGTTCGAATCCTCCTCGGTCCGCCACTACCCACCCGTCCTGATCACCGCCCTTTCAGTGGATCGCCCCTGCGCGCCGTGCTAGCCTGTTTTGGCCTGCCGGAGCCTGCCAGGGGTCCGGCCTTTGGGGAGGAAATGCCGATGTTCAACCCGACCGCCGTGGTTGCGGCGCAGTTCGGCGATCACCTGGCCGATACCTATCTCCAGTACTTCTCGGGCCGGAAGGAGGGCTATGCCTCCTATATCCGGGGCTGTGCGCGTATGGTGCTGGAAAGGCTCGGCAATTCCGACGCTCTCTATCACAACGCCGAACATACGATGATGGTCACCCTGGTCGGCCAGCAGATCATCCGTGGCCAGCTCCTCACCCGCTCGCTCATGCCGGAAGACTGGCTTCACTTCATCATCTCGCTTCTGGTGCATGACGTGGGCTATGCCAGGGGCATCTGCGCCGGGGACACGGAAACGGAAGTCGTCATCAATGCCGCGGGCGACAAGATCACCCCGCCGCGGGGCGCCTCGGATGCCTATCTCACGCCCTATCACGTGGACCGCGGCATGCTTTACGCGCGGCAGCGCTTTGGCGTCACCGGCCTGATCGACGAGGAGCGGATCGCCAGGGCCATCGACATGACGCGCTTTCCGGTGCCCGAAGGTGAGGCCTATGCCTCCACCGACAGCGAACCGGGGCTGGTCCGGGCCGCCGACCTGATCGGGCAGATCGCCGATCCCTTCTATCATCGAAAGATCAACGGGCTTTTCCACGAATTTGTCGAAACAGGCTTTGCCGCCAAGCTGGGCTACGAGACCCCGATGGACCTGATGGAGCAGTTTCCCAACTTCTTCTGGTCCCAGGTCCAGCCCCTGATCGGCCCGGCGCTGAAGCACCTGGAGCAGACCATGGAGGGCAAGCAGTGGGTGGCCCAGCTCTACAATCACGTCTTTCAGGTGTCGCAGCGGGCCAGCTGCCTCGGGCCCTTTCCGGGACCGGGTGGCGGTGCCCTGCGCGGCGCCTGAACGGAAGGTCACATGTCAGGCCCCTCGACAAAACCGCGGGGCTGCTTTAACGGCCCCCTATCTTTCACGGGTGCAGGTCATCGGAAGGCGCGGCAGCGGCCGCGGTCTCCTGCCATTGCGCCCTTCTTCTGGAACAGGATCAGACCTTGAAACAAGCACTCCGTGAGGCCCTCGAGGCGCGTGGCTACGATACCCTGACGCCGGTGCAGGAGGCTGTCCTGGCGCCCGAGCTGGCGGGGCGTGACCTGCTTGTCTCGGCCCAGACCGGATCGGGCAAGACCCTGGGATTCGGTCTGGCCATCGCCCCCACGATCCTGGGCGAAGCGGAACAATTCGCGGCGGCAGGCGCCCCCCTGGGGCTGGTCATCGCGCCGACGCGCGAGCTGGCCCTCCAGGTCAAGCGCGAGCTGGCCTGGCTCTTCGAGAAGGCGGGGGCCGTGCTGACCTCCTGCGTCGGTGGCATGGACATGCGCGACGAACGCCGCGCCCTGGCGCGCGGGGCCCATATCGTCGTGGCCACCCCGGGCCGTCTGCGCGATCACATCATGCGCGGCGCCATTGATCTTTCCGCCCTGCGCGCCGTGGTGCTGGACGAGGCCGACGAGATGCTGGACCTGGGTTTCCGCGAGGATCTCGAGTTCATCCTCGGGGAGGCGCCGGAGGCGCGCCAGACGCTGCTCTTCTCAGCCACCGTGCCCGCAGCCATCGCCAAGCTGGCCCAGAGCTACCAGCAGGAGGCAGAGCGGCTGATCGTCAAGTCGGAGACCAGCCAGCACGCCGACATTGCCTACCAGGCCATGATGGTGGCCGAGAGCGATGTGGAGAAGGCGGTCATCAACACGCTGCTCTACCACCAGGCGCCCAATGCCATCGTCTTTGCCAACACCCGCGCCACGGTAAACCGCCTGACGACGCGGCTCGCCAACCGCGGCCTGCCGGTGGTCTCTCTCTCGGGTGAGCTCACCCAGTCCGAGCGGACCCACGCGCTTCAGGCCATGCGCGACGGACGGGCGCGAATCTGCGTGGCCACCGACGTGGCGGCGCGCGGGATCGACCTGCCGAACCTCGATCTGGTGATCCATGCGGAACTGCCCGGCAGCCACGAGACCCTGCTGCACCGCTCCGGCCGCACGGGCCGGGCCGGGCGCAAGGGCGTCAGCGCCCTGGTGGTGACCCGCAAGAGCCGCAAGAAGGCCGAGCGCATCCTGGGCATGGCCCGGCTCAAGGCCGACTGGACAGAAGCGCCTTCCGCAGAGGAGGTCTCGGCCCGCGAGGAAGAGCGGATGCTGGCCGACGATGTCTGGCAGTCCACGGCCTCCGAATCCGAGGAAGCGGCGGTGACGCGCCTGGCCGAGGGGCAATCGGCGGAGCAGCTCGCCCTGGCCTACCTGCGGCTCTACCGTTCGGTGCGGTCGGCGCCGGAAGAGCTGTCGGACCCTGAAGCCAAGCCCGCGCCCCGGCCGGAATTTGGCGAGAGCGTCTGGTTTGCCATCAGCGGCGGCCGCGATGCGGGGGCCGAGCCGCGCCGGCTCCTGCCCATGCTGATCAAGACGGCCCCCCTGACGAAGGAAGACATCGGCGCCATCCGGGTGCGGCAGGAGCAGTCCTTCGTGCAGGTCCGGGCGGACCGGGCCGATGCCCTGGAAGGCGCCGTCGGCCCCGATGGCATGATCGAACCGGGCGCCCAGCTCTCGCGCCTGGCCGAACCGCCTGCTCTGGGGGGCACGGGCCCCCGTCCGGGTGGCAAGCCAGGCGGCAAGCCCTTCAAGCGCCCTGAACGCGCCGAACGGCCCCGCCGCGAAGAGCGCCCGGCGCCCCGCGCCGAGCGGCCCGCAAAGGCGGCCAACCCCGGCGCGCCGATTGACTGGAACGACGCCCCCGCGCCCCGGGCCAAGAAGCCCAAGCCGAAGGACCGCGCCGCCCCCGCGGCCAAGGCGGGCAAGGAGCGGCGGCCTGCCGCCGATCCGGCGGTGGTGCGGCCGCGCAAACCCCGGACCAAGCCCAAGGGCCCGCCGCCGCCCAAGGGCAAGCCCACCAGCAAGAAGAACAAGCTGCGCGCCGCCGCAGCCAAGCAGAAGGGCAAGCCCGGCACGGGGCGCGGCAAGGACTGACCGGGCCGCCGGGCCAGGGCCCGGCCAGCCGCCCGGTGCGGTTGCGTTTGCATTTCCCGGTGGTGCGCATACCATTCCCGCAGGGCCTCTAGAGGCCGGCGCCAGGGGAGGAGGCCACCTTGTCCGAGACAACGAAACTTGAACGCATCCCGATGCCGGAAAAGACCCCGGTGCTCGGCAACATCCTGTCGGTCGACAAGGATCAGCCGCTGCAAAGCCTGATGCAGCTGACGCGGGACCTGGGCCCGATCATGCGCATGGACATGATGGGCACCCCGCTGGTGGTTGTCTCCGGGCACGATCTGGTGGACGAGCTCTGCGACGAGAGCCGCTTCGACAAGGCGGTGCGCGGCTCCCTCCGGCGGGTCCGCGCCATCGGCGGCGACGGGCTTTTTACCGGAGACACGCAGGAGCCCAACTGGGCCAAGGCCCACAATATCCTCCTGCCAACCTTCTCGCGCCAGGCCATGTCCAACTACATGCCCATGATGCTCGACGTGGCCGGGCAGCTCTGCATGAAGTGGGAGCGCCTGAACGCCGATGACGAGATCGACGTGGTGCACGACATGACGGCGGTTGCGCTCGACACCATCGGCATCTGCGGCTTCAACTACCGTTTCAATTCCTTCTACCGGGAGGACTATCACCCCTTCATCAATGCCCTGACCCGCACGCTCGAGACCTGCATGATGCAGCGCGGGCTGCCCTTCGAATCGACCCTGCTGAAGCGCCGGATCGACCAGATGGAAAAGGACGTGGCCTACATGAACGGCCTTGTGGATGCGATCATCGCCGAGCGCCGCAAGACCGGCGGTTCGGGCGAGAACGACCTGCTGAACTACATGCTCGAGGGGAAGGACCGCGTCACCGGCGAGAGCCTGCCGGACGAGAACATCCGCTACCAGATCAACACCTTCCTGATCGCCGGGCACGAGACCACCTCGGGGCTCATGTCCTTCACCCTCTACTTCCTGCTCAACCACCCCGAGGTGCTGGCAAAGGCCTACGAGGAAGTGGACCGCGTGTTGGGGCGGGACATTTCCGTTCAGCCGACGCTGAAGCAGGTGAATCAGCTCCAGTACGTCAGCCAGATCATCCAGGAGAGCCTGCGGCTCTGGCCCACCGCGCCCGCCTTCTCGGTGTACCCCTACAAGGACGAGGTGATCGGCGGGAAGTACAAGCTGAAGGAGCGGACCTTCACCACCGTCCTCACGCTCATGCTGCACCGCGACAAGTCTGTCTGGGGGGAGGATGCTGAAGAGTTCAACCCCGACAACTTCTCCAAGGAGGCCGTGGCGGCGCGCCCGGTGAACGCCTACAAGCCCTTCGGCAATGGCCAGCGCGCCTGCATCGGGCGGCAGTTCGCCATGCAGGAGGCGGTGCTGGTGATCGGCATGATCCTCCAGCGGTTCGAGCTGGTCGATCACACCAACTACGGCCTGAAGATCAAGGAGAGCATGTCGATCAAGCCCGACGGCTTCCGCATGAAGGTGCGGCTGCGCAAGGACGTGCAGCGCTCCACCCTGGTGCCCGGCGCCATGCCCGAGGGTGAGGGCACGCCTGGCGGTCTCTCCGATAGCGCGAAGCGGCCGAGCCATGGCACCCCGGCCATGGTGCTTTATGGCTCGAACCTGGGCACCACGGAGGAATACGCCCGCGATCTGGCGCGCGCCGCCGATCTTGCCGGGTTCGAGGTGACGCTTGCCGAGCTCGACGAGCAGACCGGCAAGCTGCCCCGGCAGGGTGCCCTGATCATCGCCTGCGCCTCCTACAACGGGACCCCGCCGGACAATGCCCGAAAGTTCGTGGAGTGGCTGGAGCGCGCCGAGGCGGGCTCTGCCGAGGGCGTCCGCTATGCCGTCTTCGGCTGCGGCCACAGCGACTGGGCGGCGACTTTCCAGGCCACGCCGCGCCTGATCGACGAGCGGCTCGAAGCGCTGGGCGGCAGCCGCATCCTGCCCCGCACGGAGGGGGACGCGCGCGACGACATCGACGAGCAGTTCGAGAGCTGGTCGGGCGCCCTCTGGCCTGCCGTGGTGGAGACACTGGGGCTGGAGGTGGAACTGGGCACGGAGGAGAGCCAGCCGCTCTATACGGTCGAGGTCTTGCCGCCGACGGAAGCGGGCGGCGCCGCCGCCCAGGCCGGGATGCGCCCCGTCACCCTGGTGGAAAACCGCGAGCTGCAAAACAGCGCCGCCTCGCACCGCTCCACCCGTCACATCGAGGTCGCCCTCCCCGAGGGGATGCGCTACCGCACCGGCGATCACCTGAGCGTCATGCCGCGCAACCCCGAGGCCCTGACCGGCCGCGTCCTGCGCCGCTTCGGCTTCGACGGGGCGACCCAGGTGCGGCTCCATTCTAGCGCCGAGGCGCACAGCCAGTTGCCCACCGGCCAGCCGGTGAACCTCCAGCGGCTGCTTTCCGACACGCTTGAGCTGCAATCCGTCGCCGCCCGCAAGGACGTGGCCACGCTGGCGCGGCATACGGAATGCCCCAAGTCGAAACCTTCATTGGAGGCCCTGGCGGGCGAGGGCTACAAGGCCGAAGTCCAGGCCAAGCGGGTCTCGGTCCTTGAACTGCTGGAGCGCTTTCCGGCCTGCGAACTGCCCTTCGCGCTCTTTCTCGAGATGATGCCCCTGATGGTGCCCCGTTACTATTCCATCTCCTCCTCGGCACTGGAGAGCCCGGAGCGCTGTTCGCTGACCGTCGGCGTCGTGGACGAACCGGCGCTTTCGGGCGAGGGCCGTTTCCGGGGCGTCTGCTCCAACTATCTCAAGCAGATGCCCGCGGGCAGCACCCTCCAGGCCTGCCTGCGCGGCACGTCAGACGGCTTCCGCCTGCCGGAAGACCCCGCCCGGCCGATCATCATGGTGGGCCCCGGCACGGGGATCGCGCCCTTCCGCGGTTTCCTGCGCGAGAGGGCGGCGCTCAAGGCCCAGGGCCAGGCGCTCGGTTCCGCGATGCTCTTCTTCGGGTGCCGCCACCCCGATCAGGATTTCATCTACCGTGACGAGCTGGAGGCCCAGGCCGAGGCGGGCATCGCCGATCTCTTCACCGCCTTTTCGCGGCAGGAGAAGTCCAAGGTCTACGTGCAGGATCTGATCCGCCGCGAACGCGAGCGCGTCTGGGCCCTGATCCAGGAGGGGGCCAAGATCTACGTCTGCGGCGATGGCAGCCGGATGGAGCCTGACGTGCGCCGCGCCCTAACGCTGATCTACGCCGAAGAGATGGACCTGGGCCCCGAAGCGGCGGAGGCCTGGATGGAGGAGATGATGCGCGACGACCGCTACGTGCTGGACGTTTGGGTCTCCACCTGAAGCGACCCTAGACGGAGAAACGGCGCGCCAGTTCCTCTTCCTCGCGGAGCTGGCGCAGGCGCGCGATCCGCGCCCGGGCCGAGCGCATGCCGTCAGTCCGGCTGGTCATCTGCGAGCGCCAGCCGTCGAAACCTGTGGCGATGGTCGATTGGCGCAGCATCTGGCGCTGCTCATCGCGCAGCAGGGGGCGGTTGAAGTAGGCAGCGATGGAGGTGCTGTCCGTCTTGTTGATGATCACCGGGTGGCTCTGCCCAGCCGCAACGAGCGAGAATTCAAGGAAGCGCGGGATGTCCAGCACCTCGTCCAACAGCTTGTAATCATCGGCCACGAAAAGGCAGCCCTTGTGGCCCAGCACCAGTACCGTGCCGGGGATGCGGAACTGCCCGGTGGCGAGCTGCGCGTCGATGCGGCACTTGCGGCGGCGGAAAAGGTGGCTGACTACCCGGCGGCCGGTGAGCTTGACCAGGGCCAGAAGCAAGGCGGCGATGATCCCGGCGGCCAGAAGCTGTGGGCCCATGCCCTTGAGCATCGGCTCGGCTTCCGGTTCTTCTTCGCGGGCCTTGGCGCTGGGCGTGCTGCGCCCGGCGGCGGTGCGGCTGGCGCCCTTGCCGCTTTGATCGTTGTCGGCGGTTTCGCGGGCGGCCTTTGTGCGCAGGACGTCCATGCCCGTGGCCAGGACGGCAACGTCCGGCCCCTCGGCTCCTTCCGGGGCGGCCTGCTCGCTCTGCCAGTCATCCAGGGCGCAGCCGATGACCTCCTTGACCGGGGCCGCCGGGGCAGGCTCGGGGGTCTCCGCCTCCGGGCGGGGTGCCATGCCGAAGCGTTGGCGCACCAGCTCCTCGTAGGCGGCCCACTCGGCCTCCGTCATGGTGGAAGTGTCCTCGGGCAGGGTGGGCAGCGGCGGCGGCGCGTGGCCGATCACGGTGGTGCCCTCGCCGCAGTCCATTGGGGGTGTCAGCGCGGCCTGTGTACCCTCCGCTTGGGGGGGCGCAGCCGCCTCCTGCGCGTGCGCCACACCGGCCACAAGGGCCAGGCCAAGGATGAGGGGAGAGAGAGATATCCTGATGTGCACACGCTGCTCCTGTTGGGGCCACAATATCAACCCGGGCGAGTGAGTATCGCAACCATTGGATGAGGCCGCGCGTGCCATTTCAGCTTGGCTGTAGCGATTTTGAAACAGAATCGTGGCGATTTCTAGCAATAAAATATGGGGGTTGCGCCAAATTATCCGCAAAAAGGTGGACAAAGTCTCAAAAATTGAAAAAGGCCCGCGGGGAGGACGCGGGCCTTTTCCGTCAGGGCGTCGTGCCCGGGAAAGCTCAGGCGGCTTTTTTACCGGTCGACTGCCACATCTTGCCGTAGCCTTCACGGATGTAGGTGGCGTTCTCGGTGGTCACGTCACGCACGTAGTCGTAGGCCGAGCGCAGGTGCTCCATGTTCTGGGCCGAGTGCTCGCGCACGTAGTCGGACTGGATCTGGATCGCTTCCGAGGCGGTCTTGGCTTCGGCCAGCTTCTCGACGGCGGCCAGCGTGTGGTTCACGTTGGCGAAAGCGGCGTCGAACAGGCCGCCCAGCATGTTGGTGTAGCCGGTGGCGGCACGCTTCAGCGTGTCCTCGAGCTGGGTGTTGTAGGTCTTGGTGGTCTCGTAGAAGCCTTCGGCACGCTCCTGGGCGGTCTCGGCGGAGCGCTTCACGAACTCACGGGCGCCGTCGGCAACCTTGTTGGTGACTTCCTGGGCGTTCTCTTTGGCGGCCTTCGAGGCCTTCGTGTCGGTCTTGGTGGTCATCGTCGTTTCTCCATTCTTCAATAAGCCATGGGTGGGGCCCGGTTGATCTGCAACCCGGGTTGACCCCTATGTAGGGAGGGCAATGCTGCACTGCAACATTTTTCGAAAGTGACGTGGGGTCGGATCACGTCAACCTCAGAAAGCCCATGTTTTCCAATGTTATATGGGTTTCACCTTTCCCGTCCTGCCGACGCCGTCACCACAAGTTGGCTTGCCGGACGCCGAGAATCACCATAACCCGGCGCGAAATGCTGCGCTGCCGCATATTGAATCCGCCGCCTGCCATGTTAGGTAGGCCCTGCAACACCGCCTGCGGAGAGCCCATGCGCCCACTCGATGTTCAGGAAATGGTTCGCCTGGCCGCCCTGCGCCAGATCAAGCGTACCGCGACCGCGGTGCTGGTGGCCTGCTTCCTGGCCTTGGTGGCGGCCAAGTTGCTGGAGGCGCAATACCCCGAGGTCTGGCTGATCCCGATCATCGCCGCTTTCGCCGAAGCCGCCACCATCGGCGGCATTGCCGATTGGTACGCGGTGGTGGCGATCTTCAAACGGCCCCTGAATCTGCCCTTTCCGCACACCGCCATCATTCCAAACAACCAGCACCGCATCGCCGAAAACCTCGGCGGCTTCATCGAGAACAACTTCCTCGCCCGCGCCCCCGTCGAGGCCAAGCTGCGCGAGATCGACTTCGCGGGCGAGATGTCGCGCTGGCTGGCCGGGCGGCGGCGGGCGGAGTCCCTCGCGGGCTTCGTCGTCGGGTTCATCCCGCAGCTGCTTGCCACGGTGGACGAGAGGGGCCTAGTGCAGTTCGCAACGCGCCGCGTCTCGGCCCAGCTTGCCCGCACCGACATCGCGCCCCTGGTGGGTGACGTGCTGGATTCCTTCACCCGCGACGGGCGCCATCAGCAACTGCTCGACGAGGTGATCAGCGCCATGCACCGGTTCCTCAACAACAGCGACACGCTGGAGGTGATCCGTGGCAAGGTGAAGCGCGAGCTGCCGCTTTTCTTCAACCTCGTGCAGGGGGACCGGCTGGTGCTCAACCGCCTCGTCCAGGCGGCAACGGAGCTGCTGGACGAGATCAAGGATGACCGTGAGCACCCGCTGCGGGCCGAGTTCGAGACCTTTGTGAAGGATTACGTGCGCCGGACGCGCCGCACCAAGGGCTTTGCCCGGCGCGTCGAGGGCCTCAAGCAGCAGCTCCTGGCGCGTCAGGAGCTGGGCCAGGCGGCGGAAAGCCTCTGGGAGAACCTGCGCCTCTACATCCTGCGGGACATCGAGAGCGACGAGTCCGTGCTGCGGGCGCGGCTGGCCGATCTCTTTGTCGACGTGGGCCAGAAGCTGGAGCACGAACCGGCCCTGCGCCGCGACATCAACGAGGGCATGGTGACCGTCCTTTCCAACCTCGTCGAGGAGCAGCGCGGCAACATCTCGGCCTACGTGGCCGAGCAGGTGAAGGGCTGGGACATCCAGCAGCTTCTGACCCTGATCGAGGTCAACGTCGGCCGGGATCTCCAGTACATCCGCTTCAACGGCATGATCATCGGCGGCTTCGTGGGCGTGGCGCTTTACGCGGTGGAAACTCTGCTGTTGCCCTGATCGGGTGGCCTTCCTAGACTGCTGCAATCCCCTACAGAGCGGAGACCGTCATGGCTGCCAAGAAAGACGAAAACCCCTTCATGGACCTGTTCCAGAACTTCGGATCGAACCTGAACATCCCGGGCCCGGACCTCAACGCCCTGATGGAGAGCCACCGCAAGAACCTGGCGGCGCTTCAGGCGGCGGCGCAGATCGGCTCCCAGACCTCGCAGGAGCTGATGGACAAGCAGCGCGCCGCGCTCGAGGCCGCCCTGGCCGACATTTCAGACGCCGTGCAGGAGGCCCAGTCCAGCGGCGCTGATCCCAACGCCCTCATGTCGACCCAGATGGAGATGGCGAAACGCTCTTGGGAGACCACCGTCCGCAACGCGACGGAGATGAGCCAGGTTGTCCAGCGCGGCAACACCGATGCCTTCGAGATCATGCGCAACCGGGTCATGGAGAGCATCGCCGAGATGAGCGGGCAGAAGAAGCCCTGAGCGGTCCGTAGAACGAAGAAGGCCGGGCAGGGCGCCCGGCCTTTTCTTTTCTGTGCAGGTCAAACAAGCGTTAGTCGGGGTACTCCGCCCGGGGATAGACCATCGCGCGGAAACCGCTGCGGTCGAACCTGCTCCACTCGCCCTCGGGCTGGGCCAGCCGGTCTGCGATGGCATAGACGGCGGCGGGATGGTGGCCCAGGCCGCAATGGCTGGCCTTGACCTCGATGTTTTCGGTCAAGGGGCTGTCGCGCTCAATGCAGTTCTGCCAGGCACAGATGCCGTCGCTCTTGGAGTAGATCGCCGTGGTGGGCACCGGCGGCGCCTTCTCGATTGACCCGCCCATCTGGTCGTAGCCCTCGTCCACGCTCTGCCCGCTTGTCATCTGGTACACCCGCCAGGCATTGGTCGCCCGAGGATCGCCGCCGAAGGGCGAGCCCAGGGTGATCACCTGGCGCACCCGCTCGGGCATCATTTTGGCCAGCTGCCGCGCATAGATCCCGCCGAGCGACCAGCCCACCAGGCTCACCTTCTGGCCATACTTTTCGTGCAGTTCTTCCAGCCGCGCAATGAGACCCTGCTCCACCCCGGGGCGGGGGCCGAAATTCAGCCCCAGTTCCCAGCCGTAACTGTTGTAGCCCTTTCCGCGCAGAAAGCGGCGCAGCGCCAGGGTCGAGCGATCGGAAGTGGTGAGGCCCGGCAACACCAGCACCGGCTGCCCGTCGCCGCGCGGCGCCAGGGCCGTCAGGGTCGGCAAGGCGGCGGCAAAACCAAAGAGCTCTGGCACGGCGCGCCCTTCCAGAAGCAGCAGCAATCGGCTGGGCGGATTGACGGAGGTCTCGGTCATGGCGGGCTCCTATGGTGCGCACAAAATGTGCGCTTCCCTTCATAGGATAGGCCCGATTTTGACCTGTCAACGTTTGCCTTACGTCACCCGCGCCGCTTTGCCCTTGCCCTGGGCGGCAAATTCTGGCAGCCGCCCCGGCCTTCTGCGAGCCTATTCGGCGGCCCGTGCGGCCTTCTCGGTGGCGGTGGCCAGTTCCTCGAAGGCATCCACCATCAGGTCGCCCAGATGGTCCACGTCGGGCACCGCCTTGTGGTCGCAGGTCAGGCCGAAATCCAGGTGATCGAGGTAGCTCTGCACCGTCACGTTGAGGCCCACGCCATGGGTCGCGATGGAGACCGGATAGAGCGCCGTCACCTTGGCCCCGGCGCAGTAGAGCGGGAAGGGCGGCCCCATGTTGTTGGAGATGCACATGTTGACCACCTGGGGCACCATCTCGGCCAGGCGGGTGCTGCCGTAGAGTTGCATCAGGCCGGGTAGCAGGGTGGGCGCGCCGACGAGCGTGAAATCCCCCGGCGCGGCATCCTTGATGCCGCCTGCCATGAGCTTGGAGGCGCCGGACTCCTGCTTGATCTTGTCCAGCCGCTTGAGCGGGTTGCCGTAGTTGGTCGCCAGGGGCACGTTCATCCCGAAGACCTGGTTGTTGATGTCGGTGTTGCCCACCTCCCGCAATGAGATCGGCACGAAGGCCACCAGGGCGGCGTCGGGCAGGGCTTGCCGCTCCAGCAGATAGCGCCGCACGGCGCCCGATGTGATTGCCATCACCACGTCGTTCAGCTTGGCCTCGCGCGCCTTTGCGATCTTCTTCACCTCCGCCAGGGGGATGGAGCGGGCGGCATAGCTGCGCCTGGCCCCGACGGTAACGTTGAAGGGCGTGCGGGGGGCCAGGAACTGCGGCAGGCCTGTTTGGCCCGAGAGGAAGGGGGTCAGCAGGTCGGTCATTTGAGACATGACCTTGGGGACGCTCTCCAGAAGCGTGATCTGCTGGCGCATCAGGTTGGTGACGATGTCGTTCATCGTCAGGATCGCCCGCTCGGGCTGGCTCGGCCTGCGGGTCGGCGCCTTCGGTTCCGGCGGCGGCACCTCGCGCGGCGTCTCCGTCATGTCATAGAGCGCCTGGGTGATGACCATGCCGGCCCCGCCGTCCACGGCGGCATGGTGCACCTTGGAATAAAGCGCGGCCTGGCGCCCCTCGAGCCCCTCGATGATGGTGAACTGCCAAAGCGGGCGAGTGCGATCCAGCCGCTCGGAATGAAGCTCGGCCACCAGGTCCTCGAGCTGCTTGCGGGTGCCTGGCTTGGGCAGCTTGGCGGACTGGATGTGGTAGTCGAAATCCAGCTCTCCGGCATCGACCCAGCCGGGATGGTCCAGCTCGAAGGCGGCCTTGGCAAGCTTCATGCCGAAGATCGGAATGAGGTGCACCCGGGTCTTGAAGAACTCCGTAAAGTGCTTGTGGAAAGAGCCGCGAAACCCCTTGGGCAGGTCATAGAGGGTCAGCCCCGCGACGTGCATGGGGGTCTGTTCAGTCTCCATGTAGAGGAAGGTCGCGTCGATACCGCTGAGCTGCTTCATGGAGCGATCCTTTCCGGGCCATGACGTCGGGTGCGCACTTGATCCACTATGCAACTCGGCTAATCTTGGTCAAGGTGGCGTCAGGGAGGAGGCCTGCCGCCCCCCGCTGGAGGGCCCTTTTGGGCCCGAAAAACCCCCTGCGCTCAGGCGTATGCGGGCACCGGCGCGATATAGGGGAGGCTGCTGTGACGGAACTGACCTTTGCCGATCTGGGCGCCATGGCGGGCCATCCGCTGGGCACCTCGTCCTGGCGCGAGATCACCCAAGGGATGGTCGACGAGTTCGCCAACTGCACCGGCGATGACCAGTGGATCCACGTCGATGTGGAGCGGGCGCGCCGGGAAAGCCCCTTTGGCGGCCCGGTCGCCCACGGCTATCTGACCCTCTCCATGCTCTCGGCCCTGGCGATGGAGATCGGCATCGTGCCGCAGGGCACCGCAGCGGCGCTGAACTACGGCCTCGACAAGGTGCGCTTCCTCGCTCCCGTGCCGGTGGGGGCCAAGGTGCGGCTGCATTCCAAGCTGCTTTCCTTCGAGCGCAAGGAGAATGGCCAGTACCTGATGAAGACCGAGAACACGATGGAGATCGAGGGGGCCGACAAGCCCGCGCTGCTGGCCGAGAGCCTTGCCATGCTGGTGCCCGGCCCCCAGGCCAAGACTTGAACCAAGGGAGGTTCCCCATGAGCGACGACAAGAAGCAGCCCAAGACCGCACGCGAGGCCGGCCGCAGCGCCGCCGAAAGCACCCTGGCGCTGAACCCGCTCGTCACCCTGCGCGCCGAGGACATGTTCGGCGCCTCCACCAACCTGATGCGTGCCATGGCGGCCCAGCCGCAGGCGATGATGGAGCAGTGGATGGCCTTCGCCAACGACACCCAGAAGATCCTCACCCAGGCCTCCGAGATCGCGCCCGACCCGAAGGACCGCCGCTTTGCCGATACGGCCTGGCAGAACAACCCCTTCACCAAGGGCATGATGCAGGCCTACCTCTCCTGGGCGGACAAGGTGCAGCATCTGGTGGAGGACCTGGACCTGCCCGACAAGGATGCCGCCCGCGCCCGGCTGGTCAGCTCCATCTTCATTGACGCGATGGCGCCTTCCAACAACTTCTTCATCAATCCCACGGCGATGAAGACCTTCTTCGAGACCGGCGGGCAGAGCGCGCTCAAGGGTTTCCAGAACCTGCTGCGTGACATGATCGAGAATGACGGTCTGCCCGCCTCGGTCGATACCTCCAAGTTCAAGGTGGGCGAGAACCTGGCCACCACGCCGGGCGACGTTGTCTTCCGCAACGAGGTGATCGAGCTGTTGACCTACCGGCCCACCACGGACAAGGTCTACCGCCGCCCGCTGCTCGTGGTGCCGCCCCAGATCAACAAGTACTATTCGATCGACCTGAGCCCCGGCAAATCCATGATCGAGTTCCTGCTGGCCAACGGCATCCAGCCCTACTGCATTTCCTGGCGCAACCCCACGGCCAAGCAGGCCCACTGGGGCATGGAGACTTATATCGAGGCGCTGGACGAGGCCTGCGACGCCGCGATCGAGATCTCGGGCGGCGATTCCGTCAATATCATGGGCTCCTGCTCGGGCGGGATCACGCTCTCCACCTACGTCGGCTGGCTGGCGGCGCAGGGCAAGTCCGACAAGATCAACCAGGTGATCCTGGCGGTCTGCGTGCTCGACACCATGGCCTCCACCGACAATGACATGGCGGCCCTCGTCACGCCCGAGACGGTCCAGGCGGCCAAGATGGCCAGCAAGGCGCGCGGCGTGCTCGACGGGCAGGACATGGCCAAGATGTTCGCCTGGATGCGGCCCAACGACCTGATCTGGAACTACTGGGTGAACAACTACCTCCTCGGCAACGCGCCGCCCGCCTTCGACGTGCTCTACTGGAACGCCGACACCACGCGCCTGCCCGCGGGCCTGCACGGCGACTTCCTCGACATGATCTTCACCAATCCCTTCCTCGCCGAAGGGCCCTCGAAGATCGGCCAGGTCGAGGTGGACATGACCAAGGTGAACTACCCAACCTACGTCATTGCGGGGACCACCGATCACATCACGCCCTGGAAGGCCGTCTACGAGACGGCGCGCCTTTACGGCGAGGAGGCGACCTTCATCCTGTCCAACTCGGGCCACCTGCAAAGCCTGCTGAATCCGCCGGGCAATCCCAAGGCCTGGTACATGAAGGGCAAGGCGGGCGCCAAGGACCCCGATGCCTGGGCCGAGAAGGCGGAGCGTAAGGAAGGTTCCTGGTGGCTCGACTGGGCCGAGCTGCTCAAGGGCACCTCGGGCAACGAGATCAAGGCCCCCAAGAGCGCCGGTACAAAAAAGTACCCCTCCCTCGGATCCGCACCCGGGTCATATGTGTTCGAGGACTGATCCTCCCAGCAGAAAAGGGGCCCGCCATGGCCACCACCGCCGAACCGAAAGCCGCTGACAGCGCCACCCCGCCCCAGGGCATCCGGGTGGAGATGATGAACGTGCGGGGCCAGATGCTGCGCGTCGCCATCAAGGAGGGCCGGGCGGGGCGCCGCCCGCTGCTCATGTTCAACGGCATCGGCGCCAACCTCGAGCTGGGCTTCCCCTTCCTCGAGGCTCTGAAGGAAACCCCGGTGATCCTCTTCGACGTGCCGGGCGTTGGTGGCTCACCCATGCCGCGGCTGCCCTACCGCCCGCCGACCCTTGCGCGCCTGGCCAAGAACCTGGTGAAGATGCTGGGCCACGATGAGGTGGATATCTCGGGTGTGTCCTGGGGCGGAGGCCTGGCGCAGCAGTTCGCCTACCAGTATCCGCGCCTCTGCCGCAGGCTGGTCCTGGTCGCCACCTCCTCGGGTTGGACGATGGTGCCGGGCAAGCCCGGGGTCCTCTCCAAGATGGCCTCGATCAAGCGCTACACGGACAAGGGCTACATGCGCTCCATCGCCAGCGAGATCTACGGCGGCGACTTCCGGCGCGATCCCACCCTGATCGAAAGCCACGCGGCGGGCATGCGTCCCTCCTCCAACGCGGGCTACATGCTGCAACTGCTGGCCATGACCGGCTGGACCTCGGTGCCCTTCCTCTGGCGCCTGCGCCAGCCGACGCTGATCCTCTCGGGCACCGACGATCCGCTGATCCCGGTGGCCAACGCCAAGCTTCTGCACCGCCTGATCCCGGATTCCCGTCTTGAGCTGATCGACAACGGCCACCTCTTTGTCGTGACCCGGCCCAAGGAAACCGCCGAGATGGTCGAGAGCTTCCTGCTCGAGGGCCACTGAGGGGCGCTCAGGTGCCTTCCATCTGCGCCAGGTAGGCGGCGCCCAACCGCGCCGTCCCGGCCGCGAAGTGCGGCGCCAGGGCCTGGGGCTCCGGCGCCTCAATGTGGCTGCCGATCCAGGCCAGGAGCGCCATGCGCCGCAGCATGATCAGGCTCGGGAGTTCCGCCCTGTCGGCCTTGCTGAGGGGCCGGACACGCTGATAGCCCCGCAGCCACGCCGCTTGCCACTCGGGCAGGCGCGGGTCCTCCTCGATGAAGCTCACGGCCGCGGCGAAATCGTAGAGGAACCAGCCGAAGCCGCAGTCGTCGAAGTCGATCACGCGGGTTTTCTCAGGCGTTACCAGCAGGTTGGCAAGGCGCATGTCCGCGTGGATCAGGCCGTAGCGGTCGGGTGTTTGGCCGTAGACCTTCAGGCGCTGTTCCAGCACTGCCTCGACCCGCTCCAGCAGCGCACGGTCTGCTTCCGCCAGATGCGGCGCATCGCGCCAGTCGCCCCAGTGCGCGGCTGGGCCGAAGACCGCAGGCAGATCCCAGGAGAGCCGCTCGAAGCCCGCGGGCCGCTGCCAGCCCTGCACATGCAGATGGCACCGTGCCGCCAATCCGCCCAGCTCATCGAACCGCGCCGCGGCCCCGACGCTCTCGTCCGGCATCTCGCCCGCCAGGTGCTCGAACATCACCAGATGCCGCAGCTCGCCCGCGCCCGCATCCTCCAAGGCCTGCACCGCCGCACCGTTCCGCCCGGGGATGACCGAGGGCACCTCCAGCACCCGGTCCGCCCGCAGGGCCGACAGCCAGTCAAGCTCCGATCGGATCGCGGCAAGGCTGTGATAACCCACCCGGTGCACCCGCAGCACGGCCAGCGGCGTGCCCTCGTGTTCCACCCGGTAGGTGACGTTTTCGGAGACATTGATCAGCCGCACCCGCGCGCCCCGCGGCAGATCCCAGAGGCTCAGCGCCGCCTGCGCCAGGCGGTCAAGGGAAGGCAGGGCGTCGTCCAGCGACATGGGGCGGTCTCCGACGAAGAGGGTCGCCCCCTTGAACGGGATTTCGGCGGGCGGCTCAAGAGCGAGTTGACCCGTTCAGGTCAGTTGTTCTGGCACTTGGTCAAGCAGGAAGACGGCAAAGGTATTGGCAAAGTCGTCGAAGACACCGCCCCCTGGCCCCTTCGTCACTTCGACTTCGCCCGGGTTCACCTCTGTTGCGGTGAAGCCGTCATTTGCGAAAGTCACCGTGTCGAAGGAATCGTACCGGATGACGAAGATTTCCGTCGTGCTGTCATCGTTGCCTTCGATCAGGGCCAGCAGGTCATCAGCATCAATGGTCAGGCTGTCGATGCCGTCGTTGCTGAGGTTTAGGATGCCAACCTTGTCCAATCCTTCGCCGCCCAGGGCGTCGATCCCGCTCAGGTCAATCACGTTGGTGCCGCCACCGGCATCGAAACCGGCCTCGAAGCGCCCCTGGTCCGTGGTAAGCCCGTCATTGATTACCAGCGCATCGGGGAAATCCTCGTTCGGACCGTAGATCAGGTACTCGAAGAATCCCCCGCTGTTGAGGCCCACATCGAAGGGCACGGTGGTGTTTTCGCCGTCCTGCTCTGTGGCCGTGAGCAGGAAGGAGGTCAGGCCTGCCGGTCCCGGTCCGTCGAGCGTGATCTCTCTTGCACCTGTATCGAAGTCGATCCAGCCCGGCAGCGCGCCGGTGCGGCTGCCGAAGTTCAAACTGTAACTCATGATTGACTGGTTTCCGAAATCATCCAGGAACTGAAAATGCGGAATCTGAAAATATGTCGGGTTGTCGAAAGTCAGGCCGCTACTTTCGACAGAGGCATCCCAAACCGGGGGGAAGCCGCTTTCGGAATAGCCGATGACTTCGAAGGTAGCGGTGTTGCTAACGGTCTCCGGCCCTGAACTGAGGTCATAAGTCAGCGACAGCAAGGCGCTCTCGCCGTACCCAAGGTCGCTGAAAAAGAACCCCGGGTCGATGGTCACGAAGCGGCCACCGGTCAGGCTCAATGTCGGGACAGAGCTCGCGTCCCCGCTCCAACTGGGCGATAGGTTCGAAACGGTGATCACATCATTGGTGTCCGGGTCACTCTGGCCTTCAAGCAGGTCGATCGTGACAGGAACATCCCATTCCGTTGCTCGTCCACCGTCCACCGGCGTCACCTCTAGGGGGTCGTTCGATCCGGTGATCTGAAGCGTGAGTGTCCCTTGTTCGGTGAAGCTGCCGTCAGACACGTTGTAGGTCACATCAACGTTCTGAACCTCGCCGGCGCCGAGCGGCACAAAAAAGGCATCCCGGTAATCCAGTGTCCAGTTGCCGGCTGCATCCATTTCGAACCAGGCGGGCGCGCTGACAAGGCTGAAGGTCAGGGGATCTCCATTCGGATCCGTTGCATTCGCGGCAACGCTGCCGCTGCCGATCGGCGAAAACTCGGTGTAGTAGTCATGCGTGTTGGCCGGGTGGTCCGGGGCGTCGTTCCAACGTTCCCCGATCCAGGTATGGATGTAATCTTCGTCCACCCCGGTTCCGGCAAATGGCGCGTTGTTCGGCTCGTTGGCCATCCAGTTGGCGTAGGCGCCGCCGGGGGCGAAACCGCCTGGGCCGCCCTGCCAGAAGATCTGACCGGCCTCCGGCCCGACGACCCAGCGCCAGGTTCCCTCCGCCGCCGCATCTGAACCGCCAAGCCAGGCCAGTTGGTCGCCCGGTTGGAGGCCGCGGATATGATCCATCTCGGCCTGCGAGGTCACCGTTGCGAGGTACTCACCGCGCGCGCTAGCAGCCGCCGACGCTCCGCTCCAACTCCAGTCGCCCGCGACGAAGCGGTAGTAGTGCTCCTGGAACTCGCTCCAGTTTTGCGTGGTGACGTCGTTCGGGGCGAGATTGATGGCGAGGGTTTGGTCCGTCACCACCGGAGCCAAGGCGTCGTCTGCACCGTTCACGGTGATCGTGACGTCTTCTTGGACCGTGATGCTGCCGTCGCTCACGGAGACCGTGAAAATCTCGTCAATCTGGTCGCCGCTGCCGAGCGAATCTGCGGCGGCATTGTCCAACGTATAGGTCCAGGCCCCGGTCGCGGAGTTAATGGCGAAGGTGCCGTAAGTGCCGTTTGCGTTGCCAGACCAACTGAGGGTATCCGTGAGGTCTGGGTCTTCCGCCGCCATCTGGCCCTGGGCCGTCGCGGTGCCCGGGCCTGCAGCCCCCGCTTCGATCACCTGTCCGAGCAGGTCGCTACTTGCAAGGATGGCCGGCGCGTCGTTCGCCCCGAAGACCATCACATCGACGGTGGCATATGCCGTGCCCCCATCGAGATCGTCCAACTCCAGTCCGTAGCTCAGCGTCACCGAATGGAACGCGCCGAGATAGTCGAATACCTGATCCGCTGCGCTGAAAGACCAGTCGATCGTACCATCGGAGTCACCCGCAGACTTGCTCGCGTTCGCCGTGAGGTAGGTCAGAAGTGTCGGATCGTCGGGTAGGCCCGCGGTGGCGCCGTAGGTGGAAACGGACTGAACCGTGGCGATATGACCGATGTCGTTCAGGTCGACGTCCTCGAAACTGATGATCTTCTGGCCCGTCAGGGCCTGGGCCGAGCCCGTGGTTCCGGGCAATTCGTCGAGGAAAATCAGGAAGTCGTTCTCTTCCTCGAAGCCGCCCTCGAAGCCTTCGTCAACCTCGATCTCCAGGCCGCCCTCATCGAAGGGGTCATCTATGGTCGGGGCGTCGTTCTGGCCGGTGACGGTGATGATCACGTTGTTCTGGGTGGTGGCCGAGTGCTGGTCCGTGGCCGAAATGGGCACGGTGATTTGCAGTTCCTCTCCGGCGGCAAGGTGCTGGAAATCATCTCCGGGATCGAAGCTGAAGGTATTGCCCGAGACGACGGCGGTGCCGCCCTCTGCCAGATCGCCTGAGCCCACCAGCGCATAGTTCAAGCTTCCTGCGTCATCGTCCGCATCGGGATCGTCTGCAAGGGTGGTGAGGTCGAGGGTGACCAGCGTACCGTCTTCGGTCGCGGCGAGCGCACCTTCGTCAAGCTCCGGCGCATCGTTGCTGCCCGTGACGGTGATCGTCACCGTGGCCGTATCGGAACCGCCCGGCGGCAGTTCGCTCTCCTCGCCTTCCTCCTCCTCACCGAAGCCACTGTCGAACACGGTGACCTCGAAAGTCTCCGTCCGGGTTTCGCCCTCGGTCAGGATTTCGGCGGCCTCATTGTCGAGCAGGTAGGTCCAGTCACCCACTTCGAAATCGACGACGAAATCTCCGAAGGCACCGCTGTCGGTGCCGAACCAGACCAGCTCCGTGCCATTATCGGGGTCGAAGGCCGCAAGGTTGCCGCTGGCGCTCGGCACGCCGGGGCCCGCCGCACCGGCCTCCGTTACCGCTCCGCTCAGGTCGCTCGTCGCGAGGATCATAGGCGCATCGTTTGCGCCCTCAACGGTGATCGTGATGGTCGCCCGATCCGTGCCGCCCTTGGTGTCCTCGGTTTCCACGATGATCTGCACCTGCTGGGTCTCGCCTTCCGCAAGGGCCTCGAAAGCGCCCGCGGTAAGGAAGGTGAGCGTGGCACCGCTCAGGGTGGCCTGGCCCGCCGCCGGGCCGGTGATGATGCGGTAGGTGGCATTGGCGGCGGTATCGCC
Source organism: Sulfitobacter sp. (assembly GCA_965212515.1). GTDB lineage: Bacteria > Pseudomonadota > Alphaproteobacteria > Rhodobacterales > Rhodobacteraceae > Sulfitobacter. The sequence goes on from OZ243122.1 coordinate 2,516,542, forward strand.
GCTGTCCACGTCGCTGAAGAGCGGGGCCAAATTGATTCCGACACTGGCCTGGTCCTCACCTACGCTGTCGCTGTCATTCTCGAGTACCGGATCGTCGTTCGTGCCCCTGATCGTGATCGTCACGGTCTCCGTGTCCGTGGCGCCCGCGGCGTCGGTGATGGTCGCGGTGAAGGTCTCTGTCCGGGTCTCGCCCTCGTTCAGGCTGTCGGCGGCGGCGCGGTCGAGCGTATAGGTCCAACGGCCGCTGTCACTGTCGATGATCATTTGCCCCAGCGCCGTGCCCTGCGGCGAGATCGTCCAACCGCCTTCCGTGGGCGAGGCGGCATCCACATCTTCGTAGCGCAACAGGCCCGTGGCGGTGATGGCCGGGCCGCTGACGGGGCCCGGTTCGACAACCGTGCCGCTGGTGACGGAACTGCCAAGGATCACCGGCGCGTCATTGGCGCCGACCACGGTGATGGTGATGGTGGCCTCGTCGGTGCCGCCCTGGGGGTCGCGGACGCGCAGGCCGATCTGAACCTCACTGGTCTCGCCCTCGGCCAGGTGTTCGAAGTCGCCGTCGGTGCGGAAGGTGAGACTGCCGCCGCTGATCAGCGCGCTGCCCAGGGGGGGCGGAGAGAGGATCGTGAAGATCGCGTTGCCGAAGGTATCACCGCTGTCCACGTCGCTGAAGAGCGGGGCGAGGGGGACTCCGACGCTGGCCTGATCCTCGCCCACGCTGCCGCTGCCGTCTTCCAGCACCGGAGCGTCGTTCGTGCCCCGGATGGTGATGGTCACGGTTTCGCTGTCCGTCGCACCCTCGGCGTCGGTGATCGTTGCGGTGAAGGTCTCGGTCCGGGTCTCGCCCTCGTTCAGGCTGTCGGCGGCCTCGGCGTCGAGCCGATAGGTCCAGACTCCGGTGCGCGGATCGATGGAGATGGTGCCGAAGGCGGCGCCGAGCGGGCTGATGGTCCAGGTGCCCTCGTCCGGGCTGGCCGCGTCGGCATCGGCGTAGCGCAGGGTGCCTGTGGCAGTGACGGTCGCGCCCTCGGGGTCGCCGGGCTCGACCACCGTACCCTCTATGACCGAGGTGCCGAGGATCTCCGGCCCGTCGTTTCGGCCCACCACGGTGATGGCGACGGTGGCGGTGTCGGTCGCCCCGGCGCTATCCTGCACCTGGACGTTGAGGGAGATGAGCTGGCTCTCACCCTCGGCCAGGCCATCGAAATCACTGTTGGTGAAGAAGGTCAGGCTTGAACCGTTGAGCACGGCGGAGCCCGCCGCCGGGCTGTTGAGCAGGCTGAAGCTGGCGCTGTCGCCCGCGTCCACGTCGCTCGCCAGAGGGGCGAGGTTGAAGACGATGCTGGCCTCCTCCTCACCCAGCGATCCGCTGGTGCCGCTCAGGATGGGGGCATCGTTGGTGCCCCGTATGGTGATGGTCACCTGGGTGCTGTCGCTCCCGCCATCCACGTCGGTGATGGTGGCGGTGAAGTTTTCGGTCCTGGTCTCCCCCGCGCGCAGGCTTTCGGCAGCGCTCTCGTTCAGAATGTAGGTCCAGGCGCCGGTCTGCTGGTCGATCTGGAAGGAGCCGAAGGCGCCGCTGCTTGGGGAGGTGCTCCAGGTGCCGTCGAGAGGGCTTGGGGCATCCACGTCGACGTAGCTCAGGGTGCCGCTGACGGACTGGGGCGGCCCCTGATTGGGAGTGACGGGCTCCGTCACCGTGCCGGTCCGGTCGGAGCCGGGCTGGATCACCGGGGGATCGTTGCGCCCCTCCACGACCACGTCGTAGCTGGCCGTCGCACGGGCGCCATACTGATCGACCGCATCGACGACGATGGTGACATTCTCGGTCTCGCCCGCGGCGAGGGCGTCGAACTCGCCCGCCTGGTCGAAGATCAGGTCGGTGCCCTCGATCCGCGCGGCGCCAGAGAGAGGCGGCCCGACAAGCTGGTAGGTCAGGGTGGCGCCGCTGGCGTCGGTGTCGGAATCATCCGCCAGGGCGGCAAGTTCGATGGAAAGGGGGGCATCGCCCTCCGCGACGGTGCGGCTGGCCCCGGTCAGCGTCGGGGCGTCGTTCAGGCCGGTGACGGTCAGGCCGACTTGCCCGGTATCCGTGGCACCGCGCTGATCGGTGGCGAGGACAAGCAGCTCGACCGTGGCCGCCTCACCCTGGCTCAGCTCCTGGAAGTCGGTGCCGGTGGTGAAGATCAGGCTGCTGCCCAGGATCTGCGCCGTGCCGCCCGGTGTGGCCGAAAGGAGCTGGTAGGAAAGCGTGCTGCCATCCTCGCCCGCGTCCGGGTCCGAGCCGAGTGCGGCCAGGTCGATGACGATCTCGGGCGTGTCCTCGGTGAGGCTGGCGCTGGTGTCGAGTAGCGTGGGCGCGTCATTGCTGCCCTTGATCTCGATGGTGACGTCGATGCTGTCGCTGGCGCCGAAGAAATCGGTGACCGTGGCGGTGAAGACCTCGGTCGCGCTCTCGCCCTCCTGCAGGGCCTCGGCCGCCGCCTGGTCGATGTCGTAGGTCCAGGCGCCGCTTCCCGGATCTAGAACGAACTGGCCGTAGCTGGTGCTACTCAGGGGCGAGGCGGCGGCGGACCAGAGGGCCAGGGTCCCGTCCAGGTCGGGGTCGCTGTAGGTCAGCGCGCCGCTTGCCTGGGGCATGCCGGGGCCATCATCGCCTGCCTCCTTCACCATGCCGGAGGTATCGCCGCCGGTGGCGAGGGGCGGATCGTTCTGCCCGGTGATGGAGATGGTGATGGTCTGCGCCGCCGTGGCGCCCAGGGCATCCGTGAGGGTCGCGGTGAAGGTCTCCTGCGCAACCTCGCCTTCGCCCAGATCGTTGGCGAGGGCATCGTCGAGGTCATAGACCCATGCGCCATCGAGGGGGCCAATCACCATGCTGCCCCGGCTCGCGCCGTCGGCCCCGATGGACCAGGTGGCCACCTCGTCTTCTGCAGCGTCGGGGTCGAGGTAGGTGAGGGTGCCCGTGGCCGTCTGGGTGCCGCCCTCGGCCACGGCGCCCTGCAGATCCTGGGGCAGGGCGATGATCTCGGATTCGTCGTTGGCCCCGATCACCGTGATGGTGATGACCTGCGAGGAGGCCTGGCCGAGCGCGTCCGTCACCGTCGCGGTGAAGGTCTCGATCCGCTCCTCGCCCTCCTTCAGGGACTGGGCCGCAGCCTCGTCCAGGAAGTAGTGCCAGTGGCCCTCCTGGTCGATCGTCATCGTTCCGAAGCTGGCGTTCTCCGGCTCAACGCTCCAGGTGACGGTCTCATCGGGCTGACCGTCCGGGTCATTGTAGCTCAGGGTGCCGCTGGCATCGGCCCCCGCGGCATCGAAGGCCGCCACGCGGAACGCCGCCAGGGCCGGGGCGCCCGGCGCCTCCGGCTCGAAGCCCTCTTCAAAAACCGTGCCGGTGATGTCCTCGAGGGAGTAGAGGATGGTCGGAGCATCGTTGAAGCCGGTGATGGTCACGGTGACAGATTGGCTCGCGCTGGCGCCGAACTCGTCCGTCACCGTGGCGATGTAGGTTTCGGTGACGCTCTCGTCGTTGCCAAGGACATCGGCCGCCGCCTGGTCAAGCGTGTAGCTCCAGGTGCCCGCCAGCGGGTCGATCTCGAAGGCGCCGAAGCTGGTCGCGTTGCCGGGATCGGCCTGCCAGGACCAGGCCCCGGGTTGATCGCGCTGGTCCACGTCGAAGAAGGTGAACTGCCCCGAAAGGCTGCCTGTCGCAGCCGGTTCCGTCTCTGCCGCGGCGACGCCCTCGGGCAGGTTGGCAAAGCCTGTGATGTCCTCGGCCAGGGTGCCGCTGAAGGGTGCCTCGGCGATCACAGGGCCGTCGTTGGCCCCGATGATGGTGACCTCGACCACCTCGCTCGCGCTGGCCCCCTCGGCATCCGTAACGGTGGCGATGTAGGTCTCCACCACCTCCTCGCCCTCAGCCAGGGGGTCGGCGGCGCCCTCGTCCAGCAGGTAGTCCCAGACGCCGGTCGCCGCATTGATGGTGATGGTGCCGAGCGGCGCCACTGTCTCCGGCGCGGCGATGATGGACCAGGTTGCCGGCTCTGTTTCGTCCACGTCCGCGTAGGTGAAGTTGCCCGTGACGGGGGCGGCACCCGGCCCGCCAGCGGCGCCCGTCTCGGTGGTGCTGCCGCTGGCCTGCAGCGCCGTCACCACCGGCGCATCGTTCACCGCGTCGACGGTGACGGTCACCTCGCTCTCGCTGCTGGCGCCCGTCGTATCTGTGGCGGTGACGGTGAAGCTGTCGGTGCCCTCGAAGTTCTCGTTCGGTGTGTAGGTGAATGTCCCGTCCGCCAGAAGCACGACCTGCCCGTTCTGGGCACCCTGGGTCAGGGTTACCTCCACCTCGTCGCCGTTCGCGTCCGTCACGCCGAGGTTGCCGGTAAGGGGCGTGTCCTCCGTCGACTGGACAGAGGTGACGGTGATCTGGGGGACGCCGCTTGGCCCGCTGGGTCCGGGTGGCGGGGCGCTGGGCGGCGCGAGGGAGGCGTCGTCGGTGCCTTCCTCGCTGCCCTCGCCCTCGGGCAGGCCCTCGTCCTGGCCGTCCAGGTCCGTTCCGTCCGATGGAATGTCACCCGGATCGGTCCCGCCCGGCGGGGCCAGATCGCCTCCCTCACCCGGTGGGCCCGCGTCGTCGCTTGTCGAGCTGGGCGGCAGGTCCACGAAGGTCTGCCCCTGCTCGACCCTGTTCAGGGCCGATTGCAGGGCCGCCACGGCCTGGCTCAGCAGAATGGAATCGTCCGCGATGTCGCTTTCCGTACGCTCCACCTCGATCGGGGGGATGGCGCTGTCGGGCGGCGAGATGATCCACTTCGAGTCGGTGCTGGTGATGTTGGCGATCAACTCGCCATCGAGGGTAAAGAGCTGGATCGCCCCGGTGCCGCCGTCGAAATCCGGGTTGAGAGAGACCGAGACTGTGGAGATGCCGTCCCGGGTCTGGATGTCCACCTTCACCGTCGTGCCGCGGATGCCCATGGTGGCCGTGGGGGTGTTCACCTCCATGCCCCCCGTGGCTGCCGCCTGGCCCGCGATGAAGACGAAGGATCCCTCGACGAGGCTGAAGACGCCCTTGTTGTCGGCTCCGTCGGGGTCGTAGATCAGCTCGTCCAGCACCATCCGCGAACCGGCCGCCAGGGTGAAGACGGTGCCATCCGCAAAGGTGATGCCCAGCAGCCCGTTGTCGCCGGTGCGCACAACGTCCCCCTGGAAGACCTTGGCGCCAATCGCGAGAACCTCCGTGGCGCCATCGGTCCGCTGCACGTAGGCCGTCCCGTCGAGCGTCTCCACTTGGCCAATGGCGTCGGCCAGGTCGCGGCCACCGCCCGCCTGGGCGTACTGTCCGGGAAAGAGCGGCCCGGCCAGCCGTGCCACAACCGCGCCGGAAAGGCTGGCGCCGTTGTGAGAGTGGACCTCGGCGGGGGTGTCACCGGCGAAGTAGTCTACCAGGCGCAGGCGTTCGCCGCCCGCATCCTCCAGGATCAGATCGGCGCCCTCGCGGGAAAATTTGGCGGTGAAAAGCCCGAAACCCTCGGGCAGGTGCCACGCATTTCCGGGATCGGACGGCAATAGTCCGACTTCCTTCCCGGCAGCGGGAGCGTGGGGGCCTTGAAGCAGCATCAGGCCAATCCTTGGTAAATGAATTGATAAAGAACCGTCTACCTATGGCAGAAAATGGCAGAATCGGCAAGAAAAAGCCCCCTTTTCGCCGTTTCGCGAAACATTCTTCCCCGCGCCCGGCGGACTGTTCCGAGGCAGCCACCATTGCCAGATCACGTAAGGGCAGACTAGGCTCCGGCAGAACCACCTTGGATTGCAATGGCGCGGCTCGGCAGGATCATCCGAAATTTCGATTGGGCCCGCAGCGTTGCCCTGGGCCTGCTGGCCCTGTTGCTGCTGGTGCGCTCCTGGGATCACGAGTTCGTCCAGACATTCCGGCACCAGGCGTTCGACCTCTACCAGCAGCTCCATCCCCGCGATCCCGGCCAGTACCCGATCACCATCATCGACGTGGACGACCGCTCCATCGAGGAGGTGGGCCAGTGGCCCTGGCCGCGCACCGTCTTTGCCGATCTCGTCACCAAGGCGACCCAGGCGGGCGCCGTGGCCATCGCCTTCGACATCATCTTTGCCGATCCAGACCGCCTCTCGCCCGAGGTGATCGCCGAGGACAATCCGAGCCTGCCGCCAGAGGTGCGCACCGCCCTCCGGTCCCTCCCGAACAGCGATGAGGTCCTGGCCGAGGCGCTGTCCCGGGCGCGGGTGATCGTGGGAGAGACATCGATCCGCACGGCGGAGGTGCAACTCGCCAACCGAGCGGAAGGACCCAAGGTCGAGTATGCCTTCCTCGGGCCCGATCCACGGCCCGCGATGCTGAACTTTCCCGATCTGGTGCAGAACCTGCCCAAGATCGACGCCAAGGCCAGCGGCAGGGGCATCTTCACGGTGCGCCCCGACAGCGATGGCGTCTTCCGGCGGGTGCCCCTGGTCATGTCGGTGCAGGATCAGATCCGCCTGGGTCTTTCGGTGGAGCTGCTGCGCGTGGCGACGGGCGGCGGGGCCTTCGCCATCAAGTCCAACGAGGCCGGGATCGAGGGCGTGGTGGTGGCTCGTCAGCTCGTCGAGACCTCCTCGGACGGGCGCGTCTGGCCGCACTTCGCGCCCTCTTCTCGGGCCCGTTTCGTCTCGGCCGGGGATGTGCTCATGGGGCGCCTGCCCCCGAACCGGCTCGCCGGTCAGCTTGTCTTCGTGGGGACCTCGGCCATCGGGCTGGAGGATTTCCGGGCGACGCCGCTGGGGGTGCCGATGCCGGGGGTGGAGATCCACGCCCAGGTGCTCGAGAACATCCTCGGCAAGACGATGCTGGAACGCCCGGCCCAGATCTATGGCGCCGAGCTGGTGGCGACCGGGGCGATGGGGCTGCTCCTGATTGGCCTCATGCCGCTGCTCGGGGCTAGTTGGACACTGCTGGCGACGATTGTTCTTTTGGGCGGCTACGTGGGCGGCTCCTACTACCTCTTCGTCGAGCAGGGCACCCTGCTAGACCCGACCTACCCGGCCTTCACGGTGATCCTGATCGCCATCTTCCTGGCCACCATCAACTACCTTAGGGAAGAACGGCAGCGCCGCCAGATCCGCGGCGCCTTCGGCCAGTATGTCTCTCCCGACCTGGTGAACCAGCTCTCCGAGAACCCGGACCGCCTGATCCTCGGCGGCGAGCGCCGCCCCCTCTCCATCCTCTTCAGCGACGTGCGCGGTTTCACCACGATCTCCGAGAGTTTCAAAGACAATCCGGCGGGCCTGACCCTGCTGATGAACCGCTTCCTGACGGTCCTATCCGATGCCATCCTCCACCACGGCGGCACCATCGACAAATTCATGGGCGATGCTGTCATGGCCTTCTGGAACGCGCCGCTCGATCACTCGGATCACGTCCGCTCCGCCTGCCTGGCCGCCCTGAAGATGCTGCGCGACGTGGAGACCCTGAACGAGGAGCGCCTGGCCGGGGCCGAGGAGGGCGAGCTGGTGCACCGGATCGACGTCGGCATCGGGATCAACACGGGCGACTGCGTGGTGGGCAACATGGGCAGCGACACGCGCTTTGACTATACCGCGCTGGGCGACGCGGTGAACCTCGCCTCCCGGCTGGAGGGCCAGTCCAAGACCTACGGCGTCGGCATCATCCTGGGCGGCGACACGGCGGCGGGCGTGAAGGACAGCCTTGCCGTGCTGGAACTGGACCTGATCCGCGTGAAGGGCAAGACGGAGCCCGCCCAGGTCTTTGGCCTCTTCGGGGACGAGACCCTGCGCGAGAGTGCGGCGTTCCAGGAAGTGGCCCGCCTCAACGCGGCCATGATCGCCGCCTATCGCGGCCAGGAGTGGGCCAGGGCGGAGCACCTGCTCGATGAGATGGAAGGCGCCGCCGAGGCGGCAAGCATCCGGCTCGACACCTACCTCGCCCTCTACCGCGCGCGCCTGGCCGAGATCCGGGAAAACCCCGTTGGCCCCGATTGGGACGGGGTCTTCACCGCGACCTCAAAGTAACCCTACCGTTCGCGCAGCGCCTCAGAGGAGGCCCGCAGTACCGGCTTGCCGAGGTAGCTGAGAACAGACTTGCGCCCGGTCTGGATGTCCACCGAGGCGACCATGCCGGGAATGATCTGCAGTGGCGCCTCCTCGGGGCCGAGGCTGGTGCGGTCCGTCTCCACCACGATGCGGAAGAACTGTTCGCCCTGGCTGTTCTCGATGGTGTCCGCGCCGATCCGCGTCACCGCGCCCTCCAGGGCACCGTAGACGAGGTAGTCGTAGGCCGTGATTTTCACGCTGGCGGGCGCCCCGGGGTGGATGAAGGCCACGTCCTGGGGCCTTATCTCCACCTCGATCAGCAGCCGGTCATCCAGCGGCACGATCTCCACCAGGGCGCCGCCGGGTTGGACCACGGCGCCGATGGTCGTCACCGCCACCATGTTCACCGTGCCGCGCGTCGGCGCGCGCACGGCGGTGCGGGTCACCCGCTCCTCGGCGGCGCGCAGGCTTTCCTGCACCACGGCCAGCTCCACCTGAAGCCGCGCCAGCCTCTCCCGCGCGGAGGAGATGTAGGAGGCGCGGGCGGCCTCGATCTGGCTCTGGGCCTCGCGGATGGCGGCGCCGATCCGGGTCTCGGAGCTGTCGGCGATGATCAGGTCGCCCGCCAGCTCGGCGCGCCGGGACTTAAGCCGCAGGAGCTCGATCTGGGGCAGGGCGCCGCTCCGCACGAGGCTGTCGCTGAGGGCGATCTCGGCGTCCAGCGGTTCCAGCGTGAAGGTGATCTTGTCGCGCAGGGCCGAAAGCTCGGCCAGCTCCGCCCGGCGCTGGGACAGGCGGTTCTCCAGCACCGTGATCTCCTGGTCCAGTTGGGTCCGGCGCGAGAGGAAGACCTCGGCCTCCGCCGCCGTCGCCAGCGGGTTCTCCGCCTCCAAGCCATCGGGAAAGCGAGGTGCCTCGGCCAGGCCCGCCTCGGCCTCCAGCCGGGCCTTCTCGGCCAGCAGGGCGGACTGCTGCTCCAGCAGCTCGCCGCGTTTCGAGGTGACGCCGGTGTCATCCAGCAGCATCAGCACCTGTCCCTGCTCCACCAGATCGCCCTCGGCCACCTCGATGGCCCGCACGATGCCCCCCTCGAAGGACTGGACAACCTGGACCTGGCTTGAGGGAATGACCCGGCCCAGGCCGCGGGTCACCTCCTCAATCTCGTAAAGGGCGGCCCAGGCCAGGAAGCCGCCGATCCCGGCCAGCAGGATGAAAAGCAGCCGCCATTGCGTGCCGCCCCGGTCCACCAGGTCCGCCCCGGAGATGTCGTTGATGAACTCGTTGTCCTGGTTGTTGCGGAACATGGCTCAGCCCGCCGCCTGGGATCGGGCCTTGGAGGCGGCGCGCAGCTTGGCGGCGACCTCGGCGCGTGGCCCGTCCAGCAACTTGGCGCCGCGGTCCATCACGATGACCCGCTCGGCGATGTCGGCAAGCGACTGGCGGTGGGTGCAGAGGATGAGGCCCATGCCCTCTTGCGCCAGTTCGGCCAGGCGGCCGGTGATGAGAGCCTCCATCTGCTGGTCCATGGCGCTGGTGGGCTCGTCCAGGAACGCGATGCGGGGCCGCCGCAGCACCATCCGGGCGATCGCCAGGCCCTGCCGTTGCCCGCCCGATAGGCGGTTGCCCTTCTCGCCGATGAACTGGTTCAACCCCTCGGGGTTCTCCGCGATGAAGCCGTCCATGGCGGCGAAGTAGAGGGCGCGGTGGATCTCCGCGTCCGTTGCCGTGGGCCGCCCGATCAGGAGGTTCTCGCGGATCGTGCCGGTGAAAAGCTCGGTCTCCTGGGTGAGGTAGGCGACCCCCTCGCGCAGCTCCGCTGGGTCGTACTGGCCGATTTCCTGCCCATCCACCAGGATGATCCCGCTGTCCGGCGTCAGGAGCCCGTTGCAAAGCTTGCCCAGGGTGCTCTTGCCCGATCCGACACGGCCCAGCAGGGCCACCGTTTCCCCGGGAGCCATCCGGAAGGAGAGATCCTTGACCGAGGGCAGGGGGGCCCCGGGGTAGGTGAAGGTCACGTCCCGGAACTCCATCTCTCCCTTGCTCACCCGAAGAGAGCGCTGGACCACATCCGGCGTTTCCGAGGGCAGGCGCATGAAGCTCGAAAGGGCGCCCATGGCCTTGAAGGCATGCTGGGCGCGAAACAGGGTCTGGGCGATGTTGCCCAGCGGCGCCAGCACCCGGCCCGCCAGGATGTTGGCCGCGATCAGCCCGCCGATGGTGATGCGCCCCTCCGCCACCAGGAAGACCCCCCAGACGATCACCCCGACGGAGACGGCCTGCTGCACCACCACCGTGCCGGTGATGGCGAAGTTGGACCAGAAGCGCGTTCGCCCGGAGATGAGCGCCGACTGGGCCACCGCCCGCTCCCACTCGCGCTGCATCGTGGGCTCGGCATTGAGGCTCTTGACGGTTTCGATGCCGAAGAGACTTTCGACAAGCACGACGTGCCGCTTCGTGGCCAGGGCCTGGGCCTTCTCCACCGTGCGCCCGATGGGGATCTGCGCCAGCAGGGCGAGCACCAGGACCACCGGCACGGCTACCAACGGCACCCAGGCCACCGGGCCGACGATCATGAAGAGGACCGCGATGAAGAGCCCGATAAAGAGCAGGTCGATGATCGAGACGAAGGTGGAGGAGGCGAAGAATTCGCGCACCATCTCGAAATCGCGGATGTTGTTGGTGATGCCCGCCGCCCCGCCGGGCCTGTCGAGCAGCCGCACCGTCATGGCCTGTCGGAAGACCTGGGTGGCGGCCTTCACGTCCACCCGTTTGCCGATGGTTTCCAGCATCCCGTTGCGCAGCACCCGCAACAGCAGGTCCAGACCCATGGCGATGAGCACCCCAAGCGCCAGGGTCCAGAGGGTGACGTAGGCCAGGTTGGGGATGACCCTGTCGTAGACGTTCATAACGAAGAGGGGCAGGGCGAGGCCGAGCAGGTTGATGGTGAAGACGGCCAGGACGATCTGCGCCCAGATGCCCCAGTTGGCCCAGAAGGGTGTCCAGAACCAGTGCCGGTAGGCCGCGCCCCTGGCCCGCGCCTCGGGCGAGAGGAGGCTTTCGCCGCGCGTAAGGTCCGGCGTCACCAGCATCACCCGGCCATCGGTCATCCGGCGCAGGGTCTTGAGGTTCAGCTCCTGTTCCAGAGGTCCCTCCAAGGGGTCCAGCACCAAGGCCACCTTGCCGCGCTTGTCGAGCTCACGCAGGATCAGGGGGCGCCCGCTGTCGGCATGGAACAGCAGACAGGGCAGGACGATGGGATCGAGCCGCCGCAGATCCCGCGTCACCAGCCGCGAGCGCAGGCCCACGGCCTCGAGGGCGCGCGACAGGAGGGCCCGGTCCGCCGGGTCGGGATCGCTGGGCAGGCGCGCCAGGACGGCGGCCTGGGAGTAGGGCTGGCCGAGGGTGCGGGCAAACCAGGCGACGATGGCAAGGCCGGGATGATCGCCCGCCTCCGTCAGGGCCACCGGCGGGGCGGCGGGGGCAGCCCCGGAGGCCAGGGCCCCCTTTCCGCCCGGGCCGCTCATCTCAGCGGTTCGACGACCGTATCGAAGACGGCCGATCTCGGGGCCTTGAGGGCGCGCGCCTCGTAGTCGGGCGCGAAGGGCCGGTGGGCCGCGCCGACACCGAAGTGATGGGCCAGGCGGCTGCGGGCGGCCAGCAGGCGGTACTTGCTGAAGCTCAGGGCGGCGTCCGCGTTGGCCTTCTGGAACTTCACGTTGAAGACCGTGCGCTCCGCCTCGAGCAGGTCCAGCAGGGACCGCTTGGCCGCCTCCAGCTCCTCCCGGTACTGGCGCACGATCAGGAAGTTGGCGCGCAGCTGCTCGGCCAGGAGCGCGCTGCGCTGGGCGTTGCGCAGGTATCCGTTCCAGGTCCGGGCGGCCAGCTCGCGCACCTCCTCGGCGGCGACGCGGCGCTCAAGCTCGGCCTGGCGCACCCGCTCGCGGATGGCGGCGGATTGGGCCGGGCGGCGGCCATTGTAGAGCGTCCAGTTCATGCGAACCCCGACAAAGGCGTCCGACCGGTCCGAGGAGTTGCCCTCGCGGTTCAGGCCATAGGTGACGCCGCCGTTGAGTGTGATGCGCGGCTGGCGGTCGGCCTCCTTGATGTTGCCCTCGAAGCGGCTTTCGCGCGCCTTCTTGTCGGCGGCCCGGACGCGGTAGGAATTGCGCACCGCCTCGTTTTGTAGCGCCCGCAGGTTGGCGGGCACCTGGCCCAGGCCCGGCACTTTCATGGCGCCCTGCGGCGCATGGCCCACGACCTTCTCATAGCGGGCCAGCGCGTTGGCCAACTGCTGGTCGATGTTGATCTTTGCATCGCGCGCGGCGGCGATCCGGTCCTGAACCAGGAATCCGTCACTCTGGGGCAGGCGGCCGCCGGTCACCAGCTCCGCCACCTGGCGCCCGACCTCGCGGTGCTGCGCGATGTTCTCCGCCGCCAGCCGCGACAGGCCGCGCAGGCGTACCACGTCGATGTAGGCCTCGACCGCGTTCAGCGCGAGCGTCTCCGAGGCGTCGAGCTGCCGCAGGATCGCCGCGTCCACTCGGGTGGCATTGCGGTAGACGGTGTTTTCGCGCCGGTAGCCATCATAGAGCAGGTACTCGACCCCGAGGCCGACCTGGGCCGTTTCCTGCCACTTGCCATTGTCGGCGGGCGAGAGGGAGGCGGGGTTGTCCACCACCTGGGCACCGGCCTCTCCGAAGAGGGTCACTTCGGGTTGATACTGGCCGCGCAGCTCCATCAGCTCGAAAAGGGTTGCCCGCACCTCGGCGTCGGCGGCCTGGGCCGCCGGGTTGGCGGTCACCGCCGAGCGCACGGCACTGGTCAGGCTTTCCGCTGCGGCGGAGAGGGGCAGGCCCCCGGCGAGAAGCGCCAGGGCCGGGATGACGAGCGGGGCGAAGCGAAGACGAAACATGGCAATCCGGAAAGCTACAGGTCAAATTGAATTGGCCGGGAAAGATAGGGGCGCAGAAATGCGGGCGCCCGACCCCGGGAAACTGGTTAAGCAAGGCGACGTTGGGTCAAGATGTCCCACCAACGGGCCTCATTGTGAAGAAAAACCTTGGCAAAGTCGCCGTTTGACTGGGGAGCGGGGCAAATTCCGTGTGTCCGACCCGCCTTCCTCCCGGAAAACGCGACATATTTGGCACATCCTTCGCCAAATATTTGCTTCAAGCTTGAAGCAAATCGGCCATGTGGGCCTATGCTGCTGGCGCGGGGGCCGCTTTTACAGGCATTTAGCGGCCCACGCCCCGGCAATGCTGGTTGATCGGTGGACCCTTTCCACTTATCAACGAACAAAAAGAAAACGAAGAGCGGCGAACACGCCGCCCTGTATCGAGGTCAAAGGGTTACTCAGCCGAAACCGGACGGGACATCCGGTTGAGATGAGAGGGCGGTGGCACGTTGCGCAAACTCGACATTCTGCTCATCGCCGTCGCGGCGCTGGTCACACTGGCGCTCTATTCCAACAGCGTGAGCAGCACCAACAGCCGGGCGCAGGAGGAATTCGACCGCCTGACCGGCAACAGCGTCCAGGCCCTCCAGGGCCGGATGGACACCTATCTGCAAAGCCTCAGCGCCGCCGCCGCCTATATCAAGGCCTCGGAAGAGGTGACCCGCGTCGAGTTCGACGACTATGTCCGCACCCTGCGCATTGACGAGTTTCTGCCGGGGATCAGCGGCATCGGCTTCATCGCCCCGATCCGCGCCGGGGAGGAGGCCGCCTTCCTGCGCGAGGTTGAGGCCCTGGGCGAGACCGAGCTCACCATCCGGCCCAACACGGACGGCCCCGAACGCTTCATCATCCAACGCATTTCCCCGCTCGAGCCGAACCGCCAGGCCCTCGGCCTGGACATCACCTTCGAAGAAGGCCGCCGCAGCGCCGCCATCGCGGCCCGTGAAACCGGCGAGCCGCGCCTGACCCCGCGCATCCTGCTGGTGCAGGACGCGACGAAGCAGCCCGGCTTTCTCCTTTTGCGCCCGGTCTACGCAGGCCCCGGTTCCGGGCCCGAGGCGCGGGAGACCCCCTTCCTGGGCTGGGTCTACGCCCCCTTCGTGGGCCGCGACCTGCTGATGAACCTCTCGCCGAACCTCGGGGCAGCCTACGAGTTTGCCGTCTACGACGGCCCGGAGGCCAATGCGGACCAGGTGATCTACGATTCCCGCACCGGTGCGCCGCGCGATGCCAGTTCCGGGGCCACCTACCAGATCAACCAGTTCGGCCGCGAATGGACCGTGCGCTACGCCAGCACGCCCGCCTTCGAGGCGGCTTTTGCCAGCTACACGCCGCTCATCATCCTCGGGACGGGCACCCTCCTGAGCCTGATGCTGCTTTTCTCCCTGCGCAGCCAGCGCATCCGCAGTGACGCCCTGACGGAGCTGGCCGCCCTGCGCAGCCGCCAGATCAACGCCCGGGAGGAGGAGAACCGCTCCCTCGTGGAGAATGCCGTGATCGCCGTTCTGGTGCTCGACGAGGCGCGCCAGATCCGCTTCGTGAACCAGGGCGCGCAGGACACCTTCGGCTACAGCGCGGCCGAGATGAAAGGCATGGCCTTCGACGCCCTGGTGACCGAAGGCGCGGACGAGGAGGGCGGCTACAACGCCACCGGCCAGACCAAGGGCGGCCAGACACTGACGCTGGATCTTCAATGCAACTCCTGGCTCAACCACGAGGGCGAGGCGCGCGTTACCGCCGTCGTGCGCGACGTCACCGCCGAGGTCGAGGCGATCCGCGAGATGCGCCAGACCCGCGCGATCTACGACCTGGCGCTCAAGGGCAGCCGCATAGGCGTCTTCGACGTGAACTTGCGCGACGGCACCTCCGAGGTGAGCGACACCTGGCTCGAGATCATGGGCTACGATCCCGGCACCCGCCTGGAGAACCCCCAGGAGGCCTTCCTCGGCCGCGTCCACCCGGACGATCTGGAGGCCCTCATCGCCTCCGACACGGCCTGTATCCAGGGCCACGCGCCGCGGTCCGTTTCGGAGTTCCGGATGCTCTTTGCCGACGATGAATGGCGCTGGATGCGCTCCGATGCCGTGGTGGTCGCACGCGACTGCGACCAGCGTGCCCTGCGCCTTGTCGGCACCCAGACCGACGTGACCGAGCTGCGCCACTCCCGCAATGCCCTGGAGGCGAGCGAGACGCGCTTCCGGCAGGTCGTCACCGCCGCCCCCATCGGCATGGCCCTGGTAACGGACAATGGCCGCTTCCTCGATGTGAACGAGGCCTTCTGCGATCTCTGCGGCTTCGACAGGGACACCCTGGCAGCCAACGTGCGTCTGCAGGATCTCATGCCGCGCGAGGATCTGAAGAAGGTGTACCACGGCGCTACCTCGCTCATCGAACGCAAGAGCAACGACGTCTACCGGGGCGAACACCGCATCCGCTGCCGCAACGGGGCGGAGCGCTGGGGCCTCTTCAACATCTCTTGGTCCTACGACAAGAACACCAAGAGCAACTTCTACATCGCCCAGATCAACGACATCACCGACCAGAAGGAGCTGGAGCAGGCCAAGAACGAGTTCGTCTCCACCGTGAGCCACGAGCTGCGCACGCCGCTCACCTCCATCAAGGGCGCCCTGGGTCTGATCCACGCCGCCGAGAACTCCGGCCTCAGCGCCGCCAGCAAGCGCCTGATCGACATTGCCCGCTCCAACACCGACCGCCTGACGATGATCGTCAACGACATTCTGGACCTGGAGAAGATCTCTTCGGGCGAGGTGGCCTTCCATTTCGAGAGCACCGATCTGAACGACCTCGTCCAGGGGGCCGTTCGCGAGATGTCGCCCTTTGCGGCGACACATTCCAACACCATCGCCACCGATCTCCCGGAGGAGCCGATCTGGGTCCGGGCCGATATGGGCCGCACCAAGCAGATCCTGGCCAACCTCATGTCCAATGCCTGCAAGTACTCCGACGAGCAGACCGAGGTCACCGTCAAGGTGGAGCGACTGGACGACTGCGCCATCATCTACGTGCAAAACCGCGGCCCCGGCATCCCCGAGGCTTTCCGCCCGCGGCTCTTCCAGGCCTTCTCGCAGGCCGACAGTTCCGACACCCGCGCCAAGGGCGGCACCGGCCTGGGCCTGAACATCACCAAGCAGATCGTCACCCGCCAGCAGGGCAAGATCGGCTTCGAGAGCATTCCCAACGCCTTTACCGTCTTCTGGTTCACCCTGCCCCTGTCCGAGGGCGGCACCACCCAGCGCGACGCCCCCAGCCAGCCCAAGGAAGCGGGCGAACGCAAGCTGCGGGTGCTGCACCTGGAAGATGACTTCGACTTCGCCGAGGTGATCCGCTCCGGCCTGGAAACGGTCGCCGAGGTGACCCACGTCGGCAGCCTGGCCGCCGCCCGCAAGGTGCTGGACCAGGACGCGATGGACGTGGTGATCATCGACTGGTCCCTGCCGGATGGCGACGCCACGGCCCTGGTGGAGGAAATCCTGAAGGAGAATCCCAAGATCCGCATCCTCGGCCTCTCGGCTGATTCAGACATCCGCCGCGACAAGAGGCTCTATGCCAACCTGGTGAAATCGCGCACCGAACTCGAAACCATCGCCGCCTACGTCTCAGGCACCGTCGCCCGCGCCTCCTGAGGGGCCGCGGGCCATCACATAAATACTGGAGGGCCGCCACATTATTGCCACCATACACTGGCATTCAACAAAGTCAGGGTAATCCCCCCGTGGGGTGCCTGTTTAAAATTTACCCTTTTCTGTCGGAAAGCGTCCATTGATGATGTCGAAGACGATCCAAAATATTGAGCTAAAATCGCGGGTTGCGCTGTTGAGCGGCACCTCGATGGCGGCAACCTGGTATTTCATAGCCAAGAACATTGTGACCGCCCCCTACGCCGAACTGGCCGCCGTTTTGCCGGCCATCGGCTTTGCCGCACTCCTGCCCACGGTGGTCATGCTGCGCGAAAGCAAGCGCGCGGTGCGCGCCTCCCGTCAGCCGCTTTCGCAGCGGCTGGAGGTCCTGTCCAAGCATGTCATCGTGAACGTGGTGGACAACAAGCATTGCCTGGCCGAGGTGAACGAGGAGTTCGAGAAGGCCACCGGCTACACCCAGGAAGAGGTCCTGGGCAAGCCGGTGAGCATGATCTACTTCGACAACCACGCCCGCAAGGACGCGGACGAGATCCGCACCGGCCTGATGCAGGGCAAGACCTGGCAGGGCGAGACCGCGCTGCGCCGCAAGGACGGCACGCTGCTGCTCACCCACACCACGGTCATCCCGCTCTTTAACGCCGATGGCTCCTGGGGCGGTTCCATCTCCGCCCGGACGGACATGACAAGGGTCAACCAGCTCATGGCCGAGCAGGAAACCGTCGAGAGCCTCGACGAACTGCGCGACGATATCTGGATCGTCGATGCCGAGAGCGAACGCTTCTCCTATCTCAACCGGGCCGCCATGGCCCGCTTCGGCTGGGACATCGAGACCTACAAGGAGAAGTCCCTGGGGGACCTGGCAGATGGCGAGGCGGTGCAGATGATCGCCGAGGCCTGCCGCCGTCTGGAGGACACAGGCGAGACCCTGACCCACTTCCAATTGACCCTGCTGGGCGTCCCCTTCGACGCCTCGATCAAGTTCCTCAAGGTGGCGAACAAGAAGAACCGCTTCCTGATCATGCTGAACGACATTTCCGCCCGGCTCGAGGACGAGAGCCGCAAGTCGGAGTTCATCTCAATGGTGAGCCACGAGCTGCGCTCGCCGCTCACCTCGATCAAGGGCTCCATGGGGCTCCTGCTTTCCAAGGCCGCCGGGGACATCCCGGAGAAGGCCCTGGCCCTGCTGGAAATCGCCCACCGCAACGCGGACCGTCTGGTGCTCATCATCAATGACATATTGGACCTGGAGAAGATTTCGGCCGGGCAGATGGAGTTCGACCTTCAGGACGTGGACCTGAGCGAGCTGGTGGAGGAGACCAACCGCGCCAACGCCATGCTGCGCCAGCGCTTCGCGCTCGACATTCGCCTGGAGGGCACGGACAGGCCGCTTCACCTGCAGACCGATCCCAACAGGGTGATCCAGGTGCTGACCAACTTCCTGTCCAACGCCTGCAAATTCTCCCAGCCCAACAGCCGCATCGACATCAAGGTGGATGACCTTGGCTCGGACATCCGGGTCGCCGTGCGCGACGAGGGCCCGGGCATCCCCGCCAAGGATCAGCACAAGATCTTCGAGCGCTTCGCGGACCTCGAGAATTCCGACCGCACCGCCAAGGGCGGCACCGGTCTGGGCCTCTCCATCTGCAAGGCGATCATCGAGGGCCTGGGTGGCACCATCGGGTTCGAAAGCCAGGAGGGGGTGGGAACCACCTTCTTCTTCATTCTTCCCAAAGGTCACTTTGCAAGAGACGCGCAAGAGACCTTGATGCGCGTGGCCTCCTAGGTCCATAAGGGCTTAGGGAGACACGAGAATGATCAAGCTTCTGCACGTTGAGGACGACGCCGACATCCGGGAGATCGCCCAGATGTCTCTGGACATGACCGGGGAGTTCGAGGTGGTCCAATGCGAGTCAGGTGAAGATGCCCTGCGCCAGGTCCAGGATTACACCCCCGACGTCATGCTGCTCGACATGATGATGCCCGGCATGACCGGGCGTCAGACCCTCGAGAAGATGCGCGAGATGCCGCATCTGCAGGAGGTGCCGGCCATCTTCATGACGGCGCGCGCCCAGCAGTCCGAGCAGGACGAGTTGCGCGAGATCGGCGCGAGCGACGTAATCAGCAAGCCCTTCGATCCCATGTCCCTGGCCGATCAGATCAAGCAGATCATCGGCAAGGACTGAGCGGGCCTTTCAGCAGTCATTTCAATGTGAGGTAGGGCAGGGGCCGCGCCCCCGGGCTTAGGCCTGCTCTTCGATGATGTCGCGGCAGTCGCGCAGGAAGAGGTCGATGTTCTGGATCACCTCGAAGGGACAGATCGCCAGATCGGCATCTGGGCCCTGCAGATGGGCGATGATCTCGTTCTCGCAGGCGCTGGCCTTGGCACCTAGATCGGGAAAGCCCAGGGAGCCTGCGGTGCCCGCGATCTGGTGCAGCACCCGCTGCGCCGAGGAAAGGTTGCCGGTGATCTCGTCCACGCTTTCCCCGTCCCAGGCCGCCAGCGCGTTCTCCGCGATCTGATCGTGCCGCGGAATAAGCATTTCAATGAAGCGCGCGCGCACGCGGGCCATGCCGGGAAGTTGTACTGCCATGTCCTTCACGCCGTCTGTCCTGCCGTCCATAGATCATATTTGGACTTTTCGAAGGCGGCGCAAGCCGCTTCGGCGCTGGCATGGGCTGAGGCGAGGGCATCCATGACAGAATTGCCACTCTTCCAGATCAGGCGCACGGCCTCCCCGGCGCAGACCTGGGGTTCCAGCCGGTGGCCCTGGTTGTCATAAAGTTCGCTGCGCTTGAGCGCGAGGTTCACGGCATCCTTGAGCTGGTCCGGGTCTGGGCGCCAGCCGCTTTCGGTGACGCAGACGTAGGTGCCGTTGCCCGCGTAGGACATGAGGAACTGATGCCCGGCCAGGGTGTCCGAGATGACCTCTGCCACGTCTGAGACGAGGCTGTGGAACTCGAAGGCCGAGAGGCGGTCGTGGAAGCCTTCGATCTCGCGCACCGTGAAGGCAAAGGTGGTGGAGCCGAAGAGCGCGCTGCGAGAGAGCTGGGCGATGTAGTTCTCCATCGCCAGGTACTCGATCACATTGTCGACCTCCTGGATCACCAGGGGTTCGTAGAGGGCGATGGCCTGGGCCTGCTCGGCCACGGCATTTGCGGCAAAGACCTTGCCGGTCCGGGCGCGCCGCGCCTCCACCTGGGCTTCCACGTTGGCGATGCGCTCGGACAGCTCCTCGATGTCGAAGGGCTTGGTCACGTAGTCCGTGGCCCCCGCGGCAAAGGCCCGGTCCACGTAGCGCTTCTCGGTCATCGCGGTAAGCATCAGGATCGGCGTCTCGGCAAAGCGCTTGGTCTCGCGCAGGGTCCGGGTGAGCTCGATTCCGTCCATGCCGGGCATCTGGATGTCGATCAGCAGGCAGTCGAACCGGGGGGAGTCCGGGGATCTGAGCACCTCGATGGCGTCCAGGGCGGATTCCGCCATGGTCAACTCGTGGTCACCCAACATGAGGATGAACTCACCCAGAAGCTCCAGAATGATCGGATCGTCGTCGACCGCCAGAATTTTCATCACACTCTCCAATGGCCCGACGCAGGCTGCGCGCCGGAATACTGCAATTTTCAATTCTATGGGGAAACGTGGCCTAATTTTGTCGAAACCCGTGAAAAATGATGGGTTTCCGGCCGAAAAGCCCGTTGCGATCCGCTTCTGCGTGCCTTTCCCGACTTAGTGAACTTCTACACTAACGAGTGTGGCATGCTTATGGCAAAGGCATAGGTGGTGCTGAAGAGGGGGGAGAGGTGCAGCGGCGCCACAGCTTGTGCCGCCATCTTGAAGAAAAAAGGGCGGGCAAAGGTGCCCGCCCCGCCAGGAGCCCTTGAAGGGTCTCAGGTTTCTTTCTTGTCGTTCACGATGTTCATCTGCGCCAGTCCGCTCTGGCCCAGGTCCACCTTGGCGAAGGGTCCGCCCTGGAGCATCTCGGCCGGATCGTTCAGGTCCGGCGCCGGGGTCTCGGCCAGGATCTTCTCGGCGAACTGCTCGGCATTGTCCTTGGGCCGGTAGCCCAGGAAGGAGGCCTTGGCGTTGTCCACCGGCGCCCGGTCGTTGTTCGACACCCCGTAGATGATCGAGAAGCCGACGGAGGGCGTTTCCACCGCGCGCTGCACGAGCTGGATCAGGTCGTCGTAGGAGAGCCAGGAGCCCAGGGCCCGGACGTTGTTCACCTGGGCGCAGGAGAGGATGCGCAGGTGCACGGATTCCATTTGCCGCTTGTCCCAGTACATGGAGCCCAGATCCTCGGTGAAGCACTTGGCGAGGCCGTAGAAGGTATCGGGCCGGTGCGGCGCGTCGATGCCGATGAAGTCGCGCTTCTTGTGCATCCCCACCGCGTGGATGGAAGAAGCATAGACCACCCGGCGCACGCCCTGGCGGTAGCCCGCCTCCCAGACGTTGTAGGAGCCGATGAAGTTCGGGCCGAGCAGTTCCTCGAAGGGTTTCTCGTCCACGATGGCTCCGAAGTGGACGACCATCTCCGCCCCCTCCAGCACGGCGTGCACGGCGTCGAAGTCCGCCAGATCAGCCTGGACGTAGCTTTCACCCGGGTAGAGCTTGCCGATGTCCTCGGCGATATCGGTGCTGACCAGTTCCTCGCACATCTGGGACAGGGGTTCGCGCAGGTAGGAGCCCAGGCGCCCGGCCGCGCCGGTCAGAACCAGTTTCTTGAGTTTCATGGTGATGTCCTTTCGTTAAATCGTGCGGATGTCAGATGACGTTCTTCTCGCCGAAGTGGCGGCCCGCCTCGAGGCGGTCATAGCTGAAGGGGCTGAGGTCCAGCGCGCGGTACTCGCCGTGGGTGATCCACTCGGCCAGGCCGCGGGTGATGGCGGGGGATTGCTGCAACCCGTGGCCGGAGAAGCCGTTCATGAAGAGAAAATTGTCGATCTCGGGATGGGGGCCGACGATGGCGTTCTGGTCGAAGCTGTTGAAGGCATAGTGGCCGACCCATTCGTTGATCACCTTGACCCGCTCGAAGGCGGGCACCCGCGTGGCGATGGTCGGCCAGACCTTCTCTTCCCAGAGCGAATGGTCGAAGGCGAAATCGTCCGGCGCCACGTCCGGGTCCTCGTTCGGCGGGCAGCCCGCCATGTAGTAGCGCCCGTCGCTGCGCATGTGCACGCCCGACGGGTCGATGGTCAGGGGCAGGTCCTGCTCCAGTGGCTCGGCCGCGTCGAAGATGAAGGTATAGCGCTTGCGTGGCCGCACCGGCAGATCCACCCCCACCATCTGCGCCGTCAGGTAGGCCCGCGGTCCCGAGGCGTTGACAACGGTGCCGCAGCCGATGCGCTGGCCCGAGGCGAGGGTGACATGGGTCACCCGGTTGCCGCTGCGCTCGATGCCCGTCACCTCGTCGTGGATGAATTCGGCCCCGTTGCGGCGGGCCATGCGCTTGAACCAGTCGAACATGGTGCCACCGTCGAAGTAGCCCTCGTCCTGGGTGTTGATGTTGCCCGCGATGATGTCGTCGAGGTTGTAGAAGGGGTAGGCGGCGGCGATCTCTTCGCGGCTCAGGTGGCGTGTACCCGCCCCCTCGGCCAGTTGCAGGTCGCGCGCCTGCTTGAGGCTTTCGGCGAAGGCGGGCGTGTTGGCCAGGTAGAGGTAACCGAAGCTCTGCAGGGCCAGCTCGGGCACCTCGGGATCGCCCCCCATGAAGTGGCGGAAGTTGCGGATGAACTCCACGCCGAACTGGGAGATGCGGATGTTGGTGGCATTGGTGAACTGCTGGCGGATGCAGGAGTTTGTGTGGCTGGTGGAGGCATAGGTGTAGCTCGGGTCTCGCTCCACCACCAGCACCCGGCCGGTGAACTGATCATCCTGCGTCAGCCACCAAGCGAGGCCCGATCCGTAGATCGCGCCCCCCACGATGACCACGTCATAACTCTGCTCTTTCGCGCCCATGCTGCCCTCCCGATTCACGGACCCCTCGCCATCGCTCTAGCGCGGCGGGAGGGGGAAGGACAACTTCTGTGACAGCGGCGCTGTCAGATCGTCCGGCCACCCTCTCCGCCGCGCCCTGTCAGGCGTCGAAGGGGCGCTCGATGGCGCGGGCCACCATCTCCAGCCGGTCCTGCCCGTAGAACATGTCGCCCCGCACGAAGTAGGTGGGGGAGCCGAAGACATTCCGCGCGATGGCCTCCTGGATGTTTTCCTCCAGCTGGGCGCGCACCTCGGCGCTCCGGGCGCGCTCCAGCAGGGGCGCGGCCTCGAAGCCCTCCGCCTCGGCCAGGGCCGCCAGGGTCGCCTGGTCCGAGATGTCGGCATCGTCGCGCCAGTGGGCCTGGAGGATCGCCCGCGAGAGCGCGTCGGCCTTCTCTCCGGCGGCGACGATCAGACCGTTCGGCAAGGCCAGGGGCGCATCGTGAAAGGTTGGCCGGTGGGAGATCATCGGCAGCTCCCGCCACTCGGCCCAGCGCTTCATTTCCCGCCCGAAGAAGTAGCCCACGTGCGCGCCGGTGCGGTCCTTCAGCGGCGGCCCCCCGGCGGCCGAGACCACGGGCCAGAAATCGAAGAGCCGATGCACCACCCGCCAGCCGCTCTCGCGGGCGATCCGGTCAAGCTCCCAGGCGCCGAGATAGGCATAGGCCGAGTGGGCCGAGTAGAAATATTCGATGACCTGATCGTCGCTGGGCATGGGCCGGTTCCTTTGCTGTTCGGGCCGACCCTAGAGGGCGCCGGGACAAACCGGAAGGGCACCTTGCACGGGGCGCGGGCCATTGCCATAGTGCCCGGGAACTGGGTGTCGGAGTGACCACCGGGATGGACCGCGAAGAAATCGAACGTCTCATCGCCCGGGTGGCGCTGCAGGACAGGGAAGCCTTCGATACCCTCTACGAGAGGGTCGGCGGGAAACTCTTTGCTGTCTGTCTGCGTGTTTTGACCAAACGCGCCGCTGCCGAGGATGCCATGCAGGATACCTTCGTGAAGATCTGGAAGAATGCCGACCGCTACCAGGCGAACGGCCTCTCCCCGATGACCTGGCTGATCACCATCGCGCGCAACACCGCGATCGACAGGCTGCGGGCGCGGCGCAAGGGCCACCAGGACATCGACACGCCCGGGCTCGAGCTGGCGGCGCCCGGCCCCTCGCCCGAGCAGGCGGCGGTGGCCGCCTCCGAGGCGGCGCGCCTGTCGGACTGCCTTGACCGGCTGGAGGAGGATCGCGGTGCGGCCCTGCGCGGCGCCTATCTGGAGGGGGAAACCTACAAGGACCTGGCCTCCCGCTTCAACGTGCCCCTGAACACTATGCGGACCTGGCTGCGCCGGGGCCTCATCGCCCTGCGGGAGTGCATGAGCGAATGACCGAACCTGCCCTGCCTCCCCGGGACGACGACGATTTCCAGGCGGCCGAGTTCGCCCTGGGCCTGGCCGAGGGCGAGGCCCTGACCGTGGCGCGCGAGAGGGCACGCCGCGATACGGAGTTTGCCGCCCGCGTCGCCCTCTGGCAGGAGCGCTTCGTCGCCATGACCGACGGCATCGCGCCTGTTGAGCCGCCCAAGCGCGTCAAGAAGCGGCTCTTCGCACAGCTCTTCCCCAAGAAGCGCGTGCCCCTGATGGAACGGCTCTGGGTCTGGAAGGGTCTGACCCTGGCGGCCCTCCTGGCCCTGGCCTATGTCGCCATGCCCACCCTGCGGCCCCCCGCCCCGGATCAACCGGGGCCGATTTTCGCCACCCAGATGCGCGGCGACGTGGACGATCTGGAGCTTCTGGCGGTGGTCGATCCTGCCCGCGGCGAGCTGGCCCTGCGCCGCCTCGCCGGGGCAGCGCCCGATGGCCGCGTGTTGGAGCTCTGGGCCATCCTGCCGGATCAGGATCCCATCTCGCTGGGCCTCCTGCCCGAGGGCGAGAGCCTCCGCCTCGCACTGCCCGAGGCGCTCAGCGGACAGGTGCCCGCCCTGACCCTCGCTGTGACAGACGAACCGCCCGGCGGCTCTCCCACCGGCGGGCCGACCGGCACGATCCGCGCCCTCGGCACGGTCAACGAAATCTGAGGCGGCGCTGCCAGCATGGCCCTTCCCACGCTCCTGATGCGCCTCGGGCGCCTGCTGCTCGCCCTCCTGTTCCTCGCGGGGGCGCTTCAGAAGGCGCTCGATCCGGCCCCGGCCCAGCAGCTCCTCACCGGCGCGGGCCTGCCCGCCCTCTTGATCTGGCCCGCGCTCCTCTTCAACGCCCTAGCCGGGCTGGCCCTGATCCTTGGTCTCTGGCTCTGGCAGGTGGCCCTGGCGCTTGCGCTCTACTGCCTGGCCACAAGCTTCTTCCACCTCATCCCCTCGGACCCCTGGCAGATGTCGATCTTCATCAAGAACTGGGCCATCGCCGGGGGCCTCCTCGTCCTCTCGGCCCACGCGCTGGGCAAGACAAAGGGGTAGCGACACGTCCCGCGCCAATGCCCAAGGGTCGTTTTCGTGATTGAGTGAGGCGCCATCGTCGGCCACTCTGACCCGATGAAGGCGCCCCTGATCGACAACCTGCAATATGCGAACTTCTCGCCCAAGGTCTTTGCCCAGATGCGGGAGGGCGGGGTCGATGCCGTGCACGTCACCATCGCCTACCATGAGAGTTTCCGCGAGATGGTCCTCAACCTCGAGCGCTGGAATCGCTGGTTCGAGGACCACCCCGACCTGATCTTCAAGGGCACCAGCGCCGCCGACGTGCGCCTTGCCCAGGAAAGCGGCCGCACGGCGATCTTCTTCGGCTTCCAGAACCCCAGCCCCATCGAGGACGACATCGGCCTGGTGGAGATCTGCCACCAGCTCGGCGTGCGCTTCATGCAGCTCAGCTACAACAACCAGTCCCTCCTCGCGACGGGCTGCTACGAGGCGGAGGACCCGGGGCTGACGCGGATGGGCCGGGCCGTGGTGGCCGAGATGAACCGCGTCGGGCTCGTCATCGACATGAGCCATTCCGCCGAGCGCTCCACCCTGGAGGCGATCGAGACCTCGCGCCGCCCCATCGCCATCACCCACGCCAACCCGCACTGGTGGCACCCGGCTCTGCGCAACAAGTCCGACGCGGTACTCTCGGCGCTCACCCAGGCGGGCGGGATGCTCGGCTTCTCGCTTTACCCGCATCACCTTAAGGGCGGATCGGACTGCACGCTGGAGAGCTTCTGCGCAATGGTGGCCGAGGCCGCCGGGCGCTATGGCGCGGCGCAGCTCGGGATCGGCAGCGATCTCTGCCAGGACCAACCCGACAGCGTGGTGGAGTGGATGCGGGTCGGGCGCTGGACCAAGGACATCGACTACGGCGAGGGCTCGGCGGGCAACGCGGGCTTCCCGCCGATGCCCTCCTGGTTCCGTGATAACCGTGATTTCGGCACCCTGAGGGAGGGGCTGCTTGCCGCGGGCCTGGGGGAGGCGGAGGTTGACGGCATCATGGGCGGCAACTGGCTGCGCTTCTACGAAGAGAGCTTCGGGCCACAATGAAGGATGCGCCGATCCCCCCGCAGGTGCCCCTGCGCCCGCCTTCAGAGGTGATGCGCCTCTCGCGCATGGGGTCGATGTTTCCCACCCGGCTCAGCTTCCTGCGCAGCCTGACGCGTCGCTTGGCGGCGGAGCGGGTGACGGTGGCGCGCCCGGTCTGGGAGATCGACGCGCGGGGCTTCGGCCATGCCGTCTATGCGCTGCGCCTCGGCGGCAGGGACTATGCGCTCGTCGCCGTGGCCTCCGATCTGCCGGATGAAATGCGCACGGATCGGGTCATCGCCACCGCCTGGGATACGGCCTACGTCCTCTACGACGGCATCCCCGACACGGCGGAGCTGGCGCGCATCGTCGCCACGGCGCCGCTCCAGGAGGCCGCGCGCTTCACCGAGCGGGACCTGATCCTGAGCCGGGCCAACAAGTCCGTCCGGCTCTTCGCCCACGTGGTGGCGGCCCTGCGCGCAGGGCGCCAGCCCGAGGCAGAGATGGTGCGCCAAGTGGGCTACCTGATGCGCACCACGGCGGTCTATGGGAACGGCAAGTTCGGCATCGCGGATCGCGCGGTGATCGCCGACCGGCCCGGGCTGGAAGGCCCCTTCGCCGCCGAGATGCTGACCGTCTGGCTGATCCGCCACTTCACCCACGATCTGGTGGAGCACCTGGGCGGCGGGCCCCTGGCGCCCGCACTGAAACGTCATCTGGGCATCGGCAATGCCACGGGCCTCGGCATGGCGCCCTTCCTGGTGACCCACCCGGTCCTTCTGAACAACTGGATGCTGGCGCGCGAGACGGCCCTGGCCCGGGTGCGCGCCCTGCCACGCGTCGAGGCGCAGGCGGCGGAGCGGCTCACCGCGCTGGCCGAGCGGGCCGGGCACCATCTGGCGGAGTGGGAAGTGCCCGATCCCGCCCACCAGGCCCGCATCGAGGGGCTGCGGCAGGAGTGGGCGGCGGCCCGTTCCCTGGTGCAGTTCGACGGGCCGCGCCCGCTTGACCGCGTGTTGCGCGGCACCTCCGGTTTCTCGCCCGGCCTCCAGGAACTGATGATGGCCCTCCTGATCGAACCCTTCGGAGAGCTGGTCGATGACCTCGCTCAGATGATGGGCGACGACGGCCTCAGCCTGCCGCCCCACCTAGCGGATACGGAGGCGCTGGCCCGGCAGATCGACACGCATTTCGCCTGGGCCCTGGCGCCGGACTACGCTGATCCTGTGGCCTGCGGGCAATTCTGGTACGTCTCGGAGGCCAAGCAGGAGCCGCGCCTCGGCCTGCGCTTCGAGGAGCCGGGAGCAGAGCTGGAAAGCCCTCTCGACATCGGCCGCCGCATCAAGGTCCTGCGGCTGGCCTTGCCGGAGGCTGCCAGCCCGCTCTCCGCCTTTCTCTCCGCGCAGCCCGAGCACGGCCTTGCCGTCGCGCGGGTTCAGCGCGCCACCAGCCACCCCTACGGTGAAATTAGGGACAACCTCATCGCCCGCTCCTGCCTGCCCATCGACATGCTGCGCTGCAAGCTCGCCTTCTTCGGCGCCGCCAAGTTCGACCCCAAGTCGGACCGCTGGACCCGCATCACTCTCTGTCAGGGCGCGCCGCTGGCCGCGGACCTGCCGGACCGGGCGGACGATTGGTGGCTGCCGGTCTTCGGCGCATGAGCCGGTCTGCCAACGAGGTGACGGTGCTCTGCGCCAAGGCCGCACGCGGGGGCGGCGCGCCGCCGGAGCAGGCCACGCTCTTTGGCCGGGCCGCCCTCTGTCACCTGGCGGCAGGGCGCGACCCGGCGCAGTTGAGGCGCGCGCTCGAGGCCCTGCCCGGCGGGCCGATCCTGCACCTGCCGCCGCTCTTCATGGCCCTGGCCGAGGCGACCCAGCGAGAGGAAAGGCCTGGCGCTCTGCCGGATGATTTGCCCCTAGAGCTGCTGCAAAGCTATGCCGAGGCCCAGCCATTCCTCGTGCGAATCGACAACCAAGCACGTCAGGCCCAGGCGATCCCCACGGATCCCGCGCCGCCGCTCCCTGCCTCCCGCATCGCCCTCCAGCCCGAGCTTAAGATGCTGCTCCAGTCCCTCGCCGCCAAGACCCTTGTGCCGGAAAGCGAGGCCTCCCGCCGCGCGGGGGCCGGGGCGGGCCTCACCGACAACGACTGATCTACTGCCCCCGCCGCTTGGCCCTCAGGGTCGGGTCGGCCTGGGTCGGGTCCTCCGGCCAGGGGTGCTTGGGATAGCGGCCGCGCATCTCCTTGCGGACCTCCTGGTAGGAGCTCTGCCAGAAGCCCGGCAAGTCCGTCGTCACCTGCACCGGGCGCTGGGCAGGGGAAAGCAGCGTGACCTGCAAGGGCTGCCCGGCCACCGTTGGGTGCTGCGTCACGCCAAAGACCTCCTGCAGGCGCAGGGCGATCTGCGGCTGCGCCTCGGCGTAGTCGATGGGAATGCGGCGCCCCAAGGGTGTCTCGAAATGGGCGGGCGCGGCCCTGTCGAGGGCCTGCTGCTGGTCCCAGTCCAGCCGGGCGCGCAGGGCGGGGAGAAGATCGAACTGCTTCCAGTCCGCCGCCGTCCGCACGCCCGTCAGATAGGGCAAGAGCCACTCTTCAAGCGTCGCCATCAGGTGCTCGTCCGAGAAATCCGGGAAGGGGGCCTGCATCAGCCGCGCCCGGGCCAGGAAGCGGCGCGCCGGGGGCAGGGGGGAGAGGCCCAGCTGGCGCACGCCCTCCAGCATGGCGCGTGCGATCTCCTCTTCCGGCGCCTCGGCCCAGGCCCGGTCCTCGAGCACCAAGGCGCCGAAGCGCTCCTGCCGACGCGCCAGAACCCGCCCCTCGCGCCGCGACCAGGTGCAAAGCGCCTGCCAGGCGATCTGCCCCGGGAAGGTCTCGCGCAGCTCGGCCTCCTCCAGGCGCACGGCCTGGCGCACCTGCGCCTCGCGCGGGTCGCCGTCCAGATCGGTGGCGACGATGAGCCGGGCCCCGGCAAGGGCATCGCCCGCGGGCAGCACCGCCCCCTTGCCGCCGGAAAGCACGAAGCGCGGCGCCTCCCCCTTGCGGCGCAGGCCGATCCTGTCGGGGTAGGCGAGGGCCGCGAGGGTGCCGAGGCTTTCGGGTCCGCCGCCGCCGCTCTGGCGCTTGAGGCACTTGGCCTCCTGCCGGATGCGCGCCAGGGCGCCCGCATGGGCCGAGGCATCGCTGCGGCGGCCCTCGATCAGATCCATGCGCAGGGTCAGGTCCACCCCGGCGCCGCGCAGCGGGTCGCGCTCCGCCAGGAGGGCCGCCAGGGCAGCGGCCCGTGGCCCGCCGCGGGTCACCATGTGGGCCAGGCGGGGGTGCAGGGGCAGGCGGGCCAGGGCGCGCCCGTGATCCGTGATGCGGCCCGCGCCGTCGAGCGCCTCCAGCATCCGCAGGAGCGCCCGCGCCTCGGCCAGGCGGCCCGGGTGGGGCGGGGTGACGAAGGCCAGGTCCTCCGCCTCGGCGCCCCAGAGGGCCAGCTCCAGCGCCAGGCCGCTGAGGTCTCCGACCTCGATCTCGGCAGGCGGGTAGGCCGCCAGCGCGCCCTCCTCGCCCCGCGTCCAGAGGTGGTAGGCCACACCTTCCGTCATCCGCCCCGCCCGACCGGCGCGCTGTGTCGCCTCGGCCCGGGTCACCCGCTCCGTGACCAGCCGCGACATGCCGGAGGCGGGATCGAACCGCGCCCGCCGCGCCCGCCCGCCATCCACGACGATGCGGATGCCCTCGATGGTCAGCGAGGTCTCGGCGATCGAGGTCGCCAGGACCACCTTGCGCCCGCTCTTCGCGGGCCTGATCGCCTGGCGCTGGGCCTTGAAGTCCATCGCGCCAAAAAGCGGCGCGATCAGCACATCCTCCGCCACCTGGCCCTTCAGAAGCGCCTCAGTGCGCCGGATTTCTCCTTCCCCAGGCAGGAAGACCAGGGCGGAGCCCGTGTTCTCGGCCAGCGCCTTCAGCGTCAGGTCCGCCACCGCCTGCTCGAACCTTTGCCGCCCCAGGGGCCGCTCCAGCCAGTGCTGCGCCACGGCAAAGCTGCGCCCTTCCGAGGTGACCACCGGCGCGCCCATCAGCTCGGCCACCGGGCCCGCATCGAGGGTCGCGGACATGGCCATCAGGAGCAGGTCTTCCCGCAGGGCCTCCGCCACCTCCAGCGCCAGGGCCAGGCCGAGATCGGCGTTGAGCGATCTTTCGTGGAATTCGTCGAAGATCACCGCCCCCACGCCGGGCAGGTCCGGTGCCTCCTGGATCATGCGCGTGAGGATGCCCTCCGTCACCACCTCGATGCGGGTCTCGCGGCTCACGGCGGCCTCGCCCCGCACCCGGAAGCCGACCCGCGCGCCCACCTTCTCGCCCAGGCTCTCGGCCATGCGTTCGGCGGCGGCCCGGGCCGCCAGGCGGCGCGGCTCCAGCATCAGGATGCGCCCCTCGGTCAGGCCCGCCTCGAGGATCGCCAGCGGCACCCGGGTCGTCTTGCCCGCGCCGGGCGGGGCCTGGAGCACCAGGCGCCCGGTGCGGCGCAGGGCCGCGATCACCTCGGGCAGGACAGCGTCGATGGGCAGGGGCGTGGACATGCCCGCCTTATCGGCCAAAGCGCCTGTGCCGCCAAGCCCGGGGATGGACATTCCGCCGCGCCGCCCGCAAAAGTTGCCGCCATGAAAGTGGACATCGAAGATCTGGCCCGGCGCGTCGCCGCGGGCGAAAGGCGGGCCCTGGCGCGGGCCATCACCCTGGTGGAATCCGGCCGCGCCGATCACCGGGCCCGTGCCGCCGAACTGCTGGCCACCCTCCCGCAGGAGCGCCAGGCCCTGCGCATCGGCCTCTCGGGCACCCCGGGCGTCGGCAAGTCCACCTTCATCGAAAGCTTCGGCATGATGCTCATTGCCCGCGGGCTCAAGGTGGCGGTCCTGGCCGTCGATCCTTCCTCCTCGAGGTCGGGCGGCTCGATCCTGGGTGACAAGACGCGGATGGACCAGCTCAGCCGCGAGCGCGATGCCTTCATCCGGCCCTCCCCCAGCCAGACCCACCTGGGCGGCGTGGCCCGACGCACCCGAGAGGCGGTGCGCCTCTGCGAGGCGGCGGGCTTTGACCTGGTGCTGATCGAAACGGTCGGCGTTGGTCAGTCCGAAACGGTCGTGGCCGAAATGTCGGACCTCTTCATCCTGCTTCTGGCCCCGGCCGGCGGGGACGAACTTCAAGGCGTCAAGCGCGGCATCATGGAGATGGCCGACATCATCCTGATCAACAAGGCCGATGGCGACCTCAAGGCCGCGGCCAACCGCACCCGGGCGGACTATGCCGGGGCCCTGCGCCTGCTGCGCAAGAGGCCCCAGGACCCCGAGGGCTTTCCCTGCGCCATGACCGTCTCGGCGCTTGAGGAGGCGGGACTGGAGAAGGCCTGGGAGCAGATGCAGGCGCTCACCGACTGGCGCAAGGCCGAGGGCTTCTGGGACAGGACCCGCGCCGCCCAGGCGCGCTACTGGTTCACCGAGGACGTCAAGCAGCGGCTCCTGGCCCAGCTCCAGGCGGCCGAGACCCGCGCGGCCCTGGAAGAGTTGAGCGACGAGGTGGCGGCGGGGCGCCAGGACCCGACGGTCGCGGCAAGGGATTTCGTCGCCAACCTGCGCGGCGGCTGAGCCTCAGCCTGCCTTCGGGTGGGCCCGATTGTAGACCTCCATCAGCCGCGCCGTGTCCACCGCCGTATAGGCCTGGGTGGTGGAGAGCGAGGCATGGCCCAGGAGCTCCTGGATCGCCCGCAGATCGCCGCCCGCGTCCAGCAGGTGGGTGGCAAAGCTGTGCCGCATGGCGTGGGGCGTGGCGCTGGCAGGCAGGCCCAACTGCATCCGCGCCTCGGCCATGACCTTGGCCACCGTGCGGGCATTGAGCGGCCCGCCCCTGATCGCCCGGAAAAGCGGCCCCTCGGCCTCCGCCGGATGGGGGCAGAGCGCCTGGTAGGCCCTCACCGCGTCCCGCGCGGCGGGCAGGACGGGGACCATCCGTTCCTTTTTACCCTTGCCCACGATCCGCAGGGAGGCGGGCAGGGGGGCATCCCGCCCCCTCAGCCCCAGGGCCTCGGAAATGCGCAATCCGCAGCCCCAGAGCAGGGTCAGGACGGCCACGTCCCGGGCCGCGACCCAGGGCCTGTCGGACTGCATCTCAACACAGTCGATGAGGGCGCGGGCCGCATCCACCGCCAGGGGCCGGGGCAGCTTCTTCTGGAACTTCGGCGCCCGGGTGGACAGAACCGCCGTGGGCTCGAAGCCCTCGCGCTCGGCCAGCCAGCGGTAGAAGGCCTTCACCGCCGAAAGCTTGCGCGCCATAGAACGGGGGCCAACCCCGCCCGCCCGCGTGTGGGCCATCCAGGCGCGCATGTCCGTGATGCTGAGCCGCGACAGGGCCGCGAGCCCCTGGGGGCTGGCCTTGTGGGCGGTGATGAAGGCGAGGAAATCGACGACATCGCCCTGGTAGGCCAGGATGGTGTTCTCGGAAGCCCCCTTGAGGCTGCGCTGATGATCCAGCCAGGTCTGGAGCGCGTCGCGCGCGGCGGGGCTGATCAGCCCCTGGTGCTGGGCGCCGCGCCCCCCGCTCAAGAGAGCCAGCGCCGCATGGCGCGCTCGAAGACGCCGGCGAAGAAGGTCAGCAGGTCCGCGCCCTGTTGCGGTCCGAACTGGTGCGGATCTTCCGAGCCGAGCACGAGGAGCCCGGGCAGGCGGCCCTCGCCGAAGTCGAGCAGCAGGCAGGCCTCCGACCGGATCCAGTCGGCCTTGTCGGCATAGAGCACCGGATCGCCGCCCTGGAGGCTGCGCAGGGTCACGGTGCGCAGCGCACCGCCGCGGCCCTGGGTCACGTAGTCGTCGATGAAGCCCGGCTCGGCCACGCGCAGCACCTCTCCCAGCCGCTGGACGGCGGGATCGTCGTCGTTCTGGACCGATTCAAGCACCAGCCGCACGGCATTGACCCGCAGGATGTCCGCCACCTCGCCGCCCAGGTTGCGCAGGAAGCCTTCGAACTCCGTCGGGTCCATCATGCGCAGGATCGCCCGGTGAATCTGGTTGGTGCCCGCCAGGTTCTCGTAGGCCGCGGCGATGACGCTGCGGTGCGTGTCCTCCAGCCGGTCCAGCCGTTTCTCGAGGCGCTCCATGGCGATGCCGCGCAGGTCCACGATGTTGCCGCCGATGGCCCGCTCGTTGGCGGCGATCAGGGCCTGCATCACATCGCTGTCGTCGAGGATGACGTCCGGCTGCGAGATGATCGCCTCGCGCAGGGCGTCGTCTATCTTGGGGGTGCTGCTCATGCTCGGTCCGGTTTTTTGTTTTCCAGACTCATACCATTCCGTGCCTGCCGGGTCTGCCCCTGATTGCAACAAAATGGCCGCTCGTGGCGGATTTGCGCCCGATTCAGGCACAATCGCCGCGACCGGGGCGGCCCGGACCCCCGCAGGGGCCCGGGCGCGGGGGATCAGAGGATCTTCTGACCGGTCTTTTCCCAGTCCTTCATGAACTGGTCCAGGCCCTTGTCGGTCAGGGGGTGGGTGGCCAGCTTCTTGATCACATCGGGCGGCGCGGTCATCACGTCGGCGCCGACGAGGGCGCAATCCTGCACGTGGTTCACCGAGCGGATGGAGGCCGCCAGGATGTTGGTCTCGAAACCGTAGTTGTCGTAGATCGTGCGGATGTCCTGGATCAGGTCCAGCCCGTCGAGGTGGATGTCGTCCAGGCGCCCGATGAAGGGAGAGATGAAGCTCGCCCCGGCCTTGGCGGCCAGGAGCGCCTGGTTGGCCGAGAAGCAGAGCGTGACGTTGACCATCCGGCCCTCGTCCGAGAGCACCTTGCAGGCCTTCAGGCCGTCCCAGGTCAGGGGCAGCTTGATGGTGATGTTCTCGGCGATCTCGGCCAGCTTGCGGCCCTCGGCGATCATGGCGTCGGCCTCCAGGGCCACCACCTCGGCGCTGACGGGGCCCTCGACCAGGTCACAGATTTCCTTGGTCACTTCGAGGATGTCGCGGCCGGACTTGAGGATCAGCGAGGGGTTGGTGGTGACCCCGTCGACCATTCCCAGATCGTTCAGTTCCCTGATGGCCTCGATCTCGGCGGTATCTACAAAAAATTTCATCTCGGTTCCTTGCAGTTGCGGAGGGGAGCGTTGATCTTGCATCTATCCTATGATCCATGCCCCCGAAACCCTCTTTTGCCAGCCCGGAGCCGCCAGGTGAGCGATGTCTCTTTCTTCCGCCAGGGCGATCTGGTGGCGGTCCTGACGACCCAGCCCCTGGGCCGGGCGCTGGATTACCGCGCGCCCGAGGGGGGCTGTTTCGCGGGCGCCTTCGTGGAGGTGCCGCTGGGGCCTCGCAAGGTGCTGGGGCTGGTCTGGGGGCCCGGCAAGGGCGACTATGACCTGAGCAAGATCCGCTCCGTGATCCGGGTGCTCGACGCGCCGCCGATGCGCGCCGAGATGCAGGAGTTCCTGACCCGCGCCGCCGCCTATACGCTTACCCCCATGCCCGCCATGCTGCGCCTGGCGACCCGCGCGCCCGGCCTCGGTGATCCGCCCTCGATGCGGCGCATCTACCGCCGCGGCACGGGCGAGCCGGAGCGCCTGACCGATGCCCGCCGCCGGGTTCTGGAAACCCTGGCCGAGTACGGCGATCTCTCCTTCACCCTCAAAGAGCTGGCCGAAATGGCAGGGGTCACCCCCTCTGTCGTCAAGGGCCTCGTCAGCCAGGGCGCGGTGCGCGAGGAGGAGAGCCCCCGCGATCTGCCCTATCCCCCGCTGGACCCGGACCTGCCCGGCAAGGAGCTCACCGGAGATCAGGCGCGGGCGGCCGAGAGCCTGGCGGAGGGCGTGCGGGCCCAGACCTACGGCACCACCCTGCTGCGCGGCGTCACCGGCTCGGGCAAGACGGAGGTCTACCTCGAGGCCGTCGCCGCCGCGCTGCGGGCCGGGCGCCAGGCGCTGGTTCTCCTGCCCGAGATTGCCCTGACCGAGCAGTTCCTGACCCGCGTGCAGGAGCGCTTCGGCGCCAAGCCCGCCGAATGGCACTCGGGCGCCACCATGACGGAACGCC
This sequence comes from Sulfitobacter sp., assembly GCA_965212515.1. GTDB lineage: Bacteria > Pseudomonadota > Alphaproteobacteria > Rhodobacterales > Rhodobacteraceae > Sulfitobacter. Next base: position 2,551,730 of record OZ243122.1, read on the forward strand.
GCCGCATCTGGCGCATGGTGGGCGAGGGCCAGGCCCAGCTCGTCATCGGCGCCCGCTCGGCGCTCTTCCTGCCCTTCCGGGATCTCGGCCTGGTCGTCGTCGATGAGGAGCATGACACCTCCTACAAGCAGGAGGACGGGGTCCTCTACAATGCCCGCGACATGGCTGTCCTGCGGGCCTCCATCTGCGGCGCGCAGGTGGTCCTGGCCTCGGCCACGCCCTCGCTTGAAAGCTGGGTCAACGTGGAGGCGGGCAAGTACCGGCGGCTGGAGCTCAGCTCCCGCTTCGGCCCCGCCGTCATGCCCACCATGGGCACCATCGACATGCGCGACGAGGGCCTCCCGGCGGACCGCTGGGTCTCTCCCACGCTCCAGAAGGAGGTGGCGGCACGGCTGGAGAAGGGCGAGCAGGCGATGCTCTTCATCAACCGGCGTGGCTACGCGCCGGTCACCCTCTGCCGGGCCTGTGGCCACCAGATCGGCTGCGATCACTGCGATGCCCGCATGGTCGAGCATCGCTTCCTGAAGCGGTTGATCTGCCACCAGTGCGGCGAGAGCAAACCCATGCCCGAGGCCTGCCCCTCCTGCGAGGTGGAGGGCCGCCTGGCCCCCGTCGGCCCCGGCGTGGAGCGCCTGGGCGAGGAGGCGGCCGAGCTCTGGCCGGGGGCGCGGATCGCCACCCTCAGCTCGGACATGTATGGCTCCGCCCGGGCGCTCAAGGCCGAGATCGCCCAGATCGCCGAGGGGGCCGCGGACATCGTCATCGGCACCCAGCTTGTTGCCAAGGGGCACAACTTCCCCAAGCTCACCCTCGTCGGGGTGATTGACGCCGATCTCGGGCTTATGGGCTCTGATCTGCGGGCGGCGGAGCGGACCTTCCAGTTGATGCGCCAGGTGGCGGGCCGGGCCGGCCGGGCCGAGGCGCCGGGCACGGCCCTGCTCCAGACCTACCAGCCCGAACACCCGGTGATCCGCGCCATCCTCGCGGGCGACGAGGAGGGCTTCTGGCGGGCCGAGGCGCGCGAGAGGGCCCAGGCGGGGGTGCCGCCCTATGGCCGTATGGCCGGGATCATCCTCTCTGGGCCGGAGGTGGGCCAGGTCTTCGATGCGGGCAACCTGCTGGCCCGGCAGGATGGCCCCCTGCGCCGCATCGGGGCCCAGGTCTTCGGCCCGGCGCCCGCGCCCATCGCCCGGATCAGGGGCCGCCACCGGGTGCGCCTTCTTGTGAAGGCCGACAAGGCCGCGCCTCTTCAGGAGGCCCTGGCCGCCTGGGTCAGCCAGGTGACCCTCAAGGGCGAGATGCGCCTCGCCGTCGACATCGACCCCCAGAGCTTCTACTGAGCGCCAAGCGTGCATCGCCGCAGGGCGCCCGCGCGATTTTGAGGGTCGTCAATCTCCGCCCTTGGGCGTAGAGCAGATGCATGGCCCAGTACATCACCCTCGAAGACGCCAAGCGGCTGCCCTTCTGGCGGCGCCCCGTGGCGCTTCTTTTCCTCATGGCGCTGGCCATGCCGATCGCCTTCAACACCTGGTCGGCGCTGCTCAACAACTTCGTCATCGAGGCGGCCAACTTCGACGGCAGCGACATCGGCCTGTTGCACACGGTGCGCGAAATCCCCGGCTTCCTGGCCGTCGGGGTCATCGCCATCATCATCTTCGTGCGCGAACAGGTGCTGGGCCTGGTTTCCCTCGTCCTGCTGGGGGCGGCCACGGCGGTGACCGCTTGGTTTCCCTCCATGGGCGGCATCCTGACAATCACCATGCTCAGCTCCATCGGCTTTCACTACTACGAGACGGTCAATCAATCGCTGCAACTGCAATGGCTCAAGATCGAGGACGCACCGCGGATGCTGGGCTGGCTCATGGCGGCAGGCTCGCTCGCCACGCTGGTGGCCTACCTCGCGATCATGGGCCTCTGGGAGACGCTGAACCTCTCCTACAACATGGTCTACCTGGCGGGCGGCGGCGTCACCGTGGTCATCGCGCTCTTCGCCATGCTGGCCTATCCCCAGTTCGAGGCGCCGACGCCGCAGCACAAGAAGATGATCCTGCGCCGCCGCTACTGGCTCTACTACGCGCTTCAGCTCATGTCGGGCGCGCGGCGGCAGATCTTCGTCGTCTTCGCGGGGTTCATGATGGTGGAGAAGTTCGGCTACCAGGTGCACGAGATCACGGCCCTCTACCTGATCAACCTGGTGGCCAACATGATCTTTGCGCCCCTCATGGGCCGGGCCGTGGGCTTCTTCGGCGAGAGGCGCACCCTGGGCTTCGAGTACATCGGGCTGGTCTGCGTCTTCCTGGCCTACGGCGGGGTTTATTACATGGGCTGGGGCGTCCTCGTGGCGGCCGCACTCTACGTGCTCGATCACCTCTTCTTCGGCCTCGCCCTGGCGCTCAAGACCTACTTCCAGAAGATCGCCGATCCCGCCGACATCGCCCCCACCGCCGCTGTGGCCTTCACCATCAACCACATCGCGGCGGTCTTCCTGCCGGTCCTGCTGGGCCTGCTCTGGCTTGTCTCCCCCGCGGCGGTCTTCCTTCTGGCGGCGGCCATGGCGGGCACTTCCTTCTGCCTTGCCATGCTGATCCCCCGCCACCCCGCGCCGGGGCGCGAGACGATCTTCCAGGGCGCCCTGCCGCAGGCAGCGGAATGACCTGATGGAGGAGGGGCGTTTCCTGAGCGGCGGCACCATGGGCCATGTGGTGCGGATGACCGCGACGGGCGCCTTCGGCATCACCTTCGTCTTCCTGGTCGATGCGGCCAACCTCTTCTGGCTCTCGCAGCTCGGCAACCCGCAGCTCGTCGCCGCCATCGGCTTTGCCTATGCGGTGCAATTCTTCTCCGTCTCCATCGGCGTCGGCCTGATGATCGCCGCCACGGCGCTCATCTCCCGCGCCATCGGCGAGGGCCAGCCGGATCTCGCCCGGCGCCAGGCCGGGGCGGCCATCCTCATCGCCATGTCCGTCATGGCCCTGGTGGCGGGCCTCATCGTGGGCAACCGCGAGGCGCTCCTCTCCCTCGCCGGGGCCGAGGGCGAGACGGCCCGGCTGGCGGCGCGCTATCTGGCCATGACCATCCCCTCGCTGGTGCCCATGGCCTTCGCCCTGGTCTGCTCGGGCACCCTCCGCGCCTACGGCTACGGGGCCAAGGCCATGTATATCACCATGTTCTCGGGCCTGGTGCTGCTGACGCTCGATCCTTTCCTGATCTTCTATCTGGAATGGGGCCTCGACGGGGCCGCCATCGGGCTGGTGCTCTTCCGCTTTGCCCTCATGGGGCTGGCCTTCTACTTTGCGATCCACCAGATGCGCCTAGTGGACAGGCCCCGATTGCGTACCCTGCGCAGGCTCGCGCGGCCCTACGCCCTCGTCGCCCTGCCCACCATCGCCACCCAGCTCTCCACCCCGGCGGGCAACTACTTCCTCACCATCGTCATGGCCCAGTACGGGGACGAGGCAATGGCCGCCTGGGCCGTGATCGGGCGGCTGACGGTGGTGGTCTTCGGCGGGATCTTCGCCCTCTCCGGGGCCATCGGCGGCATCTTCGGCCAGAACTTCGGCGCGGGCCGCATGGGTCGGGTGCGCAGCACCTACCGCGATGCGCTGCTCTTCTGCGGCGCCTACACCCTGGTGGCCTGGCTCCTGATGCTGGCGCTCCTGCCGCTGGTGCTGCGGGCCTTCTCTCTCAGCGGTCTCGGGGCCGAGGTGCTGCGCGCCTTCATCCAGGTGGGCGTGGGCGGCTTCGTCTTCGTCGGCGCGCTCTTCGTTTCCAACGCCGCCTTCAACAACCTCGGGCGGCCGGCCTGGTCCACCCTGGTCAACTGGCTCAAGGACGGCGCCCTGAGCTGGCCCGCCGCGGCGGGCCTGGCCCTGGCCTTCGGCGCCCCCGGCGTGATCTACGGCCAGGCCTTGGCGGGGGCCCTGGTGGGCACCCTCGCGGCGCTCTGGGGCTGGTTCTACGTGCGCGGCCTGCGCGATCCGGCGGAGGTCACCCTTGACCCCGTCTATCCGCGCCCCTACCCGAACCCCGACAGATTCAGGAGACGATGATGGCCACCTTCACAGCTTTGACCACGCTCGACGGACGCGACCGGGCCTACGCCCTGGGCGAGGCGATGGAGCGCCTGGAGCCGGCCCCCACGGGCATCGGCGTCTTCGAGATGGAGGATGGCTCGGGCCTCTGGGAGGTCGGCGGCTACTTCGAGGGGCCGCCCGATCAGGCCGCCCTCGCGGTCCTGGCAGCCGCCATGGGCGCGCGCCCCTTCACCGTCTCCGAACTGCCCGAAACGGACTGGGTGGCCCATGTCCGGCGCGAGCTGTCCCCCGTCGAGGCGGGGCGCTTCTTCGTCTACGGCAGCCACGACGCCGACAAGGTGCCCGCGGGCTGCGAGCCGCTGCTGATCGAGGCGGCCATGGCCTTCGGCACGGGGCACCACGGCACGACGCTCGGCTGCCTCAAGGCCCTGGACCGGCTTGCGGAGGGCGGCTTCACCGGGCGCCGGGTGGTGGACGTGGGCTGCGGCACCGCCGTCCTCGCCATGGCGGCGGCCCGGATCTGGGAGGAGGAGGTCCTGGCCAGCGACATCGACGAGGTGGCCGTCGAGGTGGCCGAGGCCAACGTCACCGCCAACGGGCTGACGGGCCGTGTCCGCTGCCTCGAGGCGGCGGGCTTCGATCACCCCGATCTGGCGGCGGCGGCGCCCTTCGATCTGGTCTTCGCCAACATCCTCAAGGGCCCCCTGGTGGCCCTGGCCCCCGACATGGCCGGGGCGCTCCAGCCCGAGGGCTACGCGATTCTCTCCGGTATTCTCAACGAACAGGCCGACGACGTGATCGCCGTTTATGCACAAAACGGGATCAATCTGACCCACCGGGAAGAGATTGGTGACTGGACGACGCTGACGCTGCAGAAAAAGACCTGAGAAGGGCACTTCGCGCCGAAAAAAAGGGGCCTCGCCCAGTTTTCGCCACATTCCATGGTTAGCAATTCATTAACAGCGGTGGGGGCCGACTGTTAGAGAGACTGCCATGGTTGAGACACACGCGCACTTTTCCAAGCGTTTGACCAAGCTGAACCGCAAGCACGCGGCCATGACGCGCGGCTACGTCAACGTCCTAACGAAGGACGGGCTGATCGTCGCCAAGCCCAAGCGCCCGCGCCGCAACCTCTCGGGCGCGCGCCTGATCCTGATGGTCGTCGTGGGCTTCTTCCTCTTCAAGGCTTTCGCCCTGGCCGCCATCGGCCCCGCGGGCTACGAGGATCGCCTTGCCGCGCTGCGCGAAGGCACAACCGCTGAACAGATCGGCGCCGGGATCATGAGCGCCGACCGGGTCACCCAGACCCTGGCAAAGGTGATGGCCCCCTACATACGCTGACTTCATAAGATCGAGTTTGGGCCGTCCATCTGCCGGGCGGCCCGTCCGCTTGCCCCGCAAGCAAAGTCTGCCCTCCAAGCAAGAAAGCCGCGCACCTGGTTTCCAGGGCGCGGCTTATCTTGTTTGGCCCCACCGTGGGGGCCGGAGAAGGCTTAGCGGATCAGGTCGGACTGGGCGACGCGGTCAATGTCGCCGCGGATCAGGCCGATGTCTTCCAGTTCACGGTCGGACAGGGCCGAGAGCGCCTTGCGGGTGACGCGGGAGTCATTCCAGGCGACAATCGATTCCAGGGCGGAAACGAAGAAACGGGAGACGGCCGATGCGGAGCCGTAAGCGGTGCGGGTGGTGTCGAAAGCTGCCATTGTAGCCGTCCTTCTGATAGGGGTTAGGCCGGTTTTCCCGGCGGTGTAGCGGGCATTTAGGCAGCCTTTCGGCGTTCCACAAATGCCGGGATTGCATGTGTGCTCTGCCGAAATCGCATAGGTCGGAAACAGGCATAAGCTGCCGCAAACAAACAAAAAATCCCGCCTCGCTGGTGTCGTTTTCGGGCCTCGGGATGGCGCAAAATCACCCTGCGGTCCGAAAGCGACAGAAGGGGCGTCGGAAACGATCTTTTCGCTGAAATCCTTTCCCAATGTTCGCCTTTCGTGCTAGTGCACCAAAAAAGCAACAAAAAGCGCAGGGCAGGTTTGGCATGCGGATTATCGGCATTGATCCGGGGCTCAGGAATCTCGGTTGGGGCGTGATTGACGTGGCGGGCAACCGTCTCAGCCACGTGGCCAATGGCGTCTGCCACTCCGAGGGGGCGGACCTGGCGCTGCGGCTCCTGTCTCTGCATCTTCAGCTCAGCGAGGTGGTGGCGCGCTACCAGCCCACCCAGGCGGCGGTGGAGCAGACCTTCGTCAACAAGGACGGCGCCGGCACCCTGAAGCTGGGCCAGGCGCGCGGCGTGGCCCTCCTGGTCCCGGCACAGGCTGGCCTGCCGGTGGGCGAGTATGCCCCCAATCAGGTCAAGAAGACGGTCGTGGGCGTGGGCCACGCGGACAAGCGGCAGGTGGCCCACATGGTCGCCATTCAGCTGCCGGGGGTCGAACTGGCCGGCCCCGACGCCGCCGATGCCCTGGCCATCGCCATCTGTCACGCCCACCAGGGTGCCGCCAGCGGTCTGGCCGAGGCCGTGGCGAGGGCCGCGGGATGATCGGCAAGGTCACCGGACGGCTCGAATACAAGGCCACCGATCACGTCCTGATCGACGCGCGCGGCGTCGGCTACCTCGTTTTCTGTTCCGAACGCACCCTGGCGGCCCTGCCCGGCGTGGGGGAGGTCGTGGCCCTCTACACCGATCTGCTGGTGCGCGAGGATCTGATGCAGCTCTTCGGTTTCCAGACCCTGGCCGAAAAGGAATGGCACCGGCTGCTCACCTCGGTCCAGGGGGTGGGCGCCAAGGCATCGCTGGCCATCCTCGGCACCCTCGGCCCAGACGGGGTCAGCCGGGCGATCGCCCTGGGCGATTGGAATGCGGTCAAGGCGGCCAAGGGCGTCGGCCCCAAGATCGCCCAGCGCGTGGTGCTCGATCTCAAGGACAAGGCCCCCGCCGTCATGGCGATGGGCGGCAGCCTGGCCGCGGCCCAGGGCGAGGAAGCGGCCGAGGTGATCGAACCCGCCGCCAGCCCCGCGCCCCGCGCCGCCCCGGCGGCCAACGCCTCGGCCCAGGCCGAGGCCCTCTCGGCCCTGGGCAACCTCGGCTACGGGCCGGGCGATGCGGCCAGCGCCGTGGCCCGGGCGGCCTCCGAGCTGGAGAACCCCGACACGGCCAGCCTGATCCGTGCCGCCTTGAAGCTGCTGGCACCCAAGGGGTAGGGCAGGGCGATGAGCGACATAGACCCCACCGTCCGGCCCGAGCCCCTGCCCGAAGACACGGACCGCGCCCTGCGGCCGCAGCGGCTGGACGAATTCGTCGGCCAGGCCGAGGCGCGCGCCAACCTCTCCGTCTTCATCCAGTCAGCCCGGCAGCGCGGCGAGGCGATGGATCACACGCTCTTCCACGGCCCGCCGGGCCTCGGCAAGACGACCCTCGCCCAGATCATGGCGCGCGAGCTTGGCGTGGGCTTCCGGATGACCTCGGGGCCCGTGCTCGCCAAGGCAGGCGACCTGGCGGCGATCCTGACCAACCTGGAGGCGCGCGACGTCCTCTTCATCGACGAGATTCATCGCCTGAACCCGGCGGTGGAGGAGGTGCTCTATCCCGCGCTGGAGGATTTCGAGCTGGACCTCGTGATCGGCGAAGGCCCGGCGGCGCGCACCGTCCGGATCGAGCTTCAGCCCTTCACCCTCGTTGGCGCCACGACCCGCATGGGGCTTCTCACCACGCCCCTGCGGGACCGTTTCGGCATCCCCACACGGCTGCAATTCTACAGCGAGGACGAGCTCTACATCATCGTGGACCGCAACGCCCGCAAGCTCGGCGCTCCTGCGGACGAGGCGGGCGCGCGCGAGATCGCCAAGCGCGCCCGGGGCACCCCCCGCATCGCCGGGCGGCTGCTGCGCCGGGTGGTGGACTTCGCCTTGGTCGAAGGCGATGGCCGCGTCACCCGCGACCTGGCCGACATGGCCCTGAACCGGCTCGGCGTGGATCACCTGGGCCTCGACGGGGCGGACCGCCGCTACCTCAACCTGATCGCCGAGAACTATGCCGGCGGCCCCGTCGGGATAGAGACCATGTCGGCGGCCCTCTCCGAAAGCCGTGACGCCCTGGAGGAGGTGATCGAACCCTTCCTGCTGCAACAGGGCCTGATCCAGCGCACGCCGCGCGGGCGGATGCTGGCCCAGAAGGGCTGGAGCCACCTGGGCCTGGCCCCGCCCAAGGGCCAGGGCGGCCTCTTCGACTGATCCCGCAGCGCCCCTTGGCAGCGCCGCCCGGCAGCGTATCTATCCCCCATGACTGACATGAGGGACGACCTGCGCGCCTGCCGCATCTGCGCCGACCGCTTTGCCGCCACCGCCACCGGCCACCGCCCCAACCCGGTGGTCTGGTTCGCCCCCGGCGCGCGCCTGCTGATCGCGAGCCAGGCACCGGGCCTGCGCGTGCACGAGGCCAACACGCCCTTCTGGGATGCCTCCGGCAAGCGCCTGCGCGATTGGCTGGGGCTGGATGAGGCGACCTTCTACGACCGCTCGAAGGTTGCAATCATCCCCATGGCCTTCTGCTTTCCGGGCTACGATGCGAAGGGCAGCGACCTGCCACCGCCGCCCGTCTGTGCCCGCACCTGGCGCGCGGCGGCGCTCAACCTCGTGCCCGAGATCCGGCTGACCGTCTTGATCGGGGGCCACGCCATGAAGTGGCACCTGCCGCAGTTCCGAACAGTGACGGAGGCGGTGCGCGGCTGGCGCGACCATCCGCCCGGCATCTTTGCCTTGCCTCATCCCTCCTGGCGCAATACCGGGTGGCTCAAGAAGAACCCCTGGTTCGAAGAGGAGGTGCTGCCGCGCCTGCGGACCGCGGTGAAGGAGGTGCTGGATGACTGAAGCGACCCCGCTGGACGAGGCCCACGCCGCCATGATGGCGGCCCAGGAGGATGACCGCGCGCGCCTGCGCTTCTACGAGCGGGTCGCGGACGTGGAGCTCTTCCTGCTGCTCGAGGCCGAGCCCGAGGGCGACCAGATCAACCCCCGCCTCTACGAGGAGAAGTACCTCCTGGCCTTCGACAGGGCGGCCCGGCTCTCGGCCTATGTGGGCGCTCAGGCGCCCTACGTCGCTCTTTCCGGGCGCACCATCGCCCAAATGCTCGAAGGCCAAGACCTGGGTCTGGCGCTCAACATCGGCGTCGCCCCCTCGGAGATCCTCCTGCCCGCCGGGGCCATGGCCTGGCTGCGCGACACGCTTGCCAACGAGGCCGGGGAGGTCCAGGCGCGGATCGAGCGCGTCCTGCCGCCCAAGGGCCTGCCCGAGGACCTGATCACCGCCATCGACGCCAAGCTCGCCACCGCCACCGCCATGGCGGCGGGGGCCTTCCTTGTGGCAGTGGAGTACCACGGCGGCGGCCGGGGCCACCTGCTGGCCTTCGTCGGCGCCATTCCTCGCGCCCAGGAGGCCCTGGTGCGGGCCGCCTCCGAAGCCCTGACCTTTTCCGGGATCGAGGCGGGGGCGATGGACGTGGGCTTCTTCGGGCCCGACGATCCTGTCGTCCAGCGCCTGGCCAAGGTGGGCCTGCGGTTTGACCTGCCGCAGGGCGAGGGGCTGCAACAAACGCCCCGGATGCCGCCGGGCTCCGACCCGGCAAAGCCGCCTATTCTGAAATAATCGCCCCCCCAGGTGCCGAAACCCGTGCCGCCGCTTCACGGCGCCGCGAGGTCACGGGACCGTGGGGTGAAAGGCACGAGCGGCTTGCCTAGCTTGGCTCCAGGTCGGAACAGGAAGGAGCCCCCGATGAACCGTTTCACCCTCGCCATCGCCGCTGCGGCAACCGCCGTCACCCTCGCAGGCGCCGCCCATGCCGGTGACCAGTACGTGGACGAGACCGGCTTTGCCGTCTCCGGCTACGACGTGGTCGCCTACTTCGATCTGCCGCAAAGCGCGGTGGGCACGCCCCAGGCCGAGGCCGTGCCGGGCAAGGCAAGCATCACCGCCGAGCACAATGGCGCCACCTTCGCCTTCGCCTCGGAGGAGAACCGCGCCCGCTTCCTCGCTGACCCGGCGCGCTATGCGCCCCAGTACGACGGCCACTGTGCCTACGGCGTCTCCAAGGGCGGCAAGGTGCCGGGTAACCCGAACCTCTGGCGCATCGTCGATGACAAGCTCTACCTCAACATCACCACCACGGTCGTCGGCTTCTGGGAAGAGGACATCCCCGGCAACATCACCCTGGCCGAGGGCAACTGGGCCTCGATCGAACCGAACCCCGGCTCCGAGAGCACCATCCCGAAGTTCACCTCCAGCGCCCCGCTGAAGTGACCCGTCCCTCCGGCGCCCCTCGGCCGGAGAGGCAAAGCACCCCGTCGCGCCCCGCGCGGCGGGGTCTCCTTCTGGGTGCCCTTGCCCTGGGGGGCCTGGCCGCGGTCGGAGGCGCGCGCTGGTACAACCTCGGCGCGGAGGTGGCGGCCGACGATCTGACGGCCCCGAGGGCCTACGAGCTGGCCGAGCGGGGCGAGCTCCTCCTTGTGGACATCCGCCGCCCCGACGAGTGGCAGGCCACCGGCGTCCCCGCCCATGCCCTGGCGCTCGACATGCGCCGGTCCGATTTTGCCGAAGAACTCCAGGCCCGGGCCGCGGGCCGCCCGGTCGCGCTGATCTGCGCCCGGGGCGTCCGCTCCGCCCGCCTCACCGCGCAGCTCCGGGCGGCGGGCGTCGAGGCGGTTCACAATGTTCCCGAGGGGATGCTCGGCTCCGGCGCAGGGCCCGGCTGGCAGGCCCGCGGCCTGCCCGTCACCCGGCCCTGAGCCTACTCCGCCGCCACCGCCTCTGCGTCGAGAAGCTGCTCGCGGATCTGCGCCCGTGCCCGGCGCGCGCGCAGGACAATGCCCGGCTCGCGCAGGCTGTGCGGGCTGTAGAGCGACAGGGCCTTCGGCACGCCCCGTCCCAGCGGCAGGGCCGAGAGGGCGGAAAGCGGCACCGCCAGCACAAGGCTGCCCAGGATCGGCAGGAGCCAAAGGGAGACAAGCCCGGCCATCAGCCCGCTCAGCAGAAGCAGGCCCAGCAGGGTCTCCATCCAGTGAAAGCGCAGCAGATCGCCCAGCGGCTGCCGACGCGCGTCACGCTGCTGCGCGGCCCAGGGATCGGGCCGCCCGAAAAGCGCCCGGCCCACCGCCTTGGTCTGCTGGATCATCAGGATCGGCGCATAGGCGATGGAGAGCAGCACCTCGATCAGCACGGCGCTCAGGAAGGGCCCCTTGCCGCCGTAGATGCGCGCCGCCTTGGGCGAAAGCGCGATGGCCGCCGCCCCCGTCAGCTTGGGGGTCAGGAGCATGGCATACATGATGATCAGGAAGGTGGCGCTGTCGAGGCGGCTCATCGCCGGGGGCCAGTCCGGGAAAAGCGGGTTGGCCTCGTTGAAGTAGCGGATCACGTTGCTCTCTGCATCGACGCCAAGCAACGCCCAGAAGACCAGCAGGGCGAACCAGGCGGGAGAAAGAAGGTAGGCCACGGCCCCCTGGAAGAGGTGAAAGCGCGAGACAGGGTGCAGCCCGCGGGTGCCCAGCAGCCGCAGGTGCTGGAGGTTGCCCCGGCACCAGCGCCGGTCGCGCAGGACGTAGTCCACCAGGGTGCCCGGGGTCTCCTCGTAGCTGCCGCTGACCCGCGGCAGGAAGCGCACGCCCCAGCCCGCCCGGCGCAGCAGGCCCGCCTCCACGAAGTCGTGGCTCAGGATCAGGGCGTCGCGCCCGATGTGCGGCAGGCCCGCGCTTTCGGCAAAGGCGCGGGTGCGGATGATCGCATTGTGGCCCCAGTAGTTGCCCTCCGAGCGCGACCAGAGCGCCAGCCCCTCGGCCAGGAGCCAGCCATAGGCGATGTTGGAGAACTGCTGCATCCGGGCAAAGAGAGTTTCGGCCCCGATCAGCACCGGGAAGGACTGAATCAGCCCGGCGCCCGGATCGGCGGAAAGCTCGTTCGAGAGGCGCTCGATGGCGCGCCCCGTCATCAGGCTGTCGGCATCGAGCACCAGCATGGCCTCGTAGGCGGCGCCCCAGCCCCGGATCCAGTCCACCAGGTTGCCCACCTTCTTGTCGGTGTTGGTGCCGCGCCGCCGGTAGTGCAGCGAGAGGCCCGCAGGCGCCGCAGCGCGCAGCCGCAGAAAAGCCGCCTCCTCGCGCCGGGCGGTCGCCGGGTCGCGGGTGTCGGAGAGGATGAAGAGGCTGTAGCGGTGCGGCCCGCGCCGGGCCGCCAGGTCCTCCAGCATGGCCGCGGCATTGCCGAAGACGTCCCAGGGCACCTCGTTGCAGATGGGCACCAGAAGCGCCACCTCCAGCGGCCGGGCCTCGGGCGCCGGGTCCTGCGCCCGCTCGCGGGCCAGAAGGCCGCCCACGGCCACCGCCACGGTGCTGACGGAGAGCGCCACCCAGACGAAGGTGGCCCCGATCATCGAGAGCAGCACCCATTCCAGCAGGGTCATGCCGCGCCCCTCGAACCAGCCGTGCAGGGCCCCCATGAGCAGCCCCGTGCCCAGGAGTGCGGGCAGGAAGATCGCCAGCCGCCAGGCGGAGCGGGAGTGCACCGGATGGGCCGGGCGCGGGCGGGGCCGGGCCTTGAGGTCCTGCGGGTGCATCTCCAGCGGCGCGGCGGGGGGCATGTGGGGATGGGCGCTCATGCGGCGGTCCACCGGTAGAGCCAGACCTCGGAAAGGGGCTCGCCCGCCAGCCTGAGCTGGGCGCGGAATTCGGCCAGGGTCGCCCCCTGGGGATCAAAGGTGAAGGCCAGGCGCGGGCCGCCTGTCTCGGGGTTGCGCTGCAGGATGCCGGGCGTGGCCGTTCCGGTGCTGCTCCGCACCAGGATCTCCACCTCTTCCAGGTCCTCGGGCAGGCGCGGCCCGGGGGCAAAGTCGATCGCCACCACCTGGCCCCCCTCGGGGCGTCCGCCGATGGCCGTGTTGAGCACCTTCACGGGCACGTCCGCCGTGGCCGCCACCGGATCGGCGCCCCAGTGCAGGCTGTAGCTCAGCCGGTGCTCGGCCCCCGCCGCCAGGGGCGTGGCGGGGCGCCAGTAGGCGACGATGTTGTCGTAGATCTCCAGGTCCGCCGGGATCTCCACGAGGGTGACGGCGCCCGGGCCCCAGTCCTCCCCCGGGGTGACCCAGAGGCCCGGCCGCCGGTGGTAGAGGGCTTCCAGATCGCTGAAGTCCGAAAAGCGGCGCTTGCGCTGCAAGAGCCCGAAGCCGCGCGGATTGCGGTCGGCGAAGGCGCTGATCTGAAGCTGAAGCGGGTTGGCCAGGGGCCGCCAGATGACCTCGCCCGCGCCATTGTGAATGAGCAGGCCGTCGCTGTCATGCACGGCGGGGCGGAAATCCGAAAAGCGCTGCCGCATGGTATCGTCGAAGAGGAACATGGAGGTGAGCGGCGCCAGGCCGATGTGCTCCATCTCCTCGCGGGCGAAGAGGCTGGCGCGGACCCGCATCTCCAGGACCGGCCCGTGGGTGATCTCGAAGCGGTAGGCGCCCGTGCAGGAGGGGCTGTCGAGCAGGGCATGCAGGACCACCCGGTCCGCCCCCGGATCGGGCCGCTCGAGCCAGAAGGCGGTGAAATCGGGAAACTCCTCGCCGGCCGGATCGCCGGTGCGCAGGGCCAGGCCACGCGCGGACAGGCCGTAGATGTCGCCCGTGCCGATGCCGCGAAAATAGCTGGCGCCCTGGAAGACGGCATATTCCTGAAAGATGCCGGGGCTCTCCAGCTCGGCCCGCAGGCGCAGCCCGGAATAGCCGAGGGTCTCGTCCAGGGTCACCTCCGGGAAGGTGTCAGCCCGGTCGAAGACATCGAGGTCGAAGGCCAGGGGCCTCGCCTCGCCCGCCACCACCTCATGCAGGGCGACGGGCCGGGGGAAGTAGAGACCCGGCGGAAAGACATCGACGCGCTGCGGCAGGTCGCTGCCTTCCCAAAGCGCGTTGCGGGTGTCGAACCAGATCTTGCGGTACTGGTCGTAGCTCAGGTTGCGCCAGTCCGCGGGGATCATCGGGCGCGGCACGTAGGGTTCGGCGGCCAGGGCGCGGGCCTGCCGCTCCACGGTCTCGGCGTCGAAGGGGGTGGCCTTGGTCAGGGGCCGCAGGCCCGGTTCACCGGTGCGGCCCACGCCGGGCAGCAGGGCCAGGGCCGTCAGGGTCTGGAGGAAGCTGCGGCGGTTCATGCCTTGGCCTCGCCGCGCCAGGGCTGGCTCTTGAACCAGCCGGCCCCGTAGGCCACCGCCACCAACACCAGGGCGCCGCCCAGGTTGACGAGCAGGGTGGTGATGAAGTCGCGGCCCAGGATGTCCATGGCAAAGCCCATGATGCGGGCGAAGAACATGGAGACGACAAAGACGGCCAGGCTCTGCTGGCCCACCTTGAGGATGACCTTGAGGATCACGCCCCAGCCCCGGGCAAGAAGGCCCGTGCCACGGGCCACCAGGCGCGCGCCGCCGTCCCCGGCCAGAACCCAGGCGAGGTAGGCCAACGACAGGAAGTGGGCAAAGCGCAGGATGCCGAAGTCCGACTTGTCGAACCAGCCGGCCTGGGCCTCGCGCCAGTCGCTGGCCCAGCCGAGGCCCAGCTCGCGCACGCCGATGTTGCTGAGCGGCACGTTGATCAGGACCAGGAGGGCGGCCAGGCCAATGAGCAGCGGCGTGACCGGCGGTTTGGGCAGCCAGCCGCGCATGAAGGCGAAGCCGGTGAAGAAGATGAGCTGCCATCCGAAGGGGTTGAAGAACCAGTTGCGCTCGGTCCAGGGCTCGGCCGGGAAGGCCAGGTGCAGATGGCCCAGGCCGAAGCTCTCCAACAGGGCCTCCTGGGCCAGCAGCCAGAGCGAGACGACGAAGAGCGCGACCAGCCGCAGGTCCACCCGTGCGAGGGCCATGACCAGCGGCATCATCACCAGCACCACCATGTACATGGGCAGGATGTCGAAATAGTTCGGCACGTAGCTGAGGGTCATGAAGTTGAGCAGGATGTTGGCATTGTCCCACTTGTCGCTCTCCACAATCACTGGCCAGAGGTTGAGCTGCCCCCAGTAGTTGCGGTCCGTCAGGGCCAGTTCGGTGAGGAAGATGGTCATCGCCAGGGTGGCGAAGAAGAGCCCCACGTGCGCCCAGTAAACCTGCCAGACCCGGAAGAGCACGCGCGCGGTGCCCAAGAGCCAGCCGCGCCGCGCGAAGGCGCCGCCGAAGGCGATGGCGCTGGCCATGCCCGAGCAGAAGACGAAGATCTCCGTCGCATCGGAGAAGCCCCAGCGGGCGGGAATCCAGAGGGTGAAGAGGTTCCCGGGGGTGTGGGCCATGAGGATGATAAACATGGCAATGCCCCGGAAGAAGTCGAGCCGCAGGTCGCGGATGCCGGACTTGCCCCGCGCCCCGAGCGCGGTGACGGGGCGGGAGGGAACTTGGGTGGCGTCGGCAAGTGTCATGGGTGGGGGAGGGTCCGAAAGCTACTGCGCGGGAATGCGCCGCGCGCGCGTCAGGTGGGCCAGGCGGCTCTCGGCAAAGCGGTCCTTGTGACCACCTCTCAGCGCCAGCCGCTCGTGCAGGATCGATTCTGCTGCGTCGAAATGACCCGCGCGCAGTGCTGCGTCAATTGCCATCCTTTCAAAGACATCGCGCTGCGCATGGCTCCCGCCGATGCTCTGCATTTTTGGGCGGGCTTCCGCCAATGACGCAAAGGCAGCGCCGTATCGGCCCTCGGCAAAGGCGTTCAGCCCGGCCAGGGCGGCAAGGCCCGGATCGGCCACGCGGGCGGCCATTTCGCCCGGCCCTGCGGCATCGCGGGCAAAGCGGTCAGCGAGGTTCTGGCGCGCCGTCCCCCGGCCCGCCCCGGCCAGTGCCAACTGGTAGTGCAGATCGGCAAAGACAAGGCAGCCATCCTCCACCCGCGCCTCTGCGAGGGCGCCCAGTTCCTCCCAGCGGTCGCCCACCGGCAGGCCCTCCAGCTCCAGCCGCATGAGCAGCGAGGTGGCATTGGCGATGTCGCGGTAGTCGTCCGTCGGCTCGGCCCTGATCTGGCTGTCGTAGAGCGCCAGGGCATGGTCCAGCTCCCCCAGGTCCAGGTGCAGCAGCGCCCTGTGCCACCAGACGTGGTAGCGAAAATTGTTGGCCCCGCGCCAGGCCTCGCAGTGGGCCTCGATCAGGGCGATGCCCCGGCCCGGTTCGGCGCGCATGTCGTGCACGTGGGCCACGGCATGAAGGCCCCAGGCATCGTCCGGCGCCGCCGCGAGCCCGGCCAGTCCGGTGCGCTCGGCGGCCGCGTAGTCGCCCGTCTCCTCCAGCGTGAAGGCGTGACAGCCCAGCATGAAGCCGCCCAGCGGGTGATCGGCCCCGTGGGCGGGCAGCACCCGCTCGACGGAGGCACGCATCCCCGCGGCATCGCCCAGGATGAACCGGATGGCATGGCTCGCCTTGGCGCTCAGGCTGTCCTGCGGCCAGGTGGCGAGGACCTCCTCCAGCGCCGCGATGGCTCCCGAGGGGCTGCCCGAGATCCAGGCCCCGAGCGCCTCGACCCAGCCCCGCTCGCGCCCGCTGATGTCGCCCTCCGCGGCGGCGGTCCGGGCCGCCTTCAGGGCCTCCTCGGCCACCGGCCACATCTCCGCTCGGCCCAGCAGCAGGGCAAAGAGCCCGCGCGCCGCCTGGCCCATGGCAAAGTCCGGTGCCCGTTCCAGCAGGGCGGCAAGGTGGGTGGGGGTGGCGGCGCCGTGGGCCAGGAAGGCCCGCACCATGGCGTTCCAGCTTTCGAGGGCGGCGGGTTCTTCCAGGCTGACGGGGGCCTGGCAGATGTCTGTCTTCATGGGACGGGCCTTTCACGGTCTGTCGCTTTGGCCCCACCATTGAGGAAATTGCCCCTTCTGAATATGGCGGCAGGGGCGCTCACACGCCAACGTGAAGCGGCACCGGGGAATCGTGAGCGATCCCAGCCGTGCACTCGGCAGAAGGCCGCCGCCCGCCGCAAAAAACGGCGGGATGCCGCCTCAGTCCGCGCTCTCGTCCTTTGTGATCCCGAAGGCCCGCAGCACCGCCTCGGTGTCCTGGCCGAAGCGCGGCGGCGGCCTCTCGTAGCGCACCGGTGTGGCCGAGAGCTTCAGCGGGTTGGCCAGCAGCTTCAGGTGGCCCCCTGCCATCTCGGGCGCCGCCATCTCCATCACCGCGCCGCGCGCCGCCGCCTGGTCCGACCCAAGGGCCTCGGCGATGTCGTTGATCGGGCCGCAGGGCACCTTGGCGGCGCGCAGACCCGCGATCAGGTCGGCCTTGGCAAAGGCCTTCATGGCGGGCTCGATCTCCGCCATCAGGGCGGCGCGGTTCTCGATCCGCTTGAGGTTGGTGACAAAGCGCGCGTCCTCGCCCAGCTCGGCCCGTCCGATCACGTCGCAGTAGCGGCGGAACTGGGCATCGTTGCCCACGGCCAGCAGGAAGTGCCCGTCGGCGCAGGCGAAGGCATCGTAGGGCACGATGTTGGGATGGGCATTGCCGCGCCGCTCGGGCAGGGCGCCGGAGGTGAGGTAGTTGACCCCCTCGTTGATCAGCCAGGCCATGGAGGCATCGACCAGTGCCAGGTCGATGTGCTGGCCCTCGCCGGTGGTATCGCGGTGGCGCAGGGCGGCCAGAATTCCGATGGTTGCGTACATCCCGCACATCACATCCGCGATCCCGACACCGACCTTCATCGGCGCGCCCGCGGGATCGCCGGTGATCGACATGATGCCGCCAAAGCCCTGGGCCATCAGGTCATAGCCCGGCTGGTCCCGGTGCGGCCCTTCCTGGCCGTAGCCCGAGATGGAGCAGTAGACGAGCTCCGGATGCGCCTCGCGCAGGCTCCTGTGGTCCAGCCCGTACTTCTCCAGCCCGCCGGGCTTGAAGTTCTCGATGAAAATGTCGGCGCGGGCGGCCAGGGCGCGCACCTGGGCCTGCCCTTCGGCGGTGGCAATGTCGATGGCGACGGACTGCTTGTTGCGGTTGGCGGCCATGAAGTAGGCCGAAAGGTCGGTGGGGTTGCCCGCCGCGTCGCGGGCATAGTTCGGCCCCCAGCCGCGGGTATCGTCGCCTCCGCTCTTGGGGTTCTCGATCTTCAGCACCGTGGCCCCCAGATCGCCCAGCAGCTGGGTACAGGTCGGCCCGGCCAGGATGCGGCTCAGGTCCAGCACGACAAGCCCGTCAAGGGCGCCCTTAGATGCGGCCATCGTAAGCGCCTCCCTCGATCTCCGCGGCGATGACCGTGAAGGTCTCGGCCGCCATGGCCTCTTCCAGGGCCTGTTCCAGCCCCTCCCTGTCGCGCACCGAAACGCCCCTGCCGCCGAAGGCCCACCCCATGGCGGCAAAGTCGTGCCGGGCAAAATCCACCCCGACATTTGTAAGCTGCCGTTCCCGCTGCTTCTTCTCGATCAGGGCGAGCGAGCCATCGACGAAGACCAGGAAGATCACCGGCAGGCCCAGCTCGGCGCAGGTAGAAAGCTCCCCCACGACCATGAGGAATCCCGCGTCGCCCGAGAAGGAAATCACCGGGCGGTCGGGCGATGCCAGCTTGGCGCCGATGGCCAGGGGCAGGGCGCAGCCCATGGTGCAGAGGGCGGAGGATTGCATCAGGTCGCGCGGCGCCTGGCAGCGCCACATCTGGCTCAGCAAGATACGGTGGGCGCCGCTGTCGGCGGTGGCCAGGGTCTCGGGCGGCAGGACCCGCCGGCAGGTGTCAATGATCGCCGCAGGCCCCCAGGCCTCGTCGCGCGGGAAGGCCGCGGCAAGGGCGCGCTGCGCCTCGGCGATCTCCCCCTCCGGCCAGGTCTCCTGCGGGGCAAGGTCCGTGCCGATGGCCTTCAGGCTCTCGCCCACATGGGCGATCAGGTTCAGGCCGGCCTGGTGCATGTAATGGTGGTTGGGGGCGGCGGTGATGTCGATTACGCGCTGGCGCTCGGGGTCCCAGGCGTCGCGCCAGCCGGGCCGCATTTCCACCGGGTCGTAGCCCACGCAGAGCACGAGGTCGGCCTGGCGCACCAGGGGCAGGAGCGTCCGGTCCGCCAGGGGCGAGAGCCCGGCACCGCCAAGCGCCAGGGGGTGATCCTCGGAAAGCAGTCCCTTCGCCTTGTAGCTGGTGATCAGGGGCACGCCGAAGGCTTCCGCGAAGGCCGCGATGGCCGGGCCCGCCCCCTCGTTCAGGGCCTGGACCCCGGCCACCATCAGGGGCCGCCGCGCCTCCGCGAGCCAGCCCCGGGCCAGGGCGAGGGCCTCTCCGGCGGGCGCCACGGGGGCGGCAGACGGGCGGGCGAAGGGCGCCTGCGAAGGCACGGGGGCCAGGGCCTCCTCCACCGGCACGTCGATGTGCACCGGCCCCATGAGGCCCTCCGTCGCGATGCTCACGGCCTTGTCGGCAATCACGTGGGCGGCCCCGGCGGTGAGGGTGAAGCTGGCCTTGGTCAGGGGCGCGAAGACGGCACGCTGGTCCACCACCTGGTGGGTATAGCGCTGCACCTCCTCGGCATCCATGCAGCCCGAAAGGACGATCAGCGGCACCTGGTCCTGCAGCGCGTTGGCCACCACGTTGACCCCGTTGAGCGTGCCCGGCCCAATGGTTCCCACCAGGATCGCGGGCGCCCCGTCGCGGTGGTGCGCGCCCTCGGCCATGAAGCCCGCGGCATTTTCGTGCTTGGCCAGGACAAAGCGGATGCCCGCCGCGCGCAGGGCGTCCACCAGGGTGAGAACCTCGCCCCCCGGCATTCCGAAGGCCAGGCGGCAGCCTGCCGCGTAGAGGCGGCGCGCGAGGGCATCGGCGGCGCGGATCGTGTCACTCATGTCAGGGGGTCCGGTCAGGTTGCATCAGGCCGATGAACCACACAAACCCGCCCGGGCGCAACTCACTGTTGCGCGGGGTATGTTGCAGGAGACGGGGAGGAGGGGGCGGCGCGGCCCCCGGCGGGGGGCAGGCGCGGCAGGCTCAGCGGCGCCGGTCGCGGCGCGAGGACATGGGCTGGAAGGCGACGCCGACATGGGCCTCGCAGTAGGGCTTGCCCTGCTGCACGGGCAGGCCGCAGAACCAGAAGTCATCGGTCGCCGGGTCGCCCACGGGCCACTTGCAGGTCCGCTCCGTCAGCTCCATCAGGCCGATCTTCTTGGCCTTCTTCTCCACCTCGTTGACCTTGGCGAGCGCCTCTGGGCTGATCTCGTTGGCCGAGGGCTGGGGCGGCAGGGGCTGGCCCGCCGGGATGATCTGCTTGCGCGCGGGTAGGGTGGACTTGGCCGGGGCGGCGGCCTCGGTCTTGGGCTCCTCCGGCTCGACGGGCGCCTCGACCGGCGCGGCCGCCTTGGCCTTCGGCTCGGGCTTGGGCGCGGCCTTGGCCTTCGGTTCCGCCTTGGCGGGGGCGCTGCCGGTGGTGCGGTTGGAGAGGCCCAGCCGGTGGACCTTGCCGATCACCGCATTGCGGGTCACGCCGCCCAATTCCTTGGCGATCTGGCTGGCCGACTGGCCTTCACCCCACATGCGTTTCAGCGTCTCTACGCGCTCATCGGTCCAGGACATTGCAGGCTTCCCTAATTGAAAAGCGGCCCCTCGGTGGACCGCTTTCGGCTTTCGGAGACCCTATACTAATGTCTCCGCGCCTGCGTGCAAGGTGTGATCGGTCAGACCGCCGTGGGGGGACGTGGCGACACGGGCCGCGCCCGCGCCTCGCGCAGGGCCAGCAGGATCGCCCCGGCCAGGATGATCCCGGCCCCCAGGATCGAGACGGCATCGGGCAGGACGCCGAAGAAGAGCAGATCGTAAAGGGCGGCGAAGATCAGGGTGGCGTAGCTGAAGGGGGCGACAAAGCTCGCCTCGGCCCGGGCCATGCCGTTGACGAAGAAGGCCTGGGCCGCCGCCATCGAGAGGCCGACGCCGGCCAGGAGCAGCCACTGCGCCGGGGTCGGCGGGCTCCAGACCCAGAGCACCGCCAGGCTGGCGAGGATCAGGCCGACGCCGTTGTTGAAGATCAGGATCTGGAAGGGGTTCTCGCGCCGCGACAGCTTCTTGATGAAGATCAGCTCGAGCCCCAGCACCAGGGCCGCACCGAGGGCAAAGAGGGCGGCGGGCTGGAAGCTCTCGGGCGTCGGGCGCAGCAGGATCAGCGCCCCGAGGAAGGCCATGGCGGCGGCTCCCCAGCGCACCGGGCCGGGCCGCTCGCCAAGCAGGGGGATGGCCAGGATCATCGCGAAGACCGGGTTGAGAAAGGAGATGGCCGTGGCATCGGCCAGGGGCACGAAGGCCACGGCGGCGAACATCAGGGTGATGCCGCCCCAGCCGCAGGCGGTGCGTGCCAGGTGCAGGCCCAGATGTACCTGGCCAAGCCGGGGCCGCAGCACCAACGCCACCACGCCGATCCCCAGGAAGGCAAAGAGAAACCGCCCGTGGCTGATTTGCAGCGGGTTGAGCGGTGCGCCGAAGCTGTCGGTGCCCAGGGCCTTGGCCATCAGCGTGGCCGCGGCGATGAAGGCCGTGGCCAGCCCGATCAGCAGGGCGGCCAGGGCGTTGTTCTGGGTCTTGGCGGCGTACATGGCGCAGGTGTGGCCCGCCCCGCGGGGCTTGGCAAGCGCCGAAATAGTCCTTGCATCGCGCCCGGCGCTGGCCGACAAGAGCGCCATGATCGCGCGGCTGACATTCCCCTCCCGACGAGGCTGAAGTCCTCTCCCGTGGCCTGCCCGCCGCAGGCCGCGCCCCGCCGTCGATCCCTTTCCCTATCCACTTGACCAAACCAGCCGCCCATGCCCTCTTGGGCTTTTCGCGGGCCCCAACAAAGGATGATCCAGATGATCCCCTCCGTTCTGCCGACCTACAACCGCGCGCCCTTGAACTTCGTTTCGGGTGCGGGCGCCTGGCTGACAGAGGCGGACGGGCGACGCTTTCTCGATCTCGGCGCGGGCATCGCCGTCAACTCTCTGGGCCATGCCCACCCCCGGCTGGTGGAGGCTCTCACGACCCAGGCCCAGGCGCTCTGGCACACCTCGAACCTCTACCAGATCCCGCAGCAGCAGGAGCTGGCCGACCGGCTCGTCGCCGCCTCCTTCGCCGACACGGTCTTCTTCACCAACTCGGGCACCGAGTCCTGCGAGCTGGCGGTCAAGATGGCGCGGCGCCATTTCTACGACAAGGGAGAGCCCGAGCGCGTCGAGATCATCGCCTTCGAGGGCTCTTTCCACGGCCGTTCCTCGGCGGGCATCGCCGCCGCCGGGTCTGAGAAGATGACCAAGGGCTTCGGCCCGCTCCTGCCGGGCTTCAAGCACCTGCCCTTCGGCGATCACGAGGCGCTCAAGGCGGCGGTCACGGAAAAGACCTGCGCCATCCTCGTCGAACCCGTGCAGGGCGAGGGCGGCATCCGCCCGCTGCCCGATGTCTGCCTCAAGGGGCTGCGCGATCTCTGCGACGAGCACGGCATCCTGCTGATCCTGGACGAGGTGCAGTGCGGCGTGGGCCGGACGGGCAAGCTCTTTGCCCACGAATGGGCGGGCATCGCGCCGGACATCATGATGGTGGCCAAGGGCATCGGCGGGGGCTTCCCCCTGGGCGCTGTCCTGGCAACGGAGGCAGCGGCCGCGGCCATGACGGCGGGCACCCACGGCTCCACCTACGGAGGCAACCCCCTGGGCTGCGCCGTCGGCTGCGCGGTCATGGAGATCGTGGCGGAGCCCGACTTCCTGGCCGAGGTGAACCGCAAGGCGGGCCTGCTGCGCCAGAAGCTGGAGGGGCTGGTGGCCTCCCATCCCGACCTCTTCGAGGAGGTGCGCGGCTCCGGCCTGATGCTGGGCCTCAAGTGCAAGCGTGCCCCGGCCGATGTCGTGGCCGCGGGCTATGCCCATGAGGTCATCACCGTGCCCGCCGCCGACAACGTGGTGCGCCTGCTGCCGCCCCTGACCATCACCGAGGCGGAGATCGAGGAGGCCCTGCGCCGCCTCGAGGCCACCGCCGCGAGCCTCGCCGACTGACCGCCCGCCGGTCCCCGACCCTCCGGGTGGGCCCGGGCGCCCCGGCGCCCCGGTCCGCCCCAAGAAGAGACGTGCCATGACCCACTTCCTCGACATCGACCAGACCGCCCCCGAGGCGCTGCGCCAGATCATCGACAGCGCCACCGCCATGAAGCAGGCCCGCGCAGGCCGCCCGCGCGGCGCCCCGGATGACGATCAGCCCCTGAAAGACCAGATGGTCGCCCTGATCTTCGAGAAGCCCTCCACCCGCACCCGGGTTTCCTTCGACGTGGGCGTGCGCCAGATGGGCGGCCAGACCATGGTGCTCTCGGGCGCCGACATGCAGCTCGGCCACGGCGAGACCATCGCCGACACGGCCCGCGTGCTCAGCCGCTACGTGGATCTCATCATGATCCGCACCTTCGAGGAGCAGACCCTGCTGGAGATGGCCGAGTATGCCTCCGTGCCGGTGATCAACGGCCTCACCAACCGCACCCATCCCTGCCAGATCATGGCCGACGTCATGACCTTCGAGGAGCACCGCGGGCCGATCAAGGGCCGCAAGGTGGTCTGGTCGGGCGACGGCAACAACGTCTTTGCCAGCTTCGCCCACGCCGCCCGCCAGTTCGATTTCGAGCTGGTCTTCACCGGCCCCGAGCCGCTGGACCCGGAACCGGCGCTCAAGGGGCTCTACAGCACCGAGAGGGACCCCATGAAGGCGGTCCAGGGCGCCGATCTGGTGGTGACCGACACCTGGGTCTCGATGCACGATCCCCAGTCGGCCCGCGAACGGCGCCACAACCAACTGCGCGGCTACCAGGTGAACGACCGCCTCATGGCCGAGGCCAAGCCCGATGCGCTTTTCATGCACTGCCTCCCCGCCCACCGCGACGACGAGGCCACCTCCAGCGTCATGGACGGCCCCCACTCGGTGATCTTCGACGAGGCCGAGAACCGGCTGCACGCCCAGAAGGCCATCATGCGCCACTGCCTGGGCCGCTGAGCCCTTGGCCGAGCCACGCCAGATCGTCGTCGCCGGGGCAGGCGCCATCGGCTGTTTCGTCGGTGGCCTCCTGGCCGCGGGCGGGCGGCCCGTCACGCTCCTCTCCCGGCCCCGCATCGCCGCCGAGATCCGCGGCCACGGGCTGAGCCTGACCGATTTCGGCGGCATGGCGGTCCAGGTTCCGGCGGAGGAGATCGGCCTGGCCGAAGACCCCAGGGCCCTGGCCCGCGCCGATCTGGTGCTGGTCACGGTCAAGAGCGCCGACACGCCGGAAATGGCCCGCCTGATCGAGCAGCACGCGCCGCGTGACTGCACCGTCGTCAGCCTGCAAAACGGCCTCGGCAACGCCGATACCCTGCGCGCCGCCCTGCCGGACTTTGACGTGCGCGCCGCCATGGTGCCCTTCAACGTCGTGCCCCTGGGCCAGGGCGGCTTTCACCGCGCCACCAGCGGCGACATCCTGGTCGAGGCCGGGCCGGGCGAGGTGGGCGCGCGCCTCTCCGTGCCGCATCTCGACACAGGCGAAAGCGCGGAGATCACGGCGATCCAGTGGGGCAAGTTCCTCGTCAACCTCAACAACGCGCTCAACGCCCTGAGCGGCCTGCCGCTGCAGGAGCAGCTGCGCGATCGCGGCTGGCGCCGCCTCATGGCGGATCAATGGGCCGAGGCGCTGCGTGTGCTGCGGGCAAGCGGCATCCGCCCCGCCGCTACGACCCCGGTGCCCGTGGGCCTGATCCCCCACATCCTGCGCCTGCCGACGCCGCTCTTCACCCGCATCGCCGCCTTCATGCTCACCATCGACGCCCAGGCGCGCACCTCCATGTCGCTCGACCTGATGGGCGGGCGGCGCACGGAGATTGACGAGCTTCAGGGCCGGGTCGTCCGCATGGGGGCCGAAGTCGGCGTGCCCACGCCGATCAACGCCCTTGTGGCCGAGTTGATCGAGACGGCCGAGCTGGCCGACGAGGGCCTGCCCGACCTGCCGCTGGCGGCGGTGCGCGCCGAGCTCAGGCGTTAGCGGGCCGCACGAGAGAGCGCAGCAGGGCCTGCAATTCCGGTTCCCGTACCCGCGTGGCGGCAAGCTCCAGCCCGCACCAGTCACGCTCGCGCTGGCCGCGCTCTGGGAACTCGTCGCTCAGCGTGGCGGACCGCACCAGGTAGACGTCACACTTCACCGGGATCGCCGAGCCATCGCTCAAGCCCTTGTCGTAGTGATAAAATCCCAGGGGTTCGCTCTCCACATCGGCCTCGCGTACACCGGCCTCCTCCCAGGCTTCCTGGAGCGCCGATTGCGCCCCGTCCAGCCCCTCGATCGGCCAGCCCTTGGGCAGAATCCAACGCCCGGTATCGCGGCTGGTGATGAGGAGAACCTCCCGGCCCGCGGCCCCTTCGCGCAGGCACAGGGCCGCCACCTGCTGGCGCACCTCGGTGCCCCGGATCGGGCCTGTGACCCCGGCCCAGGCTTGTCTAAAGAACGCAATCATTTCGGCTGCTCCGCCATTTTTAATTTATTAACAAAGTCTTGATCTGTGGATAACATACAGGTTCGGCCCCCGGGCCGGCAATCCTTTTCCGCCTTGTCCTCCTCCGGCCCCCGTACCACCTTAGGCCGGAAAGGAGATCCGAGGCATGCAGCAGAGCGATCAGGGGGCGGACATCGGGGTCTACGGGCTGGGCACCATGGGCTCCGCCCTGGCCCTCAACCTGGCTGAAAAGGGCTTCTCCGTCGCGGTCAGCAACCGCGAGGCGGCCTGGATCGGCAGCTTTCTGGAGGAGGCCGGGCCACTGGCGGCGCGGATCACCGGGGAAGCCGATCTGGGCGCCTTCGTAAAGGCCGTCGCGAGGCCGCGCACGATCCTCTTCATGATCCCCTCGGGGGCCCCGATGGAGGAAATGATCGAGACCATCCTGCCGCTTCTGGCCGAGGGCGACACGATCATCGACGGCGGCAATGCTGATTTCAACGACACCCGTCGCCGCGCCAAGGCGCTGGAAGGCACCGGCATCCACTTCGTCGGCATGGGCGTCTCGGGCGGGGAGGAGGGGGCGCGCCACGGCCCCGCCATGATGGTCGGCGGCAGCGCCCATTCCTGGCAGCAGCTCCGCCCCATGGCCGAGGCCATCGCCGCCCGCTTCAAGGGCGACCCCTGCGTCGATCACCTGGGCCCCGACGGGGCGGGCCACTTCGTCAAGACAGTGCACAACGGCATCGAATACGCAGACATGCAGATGATCGCCGAAATCTACGGCCTGCTGCGCGACCTCGGCGGCTGGGCGCCGGAGCGCACCGGCAAGCTCTTCGAGGCTTGGCAGCGGGGCCCGCTCTCCTCCTACCTGATCGAGGTGAGCGCCGCCGCCCTGCAGTCCACGGACGGACGGACAGGCCGTCCCATGGTCGAGGTGATCCGCGACCAGGCCGGCCAGAAGGGCACCGGCCGCTGGACCCTGATCGAGGCGCTCAAGATGGGCCAGTCGGCCAATACCATCGAGGCGGCGGTGGCGGCCCGCGCCTGGTCCTCCGAAAAGGTGGTGCGGGAGATGGCCGCGCCCCTGCTGGCGGGGGCGGCGGAGGCGGCCGAGCTGCCGGGCGAGGCGGACCTCGAAAAGGCCCTCCTTGCGGCCCGCATCCTTGGCCATGCCCAGGGCTTCCGCATCCTCGCCTCGGCCTCCGAGCATTTCGACTGGCAGCTCGATCTGGCCCGCATCTCCGAGATCTGGCGCGCGGGCTGCATCATTCGTTCGGCCCTGCTGGACGAGTTCGCCGCCGCCTTCCGGGAAGAGCTGCCGGGCGGTCACCTAATCCTCGCCCCCGCCATGCGTGACAGGCTGGCCCAGTGCATCGGCCCCCTGCGCCGGGTCGTGGCGGCGGGCGTCACGGCGGGTGTACCCCTGCCAGCCCTCTCCTCGGCCCTCTCCTGGTACGACACCATGCGCCAGGCCCGCGGCACGGCGGACCTCATTCAGGCGCAGCGCGATTTCTTCGGTGCCCACGGCTTTGCCCGGACGGATGCCGAGGGCCAGCACCACGGCGACTGGCGGCCGCTTCAGTTCTGAAAGGGATCCTCGGGGTAGCCGACGTGGGCGAGGTAAAGCCCCTCCGGTGGTGAGACGGGCCCGCAGGCGGCCCGGTCCCGGGCCTCCAGCGCGCGGCCCACGTCCTCCGGCGCCCAGGCCCCGGCACCGACCCGCTCCAGCGTTCCCACGAAGGAGCGCACCTGGTTGTGCAGGAAAGACCGCGCCCGCACGTCGAAGTGAAACTCCCGCCCCGCCGCCGTCTCCACCTCTGTCACCGTCAGCCGGTCCAGGGTCTTCACCGGGCTCTCGGCCTGGCAGATGGAGGAGCGGAAGGTGGTGAAATCGTGCCGCCCGACAAGCTTTGCCGCCGCCGCCTGCATCGGGGCCAGCTCAAGGGGGTGCTTGACCTGCCAGACCAGCCCGGCCTGGTGGGTCGCCGGGGCACGGCGGCAGAGCAGCCGGAAGAGGTAGCGCCGTTCCAGCGCCGAGAAGCGGGCGTGGAAATCCTCCGCCACCCGCGCGCAGGCCACCACCGCCACGGGCTGCGGCTTGAGGTGGTAGTTCAGCGCCTCCGAGAGCCGGAAGGGCGTCCAATCTTTCGTAAGGTCGCAGTGTGCCACCTGGGCCAGGGCATGGACGCCGGCGTCGGTCCGGCCCGCCGCGGCAATCGTGTGGGGGCCGGGCTCCAGCCGCGCCAGGGCAGCCTCCACCGCCCCCTGTACCGAGGGCAGGTCAGTCTGGCGCTGCCAGCCCACGAAGGGGGCGCCGTGGTATTCGATCTTGAGGGCATATCTCGGCATGGGGCGCGGCTTACCCCGCGGCCCCGGTTCTGGCAATCCCCGGCCCCCCTGCCTATGTTGAGGGCCGGAACGGGCAGGGCAGGGCGCAGGTTTGGTCATTTCGAGAATAGCGGATGGCATCTGGCGGCAGGTGGAATCTGTCGGCGACAGTCTTTCCGAAACGCTCTTCGAGCCGGTCATCCGCCTTGGCGTCACCGGTCTGGCGCGCTCGGGCAAGACGGTCTTCATCACCTCCCTCGTCGCCAACCTGCTGGATCGCGGGCGCATGCCGGGCCTCCTGGCCCAGGGCGAGGGCCGGATCGAGGCCGCCTTCCTCCAGCCCCAACCTGACGATACGGTGCCCCGCTTCGAGTACGAATCCCACCTCGCCGCCCTCACCGGCCAGAGCCCCCGCTGGCCCGACAGCACCCGCGCCATCTCGGAGCTGCGGCTTTCTCTGCGGGTCCGGCCCACGGGGCTTTTGTCGGGGCTCCAGGGGCCGCGCACCATCCACATCGACATCGTGGACTACCCGGGCGAGTGGCTGCTCGATCTCGGCCTGATGGAGCGCAGCTTCGAGGACTGGTCGCGCGTCACCCTGGCCCGGATCGAGGGCCGCGAGAGCGCGCAGGATTTCCTCGGCGGGCTCCAGGGCGTTGATCCCGCGGCGGAGCACGATGAGCCCCTGGCCCAGGCCCTGGCGGCCCGCTTCACCGATTACCTGCACCAGGCCCGCGCTTCGGGCTACTCGGACTGCACGCCGGGCCGATTCCTCCTGCCGGGCGATCTGGCGGGCAGCCCCGTGCTCACCTTCGCGCCGCTGCCGGTGACGGGCAGCGGCGCGCGGGGCAGCCTGCACCGCGAATTCGCCCGCCGCTTCGAGGCCTACAAGCGCGACGTGGCCAAGCCCTTCTTCCGCGACCACTTCGCCCGGATCGACCGCCAGATCGTCCTGATCGACGCCCTTGGCGCGATCAACCAGGGCCCCCGCGCGGTGGAGGATCTGCGCGCCGCCCTGGCCGAGACCCTGGCCGCCTTCCGCCCCGGCCAGACCGGCTTTCTCGGGGCCCTCCTGGGGGCCCGGCGGGTGGAGAAGATCCTCTTCGCCGCCACCAAGGCCGATCACCTGCACCACGTCCAGCACCCCCGGGTCACCGCCATCATGCAGGCCCTCGTGCGCGAGGCCCGCGACCGCGCCCAGTATGCCGGGGCCGAGACCGCCGCCATGGCCATCGCCTCGCTCCGGGCCACCACAGAGGCCACGATGGAGCATGGCGGCGTGCCCCTCCAGGTGGTGCGCGGCACCCTGCTCGAAAGCGGCAAGGAGGCCGCCTTCTACCCCGGCGATCTGCCCGAGGACCCGGCCCAGCTGCTCAATCCCGCGCGCCAGGGGGCCGAGGGCTGGCTGGATCAGGACTATTCCATCATGCGCTTCGCCCCGGCGCCCCTCGTGCTGCGCCCCGGCGACGGCCCGCCCCACATCAGGCTCGACAGGGCCGCCCAGTTCCTGATCGGAGACCGCCTGTGAAGCTGCGCGCCGCCCGCCCCACCGACGCCGGCCGCGTCGGAGAGATCCTGTCGGAATTCATCGACACGACCGACTGGATGCCCCGCATCCACACCCGCGCCGAGGATCTGGCCCACGCCGGCGCCCTGATCGAGCGCGGCTGGGTCACCGTGGCCGAGGTGGCGGGCGCGGTGGATGGGTTCTGCGCCCTCGACGGAGCCGAGGTGAATGCCCTCTACGTGGCCCGCGCCCGGCGCGGGCGCGGCATCGGCTCGCAGCTCCTGCGCCGCCTTCAGGGCCGCCGCGAGAGGCTCACCCTCTGGACCTTCCAGGCCAATGGACGGGCCCGCGCCTTCTACCGCCGCCACGGCTTTGTCGAGGTCCTGACGACCGAGGGCGACCGCAACGACGAGGGCCTGCCCGACGTGCGGCTCGATTGGCAGAGGGAGGCCGCCTGATGGCCCGCGGCCCGGTACTCTTCGACCTGGAACAGGACAAGCGCCCGCGCCCCTCGGTCTCCGAGGCGCCGCCCGTGCCCGACGCCGCCGATCCCCTCCCGCAGGGCCAGGCAATGCAGGGCGCCGTGCGCCTGGCCACGGGCCGCCCCTCGCGGTTGGGGCGGCTCTTCTGGGGCCTGCTTCTGGCCCTCCTCGGGGCGCTCCTCTCGGTTGCCGCCTGGGATCTCGTCACGGGCCTCCTGGAGCGGGCGCCGCTCCTCGGCTGGGCGATCACGGCCCTCGGGGCCGCGCTGCTTCTGGTCCTCCTGCTCATCGCCCTGCGCGAGCTGGCGGCCCTCTCGCGGCTCTCCCGGCTCGACGATCTGCAACATGCCGCGGCCGAGGCCCTGGCCCAGGAGAACCTCACCTCGGCCCGCGCCGTGACCGACCGCCTCGTCACCCTCTACCGGGGCCGCGAGGAGACCCGCTGGGGCCGCGACCGCCTGGCCGAGCTGCGCGGCGACCAACTCGACGCCGTCAGCCTGCTCGGACTGGCCGAGCAGGAGCTCCTCGGCCCGCTCGACAGGGCCGCGCGCCGCGAGGTGGAGGCAGCCGCCCGCCAGGTGGCCACCGTCACGGCCCTGGTGCCCCTGGCCGTGGCCGACGTGGTCGCGGCCCTGACGGCCAACCTGCGCATGATCCGCCGGGTGGCCGAGGTCTATGGCGGGCGCTCGGGCCTCATCGGCTCCTGGCGGCTGACCCGGGCGGTCATGACCCACCTGGTGGCCACCGGCGCCGTCGCCGTGGGGGACGACATGCTTGAGCCGGTGCTCGGCGGCTCGATCGTCGGCAAGCTCAGCCGC
The DNA here is from genome assembly GCA_965212515.1 of Sulfitobacter sp. Taxonomy (GTDB): domain Bacteria; phylum Pseudomonadota; class Alphaproteobacteria; order Rhodobacterales; family Rhodobacteraceae; genus Sulfitobacter. The sequence goes on from OZ243122.1 coordinate 2,582,281, forward strand.
CGCTTCGGCGAGGGGCTGGTGAACGGTGCCCTCACGGCGCGGGTCGGCATCGCCGCCATGGAGGTCTGCCGCCCCTTGCCCTTTGCCCCGGGCAAGCGCCCCAAGGGCCGCGAGATCCTGGCACGGGCGCTCTCGGGGTTCGCCAGCCGCGGCCGCGAGGGCTGAGCCCAGGCCTTGGGGCTTGTGAGGCCGGGGCCGCCCCCCTATAAGCCCCCTATGGGACGCGCCACAGCGATCATCATTCGAATTACGTCCCCGGCGCTCTGAGCAGCAGAGTAGCCGGGCCAAGGTGTTTGAGCCTATCGCACCGCTCCAAACCAGATTTCCGACCCAAGTTGCCAAAGGACGCCCGTCATGTGCGCCGACACGCCTGTGAAGACCGATTACAAAGACACCCTGAACCTGCCCAAGACTGATTTCCCGATGCGCGCGGGCCTGCCCAAGCGCGAGCCCGACTGGCTCGCCCGCTGGGAGAAGATCGGCGTCTACGACCGCCTGCGCGAGAAGGAGGGCCGGGAGCCCTTCACCCTGCATGACGGCCCCCCCTACGCCAACGGCAACCTGCACATCGGCCACGCCCTAAACAAGACGATCAAGGACATGATCGTCCGCTCGCACCAGATGATGGGCCGCGACGCGCGCTACATCCCCGGCTGGGACTGCCACGGCCTGCCGATCGAATGGAAGATCGAGGAGCAGTACCGCAAGAAGGGCCGCGACAAGAACCAGGTGCCGATCAACGAGTTCCGCGCCGAGTGCCGCCAGTTCGCCGCCGGCTGGGTCGACATCCAGCGCGAGGAGTTCAAGCGCCTGGGCATCACCGGCAATTGGGAAAACCCCTACCTGACGATGGACTTCCACGCCGAGCGGGTCATCGCCGAGGAGTTCATGAAGTTCCTGATGAACGGCACCCTCTACCAGGGCTCCAAGCCGGTCATGTGGTCCCCCGTGGAGCAGACCGCCCTGGCCGAGGCCGAGGTGGAGTACCACGACAAGGAAAGCTTCACCGTCTGGGTGAAGTTCAAGGTGGCCGACTTCGATCAGCACGACCTGGCGACCATGGGCGAGGAGGAGACCCCGGAGAACCGCGAGGCCATCGCCAAGGCCCAGACCGAGGCCGCGCGCGACCTGGAAGGCGCCCACGTGGTGATCTGGACGACAACCCCCTGGACCATGCCCTCCAACAAGGCCGTGGTTTACGGCGAGAGCATCTCCTACGGCCTCTACGAGGTCACCGGCCGCCCCGAGGAATGTTGGGCCCGGATCGGTGAGCGCTACATCCTGGCCGACGACCGCGCCGAGGAGGTGCTGCGCGCCGCCCGGCTCCAGCCCGAGATGTACCGCCGCCTGCGCGACGTGACCCCGGCGCAGCTCTCGGCGATGAAGCTCCTGCACCCCCTGGCGGGCGCCGAAGGCGCCAACGGCGAGTGGGACGACCTGCGCGATTTCCGCGCCGCCGACTTCGTGACCGACGATGAGGGCACCGGCTTTGTCCACTGCGCCCCCTCGCACGGGATGGAGGAGTACGAGCTCTACCGCGATCTCGGGATGCTGGGCGAGGTCATCACCTACAACGTCATGGACGATGGCTCCTTCCGCAAGGATCTGCCCTTCTTCGGCGGCACCTACATCCTCTCCCGCAAGGGCGGCGAGGGCGATGCCAACAAGGCCATCATCGACAAGCTGATCGAGGTCGGCGGCCTCCTGGCGCGCGGCAAGATCAAGCACTCCTATCCCCACTCCTGGCGCTCCAAGGCGCCGGTGATCTACCGCAACACCCCGCAGTGGTTCGCCGCCATCGACAAGCCGGTGGGCGACGGCCAGGACCAGCACGGCAAGACGATCCGCGAGCGCGCCCTGACCGAGATCGACAATGTGAACTGGGTGCCCCGTTCGGGCCGCAACCGGCTCTATTCCATGATGGAGGCCCGGCCCGACTGGGTGCTCTCGCGCCAGCGCGCCTGGGGCGTGCCGCTCACCTGCTTCACCAAGAAGGACACGCTGCCCACGGCAGAGGACTTCCTGCTGCGCAACGACGAGGTGAATGCCCGCATCACCGCCGCCTTCGAAGAGGAGGGCGCGGACTGCTGGTACGAGGAGGGCGCGAAGGAGCGTTTCCTCGGCGGCCTCGTGGACCCCGACGCCTATGATCAGGTGATGGACATCCTCGACGTCTGGTTCGATTCCGGCTCCACCCACGCCTTCACCCTGCGCGACCGCGAGGATGGCACCGAGGATGGCATCGCCGATGTCTACATGGAGGGCACCGACCAGCATCGCGGCTGGTTCCACTCCTCCCTGCTGCAATCGGTCGGCACCACCGGCCGCGCGCCCTATCGCAACGTGGTGACCCACGGCTTCACGCTCGACGCCAAGGGCATGAAGATGTCCAAGTCGCTCGGCAACACCATCGTGCCCGAGCAGATCGTGAAGCAGTACGGCGCCGACATCCTGCGTCTCTGGGTGGCCCAGACGGACTACACCGCCGACCAGCGCATCGGCGACGAGATCCTGAAGGGCGTGGCCGACAGCTACCGCCGCCTGCGCAACACAATGCGCTACATGCTGGGCTCCCTGTCGGACTTCTCCGAGGCGGACCGCACCGCCCCCGAGGAGATGCCCGAGCTGGAGCGCTGGGTCCTGCACCGCCTCTCCGAGCTGGACGAGGTGGTCCGCGAGGGCTACGCCAAGTTCGACTTCCAGGGCGTCTTCCAGGCGGTCTTCACCTTCGCCACGGTGGATCTCTCGGCCTTCTACTTCGACATCCGCAAGGATGCGCTCTACTGCGACGGTGATACCCTGCGCCGCCGCTCGGCGCGCACCGTGCTCGACATCCTCTTCCACCGCCTGACCACCTGGCTGGCGCCGATCCTGGTCTTCACCATGGAGGAGGTCTGGCTCGAGCGCTTCCCGGGCGAGGAAAGCTCCGTCCACCTGGTGGACATGCCCGAGACCCCGACCGCCTGGCGCGACGCCGACCTGGCCGCCAAGTGGGCCAAGGTCCGCGCCGCCCGCCGCGTCGTCACCGCCGCGCTCGAGGTGCAGCGGGTGGAGAAGGTGATCGGTGCCTCGCTCGAGGCGGCGCCCACCGTGCATGTCAATGACGCAGCACAGCGCGCAGCACTCGAATCGGTCTCCTTCGAGGATGTGGCGATCACCTCCGACATCCGCATCAGCGGCGATCCGGCCCCCCAGGAGGCCTACCGCCTGCCCGAGGTGCCGGGCGTCTCGGTGACCTTCGCCAAGGCCCCTGGGGAGAAGTGCGAACGCTGCTGGAAGGTCCTCCCGGACGTGGGCACCCACGCCCACCCGGGCCTGTGCAAGCGCTGCGATGAAGCCGTCGCCGAGCACGATTGAGGCCGAGATCCGCGCCCAGGTGGCGGCGCGGGGGAGGGGCAGGACGATCTGCCCCTCCGAAGTGGCCCGCGCCCTGAGCGCGGACTGGCGGCCCCTCATGGCGGCTGTGCGCGAGGGGGCCGCGGAGCTGGCCGACAGAGGTGAGATCCGCGTGACCCAGCGCGGCCAGCCCGTCGATGCCCGCGCGGCCCGAGGGCCGATCCGCCTCGGCCTGCCCTGACGAAGGCGCAGCTTTCGGATTGCCCGCGCCCGCCGCCATCGGGCAGGGTGATGCCATGTTGCAAGCTTCTCTCGATACCCCTTTCGGCAGCCTCGCGGTGGTGGAGGAGGCGGGCGCCATCGTGGCCCTCGATTGGCGCCATGTCGCCGCGCCCGATGCCTCCCCCCTGCTGGCGGAGGCTCTTGCCCAGCTCGCCGCCTACGCCGAGGGGCGGCTGGAAAGCTTCGATCTGCCCCTCTCAGTGCGTGGCAGCACCCTGCAACAGGCGGTTTGCGACGCGATCTTCGCCATTCCCTTCGGCCATACCCGAACCTACGGCGAGATTGCCCGCGAGCTTGGCGTGCTCGCCCAGGCCGTGGGCCAGGCCTGCGGCGGCAATCCCATTCCCGTCATCATTCCCTGTCACAGGGTCATGGGCGCCAGGGGGCTCACCGGCTTCTCGGGGGCCGGCGGGGTGGAGACCAAGGTGGCCCTCCTGCGCCACGAGGGGGCGGCGGGCCTGCTGATCTAGGCCCGCTCGAACTTGGCATCATAGGGATGCCGCCGCACCAGCCCGACCATGGCCACCAGACCCACCAGCCCCAGCGGCAGGCAGGCCAGGAAGAGGATGCGCGCCACCCGCGCCGCCTCCGCCGGGCCCTCGATCTCCAGGAACCCAGCGAGATTCGCCACCACCCCGACGTAGGCCGCCCCAAGGGCATAGCCCATGCGCTGGATCGTCGGCATGGCGCCCGAGACCCGGGCCACCTCGCCCTCGGGCACCAGGGCGGTGATGCGGCGCAGGATGAAGGTCCAGGCCAGGCCAAAGCCGCCCCCCTCGAGGGCCGCGAAGAGGGCGATCAACCAGACCGGCCCGTCGGGAACGGACCAGGCAAAGCCCGCGATGCTCAGCGTGCTCAACCCCATGCCGAGGGCGATCCACATGCGGTCCTGCCGCTCGGGCGCGCCGCTCACCGACACGGCGGCCAGGGTCCAGCCGATGGAGGAGGCGGCGACGATGTAGCCCGCCGTCAGGGCCGAGATGCCGTGCACCGTGGTCATCAGGAGCGGCCCGTAGGCCAGGATGCCGACCGTCGCCATGGAAAGCGTCAGGAGCATCAGAAAGGTCGCGCCCGTTGCATGGCGCGGGTCCAGCGGGGCCTCGGGCAGGAGCCTGTCCCCCCCGGCGCGGCCGTCGCGGCGGAAGAAGAGCAGCAGGCAGAAGAGCCCGGCGAGCACGAAGAGCGGCGTCGTCAGGGCATCGATTCGCGCGCCCCCGTAGGAGATGAGCACCACCGCGAGGCAGAGCAGGGCAAGCCGCGCGATGGGGAAGCGTTCGCTGGGCACCTCCTGGTCCGGGGCCGCCCCGTCAGAGGGGCGCAGGGCGATCCAGAGCGCCAGCCCCAGGGCCTGAAGGGCGAAGAAGCCGAAGCCGGTGCGCCAGGTGGCATACTCCACGAAGAGCCCGCCCAGGAGCGGCCCGAGAAAGGCCGAGAGCCCCCAGAAGGTGGAGACCACGGCCAGCGCCCGGGCGGCGTAGCGGCGCGGAAAGAAGGCGGCGAGGGCGACGAAGGCCATGGCCACCAGCCCGCCGCCGCCGACCCCCTGAAGGGCGCGGCCCAGAAGGACCAGCGGCATGTTCGGGCTGAGCGCGGAGAGGGCGCAGCCCAGGCCAAAGAGCAGGGCCGCCGCGCTCATCGGGCCGCGCAGCCCGTAGCGCAGGGTCAGCAGGGCCGTCGCCGCCCCCGCGACGATGGAGCCGATCTCGTAGATCGAGACGGTCCAGCTCACCAGCTCGGCGCCGCCGATCTCGGCCACGATGGAGGGCAGCATGGTGGCCACGATCAGGCTGTCGGCGGCATGGAGCCAGACCGCCAGGCAGACCAGCGCCAGCGCCCCGGTGCTGGTGGCGCCCAGGAACTCGCGCCAGGAAACGTACTCGTCGGGGGTGGGCTCGGTCAGGCTGTGGCTCATGGTCTTCCTCTTGCTTGCCCCCGTGATGGGGCCTCAACCTTGGTTGAGGTCAAGAGGAATTCTCAGGCCTTCTCGCCACTTGCCCAGAGCTGCTGCACGGCGCCCGCGCAGGTAAGGTAGACGGAGGTGACGATCAGCCCCCAGTGGGCCCAGCTTTCCGGATCGAAACCGACCCAGGCGGCCCAGCCGGCAAAGAAGGTCCAGGCCAGAGCCATGGGCAGGGTGATGGCGCGCCAGCGCTCGGTCCGCACCGGATGGACAAACTTGATCGGCAGGAACATGGCCACCGACAGGAGCGTTACGATCACCAGACAGACCCACCAGGGCGGCGAGAGGGCGAAGAGCACCAGCACCAGCATGTTGAAGCAGCCGGGAAAGCCCTGAAAGCTGTTGTCCTTGGTCTTCATCCGGGTGTCGGAGAAGTACATGGCCGAGGCGAAGGTGACGATGATGATCATCACCCAGCCGCTCCAGCCGTCCATCAAGCCCGAGGTGAAGAGCGCGAAGGCGGGAATGAAGACGTAGGTGAGATAGTCGATGATCAGGTCGAGCAGCACCCCGTCGAACTCGGGGGCGTTGGTCTTCACGTCATAGCGGCGGGCCAGGGGGCCGTCGATGCCGTCCACGAAGAAGGCGATGACCAGCCAAAGGAACATCAGGTCATAGTTTCCATCGACCGCGGCCAGCATCGCCAGCATGGCAAAGACGGCGCCTGTGGCGGTAAAGAGATGGACGGCAAGGGCGCGCATGTGGAGGCTCATGGGCACCTGTCTCGCAAATCGGCGCGGGGGATGAAAGCGGAAAGGATCATGCGGATCAACGGCCAGGAGGGCTTGACCGTTCCCTTCCCGCTGCGGGTTGACGCCCACCGCGATTCCCACTAAAGCCAGCGGACGAGTTTCAGGGTCGCATCGCGCGGCCCCTTTTATGTGTCGCACCGGGGTCCCGGCGCCACACCACTAAAACAAAAGGATAAGCCCATGTCGCGCGTCTGCGAACTGACCGGAAAAGGCCCGATGACGGGCAACAACGTGAGCCACGCGAACAACAAGACGCGTCGCCGCTTCCTGCCCAACCTGAACGACACCACGCTTCAGTCCGAAGCCCTGGGCCGTTCCTTCAAGCTGCGGATCTCCGCCCACGCCCTGCGCTCGGTCGATCACCGCGGCGGTCTGGACAAGTTCCTGGCCAAGGCGAAGGACAGCGATCTGTCGCCCAACGCCCTGAAGATCAAGAAGGCGATCCAGAAGTCCGGCATGGAAGCCGACGCTCTGAGCTGAGCCTCTGCCGGGCCACACGGCCCCATGTGATTTCCCGCAGCCCCGCGCCCCCGCGCGGGGTTGTGTCGTTTTGTCCCTCGCGCACGCTGCCCGGCGCGGGTAGATGGGTCCCATGATGCTGCGCTCCCTCCTTGCCCTCCTGCTGACCGCGGTCCTGGCCCTCACCGGTCAGACCATGGCGCAGGCGCGCGGCGCCGCAGCCGCCACCGGGCAGATGGTGATCTGCACCGGCACCGGCCCCATGGTCGTCTACGTCGATGCCGAGGGCCAGCCGACCGAGGCGCCGCAGATCTGCCCCGAGGCGACGATGCAACTGCCGACGGCGGGGGGCCTCATACTCGCCGCCGCGCCGCAACGTCTGCTCTGGTCCGCTCCGGTCGCCAGCCTCGCGCCACGCGCGGCCCAGCCCGCGCGTCTGACCCTGCCCCCCGTGCGCGCCCCGCCTTCGCCTGTCTGAACCTCCCTTTCCCGAAAGCAAGACAGTCCGAAGGACCCAAGACTATGAAGACCCTGATGAGCACCGCCGCGGCGGCCCTGTTCCTTTCCGCCCTCCCGGCCCTGGCCGAGATCCTGGTGGAAGACCCCTACATCCGTACCTCCACGCCCAATGCCAAGACCGGCGCCGCCTTCATGGTGCTGACAAACACCGGCCCCGAGGCGGACCGCCTGATCGGCGTCAGCGCCGAGATCGCACCCCGCGTCGAGCTTCACACCCACACAAGCGACGCCATGGGCGTCATGAAGATGCACGAGATCGAGGGCGGCATCGCCCTGCCCGCGGGCCACAGCCACGCCCTGGCGCGGGGTGGCGATCACGTCATGTTCATGGGGCTCGAAGCACCGCTCGCGCAGGGCGGAGAGGTCACGGTGACGCTGATCTTCGAGAAGGCGGGCGAGATCGAGGTTGCCGTGCCCGTCGATCACGAGCGCAAGCCCGATCACGGCGCCAAGAAGCACGATCACTAGCTGAAAGCGAGGGCGGCGCCCCGGGCGCGGCCCTCAGCTCGACAGAAGCTCCTCCACCCAGGCCTTCACGGTCTGGGAGGCGGGGCCGACCCGATGCTCGGCGAACTGGTTCCCGATGGCCGAGCGTTCCAGGTTGAACTCGATCGTGTGGGCCCCGGCGCGCCGCGCCTCGGCCACGAAACCCGCCGCAGGATAGACGTTCCCCGAGGTGCCGATGGAGGCAAAGATGTCCGCCTCGCTCAGGTGCTGGAAAAGCAGCTCCATCTCGTAGGGCATCTCTCCGAACCAGACGATGTCAGGCCGCGCCGCAGGCGCCGCGCAGGCCGGGCAAAGATCGCCCGGCGCCATCACCAGGGGCGCCTCCCAGCGGTGCTCGCAGTCGGCGCAGAGGGCGCTTCGCAGCTGGCCGTGCATGTGGTGCAGGCGCGTGGTGCCGCCCCGCTCGTGCAGGTCGTCCACGTTCTGGGTGATGACCACCACCTCGCCGCCGTGCTCCGCCTCCAGCCGCCCCAGCGCCCGGTGCGCCGCGTTCGGCTGCACCTCGGCGGCCTGGGCGCGGCGGGCATTGTAGAAATCCACCACAAGCTTGGGATCGCGCTGGAAGCCCTCGGGCGTGGCCACGTCCTCGACCCGGTGCTGCGCCCAAAGCCCGTCCTCCGCCCGGAAGGTATCGAGCCCGCTCTCGGCGGAAATCCCGGCCCCGGTCAGTATCACGATCTTGGTCATGGACATGCTCCTCCGCTTGGTCGCTCCGGGGCGCCCCGGCTGCCTGACAAGATGCCCTGCTATCACGTTGTTTCCCGGTCTTGAAGTGGCGCCGCCGAAGGGTCAGGTTGCCATCAAGCAAAAGGACAAAGCAGATGAAGATCGCCACCGCCGCCTATCCGCTCGATGAACTCTCCTCCTGGGCCGAATACGAGGACAAGCTCGCGCGCTGGGTCTCCGAGGCCGCGGGGCAGGGGGCCGATCTTCTGGTCTTTCCGGAGTACGGCGCAATGGAGCTGGCCACGCTCGAGGGCCCGGAGGTGGCGGGCAACCTGGAAAAATCGCTCTGGGCCGTGGCCGACAGGCTGGAGGAGGCCGACGCCCTGCATTGCCGCCTAGCCGCGGAGCACGGCCTGCACATCGTCGCCGCCTCGGCCCCGGCGGCGGGGGAGGGGGACCGCCCTGTCAACCGCGCCCGCCTGATCACCCCTAGCGGCCAGATCGGCCAGCAGGACAAGCAGATCATGACTCGCTTCGAGGAGGAGGTCTGGGGCGTCGTCCCCGGCGGCCCCCTGCGCACCTTCGACACGGCGCTGGGGCGCATCGGCATCCTGATCTGCTACGACAGCGAGTTTCCCCTCCTAGCCCGGGCCATGATGGACTGCGACGTGATCTGCGTGCCCTCCGTCACCGAGGCCCTCTCGGGCTACTGGCGGGTCCGCATCGGCGCCATGGCCCGCGCGTTGGAGCAGCAATGCGTCACTGCCATGTCCAGCGTGGTCGGCCCCGGCGACTGGTCCGAGGCCCTGGGCACCAGCTTCGGCACAGGCGGCATCTTCGGCCCGCCGGATCTGGGCTTTCCCGACTCCGGCGTGCTGGCCCTGGGCGAACTCAACCGCCCCGGCTGGACCTACGCCGAGGTCGATCCCGCCGCCATCGCCCGGGTCCGCGAGGGGGGCGTGGTGCTCAACCGGCGCCGCTGGCCGCGGCAGGAGGGGCGTTCCGCCCCGGCAGCCGAAGTGACATTGCGTTGAATACCCCTTGAAAAAACGGCCCAATGCGCTCATTTAGGCGCGTGCCTCCGGTATCGGGGGTGTTATGTTCAAGGAGAGACCATGGCCAAGGAAGATACGCTCGAATTTCCCGGTGTCGTGAAGGAACTCCTGCCTAACGCGACGTTCCGGGTCGAGCTTGAAAACGGCCATGAGATCATCGCGCACACGGCAGGCAAGATGCGCAAGAACCGCATCCGTGTTCTGGCTGGCGACAAGGTTCAGGTGGAAATGACCCCCTACGATCTGACCAAGGGTCGGATCAACTACCGCTTCAAGTAAGCTCTGCGGCAGGCGGCTTCGGCTGCCGCCCGACCCCCGGACGAGGAGTGCGCCCGTGCCTTTCATCCTCGGATCAGGCTCGCCCCGGCGCCTGGATCTGCTTGCCCAGATCGGCGTGACCCCGGACGCGATCCGCGCCCCCGACATCGACGAAACCCCCCACAAGGGTGAACTGCCGCGGCCCTACTGCGTGCGCATGGCACGCGAGAAGGTTGCCGCCGTGTCGGCCGGGCCCGAAGACATTGTGCTCTGCGCCGACACCACCGTCGCCCTGGGGCGCCGCATCCTCGGCAAGCCCGCCGACGCGGAAGAGGCCCGCAGCTTCCTGCGCCTGCTCTCGGGCCGCCGCCACCGGGTGGTGACCGCCGTTGCCGTGGCCCGTGGTGGCCAGATCTGGCAGCGCGACGTGCTGTCCCAGGTCCGCATGAAGAGCCTCTCGGAAGCCGAAATCGCCGCCTACCTCGCCAGCGACGACTGGCGGGGCAAGGCCGGGGCCTATGCCATCCAGGGGCCCGCCGGGGCCTTCGTGCCCTGGATGAGCGGCTCCTTCTCCGCCGTCGTGGGCCTGCCCCTGGCGGAAACCGCCAGCCTGCTTGTGGCGGCCGGCTACCCCCTCTACGGTGGCGCCCCATGAAGGGCCGCAGCATCATCCTGGACCACATCGCGGGCCGCGAGGCCGCCGCTCTGATGGTCGACGGTCGGCTCGACGACTTCCTCATCGAGGGCGAGGCCCCGCCGCCCGGCACCATCTACCGCGCCCTTGCCGACCGTCCCGTGAAGGGGCAGGGCGGCATGTTCCTCAAAACCTCCGACGGCTCCGCCTTCCTGCGCCAGGTCAAGGGCCTGGCCCCGGGCCAGCCGCTGCTCGTCCAGGTCAGCGGCTATGCCGAGCCGGGCAAGGCCATCCCCGTCACCACCAAGCTGCTCTTCAAGAGCCGCTACGCCATCGTCACGCCCGAGGCGCCGGGCCTCAACGTCTCCCGCGCGATCCGCGACGAGGCGACGCGCGACGCGCTGCTGGAGCTGGCCCACGAGGTCGCCGGAGAGGCCCCCCACGGCCTCATCCTGCGCTCCGCCTGCGAAGGGGCCGATCCCGAGGCCGTGGGCGAGGACATCGCCGCCATGCTGGCCCTGGCCGAGCAGGTCCTTGGCGACAGCTCGAGCGAGATGGAAACCCTCGCCGAGGGTGATGGCCCCCACCTCCTGGCCTGGCGCGACTGGACCGAAAGCGCCGAGGTGGTGACCGAGCCGGGCGGCTTCGCGGATCACGGCGTGTTCGACGCGCTCGAGGCCCTGCGCGGCAGCGCCGAGCCCCTGGGGGCGGCGGGCACCATGTACGTCGAGCCGACCCGCGCCCTGGTGGCGGTGGACGTGAACACCGGCGGCGATGCCTCCATCGCGGCGGGGGCCAAGGCCAACCTGGCCTGCGCCAAGGCCCTGCCGCGCGCCCTGCGCCTGCGTGGCCTGGGCGGCCAGATCACGCTGGATCTCGCCCCCATGGCCAAGAAGGACCGCCGCACCTTCGAATCCGCCCTGCGCGCCGCCTTCCGCGGCGATTCGACCGATACGGTGCTCGTCGGCTGGACGCCTCTGGGCCACTTCGAGCTGCAGCGCAAGCGCGCCCGCCCCGAGCTGCGGAGCCTGCTGCCATGAGCTGCCCGATCTGCGGCAAGCCGACGCTCGCGGCCTACCGCCCCTTCTGCTCGCGCCGCTGCGCCGACCGCGACCTGGCGCGCTGGTTCAACGGCACCTACGCCACCCCCTCGCGCGATCCCGAAGACGCCGAAGCGGCCCTCGAGGCGCTCGAAGCAGAGGCCCGCGCGGCCCGCAAACCGCACTGAGCCGGGCCACCCGAAAGAACCCGAAAAAGAGGCTGGACACCCACGCCAGAAGCCCCTAGAACCCGCTCACCCGACCGCCAGACGGTCTCCCGTGCCCGGGTAGCTCAGGGGTAGAGCAGTGGATTGAAAATCCTCGTGTCGGTGGTTCGATTCCGCCCCCGGGCACCAATTTTACAATAGAAAACAAAACCATGCACCCGACTAGAATGCCATTATCTTGCATAGATTCAGTCTTGGGTATCAAACGGGTAGCGTTTTCGCGATTCCAGCACTCCATGAGACCAAATCGTAACTCTAAGCTCAGGGCCAACAACCTTTGACCAGAGCACTCTTTCTGGGAAGCCGTTTCTCCGACCTTTAGTGAGGCTATGCGCCGCTAGGCAGGTCACGAAGAAAGATTTCATGCGATGCTGCAGCCACGCGAACTTCAGGGTCAAGCGCCTCATCGCTCATGTAATTTTGTGTAGCGACACTCGGGTGGATAAGATTTCGCCAGTCCCGGAGTGCGTCAGGTACTTGCGCATTCGAGCCTAGAAGTTGGTTTGCAATTTTTACAAGGTTTACCAATCGAAGGCTAGCGGCGTCGCCATAATTCTCCCACCGACGATCAAGGTGACAACCGGCTTGTTGTCCTGCGTTGTTTCGCTCTTGTTCCGTTTTTCCAGATAGATAATCAATCAAGATAGCCTCAATTGAACAACCATATCCTGCCAGTGCAAGCCGGTTGCTGCCGCCATTGTAAGATGCGACAGCTCCTTGCTGTGCGCTAACTGCAATCTCTCTGAGTTGAACATTGTTGACTTTGCTAAAGCTTGTCGGCGGAAGCGGGAAAACAGGAGCTCTTCCGACTGCCGCGATGTTATTGCCAATTTGCGGACTAGTTCGCGCAACCTCTTCGTAGATCGAGTTCCGAAATACGATCTGGGCACCGCTTCTTTTTGCGATACCGCCCGTACACAAAAACGAATAATCCGGGTCGGCAGGTGAATTTGCCAAATGTCCGTCAGCAGCTAGCGTCGAAACCAGTTCAGCGAGTTTACTTTCTGCAAGGTATCGGGAAAATAAGTTGGCGATATGATCTGTCTGACCAGATTTGAGCTCGTCAAGTGCCTGAGAAATAGCCGTCAGCATGTTCTCGGAGCCAATTGCCTTTCCCAACAGTCTCTGAACAAGATAGGGTTGGCCCCCGACTGCAGAAAAAATAGCATCGGCAGCAGCCTGAACACCCTGCTCTTCGCCAAGTGTGGTCGCGGCGAGACCGCGCACCTCATCAATGGTCAAATCGATCGTTTCGATTCTTTCGCAAACGTTGAAAGGGGAGTTTGCAGCATCAATCAGGGTCTCTGGGCGAAAGGTGCCCGAAAACAAGAAAGTCAGCCGTTTAGAAGCATCAGTATCAGCAGCAAAAGCTCTTGCGCTAGACAAACCCCGCAACTGCCCAAAAAAAGAATTCCGCCAATCATCGCGGGGGATATTTGAAGCTTCATCGACGAGAACAACGATTCGTGATGTGCCAGCTGGCAAAATTTGGTTTATCGCGGTATGCAGATCGTCCAGACCTTCACTGTGCTCGAATGTTGTACCAAGCTGCTCAGCAATTCTTCTGGAAAACCAATTCACAAAGCCCGAATAGCTATCGATTGGTGGTTGTTGCTGTAGATCAATGTAGACGCAATATACTCCTGCGTCTGAGATAGTTTTTCTAATTCGGATCAGAGCCGTCGTCTTCCCGTGCTGCCGCGGGCCAAGAAGCAAAACCCAACGTTGACTGAGCAACTCATTAGAAACGTTTCCGACTGCTTCGCGTTCAACGTAGCTTTCGTCGCCGATTGGGATAGGACCTTGGTAAAAGACCATTTAAACCTCCTTCTAGTTACTGCCAGACGGAGCAGTCATTCCATAGTACTCTAGAGCTCTTGGCATCCACTCTGCTCTTAACGTAAACAAGCTATCGTCGAACTGAAGAAGTCCGTAAAGCTGCAGCATTCGAAGTGCGGTCTCAAAATCCGGCTCCAAGGAATGGTCCTGGTCCGTTCTTACCATTGCTCTTATATCAGATTTTTCTAGAGGGCCTTCGCCAAACTGATAGGCGATAGCACGTTCCAATTCATTTGCTTGACCCAGATATGTAGTAACATAATGTTCGGCATATTCGAATGTAGAGCACACCCTCTCAACGTCACTTGGCTCTATCGTAAAGGCAGAATTATACCTGCCAATAGCGAGAGTTCGAATTAATCTATCTCCAAGAAATTGAACGAGTTGGGGGTGCCCACTCGTGTATTTCCAAGCTAAGTCTGCCGTTTTACTACGCTGTGGAAGATCAATTCCAAGTTCTCCAAGGGGCGACAGCAATAGTTCCAGCGCATCTTTTCTTGGGAGTTGAGTTAATTGGATGGGGCGGCAAAAATTCCAATGTGGTGATTGTGGATCCCAAATCTTCTTCGAGATTTCTCGCTCGCCGGTGAAAATGAACTGCGCATCTCCCGACTGTGAGAGTGACCGGCACGCTCTGAAGAATGCTTCTGGCACCGAATTCTCGTCGTGCTGCATATCCCAAAGCAATAACTGATCAATCTCGTCTAGCAATATGACAACGCGACCTTGAGACCCCTTTTGAAGTTGCAGAGCTAAATCGGCTAGATGGCTAGGGGAAAAATCGTCTGGAACGGAAACTTTCCACTCTCTCTTTGCAAGCTTTGCGAAATCTCCCCATGTACGAACAGTTTGGCAATCTCCGAAGAAAGGAGAGAAGTTTGCATCGTTCAAATCATCACGTAATCGCCTAAGTAACGATGTCTTGCCGATGCGCCTACTTCCGAGAAGTGCAACACTGTTCGTAGCAACCGTCGCAAGCGTTGAGGCGGCTTCCTGGTCTCGACCAAAGAACATTTGGCTAGGCGTAGCATTAGACAAGACATATGGGCTGACCTTTGACAGGTCTGCTTGCCGCAGCAACTCATCAACAAAAAATGCGCGTGGAGCAGACGACTTGCTAGCCTGCGCAAGTTGTGACGGCGACAATACTACAATGCTAACAGCTCTAAGCGTTTGTAGGCGTCGATGTTCGCTGAGCTCGGAGCTCTCTAGTCCTTGAGGTGTGAGGAGAATAGAAAACCGAGCATCTTGAGCTAACTCCATAGATTTCGAGGTCACTTGGAGAGACAGTTCACTATTATATGCCCGGTTTGCTGCTTTGACATATAGAAAATTGGGGAACGGTGCGGATCTTTCTAGCGAAAGAACGGCTTCACAATCGCCGTCCACAAGTTGAATTGATGCGAGATCTGCGCCAACCGCTTTTGAGAATATTCTGATTGCTTTTTCAGGGTCGAATGACGCATCTATTTCTTTTGATTGCAATACAAGATCGGAATCCTGCCATACGATTTTGGATGCATTCGAAGACATTTGAATGCCCAAATTCCGGTTGGTTTCCACGAAACGTGCCAGCGCCAGGCTTGCCTCCCTTGAGCCTAGCGGCAGGTCCGAAGCTTGAATTTCTCCACGGTCTTCCATCGTAGACATTATGATTCTATCGACAGCGGCACTTTCCAGAGGAGCTGCTTCTGGTTCGATCTGTGTCTCCAGGAGGGCTTCAGCCAAATCTCCCTGCTCGGCCTGTTGGATCGTCATGGGGAAGCGAACGCCCTCAAAAAGAGCCTCGAGGGCCCGTCTTGAAGTGTCCTGTATGCCCGGACCGTCAGCAATGAGTACCAGTGAAATTCCGAGTTCCCGCAAATTGCTTTGCAGGTTAGGATAAGTGACAGACAACTCCCGCTGCTGACGCCCGCCCGATTGTTGTTGAAAGACCGTAGCCACACCCGCGATTGGTCGTTCGCCTTGTAGAATGATATAATTCAAAAACCTCGACACAGACGTGTGTCTCAGGATGCTCGGTCCGGTGCTCCTCAGTTCTTGATCCGTCTGTTCGTTGACAGCACTGAGCGCGCGTTTGACAAGCCCCGAAATGCTTCTTTCGAATTGATTACCAGAGCGAAAGCGGCGCTTGAAACTGTCTTTATAAACTTCCGCAATTCTCAATTGAGCGATAACATTGGTGTTTGCTTCAAATAGATTTGAGAATCCGATAGTGACAAGGTTTTTCGCAAGTCTTTCGCGTTGTCTGCTCGTCGCTGGAACTCTGTCCGGCAACCCCCACTTCTCAATTTGAGTACCGGATGCATTGAATGCCAATAGAGATAGCAGCAAAGGGTATGACGAAGGGACCTCTGAAAGAAACTTGGAAAGGTGTTCGTGGCTGGAATCTCCTTCATCGACAAACTGTTGAAGGGCATCAATGGCCGTTTTTTGTCTTGAGATTTCACTCTCTATGGCGGTCCAGTCTACAAAGTCGCTGGGAGAAAGGAGGCTAGAAACAGTCGAGTTTCTAAAGTTTTCAATCCGGTTTTCCATATCGACCACTTCTAAAAACGAGCCCCGCATTATCGATCTTAGTTGCCCTCAAAGCTTCATAACCGATTTTCTTCCAGCACACCATCATCTATGGACGGTGCGCAAGCCTGCCGTGTTGCGGCTTGTGGTGTATGGAACGGTCTCAAATCCATGCCCTTTACCCGCGCAAATTTCTGATCCCTGCCGCCTCGTTCCGCCCAAACTTCGAGGGCCGCACAAGGCGGCCCCTTCAAACTGCAACTTCTTCCAGTTCATTTAGCAAGGATCTTGCGAGCGTCCTTCTCGGCTGCGGACCCCTTCACCCATTGCCACGGCGTGCGAGGCTGCCTCGTCTTCGCTAGTTCGGGGTTCGCTTTGGCGTCAGTTGCGGCGGCGCGCAGGCGTTCGCGAGCGTCACGCGGGTCGATCTTGAGTTCTTCACAGATGGCCTTGAGCGTCACGATATCGGTCATGTCGATCTCCTAAGTTGCTGATGAAGATCGATAAGACATCTGCGTTCAAATTTTCAGGGATAACCCTCAAGCATCTTTAGATTATGCCGTCTTGCTGCTACGACTGATCTCGACGCGACAGACGCAGTCGCGTTGGGGCTTGGAAACCCCTCGATAGCTAGGCCGGGCAACCGGCTGAACACCTTTGACCTATGGTCGGGGTGCCTGTGTTATACAACAGGCCCCGGCTAAAGGCACAGGGTCCGTGCTATCGCGGATTTCCAACACCCCGATCACCAGTCAATCGCGAGGGCGCTCGCAGATCGGATCGTGTTGCCTCTGCAGTCTTGCCCTCCTGTTACTTGGATTGATCGAGCGAGCCTGCCGAATAGTGCAGGGGTGTACGTAATCGCTCGCGGAGAGTTGGGCGAGGTTGTCTACATCGGTCGTACCTGGGGTGCGAAAGGGATACGCCTCCGGGTTCAGGCATTTCACCGGTCAGCAACTACCGGGCGGAGAGGTCACGCAGGTGGATTGACCTTTCACAGGTTGTTTGATGGCGACACGTCCGACTTGCTTGTTACGGCTCATCTACCTCTTGTGATCGACCCTTTGCCGAGTGCCTTCCGCGCATACATCGCCTACGCGGAACGCAGACTGATTTGGCAACATGTCGAAGCCCACAGTAGGCTGCCCGCTTGTAACTCTGAGTGACTATGAGCTGGGCTAAAATCATACTTGGGCAGCCAAGCTAAGAGCGCCTCTGGTTGCCGCGGCACGATCCAGCCGCGTCTTGGCGATTCAGGGGGACAGAGCGGGTGACAATAACTCGCTAGTGTAGGCGAATGACAGCTCATTGGTCAGTCCGCACTTCTGACTATTCTGGGAAAAAGTGGATTTGTCCCAGTAATATCAGCTATATGAATGACGTGTAGTGATTGTGAAGAGCTATGAAGACATAGAAAAATTGCATTCATAACTATAAGGATAGTAGATAGTACCTTGAACGGAATAGATCAGTCCGCGTCCGGCTTCTGCGCTTAAAATATTGGTAATTAAAGAAAATTTCACGAATTCCTATAGATTATTGCTTGTTTATTTACGCTTTGCCTGCGTTGCCCAACCGTCCAATCCTCACACACCCGCAGAGGCCCTCAGGCGCGCGCTGAGGGGTGAGTCTCATTCCGGCCCTATAATCTGCCGGTCAGCGGATAGCGTGCCCCAGCCCCCCTCTGAGCGCCTCTGTGGCGGTCTGCAGCAAACGCGGCATTGCTGAAGAGCTGATCTGAGACCCAGCCGCCACACAAATAAGCGTAGAGCCGAAAAGTTAGTTGCCGATGTTGCATGGCTTCGTAGCAAGTCGGCAAGTACGCTTTCCCCCAAGGCTCAAGAGATACGGCATCGACTGCTCACGAGCTGGGGCCTGCGAGAAGATCATCGTCTTCTGTGAGGCTGGTCCTTCAGGCGTTCAAAAGGTCCTTGCGCGAAGCTGTTCTTTATCAATTGGACGGCAGCAGACATTGCCGCTCGACGCCTTAGTTTCGGCTCCAACTGAGGATGGTCACCCAGTCTCAGATCAGGGTTAGCCTTCCGCCTCCGCCCTGAGGTCCTGGAACCTTCACTGGGTCCTCAGGGCGCCTGTCTCGAGGGTTGAGAGGCTAGCCATGAAGACTTGATGGCAGGAGGGGTGGGCTGAGCCAACGCCGCCTAGCCCTGCTCTCAGAGGCTCTGCAGACGCCTTCGCGATCTGACAGGAAAGGTGGTAGAACGGCAACGCTGTCGCTCCCTTTGCTGCCCGCTGGATACCCGAGCGACGCGCCATCGAGTGAGGGTACTATCTAGCGGTCTGATGTTGCTGAACTAAATTGAAGATAAGGCTCTGCCGGAGACTGATAAACAATCCTCGGATCAGTTTCGGCGCGAACTATTCTTTCCGCACGATACTGAGCTACATCGGTAACCTCGGTAACTTGGTACCTTATTTTGCGGGAAGGTTATCTAGTTATCGAGGTTACCGGCTACTCTTGTCGAAGGCACGATGTAGCGGCCGCGCTTCTTCTTGATAAGTTGATGATCTCTCACCATTTTCCGCAATAATTGCTTGATGCTATTTTCTGGCTTGTTCAAGGCTTCCGCGATCTGCTTTGGTCCGATCGCGATTCCAGCTTCTGACACTACACGAAGGATGTCGCTCCTTTCGCGGGAACGGCGGACCTCGGACGCCTCGCCCAAAATCCTCCAACCTGTCTCCTCGAACTCTAATGCAATATCAAATTCCTCGATATCTCGGCCCCTGCCATATAGAGTCGTGCCGTTCGAGTCGCGATTCAGTACTAATGCTGCGTCGACTGCGCCAGTCAGCCCTGTAGTCCCTGAGATCATATCGAAGCGGTCGTCGCCGTGCATCTTTCTCAGATGATGTACCACGACGATTGCCACATTGAGTTGTCCAGCAAGTTCTTGAAGGGGCGCCAGTGAAGCGTAGTCCGAAGCATAGCCCGCCTCCTTGCCACTTAGCGGTCTGATACAAGCAAAGGTGTCAATGATGACAAGTCTCGGCCCATGCTCAGTTATCCAATCTTCTAAGTCTTCTAGCAGGGTTTCATCTAGGCGGCTCAATTGTGTGGCGAAATGAAACGTCTCAGGCCAAGTGTCTCTTTCGCCGTAGCGTTGCTTCATCCGCCTTTGCAGACGCGGACGGTTATCTTCCAGTGCACAGTATAGAACCGGCCCTTGTTCACATTCGACAGCACCCAACGCGACGTCCCCTGTAGACACGGCCATCGCCAATTCTAAGGCCATCCAAGACTTTCCCATTTTTGGCTTGCCGGTGAGGAGCGTGAGGCCCTCCGCAATTAACCCTTCGACAGCAAACGACAGGGGTGGAAAATCCATTCCTTGAAGATTTTTAGCCGAGAAAGTCTCTATCCGGCTCTTCGATGCCCTTGAATTTTTCGGTTTCTTCCGAGAACTTTTTCTAGATGAGGCATTGCGACTCGATCCCGACCTATTCATACCGAACCCTCCACCTTAGATAGGACCCGGATGATTTCAGCTTCTAGGCTACTTCGGCTGGAGCCGTACTTGCTCTGAAAATATGCGGAACTCCACACAACAGAGGCGATTTCATCTGGCGATGCGCCCGCTGCACGAAGACCCGCAATCATGAAGAATATCCTTTTTGAGCGATCTTTCATTCGGACAGTCTTGTGTCGCGCCAGCATTCGGACAGCAGGATCAACCTTCGAGCCAAGCGCTCTGAGCACCCGATGTGGTTCATGCCTAAATGGGTCGATCGAACGTGAGTAAGCCTCTCCGGCGGGATTTGCCTCCGCAAGCATCCTCGGGCGAACGGCAATCGGCATGAGGTTTAGGGACAGCAGCTTAATCTTGGGTGCGTTGTATCCGCGCTTATGGTTCACCGATCCCGGTAGTCGAAGCAGCTTATTCGCGCTCCAGCCACCCGTGTCGCCGCCAAACTGGTAAGCTAAAGCCTTCGAATAGAGAGCTGCCCGACTTGCTGGGTAGCTTTTGTTCCAAATCCAAATGGCCTGGGTGCGATGGGGCGATGTCTGCCAGAGAATGGATGGCGTGGGCTCGAAGGCTAACGGATCGGCTTCGTCAACGTCACACCACGCCAGATACGTACTTCCAGCACTGATCAACTTTCGGTGCCGGTCTCTGAACACGTTGGGGCAGAAATACTGGTCGTAGTTGCTATGATGAAAATCGAGTAGAGTCTCTTCGAGGTCGGCCACATCCGCTGAACTGAAAAAGCGGTCTTCGAACGAGGCAGTGCCAGCCTTGCGAAACGACACGCACCCATATGAACCTTCGCGGGACTTTAGCTTCCAGAGCAACTTGAGGAACACTGCTTGCTCTCGCACGATTGCTTTGGTGCTGCCGTAGCCCTGGCGTAAATGGGAGAAGTTGTTTCTCTTGTTCATTGTGCAGAACCCTGCATTGGGTACAGTTCGACCGTTTGCGTCGAAGCGCATTGCAGTCGCTCGGACTGTGTGGAGTTTGGTGTCAGCGCCCTCGAGGGCGGTCAGTCAGTACTCAGCATAGTATGTGTAAGCACGTGCTGCGGCCCGCTCGTTAAGCCATTCAAGTATCTCAGACTTGAGCCAAACGACGCTCGTGCCAGCCAGCCTCACACGCCTCGGGAAGCGCCCAGCGGCCTCCCAACGCAGGAGGGTCGTGTTGCTCACAACAATACCTAACTCTTTGAGGTCCTTGCGACCGAGCACGGTCATTGCGCTTCCACTCATGCCGTCCTCCTGGCGTGATCTATGTGCTTAAGGTGTAGACCTTGCTGATCGTACTGTCAGTGGCGGACTATGGATAAAAAGGGTCAATTTTTAAGCCGTTTTATCCATACGAAAGAGATCCCGATACTCGATTGCAGTTCTAATGTAGGTGTCAAGCTCAATCTTCCCCGACTTATTTTTTCGGATGTCTGGTATTAGGGAAAGAACAAGAGGTGGTGCCAAGCTATTAATGAAGTCATAGTAAAGGCCGCTAGTTATATTCTCATCAACTGTGCGTTTCATCTCTAATGGATTGAAGATCTGGCAGAATACTACTGAAATCGAAAATACCGATACGTGGAGGTAGTAGTTTTTTTTGGTGGGGGAACTTTTTCGGTTTCCTTTCAATGGTACCATGCTTCTTAGTTCACGAAGATGTTGACTCGTAATTTCTGCTTTTCTAAGCAAACTCGTCGCAAAGACTGCGCGTGTCTTTCCATCTTCATCTTCATAGGCATCACTCGCAAAGAGTTGTCTGCTGTCATTGAGATGATTTAAAGTCCTATCTATTTGATCGGCTAATCGGGTGGACCATTGCATAGAGTGCGATCTAGCAGCAGGACTTCCTAGCCCTATAGTGCGATGGATTGCGTGGTCAGCTGCTGACGCGCACATCTGACGGAAAGTTTCTTCGGAAATGTCGTCTGGAAGTCTTAGCCGAGAGAATGTTTGATTAATGAATTTTTCGGTATAAATGTCGAGCAACGGGTCCAGTCCGTCAGGGAAATGGTCGCCTTCTCGGTTGATCGCACGTTTTAGAGGTATACGTCGAACAGCTTTCCTGATCTCTTGCCGGTACAACGCATCTTTGTCTAATTCTCCTGACTCGTTCACACCAGGCCTCCAGAGCTGTCCTCTTCTCGTCTGAGTACTTATGCCGATTGTAGATTGCCGCGACGCCCGAAACCACTCCTGATTGATGGTTCAGCAGTGCTTCTGTGACGGGTTGAGGTACACCTAGCATCGCCAGATTGGTCGAAAAGGTGCGTCTCAGATCATGAATGATCCATGGCTGTGTGATGTCGGGCAGCGACGCATCCAGGCGCCGCTTGAACCGACCGAAGCCCGAAATCGGGGTCTTGCCGTTGCTCGTAAACACGTAATCGGAGTTGAGAAATCGCGGAACTGAGCGGAGGATACGTACCATCTCATCTGTGAGCGGCACCTCGTGTTGATGGCCGTTTTTTGATCTGGCGGAGGGAAGCGCCCAAGTCTGGCGCGCCACGTCAATCTCTGACCAGCGCATCTCTGCGACTTCCGCTCGACGCTGCCCCGACAAGATCAAAAGTCTTGTACATGTTCCAAATGGGTAACCTTCTTCGACACAACTGGCCCAAACGGCGACAAGTTCATCGTCACTGAGGGTTCGTTCGCGCGCAGTTTCTTTCGCAGGCGCCTTGATACGTGCGGCGGGTGATATGTCGATCAGGCCGCGGTCTAGGCACCAGTTGAATAGGTGTCGGATGTGAGCCAAGGCACGGTTTGCGCCGATTGGTGCACTTACTGCGATTTCGTCGATGATGGTCACTAGATCCTGGCGCGAAATGCCATTGAGTTGTGCTTGGAACAATGGTCTGAACTTCTGAAGGTGAGCCGCCTTGCGCCGCCAATCCTTGTTGTGGACCTTAGCATGCTTCTCAAGATACTCCGGGAGGACCTGGCCGAGCGTCGGACTGCGTTTGACAGTTACGCCAGTTGATCGTTCGAACTCTCCGGTCTCGATCTCATAGAGCATCTGGCGAGCACGCTCCCTAGCCTCGGCCAAGGACATGATGCCGTAATCACCGAGCCGGAACCGACGGATCTTACCATTGACTCGACGCGTCAGGTTGAAGGTCTTCTTCCCCGATGAAGATACTCTGACTGAGAATCCTGTCAGCAGCTCGTCACGGATCTCAACGCGTCGGTTTGGGTGTGGTTTGAAGGAGGAAAGGTACTTGTCGGTCAGCTTGTGCTTCATGCCATCAACATAAGATGGCTGCAATCCTCATGTCAGGTACAACTTGAGAAGGAATGGCCGCGGACGTGAACGAGTTTGAGATCGCTAAATCGATCTTGAGGAATGCCGCTTGAACTCGCGATCGAACCATTGCTCAAACGCTGGAGTGTTGCGCAGCATTCGGCAGGTTCGGCAGGTTCGGCAGGTTCGGCGGGAAGGGCAGACTTCGCTGCGACTAGCGCTATCGTCAACTATGCGGACAAACTTCTCTTTCGCTGCGAATGCGCCAGTGACTGCGTTCGGAAATCGCACCGGTCAAAAACGATGCATAAATCTGTAAATCAGCCTGTGCGATATAAGAACGTAATCGGCTTGAATGTTATCAAGTCGCGCACCGGCAGTGGAGAATCAAAAACGCTTTTGACGAGAATGACAATGGCCATCCCCGTCATCATTAGTTTCTCCGTCAGACTTACGAAACCAAACGGTGCATCTGAGTTGCCGCCGACGCGGGCGCAATTCAATTCTCGCTTGTCGATGTAGACCGGCTTGAAAACGCTGATCGCGCCGCGTGGCAATGAAGAGCGCCGCCGTGGCGGCAAGCGAGGTCGGCAGCATCCTCGTATCATACAACATCTGTCACCGCTGGATCAGCTGCGGCGCATCTGCCGAACCGAGTGCTACTTCAGGCAGCCAAGTGATAAGTTGGGGGAAAGAGATCAGCGCCGCGATCAATATAATCTCAATGGCAACGAGCGGAACCGCACCCCGATAGATATCGGAAAGGTTGATACCTTTCGGTGCCGCCATCTTGGCAAAGAACAGTGCGTAGCCGAAGGGGGGCGTGAGAAAGGATGTTTGCAACGCCAGTGCAATCAAGCCAGCAATCCAGATTTGCGCAAAATAAGTAGAGCCGACGTGATCTGCGAAGTCGAGCTCGGAAAAGATCGGCATCAGTACGGGTACAAAGACCAATAGCACCTCGATCCAGTCAAAAACAAAACCAAGTATGATGATCACTCCAAGGAGAGTCGCCAACAGTTCCCACCGGGTGAGATCAAATGCAGATATCCAGTCGAAGATGACATCTGGTCCACCGACGAGGTGGAAACTCAGCGAGAAAACCGATGCGCCGAGTACGATGAAGAAGACCATCGAAGTCATCGTACTTGTCTGCACCGTGACAGAGTTCAACGACGAGAAAGACAAACGCTTTCGCGCCAGCGCGACCAAGAGCGCGCCAAACACCCCTACACCGGCCGCCTCTGTGAGCGTCGCAAAGCCCAGAATAATGCTAAGCGGAATTGACGCGATTACAGCGACCGAAGCAATCACGAACAAAAGGTCTGACCCAAAATTGGTCTTTGGTGCGTCCAAGGGGATTTCGATGGTTTTTCGCAAGGAGATGGCAAAATAGATCGCGAAGGCTGTAACCATCAAAAGAACAGGTACGATGAGAGCCACGTACATCAATCCAATCCGCAGATAGAAGACGTTCGAGATAAAGAACAGCATCACGGCTGGCGGAAACACGACACCGAGTGCGCCAGAGGCTGCGACGGCGGCACCCGCAGTTCGCGGGGCGTAGCCGGAAGCCATCATCGGGGTATAGGCGACCAGCGCCACCGTGATGATCGATGCCCCGATAACCCCGGCTGCTGGCGCGAGCACCAGGCCGATCAGCAGGGTCGCGATGGCGTAGCGACCCGGAATACCCGTCAGAAGACGCCCCAGCAAGCGAAACATGGTTTCGGCAACCCCGCTGGCATTCAGGATCAAACCGAGAAAAATCAGCATTGGAACGCTGGTGAATTGGAGTGATTCATTGGTCAGTACACCGCGGGCCCGTAGGTAGATCAGCCCCAGATGCTGAAAATCTGTGATCCCCACCCAGACAGCTGCCACAAACCCCAGGAAGCCTGTCCCTGCCAGGACGAGAGCAACCGGAAAGCCACTGAAGACCCCGATGGCCATCACGGCAAGCATGGCGACCGTGAGGACCTCATTCACCATTGTGCAGCCCGCCCGATTGTTCCGGTGCGCCTTGCGCACGTTTCCCCGCCAGAAAGGCGATGTTGCGCAAGGCTACGATCACCCCCGCAAGGGCCAGCAAGATGGGGCCGATAACTCCGGCTATGCGTTGTGTCCACAACTGGGTTTCCGCGAACTTCGTGGTGCGCATCAGACCGTCCCACCCGTACCAGGTCAGGATCGCGGCGAGTGGCAGAAGGACAAAAAGGCCACCTATCAGTTCGATCCACGCAATGCGGCGCGCGGACCAATGTCTGCGAAGAACATCAACGCGCACATGACCGTCGCGCAGATAGGTATACCCAAGGGTCAAGAAGATCAGAATGAACAGCAGCGATGTAGACAGGTCCGGCAAATAGCTCGATACGCCAAGTTGAAGCTTGCGATCCAGCATCTGCAGCGCGCCGTAGGCGGCAATAGAAACAACTGTCAGCCATGCAGTCACAATGCCGATGCCGCGAATGCCACGGTCAATCCAATCCAACAATCTCAAGTCGAGTCCCCTCCCAAAGTTCCTTGTCTGTGAGCTGCTATCTCCCCGCGATATTTTCTTTGCGGCGGTCTTGTCCGGGCTGTTCCGGTTTGCCTCTCGCGGCACGATAGGTGTCCCAGAACAGCAGGGCCGCTCCACAGAAAATCGCCACGTCCGCCAAATTGAAGGATGGCCAGTGGTATGTCCCGAAATGGAAATCCAGAAAGTCGGGGACCGCCTGATACCGCAGCCGGTCGATGACATTTCCAAGTGCGCCGCCGATGACCAGACCGAGCGCAGCAGCGGTCAGTCTATCTGGCGCGCGCCATAACCAGATCAGCAGCCATGCCATGATCGCGGTAGCCAGCGCGGCGAGACCCCACCAGGGCACGATCCCGCCGAGCATACCGAAGCTGACTCCATCGTTCAGGACACGAACGAGATTGAGAAAAGGCAGTATCTCGACTCCGCGCTCCAGCTCCGGTGTGTTCAGGGCGAGCGCCTTTGTGCTCTGATCGAGACCGAGCGCCGCTATCGCGCAAAGCCCGCCCAGAACGCGGCTGTTCATGCCACCGCCTTCAGATCGGAACGCGCATCACGGATGATCGACCAGGACGAGTGCAGGAACAGTCCCGCAATCCCGAAGGCAACAATGAGGTCTGGCCAGGCACTGCCTAGCCAGACCACCAGTCCGGCTGCGATGACGACCGCAGCATTGCCGATGGCGTCGTTGCGCGAGAACAGCCAGACAGCGCGCATGTTCGCGTCACCCTTGCGAAACCGCAGCAGGGGCAGCACGGACACAACATTGATGACGAGAGCGATCAGGCCCAGAATGCCCATGAGAGCCGCATCCGGCGTTATCGGTTCGAAAGCCCGCATGATGGTCGTGCCGAGAACTCCAAGGCCAAGGAGGCCAAGGAAGATGCCCTGGATCAGAGCCGACCGTGCCCGCCACGCGAGGCTCCAGCCGATGGCCAGAAGCCCGAGGAAGGTAATTGCGCCATCGCCGATGAAATCGAGGGCGTCGGCTTTCACGGCCTGCGATCCGGCGATAAACCCGCCGACCATCTCGATGACACCGTAGCCGACATTGAGGATCACGACGATCCATAACGCACGTCGATAGGCCGGGTCCTGATGGGCCGCACCTTGCTGAAGGTCCTCGTCGCTTTCGATGCGGTCAAACCCATACCCCGTTGTCTCAACGGCCCTTTCGATGTCCGGCAAACGCGCTTCAGGGGCCTTCAGGGTCATGATATGGGTCGCCGCCGACACTTTCACCGCGTCGGGCGCGACCCCTGCAGACTGCGCCGCCCGTTCGATCTGCGCGGCATCCTTGGCGCAATCCATGCCGGAGACGCGGTAACGGAAGGATGGGACATCAGCCGTCGATCCGGCGCTGTCGGAGTTGGCCATGGGTGCAATACTCCTGCTAGAGTGAATCAAGAAATAACATATCAGCGAGGAATGATATGGATCAAATCATTGCCGACCGCAATGCCGGGACCACCGCTATCGAACGAAGGGCGAAGCTGTTTCGCGGCTTTGCGGACCCGAGCCGTCTCGCGATTCTGGGCATCTTGTGCGAGGCGCCGTTGGCTGTGCACGAGATCGTGACGCGCACGGAACTATCGCAACCAAACGTTTCCAACCATCTCCGATGTCTTTTGGATTGTGGGCTTGTTGCCAGCGACCGCGATGGACGCTTCATCCGCTACCGCATCAGCAGCCCGCGCATTACAGCCCTTTTGAATGATGTGGACGCACTTCTCGATGTGGTCGCAGAGGGTGTTGAGGCATGCGAGAATTATTGCGGTACATAAACGGTTTGTTTGTGCCGCCTTGCACCACTTCACGTTAGATCAACCGCTTAGGTTGGACAAAAACCTACGGCTAAACCTTTGTCGTCGTGGTAGCGTTTTTGGTCGATAACTACAGGAGCCGACGTCGAAACATCGCGCAGCATCGGTCAAAATGGGCTCGAAGCGGCCTTTCGCCGCAATCAGCACGAAAGACAGCAGTAAGGGGCTAGGAAAGCACCTAAAATATTGCGAGTGGGAGCCTACTTCGGCTTGTGGCAGACGATCTGAACCGGATGGGTTCTGCTTTCCTTAATGTTTCGTGCGGCGTTTTTTACGATCTGCGGGGCGAGCTTACCTAGTAAAATGTGTACTCCGAACACTGGAGCTTCACCATCCTGTGCGCGTTGGATCGCGGCATTGTAGCCTGCCAGATACTTTTCACCGGTGTCCGTCACTTCAACGTTCTCGAATCCTGCGCGCTCTAGACAGGCCACGGTATCTACCGGCCGCATCAGATATGCCCCGCTTCCATCTTCCGACCACGGAACCGGATGATGCGGTTCGCCGACTTCGCCCAGACCGTGTTCGGTGAGAGCAAAAAATCCACCGGGCTTGAGCACACGGAACGCCTCTCCAAAAAACAGGTCGCGGTTGGGCACATTCATAGTAACGTGTTGCGTGTATCCGCCATCGAATGCCTCATTGGCATAAGGGAGTTCCTGACCGTCGCCGTGGCGAAACTCTACCATGCCCTCCATCCCGACAAGCTCGGAAAGTTGGTTGGCGGCCTCCACGAATGGAGCTGTTATGTCGAGACCATTAACATGACAGCGAAACCGCTTTGCCAAGTATCTAGCTGGGCCACCAATTCCGCAGCCGATATCGACGAGTCGGTCGCCCTCTTTGATCGGAAGGGTATCTGCCAGTTCAACGGTCGCCGGGAAGCCCCTTGCATGGAAATGGTCGACTGGTGCTAAATCCTCGATCGTCACGGTCTCTGGGTCGATCCCGGCACGCTGCATGGTTTCCAGAATACGACCAAAGACGTCACCCTTGCCCCAGTGATCCGAAATGTCCTGTGCGTCTGCCATTCGCCGCCCTCCGATTTGATCGGACACTTTTACCACAAACCATGGCATTTTCTAAGGCTGCTGACTGAAGACTGCTTTGGGCTCGAAGCATTCGCCCGCTGCACGGAGGGACAAAGTCCGCCAAAGACCAATTGGTGTTATGGTGCTGCGGATGGGAAGATCAGTTCAACAGCAGTCGGAGCTGTCGATCCTGGACAGCAACTTGAAGGTTTTTTGGCTCGTGCCGTGCTCAATAGCTAAGGACCGGTGGGTGCCGTCTGGGTATCAGAGGAATATTGGTTAATTGAGTGGAAACGAAACGGATTGTAACGGGGCGTGCCGGAGTTTCATTTTGATTTCAGCCGGTTGCGGAATGGTTTGACACAGAATTGGAGAGGCTGCATTGCTCTCGAGACTGATTGAAAATCCTCGTGTCGGTGGTTCGATTCCGCCCCCGGGCACCACTCCCCAGACCGCTCCAGAGCGAAATCCGCTCCCCCCCCCCCCCCCCCCCCCCGCGCCACGCCAGCGCCCCAGGTCAGCACACCCCGGCCCCATTCCCGCCGCACGCTGCCTCAATGCGTGCCCTTCCTGCAACGTCCCGCCCTCGGCGTGCGTCCTTCCGCCCGCCTGGCGCGAAAAAACAGGACAAAATCCATCAACCGGGCAATACTCAACTCCAGATAGTCAAGCCCTCGCCCCGTGCACCGCGCCACCGGGCGGCGGCCCGCAAAGTTTTGTCAGGAGAGCCGGAGCGGCCCCACACCACCGCTGCTTCGCGAGAGATTATGATCGGTGCAGATGAAATCAGGGGGCAGATCTCGAAAACCACGGCGGGGATTCTCGCGCTGATCGCGGTGGCCGGGCTGCTGCTCATCTACCTCCAGGCGGAGAGCGCCCGGCGCGCCCACGAGGCCTTCCAGCGCGACGAGGCCGCCCATGCCCTGGTGGCGCTGCGCGAAAACATCCACGGCGCGCTGGTCGACCGGCTGCTCATCATGGAGGAGCTGCGCACCCTGATCGCCGTCAACCCCGAGACCTACGCGGCCGACCTCGCGCGCGCCGCGAACCGCCATCTCAGCGCCGATCCCGACATCATCGCCATCGGCACGGCGCCGGACCTTGTGATCGACAGGGTCTTTCCGCTCCTGGGCAACGAGGATGCCATCGGCTTCCGCTTCGCCGACGACCAGGCCCAGTTCCCCACCGTGCTCCAGGCCATCGAGACCGGTCAGCCCCTCGTCACCGGGCCGGTCGATCTGGTCCAGGGCGGGCAGGGGCTGATCCTGCGCATGCCGGTCTTCGTCGAGGAGGGCACGGGCCTGCGCGTCCCCTGGGGCCTCGTCTCCATGGTGCTCGACTACCGGCAGTTCCTGGAAGGGATCGGCCTCGAAAGCCTGGCGCGGGAACATGCCTTCCTGATCCGCGAGGCCGACTACAAGCGCTATCGGGGCGAGGTGCTCTACGGTGATGCCGCCCTCTCCCAGGCCACGCCCGTCCGGCTCTCGGCAGATCTGCCCTTCGGCACCTGGGAGATGGCCGCCATCCCGCGGGGCGGCTGGGCCCCCTATCCCCCCGGCGCGGCCCTCACCCTGGTGGGCCTGCTGGCGGCCCTGGCCTGGGTCCTCTGCGGCCTCTGGTGGGTGGCCAGGGTCCTGGACGCGCGGCGCCGCATGCAGGCCTACCTGACCAGCGCGATCCGCGCCCTGCCGGACGGCTTCGTGATGTTCGACGCCGAGGGCCGTCTCCTGCTCTGCAACGAGAAGTACCAGCAGATGCACCAGGACGCGGGCGCCCTGGTGCGGCCCGGCACCCCCTACGAGAAGATCATCCAGGCGGGCCTCCAGAAGGGCATCATGAAGGAGGGCGGCGAGGGGCAGGAAAGCTGGATGGACAAGTTCCGCCGCCTGCGCCGGCTGCCCGGCTTCGATGCCCTCTACCAGAACGGCGAGGGCAAGATGATCCAGGTCTCCGACCGGGTCATGGAGGATGGCACCACCGTCGGGGTCCGCCGGGACGTGACCGAGCTGCACCAGGCCAAGCTCGCGGCCGAGGCGGCGGACCGCGCCAAGTCGGACTTCATGGCCGTCCTGAGCCACGAGCTGCGCACCCCGCTCACGGTCATGCTCGGCATGGCACGGCTCCTGAAGAAGATGGAAAACCTGCCCGCGGCCAAGAAGCTGCAGGCCACCCTGGCTGACATTCCCGGCAAGGAGGGGGCCGCCTCCCTCGCGGCGCGCGACGAGTTCGTCTCAAGCCTCCAGTACATGATCGGCAAGATCGAGGGCTCGGGCGAGGACCTGCTGCACCTCGTGAACGGCGTCCTCGACTATGCCAAGATGGAGGCCAACGGCATCTCCCTCGATCTCAACCGGGTCGAGCTGGCCACCTTCATGAACGCCCTGGCCGAACAGGTGCGCAGCTTCGTCGAGGAAAAGGGCCTGGCGCTCGAGGTGAGCATCATGCCCGGCCAGCTCGAGGCAGATGCCAACCGCCTGCGCCAGGTCTTGCTCAACCTCATCTCCAACGCCGTGAAGTTCACCGCCGAGGGTCGCATCACCCTCTCCGCCGAGGTCTCCGAGGACCGGGCCATCATCAAGGTGAGCGACACCGGCATCGGCATTTCCAAGGCGGAGATCGCCAAGGTCTTCGATCCCTTCCACCAGGTCGATGCCTCCAACACCCGCGGCGCCGGCGGCACCGGCCTCGGCCTCTCGATCTCCAAGAACATCGTGGAACTGCACGGCGGCACGCTGCACGCCGCCTCTGAGGAGGGCGCGGGCAGCACCTTCACGCTTTCCCTGCCCCTGGCCGAAGGCGCTTCCCTCGAACCGCCGCTGGCGGTGGGCGGGCCCGGCGTCCAGCACCTGCGCGTGGTCAAGTAGGGGCCACCCCGGCCCCCACCGCACAGCCCCCGCCCCGCCGGGGGGTGTACGGCACCGGCGGCCGGGGTGTAGGATCATCCCCATCGGCGGCTGCCATCCGGCCCGCCGGGGATAAAGACCCGACGAACCAAAGAGACACGCCATGACCACCCCCTGCATCCTCTGCGTCGCCATCACCGGCTCCGTCCCCACCAAGGCGGCCAACCCCGCCGTGCCGATCTCGGTCGAGGAGCAGATCGAGTCCACCCAGGAGGCCTTCGAGGCCGGGGCCGCGATCTGCCACGCCCACGTGCGCAACGAGGACGAGACCCCCTCGTCGGACCCGGAGAAGTTCGCCCGCCTCAAGGAGGGGCTGGAAAAGCACTGCCCCGGCATGATCATCCAGTTCTCCACCGGGGGCCGTTCGGGGGCGGGCCAGGCGCGCGGCGGGATGCTGCCGCTGCGGCCCGACATGGCCTCCCTCTCGGTCGGTTCGAACAACTTTCCCACCCGCGTCTACGAGAACCCGCCCGACCTGGTGGAGTGGCTGGCGGGCGAGATGCGCACCTACGAGGTGAAGCCCGAGATCGAGGCCTTCGACCTCTCGCACATCCACAAGGCGGCCGAGATGAACCGCGACGGGCGCATCCCCGGCAGGCTCTACGTCCAGTTCGTCATGGGGGTGAAGAACGCCATGCCGGTGGACCGGCCGACCTTCGATTTCTACGTCGAGACCCTGAACCGCCTGGCGCCCGATGCTCTCTGGTGCGCCGCCGGGATCGGGCCGAACCAGATCGTGCTGAATGAGTGGGCCATCGCCGCCGGCGGCCACACCCGCGCCGGGCTGGAGGACAACGTGCGCCTTGACCGGGACACTCTGGCCCCCTCCAACGCGGCCCTGATCCGGCGCGCCGTGCAGCTTTGCGAGAAGTACGAGCGCCCGGTGGCGAGCCCGGCCCAGGCGCGGGAGATCCTGGGCCTGCGGGCCGCCTGATCAGGGCAGCTCCGACGCCAGGTCCAGGGGCCGCGCGCCGCCCGCCAGCAGCTCCTCCAGCAGGGCCCAGCTGAAGGCCCAGATCGCCGCGTCATGGACGAGGTGGTGGGTCAGCAGGCCCAGGGGCTCGGCCTCATCGCTCCGGCCCTCGCGCTGATCGGCCAGGAGCTGCACCATCTGCGCAACAAGCACCTCCGGGGCCAGCAGCCCGCCGCCGCCGCGCCAGTGGATCGGATCGAGGTGGGTGTTCACCTGAACGAGCCCCGGCGCCGCTTCCCGCTGCGCACGCGGCGTGTAGGTGGAGAGGGCGGCGTAGCCCAGGCCCGGCAGCGCCGCGATCAGCTCGGGGCAGATGCGGTTCCAGGGCGGCACGATGATCGGCAGGGCCCGTGGGCCGAATTGCGCCTTGAGCCGCAGCAACCCTTCCGCCGCCTCGCTCTCCAGCCCCGGGCGCGGATGGTTGAATTCCGCCTTCTTGGCCCCCTCGGGCGCCTGGTTCCTGTGGGCCCAGCCATGGACCAGTGGCCGCGCCCCGGGCCGCGCCGCCAGCAGCTCCGGCAGGCTCGGCTCGATGAGCGAGGGGATGATCGCCAGATGCACCGGCACCCCCAGCGCCGCGCCCAGGTCCAGCAGCCGGTGAAGGTCCGCCGTTTCGGCCACCGCGTCATCGTCGCGCCACCAGAGTGCCGGGGTGCGCCCCGAAGCCCGCCAGAGCGCGAGCTCGGCCCGCAGGGGCGCCCAGTCCACCCTCATGCCCGCGCCTCCCAGAGGGTCCGCAGCAGGCTGGCGCTGCGCGCGGCCCCCGCCAGCCCTTCCGTCAGGGGTGCCCGACGGGGCGCCGCCATCACCCCCTCGAGCGAGGTGACCAGCCGGTCCGGGGTCAGCTCCGCGGTGGTCAGGGTGGCGATGCCCGGCTGGCGCGCCAGTTGCCGGGCCCGGATGCCCTGCTCCACCTCGCTGCCCGCGTCGAAGGGCACGAAGAGCGCGGGCACCCCGGCCTGGAGCACGTCGAGCGCCGTGTTGTAGCCGCAGAGCGAGAGGGAGGCGTCGGCCCGGTGCAGCATGGCGCGGTAGTCCGGGCGGGCCGCCTCGGCGCGCAGGTTGGGTGGGGCGCCCGCCGCCATCTCGGCGGCCCGCGCGGCCCCCTCGGCACCGCCGATCAGCAGCCGCCAGCGCCAGTCGGGCCGCAGCCCCGCCGCTTCCCGTGCCGCGGCAAAGAGCGGCGCCCCCACCGGCCCGCCACCCGCTGCCACCAGGATCTCACCCGCGCCCGG
This sequence comes from Sulfitobacter sp., assembly GCA_965212515.1. GTDB lineage: Bacteria > Pseudomonadota > Alphaproteobacteria > Rhodobacterales > Rhodobacteraceae > Sulfitobacter. Next base: position 2,615,543 of record OZ243122.1, read on the forward strand.
CGTCTCAGGCCCGGGCTGCGCCGGGGCAGGGGCCACAAACCCGGTGTAGTGCAGCCGCGCCCGGATCGCCTCGGAGAGCGGCCAGCTCGCCTCCAGCGGCATGAGCGCGGGATCGGAATGGACCAGCAGGGCATCGTAGTGGGCGGTGAGCATCTCGTCGGCGTAGGCCAGCTTGCGGGGCTTGCTGGGTGGGGCCAGGATGTCCCGGATGGAGGCGCAGACCAGGGGCCGCGGGCGCTGCGCCCCGGCTTCTGCCAGCAGGGCCTCGAACTCGCCCCGCAGGATGCGCCGCCCGAAGGGAAAAAGCTCCGTCACCACCACCTCTGGCCGGAAGGACCGCAACTCCGCCAGGAGCCGCGCCCGCCGCGCCGCCAGCACGTCCTCCGCCACGGGCTGGCCTGCCTCGCCGAGCAGGGTGGCGAAGTTCACCCCATCCGACCGCACCGGCGACAGCTGCACCAGGGGCACCGCGCCCGCGTCGAGCAGCGGCGCGGGCATCCCGCCGGAGACTAGCCGCACCTCCTCGCCCGCCGCCAGCAGGGCGCGGCCCAGGGTCAGGGCGCGGGCCAGATGGCCGGTGCCCAGAAGATGCGTCACCACAATCATCACCCGCATGGCAAGCGCGCCTCCAGCTTGATCGGGGCCGCCTCGGCCTGCCAATGGCCCCCTTCGATGCGGATGAGGTAGAGCCGGTTGCGCTTCACCTGGAAGGGCGCCGGGCCGTCGAAATCCCAGCCCCAGGCGAGGGCGAGCAGGACCCGCATCACCCCGATGTGGCAGACGGCCAGGTTGCGGCCCGCCAGCCCCTCGACCCAGGGGCGCAGCCGGGCGCGCATCTCCGCCGCGCTTTCGCCGCCGGGCGGGCGGTAGTCCCAGCCCCAGTCCTCCAGATGGCGGTAATCGGCTGCGGGATCGGCAAAGAGGTCCTCCCGCCGGGCGCCTTCCCAGTCGCCCCAGTCCATCTCGAAAAGCGCGGGCGAGACCTCGGGCGCACGCCACGCCACCAACAGCGCCGTCTCCACCGCCCGCGACAGGGGGCTGGACCAGAGCCGCGCCGCCTCCCAGCCCTCGGGCAGCCGCAGCCCCCCGAGGGTCGCGCGCGCCTCCGCGTCGAGGGCCACGTCGGTGCGGCCCTGGATGCGGCCCGCGCGGTTCCAGGGGGTGTGGCCGTGCCGCAGGAGCGCCAGCTCGATCATGGGACCAGCCCGATCTCGGCCAGGCCCGCGCGCAGGCTTTCAGTGGCCCGCGCCAGGCCATGGTGGCGCACAAAGTTGTCCCGCGCCGCCCGTTGCTCCTGTTCCAGGTGGCCGGGATCGGAGAGCAGCCGTGCCAGCCGCGCCGCCAGGGCTTTGGCACCCGCCTCGGGCGCGGGGTGCGCGCCCTGCGGCAGGATCTCCTCCAGGCCGGGCCGCGCCTGGGCCACGATCGCCAGGCCCTGGGCCTGGGCCTCCAGGTAGGTCATGCCGATGGCCTCGTTCACCCCGGGCCAGAGGAAGATGCCGGCCCGCCCGTAGGCCGCTTCCAGCTCCTCCGCCGCCAGCGCGCCGAGAAACCGCACCCGCGCCCCGAAGGGGGCCATCAGCGCCTCCACCTGTGGCCGGGCGGGCCCGTCGCCCGCGATCTCGAGCTGCAAGTCGGCCTGTCCCAAAAGGTGCAGACTCTCGGCGATCAGTGCGTAGGAGGGCAGCTTGTCGCGCTCCCGCATCATGCCCACGGCCAGCATCCGCCCGGGCCGGGGCAGGAAGGGGGCGGCGGCGCGCGGCAGGAAGGGCCGCAGATGATGCAGGCGCTGGTGCGGCGGGGCATAGGCGGCCAGGGCCTCGGCATCGCGCTGCGTGAAGTAGAAGATCAGGTCGGCCCGCTCCGCCGCCGCCTCGGCCTGCCGCGCGAAAGCGGCCCAAGGCCCCGTCAGGCGCTTGCGCGCGCGAGTCGATTCCACCTGCACATAGGGAATGGAGAGGGCATCGGCGAGCCGCGGGCCGATCAGGTCCGGCGCCTTGTAGTAGTTGTGATAGGTGACCCAGGCGTCCGCCCGGAGATCCGCCGCCAAGAGCCGCCCGGCCTCCCGCTCCGCCGCCGCGATCAGCTCCTCCTGCCGCACCGCCTCGCCCTTGCCCTCGCGGCTCACAAATTCGCTCGCCAGAGAAACCTCCGCGCCCAGCCCCTCAAGGGCCAACATCAGGTTGCGAGCGATGGTGCGGTCGCCCGAGGGGGTGCCGTGGGTGGGCGGCTTCATCGGCGCGTAGAAGGCCAGTCTCATGGCCGGGCAGGGGAGAGGAGCGCCTCCAGCCGGGCGCGCAGCCGCGCGATGCCGGGCGCCATGAGGAACTCCGCCCGCAGCCTTGCGTGGGCCGCCTCGGCCAGGGTCTGCGCCAGGGAGGGATCGTCGGCCAGGCGCGCCATGGCCTCGGCCAGGCGCGGGGGGCTGTCCTCCACCAGCAGCCCCTGGCGCCCCTCCTCGATGAACTCGGGAATGGCCGAGACCGGGGTGGAGAGGATCGGCAGCTTCTGGCTCGCGGCCTCCATCAGCACGTTGGGCAGGCCGTCCCTGTCCCCGTCCGAGGCCACGCGCGAGGGCAGCACGAAGAGGTCCGCACGGCGCATCTCGGCGATCACCTCGGGCTGGTCGCAGGCCCCGCGCCAGGTGATCCGGCCGGCCACCCCGCGCGCCTCGGCCAGGGTCCTCATCTCCGCCCCCAGGGCGCCGCCGCCGATGTGGGTCCAGTGCCAGTCCAGCCCTTCGGGCAGCAGGGCCAGGGCCTCGATCAGCCGGTCAAAGCCCTTTTTCTCCACCAGCCGCCCGACCGAGAGCAGCCCGAAGGGGGCGCCGCGGTCCCGCAGGGGCCGCTCGGGCGCCTCGGGAAAGCGGGTCAGGTCCAGCCCATGGTAGACAAGGTCGATCCGGGCCTCATCCTCGGCCAGGTGGCGCAGGTGCTCGGCCCCAAAACGGGTGCAGGTGGCCCCGAAGGCGGCGCCCTGGGGACCGCCCAGCTTCTCGCGCAGCTCCCATTCGGGCGAGGTCCAGATGTCCTTGGCGTGAGCCGAGAAGGACCAGGGCAGGCCGCGCATCACCGCCGCGTAGCGGGCGACGGAGGAGGGCGTGTGCAGGAAATGGGCGTAGAGCCCGCGCAGCCCCGGCCCGGCCTCGGCTGCCAGCACGCAGGCCTGGCCCCAGCGGCGGCGGCGGTTGGGCGTGTCGTCGCGCGCCAGATCGGCGGCATAGGTCTCGGCCGCGGCCTCGAAGCCCGGCAGCTCCGCCGCCACCCCCATAGCCCGGGCCACCCTTCGCGGCTCGTCGCGCAGGTACTCCGGCAGGTAGCGCACCGGCCCCTTGAGGCGGTCGTGCAGCGGATGGGTCTTGGCGTCCGTCGGGTGGCGCAGGGACCAGATCTCGAAGCTCAGGCCCGCCTCTTCGAGCGCCACCAGTTCCTGGGCGATGAAGGTCTCCGAGAGGCGCGGCCAGCCCTTGACCACGACGGCGAGGGGCGGCCCGCTCATGGGGCGGCGCTGCCGCTCATCAGGGCGCGGGCCCGCCGCACCACCACCTCGAGCCCGTCGAGCAGCCCGTCGGCCCCCGCCTCGGAGGGGCGGCGCTGCTCCGGCAACTGCCGGATGGCCGCGATCATGGCCTCCGGGGTCATCCCGTCGCGGGTCTCGTCCAGCATCCGTACCAGGCCCAGCTCCTCGGCCCGGCTGGCCCTGATCCACTGTTCCAGGCGCGGCACGGTGCGGGGCACGATGACGGCCCGCTTGTCGAAGGAGAGGACCTCGCAGAAGGTGTTGTAGCCCCCCATGCAGATGACCCCCTGCGCCCCGGCAAAGAGCGCCTCGATCCGGCTGTCGAAACCCAGGGCGGTGACCCTGCCGTTCAGCTTGGCCACCCGCCGGTCGAAGGCTTCGCGCACCTCGCCCGACAGGAAGGGCCCGTAGATCAGCACCGCGTCGATCAGATCCGGGTCGGCCTCGTAGGCGGAGAGGGCGAGCGAGACCATGGCCGCGCCATCGCCGCCGCCGCCCGGAGTGATCAGGACATAGGGCTTCTCCGGGGCGCCCGCCGGGTCCGTCACCTCGCGGCGCAGGTAGCCCGTCCAGTGCATCCGCGCCCGCGTCCGGGCCGAAAGCGGCAGGCCGCGCGCCGGGTCGTAGACATCGCGCATCCCGTAGACCCAGATCTCGTCGTAGAAGCTCTCGGTGGCCTCTACCGCCCCCTTGCGCTGCCACTCGTCGGCCAGCACCTCGGGCTCGTCCAGCACGTCGCGCAGGCCGAGGACGGTGCGCGTCTGGCCGCGCTGGCTGAGCCACTCGAGCGTCGGCAGGAGCTCGCCGCGAAAGCCCGTGGGCTCCTTGTCCACCACCAGGAGGTCCGGCTCGTACTGCTCCACCGCCGTCTGGATCAGGCCCGCGCGCAGGGCCGTCACCTTCTCGATGTCGAGCCCGAGGGTCTGGCTGTCGTAGCTGCCGTCCGGCAGCTTGGTGACGCCGGGCAGACGGATATGGTCCACCCGCTCGGGAAAGGTGAAGCGGCCCGCCACGGGCGAGCCCGTCAGGATGATGGCCGAGGCCTGGTTGTCGCCCGCCGTGATCGCCGTCGCCAGGGCGCGCGAGCGGCGCAGGTGGCCCAGGCCAAAGGTGTCATGGCTGTAGAACATCACCCGCCGGTGGCCCACGGCCGCCGCCGCCGCCGTTGCCGCCGTCTCTTCCACCGTCTTTCTTTCCGCCTGTGGGGTCATGCCTGCACCCTAGAGCCTCAGATCGCTGCCGGTTCTGCCGAAGACGCCCTTGATGTCGTAGAGCAGCGCGCCGGGCCGCCCGAGGGCGCGGATCGCCTCGCTGCCCATCTCGACGAAATCGCGATGCCCAACGGCGACGATGATGGCGTCGTACTGGCCCGCCTCGGGGCTGTCGGTGGCCGCCACGCCATGCTCCCGGCGCAGCCGCTCGGCTCCGACCCAGGGGTCATGGACCTCGGCGCTCACCCGGTAGGAGGCCAGCTCCGTCAGGATGTCGGCCACCCGGGTGTTGCGGGTGTCGGCGCAGTTTTCCTTGAAGGTGTAGCCCAGGACCAGCACCCGCGCCCCGCGCACCCCCATGTCGCGCGCCAGCATCCCCTTGATCAGGGTCTGGGCCACATGGGCGCCCATGCTGTCGTTGATGCGGCGCCCGGCCAGGATCACCTCCGGGTGATAGCCCATCTGCTCGGCCTTGTAGGTCAGGTAGTAGGGATCGACGCCGATGCAGTGGCCCCCCACCAGACCGGGCCGGAAGGGCAGGAAGTTCCACTTGGTGCCCGCCGCCTCCAGCACCTCAAGGGTGTCGAGCCCGAGGCGCGAGAAGATCAGGGCGAACTCGTTGACCAGGGCGATGTTGAGATCGCGCTGGGTGTTCTCGATCACCTTGGCGGCCTCCGCCGTCATGATTGAGGAGGCCCGGTGCAGCCCCGCCTTCACCACCGGCGCATAGATCGCCGCCACCCGGTCCAGGGTCTCGGCATCCTGGGCGGCGATGATCTTGACGACATTCTCCATGGAATGCTCGGCATCGCCGGGGTTCACCCGTTCGGGGCTGTAGGCCAGGCGGATCTCACTGCCCGCCTCCAGTCCGCTGCCCGCCGCCAGCGCCGGGCCGCAGACCTCCTCGGTCACGCCGGGGTAGACGGTGCTCTCCAGGATCACCAGGTCACCCGGCGCCAGGTGCGGCGCGATCGTGGCGCAGGCCCCCAGCACGGGCCCCAGGTCGGGCGCCTTGGCGTTGGTGATGGGGGTGGGGACGGCGATGATGTAGGCGCTGCACGCGGCCAGCTCTTCCGCCTCGGTGGTGAAGCGGGCAGAGCTGTCCTTGAGCGAGCTTTCGGCCACCTCTCCGTTGGGGTCGCGCCCCGCGCGCAGGGCCTCCACCGTGGGGGCATGGACATCCAGGCCCACCACCTCGAAGCCCGCCCGCGCCAGACCCAGGGCCAGGGGCAGACCGACATAGCCCAGGCCCAAGACGGCGATGCGTTCCTTTGGCGCTGCCCGAGCCATGCGCAATCCCTAAGTTCAGGCGCGTGATGGCCCGGTTGTCCTGTTCAACATGCACGCATTTGCGCAGTTTGTAAAAGCCATGCATGGTTGCGCGCCGCCCCGCAACCCCCGGGGGCGGCCGAGATTGCAAAGAATCCGGCCCTGTCTTAGCCTGATCCGACAGGTTGATCGGCGGAGGCCCATGGCGCGCTTTATCTCAAGTCTTCTGCTGGTCTGCGCCCTTCTACTTGCGGGCGAAGGCCGGGCCCAGGGGCTGAACGGCCTCCTGAACGACAGCACCGCCGAGGCCGAGCCGCCCGAGGCCCCCGCCGCGGGCGACGACCTTGCCGAGATCATCGAGCGCGCCGCCGCCGCCGGGGTGCCGCTGGTGGTGGTCGATGGCGAGGGCCGCCTGGTCACCCGCCTGGCCGCGCAAGAGGCCGAGGCCGAGGCGGAGGCGGCCCCCGAGGCCCTGCCGCCCGGCCGCACCGCCCTGATGCGCGTGCAGGACCGCATCCTCACCTTCCGCACCGCCCTGATCGAGAGGCTCCTGGGCCTGCCCGTGGCCTTCAACGAGGTGCTCTTCATCCTGCGCGCCGCCAGCCCCGACGGCACCCTCTGGGCCTTCGGCAAGGTGCTGCTCTATGCCCTGCTGCTCTTTGGCGTGGGCATGGTCGTGGAGGCCCAGATCTTCGGCAAGCGCATCATGAAGCGCTTCGTCGTCGCCCGCATCCGCAGCCACCCCGAAGGCTATGCCGAGAAGATGCCTTTCCTGGTCTTCCGCTTCCTGGCGGGCATCCTCGGGATCGTGGTCTCCATGGCGGTGGCCTACGTGCTCGGCTTCCTGCTCTTCGGGCCGATCCGGGACACGGCGATCCAGTATACCGCCACGGTGGTCAACATCGGCTACTTCGCCTGCCGCTTCGTGGCCGTGCTCTGGCGCATGATCCTCTCGCCCTTCCTCGGCCAGTACCGCATCCCGGCCCTGAGCGACCGCGAGGCGCGGCGCCTGCAACGCTGGCTCTGGGTCGTGGCGAGCCTCGACATCAGCGTCATCCTCTTCGGCAACTGGATCCGCGAGCTGGGGCTCAACGATGATGTCTATGCCTTCCTCTACATGTGCATGTCATTCGTCACCATGCTGCTCAACCTGCTGCTGATCTTGGTCAACCGCCGCGCCATCTCCAGCGCCCTGCGCCATGGTCGCGCGCCCGAGGATTGCTCCCTGCTGGTCCGGGTCCTGAGCCGCGCCTGGGCGCCCCTGGTTGTCCTCTACATCTTCGCCGCCTGGTTCCAGCTTGCCTATGCCCTCGTCCTTGGCGAAAGCGGCGCGCCTCTGATCATGGGGGCCTATGCGATCCTGGTCTCCATCATCGTGGTCTACGGCGTGATCAACTACCTGATCGAGCGCAGCTTCGCCCGCGCCCGGGCGATCCGCCGGATGAACGATCTCGCCCGCGAGGAGGCCGCCCAGGAGGCCGCCCTGGCCGCCAGCGCCGAAAGCGGGGCGGAGCATGACCGCCTCTCGGAGGAGCTGGCCGAGACCCGCGCCGCGGTGGCCGAGGAGGAGGCTCGCGGCGAGACCAGAGGCAGCGGCCACCCGATCAACAGCTTCGAGGCCCTGGCCCGCCGGGTGGCCGGCATCCTGGCCTTCGTGGCGGGCATCTACGCCTTCTTCGCCATCTGGGACGACAACAGCACCGAGATGGTCGAGGGGGCGGCGGACCAGCTGCTCGACATTATGGCCATCCTTTTCATCGGCTACATCGTCTACCACGCCTTCCGCATCTGGATCGACGGCAAGATCCAGGAGGAGGCGGGCGACGCCGAGGAGGCCGAACTGGGCGACGAGGGCGGCGGCTCCTCCGCCTCGCGGCTGGCCACGCTCCTGCCGCTCTTCCGCAATGCCGTGCTGATCGTCCTGGTGGTGACGGTCCTGCTCATCGTCCTGATGGAGGTGGGCATCAACGTCGGCCCGCTCTTCGCCGGGGCGGGCATCGTCGGGGTGGCCATCGGCTTCGGCAGCCAGGCCCTGGTGCGCGACATCTTCGCGGGGGCCTTCTTCCTCTTCGACGATGCCTTCCGCAAGGGCGAGTACCTCGACGTGGGCGGCGTGAAGGGCACGGTGGAGAAGATCTCCGTGCGCTCCTTCCAGCTGCGCCATCACCTGGGCGCGCTCCACACCATCCCCTTCGGCGAATTGCAGGTGATGACCAACTATTCCCGCGACTGGGTGATGATGAAGCTGCCCCTGCGGGTCACCTACGACACGGACGTGGACCGGGTGCGCAAGCTGGTCAAGAAGCTCGGCCAGCGGCTTCTCGATGACCCGGTGATCGGCGAGGATTTTATCCAGCCGCTCAAGTCCCAGGGCGTGATCGAGATGCAGGACAGCGCCATGATCATCCGCGTGAAGTTCATGTGCAAGCCGGGCGACCAGTGGGTCATCCGCAAGCGCGTCTACGAGGAGATCCGCGCCCTCTTCGAGCGCGAGGGCATCAAGTTCGCCCACCGCGAGGTGACCGTGCGCCTGGCCGACGGCAAGGTGGAGGAGCTGAGCGAGGAGCAGCGCCGCGCCGTCACCTCCGCCGCCCAGGCCACCATCGAGGAGGAGCACCTGGAGGGCGGCCCCGGCGAGAATGGCGGCGACGACCGCTGAGTTGACAGGGCAGGGCCCGCCCCTACCTGACAGCCATCCGCTTCAGGGAGATACGATATGTCGCAGAGCCGCCGTCAGTTCCTTGTCCAGGGCGCCGCCATCGCCGGTGCCGTCACCATCCTGCCCTATGCCGCCCGCGCCGACGGGCACGCCGCCAACACTTTCGAAACGGCGGCGGGCCCGATCAAGGTCCACCCCGTCTCCCACGCCTCCTTCGTGATGGAGACGCCCCAGGGCACGATCTACGTCGATCCGGTGGGGGACCCCGCCAGCTACGGCGATTTCCCGCCGCCCGATCTCATCCTCATCACCCATCAGCACGGCGACCACTACAGCGCCGAGACCCTCAAGGCCCTGGTGGCCGAGGGTACAGAGATGGTGACCAACCCGGCGGTCTACGAGAAGCTGCCGGCGGATCTGAAGGACCGCGCCCGCGACGTGCCGAACGGCGCCAGCACCGACTACGGCGATCTCCTGATCGAGGCCATCCCGGCCTACAACACCACCGAAGGACGGCTCGATTTCCACCCCGAGGGGCGCGACAACGGCTACGTCCTCAACTTCGAGGGCTTCCGCGTCTACATCTCGGGCGACACCGAGGACATCCCCGAGATGCGCCGCCTTCAGGACATCGACCTGGCCTTCGTCTGCATGAACCTGCCCTTCACGATGGATGCCATCGCCGCCGCCTCGGCGGTCTCGGAGTTCGCCCCCACCTACGTCTATCCCTACCACTACCATGGCCGCGACGGGAACGTTCAGGACCCCGACAGCTTTGCCCGCATGGTCGGCAAGGAGGTCGAGGTGCTGCGCGGCAACTGGTACGGCGAGGGCTGAGGCGCCTGCCTTCAGCCCTTGTAGGGATCGAGCGAGGCGCGCAGCCCGTCGCCGAGGAAGTTGAAGGCCAGGACCACCACGATGATCGGCAGCATGGGGATGGCCGTCCACCAGTAGATCTCGATGGAGGCGAGGTTCTGGGCGTCGTTCAGCATCACCCCCCAGCTCACCGCCGGGGCGCGCAGGCCAAGCCCGAGGAAGCTCAGCGCCGTCTCGCCCAGGATCATCGCCGGGATCGAGAGGGTCGCGCTGGCGATCAGGTGCGACATGAAGTTGGGCAGCAGGTGGCGCCGGATCACCCGCCCTGGCTTGGCCCCCATCATCTCCGCCGCCTTGACGAACTCCTCCTCCCGCAGGGAGAGGAACTTGGAGCGCACGGCTCGCGCCAGGCCCGGCCAGTCGAGGATGCCGAGGATGATCGAGATGATGAAAAAGACCGCCACCGGCCCCCAGTTGGAGGGCACCGCCGCCGACAGCGCCAGCCAGAGCGGCAGCTCGGGCAGGGAGCGCAGGATCTCGATCACCCGGTTCACGATCCAGTCGGTCTTGCCGCCGAAGTAGCCCGCCATGGCGCCGAAGGTGATGCCAAGAAGGAAGGAAACCGTGATGCCGATCAGCCCCACGGTGAGCGACAATTGCGCCCCGTAGAGGATGCGGCTGAAGACATCCCGGCCCAGCCGGTCAGACCCCCAGAGAAAGACCGTCGCCCCCTCGGGCGCGCAGAAGAGGTGGGTGTCCGAGGGGATCAGCCCGAAGAGCCGGTACTCTTCCCCCTCGCAGAAGTACTCCAGCGGCGCCGGGGTCGAGGTGTCGGTGGTGTAGGTCCAGCGGAACTGCTCCAGGTCCGCCTCCGCCTCAATCGGGTAGACGTAGGGCCCCACGAAGGAGCCCTCGTGCCAGAGGTTAATCGACTGGGGCGGCGCGTAGAGGTAATCGGCGCTGCGCTCGTTCGGTGTGTAGGGCGCGATGAAGCCCGCGATCGGCAGGATCAGGTAGCAGGTCAGCAGGAAGATGCCCGAGATCAGGGCCAGCTTGTGCCGCCGGAACTTGCGCCAGGTCAGCAGCCAGGCCGGGGCATCCATGTCGGAGCGTTCGGGGGCGCTGAAGTCGGTCTCGTCGGACCAGGGCTCCGTATCGACGAAGCGGTTGTCGGGCTGGATGCTCATGCGTCGCGGCTTCCGTAGCGGATGCGCGGATCAAGCAGGACCAGCAGCAGGTCGGAGATCATGGTGCCGATCAGGGTCAGGAGGGCCACGAACATCAGGATGAAGGCGGCAAGAAACTGGTCCTGGCTCTTGAGCGCGGTCAGCAGCGAAGGCCCGATGGTCTGGAGCCCGAGCACGACGGAGACAAGCACCGAACCCGAGACCATGGCGGGCAGGAGGTTGCCGATGTCGGCCACAAAGGGGTTGAAGGCCACCCGCAGGGGATACTTGGCCAGCATCCGCGAGGGGGCCATGCCCTTGGCCCGCGCCGTCTCCACGTAGGGCTTGCTCAGCTCGTCCAGCATGTTGGCGCGCAGGCGCTGCATCATGGCCGCCGCCCCGGAGGTGCCGATCACGAAGGTCGGCACGATGAGGTGCAACAGGATGGACTTGACCTTCTCCCAGGACATGGGCTCGCCCTCGAGCGCCGGGTCCATCAGGCCGCCGATGGGCAGATCGAAGTACTTGTTGCCGTAGTAGAAAAGGATCAGCGCCAGCAGGAAGTTCGGCGTCGCCAGCCCCAGGTAGCCGACGAAGCCTGCCGTATAGTCCACCCAGGTCTCCGACTTGGCCGCCGCCAGGACCCCCAACGGCAGGGCCACGACGTAGACAAAGAGCACCGCGGCCAGGTTCACCAGCACGGTGAGCCAGAGGGCATCACCCACAATCTCGCCCACCGGGCGGTCGAACTCGAAGGACCAGCCGAAATCGCCCTGCAACAGCCCGGCAAAGCCGTTCGGCCCCGGCAGGAAGCCGACCCAGATCATGTACTGCTCCCAGAGCGGCCGGTCGAGCGCGTACTCGGTGCGCAGAAACTCGGCCTTGGCGACCCCGGCGGCCTGCCCCGTGGCGCGCAGCTCGGCGATCTGGTTCGACAGGTAGTCGCCCGGCGGCAGGTTGATGATGATGAAGATCAGGATGGAGACGACCCAGAGGGTCAGGATCATGGTAAACAGCCGATAGACGGCGTAGCGCAGAAACATCATTCGGACACCTGCTCGAAGGGCGTCTCGAAATAGAATTCGTCGATCCGGTGAACCCCGAAGTGGGCGCCCGGCTCGAAGGCCCAGATGGCCTCCTCCGGCACGTTGCGCAGGTTCTTGTTCACCACCACCGGCTGGGGTGCCTCCGAAAGGATGCCGATGGCAAACTGGTTCTCGGCATGGATCGCCAGCATCTCTTCCCAGATGGCGCGGCGCTTCTCCCGGTCAAAGGTGTGGGCCCAGTCGTCCGCCAGCTCCAGCAGGCGCTGCGGTGCTTCCATGTCGGGTGCCTCCCCGGCAGCCCCGCCGCTCGCGTAGAACTGCCCCCACATGGGCCAGGCAAAGAACTCCTGGTTGGTGGGCGCCAGGTACTTGGGCGAGGTGGCGGGCGTCGGCAGGCCATTGTCCCAGCCGTACCAGATCGCCGCCATGGAGACCCCGGCGTAGACCCGGTTGCGCAGGATCTCCCGGTCCAGCGGCCGCATGATCAGCTTCACCCCAAGGTCGAGCCAAGTGTCGGCGACGATGGCCAGGGCATTCTCCACCTCCTGGCGCTCGCCGGCCGTCTCCACCACAAACTCCATGGGCCGCCCGTCCGGCAGCTTGCGGATGCCCGCCGGGGTGCGCTCGGTCAGGCCCATCTCGTCCAGCAGCGCGTTGGCGCGCCGAAGGTCCATGTCGGACCAGGAGAGCAGATTGCCCTCGTCATAGAGCGGGCTGGAGGAGAGGACCGCCATGCCCCCCTCGGCGGCCAGGCCGAAGTAGAGCGCCCGGTTGATCATGCGCCGGTCGATCCCCATCGAGAGGGCGCGCCGGAAGCGCACGTCGCGCATCACCTCGCGCCAGACCGGATCGGCGAAGTTGAGGTTGGGATAGATGGCGATCTGGCTCGCCACGCCGCTGTTCCAAAGGAGGGTGCGGTAGTTGCCGCCGTCGGCCTCGCCTTTCTTCAGGATCGAGATGTCCGGGAAGTCGAGCCCGCGCGCCTGGAGGTCCACCTCCCCGGCGTTGGTCTTGGCGGCGATCAGCCCGCCGCCGACGATGCTCATCTCCACCACGTCGATGTAGGGCAGCTGCACGCCCCGGGCATCGACACGGTGATAGTAGGGGTTGCGCACAAAGACCTGCCGCGAGGTCTGGCCCGAGGCATTCATCCAGGGCTGGAGCGTCGGCAGGGCCGGGTTGTCGAACTTGTACATATTGTCCCGCCGGTTATGCAGCGCGGCCCAGCTCTTGACCCGGGCCTTGCGGGTCTCCTTCTTCAGGGCGGCGGGGTCGGCGAAATCGGCGTGGAACTGCTTGAGGTAGTGGGCCGGGCGGTAGATGAAGGGCGGGCTGGCCTGGGCCAGCAGCGGCAGGAAGTAGGCATTGGGCGTGGGCCACTCGATCACCACGGTATGAAGGTCCGGGAAGGTCACGCTGGCCAGGGTGCCGTCCACGTACATGAACTCCGGCGGCCCACTCGGCGTGATCAGCTCGTTCAGGATCACGTCCTCCCACCAGTATCGGAAATCCTCCGAGGTGAAGGGCGCCCCGTCCGACCAGCGGTGCCCGGGCCGCAGATGCAGGGTGTAGCGGCGGTCCTCCTCCACCTCCACGTCGCGCAGGATGTCGGGGTAGAGGTCGTAGGAGGAATCGTAGCCCACCAGCCGGGCATAGCCGTAGACCACCATCTGGCGCACGTCCTTGGTGCGCGAGACCAGGGTGCGCAGGGTGCCGCCCTGCTGGCCAAAGCTGCGGCCCTTGGCCTCCAGGTCCACCACCAGCGGCACCTCCGGCAGGCGCTCGGCCACCGGGGGCAGGTCCCCCTTGCGCACCTCGGCGGCCCAGAAGGAAGATTCCTGGTAGGCCGTCTGGGCCATCAATGGGGCGGCCAGGAGGGCCAGGAGGAGGGTCACAATCCTAAGCATGGCAGCGCACCATATGTCCCGGCTCCAGCTCCCGCAGGGCCGGGGCGGTGGCGCCGTCAAAACGGAAGAGCTCGGGCCAGGTGGTGGGCGCCCCGGCCCCGCGCGAAACCAGCTCGAGGTCGATGGGGCGGCCGATGTCGGGCTCCGGCTGGGCGGCGATCAGGGCCTTCGTGTAGGGATGTTGCGGGTTGTAGAAGAGCGTATCGGGCGGCGCCTGCTCGACGATCACGCCGGCCCGCATCACCGCCACCTCGTCGGCGATCCGCGCCACCACCGCCAGATCGTGCGAGATGAAGAGATAGGAAAGCCCGGCGCGCTCGCGGATGCCCTCCAGCAGGGTCAGGATCTGCTCCTGCACGGAGACATCCAGCGCCGAGGTGGGCTCGTCGCAAATCAGCAGCTTGGGATCGAGCGTCAGGGCCCGCGCGATGGAGAGCCGCTGCCGCTGGCCGCCCGAAAAGGCGTGCGGGTAGCGGCGCAGCATGTCCGGGTCCAGCCCGACCCAGCGCAGCATCTCGGCGGCCTTCTCGCGGCGTTCGGCGCGGCTGCCGATCTGGTGAATGTCCATCGGCTCGGTCAGGGCGCTGAGCACCCGCATCCGCGGGCTGAGCGAGGAGTAGGGGTCCTGGAAGACCATCTGGGCCTTGCGCTGGAAGTCGATGCGCTGGGCCGGGCTCATGTCATGCACCGGCAGGGCGGGGCCCTCGGGGTCGGGGTGGAAGAGCACCTCCCCGCCCGCGTCGGGCCGTTCCGAGCCCAGGGCGATGCGGGCGCAGGTGGTCTTGCCGGAGCCCGATTCGCCCACCACCGCCAGGGTCTTGCCGCGCTGGAGCTTCAGGTTCACGTCTCGGCAGGCGGTGATCTGGACCTGCTTGCGCCAGCCCCCGGCGCGCATCGTGAAGGTCTTGGTGATGTTGCGCAGATCAAGGATCAGGTCGTCGTGGGGCAGGGCGCGGGCCGGTTTGGCCACCTCGGGAATCATCGGCGCGGCGGCAAAGAGCTTGGCCGTGTAGCCATGCGCCGGGGCGCCCAGGATGTCGGCGGCGCGGCCCGATTCCATGACCCGCCCCTTGTTCATCACCACCACCCGCTCGGCCATGTTGGCCACCACGCCCAGGTCGTGGGTCACAAGGATCACCGCCATCCCGGTCTCGGTCTTGAGCCGGTTGATCAGTCCCAGCACCTGGGCCTGGGTGGTCACGTCCAGCGCCGTCGTCGGCTCGTCGGCGATCAGAAGCTCTGGCTCGGCCACCATGGCCATGGCGATCATCGCCCGCTGCCGCATCCCGCCGGACATCTCGAAGGGGTAGGAGCGCCAGGTCCGCTCGGGATCGACAAAGCCCACCTTCTCGAACTGCTCCAGCACCCGGCGCTTGGCCTCGGCCCGGCCCACGGAGCGGTGCAGACGCAGCACCTCCGACACCTGGTTGCCCAGCCGGTGCAGCGGCGAGAGGGAACGCATGGGCTCCTGGAAGATCATCGCGATGCGGTCGCCCCGGATCGAGCGCAGGCGCCGTTCCGAGGCCTCGATCAGGTTCACCGGGCCCTTCTCGCCGTGCAGCATCACCCGCCCGCCGCGGACCTGTGCGGTCTCGGGCAGGATGCGCAGGGCGCTGCGGCAGGTCAGGGTCTTGCCCGATCCGCTCTCGCCCACCAGCGCCAGCGTCTGGCCCTTCTCGACGGTGAAACTCACGTCCCGAACGACAGGTGCCGCCTTGCCGAAGCCGATGGTCAGCGCTTCTACTTCCAGCAGAGTGGCCATTAAACTCCTGACGTAGCCGTTAGGACAATCGAGTCGGAGTGAAGCCGATTTGGGCACGGGGGTCCAGCATAGAGTGGCAACGGGTGCAAGGGCTTGCGTCCCGATGAGGGATCGGGCACCGACGGGCCGAAATCTGGCAGGAAGGGTACAGGATGAGCAGATTGGACGTATTTATCGCCCGGATGGTATCCCAGCGGGCCTGCCTGAATCGCGCTGCGGACCAGACCGGCGCCCTGGAGGGGCCGGTCTTCGAGCTTGGCCTGGGCAACGGGCGCACCTACCACCACATGCGCGAGATCATGCCCGACCGGGAGATCTACGTCTTCGAAAGGGCCCCCGCCGCGCACCCCGACAGCACCCCGCCCGAAGAGCGTCTGATCCTCGGCGACGTGCGCGAGACCCTGCCCGCCGCCCTTGAGCGTTTCGGGCGGACGGCCACCTTGGTCCATGCCGATCTCGGCGGCCACAACCTGGAAAAGAACGACGCCTTCGCGCGCCTTATCTCGCCCCTGGTGGAGCCGCTTCTGGCGCCCGGCGGGCTGATGGTGTCGAGCGACCGGATGTACTTCGACCGCCTGGAGGAACAGCCCCTCCCGGCCGACGCGGTGCCCGGAAGGGTCTTCATCTACGGCTGATTTCTGAGCCCTGTCAGGGGCTTATTCCGAAAATACTTCAAGCCTCAAATTCCGCTTGCGTGTCTCGGGGCGCGGCCCTAGCTTGCGCCATCGAAAGAGTGAAACTCTGTTTCGCTATGTAAAACTATTCCGAAGGAGGATCGGACATGACCTTTCTCAAACAACTGACCCTGGCAGGTGCCGTGGCCCTCGTCGGCGGCGCCGCCAGCGCCGAGACCGTCCTGATCCACGGCGAGGCAGGCCCCAACCGCGGCGCCCGCGCCGTGGCCCTCCAGTGGTTCGCCGACCAGCTCGCCGAGCGCTCCGAAGGCGACATCCGCGTCGACATCCAGTGGGGCGGCGCGCTCTTCAAGGCCAAGGCCGCGGTCCAGTCGATCAGCGACGGCGTCGCCGACATGGGCTCCGTCATCGCCGTCTACTACCCGCAGGAAATGGCCGCCTACGGCATCGCCGACCTGCCGGTGAACAACCCCGACGCCTGGGTCGGCATGCGCGCCACGGACGAGCTGATGCGCACCAACCCGCAGATTCAGGAGAACCTGGCCGAGAAGGGCCTCGTCTACGTCGGCACCTGGACCACCAGCCAGGTCAACATCGGCTGCAAGGGCGCCGAGATCCGCTCCGTCGAGGACATCGCGGGCCTCAAGGTGCGCGGCGTGGGCGCCTACGGCAAGGTCTTCGGCGAAGAGGGCGCGACCATGGTCAACATGTCCATCTACGACGCCTACCAGGGCCTCGACACGGGCCTGATCGACTGCTCCCAAGGCTACTCCTACGCCGTCGCTGCCCTCAAGCAGGACGAGGTCATGTCCTCCTACACCCTGCTCGACTGGGGCCAGGTCGGCGGTCTGGGGATCTTCATGAACAAGTTCACCTACGACAGCCTGAGCGAAGAGCAGCAGACGCTGATCCAGCAAACCGGCGCCGACATGGCGGACGAGTTCGGCCGCCTCATCACCGCGGCCAACGACAAGGCCATCGCCGACATGCGCGAGGCCGGGGTGGAGATCATCGAGCTGCCCGCCGAGGAGCGCGCCAAGCTGGTTGCCTCGGGCGAGAAGTTCCTCGACGCCTGGGTCGAGACGGCCAACGCCACCGGCCTCGACGGGGCCGCCATGCTGGAGCAGTACAAGGCGCTGATCGCCAAGTACACCGAGCGTCGCGACACCCAGGGCTACCCCTGGGACAGCAAGTCCTGAGCCACGCCAAGGCTGGCTGAGCCGCCCCGGGGCTGATCCCGGGCGGCCCGCGGCAGGCCCCCGCGCGGGGCCCCCGCAAGCGACACCAAGGCGCCCCCACCCCGGGGGGCGCCCGCACCACAGGGGAGGGGGCAGATGCTGATCAATCTCGAGAAAATACTCCTGGGCCTCGGCGCCCTGGCCGTCATCATGCTGGGCGTCCTGATCACCACCAACGTGGTCGCCCGGGCGGTCTTCGCGGGCTCCGTGCCCGACAGCGTGACCATGGTGCGCGAGCTGATGGTGGCGGCGATCCTGCTGCCCCTGGCCGCCGCAACCGCCGCCCGCGCCCACGTCAGCGTCGCCTTCATCTCCGACCGCTTTCCCGCCCGCCTACGCTCCTGGCTGATCGTCATGGGCACCGCCGTCGGCCTCGTCGCCCTGGCACCGCTGATCTACGCGGGCGGCCGCGAGTTCCTGAGCGTCTGGCAGAAGGGCAGCTTCTACTACGGCGATCTCAACCTGCCGAAATGGCCCGGCCTGCTGCTCTTTGTCCTGGGCATCGGCGCCTGCTGGCTGCGGCTCCTGGAACTGCTGGTGCGCGACATCCGCACCATCCTGGCAGGCGGCACCGTGTCGGACGAACAGATCCACGACGCGGGCGACCTGCTGACCGAGAAGGAATTCGATTGATGGATGCCTCCACCGTCGGCCTCGTGGCCTTTTCCGCCGTCCTGATCCTGCTCGCCCTGCGGGTGCCGATTGCCTTCACCCTGGCGGCCGTGGCCACCGTGGCGACCTTCGTGATCTTCGCCTTCCGCACCGGCACCTTCATGCCCGAGCGGGCGATCCGCGCCACCACCTCGATGGTCTTCTCCAACTCCTTCGATCTGATCCACTCCTACGATCTCTCGATGATCCCGCTCTTCGTGGCGCTGGGCCACATCGCCTACCGGGCGGACATCACGACCAAGATCTACCATGCCGCCAAGGTCTGGCTCACCCGGCTGCCCGGCGGCGTCGCCATGGCCTCGGTGATGGGCTGCGGCGGCTTCTCGGCAATCACCGGCTCCTCCATCGCCTGCGCCTCCACCATGGGGCGCATCTGCACCCCCGAGATGCTGCGCATGGGCTACGATCCGCGCCTCGCCACCGCCTCCGTGGCGGCCGGCGGCACCCTCGGCTCGCTCATCCCGCCCTCCGTGCTCTTCATCATCTACGGCATCTTCACCGAGACCTCGATCTCCTCGCTCTTCCTGGCCGGCGTGCTGCCGGGCCTGCTGACCCTGGCGGGCTTTGTCCTGGTGATCGCCCTCTGGGTCTGGCGCAGCCCCGAGATCGCGCCGCCGACGGATCAGCGCTACAGCGCCGCCGAGCGCCGCCAGGCGGCCTGGGACAGCTGGCCCGCCTTCCTGCTCTTCGTGCTTATCATCGGGGGCATCTACGGCGGCATCTTCACGGCCACCGAGGCGGCGGCGGTCTGCGTGGTCTCGGCCACCCTGATCGGCTTCGCCCAGCGCAAGCTGACCCTGCCGAGCCTCTGGGCCGCGGTGAAGGAGACCTGCATCCAGACCACCGCGATCTTCCTGATCGCCGCCAGCGCCAAGATCTTCGTGGCCTTCGTCGCCCTCACCGGCGTGGCCCCCATGGTCGTCGCCGCGGTGACCGAGGCGCAGCTCTCGCTGGTGGTGCTGATGCTCTGCATCGGGCTCATCTACTTGCTGCTCGGCATGTTCCTTGATCCTATCGGCATCATGGTCCTGACCCTGCCCCTGATGATTCCGCTGGTCGAAAGCTACGATCTGAACCTAATCTGGTTCGGCGTGGTGGTGATCAAGCTTCTGGAGATCGGCCTCATCACCCCGCCAGTGGGGCTCAACGTCTTCGTCATCGCGAACGTTGTCGGCAAGGAGGCCCCGATCGACAAGATCTTCGCCGGGGTCAGCCGTTTCCTGAGCGTGGACGTGATCGTCCTGCTGATCATCATGGCCTTCCCGGCCCTCTCGCTGCTGATCCCCATGGCGGCGCGATGAAGGAGGACCCGCAGGACCGCAAGTTCGCCAACACGCTCGCGCGTGGGCTCGCGGTGCTGCGGGCCTTCCGCGCCAGCGACAACGGCCTGACCCATTCCGAGATCGCGGAACGCACCGGCCTGCCCAAGCCCACCATCAGCCGGCTGACCTACACCCTCTGCGCCCTCGGCTACCTCAGCCACGGCGGCCGCAACGAACGCTTCCGCCTCGGCCCCGCGGCGGTGGCCCTGGGCTCCGTCGCCTCCCTCTCGATCAGCTTCGTCGATCTCGCTTCCGACACCATGCAGCGCCTCGCGGACGAGACCGGCACCCTGGCCCTGATTGCCGTTCGCGACGGCGACAGGATGCTCCTGGCCAAGACCTGGCGCCCCGAGGGGCTGGCCACCATCTGGCTCGAACCGGGCCACCGCATCCCCATGTTCGGCTCCTCCTCGGGGATGGCCGTGCTGGCCACCATGGGCCAGGATCGCTTCGACACCCTGGAGGAGGCCGAGGAGATGCGCCGCTTCCGCCAGGAGGGCTATGACCAGCTCATCGCCCAGGGCTTCGTGATCGCCCCGGAGCCGACCCGTTACGCGCGCACCGTCAATGCGGTAAGCGTACCCTACTATGCAGACGAATTCAGCGAATCCGTGGCCTTTACCTGTGGCGCCCTGCCACGGGATCTGCCCGATGACCGCATGTTGACCGAGGTGGGCCCGGCCCTGCGCGACGCGGTGCGCGCGCTGGAACGGCGCACCGGACATCCCGCCGCCATGACCCGCCGCGGCTGAGACCCGAAGGAGAGCAAGATGAGTGACAAGGTAGCCTACGAACGCCAGGGAGAGATCGCCCTGGTGCGGATTCAGAACCCGCCGGTGAATGCCCTGTCCCAGGCCGTGCGCCAGGGGCTCTGGGAGGCCATGGACCGCGCCGAGGCCGACGAAGGCGTGCGCGCCGTCCTGATCGTCGGCGAGGGCCGGGCCTTCATCGCCGGGGCTGACATCACCGAATTCGGCAAGCCCCCGCAGGAGCCGCACCTGCCGGTCCTCTGCAACCGGATCGAGGCCTCGCCGCTGCTCGTCGTGGCCTCCATGCACGGGGTCTCCCTCGGCGGCGGCCTCGAGGTGGCGCTCTCGGCCCACTACCGCGTCGCCCAGCCCTCGGCCCGCGTCGGCCTGCCCGAGGTGCACCTGGGCCTGATCCCCGGCGCCGGCGGCACCCAGCGCGTGCCGCGCCTGACCGGGGCCGAGCGGGCCATCGACATCATCACCACGGGCCGCCACGTGAAGGCCCCCGAGGCCGAGGAGATGGGCCTGGTGGACCGGGTCTCCGAGGGCGATCCCCAGGAGGTCGGCCTGGCCTACGTCCAGGAGCTGCTGGAAGCGGGCGCCGCCCGCCGCCCGGTCAGCGAGCTGCCCCCCGCCGAGCCGATCGACTGGGATGCCTCCTACGCGGCCGTGCTCAAGAAGGGCCGCGGCCAGATCAGCCCGGCGACGGCCGTGCGCGCCGTCCAGGCGGCCAGCGAGAAGCCCTTCGAGGCGGGCCTCCAGGCCGAGCGCGAGATGTTCATGGAACTCATGCAGACGGACCAGCGCCAGGGCATGATCCACGCCTTCTTCTCCGAACGGGCGGTGGGCAACCTGCCCGAGCTCAAGGGCGTGGAGCCCCGGGCCCTGCAATCCGTCGGCGTGATCGGCGGCGGCACCATGGGCGCGGGCATCGCCACCGCCTGCCTCCTGGCGGGCATGGAGGTTGTCCTGATCGAGATGAGCGAGGAGGCCGCAGAGGCCGCCCGGGGTCGCATCGCGGGCAACCTCGGCGGGGCCCTCAAGCGCGGCAAGATCAGCCAGGAGAAGCACGATGCGCTCCTGACGGTCGCCCTGGAGGTGAGCCAGAACTACGAGAGCCTGAAGGACGTGGACCTGGTGGTCGAGGCGGTCTTCGAGGATATGGGCGTCAAGAAAGAGGTCTTCGGCAAGCTCGACGCGGTCTGCAAGCCCGGCTGCGTCCTGGCCTCCAACACCTCCTACCTCGACGTGGACGAGATCGCCGCCGCCACCTCCCGCCCGGAGGACGTGATCGGCCTGCACTTCTTCTCGCCCGCCCACGTGATGAAGCTGCTCGAGGTCGTCGTGGCCGAGAAGACGGCGCCCGAGGTGGTCGCCACCGGCTTTGCTCTGGGCAAGGCGCTGGGCAAGGTCTCGGTCCGGGCCGGGGTCTGCGACGGCTTCATCGGCAACCGCATCCTCGCCGTCTACCGCGACTGCGCCAACCACATGGTGCTCGACGGCGCCTCGCCCTTCCAGATCGACAAGGCGCTGGTCAAGTTCGGCTTCGCCATGGGCCCCTTCGCGGTGGCCGATCTCGCCGGGCTCGACATCGGCTGGGCCACCCGCAAGCGCAAGGCGCCGCACCGCCACCCCGAGGAGCGCGTGCCGACCTACATCGACAGGCTCTGCGAGCAGGGCCACTTCGGCCAGAAGACGGGCGAGGGCTACTACATCTACGAGAAGGGCCAGCGCGGCGGCACGCCCAACCCGAAGATCGAGGAGCTGGTGAAGGCCGAGCAGGAGGAGCTCGGAATTACGCCGCGTCCCTTCACCGATGAGGAGATTGTCCGCCGCTACATGTGTGCCATGGTGAACGAGGCGGCGAAGGTCGTGGGCGAGGGGATCGCCCGGCGGCCGCTCGACGTCGATATGGTGTTGCTCTTCGGCTATGGTTTCCCGCGCTACTGGGGCGGTCCCATGAAGTGGGCCGACATCCAGGGCCTCGACCGGGTCCTGGCCGACATCGAGAGCTACGCCAGGGAGGATGCCTGGTTCTGGCAACCGGCGCCGCTGCTCAAGCAGCTGGTGGCCGAGGGCCGGAGCTTTGACGACATGAACAGGGAGGCGGGCAAATGAGAGAAGCGGTAATCCTGTCGACCGCGCGGACCGGGCTGGCCAAGTCCTTCCGCGGGTCCTTCAACATGACCCACGGGGCGGAGCTGGGCGGCCATGCCGTGCGCCACGCGGTGGAACGGGCCGGCATCGCGCCCGACCAGGTGGAGGACGTGCTCATGGGCTGCGGCTTCCCCGAGGGGGCCACCGGCGCCAACATCGCGCGCCAGATCGCGCTGCGCGCGGGCCTGCCGATCAGCGCCTCGGGCGTCACCGTGAACCGCTTCTGCTCGTCGGGGCTCCAGACCGTCGCCATGGCGGCCAACGCCATCACCCAGGAGGGCGCGGGCCCGATGGTGGCGGGCGGAGTGGAGAGCATCTCCCTGGTCCAGCCCGCGGTGAAGCCGGTACGCGACCCCTGGCTCGAGGAGCACAAGCCCGCCGTCTACATGGAGATGATCGACACCGCCGACATCGTGGCCAAGCGCTACGAGATGACGCGCGAGTCCCAGGACGCCTTCGCCCTCCTCAGCCAGCAGCGCATCCACGCCGCCCAGCAGGCGGGCAAGTTCGACCACGAGATCGTGCCGATGACCGTCACCATGGGCCTCAAGAACAAGGAAACCGGCGAGGTCAGCCACCAGGAAGTGACCGTCGCGGGGGACGAGTGCAACCGTCCCGGCACCACGCTCGAGGGCCTCTCGGGCCTCCAGCCGGTGCGCGAGGGCGGCCACGTCACGGCCGGCAACGCCAGCCAGCTCTCCGACGGCGCCGCCGCCCTGGTGGTGATGGACAGCCAGCAGGCCGAGAAGGCCGGGCTGGAGCCGCTCGGCGCCTTCAAGGGCTTCGCCGTCGCGGGCTGTGAGCCCGACGAGATGGGCATCGGCCCGGTCTTCGCCGTGCCCCGGCTTCTGGAACGCCACGGCCTCAAGGTGGATGACATCGACCTCTGGGAGCTGAACGAGGCCTTCGCCTCGCAGTGCCTCTACTGCCGCGACCGGCTGGGCATCGACCCCGAGAAGTACAACGTCAACGGCGGTTCCATCGCCATCGGCCACCCCTTCGGCATGACCGGCGCGCGGCTCACCGGCCACCTCCTGCTTGAGGGGAAACGTCGCGGTGCCAAGCTGGGCGTGGTCACTATGTGTATTGGCGGCGGCATGGGCGCCGCCGGCCTGTTTGAGATTTTTTGAGGAGGACCGACATGGACCTGAGCTATACCGATGAAGAAAAGGCCTTCCGCGAGGAGGTCCGCACCTTCCTGAAGGAGAAGCTGCCCAAGGAGCTGAGCGACAAGGTCGCCGGCAAGGGCGAGGACCTGACGAAGGAAGACATGGAACAGTGGCACGCCATCCTGAACGAGCAGGGCTGGCTGGCGCCCAACTGGCCCAAGAAGTTCGGCGGCGCCGAGTGGAACGCCGTCCAGCGCCACATCTTCGAGGAAGAGACCGCCGCCGCCAACGCGCCGCGCATCGTGCCTTTCGGCCTCTCGATGCTGGCCCCGGTGCTGCAGAAGTTCGGCTCCAAGGAACAGCAGGACTACTGGCTGCCGCGCATCCTCAACGGCGATGACTGGTGGTGCCAGGGCTACTCCGAGCCGGGCGCGGGGTCGGACCTCGCCTCGCTCAAGACGACGGCGGTGAAGAACGAGGCGGGCACCCACTACATCGTCAACGGTCAGAAGACCTGGACGACCCTGGGCCAGCACGCCAACATGATCTTCTGCCTGGTGCGCACCGACAAGGAGGTAAAGCAGCAGGAGGGCATCTCCTTCCTCTTGATCGACATGGACACCCCCGGCATCGAGGTGCGCCCGATCATCCTGCTCGACGGCACCCACGAGGTGAACGAGGTCTTCTTCGACAATGTCGAGGTCCCGGTGGAGAACCTGGTGGGCGAGGAGAACAAGGGCTGGACCTATGCCAAGTACCTCCTGACCCACGAGCGCACCAACATCGCGGGCGTGGGCTTCTCCCAGGCCGGCCTTGCCACCGTCAAGCGCATGGCCCGCTCGGAAATGGCCGGCGGCCGCCCCCTGATCGAGAACCCCCACTTCGC
The DNA here is from genome assembly GCA_965212515.1 of Sulfitobacter sp. GTDB lineage: Bacteria > Pseudomonadota > Alphaproteobacteria > Rhodobacterales > Rhodobacteraceae > Sulfitobacter. Next base: position 2,639,666 of record OZ243122.1, read on the forward strand.
GGCCCGCATGGCCCAGGTGGAGATCGACCTGCGCGCCATGGCCACCACCAACCTGCGCATCATCTCCAAGGCCGCGGCCGGCGAGGCGCCCGGCGTGGAGGCCTCCATGCTCAAGGTCAAGGGCACGATCATCCGCCAGGAGATCAACGATCTGGCGCGCCGCGCCGCGGGCGTGCACGCCATGCCCTTCGCCTCCGAGGCGGTCGAGGGCTCCAACGCGGGCCTGCCCGATCCGCTGGGCGCGGGCCCGGTGGCGGCCAAGTACTTCAACAACCGCAAGCTGTCGATCTTCGGCGGCTCCAACGAAATCCAGCGCGGCATCATCGCCAAGATGACGATGTCCGGCGGCGCGTAAGGAGACAGGCATGAATTTCGACCTGACTGAAGAACGGCAGATGCTCCAGGACACGCTGCGGCGCTTCCTGCGCGAGCGTTACAGCACCGCCACCCGCAACGAGATCCTCGAAAGCGAGAGCGGCATGTCCGCCGACATCTGGGCCCAGCTCGCCGAACTCGGCGTGATCGGCGCCCTCTTCACCGAGGAGCAGGGCGGCTTCGGCGGCGCGGGCTTCGACATCGCCGTGGTCTTCGAGGAGCTGGGCCGCGCGGGCGTCGTCGAGCCCATGCTCGACACCGCCGTCCTGGCGGGCGGCCTGGTGGCCGATCTCGGCACCGAGAGCCAGAAGGAGCTGGTGGAGGAAATCATCGGGGGCGCCTGCCAGATGGCCTTCGCCCACGGCGAACCCTCCAGCCGCTATGACCTGAACCGCGTCCAGACCAAGGCCAAGGTCGAGGGGGATGAGATCGTCCTCAACGGCCACAAGGCCGTCGTGGTCAACGCCGAGGCGGCCGATCACCTGGTCATCTCGGCCCGCGAAAGCGGCGAGGTGGGCGACGAGAAGGGCATCTCGCTCTTCCTCGTCCCGGCCGACACCAAGGGCGTCACCATCCAGGGCTACGCGCTCCTGGCCGGGGGCCGCGCCGCCGAAGTGATGCTCGATGAGGTGCGCCTGCCCGCCTCCGCCCGCCTGGGCGAGGAAGGCGCCGCCTTCCCGGCGATCGAGGCGCGCTTCGCCGCCGCCTGCGTCGCCCAGTGCGCCGAGACCCTCGGCGCCATGGAGACGGCGACCCAGCTCACCAAGGATTACCTGATGACGCGCAAGCAGTTCGGGCGGCCCATCGGCACCTTCCAGGCCCTGGCGCACCGCATGTCCGACCTGCTGATCGAGATGGAGCAGGCCCGCTCCGCCGTGATCAACGCGGCCGGCCACCTGGAGAGCCCCCGCGCCGAGCGCGAGACCCATGTCTCCGCCACAAAGAACCTGATCGGCCGCATCGGCCGCCTGGTGGGCGAGGAATCGATCCAGCTGCACGGCGGCATCGCCATGACCCAGGAGTACGAGCTGGCCCACATCTCCAAGCGGATCGTCATGGCCGACCACCGCTTCGGGGATGTGGATCACCACCTGGAGCGCTTCATCGCCCTCGCGGCGGCATGAGCGCGGGCAGGGGGCAGATGGCAGCGCCGGACGAATCCCAGCTGATCCGGGACGAGACCGGCACCCAGACCCTGGTCGGATACGTCGTTGACGTGTCCGACGGGGTCCAGGGCCGCTGCTGGCTCGATGTCGGGCCGCAGCACACCAACCGCCACGGGGTCCTGCACGGCGGCATCGCCGCCTGCCTGCTGGACAATGCCAGCGGCACCACAGGCTCCCTGACGGTGGACGCCAGCGGCAAGGCGCCCTTCCTGACCATCTCCATGAACACCCACTACCTGGCCCCCGGACGGGCGGGCCGGGTCACGGCAACGGGCCGCGTCGTCGGCGGCGGGCGCAGCCTGCTGTACATCGACGCCACCCTGGAACACGAAGACGGCACCCTCATTGCCACCTCCTCGGGGGTCTTCAAGAGGGTGCCGCAGGAGCGACTGACATGAGCGCAAGGATCGAGGACCGGGGCGACCGGCTGATCGTCTGGAACGGCAACAGCGCCAAGCGCGGCGCCCTCTCGCCCGAGCTGTACGACTGCATCAACGAGGCGGTGAAGCTGGCCGAGGCGCCGCGGGTGCGGGCCATCGTCCTCACCTCCGAGGGCGACTTCTTCTGCGCGGGGGGCAACCTCAACGTGCTGATCGAACGCCGCAGCATGTCCGAGCCCGAGCGCCGCGGCAAGGTGGACGAGCTGCACGACCTGGTGCGCGGCCTGCGCGCCAGCCCGGTGCCCACCATCGCCGCCGTCGAGGGCGGGGCGGCGGGCGCGGGCCTCTCCCTGGCCCTGGCCTGCGATTTCGTCGTCGCCTCCAAGGAGGCCCAGTTCACCGCCGCCTACGTCAAGGCGGGGCTGGTGCCGGACGGCGGCCTCACCTCGGCCCTGGCCCGGCTCCTGCCGCGCCCCCTGGCGATGGAGATGTGCCTCATGGGCCGTCCCGTCATGGCCGGGCGCTTCGCCGATCTCGGGGCGGTCAACCGGCTCTGCGCGCCGGGCAACGCCCTGGTCGAGGCCATGGCCATCGCCGATACCCTGGCCGAGGGGCCGCGCCAGGCCCAGGGCGTGATCCGCCAGCTGGTGGCCGGCGCCTACGAGGCCAGCGAGGCGGCCCAGCTCGATGCCGAGCGCGACGCCATGGCCGCCGCCGCGGGCCGCGACGAGGCCGCCGAGGGCATCGCCGCCTTCCTGGAAAAACGCAAACCCTCCTACTCCTGAAAAGCCCCCGCCGCCCCAGCCTTCCGGCCCGGCGGCGGCGGGACCACAGCAAGACAAGAAAGATGGTGACCATGGCGCGCGTCGAAGATTTCCTCGCCCATCAGGTGGCGACCCGCCCCAACTCCCCCTCCCTCTCCGACAGCAGCGGCGCGGCCTGGTCCTTTGCCGACCTCGACCGGGCCAGCGATGACCTGGCCGAAGAGCTGCGCGCCGCCGGGGTGGCCGCGCTCGACCGGGTGCTGCTTCTCTCCGAGAACTGCGCCGCCGCCGTCGCCACGCTCTTCGCCGCCTGGAAGCTCGGCGCCGTGGCGATCCCGGTGAACGCCCGCCAGACCGAGGCCGAGGTGAAGCGCATCCTCGATCACGCCCGCCCCGCCGCCGTCCTCATGACGAGCCACGTCTCCAAGGATGCCGCGGCCCACGCCGAGAGGCTCGGCGCCAGCCCCGTTAGCGGCGCCTTCGGACGCCTGGAGCTCGGCACTCCCCTGGCCTCCAACCCCGACGCGGAGCTAGAGGGTGTTGCCGTCCTGCTCTATACCACCGGCACCACCGGCGATCCCAAGGGCGTCATGCTGACCCACGCCAACATGCGCTTCGGCGGCGAGGCCTCCTCCAACCTGCGCCGCATGGTCCCCGAGGACGTGATCTACGGCGTCCTGCCGCTCACCCACGTCTTCGGCCTGGTCTCGGTGGTGACAGCCGCCGTCTCGGCCGGGGCCCAGGTCCGCCAGGAGGCCCGCTTCTCGGCCCAGGCCCTCTACGAGGCGGTCATGGGGGGCGTCACCGTCCTGCCCGCCGTGCCCCAGATGCATGCCCTGGTGATGCAGTACAGCAAGGAAAAGGGCCTGGCCCAGCTCGGCTCGCCCAGCCTGCGCTACGTCTCCTCCGGCGGGGCGCCGCTGGATCCCGCCTGGAAGCGCAAGGCGGAGGCCTTCTACGGCCTGCCGCTGCAGAACGGCTTCGGCATGACAGAGACCTGCTCGGGCGCCTCGGCCACGGACAATCCCATCGGTTCGCCCGACATCTCCGTCGGCCCCAAGACCCCCGGCACCGAGATCATGATCGACGATCAGGCCCCCGGCGGCAACGGCGCGGGCGAGGGCGAGGTCCTGGTGCGCGGCCCCCACGTGATGCGCGGCTACTACCGCAACCCGGCGGAGACCGAGAAGGCCCTGACCCCGGAGGGCTGGCTGCGCACCGGCGATCTCGGCAAGATCGACGAGAAGGGCCACCTGCACATCCTCGGCCGCTCCAAGGAGCTAATCATCCACGGCGGCTTCAACGTCTACCCGCCCGAGGTGGAGGCGGCGATCAACGACCACCCCCAGGTGATCCAGTGCGCCGTTGTGGGCCAGCTCGTGGCGGGCGACGAGAAGGTCCTGGCCTTCGTCCAGGTGGCCGCCGAGGGCGACGTGAGCGAGGAGGAGCTGCGCGCCTTCGTGGGAGAGCGCCTGGCCGGCTACAAGCGCCCCAGCCGCTACATCATCGCCACCACCCTGCCGGCCGCGCCCACCGGCAAGATCCTCAAGCACCGCCTCAAGGAGGCCTTCGCGGACCGCCTCTGAGCCTCGGGGCGCGCGTCCCTTCGTTTTGCCCTTAAACTCCGGGGGAGCCGCGCAGCGGCGGGGGCAGAGCCCCCGGCGACAGTGGCCCCCGGGCGCGGCGCCTCAGGCCCAGGTGCCCGCCGCCGCCGCCCGGATGGCGCGGATGTTCTCGCCGTAGGGCGCGGGGTCCTGCACCGAACCGCCGCGGAAGACCGCCGAGCCCGCCACCAGCACGTCCGCCCCGGCCTCGACGACCTTCGGCGCCGTCACCGGGTCCACCCCGCCGTCGATCTCGATATGCACCGGGCGGTCGCCGATCAGGCCGCGCAGCTGGCGGATCTTGTCGCTCATGTCGATGAACTTCTGGCCACCGAAGCCGGGGTTCACGGTCATCACGCAGACCAGGTCCACCAGGTCCAGCAGGGGGGCCACCGCCTCGGCGGGCGTGCCGGGGTTGAGGGCCACGCCGGCCCGGGCCCCGGCGCCGCGGATCGCCTGGAGCGTGCGGTGGATGTGCGGCCCGGCCTCGACGTGGGCGGTGATGATGTCGGCGCCGGCCTTGGCGAAGTCCTCGATGTAGGGATCGACCGGGGCGATCATCAGGTGCACGTCCATCACCCCCTTGATGTGGGGCCGGATGGCGGCGCAGGTGGCTGGCCCGAAGGTGATGTTGGGCACGAAATGGCCATCCATCACGTCCACATGCACCCAGTCCGCGCCCTGGGCCTCCACCGCGGCGCACTCGGCGCCGAAGTTGGCGAAATCGGCGGCCAGGATCGAGGGGGCGATCTTGAGGGAACGGTCGAAGGTCATGGCAGGGGTCCTTGGCTGACGCAATCCCGCGGCTTTTAGCCGAGCCGCGGGCCGAGGAACAGGGCAGGTGGCCCTTTTGTCGCGGCGGGGCTGGGGAACCAAGCCGAAAGGGGGCGGGTTCCCTCCGCGAGCAATCGAAAGGAAGAGACAGATGGCAAGCTATTCGGAAGGCGACCGCGTCGAGTGGGACTGGGGCAATGGCACCGCCAGCGGCAAGATCGAGAAGGTCTACACCCAGAAGATCACCGTCAAGATCGAGGGCAGCGAGATCACCCGCGACGGCTCTGACGAGTGCCCGGCGCTCTACATCGAGCAGTCGGACGGCGACGCGGTGCTCAAGCTGGCCTCCGAAGTGCGCAAGGCCTGAGCCATGGTGCCGGCCGATCTGGTCTATGTCAGCGACGCGGAACCGGGCATCACCCGGCGCCGCTGCGGGCGCGGCTGGAGCTACATCGCGCCGGACGGCACCACCATCGCCCGCGGCCCCGAGCGGCGGCGGCTCGAGGCCCTGGCCGTGCCGCCGGCATATCAGGAGGTCTGGATGTGCCCCTTGGCCAACGGCCACCTCCAGGCCACCGGGCGCGATGAAAGGCGGCGCAAGCAGTACCGCTACCATCCCGAATGGGCCGCCCACCGCGCCGAGACCAAGTTCGACCGGCTCATCGCCTTCGGCAACGCCCTGCCGCGCATCCGCCGCCGGGTCCGCCAGGACCTGAAGGAGGAGGTGGGCGAGCAGCGCTTCGCCCTGGCCTCCGCCGTCGTCCTGATCGACCGTACGGCGCTGCGCGTCGGCAGCCCCGACTATACGCGCGAAAATGGCAGCTACGGCGCCCTCACCCTGCGCCGCCGCCACGTCCGTCTGGCGGGCGACGAGGTGGCGCTCAACTACCTCGCCAAGGGCGGCAAGCGGGTCCGCCGCCGCCTGACCGACCGCAAGCTCGCCCGGGTGCTGGAGCGCATCAGCGACCTGCCCGGCGGGGCCCTGATGACCTGGGTCGATGCCGAGGGCCAGCCCCGCACCCTGGGCTCGGGCACCCTCAACGACTACATCGCCGAGGCCGCGGGCGAGCCCGGCATTACCGCCAAGACCTTCCGCACCTGGACCGGCACCCTGGCCGCCTTCGAGGTGGCCGAGGCGGGCGAGGCGACGATCAAGGCCATGGCCGAGGCGGCGGCGGAGCGGCTCAACAATACCGCCACCATCGCCCGCAATTCCTACATCCACCCCGCCGTGATCGCCCGCGCCGGTGAGGGGCCGCTTGAGGTCGCGGGCCACGAGCGGGCCGATCTGCGGCTCTCCGAGGGGCGGCTCCTGGCCTATCTCGAGGCCCTCTGAGCCAGGAAAAGGCCGCTCCCGTCTGGCGTCGCCGCGCGGCCCGGCCTATCAATCCCCAAAGCAGGGGAGACGCCGATGACCACCACTCACGAAGCCGACGAGGATGCCCGCAACCGGGACATCAAGATCTACGTCAACGGCGAGATCGTGCACCGCGACGAGGCGAAGGTCTCGGTCTATGACGCGGGCTTCATGCTGGGCGACGGGATCTGGGAGGGAATGCGCCTCTACCAGGGCCACTGGGCCTTCTTCGAGGAGCACATGGACCGCTTCTTCGATTCCTGCAAGGCCATCGCCCTGGAGGTGGGGATGGACCGGGCGGGCATCCTCGAGGCCCTGCGCGCCACCCAGGCGGCCAACGGCATGGAGACGGACGTCCACTGCCGCCTGATGCTCACCCGGGGCCTGAAGGACAAGCCCTTCCAGCACCCTTCCCTCAGCACCACCGGGCCGACCCTGGTGATCATCATGGAACATTCCAAGCCGGTGAACCGCCTGCAGAGCGCGGGCATTCGCCTCGCCGCCGTGCCCCAGGTGCGGGGCCTGCCGCACAGCCAGGACCCCAAGCTCAATTCCCACTCCAAGCTCAACTGCATCATCGCCTGCCTCCAGGCCGAGGCGGCGGGCGCCGACGAGGCCCTGATGCTCGATCCCCATGGCTTCGTGAACACCACCAACGCCTGCAACTTCTTCATCGTCCGCCGCGGCGAGGTTTGGACCTCGACGGGCGACTACTGCATGAACGGCGTGACCCGCCAGAAGGTGATCGACCTCTGCCGCGCGGAAGGCATCCCTGTCTTCGAGAAGAACTTCTCGCTCTACGAGGCCTACGGGGCCGAAGAGGCCTTCCTCACCGGCACCTTCGGCGCCCAGACCCCGGTGGCTACAATCGACGGCAAGCCCATCGGCGACGGCAGGCGCCCCGTCACCGCCCGCATCCAGCAGCTCTACCGCCAGCTCGTGGCGGACCACGTGGCCGCCCAGGGCGGCGCGCGCTAGGCGGGCAGGGCGCCCACCAGGATGGCGCGGAAGTCGTTCACGTTGGTCCCCGTGGGGCCCGTGACGAAGAGGTCCCCCACCGCCGCGAAGGCCTCGTAGGAGCGGTTGCCCAGCAGCAGCCGCAGGGGGTCGCAGCCCGCCTCGCGCATCCGCCAGGCGCTGGCCCCCTCGACAAAGGCGCCGGCATTCTCCTCCGACCCGTCGATCCCGTCCGTGTCGGCGGCCAGGGCGTGCATCTCCTCCACCCCTTCCAGGGCCAGGGCGAGGGAAAGCTGGAACTCCCCGTTGCGCCCGCCGCGCCCCTTTTCGCGCAGGGTCACGGTGGTCTCCCCGCCCGAGAGCAGGACCACCGGGGCGGGGTGGGGGAACCGGCTCTCGGCCACCTGGCGCGCCAGGGCGGCATGGACGCGGGCCACCTCGCGTGCCTCCCCCTCGATCCGGTCGGAGAGCACCCAGGCCGCCACCCCCCTCTCCCGGGCCGCCCGGGCCGCCGCCTCGAGAGAGAGGCGCGCCGAGGCCACCACCTGCACCCGGCTCTGGGGGTGGCCGCCGCGCGGCGGGCGGTGGATCAGGCCATCGAGGTAGACGGCGCAGGCCGGGGGCAGGGCGATGCCCCGCGCCGAGATGATCTCGCGCACCTCCGCCGGGTCGGGCCGCTCCAGCACCGTCGGGCCCGAGGCAACCTCGGCGGGGTCGTCGCCCGGCACGTCCGAGACGACGAGGCTCACCACCCGCGCGGGGGCCGCCAGCTCGGCCAGGCGGCCGCCGTTGATCCGGCTGAAGCACTTGCGGATGTCGTTCATCACCGAGATCGGCGCGCCCGAGGCCAGGAGCACCTCGTTCAGGGCCTGAAGATCGCCCAGGCGCAGCCCTTCGGGCGGGTCCGCCAGCAGGGAGGAGCCGCCGCCGCAAATGAGGGCCACCACCAGGTCATCGGCGCTGAGGCCGCGCACCGCGCCGCGCAGCGCCGCCGCCGCCCGCATCCCCGCCGCGTCGGGCACCGGGTGGGCCGCCTCCAGCACCTCGATCCGCTTGCAGGGCACGCCGTAGCCGTAGCGGGTCACCACCAGGCCGCTCAGATCGCCGGGCCAGAGGCTCTCGAAGGCCTGGGCGAGCTGCGCCGCCCCCTTGCCGCACCCCACCACGACAGTACGCCCCTTGGGCGGATCGGGCAGCCTGCCGCGCAGCGCCTCCGTCGGGTCCGCCGCCGCCACCGCCGCCCGGAAGAGCTGCGCCAGGAACTGTCTTTCGGGGCTCTCCATCCTTGCCGCACCTTTCACCGGGACTTTCGCCTGGGATCATGTTGCGCAGCCCGCGGCCCGAGGCAATAGTGCGCCCCGAGGGAGGCCCCATGAACATCCTATTCATCATGTACGACCAGCTCCGCTTCGACTACCTGAGCTGCGCCGGTCACCCGCACCTGGAGACCCCCAACTTCGACCGGGTGGCGGCCCGGGGCGTGCGCTTCACCAATGCCTACGTCCAGTCGCCGATCTGCGGCGCCAGCCGCATGTGCTTCTACACCGGGCGCTACGCCTCCAGCCACGGCGCCCAGTGGAACGGCTTCCCCCTCAGGGTGGGCGAGCAGACGCTGGGCGATCACCTGCGCCGCGCGGGCATGGACTGCTGGCTCATCGGCAAGACCCACATGAAGGCCGATGCCGAGGGCATGGCCCGCCTGGGCCTGACGCCCGACAGCCTGATCGGCGCGCGCCAGGCGGAATGCGGCTTTGACGTCTGGATCAGGGATGACGGCCTCTGGGCCGAGGGGCCGGAGGGCTTCTACGACGAGAAACGCTCGCCCTACAACGAATACCTCAAGGACCGCGGCTACGACGGGGAAAACCCCTGGGCGGACTATGCCAATGCCGGCATCTCGGAGGATCAGATCGCCTCGGGCTGGATGTTCCGCAACGCCGACCGGGCCGCCAACGTGCGCGAGGAGGACAGCGAGACCCCCTGGCTGACCAGCCGCACGATCGACTTCATCGACCAGGCCAAGGGCCCCTGGTGCGCCCACGTGAGCTACATCAAGCCGCACTGGCCCTACATCGTCCCGGCCCCCTACCACGCCATGTATGGCGCCAACCAGGTGCCCCCGGCCCGCCGCGCCGCGGTGGAACGGGAGGACCCGCACCCGGTCTACGGCGCCTACATGGAGAACCGCATCGCCCGGGCCTTCCAGCGCGAGGAGGTGCGCGAGAAGGTGATCCCCGCCTACATGGGCCTGATCAAGCAGTGCGACGATCAGCTTGGCCGCCTGCTCGATCACCTGGAGGCGACGGGCCAGATGGAGGAGACGATGATCGTCCTCACCTCCGATCACGGCGATTACCTGGGTGACCACTGGCTGGGCGAGAAGGACCTCTTTCACGAACCCTCCGTGAAGATCCCGCTGATCATCGCCGACCCCCGCCCCGAGGCCGAGGCGACGCGCGGCACAACCTGCGAAGCGCTGGTGGAATCGATCGACCTGGCCGCCACCTTCGTGGAGGCGGCGGGCGCGCCGGTGCCCGATCACATCATCGAGGGCCGCTCGCTCCTGCCCTGGCTGCGCGGCGAGAGCCCGGCCTGGCGCGACTTCGTGATCAGCGAGTACGACTACTCCGCCTCGCCCCAGGCCGAGAAGCTTGGGCTTGAGCCGCGCGACGCCCGGCTCTTCATGGTCTTCGACGGGCGCTACAAGTTGATGCACGCCGAGGGCGGCTTCCGGCCCATGCTCTTCGACTTGGAAAGCGACCCGGACGAGTTCCACGACCTCGCCAAGGGCAGCGACCACGGGGCCGAGATCGACCGGCTCTACGGCCTCCTCGCCCAGTGGGGGCGGCGCCTCGCGCAGCGGGTGACCCGCTCGGACGACCAGATCAGGGCGCAGCGCGGCGCCTCCCTGCGGCGCGGCATCCTGCCCTTCCTCTGGGACGGCTCCGAGGTGCCGGAGGAGCTTACGGAACGCTATCGGGGCCCGGCGCGCCAGCGCCACACCGAGGGCTGAAACAGGACAAGGACAGAGAGATGATGGTAGGACTCATCGGTGTCGGCCTCATGGGCCAGGGCATCTCGCGCAACCTGCTCAAGGGGGGGCACGGGCTGCGCTTCCTGGAGCATTCCGGCAACCAGCCGACGGAGGACCTGGTGGCGAACGGCGCCGTGCCCTGCGACAGTCCCGCTGCAGTGGGCGCGGGGGCGGAGGTGGTGATCCTCTGCGTCACCGGCTCGGCCCAGGTGGAGGCGGTGCTGACCGGCGAGGGCGGGCTGCTGAGCGACCTGGCGCCCGGCACCGTGGTGGTGGACTGCTCCACCTCCCTGCCGGAGAGCACCCTGGCGATGGCCGAGCGCACCCAGGCAGCGGGCGGGCACTTCGTCGATGCCCCCATGACCCGCACGGCGGCCCACGCTCAGGCGGGCACCCTGAACCTCCTGGCCGGAGGCGAGGCGGCGGTGATCGACAGGATCATGCCGGTGCTCGACAGCTTCACCGAGGCGGTGGAGCGGGTCGGCCCGGTGGGCACGGGGCATCGGATGAAGCTGCTGCACAACTATGTCTCCATCGGCTTCATGTCGCTCCTGGCCGAGGCCGCGGCCCAGTCCGCCGACGCGGGCGTCGATCCGGCGGTGCTGGTGCGGGTCCTGGGGGAGGGCGGCGGCGCTTCCGTGGCGCTCGACAGGCTTGCCCCCTACATCACCGAGGGGGACCGCAGCGGCCTGCCTTTCTTCCTCGGCAATGCCCTGAAGGACATCGACTACTACCACCAGATGACCGAGCAGGCGGGCGCCCGGAAGGGCATCGCCGAGGGGGTGCTGGAGACCCTGCGCCAGGAGGTTTCGGCGGGCCACGGCGAGGCCTGGCTGCCCGAGCTGATCTCGCTCCTGCGCCGGGCCGACTGAGGAGCCGCCCCCTGGCGGCGGCCCTCAGTGGTTGTCGCGCGGGCGGTGCCTGCGGGCGATGTCGCGGTGCTCCGCCGCGCCGCGCAGGGTCATGCCCCGGTCGAAGGGCTCCACCAGCTCGCGGAAGTAGTCCTGCCAGGGCGACTGGCTGACCGGGATGGGGTAGCCGCCGGCCTCCATCAGGGCCGCGCGGCGGGCCTGAAGCTCCTCCTCGGGCACCAGGATGTTGGCGCTGTGGTCCTTCAGGTCGATGCGCAGCCGGTCGCCGGTTCGCAGCAGCGCCAGGCCGCCGTTGTCCGCCGCCTCGGGGGCGGCGTTGAGGATCGAGGGCGAGCCCGAGGTGCCCGACTGGCGCCCGTCGCCGATGCAGGGCAGGGCCTTGATCCCCTGCTTGAGCAGGTAGGCGGGGGCCCGCATGTTCACCACCTCGGCCCCGCCCGGATAGCCCTTGGGCCCGGCGCCGCGCATCACCAGGATACAGTCGGCGTCGATGCCCTCGGCGGGGTCGTCGATCCGGGCGTGGTAGTCCTCCGGCCCGTCAAAGACGATGGCCCGGCCTTCGAAGGCCTCCGGGTCCTCGGGGTTTGAGAGGTAGCGTTCCCGGAAGGCGGCGCCGATCACGCTGGTCTTCATCAGGGCACTGTCGAAGAGGTTGCCCGAGAGGTTCACGAAACCGGCCGAGGCCATGAGCGGCGTGGCAGCGGGGCGGATCACCGCCTCGTTGCCGCTGCGCCTCGCGCCGCAGTTGCTGCCGATGGAGGCGCCGTTGGCCGTCAGGGCGCCGGGGTGGGGCAGAAGATCGGCGGCCAGGAGTTCTCCCACCACGGCCGGCACACCGCCCGCGCGGTGATAGTCCTCGCCCAGGTACTCCCCGGCCGGCTGGAGGTTCACCAGAAGCGGCACCGCGTGGCCCAGGGCCTGCCAATCGTCATTGTCGAGCGCCACCCCGAGGTGCCGGGCGATGCCGTTGAGGTGGATCGGCGCGTTGGTCGAGCCGCCGATGGCGGAGTTCACCACGATGGCGTTCTCGAAGGCTTCGCGGGTCATGATGTCGGAGGGGCGCAGATCCTCCCAGACCATCCCGACGATGCGCTGCCCGGTCTCGTAGCTGATCTGGCCGCGCTCGCGGTAGGGGGCGGGGATGGCCGCCGCGCCGGGAAGCTGCATCCCCAGGGCTTCGGCCAGGGAATTCATCGTGGTGGCCGTGCCCATGGTGTTGCAGTAGCCCACGGAAGGGGCCGAGGCGGCGGCGATCTCCATGAACTGGTCGCCGTCGATCTCGCCCGCCGCCAGGCGCTCACGGGCCTTCCAAATCACCGTGCCCGAGCCCGCGCGCTCGCCCTCGAACCAGCCGTTCAGCATGGGCCCGACGGAGAGGGCGATGGCCGGGATGTTCACCGTGGCCGCCGCCATCAGCAGGGCGGGGGTGGTCTTGTCGCAGCCGATGGTCAGGACCACGCCGTCAATCGGATAGCCGTAGAGCGCCTCCACCAGGCCGAGGTAGGCGAGGTTGCGGTCCAGGCTCGCCGTGGGGCGCTTGCCGGTCTCCTGGATGGGATGGACGGGCACCTCCATCGGCACGCCGCCCGCCGCGATGATGCCGTCGCGCACCCGCTTGGCCAGCTCGATGTGGTGGCGGTTGCAGGGCGACAGGTCGCTGCCGGTCTGGGCGATGGCGATGATCGGCTTGCCCGACTGCAGCTCCTCCCGGGTGATCCCGTAGTTGAGGTAGCGCTCCAGGTAGAGGGCCGTCATCTCCGGGTCGTCGGGGTTGTCGAACCACTGGCGCGAACGCAGGTCCTGGGGGGCGATCTTGGGCATGGGGGCTCCTTTGCCGTCACTCGGCCCCTTTATAGGCGATGGCGCCCGGACCCCAAGCCAAGATTGCTTGACCGGAGGGGCCGCCCTTCGGCAAGCTCTGCGGCAGCGCGGGGAGAGCCCACCATGGCAGGCGAGGTGTTCGAGAGGGCGGAATTCGAGGCACGGTGCGCCCGGGCCCAGGCCCTCATGGTGGAGGAAGACCTTGCGGCGCTGCTCCTGACGACCGAGCCGGAGGTGCGCTACTTCACCGGCTTCCTGACCCGCTTCTGGGAAAGCCCGACGCGGCCCTGGTTCCTGATCCTGCCGCGCAAGGGCGTGCCCCTGGCGGTGATCCCCACCATCGGCGCCGCCCTGATGGGCCGCACCTGGATCGAGGAGATCCGCACCTGGAGCGCCCCCAGCCCGGAGGACGAGGGGGTGAGCCTCCTGGCCCGCAGCCTGGCCGAGCTGGTGCCCCGGGGCGGCCGCATCGGCCTGCCCGACGGGCCGGAGAGCCACCTGCGCATGCCCCTGGCGGACCATGCCCGGCTGCGCCGGGCCCTGCCGGACCGCCATTTCACCGGGGACGCGGGCATTGTCCGCCGCCTGCGGCTGGTCAAGTCCGCGGCCGAGGTGGCCCTCATCGAGGCGGCCTGCGCCATCGCCGGGCGGGCCTTCGACCGGGTGCCGGAGTTCGCCGCGCCGGGCCGCCCGCTCGAGGAGGTCTTCCGCCGCTTCCAGATCGCGGCCCTGGAGGAGGGGGCCGACTGGGTGCCCTACCTCGCCGGGGGCGCGGGGCAGGGGGGCTATGCCGATGTCATCTCGCCCGCCCGGGCCCAGCCCCTCGCCCGGGGCGATCTTCTGATGCTCGACACGGGGCTCGTCCACCGCGGCTACTTCAGCGACTTCGACCGCAACTGGTCCCTCGGCCCGCCCGCGCCCGAGGTGGCGGCGGCCCATGCCCTGCTGGTCGAGGCCAGCGACGCGGCCTTCGCCCGGGCCCGCCCCGGCGCCACGGCGGCAGAGCTGCACGGGGCCATGGCCGAGGTGCTGGCCCGGGCCGGGGGCGAGACGGAGGCGGGGCGGCTCGGCCACGGGCTGGGCATGTCCCTCACCGAATGGCCCTCTCTCATCCCCGAGGACGAGACGGTGCTGGCGCCCGGCATGGTCCTCACGCTGGAGCCGGGCACCCCCTCGGGGGCGGGGATCATGGTCCACGAGGAGGTGATCCTCATCACCGAGAGCGGCGCGCGCTACCTCTCGCCGCGCCAGGGCCCGGAGGTGCGCCGCCTGTGACCACCTTCAGCTACACCAGGGAGCCCGACGATCCCGCCGATCCGCCCATGGGGCTGATCGTGCTTCAGGCCGACGAGACCCTGGAGCGGGACATGCGCGAGGTCCTGGCCGGGCGGGAGACCCCGCTCTTCGTCAACCGCATCCCGAGCGGCGCCGAGGTGACGCCGGAAACCCTGGGGGCCATGGCCGGGCACCTGGCCCGGGCGGCGGACCTCCTGCCCAAGGCCCGGCCCTACGGCGTGGTGGGCTATGGCTGCACCTCTGCCAGCGCCATCATCGGATCGGACAGGGTGGCGGCGCTGATCCGCGAAGGGTGCACCGCCCGCGCCGTGACGGACCCGCTGCGCGCCACCATCGCCCGGGCGCGTCACCTGGGGATCTCGCGGCTGGCGCTCCTCTCGCCCTACATCGAAAGCGTCAACGCCCCCCTGCGGGCCCGCTTCGCCGGGGCCGGGATCAGCACAGAGGTCTTCGGCACCTTCGCCGAGGCCGAGGAGGCGGCGGTGGTGCGCATCTCCGTCCCCTCCATCGTGGAGGCCGCCTGCGCGCTGGGCAGCGCCCCGGAAGTGGAGGGGGTTTTCCTGAGCTGCACCAACCTGCGCACGTTTAGGGCGATTCCCGAGATTGAGCAGAGGATCGGCAAGCCGGTCCTGTCCAGCAACCAGGCCCTGGCATGGCATATGATTATGCTGAATCAGGAGGCGCAAGAGATTGAATCACATGAGAAATAACCTGCGGCCAAGTTTCCGGTTGCGTCTCAGGGTCAGGTTGTTTTCAATGATCTTGTTCAAATGAAGACAGCAGGATCAACCGGCTGCGACCAGAACAAAAAGGGGAGACGGGGTGACAGCATCGTCCAACGGCACGGCATTTGTGGAATTCGACCGTGTTCAAAAATCGTATGACGGCGAAACTCTGGTGGTGAAGGATCTCAACCTCTCGCTACCCCAGGGTGAATTCCTGACCATGCTCGGGCCCTCCGGCTCGGGCAAGACCACCTGCCTGATGATGCTGGCGGGCTTCGAGACGGCGACCCACGGGGACATCCGGCTCGATGGCAAGTCGATCAACAACATCCCGCCGCACAAGCGCGGCATCGGGATGGTCTTTCAGAACTACGCGCTCTTTCCGCACATGACCGTGGCCGAGAACCTCGCCTTTCCGCTGGAGGTTCGCGGCATGAGCAAGTCGGAGCGCGAGCAGAAGATCAAGCGCGCCCTCGACATGGTCCAGATGGGCGACTTCGGCGGCCGCCGCCCGGCCCAGCTCTCGGGCGGCCAGCAGCAGCGCATCGCCCTGTCCCGCGCCCTGGTGTTCGAGCCGGAGCTGGTGCTCATGGACGAACCGCTCGGCGCTCTCGACAAGCAGCTCCGCGAGACGCTTCAGTTCGAGATCACCAACCTGGCCCACGAATTGGGCATCACCACCGTCTACGTGACCCACGACCAGACAGAGGCCCTGACCATGTCGGACCGGGTCGCCGTCTTCGACGATGGCCGCATCCAGCAGCTGGCGCCGCCCGACAAGCTCTACGAGGAGCCCGAGAACAGCTTCGTGGCCCAGTTCATCGGCGAGAACAACACGCTCGAGGGCACCATCAAGGAGATCAAGGGCGACATTGCCCTGGTCGAGCTGGACGGCGGCGAGGTGATCGACGCCAAGCCGATCAACGTCAGCAAGGCCGGCGAAAGAACAAGGGTCTCGATCCGCCCCGAGAGGGTCGAATACAACAAGGACCGGCTCAGCGCCGATGCCCACACGCTCAAGGCCGAGGTCCTCGAATTCATCTACATGGGCGATATCTTCCGCACGCGGCTCCGGGTCGCGGGCAAAGATGATTTCGTCATCAAGACACGCAACGCCCCCGACCAGCGGCGCCTCACCCCCGGTGAGATGATCGAGATCGGGTGGCTGCCACAGGATTGCCGCGCCCTGGACGCCTGACGTCCCATGCGCGCGCTTTTGGGATGCGGCGGCTAAGCCCGTTGTCGCTGCCCCACCGGGTTAAACGGGCCATAAATGGGAGACATAGATGAAACTGACCAAGACGCTTCTGGCCACCACCGCTCTGACCTTTGCGGCGGGCATGGCCTCGGCTGATGGCCACATGGCGGACGAGATGACCATCGTCAGCTGGGGTGGTGCCTACTCCAACAGCCAGCAGAAAGCCTATCACGACCCCTATATGGAAAAGACGGGCGTGAAGATCATCAACGACGAGTCCTCCGCCGAGGCGGTGGCCAAGCTGCGCGCCATGAACGAGGCGGGCAACGTGACCTGGGACGTTGTGGACGTGGTCGCCTCCGACGCGATCCGTCTCTGCGACGAGGGTCTGGCGATGGAGATCGACCCGGACGAGCACCTGGCCGCAGCGCCCGACGGCACCTCGGCCGAGGATGACTTCGGCGACCTGCTGGTTTCCGACTGCTTCATCCCGCAGATCGTCTACTCCACCACCTTCGGCTACCGCACCGACATGGTGGGCGACACGCCCCCGACCTCCGTCTGCGCGGTCTTCGACACAGAGACCTATCCCGGCAAGCGCGCGCTCGAGAAGCGCCCGATCAACAACATGGAATGGGCCCTGCTCTGCGACGGCGTGCCGAAGGACGAGGTCTATGACGTGCTCGAGACCGAGGAAGGCCAGCAGCGCGCCCTCGACAAGCTGGGCACTATCAAGGACGACGTGATCTGGTGGTCCGCCGGTGCCGACACGCCGCAGCTCCTGGCCGACGGCGAGATCGTGATGGGCTCCACCTACAATGGCCGCCTCTTCTCGGTCATCGAGGAGCAGGACCAGCCGGTCGCGATGCTCTGGGACGCCCAGGTGTTCGACCTGGACGGCTGGATCATCCCCGCCGGTCTGCCGGAGGACCGTCTGGCCCGCGCGCTTGATTACATCATGTTCGCGACCGACACCCAGCGCCTGGCCGATCAGGCCAAGTACATCAGCTACGGCCCGGCACGTCAGTCCTCGGCCCCGCTGGTCGGCAAGCACGCCGAGCTGGGCATCGACATGGCGCCGCACATGCCGACCGATCCGGCCAACGCCGAGAACACGTTCCTCTACAACTACGAGTTCTGGGCTGACTACCGCGACGACATCGACGCCAAGTTCCAGGCCTGGCTTGCCCAGTAAGCCATTGGGCTGAAACGCTTTCCGGGGGCCGCCAGGCCCCCGGGACCCCAACAGGAAGGACCCGCGGCACAGCAAGGATGCCCGGGTGACCCAAAAGAACACCGAAGGTGACGAGATGAGCAACGGTTCCGCCACGACCGGCCCCGATCAGATCACCGGCGCCACGCCGGACAACGCGATCCGGAACGCCGACAGGGCGAAGAGCGGGCCCATGCTCGCCGCGGACGGCACGACCCTCAAGTCCAGCCTGAACCGCGCCCTACGCCGCCAGAAGCTGCGCGCCCTGATGCTGATCGCCCCGCTGCTGATCTTTGTCCTGCTGACCTTCATCGCGCCCATCGCCGACATGCTCTTCCGCTCGGTCGAGAACCAGATCGTGTCGGACACCCTGCCGCGCACCGTCGAGGCGCTGGAGGAGTGGGACGCCAATTCCGAGAGCCTGCCCGAGGCCACCACCTTCAAGGCCCTCTACACCGACATCTTCATCGCCCAGGAACGCAAGCTGCACACGCGCCTGGGCTCCCGCCTGAACTACGAGCTCACCGGCGTCTCCAGCCTCTTCCGCAAGTCCGGCCGCAAGGTGGAGGACATGGGCGAGGTCTACCAGGACCAGTTCGAGGACCTGAACGAATACTGGGAGGAGGCCGAGAACTGGAACGCCTTCCTCGGCACCGAAGAGTGGCTGAGCGCCCAGACCGCCTGGGACGAGGACGGCGATGCCGCCCAGCCCGCCTTCGAGGCGCGCCCCGAGATGGCCGAGCTCCTGCCGCGCACCGTCACCACCTTCGAGATCTTCGCCGACTTCGTGCAGAACGAGGAGGAGGACAACCTGGCCGACGAGGACCCCTGGGCCCTGGTCTACTCCGCCCTCTACGACGATTTGGTGAATGGCGCCGATGTCTCGGGCTACAGCGGCCCCGGTGCCGCCGAGCTTCAGGAGGCCGCCGCGGCGGTGGCGGACTTCGAGACGGTGGATTTCCCCGCCGCCTTCGAGGACATCGACAAGGACTGGACCGATCTCGCCGTCTGGCAGACGCTCAAGGTCTACAGCCCCGACTTCACCTCCGGCTACTTCCTCAACTCCGTCGACATGCAGAAGACGGTGGATGGCCCCGAGATGCGGCCCGAAAGCGAGCAGCTCTACATCAAGCTCTTCATCCGCACGCTCTTCATGTCGCTCGTCATCACCGGCAGCTGCATCCTGCTCGGCTACCCGGTGGGCTACATTCTCTCGAACCTGCCCGCCAAGACCGCCAACCTGCTGATGATCCTGGTGCTCCTGCCCTTCTGGACCTCGCTCCTGGTGCGCACCTCGGCCTGGAAGGTGATGCTGCAACAGCAGGGGGTGATCAACGACACCCTGGTCTGGCTCGGCCTGGTCAGTGACGCGGGCCGCCTGGCGCTGATCAACAACCAGACCGGCACCATCGTGGCCATGACCCACATCCTGCTGCCCTTCATGATCCTGCCGCTCTACTCGGTGATGAAGACCATCCCGCCCTCCTACGTGCGCGCCGCCAAGTCGCTCGGCGCCACCAACTGGACGGCCTTCTGGCGGGTCTACTTCCCGCAGTCGGTGCCGGGCATCGGCGCGGGCTCGATCCTCGTCTTCATCCTCTCCATCGGCTACTACATCACGCCCGAGATCGTCGGCGGCACCACCGGCACCTTCATCTCCAACCGGATCGCCTACCACATCTCCAGTTCGCTCAACTGGGGGCTGGCGGCGGCGCTCGGCTCCATCCTGCTGGCGGTGGTGCTGGGGCTCTACTGGGCCTACGACAAGATTGTCGGCATCGACAACGTGAAGCTGGGGGGCTGATAGATGACCGCTTTGACACCCGTTTCCCGCACGCCCGTCTCCTTCTACGTGCCCGTGGTCGCCCTGGCCGGGGCCTTCGCCGGCGTCTTCGTCGGCACGGCCCAGGGCAGCACCCTGCTGGGGGTCGTGGCGGGCGCCCTGCTGACGGCGGCCATCGCCTACGTGGTCACCCAGATCGTCAAGGCCGAGGGGACCAGCCGCTGGGCCGTGGTGGCGCTCCTGGCCATCGGGGGCTTCATCCTGGGCGGCCTGCCCGCCGCCGTGATCGGGGGCCTCTTCGGCTGGTTCTTCGCCTGGTTCAGTTTCTGGCTCTACGAGGGCCGCTACCGGGCCAAGGTGCCGCCCTACCTCACGGCGGGGCAGGTGCTCTGGCACTTCACCTTCCGGGTGATCTGCGGCGCCATCCTGGTCTTCCTGATCACCCCCATCCTGGTGGTCATGCCGCTCAGCTTCAACGCCGAGGACTTCTTCACCTTCACCCCTGAGATGCTGCGCTTCGATCCCGAGGGCTACTCGCTCAAGCACTACCGCGACTTCTTCACCAACGCGGACTGGCAGCAGGCCCTGGCCAACTCCGTGAAGATCGCGCCCGTGGCGACGCTCCTCTCGGTGGGCTTTGGCACCCTGGCGGCCATCGGCCTGAGCCAGCCGCACGTGCCCTTCCGCCGCGCCATCATGGCGATCCTGATCTCGCCGATGATCGTGCCCCTGATCATCTCGGCGGCCGGCATGTACTTCTTCTACAGCCGCATCGGCCTCCAGGGCACCTACCTCGGCGTGGTCCTGGCCCACGCGGCCCTTGGCATTCCCTTCGTCATCATCACCGTGACGGCGACCCTGGTGGGCTTCGACAACAGCCTCACCCGCGCCGCCGCCAACATGGGCGCGGGCCCGGTGCGGACCTTCTTCCGCATCCAGATGCCGCTGATCCTGCCGGGCGTCATCTCGGGCGGCCTCTTCGCCTTCATCACCTCCTTCGATGAGGTCGTGGTGGTGCTCTTCGTCGGCTCGGCGGGGCAGAAGACCCTGCCCTGGCAGATGTTCACCGGCCTGCGCGAACAGATCAGCCCGACGATCCTCGCCGTGGCGACGATCCTTGTCGTGATCTCCATCGCGCTCCTGACGGTCGTCGAACTGCTGCGGCGCCGCTCCGAACGGCTGCGGGGCATGTCGCCGGGCTAGGTCCCGGCGCGCCTCCCGCCTCTTCCAAATGGCAAAAAATCCCGGGGGTCCGGGGGCTGGCCCCCGGTCCCACCGCTTGCCGCTCCTCCCGACATGGGCTTAGATCGCCCCCGACGGAGGAGAGACGACCATGATCAGTAAAGAGCTTAACGAGACCCTGACCCGCACCGGACCGGGCACCGATGCGGGCGAAGTGATGCGCCGCTACTGGCAGCCCGCCGCCCTGACGGAGGAGCTGAACAGCAACCGCCCGGTGGTCCCCGTGACCCTGCTGGGCGAGCGGCTGGTGC
This sequence comes from Sulfitobacter sp., assembly GCA_965212515.1. Taxonomy (GTDB): domain Bacteria; phylum Pseudomonadota; class Alphaproteobacteria; order Rhodobacterales; family Rhodobacteraceae; genus Sulfitobacter. The sequence goes on from OZ243122.1 coordinate 2,660,478, forward strand.
TCTTTCGGGACAATGACGGCAAGCTCGGCCTGATCGACCGGCACTGCCCGCACCGGGGGGCCGATCTCTGCTACGGGCGGCTGGAGGACAATGGCCTGCGCTGCCCCTTCCACGGCTGGCACTTTGACCGGACGGGCCAGTGCGTCGAGCAGCCGGGAGAGCCCGAGGGCAGCCGGATGCACGAAAAGATCCGCGCCACCTCCTATCCGGTGGAGGAACGCAACGGCATCGTCTTTGCCTACCTCGGCCCCGGCGATCCGCCGCCCTTCCCGAACTTCGACTGTTTCCGCGCGCCCGATACCCATGTCTTTGCCTTCAAGGGCCTCTGGGAGTGCAACTGGCTTCAGGCCATGGAGGTGGGGATCGACCCCGCGCACGCCTCCTTTCTGCACCGCTTCCTGGAGGATGAGGACCCCGCCGACAGCTACGGCAAGCAGTTCCGCGACAAGGCGGCGGACACGGACATGCCGATGACCCAGCTGCTGCGCGAATACCCGCGCCCGGAGATCACGGTGGAGGAGACGGACTACGGCCTGCGCCTGATCGCCCTGCGCCATCTGGCCGGGGGCAGCACCCACATCCGCATCACCAACCAGATCTTCCCCGAGGCCATCTCCATCCCCATGAGCCGCGAGATGATCATCACCCAGTGGCACGTGCCAATCGATGACGAGCACTGCTACTGGTACTCCATGTTCACCTCCTTCGCGGGGCCGGTGGACAAGGAGAAGATGCGCGCCCAGCGGCTGGAGGAGCATCGCCTGCCGGACTACGCGCCGCTGAAGAACAAGCGCAACGACTACGGCTTCGACCCGGAGGAGCAGCGGCGTGAGACCTATACGGGCATGGGGCTCGACATCAACGTGCACGACCAGTGGGCGGTGGAAAGCCCCGGGCCGATCTTCGACCGCACGAAGGAGCATCTGGGCAAGACCGACGTGGGCATCATCCGCTACCGCCGCATGCTGCGGGCGGCCATCGCGGCCCTGAAGGAGGGGCGCGAGGAGGCCCTGCCGATGCGCAACGGGGTGGACCCGGGCGCCCTCTACGGCCCCATCTCGAACGACACCATCGGCGACGGGGCGCAGTGGCGCGCCGTGGCCGAGGAGAGCGACGCCGCCCGGCGCGCCGCCTGCGCCGACTGGGACGCCACCCTCTGATGGCGGGCGAGGCGGGGCTGCGCGAGAGGCTCGCGGCGGGGCGGCTGGCCCACGCGGGCCTGATCGACGGGGCCGGCATCGAGCGGGCCCTGGCGCTCATGGAGCGGATGGCGGAGGAGGGGGTCGAGACCCTGCGGGTGCTCTTCACCGACCAGCACGGCGTCCTGCGCGGCAAGACCCTGGTGGCGGCGGCCCTGCCGTCCCTCTTCGAGCGCGGCCTCGCGGCCCCCTCGACCCTGCTCCTGAAGGACACCTCGCACCGCACGGTCTTTCCGGTCTGGTCCGCCGCCGCCGAGGTGGCGGGCGACATGCGCGGCGCCGGGGACATCCTCATGGTGCCCGATCCCGAGACCTTCCGCATCCTGCCCTGGGCCCCCGGCTCGGCCTGGCTGCTCTGCGATCTCGCCTATGCCTCGGGCGCGCCCCTGCCGCTCTGCACGCGGGGGCTGCTGCGCCAGGCGGTGGCGCAGCTCGCGGATCGGGGCATGGAGCTGGTGGTGGGGCTCGAGGTGGAATTCCACGTCTTCCGCGTGACGGACCCGCGGCTCGATCACGCGGGCGCCACCATGCCCGGCCAGCCGCACGAGACGGAGAACATCGCCCAGGGCTACCAGTTCCTGACCGAGCTGCGCTACGACGCCATGGAGGAGGTCATGGAGGGCCTGCGCCGCACCTGCGAGGGGCTCGGCCTGCCGCTGCGCACCATGGAGGTGGAGATGGGGCCGAGCCAGATCGAATTCACCTTCGCGGCGGGCGACCCGATGACCCAGGCCGACCAGCTCGTCATGCTGCGCACCGCCGTCAAGGAGGTCTGTCAGCGGCGTGGTCTGCATGCCACCTTCATGTGCCGGCCGCGGGTCGAGAACGGGGCTGCCAGCGGCTGGCATTTGCATCAGTCGCTGCTGGCGCGCGACGGTGGGCGCAACCTCTTCGAGCCGGAGGGGACGGAGGCGCTGAGCCCCACCTGCGCCGCCTGGGTGGCGGGGCTCCTGGCCCACGCGCGCGAGGCCTGCCTCCTGACCACGCCGACGGTGAACGGTTACAAGCGCTACCGGCCGCACCAGCTGGCCCCCAACCGCATCGTCTGGGGCAGGGACAACCGCGGCGCCCTGATCCGGGTGCTGACCGCGCCGGGCGAGCCCGCGAGCCGGATCGAGAACCGCGCCCCGGAGCCCGCAGCCAACCCCTATCTCGTCTTCGCCGCCCAGATCCACGCCGGGCTGGCGGGGTTGACGGAAGAGCTGCCCCTGCCCCAGGCGGTGGAGGACCCCTACGATGCCCTGGCCGAACCCCTGCCCAAGAGCCTCCAGGAGGCGATCGACGCCTTCGGCGCCTCGCGGCTCTTCCGGGGGGCCTTCGGCACGGCCTTCGTCGATTACCTCTGCCAGATCCGCCAGGCCGAGTGGGACCGCTACCAGCAGGCGGTCTCGGACTGGGAGCAGCAGGAATACTTCGGCCTCTTCTGACGCGCTTGCATCGGGCGGCGGGGCAATGCGACAAGGGCGCGGAACAAGCAACAAGAGGGGATGACCATGGAACAGTGGGCAGGTGAAACGGCAATCGTGACGGGGGGCGCCTCGGGGCTCGGGGCGGCCACGGCAAAGGCCCTGGTCGAGGCCGGTCTGAAGGTGGCGATCTTCGACGCCAACGGCGAGGCGGCCGAGGCCCGGGCCGAGGAGCTGGGCTGCAGCGCCCACCGGGTGGACGTGACGGACGCCGCCCAGGTCTCCGAGGCCATGGCCGTGGTCGCCGCCGATCTCGGGGCTCCCCGCGTCCTGGTCAACTGCGCGGGCATCGGCCCCGCCGCCAAGACCGTCTCCAAGGGCGCACCGCACGATCCGGCGCTCTTTGCCAAGGTGATCCAGGTGAACCTGGTGGGCTCCTTCATCTGCGCCTCCCAGGCGGCGGCCCACATGGTCGGGGCCGAGCCCATGGCCCCCGACGGGGCGCGCGGCGTGATCGTCAACACGGCCTCCGTGGCGGCCTACGAGGGGCAGATCGGGCAGGTGGCCTATGCCGCCTCCAAGGGGGGCATCGCGGGCATGACCCTGCCCATGGCGCGGGATCTGGCGGACAAGGGCGTGCGGGTCTGCACCATCGCGCCGGGCCTCTTCCTGACGCCGCTGCTCCAGGGCTTGCCGCAGGAGGTGCAGGATTCCCTGGGCCGCCAGGTGCCCTTCCCCTCGCGGCTCGGCGATCCGGCGGAGTACGGCAAGCTGGTCTGCCACATCCTCGACAACCCCATGCTCAACGGCGAGGTCATCCGCCTCGACGGCGCCATCCGCATGGCCCCGCGCTGAGCCAGGCGGGCAGGGCGCGGGGCAGGGGCCCCGCGCACTTTGACAGAAAAGAGAAGGTCCGCGCCGCCGTCGCCTAACCCGCGTCGGCGGCGATGCCGTCAAGCCAGACCAGGAAGCGCGCGAGCTGGTTGTCCAGCACGAGCCGCATCTGGTCCACCCAGCCGACGTAGGCGGCGAGGGCGGGTTCCAGGGCGGGGGCGCTCTGGCCGATCTGGGGCGCGTAGAGGTAGGCCAGGGCCCCCAGGGCGATCACCAGCAGGGCGAGGGCGAAACCGCTGCGGAAGCCGCTGCGGCCACGACCTTCGTCGGGCGCCTCGGGCAGGCCCTCGGCGGCGGGGGCCTTGGCGCGCTCCCGGTCGGAGCGCAGGGTGGAGTTGATTTCGTCGATGTCGGGCAGGAGCTCGCGCCGGGGCGCCGCGCTGGCGCTGGCCTTGCCGCCCTTCTCGGGACGCGGGGCCTCTTCTTCCTCCTCGGGGGCCGTTTCACCACGCATCCGGGCCATCCGGCGCTTGGCCTCCTGGGCGCGGCGGCTGCGGCTCTCGGGGCTCTCGCCGCTGTCCGGGCGGGGCTTCGGCTCGGGGTCGGTCTCCTCCAGACCCAGGTCGGGCTGGCTCTCGAGGCTGCTGGCGGCGGCCTGGCGGCGGGCCGCCTGCTCGGCCTCGGCCTCGGCGCGCAGGATGTCGGCCACCGCCGGATCGAGCTGCCGCCTTGTGGGCTGGTGCGGCTCGGTCGGGGCCTGCTCCTGGGGCCGCTTGCGGGGCGGCGTCTCGGGGGCGGGCGGCGGTGCGGGCCGGGGCTGGCGCGCGGCCTTGGAAAGCTGGCGCTCCTCCTCCTCCGCGTCGGGCTGATCGGGGTGGCGCTGGAACCAGGTCTGACCGCAATTGGAGCACTGAACATCGCGTCCGGCGCGCGGCATCACCTCGTCGGGCACCTCGTATCGGGCATCGCAATTGGGACAGGACAGCCGCATTCGTTATTCCCGCTGCTCGCAGAGGGCCCCGGAGGGGGCCGTGGGCGGTAACATAAGCTCAAGATTCCAGCAGGAAAAGTGCAATCTGGCGGGCTTCGCGGGTTGTGCTGCATTGAATCCCGAACGGTGCTCAGGCACAACAGGTCGCGGGCAGCTGGGGTGCGGGCGTGATCGAGCTTGAAAATGTGGCTTACAGCTATGGCGGGGGCGAGCTGCTGTCCGACATCTCGCTGAAACTGGCGCCCGGGTCCTTCCATTTCCTCACCGGCCCCTCGGGGGCGGGCAAGACCACCCTGATGAAGCTCTGCTACGGCGCGCTCCTGCCCACCGCGGGCCAGGTCCGGCTCTTCGGGGCCGATGTGCGCGGGCTCGACCGAGACGACATCGCCACCGTGCGGCGGCGGGTCGGGGTGGTGCACCAGGACGTGCAGTTCCTCGATCACCTGGAGGTGGCCGAGAATGTCGCCCTGCCGCTGCTGGTCTCGGGCCGGGGCGCCGAGGCGGGGGGCAGCGACCTTACCGAGCTTCTCTCCTGGGTCGGCCTGAGCAGCCGCGCCACGGCCCTGCCGCCGGAGCTTTCGGGCGGCGAGCGGCAGAGGGCGGCCCTGGCCCGCGCCGTCATCATGTCACCGGAAGTGATCCTGGCCGACGAGCCCACCGGCAACATCGACTGGGAGATGTCGCAGCGCCTGCTGCGGCTGCTGATCGAGCTCAACCGGATGGGCAAGACGGTGCTCATCGCGACCCACGACCTGTCGCTCATCCGGGCCACCAAGGCCCACGTCCAGGCCCGGGTCCTGCGCATCGCCAACAGGCGCATCCAGCTTGCGGGGGCGGACCTGTGAGGCGGCTGCGGCAGGTGCTGGGGATGCTCCTGGCTGGCGATCGCCAGGCCGACCGCGTGGTCCCGCCCTCGGGCTTCACGGCGCGGCTGACGCTCTTTGCCGCCGCCGCCATGGCCTTCCTGGCGGTATTTGCCCTGGCCCTCTCCTTCTCCGCCGGGCGCCTGGCCGAGCGCTGGAGCGCCGAGCTGGCCCGTTCGGCCACGATCCGCATCGTCGCTCCCCAGGACCAGCGCGCGGCCCAGACCGAGGCCGCCCTGCGCATCCTCGAGACGACCCGCGGCGTGGCCCGGGCCCGGGCCCTGACGGACGAGGAGCAGAATGCCCTCCTGGCGCCCTGGCTGGGCGAGGGGCTGGCGCTCGAGGCCCTGCCGGTGCCGCGCCTGATCGAGGTGATCGAGAGCGAGGAGGGGCTCGACGTGGCGGGCCTGAGGCTGCGCCTGAGCGCCGAGGTGCCGGGTGCTGTGCTGGATGACCATGCCCGCTGGCGCGCCCCCCTGGTGGCCGCGGCGGACCGGCTGCGGCTGCTGGGCTGGCTCTCCACCGGGCTCATCGCCCTGGCGGTGGCGGCCATGGTGACCCTGGCCGCCCAAGCGGCCCTGGCGGCCAATGCCCAGGTCATCGCCGTGCTGCGCCTTGTCGGGGCGCGGGACGACTATATCGCGCGCGCCTTCATCCGGCGCTTCACCCTGCGGGCGCTGCTGGGCGCCGCCCTGGGCACGGGCCTGGGACTCGGGGCCCTGCTGCTGGTGCCCGCCGGGGCCGCCGAGGCGGGCTTTCTCACCGGGCTCGGCTTTGCCGGGGCGGGCTGGCTGGTGCCGCTTCTGATCCCGCCCCTGGTGGCCCTCACCGCCCTCGCCGCCACCGGCGCCGCGGCGCGCCGCACCCTCAAGGAGTTGGCCTGATGCTGCAATGGATCCGCTCGATCCTCTATATCGTCCAGGTGACGCTCGCCATGCCGCTGATCGGCCTGGCCTTCGCCCCCTGGGCCATGTTCTCCAAGCGCGGCGCCTACCGGGCCTGCAAGACCTATGCCGCCTGGACCATGTGGTCCGCGCGCTGGCTGATCGGGCTGCGCTGCGAGGTGCGGGGCACGGTGCCCCAGGGGGAGGTCCTGGTGGCCTCCAAGCACCAGTCCTTCCTCGACATCATCATGATCTTCCACGCCCTGCCGCGGGCCAAGTTCATCATGAAGCGCGAGATCCTCTGGACCCCGGTGATCGGCCAGTACACCAAGCGGATGCAGATGATCGCGGTGGACCGGGGCAAGCGCGGCAAGGCGATCCAGAAGATGATGGCCGACGTCAACGCGGGCCGGATCGACCCGGGCCAGATCGTCATCTACTCCCAGGGCACGCGCGTCGCTCCCGGCGCCCGGGTGCCCTACAAGGTGGGCACGGCGGTGCTTTACGAACAGCTCGGCCAGACCTGCGTGCCCGTGGCCACCAACGCGGGCCACTTCTGGCCCCGCCGCGGCCTCTTCCGCCGTCCGGGCCTGGCGGTGGTGGAGTTCCTCGAACCGATCGCCCCCGGCGTGCCCAAGGGGGAGTTCATGGCGCTCCTGGAGGAGCGGGTCGAGGGGGCCTCGACGCGGCTTCTGGAGGAGGCTGGCTGGCGGGAGGCCGGGTAGGGGCGGTTATCTTAGATTGCGGATGCCGCGCCCGGCCCCCGGCCGGGCTGCGCCTGCCTGCCCCTCGGCAGGCGCATGAGAGGGCACGGCAAGTGGCACGCCCGGCACCTTGCGCGACCGAGACGCCGATTGCGCGGAACGGCGCGGGCGCCAGCCCAGGCAGGCGCAGCCCGGCCGCGCGGGGGGTGATGGGTGCTCTGCTCCTGTCGGGCAACTGTTCCCCCTACCTCCGGCCACGCCGAATGCCCCGCGCGAGCGCCGCTCGCCGGGGGTCATCTGCGTTCCGTTGCGGTGGAAGGGCCGTTTTCGTGTAATGAAAAAAGGCGGCGCCGCCAGTCCGGATGGTGAGAACGGGCCAGGGGCCCGCACGGGTGAACCGTTCGGTCGTGCCCCCGTCACGGGGCCTCGGTATCCTGAGGCCGATGGTGCGGCCCCGGTTGTCGCGACGGGGGCAGGTTTAGGCCCGGAAGGTTAAGCCTTCTCCGGGGCAGCGCGCGCTGCCCCCCGCAAGGGGCGCAACGGCCCCCTCAGCCCGCCGCCGCCACGTCCGGGGTCAGGACCTCGGCGCGCCAGCGGGGCAGGCGGATCACGGCGGTGGTGCTGCCCGGCGCGGCATGGACCTCGAAGTCGCCGCCGTGCAGCTCGATCAGCTTGCGGGTCAGGGGCAGGCCGAGGCCGAGGCCGCCGTGGCTGCCGCGGGTCTCCAGGTCACCGCCCACCACGAAGGGCTCGTAGAGGCGCGCCAGCTCGACGCGATCATCGAGGGTGCCATCATCGCTGAGCCGGATCTCGATGTTGCCCTGGGCGTCGAAGCCGGTGCTGATCTCCAGCGCCTGGCCGCCGTGGTAGAGGGCGTTGAAGGCCAGGGCGGTGACGGCGATCTTGATCTGCTCGCGGTCCACCAGGACCGGGATGTCGATCCCCTGCACGCCGAGCTGCGCGGCCTTGCCGCTCTCGTGGGCCAAGGGCAGGTAGGCCTCGGTCAGCTCGGCCAGGAGGGCGCCGAGATCGGTCGCCTCGTCCTTCAGGTGCAGCTCGCCGGTCTCGGCGTTGCTGTAGCGGATGATGGTCTCCACCAGCTCGGCCAGGTGCCGCGCGGAGCGCCGGGCGGAGCCCGCCAGGCGGCGGTGGGCCGGGGCCTCGCAGCGCGCCTCGAGCAGGCCGAGACCGCCCAGCATAACGCTGAGGGGCGTGCGCAGTTCGTGCCCGATCAGGGTGACGAAGGCCGAGGGGCCCGTCTCCTCGGGCGGGGCCGGGGGTGGCGGCGCCGTGCCCTCGAGGGCGGCGACGGCCATGCGGCCAAGCTCTTCCAGCATGGCGAGCTTCTCCGGGCCGGGCCGCTCGTGCGGCTTGAGATCAAGCGCGCAGAGGCTGCCGAAGCGGTAGCCCGAGCTGAGCACCAGGGGCACGCCGGCGTAGAAGCGGGCGCCGGGGCCGCCCTCGGCCACCATCGGGTGGCGGGCGAACTTGGGATCCTGGCTGAGGTCGGGCACGACCATCAGGTCATCGGAGATGATGGCATGGGTGCAGAAGGACTGTTCCTTGGGCATGGGGCCAAGCTCCATGCCGACGACGCACTTGTACCACTGGTGGTCCGCCTCGACGACGCTGATGTGGGCGATGGGACAATCGAAGAGCTGGCGGGTCAGCTCGCAGATGGATTCAAAGAGGGCCTCGTTGCCGGGGCCAAGGCCCGGGACGCCGCGGGTGGCCGCGACGCGGGCCTCCTCGTTGAAGGGAATGGGGTAGCTGGGCAGGGCCGCTTCCTTCGCTGGGGGCAGGGTGCCCCAGCAGGAGGGGAGAGTTGCGGCAGGACTATGGCGGGCCGGCGGCTTAACCTCGGCATGGGGTCCCTTTGCGCCTCTGGCGGGCGGCGGTGGCATCACCTTCGCGTGAGACGGGTGGGCAGCGGCCCCCGGAGTGCGGGGACCGCCGCCTGTCTCAGCCCTCCGCCGGGCGCTCGCCCGCGGCGGCTTCCGCGCCTTCGTCGGACTGGGCGGTGCCTTCTTCGACCCGCTTGAGGCGCAGGGCCTGGGTGCGGCCATCCTTGGCTTCGCCGAAGTAGATGGTCTGGTGCGGGAAGGGGATCTCGATCCCGCGCTCGTCGAAGATGGTCTTGAGCAGGCCGTTGTAGGCCCGGCCCAGGCCCCACTGGGTGCCCGGCACGGTCTTGATCCGGGCCCGCACCACGATGGCGCTGTCGCCGAAGGAGTTGAGACCGAACCACTCCAGCTCGCCGATGATGTTCTTGGCTTGGTCGGGGTCCTTCTTGAGCTCCTCGAAGGCGTCGAACATGGCCTGCTTGGCCTCCTCCACATCCTCGCGGTAGGCGATCCCCATGTCGCAGACGAAGTAGGAGAAATCGCGCATGAAGTTCGACACCATGTCGACGCTGGAGAAGGGGATGATGTGGAAGGTGCCCTGGACGTCGCGCAGCGACACGGAGCGCACGGTGAGCTTCTCCACCACGCCGGTGGTGCCACCGACCGTCACCACGTCGCCCACGTTCATGGCATTGTCGAACTGGATGAAGACGCCGGTGATGATGTCCTGCACCAGCTTCTGGGCGCCGAAACCGATGGCCAGGCCAAGGACACCGGCGGAGGCCAGGAGCGGCCCGATGTCGAGCCCGATCTCGGCCAGGGCGAACATCAGGGTGAAGATCAGCAGGGCGATGGTGAAGGCGTTGCGCATGAGGGTGAGCAGCGTGGTCTCGCGCGAGGTGGGGACCTTGCCGACATCCGGGTTGAGCCGGTAGTCGATCCAGCTGTTCACGGCGAGCCAGATCATCGCCGCCACCAGCAGGATCAGCACCAGCGAGACGATCCGCCCCGAGGCCTCGAGCCCGAGCGGGGAGGCGAACCAGGCGCTGAGGTCCAGCAGGCCGATCACGTCGAGGGTGTAGAGGATCACCGCCAGGGAGACGAGCAGCCGCAGGGCGATCAGCACCTTGGGCACGAAGGCATTGAGCCGGGGCTCCAACAGGGGCAGCTTGTGGCGCATCTCCTCGGGCAGGGTGACGCCGTGGCGCACGCCGCGGCCGATGGCCCCGACGATGAGCGAGCCGATCAGGGCGGCGGCCAGGACCTTGCCCGAGCCGAGCAGGTAGTCGGCCACCACGGCGGCGGGGCGCGAGATGACGACCACCACCATGAAGCCCAGATAGACCAGGGCGAACCAGTGCCAGGTCCGGGTCAGGGTGCCGAGCATCCCGCCGAGCTGCTGCTGGGCCGCCGGGGGCGTGCCGGGCGTGGCGACGGGGCTCTCCTCGGTCTCCTCCTCGGGCTGGTTGGCCATGAGGCGGCGGGCGATCCAGTTGGCGACATTGTCGCGGTGACGGATCACCAGGACCACCAGGTAGGCCAGGACGAAGGCCGAGAGCAGGGCCGAGATGCCCAGGCCCGCCACATAGGAGATGTTGCGGTTGACCAGGGGCACGACCAGAAGCTGGCCGTAGCCGAGGACGCTGACCACCACGTTGGTGTGGCGGTTCAGGCGCACGGCAGCGCGGTTGCTCAGGTGCACCAGGCGCAGGCCTCCGGTGGAGGGGGAGACGATGGCGCGGATGGCCACCTTGACCAGCTCCACCAGCAGGAAGGCGTTGAGATAGAGGGCCTGGCGGAAGCCCACCTGGGCATAGTCGCCGAGGGCCAGCAGGGTGATGGCGTAGCCGATGGCCCAGGAGGCGACCACCACGGCCACGTCAAGCGCCGTGGAGCCGATGAAGAGGAAGACGGTGCGCAGGAAGTTGGCCTCGCGGGCGCGGTCCCCCATGGAGCGGTAGAGGGGCTTCAGCAGGGTGCGCAGCACCAGGTAGACCGCCACCGTGATGACGATCACCAGGATCAGGCTCTGGAAGGTCTCCCAGAGGACCGGCAGATCGAGGCTGGCGAGCCCGCCCAGCAGGTTGCCGCCGCCCGAGAAGGAGCGCAGGATGCGGTCCGCCTGCTCGGCCAGGGTCTCGGCGATGGACTGGGTGAGGAGCGCGATGCGGGTGCCGATGGAGGGCGCGGGGGCGATCTCCTCGACCTCCTGGGCCACCTCTTCGAGCTCGCCGATGGGGTCGAGCTCTTCGCTGGTGACGCGCTCCAGCTCGGCGATCAGGGCGTCGCGGGCGCTCTCGTCCTTCAGGACCTCCAGGAGGCCCTGGAGCGGGTTGGTCTCCGCCGGCGCCTCGCCCTCGGCGGGGGTCTCGGCGCTTTCCTCGGCGGCGGCGCTGGCCTGGCCGGGAAGGAGCTGCGCCTGGGCGCCCTGGGGCAGGGCGAGGCTGAGGGTCAGGCCCAGGATCAGGGCCAGGAGGGTGCAGAGGCGGCTCAGGGGGCGCTTCATGGCGGCCTTCCTTTCTTCTGGTCACGGGGTGCCGCGCCGTCAGGGGGCGGGCCATTTGACGGGCCAGCTAGCACTTCTGGCCACGGAACAATAGAGGGCAGGCCCCCCAAGCACCTGTTCCGCATCACCTTTGCGCGAGATGTCAGGCCCTGGTCAGGCTCTCCGCCTCCGCCACGAAGGCGGCCAGCGCGGCGGGATCGGGTGCCTCCCCGGTGAAGCCCCTAAGGTAGGGGCCGACCCGCGAGAGGCGCAGGGCCATGGGTTCGCGCACGTCGAGCGCGTGGTAGCCGAGCTGCATGAAGTAGAGGATGCGGGCCCGGGCGTCGGCCTCCTCGTCGGGGTAGCCGTGGCGCGCGAAGAGGGCGGTCACGGCCTCGATCCGGGCCGCGTCGGCGGCATCGACGCGGGCGCGCAGGGCCTCGTCGCGGCGGGCCCATTCGCGCACGGCGAAGTCCAACCCCCGGTCAAAGCGGGCATCGTCGATGAAGCAGCGGAAGAAGTTGCAGACGGCCTCGGTGATGTTCCGGGCCGGGGCCCGGCAATGGGCCACCAGGCGGGCGGTGTTGCGCAGCTCCCACTCCGCCAGGAGCGCCTCCATCAGGTCCTCGCGGTTGCGGAAATACCAGTAGAAGCTGGAGCGCGAGACCCCCATCTCCTCGGCCAGGGCGAGGATGCGGACCCGCTCCGCCCCCTCACGGACCAGCCTGTCGCGGGCCCGGTTGAGCCAGTCCTCGCGGGTTACCTTGGTGTGGCCCGCCAGGGGGCCGCGCCCGGGGTCGTCGCGGTGCAGGGTCGGGGGCGGTGGGCGCCGGGCCATGGTTCAGCTCTCCGGCGGGGCGCCGCCCTCGGCGCTGCGGCGGGCGATGAAGGCATCGAGCGCCGCCAGCCGCTCGGGCGGCAGGTGCTGGGCGCGGGGCCGGGCCAGGATCTCTTCCCAGACGAGGGTGGCGCGCTGACTGGCGTCGAGGCTGCCGCGTTCCTGCCAGGTGCCGAAGTTGGCATAGTCGTGCACCAGAGGCTCGTAGAACTCGGTGGCGTATCGCGCCATGGTCTGGGGCGCGTCGAAGAAATGGCCCGAGGGGGCGACCCTGGAGAGGGCCTCGGCAAAGCCGATCTGGTCGCGCCCGGCGCGGGCCCCGGCGCAGAGCTCGGCCACCATGTTGAGCACCTCCGTGTCGGTGATGAGCTTCTCGTAGGAGACGCTGAGCCCGCCTTCGAGCCAGCCCGCCGCGTGGATCACCACCGTGGCCCCGCCCAGCAGGCAGCCCCAGAGGCCGAGCTGGTTCTCGTTGGCCGCCTGGACATCGTTGAGCGGGCTGGCCGAGCCCGCGGCGGAGCGCCAGGGCAGGCCCAGGTGACGGGCGAGCTGGCCTGCGGCGAGGGAGGCCTGGAAGTGGGCCGGGGTGCCGAAGGCGGGGGCGCCGGAGCGCATGTCCACGTTGGAGGTGAAGGTGCCGTAGCAGATTGGCGCGCCGGGGCGGGCGAGCTGGCTCAGGGCGAGGGCGGCGAGGTTCTCGGCGTGGCTGAGGGTGATGGCCCCGGCGACGGTGATGGGGGCCATGGCGCCCATGAGGGTGAAGGGGGTGACGATGGCGAGCTGGCCCGCGCGGGCAAAGTCGATCAGGCCCTGGGCCATGGGCACGTCGAGCGTCCGGGGCGAGTTGGTGTTGATGATGGTGTAGCTATGGACGCCCTCGGTGAATTCCTGCTCGCTCAGGCCGCGGGCCAGGCGAAGCATCTCGAAGTTGTCGCGGGTCTGGGGGGTGCCGCGGGCGAAGAGGAAGGGGAACTTGTCGGTCAGGGTGAACTGGGTGCGGGCGGTGAAGTAGTGGCGCAGGTGGGTCGGCTGATCCTGGGGCTCCACGGAGGGGGACATCATCTGGAAGACGTCGTAGTGGTGGGCGATGCGCGTGTAGTCGGCATAGTCGCTGCCCGTGGCCGGGCGGCGGCCGCGCCGCAGGTCCATGGCGTGGGGCGCGCCCGCGCCGGGCTGGAAGGCCAGGGCGCCAAGCTCGAGCGTCAGATCGCGGCTCGGGTCTCCGGCCCGGCAGTGGATCGCGCGCGGTGCCGTCGCCAGCGCCGCCTCCACCATCTCACGTCCGATGAAAACCATCTCCTCCGTCACCCGCGCCCCGCCCGCCGCGTAGAGCCGCCGGGCCTCGGGCAGGAGGACCCTCATGCCCAGCTCCTCCAGGGTGCGCAGGGCGGTCTCGTGCATCTCTGCGATCTCGTCGGCGGAGAAGACCTCCATCACCGGGAAGGGATTGCGCAGCTGGCGGTAGTTCACCTGCCGCGCCGCGGGCGCCGGGGCGGGGCGCTGGCCGCGGCGGCGCCTTTCGCGGGTGCCCATCGCCACGGGGTCAGACCCGCATGACCGACCCTGTCGGGTCGTAGGGCGAGGGGGCGATGACCCGGGCGGCGCGTTCCTGCCCCACCACATGGACCGAAAGCTCGGTGCCCGGTTCGGCCAGGGCGCTCTCCACCATGGCCATGGCGAGGGACCGCTCGATCCAGTGGCCATAGCCGCCCGAGGTGACGAAGCCGACCCGGCGGTCGCCCTGCCAGACCGGCTCGTAGCCGCTGGCGTCGGCATCGCCCGGGGCGATCTCGAGGGTGACCAGGCGCTGGGTGGGGCCATCGCCGTCGCGCTCGGAGAGGGCGGCGGCGCGGCCCGTGAAGTCACCCTTGTCCCAGGCGATCCAGCGGTCCATCCCGGTCTGGCCCGGGGTATAGCCCTGGGTGAACTCGGCGCTCCAGATGCCGAAGCTCTTTTCCAGCCGCAGCGACAGGAGGGCGTTGAAGCCCACCTCGCGCAGCCCCAGGCCCGCCCCTGCCGCCAGGAGCGCGCGGCGCAGGCCGATATGGTCGGCGGCGCTGCAGTGGATCTCGTAGCCCAGCTCTCCGGTGACCGAGAGGCGCCCCACCTTGAGCCGCATGAGCCCGATGTCGAAGGTGCCGCAGCCCATGAAGGGCAGGGCCGAGATGTCATCCTCGGTGAGGGCCTGGAGGAGCTTCAGGCTCTCCGGCCCGGCCAGGGCGAAGCCCACGGTGGCATCGGAGATGTCGCGCACCTCGGCCCCCGGCAGGGCGTGATCCTGGAACCAGCGCAGGTGCCATTCGCGCAGGTAGTAGCTGCCCATGATCCACCAGGTGCCGTCGCCCCAGTTGAAGAGCGTGAGATCGCCCTTGAGCCGCCCCTCCTCGGAGAGCATCGGCGCCAGGCGCGCGCGGCCCGGGGCGGGCAGGCGGCCCGCCATGGTGCGGTCGAGCCAGGCCTCGGCCTCGGCGCCCGTCACCTCGAAGCGGGAGAAGCCCGAGATGTCGAGCAGGCCGACCCGCTCGCGCACGGCCCGGCATTCGGCGCCGACCAGCTCGAAGGCGTTGGAGCGTTTCAGGGTCGGGCGCTCCTCGAAATCGGGCGCGGGGGCGAAGTAGAGGGGCACCTCCAGCCCCCAGCTCGCCCCCCAGCGGCAGCCCGCCGCCGTCATCTCGGCGTGGGCCGGGGCCATCTTCAAGGGCCGTCCGGCGGGGAGCTGCTCGTTGGGGTAGGTCATGACGAAGCGGCGTGAGTAGAACTGGCCGGTGGTCTCGCGGATGAAGCGGCGGTTTTCGGCGAAGGCGCCGTAGCGGGCCACGTCCATGCCGTAGACGTCGGCCTCCGGTTCGCCGTGGATCATCCATTCCGCCAGGCTCTTGCCGACGCCGCCGCCCTGGAGGAAGCCCGCCATGACCGCGCAGGCGCACCAGTAGCCGGGCTTGCCGCGCACCGGTCCCACCAGGGGGTTGCCGTCGGGCGAGAAGGTGAAGGCGCCGTTGACCCAGGTCTTCACGCCCACCTCCTGGAGCGCCGGGTAGCGCTCGAAGCCCAGGGTCAGCTCGCGCTCGATCCGGTCCGGGTCCTCCTGCTGCAGCTCGAAGCCGTAGTCCCAGGGGGCGCCGTCCATGTTCCAATGCTGGTGGTCGATCTCGTAGATGCCCAGGAGCACGCCCTTCTGATCCTGGCGCAGGTAGGTGAAGCCCTCGAGGTCCACCGTCATGGGCACCTCGAAGTCGATCTCCTCCAGCGCGGGGATCCTGTCGGAGATGAGGTAATGGTGGTTGAGCGGCGAGAGGGGCAGCTCGATCCCCGCCATACGCCCCACCTGCTTGGCCCAGAGGCCCGCGGCATTGACCACGTGCTCGGCCCGGATGGTGCCCTTCTCGGTCACCACCTCCCAGCCCTCGGCGGTCTGGTTGAGTTCGAGGACGCGGTTGTGCTCGATCACCTCGGCGCCGCGCTTCTTGGCGGCACCGGCGTAGGCATGGACGGTGCCGGTGGTGTCGATGTAGCCCTCGCGGTCGGCCCACATGCCGCCGAGCAGCCCCTCGCCCGACATGATGGGGTTGAGGGCCACGGCCTCCTCGACGCTGACCAGGCGGCAATCCTCGATGCCGATGGACTGGAAGGTGCGGTAGGCCGATTGCAGCCATTCCCAGCGGTCGGGCGTGCCCGCCATGGTGAGCCCGCCGGTCATGTGCAGGCCGATGTTCTGGCCGCTCTCGCGCTCGATCTCGCTCAGCAGGTCGATGGTGTAGGCCTGGAGGGCGGCGATGTTGGGGTCGGCGTTGAGCGCGTGGATGCCGCCCGCCGCGTGCCAGGAGGAGCCTGCCGTGAGGACCGAGCGCTCGACCAGGCAGACATCGGTCCAGCCGAACTTGGCCAGGTGGTAGAGCACGGAGGCGCCGACGACGCCGCCGCCGATCACGAGAACACGGTAGGAGGACTTCATGGGCGGGACTTTCGGCTGGGGCGGGCAAGCGCGGTGATTGGACAGGGGTGTCCAGGAGTTTGGCGGGGACTGGGCAGGTGTGTCTAGGGTTTTTTGAAGATGGGGGGAGGTTGGGAGGGTGTCACCGTTCCGGGAGATCCCGGGTCAGGCCCGGGATGACGCGACAACGGAAGCCGGGACAGCGCCGGACCGGGGGGCGGCGCCTCCGACCAACCCGCTACAGTACTTTATGGCAGCCATGTACATCTTCGCGGCGAGCTAAGTGCTGCCGACAGCAAAAGCGCCGGCCCACGGGGCCGGTCCGGCGCTGGCACGGCGGTCGCTGGCGCGACCTTGATTCCGTGCCGAGGAAAGGAGCCGGTAGGTGGGATTGCCTCCCTCTCACACGTCACCCTCGGACTTGATCCGAGGGTCTCTCCGCCCCGGGAGATCCCGGGGCAAGCCCGGGATGACGCCGAACGATGGGGGCGACCCCCAGGACAAACCTAGGCCACACCACAAAAAAAGACCCCGACGCTGCCGCCGGGGCCTCTCTCTCTATCCCTCACCGGGCCTCTACATTCCGGCGTAGAGCGGGAAGCGGCGGCACAGGGCCTCGACTTCACCCTTGACCTTTTCCTCGACCGCGCCGTTGCCCTCGGGGCCGTTGGCCGCCAGGCCCTCGACCACCTCGATGATCCAGTCGGCGATCTGGCGGAACTCGGTCTCGCCGAAGCCGCGGGTGGTGCCCGCGGGCGAGCCGAGGCGGATGCCGGAGGTGACGGTGGGCTTCTCCGGGTCGAAGGGCACGCCGTTCTTGTTGCAGGTGATGTGGGCGCGGCCCAGGGCCTTCTCGGTCTCGTTGCCCTTCACGCCCTTGGGGCGCAGGTCCACCAGGACGACGTGGGTGTCGGTGCCGTGGGTCACGGTGTCGAGCCCGCCCTTGATGAGCTGGTCCGAGAGGGCCTGGGCGTTGGCGACCACGGCCTTGATGTAGGTCTTGAAGTCGGGCTGGAGCGCCTCGCCGAAGGCGACGGCCTTGGCGGCGATGACGTGCATCAGCGGGCCGCCCTGGATGCCCGGGAAGATGGCCGAGTTGAACTTCTTGGCCAGGGCCTCGTCGTTGGTCAGGATCATGCCGCCCCGGGGGCCGCGCAGGGTCTTGTGGGTGGTGGTGGTGGCCACGTGGGCGTGGGGGAAGGGCGAGGGATGCTCGCCCGCCGCCACGAGGCCCGCAAAGTGGGCCATGTCGACGTGCAGGTAGGCGCCCACGCTGTCGGCGATCTCGCGCATGCGGGCAAAGTCGATCTGGCGCGGGATGGCCGAGCCGCCGGCGATGATCAGCTTGGGCTGATGTTCCTTTGCCAGTTCCGCCACCTGGTCGTAATCGAGCAGGTTGTCCTGCTTGCGCACCCCGTACTGGACGGCGTTGAACCACTTGCCGGACTGGTTGGGCTTGGCGCCGTGGGTCAGGTGGCCGCCCGCGTCGAGGGACATGCCGAGGATCGTGTCGCCGGGCTGCAGCAGGGCCTGGAAGACCCCCTGGTTGGCCTGGGAGCCGGAGTTGGGCTGGACGTTGGCGAAGTCGCAGCCGAAGAGCTTGCAGGCCCGCTCGACGGCCAGGTTCTCCGCCACGTCGACCCAGTCGCAGCCGCCGTAGTAGCGGCGCCCGGCGTAGCCCTCGGCGTACTTGTTGGTCATCACCGAGCCCTGGGCCTCGAGCACCGCGCGGGAGACGATGTTCTCCGAGGCGATGAGCTCGATCTCGTCGCGCTGGCGGCCCAGCTCGCCCTCGATGGCCTTGAAGATGTCGGGGTCGGTCTCGGCCAGCGATGTGGTGAAGAAGTCTTTCATGGGATGATTCCTCGTCTGCGGCGTTGGCCGTTTCGTAAAGGAAACGGGGGCGGCCCGAAAGGCGCGAAAACGACGCAAGCGGGGGAATGTGCGGCCCGCGCTGGTACGGATCGGATTTCTGTGATTCAGTCGGGGGAAATTGCCCCTCATCGGAAACATCCGCCCCATGCCGCTCAAGATCGCCTTCCTTGCCAGCCGCGCCACCGTGGCCCAGACCGCCCGGGCGGCCCTCATCGGGCGCTATGGCAACGTGCCCCTGGAGGAGGCCGAGGTGATCGTGGCGCTGGGCGGCGACGGCTTCATGTTGCAGACCCTGCACGACACCCAGGCGCTGGCGGCGCCGGTCTATGGCATGAACCGGGGCACCATCGGCTTTTTGATGAACGCCTACGGCGAGAGCGACCTGGTGGACCGCCTGGAGGCGGCTGAGCGGGCGGTGATCAACCCCCTGATCATGCAGGCCACCCACGTGGACGGCAGCACCTCGCGGGCCCTGGCGATCAACGAGGTTTCGCTGCTGCGCGCCGGGCCCCAGGCGGCCAAGCTGCAGATCACCGTGGACGGGCGGCTGCGGATGCAGGAGCTGGTCTGCGATGGGGCCCTGGTGGCGACGCCGGCGGGCTCCACGGCCTACAACTATTCGGCCCACGGGCCGATCCTGCCGATCGGCGCCGAGGTCCTGGCGCTGACGGCCATGGCGGCCTTCCGGCCCCGGCGCTGGCGCGGCGCGCTCCTGCCCAAGGCGGCGCGGGTGCGCTTCGACGTGCTGGAGCAGGAGAAGCGCCCGGTGATGGCGGATGCCGACGGCAACTCCTACCGCGACGTGGTGACGGTTGAGATCATGTCGGAGCCCAGCGTCTCGCACACGATCCTCTTCGATCCCGGCCACGGGCTGGAGGAGCGGCTGATCTCGGAACAGTTCACCTGAACCCGGCCATCGGCGCCCCGGCGCTCACGCCCGCTCTCTCTTTCAGCCTGGAGTGGAACCGTGCCCGGGGGGCGTTGGTTTCCCTCTCAGAGACCCGCGGCGGCGGCATGGGGCCGCCTCCCGCGTGGCAGATGAAAGGAGCTAGAGTGATGAACTGGGACCAGATCAAAGGCAACTGGAAGCAGATGAGCGGCGACGCCAAGGCCAAGTGGGGCGAGCTGACTGACGATGACCTCAAGCAGGCCGAAGGCGACCGCGACAAGCTCGTGGGCCGGGTGCAGGAGCGCTACGGCATCGAGAAGGAAGAGGCCCAGCGCCAGGTGGACGAGTTTGCCGCCAAGCACTGACCGGTAGGCTCAGAGAGATGGAGGGCGGTCCTTCGGGGCCGCCCTTTTTCGTGTTCTGGGGTTTGGCTATCCCTGACAGAAGGTCCCTCAATCCAGCGTAAAGAGCTCGTGCCGGTCGGCCACGCCGCGCATCCGGTACTGGCCGAGGGAGACGAGATCGGGGCGCGCCTCGAGCAGGGGGCGGGCCACCAGGGCGGAGATGACGATGGTCTGGTCCACCGCGCGGCACATGCCGAGGATGCGGGCGGTGGTGTTGACGGAGGGGCCGATCACCGTGAAGTCGAGCCGGGTGCGGCCGCCGATGTTGCCGTAGAGCACGTCGCCCGCGTGCAGGGCCAGGGTGAAGCCGGTGCAGGGCAGCTCTTCCGCCGCGCGGGCCGCATTTAGCGCCTCAAAGCCCTCGCGCAGCTCCACGGCGGCGGAGAGGGCATCTGCGCGGGCGTCGCTGTTTTCCTCCAGATCGAAGATCGCCAGCATGCCGTCGCCCATGAACTTCAGGACATTGCCGCCGTGGCTCTCGACCACCTCAACGGCGAGGCCGAAGTAGGCGTTGAGCATCTCGATGATGGCGGGGCCGGGCAGGGTCTCCGAGAGGCGGGTGAAGGAGCGCAGATCGAAGTACCAGATGACGGCGGTGCGGGTCTCGGAGGAGCCGCGCGTGATGTCGCCCGAGAGCACCCGGCGCGAGGCGTCGCGGCCCATGTAGGCGGCGGTGATGTGCTCGGCCATGAGCCTGTTGGCGCCGCACTTCAGGGTCAGGCTGATCGGCGGCAGGAGGCTGCGCAGGCCGTCGAGCTGGGTGTCGGTGAAGCCGCCCGGCGCGTCGGTGCCGAGGGTGATGGTCATGCCCTCCTCCAGGTTCAGCGGGTCCGAGGGGGCCTCCTGGTCCGTGCGCAGGAAGTAGCGCTTGGCGGCGTAGTAGTCGGTGTAGCCGAGCGCCCGCAGCTCCTCGAAGATCGGGAAGTCGAGCGCCGGGTCGGGCTCATCGAGCCGCTGGCGGAACTCGGAAATCGGGCTCGCCATGAGGTGGTAGAGCGGCGAGCGCATGTACTCCTCGCGCTCGTCGTTGCTGGTGCGGTTGTACTCGAACTGCTCGCTCTCCTCGTCGCGCTTCCAGCGGAAGGCGACGGCGCCGATCTCGGGGTGGTGGGCGCGCATGGCGAGGTTGACGCGGGTGACGTTGATGCCCGCGTCGATCAGGCGGAAGCAGAACCTCTCGAGCCAGACATTGACCGGCGTGTTTTCCAGGCCCTGCTGGATCAGCCAGTTGGAGAGGTCCGCCAGCTTGGCGGTCATCTCGAAGTTGTCGAGGCTCGGGGCTGCCATGGCGGACTATCCTCCCGCGGTGTCAGCCCTCAGCATAGCCGATTCCGCGCAGCGCCGCCTTGATTTCCTCGAGGATCACGGGATCGTCAATCGTCGCGGGCAGCTTGAACTCCTCGCTGTCGGCGATCTTGACCATGGTGGCGCGCAGGATCTTGCCCGAGCGGGTCTTGGGTAGGCGGTCCACCACCAGGGTCTGCTTGTAGGCGGCCACCGGGCCGATCTGGTCGCGCACGCGCTGGGCGCACTCGGCGGCGATCTCGGCGTGGGGCCGATCCACCCCTTTGGAGAGGCAGACGAAGCCCACGGGCGCCTGGCCCTTGAGCGGATCGCCGACGCCGATGACGGCACACTCGGCCACGTCCGGGTGGCCCGCCAGCACCTCCTCCATCGCGCCGGTGGAGAGCCTGTGGCCGGCCACGTTGATGACGTCATCGGTGCGGGCCATGATGTAGAGGTAGCCCTCCTCGTCCATCATGCCGGCGTCGCCCGTCTCGTAATAGCCGGGGAAAGTGGTGAGGTAGGACTTGCGGAAGCGCGCCTCGGCGTTCCAGAGGGTCGGCAGGGTGCCGGGGGGCAGGGGCAGCTTGACGGCGATGGCCCCCAGCTCGCCCGCGGGCTTGGGCTGGCCGCCCTCGTCGAGGATGGCGATCTCGTAGCCGGGCATGGCCACGGTGGGCGAGCCGATCTTGACGGGCAGGGCCTCCAGGCCCGCCGGGTTGGCCACCATGGGGAAGCCCGTCTCGGTCTGCCACCAGTGATCGTAGACCGGCTTTTGCAGCATCTCCTGGGCCCAGAGGATGGTGTCCGGGTCGGCCCGCTCGCCCGCCAGATAGAGGGCGCGCAGAGAGCTCAGATCGTACTTCTTGAGGAATTCGCCCTTCGGGTCCTCGCGCTTGACCGCGCGGATCGCGGTGGGGGCGGTGAAGAAGGAGCGTACCTGGTGCTCTTCGATGATGCGCCAGAAGGTGCCCGCGTCGGGCGTGCCGATGGGCTTGCCCTCGAAGACAACGGTGGTGTTGCCGTGAATGAGCGGGGCATAGCAGATGTAGCTGTGGCCGACGACCCAGCCCACGTCAGAGGCGGCCCAGAAGACCTCGCCCGGGTTCACGTCGTAGACGTTTTTCATGGTCCAGTTGAGGGCCACCAGGTGCCCCGCCGTGGCCCGCACCACGCCCTTGGGCGCGCCCGTGGTGCCCGAGGTGTAGAGGATGTAGGCCGGGTGGTTGCCCTCCACCGGCACGCAGTCGGCGGGCGCCACGCCCTCCTGTGCCGCCTGCCAATCGATGTCGCGCCCCTCCACTAGGGCACAGGGGTGCTGTTCGCGCTGGAGGATCAGGCAGACTTCGGGCTTGTGGCGGGCCATCTCGATGGCGCCGTCGAGCAGAGGCTTGTATTCCACGACCCGGCCCGGCTCCAGCCCGCAGGAGGCGGCGAGGATCGCCTTGGGCGCGCAGTCGTCGATGCGCACGGCCAGCTCGTTGGCGGCGAAGCCCCCGAAGACGACCGAGTGGATGGCCCCGATGCGGGCGCAGGCCAGCATGGCGTCGAGCGCCTCGGGCACCATGGGCATGTAGATGATGACCCGGTCGCCCTTCTCCACCCCCTGGGCCACCAGGGCCCCGGCGAGACGGGCGACGCGCTCCTGCAACTCGGCGTAGGTGATCTTGGTCTGGGTGCCGGTGATGGGGCTGTCGTGGATGATCGCCAGCTGATCGCCCCTTCCGCCCGCCACGTGGCGGTCCACCGCGTTGTAGCAGCCGTTCACTTTCGCCTCGGCGAACCACTCGTAGAGGTCATCGCCCCGGTCGAAGAGGGCCTGCTTGGGCGCCTCCACCCAGTCGATCGCCTGGGCCTGCTCCAGCCAGAAGCCCTCCGGGTCTTGCTGCCAGCTGGCGTAGGTGTCGCGGTAGCCCATGTCGTCTCCTCCCCTGTCCTTCCCTTGGGGTTACGCAGCAAAGGGTGCCCGGACAAGGGCCAGGCCGCGCCGGGGCGCGAAATTGCAAAGTTTTTTGCGGGCGGGCGGGGCGCTCTGTAAAGGCTCAGCCGGTGAGGTCGCTCTCCCGCCCGTAGGCGAGGCGGCGGGGCGGGTCCTCGCGCAGGCCCTCGGCGCCGGACATGAGCGGGCGGGGCGGCGCCATCGGCTCGCGCTGGAAGAAGACCATGCCGGGGTAGAAGGTGATGCGCGAGAGCCAGGGCGCCCAGGGCTCCACCTCGGCCCGGGCCATGCGGTGGGACCACCACATATGCTGCACGTCGATCTTGGCCTTGGCATGTTCGACAAAGCTCTCGGGCCGCCGGTAGCCGCCGCCGAAGCGGGTGAAGTAGGAGGTGTGGATGTCCTCCACCGCGTAGGTCCCGCCGGGGCGCAGGGCGGGCCAGAGGGCCTCCAGGCTGGTGATCTGGTCCGCCATGCGGTGGCTGCCGTCGTCCAGGATGATGTCGAAGGGGCCGTGTCTGGAGACCAGGTCCGCCAGGAAGGCGGTGTCGGCCTGGGAGCCGATCTCGACCGCGATGCCGGGCGCCTCGAAGCCCTTGCAGCGGGGGTTGATGTCCACCCCGACGATCTGGGCCTCGGGCCCGAGGAACTGGCGCCAGAGCGCGATGGAGCCGCCGCGCGCGACGCCGATTTCCAGCATCTTGACGGGGGCGACGCGGTAGGGGGCGAACTCGCGGTCATAGGCGGCGAAGTAGTGGCGCCACTTGTGGCAGGGGCGGCCCTGGTGGGCCTCGAAGAGGCTGGCGAAGCTGGGGCGGGACATGGGCGAGCGGCCTTTGCTGCGGGTCGCTCCATGGTGGGGCGTGCGGGCGCGCCAGTCAACCTAAAGATGTATTGCGGCCCGGAATGCCCGCGCTGCGCCAAAAGGTGCCGACGCTGGCGGAAAGCGACCTCAAGGCAGAAATACGACCTTCGGCGGGGCCGCGAATCTGCGATACTCGGGGCAGGTTCGGCATGGTGCCGAACCTCTTCAAAGAGACCCAGAAATGGCAACTGCACCGAAACCCAAGAAATCCGCTTCCAAGCCCGGCGAGAAGCCCGCGCAGAAGTAAGACGCCCCCCGCGTCGTGAACCTCTCGCCGTTCCGGTCCCCCCGGGACGGCGATCTGCTTTAGCCGTAGTGGGCCACCGGGGTGCCGGCGATGGCGCCGACATTGAGCAGGCCGCGCGCGGTGATCGAGGTGGAGACGATGTGGGCGCGGTTGCCCATGCCCATCAGGATTGGCCCCACCTCGAGCCCGCCGCCCTTCATCTTGAGGATGTTGCGCACCCCCGAGGCGGCATCGGCATGGGCGAAGACCAGCACGTTGGCCGCCCCCTCCATGCGGTTGCCGGGCAGGAGCCGGTGGCGCAGCTCGGGGTCGAGCGCCGTGTCGATGTTCATCTCGCCCTCGTAGCAGAAGTCCGCCCCCTCGGTGTCGAGCATCCGGATGGCGGCGCGCAGGCGCCCGCCGGAGCCCTCGCCCTGGTTGCCGAACTGGCTCTGAGAGCAGAAGGCGATCTTGGGCTCGATGCCGAAGCGGCGCACGTGGCGGGCGGCGCCGCGGGCGATCTCGGCGATCTGCTCGGGGTTGGGGTGCAGGTGGACCTGGGTGTCGGCGATGAAGAGCGGGCCATCCTCCAGGATCATCATGGAGAGCGCCCCGTGCGGCCGCAGCCCGTCGCGCCCCAGGACCTGCTCGACATAGTTCAGGTGCCAGCGGAATTCGCCGAAGGTGCCGCAGATCAGGCTGTCGGCCTCGCCCCGGTGGACCATGACGGCGCCGATGGCGGTGGTGTTGGTGCGCATGATCGCCTTGGCGATGTCGGGCGAGACGCCGCGCCGCGCCATGAGCTGGTGATAGGTCTCCCAGTAGTCGCGGTAGCGGGGGTCGTTCTCGGGGTTCACCAGATCCACGTTGTCGCCCAGGCGCAGGTTCAGCCCGGCCTGCTCGATGCGGCGCTGGATCACCTCGGGGCGGCCGATCAGGATCGGGCTCTCCACCGTCTCCTCCATGATCGCCTGGGCGGCGCGCAGGACGCGCTCGTCCTCGCCCTCGGCAAAGACCAGGCGGCGCGGCGAGAGGCGCGCGGCCTCAAAGACCGGGCGCATCAGCAGGGCCGACTTGAAGACCGAGCTGTCGAGCTTGCGCTTGTAGGCGTCGAGATCCTCCAGCGGGCGGGCGGCCACGCCGGTCTCCATCGCGGCCCGGGCCACGGCGGAGGAGACCACACCGATGAGGCGCGGATCGAAGGGCTTGGGGATCAGGTAGTCGGGACCGAAGTTCATCTGTTCGCCCTGGTAGGCCGCCGCTGCCTCGGCGCTGGTGGTGGCCCGGGCCAGGGCGGCGATGCCCTCGATGCAGGCGATCTGCATCTCGTCGTTGATGGTGGTGGCGCCCACGTCGAGCGCGCCGCGGAAGATGAAGGGAAAGCAGAGGACGTTGTTGACCTGGTTGGGAAAATCCGAACGCCCGGTCGCGATGATGGCGTCGGGCGCCACCTCTCGGGCGAGGTCTGGCAGGATCTCGGGCGTGGGGTTGGCCAGGGCGAAGATGATCGGCCGGTCGGCCATCTGCTTGACCATCTCGGGGCTGAGCACGCCGGGCCCGGAGAGGCCCAGGAAGAGGTCCGCGCCGGGGATCACCTCCTCCAGGGTGCGCAGGTCGGTCCGCTGGGCATATTCGGCCTTGATCGGGTTCATATCCTCGGTGCGGCCCTCGTAGACCAGGCCATTGATGTCGCAGAGCCAGACGTTCTCGCGCTTCACGCCGAGCTTGAGGAGCATGTTGAGGCAGGCGATGCCCGCCGCGCCGCCGCCGGTGGAGACGATCTTGATCTCTTCGAAGGACTTGCCCGCCACGTGCAGGGCGTTGGTCACGGCGGCACCGACGACGATGGCGGTGCCGTGCTGATCGTCGTGAAAGACGGGGATGTTCATGCGCTCGCGGCAGAGTCGCTCCACGGTGAAGCAGTCGGGCGCCTTGATGTCTTCGAGGTTGACCGCGCCGAAGGTGGGGGCCAGGGCGCAGACGATGTCGGCCAGCTTCTCGGGGTCGGACTCGTCCACCTCGATGTCGAAGCAGTCGATGTTGGCGAACTTCTTGAAGAGCACCGCCTTGCCCTCCATCACGGGCTTGGAGGCCAGGGCGCCGATGTTGCCCAGGCCCAGCACCGCCGTGCCGTTAGAGACCACCGCCACCAGGTTGCCGCGCGCCGTATAGTCGCGCGCGGTCTGGGGATCGGCCTTGATCTCCAGGCAGGCTTCGGCCACGCCGGGGCTGTAGGCGCGGGCCAGATCGCGGCCGTTGGCCAGGGGCTTGGTGGCGCGGATCTCGAGCTTTCCGGGCTTCGGAAAGGCATGGTAATCAAGCGCCGCCTGGCGGAGGTTGGGGGTGTCTGACATGGCGCGGGTCTTTCTTTCTGAAAAGTAGTTTAGCGTTAAACTATCCCTGGGTAAGCCACTATGGCACAGGCGCGGGCGGATGGCCAAGGGGCTTTGCCACGGGCCACGGGGGCCGCGCGGTCAGCCCCCGCCGGGGCCCTTTTGCCGTCGCGCCGGGGCCGTGAATTTCCTATAAGCGGGGAAAAAGGAGTCTGTCTCATGGAGATGCGCGCAGCGGCGGCCGGGGTGCGGGAACGCGCCTACGCGCCCTATTCGAAGTTCAAAGTGGGGGCGGCGGTGCGCGCCGCCTCGGGCACCCTCTACCTGGGCTGCAACGTGGAAAACGCGGCCTATCCCGAGGGCACCTGCGCCGAGGCCGGGGCCATCGCCGCCATGGTGGCGGCGG
This sequence comes from Sulfitobacter sp., assembly GCA_965212515.1. Classification (GTDB taxonomy): domain Bacteria; phylum Pseudomonadota; class Alphaproteobacteria; order Rhodobacterales; family Rhodobacteraceae; genus Sulfitobacter. Next base: position 2,686,678 of record OZ243122.1, read on the forward strand.
GCGAGACCCGGCTGGAAGAGGTCTATGTCATAGCGGGCGGGGACAAGCCCGTGCCGCCCTGCGGCGGCTGCCGCCAGAAGCTCGCGGAGTTCGGCGGCGCCGAGGTGCGGGTGACCATGGCGACGGCGGCGGGCGCCGAGGAGGAGACCACCATCGGCGCCCTCCTGCCGGGGGCCTTCGGGGCGGGGTTCCTGGAGACATGAGCGCGCGGACGATCCTGGCGCGGCTGCGCCACGGCCAGCCGCTGGAGCAGGCGGACCTGCGCTGGGTGGCCGAGGCCCTGGCGGGCGGCGGGCTGAGCGACGCCCAGGCGGGGGCCTTTGCCATGGGCATCTGCCTCAATGGCCTGGACGAGGCGGGCCGCGTCGCCCTGACCCTGGCGATGCGCGATTCCGGCCAGGTGCTGGACTGGGACCTGGACGGCCCGGTGCTGGACAAGCACTCCACCGGCGGGGTGGGGGACTGCGTGAGCCTGGTGCTGGCCCCCGCCCTGGCGGCCTGCGGCGCCTACGTGCCGATGATCTCGGGCCGCGGCCTGGGCCACACCGGCGGCACCCTCGACAAGCTGGAGGCGGTGCCGGGCGTCAACACCCAGGTGGAGGAGGCCCGTCTGCGCGGGATCACCCAGGGTGTGGGCTGCGCCATCGTCGGCGCCTCGGGCGACATCGCCCCGGCGGACCGGCGGCTCTACGCGGTGCGCGATGTCACCTCGACGGTGGATTCGCTGGACCTCATCACCGCCTCGATCCTTTCCAAGAAGCTGGCGGCGGGGCTCGACGGGCTGGTGCTCGACGTGAAGGTGGGCAGCGGCGCCTTCATGAAGGACATGGAGGCCGCCCGCGCCCTTGCCGGGGCGCTGAGCGGCGCGGCCAATGCCGCGGGCTGCCGCACCACGGCGCTGATCTCGGACATGAGCCAGCCCCTGGTGCCCGCGCTGGGCAATGCGCTGGAGGTGGCCGAGGTGATGCGCGTCCTGCGCGGCGAGGCGCGCGGCCCGATCCTGGAGCTGTCGGCGGCCCTGGGCGGCGTGCTCCTGGCCGGGGCGGGGCTGGCTAAAGATGTTCAGGCCGGGGCCGACGCGATTCAGCGGGCGGTCTCCGATGGGGCGGCGGCGGAACGCTTCGGGCGGATGCTGGCGGCCCTGGGCGGGCCGGTCTCTTTTGTCGAGGATTGGGCGCGCTTCCTGCCCGAGGCGACGGTGATCCGCCAGGTGAAGGCGCCCCGCGCGGGCCATGTCGCGGCGATCGACGGGGAGGCGCTGGGCCTTGCCGTGGTGGCCCTCGGCGGGGGCCGCCGTGTGGAGAGCGACCGGATCGACCCGGCGGTGGGCCTTTCAGAGGTGGTGCGGCTTGGCACTCAGGTGGCGGCGGGAGAGACCCTGGCCGTGGTCCATGCCAGCCGCTCGGACCAGGCGGATGCGGCCCTGGCGGCGGTTCAGGCGGCAATCACCCTCACCGACGAGGCGCCTGAGGTGCCTGAGCTGATCCTGGAGAGGGTGGACTGATGGCGCGTGCTTTTCTGGTGGTGATGGATTCGGTGGGCATCGGCGGGGCGCCCGATGCCGACGCCTTTTTCAACGGCAAGGTGCCCGACAGCGGCGCCAACACCCTGGGCCACATCCGCGCGGCCTGTGCCGCCGGGGAGGCCGAGGAGGGCCGCAGCGGGCCGCTGCACCTGCCCAACATGGCGCGGCTGGGTCTCTGGCAGGCCCTGGCCCTGGCCAACGGCGCGACGCCCGAGGGCGAGGCCGAGGGGCGCTGGGGCGCGGCGACGGAGGTCTCTCCGGGCAAGGACACGCCCTCGGGCCACTGGGAACTGGCGGGCCTGCCGGTGCCTTGGGACTGGACCTATTTCCCCGACACGCGGCCCGCCTTCCCGGCTGACCTGAGCGCCTACGTGGCAAAGGCGGCGGGCACCGAGGGCATCCTGGGCGATTGCCACGCCTCGGGCACAACGATCATCGAAGAGCTGGGCGCCGCCCACTGCAAGAGCGGCTGGCCGATCTGCTACACCTCGGCGGATTCGGTCTTCCAGATCGCCGCCCATGAGGAGACCTTCGGCCTCGACCGGCTGCTCGCGCTCTGCGAGGCGGTGGCGCCGCGTCTGCACGCCATGAAGGTGGGCCGGGTCATCGCGCGGCCCTTCACGGGCACCGCCGAGGCGGGCTTCAGCCGCACGCCGAACCGGCGCGACTACGCCATCGCGCCGCCCGCGCCTGTTTTGACCAACTGGGTCCAGGCGGCGGGTGGCAAGGTCCATGCGGTGGGCAAGATCGGTGACATCTTCTCCATGACCGGGATCGACGAGGTGCGGAAGGGACCGGATGCGGCGCTCATGGAGCACCTTTCGGATCTGGTCGGAGAGGCGGGCGAGGGGGCCCTGGTCTTTGCCAACTTCGTGGAGTTCGACAGCCTCTACGGCCATCGCCGCGATGTGTCGGGCTATGCCCGGGCTTTGGAGTGGTTCGACGCCGAGATCGGCAAGGTGATCGCCCGGCTGGGGCCGGAGGACATCCTCGTCCTGACCGCCGACCACGGCAACGATCCCACCTGGATCGGCACCGACCACACCCGAGAGAGGGTGCCGGTGCTGGTGGCCGGGCAGGGCGCCGGGCCGCTGGGGCTGATGGGCTTCACCGGCGTGGCCGACCTGGTGGCGCGGCACCTGGGGGCCTCGCCGGGCGCCTGAGGGGGCAAAAAGGGCCGCCCACCGCTTGCCTCGCGGGGGCACATGGGCCAGAAGCGGGGCAAAACCGGGGATGCCACATGACCGAGACGCAAGACCACCTGACCATCGTCGATCACCCGCTGGTGCAGCACAAGCTGACCATCATGCGCGACCGGGACACGCCCACGGCGGTCTTCCGGCAGCTCCTGCGCGAGATCAGCCAGCTTTTGGCCTACGAGGTGACGCGCAACCTGCCCATGACCACCAAGCGCATCGACACCCCGATGGAGCCGATGGACGCGCCCACGCTGGACGGCAAGAAGCTGGCGCTGATCTCCATCCTGCGGGCGGGCAACGGCCTGCTGGACGGGGTGCTTGAGCTGATCCCCTCGGCGCGGGTCGGCTTTGTCGGGCTCTACCGGGACGAGGAGACGCTCCAGCCGGTGCAGTACTACTTCAAGGTGCCCGAATCGCTGGAGGACCGGCTTGTCATCGCGGTGGACCCGATGCTGGCCACGGGCAACTCCTCGGCCGCGGCCATCGACCTGCTGAAGCAGGCCGGCGCCACCAACATCCGCTTCCTCTGCCTGCTGGCCGCCCCCGAGGGCGTGGCGCGCATGAAGGAGGCCCACCCGGACGTGCCCATCGTCACCGCCGCGCTCGACGCGGAGCTGAACGAGAAGGGCTACATCGTGCCCGGCCTGGGCGACGCGGGCGACCGCATGTTCGGAACCAAGTAGGCAAATCTGCGCGGCCAGGGGGGCGAAAGCCATCCCGCCGCTAGACAGACCAGCCTTGGTGTAGCATCGTGCCCCACATACATTTTATTGTGTGGGGGCGCGAAATGACCTTTTCCAGACTGCTGACCATGGCCACCCTTGCCGGGGGCCTCTGCCTGGGTGCCGTCCAGGCCCAGGCTCAGATCCGCGAGTCCGTCCCGGCGGAGTTCCCGCCCGCCTCCTACAAGGGCAAGCAGTACGTCGATAGCCAGGGCTGTGTCTTCATCCGCGCCGGGATCGACGGCAACGTCTCCTGGGTGCCGCGCGTGAACCGCGAGCGGAAGCCGATCTGCGGCTTCCAGCCCTCCCTGGCCGGTGCCGTGGCAAGCGCCCCGGCGGCCCGGCCCGCCGCCCCGGCGGAGAAGCCCGTCCAGATCACCGTGGCCCCGCCCGCGCCCAAGCCGGCCCCGGCCCAGGCGGCGGCCCCCGCGCCCAAGGCCCCGGCCCAGGTGCGCCGTGTCGCCCCCCGTCCCAAACCCGTGGTCCAGCCGCGCCGGGTGACCGTGGCCGCCGCCCCGGCGCCCAAGCCCGCCCCCGCACCGAAGTCGGTGGTGGAGGCCCCCGCCACGGCGGGCGTCGTCGCCTGCCCGGGCGCCTCACCGATCTCCCAGAAGTACCTGCGCAGCCGCAACGGCCTGCCGGTGCGCTGCGGGCCCCAGGCGGCCCCGGTGGTGGGCAGGGGCGGCCCGGTTGCCGTGGCCGAGGCCGCGCCGGTGGTGGTGACGCCCACCACCCGGATCGTGCCCAAGCACGTGGCCGAGAACCGGGTGAACACCACCAACGTCACCGTCCCCAAGGGCTACAAGCGGGTCTGGGACGACGGGCGGCTGAACCCCAAGCGGGCCGAGCAGAACCTCCAGGGCCGCAGCGAGATGCTCCTGATCTGGACCCAGACCGTGCCGCGCCGCCTGATCGACCAGCGCACGGGCCGCGACGTGACCGCCTCGGTGCCGCTGATCTATCCCTACCTCGACGTCGCCACCCAGCGCCGCGAGCTGGGCGAGGTGACCCTGGTGATGCGCGACGGCAAGCGGGCCAAGCGGATCGTCCGCAACCCCGGCGCCAAGCGCAAGCCGGTCTATTCCAGCCGCTCCACTCCCACCACCGAGGTCGCACCCAAGCCCGCGCCTCAGGCCCAGGCAGGCGGCTACGTGCAGATCGGTTCCTATGCCAACCCCGCCAACGCCCAGCGGGCGGCAAAGCGGGTGGCGGGCATGGGCATGAGGGCCCGGATCGGCAAGCAGCGGCACGGCGGCCAGACCCTGATGGTGGTCCAGGCCGGGCCCTTCGCGGCGCCCGAGCTGGGCCGCGCCCTGCACCGCCTGCGCGGCGCGGGATACCGGGACGCCTTCGCGCGGCGCTGAGGCGCCCCCTCTTTCAAACGCTAAGATCGGGCCAGTCGGAGATGATCCGGCTGGCCATTTCCTTGCCCCAGAGCCGGTAGAGCAGGGGCGAAGGGTGGAACCCGTCCGAGGCCATGTATTCGGGGCGCGGATCCAGGTTGAAGGGCATGTGGGTGAGGCCGGGCGTGGCGGCGGCATGGGCCACCATCAGGGCCTCCAGCGCCGCCCCCTGGCGCGCCAGGACCCAGCGCAGGGGATTGGGCAGGAGCGGGAAGGCCCCGAGCGGGGGCACCCCGCAGATGTAGATCCGGCGCGGGCCGTAGAGGCTGCGGATGCGGGCCTGGAGCGCCTGTTGCCGGGCGAGCCAGCGGGCGGGGGGCACCAGGCGGGTCACGTCGTTCACGCCGAGGGCCGTGATCACCAGGTCTGCCGGGGCGGGCCGGGCCACCTCCAGCCGTGCCAGGGTGCTGGCGGTGGTGGCCCCGGTGAGGGCGTCGAGCACCCAGGAGACCTCGAAGTGTTCTGAGAGGAGGGCCACGGTGCGGCCGGCCAGGGCCTCCTCCTGGGTCTTGGCGCCGACGCCCGCGGCGGAACTGTCCCCGATGATGCGCAGGCGCAGGGGCGGGCCCTGTCCGATGGTGCCCTCGCGCGGGCCCGACGCTTCGGGCAGGCGCTGGGCGCGGCGCCGCACCGCCAGGGCCTGGGCCACCAGCAGCGGCGAAAGGGCGAGGCGTGCGGCGAGGTCCCGCAAGGCTCAGCCGCCGCAAATGTTTTGCAGTCGCAGCCAGTTGGCGTCCGACAGCAGCGGTTCGGTCAGCTTGCCCGCCATGGGATCGCCCTCGATCAGGGGCAGGGTGGATTCGCCCGTGATGTCGCGCCCGTAGGCATAGGGGGTGGAGCGCAGGGCGGCCTTGGAAAAGCGCTCCAGCAGGGCCGTGGTGTCGGCCGGGGGGCGGGGCGCCGTGGCCAGGTGGGCGGCATAGGCATCGAGCGCCTCGGGCGCCAGATCGCCCGTCGTGAGAAGCCGCAGGTTCTGCCAGGGGCCGCTCCAGCGGAGGAGATCGCGCAGCGGGTCGCGGGCGGCGCGGCGGGTCTGTTCGGCCAGGATGTAGCCGGCCGCCACGTCGGGCTCCTCGAAATCCTCCAGCACGGCCCGGTCCAGCAGGATCAGGCCGCCGGGCAGGTGCAGGCTGTCGCGGGTGAGATCGGGCAGGATCGCCAGCCGCCCGGCCTTGAGCCGGAGCGACAGGAGGCCCAGGGCGGCGGTGCCGCCGGGATCGGCGCAGCGCGGCCCGGAGAGGCGCTCGATCCGCTCCAGCAGGGCGCCGCCGATCTCGGCCCGCTTGGCCGGGGGCACCAGGCGCAGGGTATGGTCGCGCAGGGCGCCGGGCAGCCAGAAAAGCAGGAGCGCCAGGAGCAGGCCGACGATCACCAGGGTGGAGGCCAGGCGCAGCCGCCCGGGGCGGGGCCGGGCGCGGCTGATGGCGCGGCGCAGGGTCTCGATGGCCTCGATCATCTCGGCCTCGCCGTCGGTCAGCTCCAGGGTCTCGTCCGGGTCGCCATCGGGGTGGTAGAGGGCCGGGCGCTCGCCGGGATTGGCCCGCTCCACGGCGGCGAGCGACCAGTGGGCGAGGGCGCGGTCGTTCATGTCCTTGATGACAAGCGTGGCATCGCCGAAGGAGACGATGACCTCGCGCCGCTGGTCCTCCGCACCGGACCGCCAGAGCCCGGTCGCCTCGAGCCGGGCGTATTTCTTCAGAGCCGTCATGGGGACTGTTGGACTGCCTCGTTTCTCTGGTAACTCTAGCAGCGCAACCGAGGGGGGCAAAGGCCCCTCGGCGCTCGGGAGAGGGGAGAGGGTGATGGAATTCGGACCGGCTAGGGAAAGCGACATCGCGGCAATCGCGGAGCTGTGGCACGAGGGCTGGCACGCGGCCCATGCTGCCATCGTGCCGCCCGCGCTCGTCGCCTCGCGCCAGCCATCGGAGTTCCGGGCGCGGACCGCGAAGCGTCTGCCGCAGACGCGGATCGCCAGGATCAACGGCGAGATCGCCGGGTTCTACATGCTGGACGGGGACGAGCTTTACCAGTTCTACGTCTGCGCCGCGCACCGGGGCCGGGGGGTGGCTGCCCAGCTCATGGCGCGGGCGGAGCGTGACCTGGCGGGCCGCCGCGCCTGGCTGGCCTGCTCCGTGGGCAACGAGAGGGCGGCCTCTTTCTACCGCAAGGCGGGCTGGCAGGTGACGCGCGAGGAGAGCTACCCGGTGGAGACCGCGTAGGGCGCGCAGGAGGTGCGCGTCTGGCGCTTCGAGAAGGCCCTCGGCGGCACGGCCTGACCCCGGGGCGCCCGGGGCCGCAGTCTCAGAGGTCGGCGACGGTCTTGCGCAGCTCGAACTTCTGGATCTTGCCGGTCGAGGTCTTGGGCAGCTCGGTGAAGACCACCCGCTTCGGCGCCTTGAAGCCCGCCAGGGTCTCGCGGGCGAAGGCGATCAGCCCGGCCTCGTCGGCCGAGGCGCCGGGCTTGAGCTCGACGAAGGCGCAGGGCACCTCGCCCCACTTCTCGTCCGGCTGGGCCACGACGGCGGCGAGGTTCACGTCCGGGTGGCCCATGAGCACGCCCTCCACCTCCACCGAGGAGATGTTCTCGCCGCCCGAGATGATGATGTCCTTAGCGCGGTCGGCGATCTGGATGTAGCCGTCGGGGTGCTGCACGGCGAGATCGCCGGAATGGAAGTAGCCCCCGGCAAAGGCCTCCCGCGTCGCCTCGGGGTTCTTCAGGTAGCCCTTCATCACCGAGTTGCCCCGGATCATGATCTCGCCCTGGGTGGCGCCGTCGCGGGGCACCTCCGTCATCTGCCCGTCCATCACCGTGATGTGCTCCATCATCGGCATGGCGACCCCCTGGCGGGCCTTGATGGCGGATTTCCGGTCCTGTTCCAGCCCGTCCCAGTCCTCGGTCTTCCAGATGCACTCGGTCACGTGGCCGTAGGTCTCGGTCAGGCCGTAGACCTGGGTGACGTTGAAACCGAGCCTCTCGATCTTGGCCAGGGTCGCCGGGGCCGGGGGCGCGCCGGCGGTGAAGACCTCGACCAGGTGGTCGAAGGGCCGCCGCTCCGCCTCGGGGGCGTTGACCAGCATGTTGAGCACGATGGGGGCACCGCCGAAGTGGGTCACGCCTTCGTCCGCGATGGCGTTGTAGATGTTGGCGGCGGTGATGTCGCGGCAGCAGACCAGGGTGCCGCCGATCAGGGGCATCATCCAGGTGTGGTTCCAGCCGTTGCAGTGGAAGAGCGGCACGATCTGCATGAAGACCGGATGGAGCACCATGCGCCAGGAGATGACGGTGCCCATGGTCATCAGGTAGGCGCCGCGGTGGTGGTAGACCACGCCCTTGGGCCGCCCGGTGGTGCCCGAGGTGTAGTTGAGCGCCAGGCTCTCCCATTCGTCCTCCGGCATGTGCCAGGCAAAGCCGGGGTCGCCTTGCTCCAGAAGCTCCTCGTAGGTCTGGTGCCGTCCGGTGGCGGGCAGGCTGTCCACCACCTCGATCAGCTTCGGCGGGGTGCCCTCCATCTCGGCGCAGGCCGCCTCCGCCAGCGCCATGAACTCCGTATCGACGAGCGCCACCTTCGCGCCGCCGTGGGCGAAGATGTAGCTGACCGTGCCCAGGTCGAGCCGCGTGTTGATCGTGTTGAGCACGGCGCCGCAGGCGGGAACGCCGAAGTGAGCCTCGGCCTGGGCGGGAATGTTGGGCAGGATCGTCGCCACCACCTCGCCCGGGGCCACGCCCAGGCCCGCGAGCGCCGAGGCCAGGCGCGAACAGCGGGCGTGGTACTCGGCGTAGGTGACGCGGTGATCGCCGTGGACCACCGCCAGGCGGTCGGCAAAGACATCGGCGGCGCGGCGCAGGTGCGAGAGGGGCGTCAGGGCCACGTGGTTCGCGGCGCACTTGTCGAGCCCGGTTTCATCCTGCATCCATCCCATGTCGCTCTCCCCGCAGATCGGTCCGTTTCGGGCTGGAGTATTGCGGGGCGGGCGGGACTTTGGAAGGGTGTTTCGGCAGGGAGGCAGGCACAATGGGCAGCGACATCAACAGGGGCGGGCTGGCGGCCCTCTCGGTCCTCGGCGGCATGGCCACCCTGGGCCTGACGGACAACTTCGTGCCCTTCATTTCGGAGCGCGGCTCGCTCTGGCAGTTCCACTTCGTGCGCTCGCTGTTGGCCTTTGCCCTGCTGGGCGCGGTGGTGCTTTTGGGCTTCGGCAGCCTGCGGGCCAGGCGCCCCGGCGCGGTGCTGGGCCGCAGCCTCTTCCAGGCGGGCGCCATGCTGATCTACTTCGGCTGCCTCTCGCTCATGCCCATCGGGGTGGTGGTGGCCGGGCTCTTCACCTCGCCGCTCTTCGTGGTGCTCATCTCGATCCTCTTCCAGGGCAAGCGCGTCGGCCCCTTCCGCTGGCTCGCCGTCATCCTCGGCTTCGCCGGTGCCCTGATGGTGATCCGGCCCGATCCCGCGGCGCTCGATCCGGTGGCCTTCCTGCCGATCCTGGCCGGCCTGCTCTATGCCATCGGGGCCGTCGCCACCCGGGCCTGGTGCGAGGGCGAGAGCACCCTGACCCTTACCGCCGGGTTCTTCGGGATGCTCGGCCTCTTCGGGCTGGTGGGGATGCTCCTGGTGCGGGGCGAGGCGCCCGCGGGCCACGCGGGCTTCGTGCTGCGCGCCTGGGGGCCGCTCGACGGGCCCATGCTCTTCTGGTTCCTGGTGCAGGCGGTGGGCTCGCTCATCGGCATCGGGCTGATCTTCCGGGGCTACCAACTGGGCGAGGCGAGCCACGTCGCCACCTTCGAGTATTCGCTCCTGGTCTTTGCCAGCTTCTGGGCCTGGGTCATGTGGGGCCAGACGGTGCCGCCCCTGGGGCTGGCGGGCATGGCGCTCATCGCCCTCGCGGGCAGCACCATCGCCCTGCGCTCCTCCCGGCCGCCCGCCGCGGGCCGGGTGCCGGAGGTGCCGACGTGATCCTGAGCCGCGGACGGCGCTATCTCTTCATCCACATCCCAAAGACCGGCGGCACCTCCCTGGCCCTGGCGCTGGAGGCGCGGGCCATGAAGGAGGATATCCTCCTGGGCGACACGCCCAAGGCGCGGCGGCGGCGGCACCGGGTACAGGGCGTGGCCGCTGCCGGGCGGCTCTGGAAGCACAGCACCCTGGCCGATCTGGAGGGGCTGGTGACGCGGGAGGAGCTGGCGGACCTCTTCTGCTTCACCCTGGTGCGCAACCCCTGGGACCGGCTGGTGAGCTACTACCACTGGCTGCGCGCCCAGTCCTTCGACCATCCGGCGGTCACCCGCGCCAAGGCGCACGACTTCGCCGCCTTCCTGCGCGCGCCCGAGACCCTGGAGAGCCTGCGCGCCAGCCCCGCCGCCCACTACATGCGCGACGGCGCCGGGCGCGAGCGGGCCGACTGCTACATCCGGCTGGAGCACTTCGCCGAGGATGCCGCGCCGCTCTTCGCGCACCTGGGCTTCCGGCTCGATCTGCCCCGGGTCAACCGCTCCGACCGGGCCCGGGACCACCGCGCCTACTACGACCCGGCGCTGCGCGACCTGGTGGCGGACACCTGCGCCGAGGACATCGCCCGCTTCGGCTACCGCTTCGAGGCGGCGGGCGGCGCCTGAGCGCCCGGTCAAGCGGAAAATCTTGGAACCATGAATTGTCGCACCTGTTGGGAGGGTACTGAGAGGGCGGCCCGGCCCCCGTCGCGCCGCCAGTGCAACATCAGGAGTAGTAACGATGATCAAGCGTAAACCCAGCCTTCTGCTGACCGTCTCTTCCGTGGCCATGGTGGCCTTCGGCGGCCTCGCCTCGGCCCAGCAAAGCGACAGCGACGCCGAGACCACCCGCCAGACGACCGACCTTCAGGGCGGCCAGGTGGTGGTCGAGCAGAAGGATGCCACGGTGGACGTGACCGTGCCCGACCCGGAAGTGGACGTGAGCCAGGCGGCCCCCGTCGTGACCGTGGAGCAGCCCCAGCCCGAGATCACCGTGACGGTGCCGGAACCCAACGTGCAGGTGGAGCAGCAGGCCCCGGTGATCACCGTCGAGCAGGCCCAGCCACAGGTCAACGTGCGCATCCCCGAGCCGGTGGTGACCGTCCAGGTGCCCCAGCCCGACGTGGACGTGGCCACGGGTGAGCCGCAGGTGGACCTCGAGCAGCCCGAGCCGGTTGTCCGCTTCGAGCGCCCCGAGCCGAAGATCGTCGTCGAGGAATCAGAGCCCAACATCCAGGTCACCGCGGCCGAGCCCAAGGTGAACGTGGACGAGACCGAGCGCGCCAAGATCGACGTGGAGCAGGCCGAGGCCGAGGTGGACATCAACCAGGGTGACGAGGCCAACGTGCAGGTCAGCGACGCCGAGCCCAAGGTCAACGTCACGGACGGCGCCGAGGCCGACGTGAACGTGCAGCAGGCCGAGGCCGAGGTCCGCGTCGAGGACTTCAACGCCGATGCCGAGGGCAACATCGAGGCCGAGGCGGACCGCGAACGCTATCGCGAGGCGGCCATGGCCAACCCGATCTTCGAACGCACCGCCGGTGACCTTCTGGGCCGCAACGTGCTGACCGAGAGCGGCGAAGACGTGGGCGAGATCGACTTCATCGGCGTGCGCGGTGACACGGTCGTCGCCATCGTCGGCGTCGGCGGGTTCCTCGGCATGGGCGAGAACGAGGTCGCCATCCCGGTGAACCAGATGCGGATCGACCAGGAAACCATCGTCCTGCCGCGTCTCTCCGAAGAGCGCCTCGAGCAGATGCCCGAGTACAACGAGAGCGCCGTGCGGGTCATTGACCCCGGCCTGCGCCTCTCGGAGGAGCTGAGCGTCGAGTGATCGGCTGACGGATAGAGCGAGGAGAGGGGGCCCTTCGGGGCCCTCTTTTTTTTTGTGCCGAGTGCCGTGGCCGGTTCCTCTGATTTCAAGAGATACCATCGCTGGCGCGCAAGAGCGCTGGTGATGTTCCCGCCGTCATTGCCAGTGGCGTAACGATTGTAGGCTCGGGGGACATAGCGCCCTATTGGTTTGAGCTGACCGTCGCCATGCAGCCCTTCCACAAGTAATACTAAAACTCTTGCGAAGTAGTTGTGGCAACTATATCGTGTGTGTCAGAGTCATCATGCGTCGAAAATCCTGATGATGTCAGGAGAACGCCATGGCGCGTAGACTGCAAGACAGTCCTAGATGTATGGGGCTCTGCCTAGCGACGAGGTCGGCGATTCCAGACGGTAAAGTCGGTTTTTGACCGAGGGCTATCTCTGTCATAGCTCGTCAATCCGCAGTGATCTAGCACGTATCTTGCGAGTTCTACCTTCGCTTCACGAGCCCCTGGTATCTCATGCTTTTTGTTCTTGTAGGCTGCGACAGCGCCGAGAACGACGTCGTTAAGTTGGAGAAGATCGTCCTTCTTCGAATCTTTTGCTGTCAGCACTCTGACCGGGCCGAACGAAAGTTTATACTCCTTCTTTGCGCCTGCATTGAGGATCCGGTGCAGTTTTTGAAGCGGAGTTGTGCTCAGCCGCCGATCTAGACAAATGTACAGGGTCGCTAGGTCGCCGTGCCAGCGGACAACCTGATGTAGTAGCAGTTGGTAGTATAGCTTTGAGATGCCAAGATCGGGATCGTTGTCGTTGAAACGACGGTGGTCCCACATATGGTTGTCGAATGTAGTAACATGAAAAGTCAGAGCCTTTCGCTCTAAAAAGTCGAAGAATATGTCAATAAGGGCTTTGTACTCGGCCAGCTTCTGGTTGCTGACTTTACTCCACTTTAGCTCTGAGAACATTGAGTGCTCTTGCCGAAAATCGGACATTGCTTGGTAGAGCGACCGAACGAAAACCTTTCGTACAACAGTCGCACCGACGAGCATGTGCCGGTCATTGCTTATTCCGCTTTCGTCAGCAAAGACTGCAAAGTCTTGTATCGGTAGATTTTCCAAGCGCAGATTCCACTATTGATGGAATGGCAAGCTGAATGACGTGATGAGAATTGACAAGTTGAAAGAGGGCGCCTTCCTCTGCCGGCAACGTTTTTGAGCTGTGTTGTGGGCCGGTCGGCAACCGTGGGCCGGTTTTATTGTACCGACAATAGAGAAGGTTATCGGGCATTCGGTGAAGGGGGTTAGCGTACGAAGCCCCCCAAAAGCAAAACGCCGCCCCGGGGGGCGGCGTCTGGGTCATCTGGCCCGGGGCCTGGCTCAGGCGGCCTTCTGGGCCTCCGGGGCGAAGCGGCCGTAGAAGCTCTGGTTCTTCTCGGCCATCTCGCGCAGCAGGGCGGGGGGCTCGAAGCGGGGGCCGAACTTCTCGGCCAGCTCCTCGCAGCGCTCCAGCGCGTAGGGGGTGCCGATCATGTCGAGCCAGGAGAGCGGGCCGCCGGTCCAGGGCGCGAAGCCCCAGCCGAGGATCGCGCCCACGTCACCCTCGCGGATGTCCATCAGCACGTTCTCTTCCAGCGCGCGCACGGCCTCCAGGGCCTGGACGAACATCAGACGGTCCTGGACCTCCTGCAGCGCGGGCTGCTCCTCGGCCAGGGGGTACTTGTCGTGGATGCCCTTCCAGTAGCCCAGGCGCTTGCCCTTCTCGTCGTACTCGAAGTAGCCGGCCTTGGCCTTGCGGCCCAGGCGGCCCTTCTCCTCCATCCAGACGATCAGGTCGTCCGCCTCGGAGGCCGGGTAGGCATTGCCCATGGCCTTCTTGGTGGCGCGCATGATCTTGGTGGCGAGGTCGATCGAGGTCTCGTCGCCGAGCTGGATCGGCCCCACGGGGAAGCCGAGCATCTGGGCGGCATTGTCGATCAGCGCCGGGGCCACGCCCTCGGTCACCATGCGGGTGGCCTCGTTGCCGTAGGGGATGATGCAGCGGTTGGCGTAGAAGAAGCGCGCGTCGTTGACCACGATCGGCGTCTTGCGGATCTGGCGCACGTAGTCGAGCGCCTTGGCCACCGCCCGGTCGCCGGTCTCCTTGCCGCGGATGATCTCCACCAGCAGCATCTTCTCGACGGGCGAGAAGAAGTGGATGCCGATGAACTGCTCGGGGCGGCTCGAGGCCTTGGCGAGATCGGTGATCGGCAGGGTGGAGGTGTTGGAGGCAAAGATGCACTCCTCGGGGATCACCGCCTCAACCTTCTGGGTCATCTCGGCCTTCACCTCGGGGTCCTCGAAGACCGCCTCGATGATCAGGTCGCAGCCCTTCAGCTCCTCGAGATCCGGCGTCGCCGTGATCAGGCTGAGAAGCTGCTCCTTCTTCTCGGGGGTGGCCTTCTTGCGGGCGATGCCCTTGTCCATGAAGGCTTCCGAGTAGGCCTTGCCCTTGTCGGCGGCCGCCTGGTCGCGGTCGATCAGGACCACCTCGATGCCCGCCTGGGCGGAGACCAGCGCGATGCCCGCGCCCATCATGCCGGCTCCCAGCACGCCCAGCTTCTTCACCCGCTGGTCCGGCACGCCCTCGGGGCGCACGGCGCCCTTCTCCAGGGCTTCCTTGTTGAGGAAGAGCGAGCGGATCATGGCCGAGGAGGAGGGGTTCATCAGGACGGAGGTGAACCAGCGCGCCTCGATCTTGAGGGCCGTGTCGAAGGGCACCAGCGCCCCTTCGTAGACCGCCGAAAGCAGAGCCTTGGCCGCCGGGAAGGCGCCCTTGGTCTTGCCGTTGACCATGGCGTTGGCGCCCACGAAGGTCATGAAGCCCGCCGGGTGGTAGGGGGCGCCGCCGGGCATCTTGTAGCCCTTCGCGTCCCAGGGCTTGACCAGGTCCGCGTCGGTGGCCTTGAGCACCCAGTCACGAGCCGCGGCGACGGGATCCTCCGCCACCTCGTCGATCAGGCCGGCCTTCTGGGCCGCCGCCGGGGCCAGCATCTTGCCCTCGAGCAGGAAGGGGGCCGCGGCCATGGCGCCGAGCTTGAAAGAAAGCCGGGTGGTGCCGCCGGCACCGGGGAAGATGCCGACCATGATCTCGGGCAGGCCGATGCGGGCCTTGGGGTTGTCGGCGCAGAAGATGCGGTGGGTGGCCAGGGGCAGCTCCAGGCCGATGCCGGCCGCCGTGCCGGGCAGGGCCGCGGCGATCGGCTTGCCGCCCTTGAGCTTCTTGGGATCCATGCCCGCGCGCTCGATCTTGCGCAGCAGGCCGTGCATCTTCATCGTGCCCTCGAAGAGGCCCTTGGCCGGGTCGTCGCCCGCGCTCTCGCGCAGCTTGCCGAGAAGGTTCAGGTCCATCCCGCCGGCGAAGGAGCCCTCCTTGCCGGAGGTGATCACGATGCCCTTGACGGTCTCGTCCGCCAGGGCCTCGTCGATCAGGCTGTCGAGGGTTTCCAGCCCCTCGAAGGACATGACGTTCATGGACTTGCCCGCCACGTCCCAGGTGATCAGGGCGACGCCGTCGGCGTCTTTCTGCATGGTGAAATCGGTCATATGTCTACTCCTGCTCGCGCGCTTACACGCGTTCGATGATGGTTGCCGCGCCCATGCCGGAAGCGATGCAGAGGGTGGCCAGGCCCACCTCCTTGTCGGCGCGCTCCAGCTCGTCCAGCAGGGTGCCGATGATCATGGCGCCGGTGGCCCCCAGGGGGTGGCCCATGGCGATGGAGCCGCCGTTCACGTTGACCTTCTCGTGCTCCACGTTGAAGGCCTCCATGAAGCGCATCACGACCGAGGCGAAGGCCTCGTTGACCTCAAAGAGGTCGATGTCGCCGATCTTCATGCCGGTCTCGGCCAGGATCTTCTCGGTCACCGGAACGGGGCCGGTGAGCATGATGGTGGGGTCGGTGCCGATCTTGGCGGTGGCGCGGATGCGGGCGCGCGGCTTCAGGCCGTGGGCCTCGCCGAATTCCTTGGTGCCGATCAGCAGCGCCGCGGCGCCATCGACGATGCCCGAGGAGTTGCCCGCGTGGTGGATGTGGTTGATCCGCTCCAGGTGGGGGTACTTGAGCATGGCGATCTTGTCGAAGCCCGGCATCACCTCGCCCATCTGCTGGAAGGCGGGGTTGAGCGAGCCGAGGCTCTGCATGTCGGTCTCGGGGCGCATGTACTCGTCATGGTCGAGGATGGTCAGGCCGTTCTGGTCCTTGATCTCGATCACCGACTTGGCGAAGCGCTTCTCGTCCCAGGCGCGCTTGGCGCGCTTCTGGCTTTCCACGGCCAGGGCATCGGCCTCGTCCCGGCTGTAGCCGTACTCGGTGGCGATGATGTCGGCCGAGATGCCCTGGGGCACGAAGTACTGCTCCAGCGCCAGGGTCGGATCGACGGCGATGGCCGCCCCGTCAGAGCCCATGGCCACGCGGCCCATCATCTCCACGCCGCCGGCGATGTAGGCCTGGCCCGCGCCGCCGCGCACCTGGTTGGCGGCCAGGTTCACGGCCTCCATGCCCGAGGCGCAGAAGCGGTTGATGGCAAGGCCGGGGATGGATTCGTCGAGATCGGAGGCCAGCACGGCGGAGCGCGCCAGGCAGCCGCCCTGTTCCATCACCTGGGTGACGTTGCCCCAGATCACGTCCTCGACGGCGTGGCCCTCCAGGCCGTTGCGCTCTCTCAGGGCGTTCATGGTCTGGGCCGAGAGCCGCACGGCGGTGACCTCGTGCAGGGCGCCGTCCTTGCGGCCCTTGCCGCGCGGGGTGCGCAGGGCGTCGTAGATGTAAGCGTCGGTCATCGGATGTCTCCTGTCTTTACTGGTCAGGCGCGGTCAGCGGGGCTGCCGGGCATCAGGTCGTAGGGGGCTTTCCAGCCCGGTTGTTCGGAAAGGCGGGTCAGCCAGGCGTCGATGTGCGGCCAGTCGCTGCGGTCGAAGCCGAAGGGCTCGGGGTAGTAGAGGTAGCCGCAGCAGCTGAGGTCGGCGTTGGTCACGCCATCGCCGACGATCCAGTCGCGGCCCGCCAGGTGGTTGTTCAGCACCTCGTAGGCGCCCTTGAGGCGGCCCTGGTTGAAGGCGATCACCTCCTTGGGCTGCTTCTCCTCGGGCAGGAAGTTCATCAGGAAGCGGGTCACCCCGGCCATGGAGCTGAGCTTGTGGTTGTCCCAGAGCACCCAGCGCAGGATCTCGCGCCGCTCCGTGCTGTCGCGGCCGCCGAACTTGCCCGACTTCTCCGAGACGTAGTCCTGGATCACGCCGGACTGGGTCAGGCGGACCTCGCCGTCCACCATCACCGGGGCCTCGCCCATGTTGTTGACGGCGCTGCGGTAGTCCGGCGTGCGGGTCTCGCCGCCGAAGAAGTCCACCTTCACCGGGGCCCAGTCGAGGCCCGAGAGTTGCAGCGCCAGGGCCGCCTTGTAGGCATTGCCGGATTCGCCGAAGCAGTAGAGTTGAATGGTCATCGGTTCGCTCCCTTTTGCACGGTCCGACCGGGGGTTTCACACCCCCGGACCCCCGTGGAGTTTTTCTGGCAAAACGAAGCAGGCTTTGCAGCCAGTAACCCTTCGTTAAGCATCTGCGCCGTAGCGTCATGCCGCGCGGCAGGCTGGAGAGCCGCGCCGCGTGCAAAGCGAAGCCCCGGCCCCGGTGTCATGAGACCGGGGCGGGGTGGACCGCGGCGCGCGCGCCTAGCCGCGCCGCCTGATCGCATCTTCCGCAGGGCCATCCCGCCGGGGCGCCGCCGCTGCCTCAGAGCGACCGCGAGATCAGTTCCTTCATGATCTCGTTGGTGCCGCCGTAGATCCGCTGCACGCGGGCGTCGGCCCACATCTCGCCGATGGCATATTCCTGCATGAAGCCGTAGCCGCCGTGCAGCTGCAGGCACTCGTCCAGCACCTCGCCCTGGGTGTCGGTGATCCAGTACTTGGCCATGGCGGCCCGTTCCACGGTCAGGGCGCCGCGCAGGTGCTCGGCGATGCACTGGTCGAGGAAGGCCCGCGCCACGGCGGTCTTGGTCTTGCACTCGGCCAGCTTGAAGCGGGTGTTCTGGAACTGCATCAGGGGGCCGCCGAAGGCCTGGCGCTCGCGGGCGTAGGCGATGGTGCGCTCGACCGCGCCCTCCATGGCGCCGACCGCCTCGCAGGCGATGATCAGGCGCTCCTGGGGGAGCTGCTGCATCATCTGGTAGAAGCCCTGGCCCTCGGCGCCGCCGAGGATGTTCTCGGGCGGGATCTCGACATTGTCGAAGAAGAGCTCGGAGGTGTCCGAGGCGTGCTTGCCGATCTTCTCGAGGTTGCGGCCGCGCTGGAAGCCCGCGGCGCCCTCGGTCTCGACCACCACCAGGCTGACGCCCTTGGCGCCGAGGCTCGGGTCGGTCTTGGCGGCGACGATGATCAGCTCGGCGTGCTGGCCGTTGGTGATGAAGGTCTTCTGGCCGGTGAGGCGGTAGGCGTTGCCCTCCTTCACGGCGCGGGTCTTGATCGCCTGGACGTCGGAGCCGGTGGAGGGCTCGGTCATGGCAAGCGCGCCGACCATCTCGCCCGAGACCATCTTGGGCAGCCAGCGCTGCTTCTGCTCCTCGGTGCCGTAGGCCAGGATGTAGTGGGCCACGATGCCCGAGTGGATGCCGTTGCCCCAGGAGGCGAGGTTGGCGCGGCCGGCCTCGATCAGGATCGCGGCCTCGTGGCCGAAATCGCCGCCGGCGCCGCCGTATTCTTCCGGCACCGAGGCGCAGAGCAGCCCCAGGGCGCCGGCCTCGTTCCAGCTGTCGCGGTCCATCTCGGACTGCTTTCGCCACTTCTCGAACTTCGGCGCCCATTCGGTATTGATGAAGTTGGCGGTCATCTCGGCCAGCATCTGGTGCTCGTCGGTCATCCAGGGCGAGGCGGGGGCGGCAAGATCTTTCATGGGTGTCCCTGTCATCTTTTGCGTTTCTCCAGCTCGGCGTTGAAGAGCCGGAGCCGAGCGGTGAGGTTTTCCTCGTTCATCACCGAGGTGAAGTTCTCGAAGAGAAAGGAGAGCGCCTCGCCCTCGTCGAGACCGGCCTCGGCGCTGAACTTCTTCAGGCGGCGGTAGCCCTCCTCGGTCATGGCGACCGGGAAGCGGCGGGTCAGGCGAAAGCGTTTCGGCATCCTCTGCTCCTCAAGGGGGACGGGCCGGACAATGCTGCCCGGCCCGCCAGAGGTCAATCAGAACTGGTCGGCCGTGAGGGCCATGACCGTGTCCGCGCCGGATTCGATGCGCTTGAGGTGCAGCGCGGTCGCGGGCAGCTGGCGCGCCATGTAGTAGCGCCCGGTGGCCAGCTTGGTCTCGAAGAAGGTGGCGTCGCCGCGGCCCTCCTTCAAGGCCTCCTGCGCGGCCCAGCCCATGCGGGCCCACATCAGGCCAAGGCAGACGTGACCGAACATGTGCATGAAGTCGTTCGAGCCGGCCAGCGCGTGGTTGGGGTTCTTCATGCCGTTCTGCATGAAGTACATGCCCGCCTGCTGCAGATCCTTGGAGGCCGCCTTGAGGGGCTCGAGGAACTGGGTGTCGAAGGTCTCGTCCTGGCCCGCGTGATCCTTGATGAAGGATTTCACGAGGTCGAAGAAGGCCATGACGTGCTTGCCGCCGTCCTGGGCCAGCTTGCGGCCCACCAGATCCAGCGCCTGGACGCCGTTGGCGCCCTCGTAGATCATGGCGATCCGGGCATCGCGGGTGAACTGGGACATGCCCCATTCCTCGATGTAGCCGTGGCCGCCGTAGACCTGCTGGGCCTTCACGGTCATGTCGTAGCCCTGATCGGTCAGGAAGCCCTTGATCACCGGGGTGAGGAGCGAGACGAGCCCGTCAGCATCCTTGTCCTCGGAGCGGTGGGCGGCGTCGATCATGGTGGCGCCCCAGAGGATGAAGGCGCGGGCGCCCTCGGCGAAGCTCTTCTGGTCCATCAGCGAGCGGCGGATGTCGGGGTGCACGATGAGCGGGTCGGCCGCCTTCTCGGGGGCCTCGGCGCCGGTCACGGCACGGCCCTGAAGCCGGTCCTTGGCGTAGGCCAGGGCGTTCTGGTAGGCCACGTCGGCCTGGGCCAGGCCCTGCATGCCGACACCCAGACGGGCCTCGTTCATCATGGTGAACATGGCGCGCATGCCCTTGTGCTCCTCGCCCAGGAGGTAGCCGGTGGCGCCGTCGTAGTTCATCACACAGGTGGAGTTGCCGTGGATGCCCATCTTCTCCTCGATGGAGCCGACGGCGACGCCGTTGCGCTCGCCCAGGGAGCCATCCTCGTTGACCAGGAACTTCGGCACGATGAAGAGCGAGACGCCCTTGATGCCCTCGGGGCCGCCCTCGATCTTGGCCAGCACCAGGTGGATGATGTTGTCCGCCATGTCGTGCTCACCGGAGGAGATGAAGATCTTCTGGCCGGTGATCTTGTAGCTGCCGTCCGACTGCGGCGCCGCCTTGGTGCGCATCAGCCCGAGGTCCGTGCCGCAGTGCGGCTCGGTCAGGTTCATGGTGCCGGTCCAGTCGCAGGAGACCATCTTGGGCAGATAGGTGTCCTTCTGCTGGTCCGTGCCGTGGGCCAGGATCGCGGAGGCCGCGCCGTGGGTCAGGCCCTGGTACATGGTGAAGGCCTGGTTGGCGGCGGAGAAGTATTCGCCCACCGCGGTGCCCATGACGTAGGGCATGCCCTGGCCGCCGTACTGCTCGGGCATGTCGAGGCCGGTCCAGCCACCCTCGCGGACCTGGTCGAAGGCCTCCTTGAAGCCCTTGGGCGTGTAGACCACGCCGTTCTCCAGGCGGCAGCCTTCCTTGTCGCCCACCACGTTGAGCGGCGCCACGACCTCGGCGGTCAGCTTGCCGGCCTCTTCGAGGATGGCGGAGGTGAAATCGGCCTCCAGGTCTTCGTAGCCCGGGATCTGGGCCTGGCTGACCTTGAGCACGTCGTGCAGCAGGAACTGCATGTCCTTCGTCGGGGGGGTGTAGGTTGGCATGGATGGCTCCCTAAAAACGTTGGTCACTTCCGGCGCGGGGCCGGTATCTGGTTATTCCGCGGCGCTGCGGGTGTGCTGCATGGAGGCGATCATCTTCTCGCCCCACTTGAGCTGTTCCTTGAGATCGTCGATGGCGCGGTCCAGCTCCTGGCGCTGGGTCTCCATCTCGGCGAGGCGCTCGCGGGCGATGTCGTAGGCGCGGGCGATCTGGGTCTGCTGCTGGTCGCCCATGTGGTAGAGGTCGAGCAGCTGGCGGATCTCCTCCAGGCTGAAGCCGAAGCGCTTGCCGCGCAGGATCAGCTTCAGGCGGGCGCGGTCGCGCTTGGTGAAGAGCCGCTTCTGGCCCTCGCGGATCGGGAAGAGAAGCTCCTTGGCTTCGTAGAAGCGCAGGGTGCGGGGCGTGACTTCGAACGCATCGCACATCTGGCGGATGGTCATGGTATCAGTTGTCATCTGTACACTCGTCATGGTCTGGGATGGGTCGGGTCTTGCGCTGGAAATGTGGTTTCGGAGGGGTCCATACAACAGCGGTTTAGGTTGACGTAATTGATACGTCACGTCACTTTGGACTTGAAGGAATTGCCGCGCGGAAAGTTGCCCCAGGGGCAGGCGGGCGCGGCGCCTGACGTGACTACCAGTAACTTGAGTTGGGCCGGAACGACGCTTGGGGGGATGCACCTTGGCGGAGATGTCTCTGACCGACTTCATGGTCGCCTGCAAGGAAGCAACGGGGCTCTCGGGGCTCTGGGCGCTGGCGCTCGGCTTCTTCGCGGGCCGCGGCATCGGCATGGTCAGCTACCACCGCGACGATGCCCAGGTCCCCGGCGCGCCCCGCCTGGGGCTGGTGCAGCACGGCTTCCCCGAGAACTGGGTGGCGGAATATATCGAGGGCCGGCTGGCACGGGTCGATCCGATTCCCGACTTCGCCGCCAGCACCACGCGACCCTTCCTCTGGAGCGAGATCGCCAGCCTGGCGGAGCTTTCCCCGGAGCAGGAGGCCTACCTCGCGCGCATGGCCGAGGCGGAGCTGGGCGACGGGCTGGCGATGCAGGTCTACGGACCGCACTTCCGAAACGCCTACGTGGGCCTGGGCTTCGGCGGGCCCGCGCCGCAGCTCTCGGCGGCGGGCATCTTCGAGCTCCAGTGCGCCGCCCAGATCGCCCACATCCGCTACTGCGAGCTGACCGAGCATCTGCACCGCACCGTCACCCTCTCGCCGCGCGAGCGCGAGATCCTGGGCTGGATCGCCAAGGGCAAGAGCAACGCGGTGATCGCCGACATCCTCGGCATCTCGCGCCACACGGTCGATACCATCACCCGGCGCATGTTCGACAAACTGGAGGTGAACGACAGGACATCGGCGGTGATCCGCGGGCTGGGGGCCGGACTGGTGCAGATGCGGGGCGAAGATCCGCTGTAACGGACCTACGTGACATGCACTTAAAGGTTGTAGCGCCTAACCGGGGGCGCAGAGGACCCTTGCAGCAGGACGCCAGCACAGTGACCGACAGGCCAGACCAGCCCCTCCGCATCCCCCCGCGCGACGCCCTCAAGGCGGCCGCCGACCTGGTGGAGAGGGCGGCCTACGAGCTGGCCGATCAGCAGCCCTCGGGCCTGATCTCGGATCTCATCGTGATCTCCAGCGACATCCAGCAGATCCTCCAGCGCCTACCGCGCGAGGATCGGCCTGCCGGGCCCATCAAGCCGGTCAACTAGGGGGGGCGCCTCAGCCCTTCTGCTCTTCCAGGTACTTCACGGTCTTGTCGCGCAGGTCCTTCAGCTCGACCATGGCCTCCTCGAGCTGGGCCCGCTCCTCGGCCAGCTGCTTGAGCTGCCGCGAGGACATCTCGACCCAGACCTCCATTTGCGCCACCGTGCCCTCGTTCTCGTAGATCAGCAGCCACTGGCGGATCTCCTCCAGGGCAAAGCCGAACTTGCGGCCGCGCATGATCAGCTTCATCCGCGCCAGCTCGCGCGGGCCGTAGAATCGTGCCCGGCCCTCGCGCTCGGGGTGGAGAAGCTCGATATATTCGTAGTAGCGCAGAGTCCGCGGCGTCACGTCGAATTCCGCGCACATCTCTTTGAATGAAAGGCGATCTTCTGCCATGGCGGGCCTCCTGTGGCGCAAGGTAAAGTGCCCCTTCGGCAGACGCAACCGATACACTTGTGCTTTCGACATACGACCCCGATAAAGGGGCGCAATTGCGCTAGGAAGACGGGAAAGATGACGCAGAAGAACAGAATGGCGCAGCAGTTCATCGAGGCGCTGCCCCACGCCAAGGCCCTGGGCATGAAGCTGGAAATGCTCGACGAGGGGGTGGCCCAGATCGCCATGCCCTATTCCGAGAAGCTGATCGGCGATCCCAAGACCGGCGTGATCCACGGCGGCGCGGTCTCGGCCCTGATGGACACCTGCTGCGGCGCCGCGGTGATGAGCCACCCCAGCAACCCCCACGGCACGGCCACCATCGACCTGCGGATCGAGTACCTGCGCGCCGCCACTCCGGGCCAGCGCATCGTCACCAAGGCCTCCTGCTACCACGTGACCCGCTCCGTCGCCTTTGTCCGGGCCACCGCCCGCGACGAGGAGGAGGAGAGCCTGGTGGCCACCGCCACCGGCACCTTCACGGTGGAGGCCAAGCGATGAGCCGCCCGAAGCCCGAACCCGTCCAGAAGATCAAGCAGCGCCGCGACGGCGTGCTGCGCGCCCTCGTCGAGGGGGTGCCCTACATCCAGTTCCTCGGCATCCAGTTCGAGCGCCGCGGCGACGAGCTCACCGGGGTCATGCCCTTCAAGGAGGAGCTGATCGGCAACCCCCTGCTGCCCGCCCTGCACGGCGGCGCCACGGCGGCCTTCCTGGAGATGACGGCGATCATCACGCTCTCCTGGGCCTACATCTGGGAGGACATGGAGAGCGGCGCGCTGGATGTGACCAAGCTGACCCCCGAGAGCCTGCCGCGCCTGCCCAAGACGATCGACTTCACCGTCGATTACCTGCGTTCCGGCCTGCCGCGCGACGGCTACGCCCGGGCCCGGATCAACCGCTCGGGGCGGCGCTACGCCTCGGTCCACGTGGAGGCCTGGCAGGATCACCGCGACAGGCTCTTCGCCCAGGCCACGGGCCACTTCCTGATGCCCGGCCGGCGCGGCTGAGGTGACGGAGCCCCTGGCCCAGGAGGAGGTCCGCGCGGTCAGGGCCGGTGATCTCGCCCCGCGCGAGGTGGTGACCCACCGCCGGGTGCTCAAGGTGGCCATCCCCATCGTGCTCTCCAATGCCACGGTGCCGATCCTCGGCGCGGTGGACACCGGCGTGGTGGGCCAGATGGGCCTGGCCGCCCCCATCGGGGCGGTGGGCCTCGGGGCGGTGATCCTCTCGGCCTTCTACTGGATCTTCGGCTTCCTGCGCATGGGCACCACGGGCCTCACCGCCCAGGCCGTGGGCAATGGCGAACCCGATGAGGTGGCCGCGCTGCTGAGCCGCGGGCTGCTCATCGGCGTGGGGGCGGGGATCGCCGTGATCCTCCTGCAATGGCCGCTCTTCCTGGCGGCCTTCGCCATCGCCCCCGGCTCGGAAGAGGTCGAGGGGCTGGCGCGCAGCTACATGGCCATAAGGGTCTGGTCGGCCCCGGCGGCCATCTCCATCTATGCCATCACCGGCTGGCTCATCGCCCAGGAACGCACCCGCGCGGTGCTGCTCCTCCAGCTCTGGATGAACGGGCTGAACGTGGGGCTGGACCTCTGGTTCGTGCTGGGCCTCGGCTGGGGCGTCCAGGGGGTGGCCGTGGCCACCTTCATCGCCGAATGGAGCGGCGCGCTCCTCGGTCTCTGGTTCTGCCGGGCGGCCTTTGCCGGGCTGGCCTGGCGCAGCGCCGCGCTGGTCTTCGACAGGCTGCGCTGGCTGCGGATGCTGCGGCTCAACACCGACATTCTGATCCGCTCGCTGATGCTCGAGGGGATCTTCGTCTCCTTCCTCTTCATCGGGGCCGATTTCGGCGACGTGACCCTGGCCGCCAACCAGGTCCTTGTGCAGTTCCTGATGATCACCGCCCACGGACTCGATGGATTCGCCTTCGCCGCCGAGGCCCTGGTGGGCCAGGCCATGGGCGCGCGCCAGCGGGCCGTCCTGCGGCGCAGCGCCTGGCTGGCGACCCTCTGGGCCTTCGCCGTCTCGCTGCTCCTGACGCTTGCCTTCCTCCTGGCCGGACCTGCGGTGATTGATCTCATGGCCAAGGCGCCCGAGGTCCGCGAGGTGGCCCGGCTCTATCTGCCCTACGTGGTGCTGGTGCCCCTGGCGGGCTGCGGTGCCTTCATGCTGGACGGGATCTTCATCGGCGCCACCCGCTCGCGCGACATGCGCAACATGATGGCGATCTCCTTCCTCTGCTACGTCGCCGCTGTCTTGGCGCTGGTGCCCTTCCTGGGCAACCACGGGCTCTGGGTGGCGCTGCTGCTGTCCTTCGTGGTGCGCGGCCTGACCTTGGGCGCCAAGTACCCCGCGCTGGAGCGGGCGGCGGGCTAGAGAAGCTCCTCGACCCGCTCGGGCGGGCGCCCGATCACGGCCCGCGCGCCGCGCAGGGCCAGGGGCCGCTCGATCAGGATGGGATGGGCCGCCATGGCCGCGATGAGCGCCTCTGGGTCGCTCTCCGCGCTCAGGCCCGCCTCCTTGAAGGGCTTCTCCTGGCGCCGCACCAGCTCAACCGCGGGCAGGCCGAGGGCCGCCAGCGCCGCGCGGATCTCCGCTTCATCGGGCGCATCCTCCAGGTAGCGGCGCACCTGCACCTTGGCGCCACGGGCCTCCAGCAGGGCCAGCGCCTGGCGCGACTTGGAGCAGCGCGGATTGTGCCAGAGTGTGATCATGTCCAGCCCTCCCGGCGGCTGCCCACGGCCTCCGCGACCGTGGCAAAGCCGTCCCTTTCCAGAAGCGCCTCGAGGCCCGTGACGATCTCCTCCACCAGGGAGAGCCCGCCATAGACCAGCGCCGTGTAGAGTTGCAGGGCCGAGGCCCCGGCGCAGATCTTGGCATAGGCCTGTTCCGCCGAGCCGATGCCGCCGACCCCAACGAGGGGCACCCGCGTCAGGCCCGAGAGGCGCGCCAGCACCCGGGTGGAGCGGTCAAAGAGCGGCTGGCCCGAAAGGCCGCCGGCCTCCTGCGCGTGACGGCTGCGCAGGCCGCTGCGGTCCAGGGTGGTGTTGGTGGCGATGATGGCGGACACGCCGGCCGCCTCGGCCACCTCGGCCAGGTCGGCCAGCTCGGCCTCCTCCAGGTCCGGCGCGATCTTGAGGAAGACCGGCGTCTCACCCCGCACTGCCATGACACCCGCCAGCAGGGCCTCCAGCGCCGCCTTGCCCTGAAGGTCGCGCAGCCGCTCGGTGTTGGGCGAGGAGACGTTGACCGTGGCGAAATCGACCAGCCCGCCCGCGGCCTCCATGACCGTCGCGAAGTCCGCCGCGCGGTCGGCGCTCTGCTTGTTGGCGCCGAGGTTCAGGCCCACCGGCACGGCGCCCCTGGGCCGCGCCGCGAGGCGGGCGCAGATCGCCGCCATGCCTTGATTGTTGAAGCCGAAGCGGTTGATTGCCGCCTCCTCCTCGGCCAGCCGGAAGAGCCGGGGCCGGGGATTGCCGGGCTGGGGCAGGGGGGTGGCGGCCCCCACCTCGAGAAAGCCGAAGCCGGCCCGGGCCAGCGGCGCGAGGGCGCTGGCATTCTTGTCGAAGCCCGCCGCCAGCCCCAGCGGATTGGGCAGATCGAGCCCCGCCAGGCGGGTCCGCAGCCGGGGTGAGGTGAGGGGGCCGGGGGCAGGCGCCAGGCCCGCCCGCAGGGCCGTCAGGGCCAGGCCGTGGGCCCGCTCCGGGTCCAGCCGGCGCAGGGCCGCGAGGCCCCACCGCTCGGCGGCTTTTCTCATGCGAAGTGGCCCGTCAGGGGCAGGCCCTGGGTGCGGATCAGGCGCGAGGTCTCGACCGCCGCCTGGCGGTGCACGACGGCCTCCTGGTACTCGGGATCGGTGACCATGGCGAGGAAGGCGCGGGCATTGGGATAGCGGGCGATGAAGAGGGCGTCCCAGCGTTCATCGCCGGGGCCGATCAGGGTGCACTCGAAGCTGCCGCGCCAGATGATGTCGCCCCCCACGCGGGAGAGCACGGGGGCCGAGAAGCGGCCGTAGTTGGCATAGGCCTCGGCCCCGGTGAGGCCCTCGCGGGCCAGCTCGTGATCGCCGGGATAGTTGGCCCTGTCGCGGAAGCGCACGAGGTTGAGCATGTTCAGCTCGGTGTCGCGGTCGAGCGCCTTGAAGGCCTCGAACTGGGCGCGGTCGGGGTCGATGTACTGGGTCACTGGGCACTCTCCTTCAAGCCGGGGGGAAACTGGTGGCGCCCCTCGACCAGGGGCAGGGGCTGGGCCCAGACGACATCCGCCAGGGTCAGGGGCCGGTAGAGGTGCGGGAAGAGGTCGTCGTTGCGCGACTTCTCCCACTTCAGCGCGGGGCCCGCCGCCTCGGCATCGACGGCCAGGAGCATCAGGTCGCCCTCTTCCGCGAAGTGCTTGGCCGCCGTCTCCTCGGCCTGAAGGGCGGTGGAGAAGTGGACGTAGCCGTCCTGCAGGTCGATCGGGGCGCCCAGGGTCTCGCCCTCGCGGCGCAGCGTCGCCCATTCGTCGGGGCGGAATATCTTGAAGATCAGCATGGCCCACCTGATGCCCGCGCCCTGCCTCGGGGTCAAGGCTCCCCGGCCCGATGCCCGCCCCGGCGGCAGGGCCCAGGGGCCGCGGGCTGACCGCAGGGCAGGGGCCCATTCAGCCTTTGACAGGCTCCCGCCCCCGCGCCACCATGCCGCCATAACAACCAACAGGGGACTCCCGATGAAACGATTCCTGACCAGCGTTGCCGCCCTTGGCCTGACCGCCGGTGCCGCCGCTGCCGAGTACAAGCTGACCATTCTGCACACCAACGACTTCCACGCCCGCTTCGAGCCGATCAGCAAGTATGACGGCCCCTGCTCGGCCGAGGACAACACCGCCGGCGAATGCTTTGGCGGCTCGGGCCGCCTGGTGACGGCGATCAACGAGGCCCGCGGCCGGGCCGAGAACCCGATCCTGGTGGATGGCGGCGACCAGTTCCAGGGCACGCTCTTCTACACCTACTACAAGGGCAAGCTCGCCGCCGAGATGATGAACAAGATGGGCTACGACGCCATGACCGTGGGCAACCACGAGTTCGACGACGGCCCCGAGGTGCTGCGCGGCTTCATGGACGCGGTGGAGTTCCCCGTGCTCATGTCCAACGCCGACGTCTCGGGCGAGCCGCTGCTGGCCGACGCCATCCAGAAGTCCGTCGTGATCGAGCGCGCGGGCGAGAAGCTGGGCCTCATCGGCCTGACGCCCCAGGACACCGACGAGCTGGCCAGCCCCGGCCCCAACGTCGTCTTCACCGATCCGGTCCAGGCCGTCCAAGGCGAGGTCGACCGCCTGACCGAGATGGGCGTGAACAAGATCATCGTCCTCTCCCACTCGGGCTACGGCGTGGACCAGCGGGTTGCGGCCGAGACCACCGGCGTGGACGTGATCGTCGGCGGCCACTCCAACACCCTGCTCTCCAACACCAGCGACCGGGCCGAGGGCCCCTATCCCACCATGGTGGGGGACACGGCCATCGTGCAGGCCTACGCCTACGGCAAGTTCCTGGGCGAGCTGAACGTGACCTTTGACGAGGCGGGCGTCGTGACGGAAGCCAAGGGCGAGCCCCTGATCATGGATGCCGCCGTGACCGAGGACAGCGGCACCGTGGACCGCATCGCCGAGGCGGCCAAGCCGCTCGACGAGATCCGCAACCGGGTCGTGGCCGAGACCGGCGAGGCCATCGACGGCGACCGCGGCTCCTGCCGGGCGGGCGAATGCTCCATGGGCAACCTGATCGCCGACGCCATGCTGGCGCGGGTGCAGGACCAGGGCATCGACGTGGCGATCCAGAACGGCGGCGGCATCCGCGCCTCCATCGACGCGGGCGAAGTGACCATGGGCGAGGTCCTGACGGTGCTGCCCTTCCAGAACACGCTCTCGACCTTCCAGGTGAGCGGTGCCACGCTGGTGGAGGCCCTGGAGAACGGCGTCAGCCAGATCGAGGAAGGCGCGGGCCGCTTCCCCCAGGTGGCGGGCATGTCCTTCGCCTTTGACGCCAGCGCCGAGGCGGGCAGCCGCATCAGCGACGTCATGGTCGGCGGCGCGCCGATCGAGATGGACAAGACCTACGGCGTGGTCTCCAACAACTACGTCCGCAACGGCGGCGACGGCTACAAGATGTTCCAGGACGCGGCCAACGCCTACGACTTCGGCCCCGACCTCGCGGACGTGACGGCGGAGTACCTGGCCGAGAAGGGCCCCTACGCGCCCTACACCGACGGCCGGATTGTGGCGAAGTAGGGCTGAGGGGTTTTTAGGAGCGATGGCGCGGCCTCCCTTCGGGGGGCCGCGTTTTGGTTTTTTGGGGGGTGGGCGTCACCCTCGGACTTGATCCGAGGGTCTCCCCGCTCCGGGAGATCCCCGGTCAAGCCGGGGATGACGAATGGTCTTAGCTTCTGTCCCGCGTGAGGGGGCTTCCTCGGACTTGATCCGAGGGCCTTCCCGCTCCAGGAGATCCCCGGTCAGGCCGGGGATGACGGATGGGCTTCTCTCCCCAGGCACGGAATCAAGGTCGCGCCAGCGACCGCCGTGCCAGCGCCGGACCGGCCCCGTGGGCCGGCGCTTTGGCGGTCGGCAGCGCGGAGCGCGGAGCTAGGATGTACATGGCCGCCATAAAGTACTGTAGCGGGAATGTTGCAGCGCCGTCCCCCGGTCCGGCGCTGGCACGGCTTCTGTCTTGTGAGAGGGGTCAGCCTCGGACCTGTTCCGAGGGTCGTTCCGCTCCGGGAGATCCCCGGTCAAGCCGGGGATGACGATTGGTCTTGAACCCTAGCACGCCTCCGTTCCTCTCAAGCCGTCACCCTCGGACTTGATCCGAGGGTCTCCCGGCCCCAGCGAGCCCCCGGGGCCACGACCGGCACCACACCCCCCGTCACGCCCGCGCCTCCCCCTCCGCGCGCCCCGCCGTATCCGGCTGGCTCAGCTCCACCGTCTGCAGGCTCGAGGGCCGCCCCGCGTTGATCGGCTGGAAGCTGGTTTTCTCCACTTCGGCCACCGGCTTGCGGCGGGAGATGCGCCAGAGGGTGTAGACGATGACCATCCCGTGCGAGACCGCCGTGGTGAGGAAGAGCGCGCGGCTGCCCACCGTCTCCATCGCCCAGCCCGCCAGGGTCGGCCCGATGATCGAGCCGATGCCGAAGGTCAGGAGCAGGCCGCCGGAGATCTGGATCGCCGTGCCGGGGGCGGCGTGGTCGTTGGCGTGGGCCACGATGACCGGGTAGAGGGCGTAGATCGACCCGCCCAGGAGCGCCGCCAGCACCAGGTTGGCGGCCCGCCCCTCGGGGGCCAGGATCAGGAAGGCGGCATCGGCCACCAGGGCCAGGGCCGCCACCCCGACGAGCACCTTGCGCCGGTCCATCCGGTCCGAGAGGAGCCCCACGGGGATCTGCATCACCGCCCCCGCGAGGATCGGGATGGCAGTGAAGAAGGCCACGGCGGCCAGGACAAGCCCCACCTGCTGGGCATAGACCGCCGCCAGGGTGCCGAAGGCCGCGTTCGAGACCCCGACCCAGAAGACCGCGAAGACCGCCACCGGGGAGTTGCGCCAGAGCGCCCGCAGGTTCAGCTTCACGCTGACCAGGGGGGCCGGCGTGGAGCTGGAGCTGAGCGCCGTGGGCACAAGCGCCAGGCAATAGAAGATCGCCGCCAGGGCAAAGAAGAGAAAGCCCGACGGATCGCCCGCGATGATCAGCATGTAGCCCGCCGTGTTGGCCGCCAGGTTGACCATGGTGTAGAGCCCGAAGACCCGCCCGCGCTGCTCGGGCGCGGTCTGCTCGCTGAGCCAGCTTTCGACCACCATGGCCGTGCCCGCAAAGCAGAAGCCGCAGACCCCGCGCAGGACGATCCAGGCCCAGGGGGTGAGCAGGATGGCGCTGCCCAGCACCGAGACGGCGGCGATGGCGGCGAAGGCCCCGTAGGCGCGGATGTGGCCGACTCGCGCCACCAGGGCCGAGGTCATGATGCAGCCCGCCACGTAGCCGATGGCCCAGCCCGTTCCCAGAAGGCCCAGCGAGAGGCTGGAGAAGCCCTCCAGGTTGCCCCGCACGGGCAGGATCAGGCCGTTGATGCCGCCCCCGATGAGCAGCAGGGCGGAGCCGAGCAGGAGGGCGCTGATGGGAAGGTACTGTCGCATGGGGCCTCGGGAATCTGACGCCCATCCACTGTTGCAGAATTGGGCACAAGGCAACAGCCAAAGGCGGCGGGCTTTTGCCTCTCCCGCCGGGGCGGGCTAGTCTCGGCAGGGAGACGCCCAAGTGAAAGGCAGGACCGATGTGCGGACGCATGGCCGTGACCCTCCCCCCCGATGCCATGGCCCGGCTCTTTGCCGCGGCCCCGGCCAACGATCTGCCCCAGGCGCCCAACTACAACGTCTGCCCGACGAACCGGGTGCACATCGTCACCAGCGACGGGCTGGGCCAGCGGCGGCTCGGAGCCATGCGCTGGGGTCTCATCCCGCACTGGTACAAGAAGCCCAACGACGGGCCGCTGCTGATCAACGCCCGGGCCGAGACCATCGCCGAGAAGCCCGCCTTCCGGTCGGCGGCGCGGGATCGGCGCGGCCTGATCGTGGCCAGCGGCTTTTACGAATGGACCAAGGACGAGGCGGGCAACCGCAACCCCTGGTACATCACCCGCAGCGACGGCGCGCCCCTGGCTTTTGCCGCCGTCTGGCAGAGCTGGAAGGACGCTGAGGGCCAGGAGATGCCGACCTGCGCGGTGGTCACCTGCGCCGCCAACCAGGCCATGCAGGCGATCCACCACCGCATGCCGGTGGTGCTGGAGGAGGAGGACTGGCCGCTCTGGCTGGGGGAGGCGGGAAAGGGGGCCGCTCCCCTGATGAAGCCCGCGCCGGAGGAGACGCTGCGCTGGCACCGGGTGGAAAGGACCGTCAATTCGAATCGCGCCGAGGGGCCCGAGCTGATCGAGCCCCTCTAGCGGGGTCTGCCGGTATCACACCGGCCGCAGGTGGGCCCGCGCCCGGGGCGGCGGGCCGCGGAGGCGGGGCCGGGGCCGGATCAGTCGGTCATGGCCGCCTGATCGGGGCCGAGGACGATCTCGCCGACCTGCTCGAGGAAGATGTCACCGCTGCCGTCGCTGCTGTCGGTCTCGGCCGTCGCATTGAAGGTCAGGTGAGTATCTGCCTGAATTTCCAGCGAAAAGGTCCCGTCGATCGGGATCATCCCCGAGCGCCAGCTGTCGTCGCTGGCCATGACCTCGTGGGAGTCGCTGGACTCGTTGATGAAGGTCAGGCTGTCGCCGATCGAGGCGAAGATCACCGGCGGGAAATAGGCGCCATCCACGATCAGCACCTCGTGATCCATCGCCGCAGCGGGCCCGGCAAGGGCTGCCAGGGCAAGAACGGCTGCGGCGCCTGTGCGCAATTTCGTAAGCATCGGATGCTCCTTGAGTGCGGCCCCCACCGCCTTGAGAGGCAAGAGATACTTCAGGATTATGGCATCAATGTGGCCTAAGCGGGCCGGGCATCCGGCTCCGACGCCGCCTGCTCGGCCAGCCAGCGCCGGAAGGAGAGCAGCGCGGCACTCTCCCGCTCGCCCTCGGGCCAGACCAGGTAGTAGCTGCCGATCGACTGGGTGGTCTGGCGCGAGGCCAGGGCGAGCTGGCCGTCGCGCAGGTAGGGATCGGCGAAGAAGGTCGGCAGGAGCGCCACGCCCAGCCCGTGGATCGCCGCCTGGGCCATGGTGGAGAACTGGTCGAAGACCATGCCCGCGGGCGGCTCCGCCTCCACCCCCAGGGCCGAGAGCCAGCGCGCCCAGCCGCGCGGCCGGGTCTCCAGATGCAGCAGCGGCAGGTTCAGCATCTCGCGCGGGGCCTCCAGCGGCGCCTCGAGCAGGGCGGGGGCGCAGACCGGCACCACCGTTTCCGGCATGAGCGGCAGGTACTTCACCCCCGGCCAGTCCTCGCGGCCGAAGTGGATGGCGGCATCGAAGGGGCTCTCGGCGATGGCATAGGGCCGCAGCCGGGTCGAGAGGTTGACCGTCACCTCCGGGTGCGCGCGTGCGAAATCGCGCAGGCGGGGCGCCAGCCAGTGCATCCCGAAGGCCGGCAGGATGGAGAGGTTGAGCAGCCCGCCGGTGGGGTTCGTCCGCACCGAGACGGAGGCCTGGGCCAGCCTGTTCAGCACCTCGCGCACCTGAGGCACGTAGGAGCGCCCCGCCTCGGTCAGGCTCAGAGCGCGGCCCTGGCGCACCAGCAGCGAGACCCCGAGCTGGTCCTCCAGGGCCTTGAGCTGGCGGCTCACGGCGGACTGGGTGAGGTTCAGCTCGGCGGCGGCGTTGGTGGCGCTGCCAAGCCGCGCGACCGCCTCGAAGGCAAGCAGGGCCGAGATGGAGGGCAGGAAGCGGCGCGGGGCGATCATATGACTTTTTCTCATGGATGCAGGAAAAAGCAGCGATAGTATTTCCGCCCCATCTTTGCAATAAGGGGGCCAAATTCACACCCCACAGATAGAGAGAAGGACACGCCATGAACGCCGAAGCTCCGATCCTCCGTGCCAAGGACGCCCCCGACCTGGGCTCCTTCGACTGGTCCGACCCCTTCCGCCTGGAGACCCAGCTGACGGAAGACGAACGCATGATCCGCGACAGCGCCAAGGCCTACGCCCAGGAAAAGCTGCAGCCCCGCGTGATCGAGGCCTTCGCCAACGAGGAAACCGACCCCTCGATCTTCCGCGAGATGGGCGAGATGGGCCTGCTTGGTGTCACCACGCCCGAGGAGTACGGCGGCCTGGGCGGCAACTACGTCTCCTACGGGCTTGTCGCTCGCGAGGTGGAGCGCGTGGATTCCGGCTACCGCTCCATGATGTCGGTGCAGTCGAGCCTGGTGATGTACCCCATCTATGCCTACGGCTCCGAGGCGCAGCGCAAGAAGTACCTGCCGAAACTTGCCAGCGGCGAATGGATCGGCTGCTTCGGCCTGACCGAGCCCGACGCCGGCTCCGACCCGGCAGGCATGAAGACCCGCGCCGAGAAGACCGCCACCGGCTACAAGCTGACCGGCTCCAAGATGTGGATCTCCAACTCCCCCATCGCCGATGTCTTCGTGGTCTGGGCCAAGTCCGAGGAACACGGCGGCAAGATCCGCGGCTTCGTGCTCGAGAAGGGCATGAAGGGCCTCTCGGCGCCCAAAGTGGGCAATAAGCTGAGCCTGCGCGCCTCCATCACCGGCGAGATCGTCATGGACGGCGTCGAGGTGGGTGAAGATGCGCTGCTGCCGAACGTCCAGGGCCTCAAGGGCCCCTTCGGCTGCCTCAACCGCGCCCGCTACGGCATCTCCTGGGGCGCCATGGGGGCCGCCGAGTTCTGCTGGCACGCGGCGCGCCAGTACGGCCTGGACCGCAAGCAGTTCAACAAGCCGCTGGCCCAGACCCAGCTCTTCCAGAAGAAGCTCGCCGACATGATGACCGAGATCTCGCTGGGCCTTCAGGGGTCTCTGCAGGTGGGCCGCCTGATGGACGAGGCCAACGCCGCGCCCGAGATGGTCTCCATCGTCAAGCGCAACAACTGCGGCAAGGCGCTCGACATCGCCCGCATGGCCCGCGACATGCACGGCGGCAACGGCATCTCGGGCGAGTTCCAGGTGATCCGCCACATGATGAACCTGGAGACGGTCAACACCTACGAGGGCACCCACGACGTGCACGCCCTGATCCTGGGCCGCGCCCAGACCGGCCTGCAGGCGTTCTTCTGATCGCGCCGGTTGCATAATGGAATAGAAGGGGCTGGCCGAGGGGCCGGCCCTTTTTTCTTTGGGTTGGGGGGGTGTACCGTCATCCCGGGCGTGACCCGGGATCTCCTGGGCCTGGGAGACCCTCGGATCAAGTCCGAGGGTGACGGCTTTCGCGAGACGGAAGCCGTGCCAGCGCCGGACCGGGGGACGGCGCAACAACATCCCCGCTACAGTACTTTATGGCAGCCAAGTGCATCCTAGCTCAGTGCTACTCGGTACCTTCACCAAAGCGCCGGCCCACGGGGCCGGTCCGGCGCTGGCACGGCGGCCGCTTGCGCGACCTTGATTCCGTGCCTGGGGTAGGAGCTCAACCGTCATCCCCGGCTTGACCGGGGATCTCCCCGAACGCAGCGCCCCCTTGACCCCCCCCAACCCAAAATCCCCCCTGTCCCTCCCGCCCCCGTTCGACTAGCCCTGTGCCCAGGCCAAGAACGAGGGGGAACCAGATGGACCGGGTCAGCATCGTGCACGAGAACTTCCTGCGGCGGGTGGCGGCGGGGGATCTGCCGACCGGGGCGACGGGACCCGGCGACCGCGATCCCGAGAAGGCGATCGATCTCTTCCGCTCCCAGGTCCTGAGCCGGGCGCTCGATCTCCAGAGCCGCGAGATGCAGAAGGCGGGGCAGGGCTTCTACACTATCGGCTCCTCCGGGCACGAGGGCATGGCCGCCCTGGGCGAGGCCCTGCGCCCCGACGACATCGCCTTCCTCCACTACCGCGACGCCGCCTTCCAGATCGCCCGCGCCCGCAAGGCGGGCCAGGGGGGCATGATGCGCGACATGCTCCTCTCCTTCGCCTGTGCCGCCGAAGACCCGACGAGCGGCGGGCGCCACAAGGTGCTGGGCTCCCGCGCCCTGATGATCCCGCCCCAGACCTCGACCATCGCCTCGCACCTGCCCAAGGCGGTGGGGGCGGCCCACTCCATCGGCCTGGCGCGCCGCAACCGGCCCGAACATGCCATCCTGCCGCGCGACGGCATCGTCATGTGCTCCTTCGGGGATGCCTCGCTCAACCATTCCACCGCCCAGGGGGCGATCAACGCGGCGGGCTGGACCGCCGTCCAGGGCGTCCCCCTGCCGCTGCTCTTCGTCTGCGAGGACAATGGCATCGGCATCTCCACCAAGACCCCGGAGGGCTGGGTCCGCAACTCCGTCGAGGACCGCCCCGGGCTCAAGTACTTCCACGCCGACGGGCGCGACCTCTTCGCCGCCCTGGCGGCGGCGGAGGCGGCGGCCCACTGGGTCCGCACCCACCGCAAGCCCGCCTTCCTGCACCTCCGGACGGTGCGGCTCTACGGCCATGCCGGGCCGGACGTGGTCACCTCCTACCTGCCCAAGGCCGAGGTGGAGGCCGAGGAGGCGCACGATCCGCTGCTCTACAGCGCCGGGGGCCTGATCGGCGCGGGCCTCGCCGCGCCCGAGGCGCTCCTCTCGATCTACCGCGAGACCCTTGAGGAGGTGGCCGAGGCGGCCAAGGAAATGGCAAGCGTCAAGCGCCTGGGCTCGGCCTCGGAGGTGATGGCGAGCCTGATCCCCCCGAAGCGCGCCTGCACCCCCAGCAACGGGCCGGGGGCGGAGGCCCGCGCCCAGCTCTTCGGCAACGATCTTTCGGCCATGGAGCAGCCCCAGCCCATGTCCCGGCTGATCAACTGGGCTCTCCATGACCTCATGCTCGATCACCCCGAGACCCTGCTGATGGGCGAGGACGTGGGCCGCAAGGGCGGCAACTACGGCGTGACGCAAAAGCTGCACGGCCGCTTCGGTCCGGCGCGGGTGATCGACACGCTGCTCGACGAACAGTCGATCCTGGGCCTCGCCATCGGCCTCGCGCACAACGGTTTCATCCCTATGCCGGAGATCCAGTTCCTGGCCTACCTGCACAATGCCGAGGATCAGCTCCGCGGCGAGGCGGCGACGCTGCCCTTCTTCAGCCGCGGCCAGTGGGCCAACCCCATGGTGATCCGCATCTCGGCGCTGGGCTATCAGAAGGGCTTCGGCGGGCACTTCCACAATGACAACTCCATCGCCGTTCTGCGCGACATCCCCGGCATCATTATCGCCTGCCCCTCGACCGGGGCGGATGCCGCCAGGATGCTGCGCGAATGTCACCGCCTCGCGCGCGAGGAGCAGCGCGTGGTGGTCTTCCTGGAACCCATCGCCCTTTACCCGATGCGCGATCTGCTGGCGCCGGGCGATGGCGCCTGGATGGATCACTATCCGGCCCCGGGCGAAAGCATCGGCCTGGGCGAGGTGGGCATCCACGGCGCGGGCGAGGACCTGGCGATCCTCACCTACGGCAACGGCCACTACCTCTCGCGCCAGGCGCAGCGGGACCTGGCCGAGGAGGGCGTGGAGGCGCGGGTGATCGACCTGCGCTGGATCGCACCCTTGCCGGAAGAGGCTCTGATCGCGGCGGTGGGGGAGAGGCCCCTGCTGATCGTGGACGAGTGCCGCCGCACCGGCGGCCAGGCGGAGGCCCTGATGGCCCTCTTCGCGGAGGCCGGGAAGACGCCCCTGGCGCGCCTGGTGGCCGAGGACAGCTTCATCGCCACCGGCCCGGCCTACGGCGCGACCCTCCCCTCGCGGGAGGGAATCGTCGGCGCCGCCAAGGCCCTGCTGAAACGCTAGGGAAGGGGCGCCGGGGCGGCCCCGGCTGCCCCAACGTCACCTTTTGCCCCCGCCGCGGCGCACTGGCCTTCCGAAAAACTGCCCTAGTTTCAGCCGCTTGAGGCACACCTCCGGCCTGCTTGCGCAAACATTGCACACGTGTGCAAAAAATCCTTGAAATGAAACCCCGCTTCCCGCACCGTAAAGCCAGGCCGGAAATCCGGCGCGACCGGGGGACAGCATGGCGGAAATCCAACTGCGGAACGTGAACAAGCGCTGGGGCAGCTTCGTCGGCGTCGCGGACTTCAACCTCACCATCGCGGACCAGGAGTTCCTCGTCCTGCTCGGCCCCTCGGGCTGCGGCAAGACGACGACCATGCGGATGATCGCGGGCCTGGAGGACGTGACCGAGGGCGAGATCGCCATCGACGGCCGCGTCGTCAACGATCTCGACCCCAAGGACCGCGACGTGGCCATGGTCTTCCAGTCCTACGGCCTCTACCCGCACCTCAACGTCTACGAAAACATCCGCTTCCCGCTGAAGGTCCGCAAGGTCGATGCCGCCACGCACGACGAGCGGGTGCGCCGCGCTTCCGCCATGGTGGAGCTGGACGACTTCCTGCACCGCAAACCGGCCGAGCTTTCGGGCGGCCAGCGCCAGCGCGTGGCCCTGGCCCGCGCCATCGTGCGCGAGCCCAACGTCTTCCTGATGGACGAGCCGCTCTCGAACCTCGACGCCAAGCTGCGGGTCTCCACCCGCGCCCAGATCAAGAACCTCAGCCACGAGCTGAAGGTCACCACCGTCTACGTCACCCATGACCAGATCGAGGCCATGACCCTGGCCGACCGCGTCGTCGTGATGAAGCAGGGCCGGGTTCAGCAGGTGGGCACGCCCACGGAGATCTACGACAACCCCGCCAACACCTTCGTCGCCTCCTTCATCGGCTCGCCCGCGATGAACCTGATGGACGGCACCCTGCGCGGCGGCACCTTCGAGGGCCAGAACGTGCGCATCGAGGGGCTCAAGGCCCCCGACGGCGAGGTCACCCTGGGCTTCCGCGCCGAGGATGCCGCCGTGGCCGAGGGGGCAGGGGGCCAGATCACCGCGCCCATCTACACCATCGAGCTTCTGGGCGATGCCGTCATGCTGGCGGTCCGCGCGGGCGGGCAGCTCGTGTCGGTCAAGGCGCACAAGGATTACCGGGCCGAGATCGGAGACCAGGTCTCCTTCTCGGTCCCGGCCGAAATCTGTCACGTGTTTGACAGGGCCACAGGCGAACGCATGGCGCTCGGCTGAGGAAAGTCCCGGTCCGCAAAGGGCCGGACGGGGTGCAGGCTTGCAAGGTGCACCCCGCAACATTGCAACAGGGAGTTGACCAAATGATGTTGAAGAAACTGGCACTGGCGGGGGCGATGAGCCTCCTTGGCACGACCGCCTGGTCGGCCTGCGCCTTCGAGAACGAGACAGAAGTGAAGATCCTTTCGGCCGGCTTCGAGGCCTGGAAGGCCGTGACCGACGCCATGGCCGAGTGCGGCAACGTCCAGGCCGAACTGGACCAGGAGTTCCGCACCAAGCAGCCCGCCGCCTTCGAGGCGAACCCCTCGCTCTACCACATCGGCGGGGTCTCCAACGGCACCGTGACGCCGCTGCTGAACGCGGGCACGATCCGGCCGCTCGACGATCTGGTCGCCAAGTACGGCCAGAACCTGGCGCCGAACCAGCTCATCAAGGTGGACGGCAAGATCATGGCCGTGGCCATGATGGTGAACACCCAGCACCTGATGTTCCGCGAGGACATCCTGGCCGATCTCGGGATCGAGCAGCCCCAGACCTGGGACGAGGTCCTGGCGGCGGCCGAGAAGATCCGCGAGGCCGGCGTGGTGGACTATCCCCTGGGCGCGACCCTCAAGTCCGGCTGGAACCTGGCCCAGGACTTCAACAACATGTACGTCGGCTACGGCGGCAGCTTCTTCAATGATGATAACACCACCGCGGTCAACTCCGAGGCGGGGATGAAGGCGCTGGAGACCATCAAGGCCTCGATGGACTACATGGACCCCGAGGTGCTGGTCTCCGATTCCACCTACGTCCAGCAGCAGTTCCAGCAGGGCAAGATCGCCATGGCGAACCTCTGGGCCAGCCGCGCCGGGGCCATGAACGATGAGGCCGAGAGCCAGGTCGTCAACAAGGTCAAGATGGGCATGGCGCCGCGCGCCGCCGAGGGCGGGCCGCCGGCCACGACCCTCTGGTGGGACGGCATCGTGATCGCCGCCAACATCACCGACGAGGAGGCCGAGGCCGCCTTCCGCGTCGCCATGGAGGGGCTCGACACGGAGATGGTTCAGGCCAACAACGATGCCGCCATCTGGCTCATCTCGGGCTACCAGCCCGGCCCGCTGGCGGAAGGCGCCATCGCCACCGCCACGGCCCAGCCGGCCCCCCCGGCCTATCCCTCGACCACCCAGATGGGCCTCCTGCACACCGCCCTCGGCAACGAGATCCCGGCCTTCCTGACCGGCGAGCGGGACGCGGCGGCGACCCTCACGGCCATCGAGGAAGCCTACACCACCTCCGCCAAGGAGGCGGGCGTGCTCGAATAACGCCCCCCGGCAGGCCGGCACGCCCGGCCTGCCACCCCCTCACCCCCCGGGCGGGCTTTGCCAGGGACGCGCCGTCCCTCGCCAAGGCCGCCGGACCGGCCCAAAGGACAGGACCATGAAGTACCGGACATTCTTCGCCTTCGTCGCGCCCTCGCTCTTCATGATGATGCTCTTCATCGCCCTGCCGCTGGTGTCGGTGCTGATCCTCTCCTTCCAGATCACCCAGCCGATCATGGAGCAGGTGGAGGTGGAGACCTGCACCCCCGGCTTCCTCACCCAGACCTGCGTGACCGAGCTCAAGACCGTCCCGGTGATCGGCCCGGACGGCCGGACCCAGACCACCACCGAATGGGTCGGCTTCGAGAGCTACCGCAACGTCCTGCAACTGGACAAAGTGGCCGAGGCCATCGGCGCGGGCGCCTGGGGCGACATCTGGCAGATCGACTTCTGGAAGGCCCTGCGCTTCACCCTGGTCTTCACCCTGGTGACCCTGCCGCTGGTGATCGGCGTGGGCCTGGCCATCGCGCTGGCGGTGAACAACGCCGCCCGCGCCCTGCGCGGCCCGGTGATCTTCGTCTCGCTCCTGCCCTTCATCATCACCCCGGTGATCGGCTCGCTCTCGATCTACTGGCTCTTCGTCGGCGACGGCATCCTGACGGCGCTCCTGGAACGCTGGACCGGGCAGGAGATCGCCATGTTCGCCCAGGCCTGGACGATCGAGCTGCTGATGTACTTCTACCGGGTCTGGCACGTGGCGCCCTTCGCCTTCGTGATCTTCTACGCGGGCCTCCAGACGGTGAACATGGACACCCTGGAAAGCGCCGTGATCGACGGGGCCAACCGCTTCCAGCGCCTGCGCCACGTGATCGTGCCGCACCTCATGCCGCTGATCATCTTCATCGCCCTCATCCACCTGATGGACAGCTACCGCGTCTTCGAGGAGATCGTCGGCTTCCGCAGCCAGGCCCACGTCATCTCGCTGCAGTGGCTCACCTATGACTTCCTCACCCCGGACGATGCGGGCAACCGCGCCATCGCCCGCGCCTCGGCCAGCGCCATGCTCACCATGATCGGGATCGTGATCCTGCTGATCCTGCCCCTGCGCCGCACCTGGCGCGACCACAAGGGAGGCTCCCACTGATGAGCGAGACCTCGAAAGCCATGCGGCAGTCCTTCCTGCTGCGCTTCTCCTCGGCAAGCTTCCTCACCCTCTGGTGCCTGATCGCCGCCTTCCCGATCTTCTGGATCACGGTGATGAGCTTCAAGGCCCCGCGCGACGCCTTCGCCGAAAGCCCCTGGGCGGTGATCTTCGGCCCCAACACCCTTGAGCGGGGCGAGGGCCTCTCGGCGCTCGATATCCTCCTGGGCCTGCTGGTCCTCTTCCTGGCCCTGCGCTGGGCCTTCACCGCCCTGCCGGTTCTGGTGCGCCGCTACGCCGAGGGGCCCTTCATCGCGCTGGGCTGGATCGTCGGCGCGCTCCTTTACGCGCTCGCCTTCCTGCTCCTCTTCTTCGGCCTCCTGCCCCTGGCGCTGGCGCCCCTCAACGCCCTCCTCGGCCCCCTGGGAGAGCCGATCCTCGGCCTCACCACCCAGCACTACGTCGCCGTCTGGGCCGAGAACGAGTTCTACCGCAACTTCCTCAACTCCATGCTGGTGACGGCGGGGGTGGTGACCATCTCCCTCACCGTGGGCACCCTGGCGGGCTACGGCCTGGCCCGCTCGGGCTCCAACCTGGCCTTCTGGCTGCTCATCATGGCGCTCATCTTCCGCGCCCTGCCGCACTCGGTGCTGGTGGCGGGCTACCTGCCCTGGTTCATCAACTCGGCCGAGATCCTGCGGCCCCTGCTGGGAGAGATGTCGCCCACCCTCTACGGCCAGCCCTGGGCGGTGATCGCGGTGCTCGTCTCGATCAACCAGCCCTTCACCATCTGGATGCTGCGCTCCTTCTTCCAGAACATACCCTCGGAGCTGGACGAGGCCGCCCGGGTCGACGGCTGCTCCCACTTCCAGGCCTTCCGCCGGGTGATCATGCCGGTCATGTGGCCCGGCGTCATCACCACCGGCCTCTTCTCCTTCCTGCTGGGCTATAACGACTTCCTCGTCACCTCCCTGCTGCTCGACGCCCAGAACCAGACGATGGTCCCGGCCATCGCCGGCTACTTCAACCGCGAGACCACCACGACGGACCAGGTCGAGGCCGTGGCCGCCGCCGTCTCCATCACCGCGCCGCTCTTCCTGCTGGTCATGGTCTTCCAGCGCCAGATCGTCAGCGGCCTCACCGCCGGAGCCGTGAAGGGATGACTCAGCCCCTTCCGTTGGCCCGAAATATCCCGGGGTCCGGGGCAGCGCCCCGGCGGCCCGCAAAGTCAAAAGGAGCTCGAAAATGAAAGGGTCCCGGCCCGAACAGGCGGTCCTCAGCCGCGACACGGACATGGCCAAGACCGAGGAAACCCGCCGGGTGATCGAGGACATGGTGGACGGCTTGAACGACCACACCATCGAGGGCATTGGCGCCTTCTTCCACGAGAACTTCCGCTGGCTCGGCAACCAGGGCTGCGGCACCAAGAAGGGCCTGCGCGAATTCCAGGACAACTGGCAGCGCCCCTTCCAGGCGGCCTTCTCGGACAAAGTCTGCATCGACGAGGCCCGCCTCTACATGGGCGAATGGGCCGCCGCCTTCGGGCGCCAGGAGGCCACCCATTCCGGGCCTTTCATGGGCGTGGAACCCACCGGCAAGCGGGTGGAGATCCGCTACATGGATTTCTGGAAGGTGACCGAGGGCAAGATCGAGGACAACTGGGTCATGGTCGACTTCCCCCATGTCCTGGCCCAGCTCGGACAAGACATCTTCAACGGCGAGGGCTGGGAAGCCTTCGACCGCGGCGAGAAGGTTCCGCCGCGGCCTGACACGACAAGAGGCACGACATGACCATCACCTACCTGAAACGCGGCAAATCGGATGCGGCCCGCAGCGAGGAGGACAGCCGCACCCGCGAGACCGTGGAGCGCACCCTGAGGGAGATCGAGACCCGCGGCGACGCGGCGGTGCGCGAGCTTTCCGAGCGGTTCGACGGCTACGCCCCCGAGAGCTTCCGGCTCAGCCCCGAAGAGATCGAGGCCCTGATGGCCCAGGTCAGCCCGCAGGAGATGGCCGACCTCAAGTATGCCCAGGAGAACGTCCGCCGCTTCGCCCAGGCGCAGCGGGACTCGATGAAGGACATCGAGATCGAGATGATGCCCGGCGTGGTGCTGGGCCACAAGAACATCCCCGTCCAGTCGGTGGGCTGCTACGTGCCGGGCGGCAAGTTCCCCATGGTGGCCTCGGCCCACATGTCGGTGGCCACCGCCGCCGTCGCCGGCGTGCCCCGGATCATCGCCTGCACGCCCCCCTTCAAGGGGGCGCCCAACCCCGCCGTGATCGCCGCCATGCACCTGGGCGGGGCGCACGAGATCTACGTCCTCGGCGGCATCCAGGCCGTGGGCGCGATGGCCCTGGGGACCGAGACGATCGACCCGGTGCACCTCCTCGTCGGCCCCGGCAACGCCTTCGTGGCCGAGGCCAAGCGCCAGCTCTTCGGGCGGGTGGGCATCGACCTCTTCGCCGGTCCCACCGAGACCATGGTGATCGCCGACGAGACGGTCGATGCGGAGATCTGCGCCACGGACCTCCTGGGCCAGGCGGAACATGGCTACAACTCGCCCTGCGTCCTCCTGACCAATTCCGAGAAGCTGGCCCGCGACACCATGGCCGAGATCGAGCGCATCCTGGGCATCCTGCCCACCGCCGAGACGGCCCGCGCCTCCTGGGAGGACTACGGCGAGGTGATCCTCTGCGAGACCTACGAGGAGATGCTCCAGATGGCCGACGAGGTGGCCTCGGAGCATGTCCAGGTGATGACCGACCGGGACGACTGGTTCCTGGAGAATATGACCTGCTATGGTGCCCTCTTCCTCGGGCCCCGCACCAACGTGGCCAACGGCGACAAGGTGATCGGCACCAACCACACCCTGCCCACCAAGAAGGCCGGCCGCTACACCGGCGGTCTCTGGGTCGGCAAGTACCTCAAGACCCACTCCTACCAGCGCATCACCTCGGACGCGGCAGCGGCCGAGATGGGGGCCTACGGCTCGCGGCTCTGCATGCTCGAGGGCTTCGTCGGCCATGCCGAGCAGTGCAACCTGCGGGTCCGGCGCTACGGCGGGGTGAACGTGCCCTACGGCACCGGCGCGCCGGTGGTGGCGGCGGCGGACTAGAGACAGATCGCCTTGCGATCTCCGGAGGGCGCTGCCCTCCGGACCTCCCGGGATTTGAACCATTTGGAAGACATGGACAGGCACACCGATCATAAGCAGCTCCTGGCCCCGATCCGGGCGGCGCTCTACGACCTCGACCTCGACCTCCTGCGCGCGCGCCTGAAGGCGGCCTGCGCGCCGGAGGTGAGCTTCAACCTCTGTTATCCCTTCGAGACCATCGCGGGGGTGGAGGACTATGTGGACCGGGTCTATGCCCCCCTGGCGCGGGCCCTGCCGGACCTGGAGCGGCGCGACCACATTGTCATGGCGGGCCCCACCCCCGAGGGGGCCGACTGGGTCGGCTGCGGCGGCTACTATTGCGGCACCTTCGCCGCCCCCTGGC
The DNA here is from genome assembly GCA_965212515.1 of Sulfitobacter sp. GTDB lineage: Bacteria > Pseudomonadota > Alphaproteobacteria > Rhodobacterales > Rhodobacteraceae > Sulfitobacter. The sequence continues at coordinate 2,731,065 of OZ243122.1, forward strand.
ACGACATCCCGCCCACCGGCCACCTGGCCCACATGCGCTTTCACGAGTTCTACCGCATCGAGGCGGGGAAGATCGTCGAGATGCAGGCGCTCTGGGACATCCCCGAGGTGATGATGCAGGCCGGGGCCTGGCCCCTGGCCCCCTCTCTGGGCCGCGAATGGCACGTGCCCGCCCCGGCGGGGAACGACGGCATGGTGCCCGGCCCCTACGTGGAAGAGGAGGGGGCGGCCACCTGCCGCCACATCATCGAGATGCTCGACCATCTCAAGAAGCACCCCTCCCAGGGCGGGCCCGAGGTGATGGAGATGGAGCGCTTCTGGCACCCCAAGATGAGCTGGTACGGCCCCTCGGGCATCGGCACCGGGCGCGGCATCTCGGGCTTTCGCAACTGGCACCAGATCCCCTTCCTGCGGGCCATGCCGGACCGCGGCCAGTATCTGGAGGAGATCACCTACCACTTCTTCGGCGACCGCAACTTCGCCGCCGTCACCGGCTGGCCCAACATGGTCCAGTCGATCACCCGCGACGGCTGGCTCGGCATCCCGCCGGTGGACAAAAAGATCACCATGCGGTCGCTCGACTTCTGGCGCCTCGAGGGCGGGCTGATCCGCGAGAACTGGGTCCTGGTGGACCTCCTGCACATGTACCATCAGATCGGCGTCGACGTCTTTGCCCGGATGCGCGAGTTCAACAAGGCCCGGGCGGGCTTCGACCCCGAGACCGGGAGGGCGGCATGAGCGATCTTCCCCCCCTCCCGTCCTTCGATCTGAGCGGCAAGCGCGCCCTCGTCACCGGGGCCTCCTCGGGCATCGGGCTGGGCTGCGCCATGGCCCTGGCCGCCGCCGGGGCCGAGGTGGTCTGTGCCGCGCGGCGCGGCGATCTGCTGGCCGAGATCGTGGCGGAGATGCGCGCCCGCGGCTGGTCCGCCGAGGCCCTGGTCCTCGATCAGGCGGATCTGGAGCAGGTGCGCGGTGCCTTTGCGCGGCCCTTCGAGATTGTCCTCAATTCCGCTGGCCTGGCGCGCCACTCCCCGGCTTTGGAGACCCGGCCCGAGGATTTCGACGCGGTCATGGGGCTCAACCTGCGCGCCGCCTACTTCCTCAGCGTCGAGGCAGCGCGCGCCCTCATCGCGGCGGGGCGCGGCGGCTCCATCATCCACATCTCCAGCCAGATGGGCCATGTCGGCGGCATCGACAGGGCCCTCTACTGCGCCTCCAAGCACGGGCTGGAGGGGATGGTGAAGGCCATGGCCGTCGAATGGGGCAAGAGCGCGGTGCGCATTAACACCATCTGCCCCACCTTCGTGCGCACCGCCCTGACCGAGGCGACCTTCGAGGACCCCGCGCGCCGGGCCTGGATCATGGAGAAGATCAAGCTGCCCCGGGTCGCCGAGGTGGCCGACATCTCGGGCGCCGCCGTCTACCTCGCCTCCGATGCCGCCGCCATGGTCACGGGCACCGCCCTGATGATCGACGGCGGCTGGACGGCGGACTGATGGTGGGTAAGGTCACCGCTCTCGACGTGGCCGAGAGGGCCGGGGTCAGCCGCTCGGCGGTGAGCCGGGTCTTCACCCCCGGCGCCTCGGTCAGCAAGGGCACGGCCGAGAAGGTGCGCCGCGCCGCCCACGAGCTGGGCTACCGGCCCAATGTCCTGGCCCGCAGCCTGATCACCGGGCGCTCCCGGATCATCGGGCTGGTGGTGGCCTACCTGGAAAACCAGTTCTACCCCGAGGCCATCGAACGGCTCTCCAAGGCGCTCCAGGAGAGGGGCTACCACGTGCTGGTCTTCATGGCCTCGAACGACCAGGAGACCACCGAGCAGGTCATCGCCGAGCTGCTCGACTACCAGGTGGACGGCATCCTGGTGGCCTCCGTCGGCCTCTCCAATGATCTCACCCGGCGCTGCGAGGCGGCGGGCATTCCGATCGTGCTCTTCAACCGCGACCAGCCCGACGAGCGGCTCTCCTCCGTCACCTCGGACAATCGCGCCGGGGGCCGCAAGCTGGCCGACTTCCTGCTGGCGGGCGGGCACAGCCGCATCGGCCACATCGCCGGCTGGGAGGGCGCCTCGACCCAGATCGACCGCGAGGCGGGCTTCCGCGCGGGCCTGGCGGCGGCGGAGCTCTCGCTTGTCGCCCGCGAGGTGGGCAACTTCAGCTTCGAGGGGGCGCAGCGCGCCGCCCGCGCCATGTTCGACTGCGACGCCCCGCCCGAGGCGGTCTTTGTCACCAACGATCACATGGCCTTCGCGGTGATGGACGTGCTGCGCCACGAGCTCGGCATCTCCATCCCCGGGGAGGTCTCGGTGGTGGGCTACGACGATGTCCAGATCGCCTCCTGGGGCAGCTACGACCTGACCACCGTGCGCCAGCGCGCCAACGTCATGGTGGAGCAGGCCATCGACATTCTCCTGACCCGGATTGACAGGCCGGACACGCCGCCGCGCCGTGTCCGCCTCGACGGGCCCCTGATCATCCGCGGCTCCGCCCGCACCCACAAAGGATAGGACATGCAAGGTTTCGACCCCAAGTTCCGGGACTTCCCCGACTACATCATCGGCATCACCAAGGAGATCTGGGAGGACCGGGGCATCGCCACCCTGCACCAGTACTACAGCGACGACATCGTCGTGCGCTCGCCCGGTTCGGTGGTGGTGGGCAACAGGGGCGTGATCGCCGCCACCATGGCGACCCTGGCGGAGTTCCCCGACCGCACCCTGCTGGGCGAGGACGTGATCTGGTCCGGCACGCCGGAGGAGGGGATGCTCTCGTCGCACCGGCTGCTCTCCACCGCGACCCACGCGCGGGACGGCATGTATGGCGCCGCCACCGGCAAGAAGCTCACCTACCGCATCCTCGCCGACTGCCATGCCATCAACAACCAGATCAACGACGAGTGGCTTATCCGCGACCAGGGCGCGATCGTGCGCCAGATGGGCTGGGAACCCAAGCAGTACGCCGCCGACCTGATCGCGCGCGAGGGCGGGCCGGAGAGCTGTGTCCAGCCGATGACCCCGGCGAACGACCAGCCGGGCCCCTACAAGGGCCGGGGCAATGACAATGAATGGGGCCGCAAGTACGCCCAGATCATCACCGGGATCATGTCGGCCGACATGGCGCTGATCCCGCAGGAGTATGACCGGGCCGTGCTCAGCGAATACCCCGGCGGGGTCCAGGGCCACGGGCATGGGCCGGTGGACCAGTTCTGGATGGGGCTGCGCGCCGCCTTCCCGAACGCCACCTTCCAGGTCGATCACGTGATCGGGCGGGAGGACCCGATGATGCCGCCCCGCGCCGCAGTGCGCTGGTCCCTGACCGGCAAGCACGACGGCTGGGGCGCCTTCGGCACGCCCACGGGCAAGGATGTCTATGTCCTCGGCATCAGCCATGCCGAGTTCGGCCCCTGGGGCCTGCGCCGCGAATATACCCTCTTCGACGAGGCCATGATCTGGAAGCAGATCCTGTTGCAAACCGGCTGAGCCGCCCCCGGCGCGCCTGCCCTGAGTACAAGGAAGACAAGATGACACCCCAGGAGATGGAAGCCCGCATCGTCCGCTACGGCGATCTGCGGCCCTGCAAGACCGCCTTCATCGACGCCCACACCCCGGGCAGCGACCAGAAGGAGAACTTCACCATCATCGGCGGCGGGGTCTCCGAAAGCCCCGACCAGCATGTCCACATCACCATCCCGCACGGCTTCAACATCGGCGCGGCGGGCCAGCCGCCCAAGTGCCGCAACTCGCTCCACAACCACCGCACGGCGGAGGTCTTCTTCGTCCTCTCCGGGCGCTGGCGCTTCTTCTGGGGCCAGCATGGCGACGCGGGCGAGGTGATCCTGGAGGAGGGGGACATCTTCAACATCCCCACCAACATCTTCCGGGGCTTCGAGAACGTCGGCACCGACTACGGAATGATCATGGCGATCCTCGGCGGCGATGACGCCGGCGGCGGCGTGATCTGGGCGCCCCAGGTGATCGAGGAGGCGCGCGCCCACGGCCTGGTTCTGGGCGAGAACGGCAAGCTCTACGACAGCAAGAAGGGCGAGAGCCTGCCGGAGGGGGTCTCTCCCATGCCGCTCCTGAGCGAGGCGGAACTGGCGGAGGTGGATTGCCCGACCCCGATGCAGGTGGTGGGGGGCTACGTGCGCCGCTACCTCGACATGCTGGCCCTGACCCAGTCGGGCAAGCCCTGCAAGGTGATCGGCGAGAGCGGCATCATCCGCGACAGGCCGGGCTTCGAGGTGGATCTGGTCACCCGGGCCAGCGCGACGGAGCGGATGCACAAGCATGATCGGCCCTCCGTGCTCATGCCCGTGAAGGGCCACTGGCATGTCAACTGGGAGGGCGGCGCCGCCACCCTTGCGCCGGGCGACACCATGTCCGTGCCCGAGGGGCTGATGCACAATGCCCTGCCCGCCATGACGGGGGAGGCCGCGCTCTACCACATCGTGGCGACGGACGATCCCGCCGGGGCGACGTGGCAGGGGTAACTGTATGACAGAGTTCGATTTTGAAGTGGGGCCAAATGACGGATTTAAGGTTGATCGTTTCAGAAGAAAGGAGTTTGGCGAGCATCTTGAGAATGCCATCGTGAATGCTCGAATGGGGGCGACGATTGCGCTTGATGCTCCTTGGGGCGCCGGAAAATCTGTGTTCTTGAAGCAATTTGCTGGCCATTTGCGAGCGAAAGGTTGGATCGTTGCCGAGTACGATGCCTTCTCTTGGGACTATGAAGATGACCCTTTCATTCCTTTGATTGCGTCGCTTCTAAATGCGCTTCCCGCAAATGAAAAAACAAAAAGAAAGCGAATACTAGACAATTCAATCCCTCTCGCAAAGAGGATTCTGGCCGGGTCAATTCGTTCTGGTGCAAAGCTGATATCGGCAGGTTTTTTAGATACAAAAGAGTTGGGCGAGGCCGTTGAATCTGCGATCACTTCTGAAGTAGATCTACTGGGAAACTCCTTAAGCGATAGAATATTGAAGATTCAAGAACGGGATAAGGAGTTGCAATCCTTTAGAGAAGCAATTGATGAAGCATCGAAGCTTACTGAGAAAAGCCTTTCCAGAAACGCTCAAGTGTTGATCATTGTTGATGAATTGGATCGATGCCGCCCTGAGTTTGCCGTAAAAACACTTGAGCGAATAAAGCACCTCTTTGCAGGTGCTCAATGTAGTTTTCTGTTCGGAGTAAATACTCCAGAGCTAGCCGCAATTGTAAAAGGTTACTATGGGGAGGAATTCTCTGGCCGGAAGTATCTTCAACGTTTCTTTGACATGGAGTTCAGCTTCCCACCGAACCGAAGGAACACTGCACCCAGCACGCACCTTCAAGCGATCTCAAGTAGTGAGACTTCGACAAATATTCTTACGAGCTGGATGGAAGACCTACTTGAAAACCGAGTGCTGCGATTTGAACCAAGTTTGAGGGACATAGAGAGGCTGGTCGCGAGAGGTCGAAACATAAGCACGAACGGTGTTCGAACAGACTCAGAGTGCGTGCTATTCACGCTTCTCCATCTTATTCAGGTTTGCCGGCCTGATGAACTGGGGGACCTCGTTTCGGTGCCAACAAGCCGAGAAAGTTGGAACAGACTGGTCTTCCTGGAGTTGCTGGACCGGGAGTATTCGAATGGGAACGCAACTTTCAGAGATTTAATCTGGATCGATGAAACAGAGTACTCCCAATCTGAGGGAACAAAGAACCTGGAGCTTCTGCGAAGCTCTTTCCCACTTGTGCGAACTATAGAGGGATCAGACCCTTATCGTGGTATAATAAATGCATATGCAGATATTTATCTGACGCAAGGAGAGACGCCATGAGCATCGCAACCACCCACGTCGGGTCCCTGCCGCGCAGCCAGGAGGTGGTGGATTTCATCTTCGCCCGCGAGCGCGAGGAGCCCTACGACCCGGCCCAGTTCGACGCGGCCATGCGCCGCGCGGTCTCCGAGACCGTGGCCCGCCAGGTGGCGGCGGGGGTGCAGATCGTCAGCGACGGCGAGACCTCAAAGATCTCCTACGCCACCTACGTGAAGGACCGCTACACCGGCTTCTCCGGCGACAGCCCGCGCAACGCGCCGGCCGACCTCAAGCGCTTTCCCTCCTTCCTCAAGCGCCTGGCCGAGGAGGGCGGCACGCCCCAGTACGCCCGCCCCATGTGCACCGGCGAGGTGCGCTCCAAGGGGCAGGGAGAGCTGCAAAAGGACATCGACAATCTCAAAGCCGCCATGGCGGAGCACGGCGCGCAGCGCGGCTTCATGAATGCCGCCTCGCCGGGGGTCATCTCGCTTTTCCTGCAGAACGATTTCTACAGCTCGCGCGAGGCCTACCTGGCGGCCCTGGCCGATGCCATGCGCGAGGAATACCGCATCATCGTGGAGGCCGGGCTGGACCTGCAGCTCGACTGTCCCGACCTGGCCCTCTCGCGCCACATGCTCTTCAACGATCTCTCCGATGCCGAGTTCGTCAAGATCGCCGACAGCCACGTCGAGGCCCTGAACCACGCCCTGGAGGGGGTGCCGGAGGAGCGGGTGCGCATCCACATCTGCTGGGGCAACTACGAGGGGCCCCATGTCTGCGACATCGGCATGGAGAAGGTCTTCGACACCCTGATGAGCGCCAAGGCGCGTTACCTGCTCTTCGAAACCTCGAACCCCCGCCACGCCCACGAATGGACCGTCTTCCGCGACCGCAAGGGCGACATCCCCGAGGGCAAGGTGCTGGTGCCGGGCGTGGTGGACACCACCACCAACTTCGTGGAGCACCCCGAGGTGGTGGCCCAGCGGATCGAACGCTTCACCGGGATCGTCGGCAAGGAGCGGGTGATCGCCGGATCGGACTGCGGCTTCGGCACTTTCGCGGGCTACGGCGCGGTGGACCCCGAGATCGCCTATGCCAAGCTGGGGGCCCTCTCCGAAGGCGCGCGCCTGGCGGGGGAGCGGGCATGAACGAAAGCCTGCTGGAACTGCTGCGCCGGGTCGACACACCCACCGTCTGCAACGCCATCGAGGTGGCCGAGGGCAGGCGCGGTTTTGACGCCTTCACGCGGGGCACCATGCTCTGCTCCGATCCCGGCGCGGCGATGGTGGGCCGGGCCCGCACCGCCCGCATCCGCGCGGTCGCGCCCCCGGCGGAAGCGCCGGAGGTCATCAAGAAGCGCCGGATGGACTACTACCGCTACATGGCCGAGGGGCCGCGCCCCGGCCTGGCGGTGGTGCAGGATCTCGACGGGGCGGCGGCCATCGGCGCCTACTGGGGCGAGATCAACACCAACGTGCACCGCGCCTTCGGCCTCTCCGGTGCCCTGACCAACGGGGTCATGCGCGATCTCGGCGATCTGCCCGAGGGCTTCCCGGTGGTGGCCGGATCGGTCGGGCCGAGCCACGGCTTTGTCCACGTGGTGGACTTCGACGGGCCGGTGGAGATCTTCGGCCTCAGGGTCGAACCCGGCGACCTGGTCCATGCGGACCGCCACGGCGCCCTTGTCATCCCCGAGGCGGTCCTGCCCGATCTGGAAGAGGCCATCGGGCGGCTCTTTGCCTCGGAGAAGATCGTGCTGGAGGCGGTGCGGGGCAAGCGCATCGGCTTTGCGGACTTCGAGGCCGCCTGGGCCGCCTTCGAGAAATCACGCACCTGACAGGTGGCGGGGCCTCAGAGTGACAGGCTCCGCAGAATCTGGCCAAAGCGTGGCCACCGCGCTTGCGCGCGCGCCAAAAATTTCGTGCAATCGGGACAAACAAACAACAGAGCAGGAAGGTTCCCGATGTCCCGACATTTTTTTGCCGCCGCCCTCCTCGGGGCGTTTCTGGGTGGCCCCGCGCTGGCCGAAGAGCCCATGCTTGACGAGTGCAGCCAGGCAGGGGCCGGGGCGCTCTTCTGCCAGGGCAGCCACTTTGCCCAACTCAACTATTCCCAGGTCGAGGGCATCAGCTTCTGGCTGCACCGCGAGGGCTTCCTCTCCAAGGTGCTGGTGGAGGAGATCGCCGACAGCAAGGTGGACCAGGCGGGCATCGAATCGCGCATCATGTCGCTCGTCTCGGCCCAGGCGGACGAGATCGGCCACGAGTTCGACTTCGAGGACCTGGCCTCCCATTCCCTCGGCGGCGCGCCCTTCGGCACCCTGAGCTATTCGCTGGTGCAGAAGGGCAGCCCCAAGGCGATCCTGCACAGCTACGTGGCCACCAAGGGCGTGGTGCTCCAGGTGATCAGCCAGATCGCCCTCAAGACCGCCGACACAGACCCCCTGGCGCTTCAGACGGCCCACGCCGAGGCCCTGCGCGCCGTGCACCTGTCGGAGCGGGCGCCCGAGGGCGAGAACGACGCCTGATCAGTCGCGCGGCGCCGGGGCCCCGCCCTCGAAGGCGTTGCCCTCCACGTAGTCGCAGGGCTCCTCGCGCATCTCCAGGTGCAGGCCCGTCCCCTCGTAGGGGTGGGCGCGGGCCAGGGCCTCGTCCACCTCGATCCCCAGTCCCGGCGCCGTGGGGGCGGGGATGAAGCCCTCCTCCACCCGGATCGACTGCTTGATGAGATCGCCGTGGAAGGGGGTCTCGATGGTCTCGGCCATGAGCAGGTTCGGGATGGAGACGCCCAATTGGATGTTGGCGGCCCACTCCACCGGCCCGGCATAGAGGTGCGGCGCCATCTGGGCATTGTGCACCTCGGCCAGGGCCGCGACCTTCTTCATCTCCCAGATGCCGCCCGCCCGGCCCAGGGCCGGTTGCAGGATCGTCGCCGCCCCCTGGGCGAGGACCTGGGCGAACTCCGCCTTGGTGGTCAGCCTTTCGCCCGTGGCCACGGGGATGCGCACGGCGGCGGCGACCTTTGCCATCTCCGCCACGTTGTCCGGCGGAATGGGCTCCTCGAACCAGAGCGGCGAATAGGGTTCCAGCGCCTGGCCAAGGCGGATCGCGCCTGCCGTGGTGAACTGCCCGTGGGTGCCGAAGAGCAGGTCGGCGCGGTCGCCCACGGCCTCCCGGATGGCCCGGCAGAAGGCGACGGACTGGCCGATATCGGACATGGCGGGCATGTGGCCGCCGCGCATGGTGTAGGGGCCGGCCGGATCGAACTTCACCGCCGTGTAGCCGCGCGCCAGGCAGTCCGCCGCGGCCTCGGCGGCCATCTCGGGCGAGGTCCAGAAATCCGCCAGGCTGTGCTGGGGCAGGGGATAGAGGTAGGTGTAGGCGCGCACGCGCTCGTTCATCACCCCGCCCAGAAGGGCATGGACCGGGCGGTCCCGGTCCTTGCCGAGGATGTCCCAGCAGGCGATCTCAAGCCCCGAGAAGGCCCCCATGACCGTGAGGTCGGGCCGCTGGGTGAAGCCCGAGGAATAGGCGCGGCGGAACATCAGCTCGATGTTCTCCGGGTTCTCGCCCGCCATATGCCGCTCGAAGACGTCGCGGATCACGTGGGTCATGGCCTCGGGCCCGACGGAGGCGGCGTAGCATTCGCCCCAGCCGGTGATGCCCGTGTCGGTCCTCACCTTGACGAGAATCCAGTAGCGCCCGCCCCAGCCCGGCGCGGGCGGGGCGGTGACGATGACGTCGAGGTCTTGCAGCTTCATCGGGAGGTCCTTGTGTCTCGGGCGAGGTGGCGGTCCACCACCCGCTGCACCATGGGTGCGAAATGGTCGAAATCGGGGGTCTCGAGGTCCGGGTCCTTGCCCGCCTCGTCGAGGTAGCGCACCTGGATGATCCGCTCGAGGTTCGGATTGGCCTCGAAGGCCTCCACCTCCGCCGCGCTCATCGGCCCGCCCTGAAGCTCCAGCGTATGGACGGAGGCGGCGGAGAGGCGCTCGAAATAGGCAGGACGGGTGGCGCAGAGGTAGCGCTTGGCGGCCACGTGGTGGCGCACGCAGTCGGTGACGATGGTGGGGAAGAAATCCCCCAGCACCTCGGCCCCGGCCTCCTCGTGGTGGCGGTCCTCCGTGTCGTCGGGGTGGTAGGTGCCGAATTCGGAGGTGAAGTGCCCGATGTCGTGCAGCAGGGCGGCCACCACCACCTCCTCGGGCAGGCCCTGCCGTTCGGCCAGCGTCGCCCCCTGGAGCATGTGCTGGGCCATGGTGACGGGCTCGCCCAGGTACTCCTCGTCCCCGCGCCGCGCGAAGATGCCCGCCAGGAAGGGCACAATGGTCTCGCGGGTCAGCTCAGCCATCCTCGGCCTCGAGTGCGGCGAGGGTCGAAAGGATTCCGTCCCGGTCGGCGTAGCAGCCTTGGAGCCAGCGGTGGCCCGCGCCGGAATAGCCCTGGCGGGCGTGCAGGACGCGGGTGTTGTCCACCACGAAGGCCTCGCCCGGGGCCAGCTTGAAGGAGAGCGCCATGGCGGGATCGTCGATGATCTCGCTCAGTCGCCGGTAGGCGCGGTAGTAGGCGGGCATCGCCTCGAAGGGCACATCGACCAGCGGCGCGATGGAGCGGGAATTGAAGCGGATCGCCTGGAGGGTGCCGTCGGGGGCCAGCTCCACCATCGGGCGCCGCGCCTCCAGCGCCACGCCCGCGCTGCCCCGGTAGCTGAAGCGCGCGCAGTGGGCGGTGAGCAGGTGAAACCCCTCCGGGTCCTCATCGCGCAGGCGCCGGGCGGCGGCAAACCCGTCCACCACCAGGCTCTCGCCCCCCTCGGCGGAGTTCTCGAGGCAGGCCAGGACCTGCACGGTGGGCTGAGGATCGCGGTAGGGGTTGTCCGTATGGGCCTGGAGCGCCAGCCCGGTGTAGGCCAGGTTCACCGGGTTCACCTCGGTGCGCACCTCGAAGAGGCGGCCATAGTTGGTCTCCCGCACGTAGCCGAAGAGATCCACCACCTCGAAGAGGCTGCCCTCCGTCACCGCAAGGCCAGAGACCCGGGCAAAGCCGTAGCGCCGCAGGGCGCCGAGCCAGTCGCGCAGGGCCGCCCGGTCCTCCCGCAAGGTGGGCAGGTGGCCCTCGGGCAGGGCCCCGCCCAGGCCCGCGTCCCATGCCTCGGCGCCCTCCGGCAGGGCGCCAGGGGTGCGATCATGGGGGGCGTCGTAGGCGTGCCTTTCCAGCCAGTCGAGGGGGAAGCGCAGGCGCTTTTCCTCGCCCGCGAACTCCAGCACCACCTCCGCGCCCTCCAGCGTGGCCGCCTTGAGGCGGCAATCCTCGGGCAGGTCGGCGAGGGTGATCACCCGCTGGCCGTTGCCGGGGTCGCGGGTCTCTGGGTCGAGCCCGTTGTCGCGCAGCCAGAAGGCATGGAAGCGCCGCTCTCCCGCCGGGCCGCGCAGGTGCAGGACGCGGCCCTCCTCTTCGAGCGTAACCTCCGCCATGGCCGCTAGCCTTCGTTCAGGAGGATGACGTTGCGCCGCGCGCCGCCGCCCTTGGTGTCGGCGATGGCCTCGTTGATCTGGTCCAGCCGCCAGCGGCCCGAGATCAGCTCGTCCAGCTTCAGGCGGCCTTGCAGGTAGAGGTCCACCATCCAGGGAATGTCGCGCTGGATCACCACGTCGCCCATCTTGGAGCCGATCATCCCGGTGCCCATGAAGGCCATGGTCACGGGCTCGTAGGAGGACATGTCGCCCGAATGGGGCATCCCCACCATGATCACCTTGCCGCCCCAGGCCAGGTAGCGGGGGGCCGCGTCGTAGGCCGGGATCGCCCCAACGGTGACGATCACCGCGTCGGCGCCGCGCCCCATGGCCTTCATGGCCGAGCGCCAGGGCTTGGGCTCCGTCGCCAGGATGCCGTCGGTGGCGCCGAACTCCTTGGCCACGGCGAGCTTCTCCTCGCTCATGTCCACCGCCACGATGCGCCTTGCGCCGGCGATGCGGGCGCCCTGGATGGCATTGAGGCCAACGCCGCCCGCGCCGATCACCACCACGTCCTGGCCCGCCCGCAGGCCCGCCGCGTTGACCACGGCTCCGACGCCGGTGATCACCCCGCAGGCGATGAGCGAGGCCGCGTCCTTGGGAATGTCATGGCTGATCTTGACCACCTGGGCCTGCTCCACCACGACCCGCTCGGCAAAGGCGCCCGAGGCCATGGCCTGGTGCAGGCGTCCGCCCTCGGCGGTCTTGAGCGGCCCCTGGTCGCCGTCATAGGGGGTCTCGCAGACCGTGGGCTTGCCGCCCGCGCAGGAGGGGCAGGTGCCGCAGGCGCGGATCAGGGTGACGATGACGCTGTCGCCCTCGGCGATGCCGCGCACGTGGGGGCCGACGGCGGTGACGGTGCCCGCCGCCTCGTGGCCGTAGACGGCCGGCAGGGAGCCGCCCCAGGCGCCTTCCGCGTAGGAGATGTCGGAGTGGCAGATGGCCACGGCATCGACCCGGACCTCCACCTCGCTGCCCTCGGGGGCGCGCAGCTGGACCTCCTCGATGACCAGCGGGGCGCCGAATTCATGGGCGACGGCGGCTTTGATCTTTTGCACGGTACTCTTCCTGTTCCTACCTGAATTTTCCGGCAGGGTGGCGGAGCGGGGCGGCAACTGCAAGCGCCGATCCGACCCCCGTTTGCGCTAAACCGCGACCCGCCCGGCGCGCGGCCGCGCGAGGAAGAGCAGGAGCCCGATCAGGCTCAGGCCGCAGGCCAGCAGGAAGGGCGCGCCCGGCAGGTAGAGGGGGGCGTCGCGGGCGGTGAAGTGGGCGAAGGTCAGGGTCATGGCCAGGGGCGAGAGGATCATCGCCAGGGAGGCGGCCGAGGTCAGGGCGCCCTGCAGCTCGCCCTGGGCATTGTCCGCCACCCGCTGCGACATGATCCCCTGGAGGGCCGGCGGGATGACCCCGCAGAGGGCCGCGAAGGGGGTCAGCACCAGGGCCAGCGGGCCCGAGGTGATGAAGGCGATCAGCAGGTAGGTGAGGATGGCGCAGAGGTGGCCGGCCACCACCGTGCCGCGCTCTCCGAAGTGGCGCAGGGCGAGGCGGATGGCGCCCCCCTGGATCAGGGCCATGGTGACCCCGAAGAGGGTCAGCGAGAGGCCGATGGTGGCGGGCGTCCAGGCAAAGCGCTCTTGGCCGAAGTAGGCCCAGGTGGCGGGATAGACGGCGAATGCCACGTGATAGAGGAAGTAGACCAGCAGGAGCTGGCGCACCCCCGGCAGCTGGCCGAGCTGGCGCAGGCTGCCCCAGGGGTTGGCACGGCGCAGGTCGAAGGGACGGGCGCGCTCGGGCGTCACCGTCTCGCGCACCACGATGAAGCCCAGGACCATGTTGCCCGTGGCCAGCAGGGCCGCCGCCCAGAAGGGGGCGCGGGTGCCATATTCGGCCAGGAAGCCGCCGATCAGCGGCCCCAGCACGAAGCCCGCCCCGAAGGCGGCGCCGATCAGGCCGAAGTTCTTGGTCCGCTCGCCGGGCGCCGTGATGTCGGCCATGTAGGCCGTCGCCGTGGCCTGGGTGGCCGCCGTGATGCCCCCGACGATGCGCCCCGCCAGCAGCAGCCAGATCGTCCCGGCGAGGGCCATGACCACATAGTCGAGCGCCATCACCAGGAGCGAGATGAGCAGCACCGGGCGCCGCCCGTAGCGGTCCGAGAGGCCGCCGATGACGGGGCCGAAGAGGAACTGCATGACGGCAAAGCTGGTGGCCAGGACCCCGCCCCAGAGGGCCGCCTGCGAGAGGCTGCCGCCGCGCACCTCGCGGATCAGGTCGGGCATGACGGGGATCATGAGACCGATGCCCATGGCGTCGATCATCACCGTGAGCAGGATGAAGAGGACCTGGGGCCGCACCCGCCCGGCCCCCTCTCAGAGAGCCGCGACGCGGCGGGCGAAGGCGCGCGCCGCCGCCGCCGCCTCGCCCATGCCGAGGGCCGGGTCGAAGGTGCTCTCGGGCAGGTCGGGGTAGTCCGAGAGGGCCAGGCGGGCGAGCGGGATGCGCTTTTCCAGGGCCTCCAGGCAGAGCGCCTTGGCCTTGGCCTGGGCCTGGGGCCGGGGCATGAGCTCGGCCAGGGCGAAGGAGAGCGCCTCGGCGTGGAGGAGGCCCAGGTTGCCCTCCAGCGCCTGGTGCATCTGCACCGGTCGCGGCCCCATCGCCTCTGCCATGGCGCGGGCCCGGGTGAGGGCGGCGGCGAGGCTCAGGCAGAGCGGCGGCAGGGCCATCCACTCGGCAAACCAGGCGGCCCCGTCGCGCTGGTGCTGGTGGACGGCGGCGGCCTGGAGCGTCGCGCGCTGGCCAGTGAAGTGGTGCGAGAGTGCCAGGATCGCCGAGGGGCCGACCGGGTTCTGCTTCTGAGGCATGGTGGAGGAGGCGCCGACCTGGCCGAGGGTGACCTCGGCGGTGTCGCTGGCGGTGAGGCCCATGAGGGTCTCGGCCATGTGGGCGAGGGCGGCCATCACCTGGCCCTGCCAATCGGCGATGCGCAGCAGCGGCGTGCGGTCCGTGTGCCAGCTCCGGCCCGGATCGCCCAGGCCCAGGCCCTCGGCCAGGCCGCTCCGGATCTCGCCCACCCGCGGCCCCAGGGCCGAGCCCGTGCCCGCGGCCCCGGAGAGGGAGACCCAAAGGGAGGAGCCCCGCAATGCCTCGAGCCCCTCCAGGGCCTCGATCAGGGGCGCGCCGAACTGGGCCAGGACGGCCCCCCAGGAGGTGGGCGTGGCGTGCTGGCCGTAGGTGCGGGCGGCCATGGGGGTGGCGGCATGCGCCTCGGCCCCCTTGGCGAGGGTGGCCAGAAGAGCGCGCAGGTCCGTCTCGGCCAGGGCCAGGGCCTGGCGCAGGCGCAGCATCAGCCCTGTGTCGATGACGTCCTGCGAGGTGGCGCCCCAGTGAACGTACTGGGCATGTTCGGGGGCCTTCATCTCCTCGCGGAAGGCGGCCACGAGGCCCGGCACGGGCACGCCGTTTCTGCCCGTCGCCTCGGCCAGGGCGCCCGGGTCGATCTGGATCTCCAGGCTGGCCCGGTGGATCGCCGCGGCGCTCAGATCGGGGATCAGGCCCATCCGCCCCTGGACCTTGGCAAGCGCCCCCTCGACCAGCAGCATGGCCCGCACCACCGCCGTGTCCGAGAAGAGCCGCCCGCACTCGCCCGTGTCGAAGAGGCGGCCATAGAGCGGGCTGTCGAAGGGGCTGGCTGTCATTCCGGGCCCTCCTCGGGCGCTTCTGTCTTGGTCTCTGTTTCTTGCGCCGCCTCGGCCCAGAGGGCCTTGGCGATCTTCAGGGCCTGGTTGGCCCGGGGCACGCCGGCGTAGATGGCCACGTGCTGAAAGACCTCGGCCACGTCGCTCTGGCTGGCGCCGGTGCGGGCGCAGGCGCGCAGGTGCATCTCCAGCTCCTCGAAGTTGCCCAGGGCGGCGAGCAGGGCGAGGGTCAGCATAGAGCGTTCGCGGCGGCTGATCGCATCGGAGGCCCAGACGGTGCCCCAGGCGCCCTCGGTGATGAGGGCCTGGAAGGGGGCGTCGAGCGCCGTCTCGGCCTTGGCCGCGCGGGTCACGTGGGCATCGCCGAGGACCGCGCGCCGCACCCTCTCGCCCGTCGCGCGCCGCTCAGACATGGCCCACCTCGCGCAGGAAGTCGCCCAGCACGCGGGCATACTCCTCGGGCTGCTCGACGCAGGGAAGGTGGCCCGCGCGGCGGATCAGGTGGAAGCGCGACCCGGGGATCAGCTCCACCGTCTCGCGCACCAGGTCCGGCGGGGTGGAGCCATCCTCGGAACCGGCGATGCCCAGGGTGGGCAGGCGCAGGCTGGCGGTGGGGGTGAAGAAATCCGTGCCCGAGATGGCGGCGGAGCAGCCGGCGTAGCCCGCATCCTCGCCCCGCACCAGCATGTTGCGCCAGAGCTCCAGCTCGGGACTGGCGCGGAAATCGCGCGAGAACCAGCGCTCCATGACGGCATCGGCCAGCGCCTCGATCCCGCCCCGCTCGACATCGGCGATGCGCTCGGCCCACATCTCGGGCGTGCCGATCTTGGCGGCGGTGTTGGAAAGCACCAGGGCGCGCACCAGGTCCAGCCGCTTCACCGCCAGCCCCTGGGCCGTCATGCCGCCGATGGAGAGGCCGACGAAGACGGCATCGCGCACGCCCAGGTGATCCATCAGCTTTTCCACATCCGAGACGAGGGCGCCCATGGCGTAGGGCGCGGGCGGGCAGGAGGAGAGGCCGTGGCCGCGCTTGTCGTAGCGGATCAGGCGCAGGCCCTCGGGCAGGTGCGGCAGGATCGGATCCCAGAGTCGCAGGTCGGTGCCCAGCGAATTGGAGAAGACCACCGGCGGGCCATCTTCCGGCCCATCCACGCGGTAGTGCAGGCGCACCTCTCCGGTGTCGAAAATCTTCATGCCAGCTTCTCCTTCTTCTGGGGCCCGCGCGGCCCGGCCCGGCTCAGGCCCGACCCGCCAGGGCGCGGGTGAACATGGCCGGATCGACGTTGCCGCCCGATATGGTGACGATCACATCATCGCCCGAAAGCTGGTCCGAATGGTAGAGGGCGGCGGCCAGGGCCACGGCACCGCCCGGTTCGGCCACCAGCTTGAGCCTGTTCCAGGCCTCCCCCATGGCGCCCAGGGCCTGTTCCTCGGTCACCACCAGGCCGGGGCCGCAGAGGCGCTTGAGGATCGGGAAGGTCAGATCACCGGGCTGGGGGGTGACGATGGCGTCGCAGATGTTGCCCCCGCTGCGGGCGTTGCGCTCGATCCGGCCCGAGGCGAGCGAGCGGGCCACGTCGTCGAAGCCCTCCGGCTCGGCCGGGCGGACGCGCAGGCCGGGGGCCTCGGCCTCCAGCGCCAGGGCGATGCCCGACGTGAGCCCCCCACCGCCGCAGCAGACCACCACCTCCGCCTCGGTGATCCCCACCTCGGCGGCCTGGGCGGCGATCTCCAGCCCGCAGGTGCCCTGACCCGCGATCACCAGGGGCTCGTCGAAGGGCTTGATGAGGGTCAGACCGCGCTCCTCGCTCAGGCGCGCGCCGATCTCCTCTCGGCTCTCGCGCTCGCGGTCGTAGAGCACCACTTCGGCGCCGTAGGCGCGGGTGTTGGCGATCTTCAGCGCCGGGCTGTCGGCGGGCATGACTATGACGGCGGCGCAGCCGTGCAGCTTCGCGGCATAGGCCACGGCCTGGGCATGGTTGCCGCTGGAGAAGGCGATGACGCCCTTGGCCCTCACCTGCGGGTCCAGCGCCGAGAGGGCGGACCAGGCGCCGCGGAACTTGAAGCTGCCGGTCTGTTGCAGGCACTCGGGCTTGACCCAGACCCGGCGGCCCGCGATCTCGTCCAGGAAGGGGGAGCTCAGCAGCGGCGTGCGCCGGGTATGGCCCTCGAGCCGCGCGGCGGCGGCGCGGATCATCTCGATGTTCATTTCATCTTCTCCACCCAGTCGCGCAGGGCGGCGACGGCTTCGGGTTCGTCCAGGAAAGGCACGTGGCCCCTGTCGGGCACCACGGCGGTGATCATGTCGGGGCGGCGCGCCTGCATCCTTTGCAGGGTCTCCGCCGTCAGGAGGCCCGAGTTGGCGCCCCGGATGGTGCAGAGCGGCAAGTCCGCGAGCGCGTCGAAGAAGGGCCAGAGATCGGGCAGGGGCTGGCCCTGGCCCTGGGCAACGGCATCGCGCAGGCGCGGATCGTAGGTGATGCGCAGGCCCGCCTCCGTCTGGCTGTAGTTCTTGCGGGCCTCGCGCAGCCAGCGCTCTTCCGGCACGCCGGGAAACTCGGCGGCAAAGACATGGGCCAGGGCGGCGGCGGCCTCGGCGTGGGTGCGGGCGGCGGGGTTGCGGCCCAGGTAGGTCATGATGAAGTCGATGCCGCCGGGGTCGAGCTCTGGCCCGATGTCGTTGAGGGCGACGCCCAGCAGGTGCTGCTTGGCCGTGGCCGCAAGGCCCATGGCGATCATGCCGCCGCGCGAGGTGCCGAGGATGGCGGCCTGCCCCAGGCCCAGGTGCGCGAGCAGCTCCAGCACGTCGCGGCCCTCCACCGGGAGGCTGTAGTTCTGCCAGTCCTTGTCGAAGTCGGACTTGCCGCGGCCCCGGTAGTCCAGCTTGATGAGGCGGGTGTCGGCCAGGTGCGGCGTCATCTCGTCGAAGTCGGCGCCGGTGCGGGTGAGGCCGGGCAGGCAGAGGATCGGCAGGCCGGTGCCCTCGTCGCTGTAGTAGAGGGATAGGCCGTCTGAGGTCTTGAAGGTGGGCATCAGGCGGACTGCACCAGGTTGGGGATGCCGCTCAGGTCGGTCAGGATGTGGGCGGGCCGCCAGGGCAGGCGGTCCACTGGATCGCCGCCGCGGTTGACCCAGGCGCAGGTGAAGCCGTAGCCGCTCGCCGCCGCCGCGTCCCAACCGTTGGAGGAGACGAAGAGCACCTCCTCCTTGGCACAGCCGAAGCGCTGGCCGACCAGATCGTAGACGCGGGCGTCGGGCTTGAAGATGCCGACGCTCTCGACCGAGAGGCAGGCGTCGAGCCTATCGCCGATGCCCGCCGAGGCGGTGGCCGCCTCCAGCATCTCGGGCGAGCCGTTGGAGAGGATCGCGGTATTGTACCCGGCGGCCTTGAGGGCGCGCAGCATGTCGGGCACCTCGGGGTAGGCCTGAAGCTCCCAGTAGAGATCGAGCAGCCGCTGGCGCAGGGCGCTGGAGCCCGCGTGGCCGGTCTTTTCCAGGGCCCAGTCGAGGCCATCCTGGGTCACCTGCCAGAAGGAGGTGTAGTCCCCCGTCACGGCCCGCAGCCAGGAGTAGGAGAGCTGTTTCTGGCGCCAGTGCTCGGCCACCTGGGGCCAGCTCTCGGCGATCTCGGCGAAGTCGGGCTCGCCCGCGGCCAGGCGGGCGGCGGCGGCCACGTCGAAGAGGGTGCCGTAGGCATCGAAGATGCAGGTGGTGATGGCCATGAAATCCTCCCGGTCGCTCCGCGCCAGACTGTCACGGGCGGGCAGGGTGGAAAAGCCCCAATTGACCCCGCGTCGGGGCCCTCAGGCGATTGGGTTTACAGTGCGGGCCGAGCCTGTCACTGTGCCCCGAATCCGGAGCACCCGCGCAGATACGCGGCCTCCTTCTTATTCCCGACAAGATTGGAGAACTCTCATGGCCCAGGTCAAACCAGGCGACAACGTTTCTATTCACTACACCGGCACCCTGCAGGACGGCACCACCTTCGACAGCTCCGAAGGGCGCGAGCCCCTGGCCTTCGAGGTCGGTTCCGGCCAGATCATCCCCGGCCTGGACCAGGCTCTGCCCGGCATGGAAGTGGGCGAGAAGAAGCAGGTCGAGGTGGCCGCCGAGAACGCCTACGGCGACGTGAACCCCGAGATGCGCCAGGCCGTCCCGCGCGAGGGCATCCCGGCGGACATCCCGCTCGACATCGGCACCCAGCTGCAGATGCAGACCCCGGACGGCCAGGCCCTGCCGGTGACCGTGGTTGCCGTGGACGAGGAGAAGGTGACGCTCGACGCCAACCACCCGCTGGCGGGCAAAGACCTGACCTTCGACATCGAACTGGTGGCGATCAACGCCTAATCGGCGCCCGCCCCGAGGGGCCGCGCCGCCAGCCGCTTGCCGAGCTGGCCCGCGACCTCCTGAAGCCCTTCCGCCCCGCCCCCGCTGGCGGGGCGATTGATTCTGATCCCCGGCGGTTGCGCCGCCTGCGCCCGGGGCGCCTCGGCCAGGGTGACCTCCTGGCGCCCCGTGGCCCAGAGCCCGAAGGCCAGGGCGCCCGCCGTGGCATCGGCCCTTATCTGCGGCTCCGTGCGCAGGATCACCGCCACCAAAAGCATCAGCAGAAGGCCCGTGAAGCGGGCCAGCAGCAGGGCCTTGCGGGCCCTCTGGCCACGTTCGCGGATCACCTGCTCGCGGTATGTCTCGAAAAGCGCCATGGGGTGAGCATATCGGGCCTTCGGGGCAAAATGAGGGCAGGGCGGGGGGAAAGTGGTCCTTCGCGTATCGGCGCGGGGGGCTTTGTCCATCGCCGAGTTTTCTCGACGGGATGTTCCCGTTTGAGTTAGGCTGGGCCTGGCGGAGATCGGAGCCCCGCAGATGGACGATCATGAACGCAGACTGACGACGATCCTTTCGGCTGACGTCGTGGGCTATTCAACCCTGATGGGCCGCGACGAGGGCGGCACCCTGTCTGCGCTCCAGCACCTCCGGGCGACCGAGATTGCCCCCCGCATCGAAGCGCACGGCGGCCGCACCGTCAAACTCATGGGAGACGGCAGCCTCGTCGAGTTCGGCAGCGTCGTCGATGCGGTCCGCTTCGCGGTAGACGTGCAGCAGGCCGTCGCCGCCGTCCAGGCGGAACAGCCTGAAGAAACACGCATCCTTTTCCGCATTGGGATCAACGTCGGCGATGTCATCGTGGCGGGGGATGACATCTACGGGGACGGCGTGAACATCGCCGCGCGGATCGAGGGCCTGGCGGCGCCCGGCGGCATCTGCATCGCGCGCAACGTCTTTGACCAGGTGAACGACAAGCTGGACCTCACCTTCATCCCGATGGGCCCACAGGAGGTCAAGAACATCGCCGCCCCGGTCGAGGTCTACCGGATCGAACTGGATGCCCGCGCGCGGGCCCTTGCCCTGGCCACCCCCGCGCAGAGCGCGAAGCCGCAGGAGGAGGCGCCGCCGCGCAGGGGCAGGCGGTGGCTTCTAGCCGCGGCGATCCTGCTGCTGGCCGGTGTGGCGGCCCTGATGGTCCTGCGGCCCGAGGCATCGCGGCCACCGGTGATCGCCGTGCTCCCCTTCGAGGACTTCAGCGGCCCGGAGCACAAGGGCTTCCTGAGCGACGCCGTGAGCGGCGGGATCATCACCTCCCTGGCGCGCTACCCGCAGATGACGGTGATCTCGCGGCGGTCCAGCTTCAAGTTCCGTGACTCTGATCTGGGCATCTCAGAGATTGCCGACCAACTGGGAGCCGACTTCATCCTCGAAGGGACGCAGCAGTATGACGGCACGCGGCTGCAAATCTCGGCGCACCTGATCGACGGCGACACGGAGGCCCATATCTGGGCGGACGAGGTCGATGTGCCGCTCGAGGATCTGCTGAAGACGAGCAATGTCATCAGCCTCAATGTCGCCAATTCCGTGGGCAACAAGGTGATCGAAACCGAGGTGGCGCGCATGAGCAAGGACGACGTCAGCGCGCTGATGATCGCCAATGCCGCGCAGAGCCGGATCATGCGGAACTTCAACCGTGAGAGCCTGCTGAAGAACATCGAGGAGCAGGAACGCTCCCTGAGGGATTACCCGGAGTCGGCCTGGGGCCACCTCGGGCAGGCCCTCTCCCTGCGGATCGGCCTGCGCTACGGCTGGATCGAGGGGGACGAGGCGGAGATCCGCAAGCGGATGTACGATCTGGCGCGCCGGGGCGTGGAGCTCGATCCCAACAACTTCATGGCCTACCTCGCCCTGGGCCGCGCCCTGACCATGAACAACGATCCCGTGGCCGCGGCAAACGCCTTCCGGCGCGCGATCGAGCTGAACCCGTCATCCTCCTTTGCGCGCACCACCCTGGCGCAGACCCTGGGCTACATCGGAGAGACGGAAGAGGCGCTGGCGGTGATTGCGGAATCCGAGCTGGTCGATCCCTTCTACGGGCACGACATCCACTGGGAGAAGGCGCGGATCGAATGGCAGATGGGGAACTGTGATGAGGCCCTCGAGACCTTCCAGGCCTCACCCTCCATGCCCACCGCCGCGAACAAGATGCTGGCGGCCATTCATCACTGCCTGGGCAACGAAGCGAAGGCTGACCAGGCCATGGGGGTCTACATGGCCGAGAACCCAGGGTGGACCGTCTCGCGGGAAAGGGACGTCAATCTCGGCCTCTGGATCGCGCCGGGGGTTCTCGAGCGCTGGCTCGAAGCGATGGAGGCGTCGGGGATGCCCCGCTAGCGCCGCCGCGGGGCTGGTCCCTTGCTTGCGGATCTTCGCACCAACACGCCCGAAAAACCGCGCCTTTCGCTCGCCCCGCCCCGCGCGAGGCGCTAAGGAGGCGCCATGGAAACCGACAAGAGCTTTGAGATCCTCGCCGTCTGCGCCCCTGGGCTGGAGGAGATGCTGCGCGCCGAGGTGCTGGCGCTGGGCCTGGGGCCGGCCACGGTGATCCCCGGCGGGGTGACCTTTGGCGGCCACTGGCCCGAGGTCTGGCGCGCCAACCTGGAGCTGCGCGGGGCGGCCCGGGTGCTGGCCCGGATCGGCAGCTTCATGGCCTTCCACCTGGCCCAGCTCGACAAGCGTGCGCGGAAGTTTCCCTGGGGCACGGTGCTGCGGCGCGATGTGCCGGTGAAGGTCCAGGTGACCTGCAAGGCCTCCAAGATCTACCACGCCAAGGCCGCCGCCCAGCGGATCGAGCGGGCCCTGACAGAGGACCACAACGTGCCACTTTCCGAAAGCGCCGAGCTGGTGCTCAAGGTGCGCATCTTCGAGAACCAGGTGACCCTGAGCCTCGACACCTCGGGCGCGGCCCTGCACCAGCGCGGCCACAAGCAGGGGGTGGGCAAGGCGCCGATGCGCGAGAGCCTGGCGGCGCTCTTCCTGCGCCAGTGCGGCTATGACGGGCAGGAGCCGCTGCTCGATCCCATGTGCGGCTCGGGCACCTTCGTGATCGAGGCGGCGGAGATTGCCGCCGGGATGCAGCCGGGCCGCTCGCGCGGGTTCGCCTTCGAGCAGTTGGCGAGCCACGATGCGGCGGCTGTGGCGGGCCTGCGCCGGGGGGGCCCCGCGCGGCTGCCCGAGGCACGATTTTTCGGCTCGGACCGGGACCAGGGGGCCATTGCCATGGCCGGGCAGAACGCGGAGCGGGCCGGGGTGGCGGAATGGTGCCACTTCTCCTGCCACGGGGCCGCCGAGGCGCGCCCGCCCGACGGGCCGCCGGGGCTGGTCATGGTCAACCCGCCCTACGGCGGGCGGGTCGGCAACAAGAAGCTGCTCTATGCCCTCTACGGCAGCTTCGGCGAGGTGATGAAGGCCCACTTCCGCGGCTGGCGGGTGGGCCTGGTGACGAGCGAGCCGGGCCTGGCTAAGGCCACGGGCCTGCCCTGGGCGCCCAAGGGGCCGCCGGCGGCCCACGGCGGGCTCAAGGTCTGGTGCTGGCAGACGGGGCCGCTTTGAGGCGATGCCGTTGCCGGGGCGCCGGGCGCTGGCGGGGAAAGCTGTTTACCCCTGCACTTTAGGACTGTTCGCGTCATGACGCTTTGGGGCCAGACCACCGGCCCTAGGATACCGAGGTTCCCCAAAAGGGAGCACACCTGAACGGTTCTCCGTGCGGGCCCAAGGGCCCGTCCTCATCATCCGGACTGGCGGCGCCGCCTTTTTTCTATACGCAAGTGGCCCAGCAGCGAAACGGAACGCAGATCACCCCGGCGCGGAAGGACGCGCGCGGGGGATTTGGCGTGGGGTAGGGGTGTTGGTGCGCGGAGTGGCACGCCATCCTACGGACGAGAGCGGCACCGTCACCCTCGGGCCTGACCCGAGGGTCTCTTCCCATCCCCCGTCAGAGGTTCTCCGCCTGGGGCATCCCCAAGACATGAAAGCCGCCATCCACGTGGATGATCTCGCCCGTCGTGCAGGCGCCCGCGTCGGAGGCCAGGTAGACCGCCGTGCCGCCGACCGCCTCTAGGGTGGCGTTGGCGCGCAGGGGGGCGTTCATGTCGGTGTGCTTGTAGGTGCGGCGGGCGCCGCCGATGGCCGCCCCGGCCAGGGTCTTCATCGGACCGGGCGAGATGGCGTTGACGCGGATGCCCTCGGGGCCGAGGTCATTGGCGAGGTAGCGCGTGGTGCTTTCCAGCGCCGCCTTGGCGACCCCCATGACATTGTAGTTGGGCACTACCTTGTTGGAGCCCTGGTAGGTCAGGGTCATCAGGCAGCCGCCCTTCTCCACCATCAGCGGGTGGGCGCGGCGCGCCACCTCGACGAAGGAATAGGCCGAGATGTCGAGCGAGCGCTTGAAGTTCTCGCGGCTGGTGTTGAGGAAACGCCCCGTCAGTTCCGACTTGTCGGAGAAGGCGATGGCGTGGACCAGGAAGTCGATCGTCGGCCAGCGGCTGCCGAGCTGCTCGAAGGCCGCTTCGAGCGAGGCATCGTCGGTCACGTCCACGTCGACCATGAAGTCCGAGCCGACGCTCTCGGCCAGGGGCTTGAGGCGCGAGCCGAAGCCCTCGCCCTGGTAGGTGAAGGCCAGCTCGGCCCCCGCCTCGGCCATGGCCTTGGCGATGCCCCAGGCGATGGAGCGCTCGTTGGCGACCCCCATGATCAATCCGCGCTTGCCCTTGAGTGGTCCCGACATGGCGGCCTCCTTAGCCCCGATACTTCGACAGGATCATGGATCCGTTGGTGCCGCCGAAGCCGAAGGAGTTAGTCATGACGGAATCCAGCCCGGCCTGCTCCACCAGCTTGGTGGCGATCTCTTCCGGCTTGAGCGCCGGGTCCAGCTCCTCGACGTTGATCGAGGGGGTGATGAAGTCATGCTCCAGCATCAGCAGGCAGAAGATCGCCTCCATGGCACCCGCGGCGCCCTGGCCGTGGCCGGTCATCGACTTGGTGGAGCTGACGGGAGGCGTGCTCCCATCGCCGAAGGTGCGGCGCACGGCCTCGATCTCGCCCACGTCGCCCACCGGCGTGGAGGTGCCGTGGGCGTTGATGTAGCTCACCTTGCGGCCCTCGGGCAGCGTGGCGAGGGCCAGCTCCATGGCGCGCTGGCCGCCCTCGCCCGAGGGGGCCACCATGTCGTGCCCGTCGGAGGTGGCGGCGAAGCCCGTCACCTCGGCATAGATCTTGGCGCCGCGCGCCTTGGCGTGCTCCAGTTCCTCCAGCACCACCATGCCGCCGCCGCCGGTGATCACGAAACCGTCGCGGTTGGCGTCGAAGGCGCGGGAGGCGCGCTCGGGAGTGTCATTGTACTTGGAGGACATGGCGCCCATGGCGTCGAAGAGGCAGGAAAGCGTCCAGTCCAGCTCCTCGCCGCCGCCGGCGAACATGACGTCCTGCTTGCCCAGCATGATCTGCTCGGCCGCGTTGCCGATGCAGTGCAGCGAGGTTGAGCAGGCCGAGGTGATGGAATAGTTGATGCCCTTGATCTGGTAGGCGGTCGAGAGGTTCGCCGAGACCGTGGAGGACATGCACTTGGGCACCGCGAAGGGCCCGATGCGCTTGGTCGCGCCGGTCTTGTCCACCGTGTCGTGGGCCGTCTTCATGGCCGAGGTGGAGGGGCCGCCGGACCCGGCGATCAGACCGGTGCGCGGGTTGGAGATGAGATCCGCCTCGAGGCCCGCGTCCTTGATGGCCTGGCCCATGGCGATGTAGGCATAGGCGGCGCCCGGACCCATGAACCGCAGGGTGCGCTTGTCGATGTGCTCACTCACGTCGAGCTTGATGGTCCCGGCCACCTGGCTGCGGAAACCATGCTCGGTCATCTCCGGGCTGGCCTCGATCCCCGACTTGCCCGACTTGAGGGCGGCGGTGACCTCTTCGGCGTTGTTCCCGATGGATGAGACGATGCCCAGTCCCGTGACGACGACGCGGCGCATAGGCGCACTCCTTCTGCTGGTTGCCTCTGTCTATGACAGCAGGGCGAGAGGGTGCAAGCATTTGCCCGCCTCCCGCGCGCCGCTCCCTAGAGAAGCCCGAGCCGGGTCACAAGGGCGTCGATCATTTCATCGGGGCTGTGTTTCAGGGGGTCCTGCACGCGCTCGGCCAGGGCCAGCATGAGGACCACCCCCAGGGTCGCCGCGTGCAGGCTGGCGGCCCCCTGCCGCGCCGCCGGGTCCGCCCCGCCGAGGGCCTCGGCCAGGGCCGCGTAGAGTCTGTCGGTGGTGCGGTTGATCTCTGCCATCAGGGGCCTGTCGGCACCGGTGGTGGGGCCTTGGCGGATGGTCTGGGGCAGGAGGTACATGAGCCGGAAGCGCGCCAGATCGGCCAGGTGGAAGCGGGCCAGGGCGCGCAGGGCGCGGGCCACCGCCGCCTTGCCGCGTGCGTCACCAAGGGCCGTCACCACGGCATCGGCCTCGGCCTGGAGGGCGGGCAGGAAGAGGGCGGTGAGCAGGTCGCCCTTGGTGGGGAACCAGTAGAGCACCGCCTGCTTGGACTTGCCGAGCCGCGCGGCGATGGCGTCGAAGGAGAGCTGATCGAGGCCCTCCTCGGCCACTAGCGCGGTGGCGATGCGGAGAATGTCGGCGCGGGTGTCGGGGCGGGGCATGGCAAGATCCTTGACGGCTTACCAATGGTAGGTATATCCTTACCAAAGGTAAGTAAACCCTCGACGGCGGGAGGAGCCCATGGCTGCGCTGGATTTCGGCAACCCGGTTTTCGTGACCTACGCCATCGTCTCGGCGGCGCTGGTGCTCAAGGTGATGGGGCAGGGCTGGATGACGGTCTACCGGATGCTGCGCTCCAACTCCGGGCTGGTGAGCCCCGAGGACCTCCAGGTCGGGGCGATCAACAAGTCACCCGACCCGAGCCAGCTTGAGATCAACGATTACGTGGACCGCTCGCGCCGGATGCACCGCAACGATCTGGAGAACATCCCCGCCTTCTGGGCGGTGGGGCTGCTCTACGTGCTGACGGGGCCGGCGCTCTGGCTGGCGCAGCTTCTGATGTACGGCTTTCTGGCGATGCGCCTGATCCATGCGGTGGTCTATGCCACCAAACAGACCCACGAGGTGCGGGCGACCTTCTACACCGTCGCCTCGCTGATCGTGATCTACATGGCCTGCGCGGTGCTCTGGGCGCTTCTGGGCGCCTGAGCGGCGGGCGGGCTCAGCTCTCGCTGAGCGCCACCTTCATGTCCTTGACCTGGTAGATGACCTCGCCATCGGCCTCGACGATGCCGTCGGCGACACCCATGGTGAGGCGCCGGGTCTGGATCGCCTTGGTGAAGTCGATCTTGTAGGTCAGCATCTTGCGGTCCGGGCGGACCATGCCGGTGAGCTTCACCTCGCCCACGCCCAGGGCGTAGCCGCGCCCCTGCCAGCCGCGCCAGCCGAGGTTGAAGCCGGTGAGCTGCCAGAGGCCGTCAAGGCCGAGGCAGCCGGGCATGATCGGGTTGCCCGGGAAGTGGCACTCGAAGAACCAAAGGTCCGGCGTGATGTCGAACTCGGCCGTGATGTGGCCCTTGCCGTGGGCGCCGCCATCGGCGGAGACATCGGTGATGCGGTCCATCATCAGCATCGGCGGGGCCGGAAGCTGCGCGTTGCCGGGGCCGAAAAGCTCGCCGCGGGCGCACTTCAGCAGGTCTTCCTTGTCGAATTGGGTGGGATAATCGGCCATGCTGTGGCTCTCCTGCTCGGCGTCGGGTTTCGGCGGGTCTACCAGAGCGTTCCGCTCTCCTGCAAGGGCCACGTCCCGGGGCCGGTGCTTTCCCGATTCGCAATTGAAAATCGGTCGCAACGTCCTTTATATGGAAAAGAACAGGCAACGGAGCGACCATGACGCAGATGCATCTGGAACGGGGGACACGCTGGCTCGAGCAGGCGGGCGTCCGTCCGACCCGTCAGCGCGTGACCCTGGCCAGCCTGCTGGTGGGCGACGGCCAGCACCGCCATGTCACCGCGGAGAGCCTCTTCGAGGCGGCCAAGGGGCAGGGCGACGCGGTGTCCCTGGCCACGGTCTACAACACCCTGCGCGCCTTCTGCGACGCGGGGCTCCTGCAGGAGGTGACGGTGGATGGCTCCAAGAGCTACTTCGACACCAACACCCACGATCACCCGCATTTCTTCTGGGAAGAGGACGGCAAGCTGACCGATGCCCCCTCGGAAGAGCTGATCATCGCCAACCTGCCCGAGGCCCCCGAAGGGGCCGAGATCGCCTCCGTCGACGTGGTGATCCGCCTGCGCCGCAAGACCTGAGAGCGCCCGGCCCGTGCCCGCCCGCCCGGTCAGCCCGGACCAGGTTGCCCAGTACCAGCGCGACGGGGCGGTGCTGATCCGCGGGCTCTTTGCCGACCATCTGGACGCGCTGCGCGCCGGGGTGGCGCGCAACATGGAAGCGCCCGGACCCTATGCCTCCACCAACGAGCGCGCGGGCGAGACCGGACTCTTCTTCGACGACTATTGCAACTGGCAGCGCATCCCCGAGTTCGCCCGCGTGGTGCGCGATCCCGCCCTGGCCGAGGTGGCAGGGGCGCTGATGCAGTCCGAGCGGGTGCAGCTTTTCCACGATCATGTGCTGGTCAAGGAGCCGGGCACCTCCATGGCAACGCCCTGGCACCAGGACGGCCCCTACTACTTTGTCGAGGGGCGCCAGACGGTGAGCTTTTGGTCGCCGCTCGATCCGGTGAGGGAGGCGACCCTGCGCTGCGTCGCGGGCTCGCACCTCTGGGAGAAGCCCGTGCTGCCGACGCGCTGGGCCAAAGGTGACGCCTTCTTTGACCCGGCCCCCTACCGGCCCGTACCCGACCCGGAGGCCGAGGGCATGGAGATCCTGGAGTGGGAGATGGCCCCCGGCGATGCCGTGGCCTTCCATTACGGCACCCTGCACGGCGCCCGCGGCAATCGGGCCGAGACCCGGCGGCGCGCCTTCTCCCTGCGGCTGGTGGGCGAGGATGCCCGCTACGTGGAGCGCCCCGGCCCCACCTCGCCGCCCTTCCCGGGCCACGGCATGGCGCCGGGCGCGCGCCTGCGCGAGGACTGGTTCCCGGTGCTGCGGGGCGGGGAGGGCTGAGGGGCGGGGTTGATCGATGATACAATCACGGCACTCGATTACTCGCACACACGCTGATCGATCACCGACCAATGATCGCCGGAGGGCGCTTAACCCTCCTGGCTTCCGTTAACGCTTTAGTCTTTCGATTTTAATGTTGAAAAACCGCGTGCTGGCGAAGTAGTGCGAACGAGCCCAAGCCGAAACTTCGATGGGACCCTTCGCAAACTTCTGGCTCTCTCTCGCACGTCTGGTCGGCGGTGAGACATCTCGATAGCCAGCCGCATTCAACACCTTTGTTGCGTGGCCGATCAGTGCTTGCTCTTCAGGCAGGACCCTGCGTTCGGAAGTGTTCTCCCCCAGGCCCTGCAGGTTGATGGAGCAGACGTTGCTCACGCTACTGGAATTGATCTTCAAGGAAATGGAGTCGCGTTCTTCCCCCAGTCTCACCAGCGGACCCTTCTTGACATAGGTCTCCGCCCAATCCTTTGTGTAGCCCGAGTTGCTGAGGTCCGGTGACGCCGCGGCACCTGTCTCGAGTGCAGTCAAGCAGGTGCGCATGAGGAATGCCAGCTCCTTGTCGAAATCCAGTGGCGCGGCCTGCGCGGCAGCGGTTTTTTGTTCGGCCGTGAGGGCATAGTCTCCAGCGTCACAAGCGGAAAGCACGGCAAGACTGATTGCCAAAGCCGCACCAAGGCGGGCTCTGTTGATATGAAAGGGCAAAATAGGCTCCATTGACAGAATACAACTCTCGCGTGCCTACACGGTGGCAGCGCGGAAGTCAGGCAATAGCGGCTCCTTCAGGAAACTCTAGCCCAAAACTGCTTATACTCAGAACCACTGCCCCGGCTCCATCAGCCCCAGATCCAGGAGCTGCCGCGAGTGCCATTCGAAGGGGGCGGAGTTGTGCCACTTGAAGCTCTCGATCCGGTCGCGGCTGCCGGGGTTGGTGCGCAGCGCCTTGGCGGTGCGGAAGGAGCAGATGGCAGCCGTCAGGTTGTGGTGCCAGGGGCAGGCGTAGGTGTTGTATTCCTCCTCCTCGAAGGTGTGATCGGGCCGGATGCGCAGGCCGCGCGCGGCGCGGAAGAGGGGGATGCGGTCTATCTTGCGGCGGTCGGCGGGGACGTGCTCCTCGAAGCGCCAGCGCAGGCCGCCGAAGAAATCCAGCTGCCGCTCCTTGGGGTGGCCGTGGTTGGCCGGGTCGGGCCGGGCCAGGGCGTAGTAGCCGGTGCGGTCCAGGCAGGCCTGGTCGAGCGAGACGGCATCGGGGTGGCGGCCCAGGTCCTCGGCGTAGAGGTCGATCACGTAGGCCAGCATGGCGGCGCGCCGTTCCTCGCCGTGGAAAGCCAGCATCTCGGAGACGCTGCGGGTCTCGCAGAAGGGGAAGAAGAGGTATTCGGCGTTGTAGCAGTAGTAGAGCCAGCGGCCCGCGAGGGGGTCGATCAGGCTATTGATCGCCCGCTCCATGGCGCCCGGGGCGGTCATCTCGTAGTCCACCCGGTGCACGGTTTCAGCCAGGTCGCGGGGCAGGGAGAAGCTCGCGGGCATGAGGGCGATGACCTCGGTGAAGCCCGCCTGCTGGTGGTGGCGCAGGGTGGTGTCCACCTCCACGTCGTCCTCCACCATGACGATGGCCACCGGCCCCTCGGCCAGCCTCCCGCGGGTGCGGGCGATCAGATCCTCCAGTGAGTGATGGTGCATGGGTTCCGTCCGCTCGCCATTCTGGGCAGAATCGGTTAAATCCCCCTCCATTGCAAGACGGGGCTGGCCCTGCTAGAGCGCCGCCTTCCCCCCAGCCACGGACCGAGCCATGACCCGCGCGAAGAAGCTATTCATCAAGACCTACGGCTGCCAGATGAACGTCTACGACAGCGAGCGCATGGCCGAGGCGCTGGGCGGGCAGGGCTACGAGACGGCTGCCTCCGCAGAAGAGGCGGACATGATCCTGCTTAACACCTGCCACATCCGCGAGAAGGCGGCGGAGAAGGTTTATTCCGAGCTGGGGCGGCTGAAGAAGCTCAAGGGCGACCGGCCCGACCTCAAGATCGGCGTGGCCGGCTGCGTGGCCCAGGCCGAGGGCGAGGAGATCATGCGCCGTCAGCCCGCCGTGGACCTGGTGGTGGGTCCCCAGAGCTACCACCGGCTGCCCGAGATGGAGGCGCGGGTGCGCGAGGGCAAAAGTGCGCTCGACACCGATTTCCCGGCGGAGGACAAGTTCGACCACCTCAAGGGCCGCCCCAAGGCGAAGCGGGCCCCTGCCGCCTTCCTCACCGTGCAGGAGGGCTGCGACAAGTTCTGCGCCTTCTGCGTCGTGCCCTATACGCGGGGCGCGGAGGTGAGCCGCCCGGCGGAGAAGGTGCTGGCCGAGGCGCGCGACCTGGTGGAGCGGGGCGTGCGCGAGATCACCCTGCTGGGCCAGAACGTGAATGCCTACCACGGCGGCATGTCCCTGGCCGAGCTGATCCGGGCGCTCGCGAAGGTCGATGGGCTGGAGCGCATCCGCTACACCACCAGCCACCCTAACGACATGGGCGATGACCTGATCGCGGCGCATGGCGAGGTGGAGAAGCTCATGCCCTACCTGCACCTGCCGGTGCAGTCGGGATCGGACCACATTCTCAAGCGGATGAACCGCAGCCACACGGCGGAGAGCTACCTGCGGCAGATCGAGCGCATCCGCGCGGCGCGGCCCGACATCGTGCTTTCGGGCGATTTCATCGTCGGCTTCCCGGAAGAGAGCGAGGCCGACTTCCAGGCGACGCTCGATCTGGTGGAAGAGGTGAAGTACGGCTACGCCTATTCCTTCAAGTACTCGACCCGCCCCGGCACGCCCGCGGCGGAGCGCCCGCTGGTCGATCCCGCGGCGGCGGACGACCGTTTGCAGCGGCTCCAGGCGCTGATCACCCGGCACCAGCAGGAGGTGCAGCAGTCCATGGTGGGGCGCGAGGTGTCGGTGCTGGTGGAGAAGGCGGGGCGTCTGCCCGGGCAGATGCTGGGCAAGTCGGACTACCTGCACGCGGTCCACATCGACAACAGCAGCGCCGCGATCGGGGACATTCAGCGCGTGCGCGTCACCGAGAGCAAGACGAACTCCCTGGCCGCCGTGCTGGTCTGACGCCGCAAGGGGCGAAGCGGGTGCGCGGCGCCGCGCACCCGGGGCGCATCAGTAGTTGTGCTTGCGGTGCGAAGAGGGGTCCGCGAAGATCCGCTCCATCTTGGCCTTGAGGCCCTCGGGATTGCCTACCAGGGCATTGTCGCGGCAGATCCGCTCGGCGATGGCGTGGGCGGTGGAGAAATCGTAGCCCACGGCCACCAGGCTATCCACGAAAACGGCGTTCGGGCGATCCCAGATCACCTCGTTCCAGGGGCCGCGGAAGCAGCTCACGCGGATCACGTTGTCCGTGGGGCCGGCCTCTCCGTGCTTGTGGTAGGCGTACTTCACGTTGCCGGCGTAGGCGGGCAGGGCGAGCATCCCGGCCAGGGCCGTAGCGATTACTGTCTTGATCATCATTCTTTCCCCCAATTGAAATGGCAGCACTAGTCGGGATCGGCAAAGCCGCGCAAAACTCCCACCCGCGCGATCCGGTGCCCCTAGGCTTAGGCCTAAAGGTGCGCATAGCAAGAAGATTCGATGGCACTGTTTTCGGGCTGCGGACAATGCGCGGCGGAGGGATGTGATTGTCTCTGCGGGCTGGCCGATCCGCGGCGCGATGAGGCGCCGCGCGGCCCTTTCGTGCATGGCGGGAAGGGGGGCCTGCGGGGTGGCGCGGGCAGATTCGTTGTGACTTCGGCTCCCGCGGGCACAAAATGTTGATAACACAGCTTCACAGCTAGAAAATTTTTTCCTAACGTAGCCCCATCTGGGAGCCACTTCATGCCGGGCAGGGGGCGGTTCCGACTGGGGGAACGATTAAAGGAAAAAGAGCCGTGGTGAATATTCTCTCCAAAACGGTGCGCGCGCTGGCAGGCCTGTCGCTTGTCGCGGCGCTGGCATTTCAGACAACCGGCGCAGAGGCCCAGACGCCTTCGCAACAGGGCCGGGACCAGGGCATTTACGAGCCCACCATCTGGGTTGATCCCGATGGCTGCGAACATTGGGTGATGGACGACGGGGCCGAGGGCTACATGACGCCCCACACCAACCGCCAGGGCATTCCGGTCTGCCGCCGGGGCAATGTCTGCGGGGTGATGAACACCGATCAGTATTTCGCCACCGACAGCTACCGCATCCACAAGGCCGGCAAGGCGCGGCTGCACCAGTTCTTCCGCGAGACCGGGGCCGTTTCCTACATCATCACCGGCCACACCGACAGCCGCGCCTCGGACGCCTACAACATGCGCCTGAGCTACAACCGCGCCAACGCGGTGGCCGCCATCGCCAACCAGGCGGGGGCGCGCATCGCCGATGTGCGGGGCTACGGCGAGCGGATGCCGGCGGCCTCCAACGGCACCGCCGCGGGCATGGCCAAGAACCGCCGCGTCGAAATCATCTGCATTCGCTAAGGGGACAGTACCGTGATGAAAACAAAGATTATGCTGGTCGCCGCGGCTGCCCTTGGCCTGACAGCCTGTACCGATTTCGAGGGCGGCCTGGGCCGCGGCTATCCGTCGGACAAGACGGTGGACCGGGGCATCGACCGCAAGCACCTGAGCCAGCTCCAGGCGGGCATCTGGGTCGATCCCAACGGCTGTGACCACTGGATCATCGACGATGGCGTCGAGGGCTACCTCTCGGCCCGGCTCGACAAGTTCGGCAAGCCGGTCTGCTCGGGCGTCGCGCCGCCGACCCACACGGTCGGCGACTTCAAGGGCGGCTCCAAGATCCCGGACCCGAACTGACTTGATCGAGCACGCTTTCATAAGGGGGCCGGAGCGGACACGCTCCGGCCCTTTTTGTCTGCGCGGGGTGACATTCCGGCGCCGCGCTCTTACCTCTGAATCCTGTCCCTCTTTCACAAGGAGTCCGCCTTGCCCGATAGCGACCTGATGACGGCCCAGGCCCCCGGCACCGAGCCCGTCGTTCTGGAATTTCCCGACAACCGCCTGCTGATCGACCTCTGCGGCGCCTACGACGCCCATCTGGCCGCCATCGAAAAGGCCCTCGAGGTGCAGATCGTGCGCCGGGGCAACCACCTGAGCATCATGGGCGACGCGGATGCGAGCGCCCTGGCGGGGCAGGTGCTGAACACCCTCTACGCCCGGCTGGAAGGCGGCCGCGCGGTGGAGCAGGCCGAGGTGGACAGCCTCCTGCGCATGGGCGGCAGCGAGGTGGACACGGGCGTGCGGCCGGGCGACCAGCTTGAAATGGCGGTGGGCGACACGGTGGAGATCCATACCCGCAAGAAGCGGGTGGAGCCGCGCACGGCAGCCCAGAAGGCCTATGTGAAATCGCTCTTCGAGAACGAGCTGGCCTTCGGCATCGGGCCGGCGGGCACCGGCAAGACGTACCTCGCCGTGGCGGTGGGGGTCTCCATGTTCATCGGCGGCCACGTGGACCGGATCATCCTCTCGCGGCCCGCCGTGGAGGCGGGGGAGAAGCTGGGCTACCTGCCGGGTGACATGAAGGACAAGGTCGATCCCTACATGCAGCCGCTCTATGACGCGCTGAACGATTTCCTTCCAGGCAAGCAGCTGGCCAAGCTGATCGAGGAGAAGCGGATCGAGATTGCGCCCCTTGCCTTCATGCGCGGGCGGACCCTTTCCAACGCCTTCGTGGTGCTGGACGAGGCGCAGAACGCCACCTCCATGCAGATGAAGATGTTCCTGACCCGCCTGGGCGAGGGCAGCCGCATGGTCATCACCGGGGACCGCACCCAGATCGACCTGCCGCGCGGCACCCAGTCGGGCCTGGCGGATGCCGAGCGGCTGCTGAAGTCGATCCCCAAGATCAGCTTCAACTACTTCACCTCCAAGGATGTGGTGCGGCACCCGCTGGTGGCGGCCATCATCGAGGCCTACGAGGCGGACGCCGGGCAGGCATGAGGGGACCGGATCTTGAGGGGCCTCGCGGGCGCGGGGCCCTTTCGTGAGCGCGATGGAAGAGCTGGAGATCCTGATCGAGGCGCCGGGCTGGGAGGCCTTGGCGCTGGCGCCCCTGGCGGAGGCGGCCATCCTGGCGACGCTGGAGCACCTGGGGCTGCCGCCCGAGAAGTGCAGCCTGAGCCTGCTGGCCTGCGACGATGCCCGCATCGCCACCCTGAACGCCGATTTCCGCGGCAAGCCGCAGCCCACCAACGTGCTGTCCTGGCCCGCCGAGGAGCGCGGCGCCGCAGAGGAGGGGCAGGCGCCCGCGCTGCCCGAGGCGGATGCCTTCGGGGAGATCGCGCTGGGGGACATGGCCCTTGCCTGGGAGACCTGCGCGCGCGAGGCCGGGGCGGCGGGCAGGCCCCTGGAGGCCCACCTGAGCCATCTGATCGTGCATGGGACGCTGCATCTGTTGGGATATGATCACATCCGCGACGGCGATGCGGCGCTCATGGAAGGTTTGGAGGTGGAAATACTTGGCAAAATGGGCCTGGATGACCCATATAGGATGGATTAGGCGCAACTGGCGCTGCTTTTGACGAAGGACCCAATGGGCGACAACGACGGAGCCTCTACCGCGGCGCAGAGCGCGCTGGCAGTAGAGCAGGAAGAGAAGCGGGAAGAGGCGGGGCCAAGGTCCAGCGGCTTCTTCTCTCGCGTATTCGAGGCGCTGAGCCCCTCAGAGAGCGATGACGAGACCGAGCTGACCGAGCCCTCGCCCGATCGGGTGACGGCACGCGGCATGGCGAACCTGCGCAAGATGCGGGTGGATGACGTGGCCATTCCCAAGGCCGACATCATTGCCGTGCCGGTGACCTCGGACATGGACGAGCTTGTGGCCATCTTCAAGGAAAGCGGCCTCACCCGGTTGCCCGTCTTCGACGGCACCCTCGACACCCCCGTGGGCATGGCGCACCTCAAGGACGTGGCGCTGCAGTACGGCTTTAACGGCAAGCCCGCGGAGTTCGATCTCCAGGCGCTGCTGCGGCCGCTGCTCTTCGTGCCGCCCTCTATGTCGATCGGCGTTCTGCTGACCAAGATGCAGGCCGAGCGGCGCCACATGGCGCTGGTGATCGACGAGTACGGCGGGGTGGATGGCCTGGTGACCATCGAGGACCTGATCGAACAGGTCATCGGCGAGATCGAGGACGAGCACGACGTGGACGATGGCCACTTCTGGACGGTGGAGAAGCCGGGCCAGTACCTGGCCCTGGCCAAGACGCCGCTGGAGGAGTTCGAGGCCGAGATCGGCCATAGCCTGACCGACCACGACACCGTGGACGAGGAGGAGATCGACACCCTGGGCGGGCTGGTCTTCATGCTCTCGGGCCGGGTGCCGACGCGGGGCGAGGTGGTGCTGCACCCCGATGGCCCCGAGTTCGAGGTGATCGAGGCTGACGCCCGCCGGATCAAGCGCCTGCGCGTACGCACGAGCGGCGCCGCCGGATGAGGCGGCCCGGTCCGGGCCTCTCCCTCCTGCTGGCGGCGGGGCTCGGGGCGGTGGCCGCCTTCGGCCAGGAACCCTACGGGCTGGCGCCGCTCCTGGTGCTGGCCTTCGCTTTGGTCATCGCGCTCTATGATCCCCTGGCCGGCAAGGGTCGGGCGGCCCTCCTGGGCTGGGCCTTCGGGACCGGCCACTTTCTTCATGCGCTGCAGTGGATCGTCTCGCCCTTCCTAGTGGATGTGGCGCGGCACGGCTGGATGGCGCCCTTTGCCCTGGTGCTCATGGGGCTGGGCATGGGGCTTTTCTGGATGCTGGCCTTCTGGGGGGCGCGGCTACTGACGCCGGGCTCGCGCTGGCCGCTGGTCTTTACCCTGGCGGCGGCGGAGATGCTGCGCGCCCACCTCTTCACCGGCTTTCCCTGGGCCATGCCCGCGCAATCGCTGGTGGCCTCGCTGCCGGGCCAGGCCCTGGCCTGGATCGGGCCCTACGGGCTCAACCTGGCGATCCTCCTGGTGGCCCTTCTGGGTGCCCTGGCGCTGACGGCCCAGGGGCGCGCCGCGCGCCTGCTCGCGGGGCTCCTGGCGCTTGGCGGGCTGGGGCTGACCCTCCTGCCGGTGCCCGGCGGGCCTTCGCCCCTGACCGAGGGGGTGGTGCGGCTGGTCCAGCCCAATGCCGCCCAGCGGGACAAGTGGGACCCGGAGAAGGCCCGCGCCTTCTATGCCCGTCAGATCGAATACTCCGCCGCCCCGCCGCAGGGGGCGCGGGCGCCGGACCTGGTGCTCTGGTCCGAGACGGCGATCCCCTGGCTGCTGCACCATGCCGGGCCGGTCCTGCCCGAGATTGCCGAGGCCGGAGCGCCCGCGCCGGTGGCCCTGGGCGTGCAGCGCTTCGGTGCGGAGGAGGGGGTCTACTTCAACTCCCTCGTGGTGCTGGACGCGGCGGGCGCGGTGGCGCAGCTCTACGACAAGCACCATCTGGTGCCCTTCGGAGAGTACATGCCCTTCGGCGGGCTTATGCGGCGCATCGGGCTGGAGGCCCTGGCGGCCCAGGTGGGCAGCGGCTTCGCCGCCGGGCCGGGGCCCGCGCTTCTGGACTTCGGGGCCCTGGGCCGGGCCCTGCCGCTGATCTGCTACGAGGCGGTCTTTGCCCGCGATGCCCGGACCGAGCTGGGGCGGCCCGATTTCATCATACAGGTGACCAATGACGCCTGGTTCGGCCGCGGCGCCGGACCGCGCCAGCACCTGGCCCAGGCGCGGATGCGCGCCATCGAGCAGGGCCTGCCCCTGGCGCGGGCGGCCAACACCGGGATCTCGGCCATGATCGACCCCCAGGGCCGGATCATCGCCTCCCTGCCGCTCAACAGCGCGGGCTTTCTCGATGCGCCCCTGCCGGTGCCCCTGGCGCCCACTCCCTATGCCCGGACGGGGGATTTTCCGCTCGGGCTGCTGCTGCTTTTCGGGCTCTGCACCTGTGCCGTCGCGGGACGGCGGGAATAGCGATTGACGCCCCTCCGGCGGGCCGATAAGCCCGGAACGATGTGCCACAACGGCTTCCTGACGTGGCATGAATTGATCATTGGAGCGCCTATGTCCCGACAGAACTACGTCTTCACCTCGGAATCCGTTTCCGAGGGCCACCCCGATAAGGTCTGTGACCGCATTTCCGATGCGGTGCTGGACGCCTTCCTGAGCGAGGAGCCGGAGGCCCGGGTCGCGGCGGAAACCTTTGCCACCACCAACCGCGTGGTGATCGGCGGGGAGGTGGGCCTCTCGGACAAGGCCAAGCTCTCGCGCTATCTTGAGGGGGTCGAGGAGATCGCCCGGTCCTGCATCAAGGACATCGGCTACGAGCAGGAGGAGTTTCACCACGCCACCTGCGAGATCACCAACCTGCTGCATCCCCAGTCGGCGCACATCGCCCAGGGCGTGGACGCCAAGGGCGACAAGGACGAGGGCGCGGGCGACCAGGGCATCATGTTCGGCTTCGCCACCGACGAGACGCCCGAGCTCATGCCGGCCCCGATCCACTATGCCCACGCGATCCTGCGGCGCCTCGCCGAGGTGCGCAAGGACGGCACCGAGCCGACCCTGCGGCCCGACGCCAAGAGCCAGCTTTCCGTGCGCTACGAGGGCGGCAAGCCGGTCGGGGTCAGCTCCATCGTGCTGTCCACCCAGCACGAGAGCGCGGACCAGACCAGCGAGGACATCCGCGCCATCGTGGAGCCCTATATCCGCGAGGTCCTGCCCGAGGGCTGGATCGACGCCGAGACCGTCTGGCACGTGAACCCGACGGGCACCTTCGTGATCGGCGGGCCGGACGGGGACGCGGGCCTGACCGGGCGCAAGATCATCGTGGACACCTACGGCGGCGCGGCCCCGCACGGCGGCGGCGCCTTCTCGGGCAAGGACCCGACCAAGGTGGACCGCTCGGCCGCCTACGCGGCGCGCTACCTGGCGAAGAACGTGGTGGCCGCGGGCATGGCCAAGAAGTGCACGATCCAGCTTTCCTACGCCATCGGCGTGAGCGAGCCGCTCTCCATCTACTGCGAGACCCACGGCACCGGCGAGGTGGACGATGCCGCCATCGAGCGGGCGATCCGGCGCGCCATGAGCCTGACGCCGCGCGGCATCCGCGAGCATCTCCAGCTCAACAAGCCGATCTACCAGCGCACGGCGGCCTATGGCCACTTCGGGCGGGCGCCCGAGGCCGATGGCGGCTTCAGCTGGGAGCGCCTGGACCTGGCCGAGGTCCTGGCCGCCGAGGTCTGATCCGGGGCGGGGCAGGGGCGCCGCCGAGGGCGGTTGCAGGCCCTGCCCGCTTTGGCTAAAGGCAGGCGCCATGACAAGCACCCGCCGCCCCCACCGCAACTTCTATGGCCGCATCAAGGGCAAGTCCCTCAAGCCGGCCCAGGAACGCTATCTGGCAGAGGACCTAGAGGCGCTCAGCCCCGGCCCGGTGAGCTGGGAGGAGAACCCCGAGCGGCATGACCTGGACCTCGGGGCGCTCTTCGGCGGCAAGGATGTCTGGCTCGAGGTGGGCTTTGGCGGCGGCGAGCACCTGGTGCACCAGGCCGGGCGCAACCCCGAGGTGGGGATCATCGGCTGCGAACCCTACATCAACGGCGTCGCCATGCTGCTGGGCAAGATCCGCCGCGCCGGGGTGGAGAACCTGGCCGTCCATCCGGGCGATGCGCGCGATCTTTTCGACGTCCTGCCCGAGGGTTCGATCAGCCGGGCCTTCCTGCTCTATCCCGATCCCTGGCCCAAGGCGCGGCACCACCGCCGCCGCTTTGTCACGCCCGAGCACCTGGAGCCGCTGCACCGGGTGCTGAAGCCGGGCGCGATCTTCCGGGTCGCCACCGACATCGAGGACTACGTGCGCCAGACCCTGGAGGAGGTGCCGCGGGCGGGCTTCGAGTGGCTGGCCGAGCGGCCCGAGGACTGGCGCCAGCCCTGGGACGACTGGCTCTCCACCCGCTACGAACAGAAGGCCCTGCGCGAGGGGCGGACGCCCCATTACCTCACCTTCCGGCGGCGCTGAGCGCCCGAGCGGCCACAGTCGGGCCGGGAAATGGCCCCTGGCGGCCCTGCGAGGGGCGGCACCGATGGACCCGCGCCGGGGCCTGCGCTAAAGCACCTTGACCATCAGAAGGACCCCACGATGTCGAGCCACGGTGACCCCATTCCCCTGACCTCCACCCCCTGCGGCCCCCTGACCGGGCGGGCCGAGGTGCCGGGCGACAAGTCCATCTCGCACCGCTCGCTGATCCTCGGGGCCATGGCGGTGGGCGAGACCACCATCTCCGGCCTGCTGGAGGGCCAGGACGTGCTCGACACGGCCCGCGCCATGCGCGCCTTCGGGGCCGAGGTGACGGACCAGGGCGGCGGCAACTGGTCCGTGCGGGGTGTCGGCGTCGGCGGCTTTGCCGAGCCGGAGCAGGTGATCGACTGCGGCAACTCGGGCACCGGCGTGCGGCTCATCATGGGGGCCATGGCGACCTCGCCGATCAGCGCCACCTTCACCGGCGACGCGAGCCTCAATGGCCGCCCCATGGCGCGGGTGACGGACCCGCTGGCGCTTTTTGGCTGCCAGGCGGTGGGGCGCCGGGGCGGGCGTCTGCCGATGACCCTGGTGGGCGCGGCGGACCCGGTGCCGGTGCGCTACGAGGTGCCCGTGCCCTCGGCCCAGGTGAAATCGGCGGTCCTGCTGGCGGGGCTCAACGCGCCCGGCCAGACCCAGGTGATCGAGGCCGAGGCGACGCGCGACCACACGGAGCGGATGCTGCGCGGCTTCGGTGCCGAGGTGCGCGTGGAGGAGACGGAGGCGGGGCGGCTCATCACCCTCACCGGCCAGCCGGAGCTGACGCCGCAGCACATCGAGGTGCCGCGCGACCCCAGCTCGGCGGCCTTCCCCGTCTGTGCCGCCCTGATCGTGCCGGGCTCGGACGTGCTGGTGCCGGGCATCGGGCTCAATCCGACGCGCGCCGGGCTCTTCACCACGCTCCAGGAGATGGGCGCGGACCTGACCTTCGAGAACGAACGCGAGGAGGGCGGCGAGCCGGTGGCCGACCTGCGCGCCCGCTTCTCGCCCGACATGAGGGGCATCGAGGTGCCGCCCGAGCGGGCCGCCTCGATGATCGACGAATACCCGATCCTCTCGGTCGTGGCCGCCAATGCCACGGGCGAGACGGTGATGCGCGGCGTCAAGGAGCTGCGCGTGAAGGAGAGCGACCGCATCGCCGCCATGGCGGCGGGCCTGCGCGGCAACGGCGTCACGGTGGAGGATGGGCCCGACTGGTGGACCGTCACCGGCCTTGGCGCGGGCGGCGTGCCGGGCGGCGGGCTGTGCCTGTCGCACCTCGATCACCGCATCGCCATGTCCTTCCTGATCCTCGGGATGGCCGCCAAGTCGCCGGTGAAGGTGGACGACGGCGGCCCGATCATGACCTCCTTCCCGATCTTCGAGGCCCTGATGGGCGCCCTCGGGGCCGATCTGGCGCCGACCGCCGCGTGAGCCTGGCGCGGGCTGTCTGGGGCGCGGTGCTGGCGCTTCTGCTGGCCCTGGCGGTGCTTTCCAAGGGCTGGCTGGAGCCGGGCGGCCTGCTGATCTTCGACAGCCGCCCCTGGGGCTATGACCTGGCGTCGGCGGAGCGCTACCTGGCGGCCCTCGGGCCGGAGGCGCGGGCGCTCTACCTGGGGCCCTTCCGCTGGCTCGACACGGCCCTGCCGCTGCTGCTGACCCTGGGCCTGGTTCTGATGGGCCGGGGCACGCCGAGGGGCTGGCGCCTGCTTGCCGGGCTGGCCGCGCTCCTCTACCTCTGGTGGGACCTAGTGGAAAATGCCCGCGTCGCCGCGCTCCTGGCGCCGGGGGTGGGGCTGACCGAGGCCCCGGTGGCGGCGGCCAGCCGGGCCACCATGGCGAAGTGGGGCTGCCTGACGGCGGCGGCGCTGCTCACCGCAATGGCGCGGCGCGCCGCGCGACGAGAGAGGAAAGGACGGCCATGACGACGCAGGGTTTCACGGTGGCGATCGACGGGCCCGCGGCCTCGGGCAAGGGCACCATCGCCCGCGCCCTGGCGCGGCACTTCGGCTTTGCCCATCTCGACACGGGCCTGCTTTACCGCGCGGTGGGGGCCAAGACGCTGCTGGGCGTGGCGCCCCTGAAGGCCGCCACGGAGCTGCGCACCGACGATCTGGAGAGCGACCTGCTGCGCAGCCCCGAGGTGGCCCAGGCGGCCTCCCGCGTCGCGGCCCTGCCCGAGGTGCGGGCGGCCCTGGTGGATTTTCAGCGCAGCTTTGCCGCCCGGGCCGGGGGCGCGGTGCTGGACGGGCGCGACATCGGCACGGTGATCTGCCCCGGCGCCCAGGTGAAGCTCTTCGTCATCGCCGATGCCGAGGTGCGGGCCCGCCGCCGCTTCGAGGAGCTGGCGGGCAAAGGCCATGAGGTGACCTTCGAGGAGGTGCTGGCGGACGTGAAGGCGCGCGACGCGCGC
The DNA here is from genome assembly GCA_965212515.1 of Sulfitobacter sp. GTDB lineage: Bacteria > Pseudomonadota > Alphaproteobacteria > Rhodobacterales > Rhodobacteraceae > Sulfitobacter. The sequence goes on from OZ243122.1 coordinate 2,772,992, forward strand.
GACATGGGCCGGGCCGACGCGCCCCTGAAGCCCGCCGAGGATGCCCTCACCGTCGATACCTCCAACATGAAGATCGCCGATGCGGTCTCGGAGGCGATCCGCCTGGTAGAGCTGCGCAGCGGGGTGCAGGGGTAGCCCTCCGGCGCGGGCCGGAAGCAACGAGACAGAGGAAGGAGAAGACCATGAAAAGCGCGAAGGACTATCTGGAGGCGGCCAACGCCGAGGTGCCCCGGCTGGGGCCGGAGGACGCCATTGCCCAGCACCGGGCGGGTGGCGGGCTCTTCATCGACGTGCGCGACAGCGCGGCGATCCAGGAGAGCGGCACCATCGCCGGGGCCCTGCGGGTGCCGCGCGGGATGATCGAGTTCCGCGCCGATCCGGCGGTCGAGGCCTTCTACGATCCGCACTTCCAGAAGGAGGCCGAGATCTACCTGATCTGCGGCGCGGGCGGGCAGGCGGCCCTGGCGGGCAAGACGCTGCGGGAGATGGGCTATGCCCATGTCACCAACATCGGCGGCTTCGCGGCCTGGAAGGAGGCCGGCGGGCCGACCGAGGCGGGCTGAGGCGCGGCGCGGGGGCGCGCAACTGGAAAGGGAATGGGCCAAGGCTACGTGGGGTCGGGACACGGAAACCCAAGGAGACCCTCATGACGCAGGAAGCGCGCCGGGCCGGCAATCGGCTCATGGACCGCCCCGAGTACAAGGACAAGCAACGCCCCCTCACCGGGACGGTCGACCAGACCGTCTCGGAGGCCGTGGGGGCCATGTCCGAGAAGAACTACGGCTCCGTCATCATCGTGGACGAGGCGCAGAAGGTGATCGGCGTGGTCACCGAGCGCGACGTGATGACCAAGGTGGTGGGCAAGGGGCTGGACCCCAAGACCACCAAGCTGGCCGAGATCATGACCCGCGACCCGCGCCTGGCCAAGGAAACGGACGACCTGGTGGACTGGCTGCGCGTCATGTCCAACGAACGCTTCCGCCGCCTGCCGGTGGTGGACGACGAGGGCCGCATCAAGGCGGTCTTCACCCAGGGCGATTTCGTCTCCTACACCTGGCCGGATCTGCTCTACCAGATGCGCTCCATCGCCTCGGCCACGGTCTTCAAGAACTGGCCGCTGGTGCTCATCGGGGGCGGGGTCGCGCTCTACTCGCTGCTCATGGTGCTGGTGATCAGCACGGTCATGTGAGAGCGGCGCGCGGGCCGGGCGGGCGGTGCCCCGCCGGGCCCGGCATGCGCGGGGCCTGCCCCTTGCGTCGCCGCGCGAAATCCCCTATACGCCCCCCTGTCTAAGGGACGGCAAAAAGTCTCGGGCGCATATCTGGGCAGGGTCGGTATCAACCGGCCCTCTTTTCTTTGCGTTCCGGGCGGTCACGAAGACCAATGCACAGTCAAGACCGGCGGAGACAACCGCTCGGCCAGATACATCTCAAAAGGAAACGAAACGCTACATGTCAAAAGCTATGGACGAATTTGAAGCCCTCCTGAACGAGAGCTTCGAGATGGACACCCCCCAGGAGGGGTCGGTCGTCAAGGGCAAGGTCATCGCCATCGAAGCGGGCCAGGCCATCATCGACGTCGGTTACAAGATGGAAGGCCGCGTCGAACTCAAGGAATTCGCAGATCCGGGCGAGGCCCCCAAGATCGGCGTCGGCGACGAGGTCGAGGTCTTCCTCCGCCAGGTCGAGAACGCCCGCGGCGAAGCCGTCATTTCCCGCGAAATGGCCCGCCGTGAAGAGGCATGGGACCGCCTGGAGAAAGCCTACGCCGCGGAAGAGCGTGTCGAAGGCGCCATCTTCGGCCGCGTCAAGGGCGGCTTCACCGTCGATCTCGGCGGCGCCGTGGCCTTCCTGCCCGGCTCCCAGGTTGACGTGCGCCCGGTGCGCGACGCAGGCCCGCTCATGGGTCTCAAGCAGCCCTTCCAGATCCTCAAGATGGACCGCCGCCGCGGCAACATCGTGGTCTCGCGCCGCGCGATCCTCGAAGAGTCCCGCGCCGAGCAGCGTGCCGAGGTCATCGGCAACCTCTCCGAGGGTCAGACCGTGGACGGCGTGGTCAAGAACATCACCGAATACGGTGCCTTCGTGGACCTCGGCGGTGTCGACGGCCTGCTGCACGTGACCGACATGGCCTGGCGCCGTGTGAACCATCCGTCCGAGATCCTGTCGATCGGCGAGACCATCAAGGTCCAGGTCATCAAGATCAACAAGGAAACCCACCGCATCAGCCTGGGCATGAAGCAGCTTCAGGAAGATCCCTGGGATCTGGTCGCCGCCAAGTACCCGCTGGAATCGGTCCATGCCGGCCGCGTCACCAACATCACCGACTACGGCGCCTTCGTGGAGCTGGAGCCCGGTGTCGAGGGTCTGGTCCACGTCTCCGAGATGTCCTGGACCAAGAAGAACGTGCACCCCGGCAAGATCGTCTCCACCTCCCAGGAAGTGGAAGTCATGGTGCTGGAGATCGACCAGGCCAAGCGCCGCGTGTCGCTGGGTCTCAAGCAGACCATGCGCAACCCCTGGGAAGTCTTCGCCGAGACCCACCCCGAGGGCACCGAGGTCGAGGGCGAGGTCAAGAACATCACCGAATTCGGTCTGTTCGTCGGCCTGCCGGGCGACATCGACGGCATGGTGCACCTCTCCGACCTCAGCTGGGACCAGCGCGGCGAGGATGCCATCCAGGACTACCGCAAGGGCGACGTCGTGCAGGCGGTCGTCTCCGAGGTTGACGTCGAGAAGGAGCGCATCTCGCTCTCCATCAAGAACGTCGGCGGCGACAAGTTCGCCGAAGCCACGGGCGGCGTGAAGCGCGGCTCCATCATCACCGTGACCGTGACCTCCATCGAGGACGGTGGCGTCGAGGTGGAGTACGAGGGCATGAAGTCCTTCATCCGCCGCTCCGACCTGAGCCGCGACCGGGCCGAGCAGCGCCCCGAGCGCTTCTCCGTCGGCGACAAGGTGGACGTGCGCGTGACCAACGTGGACAACAAGTCGCACCGTCTGGGCGTCTCCATCAAGGCGCGCGAGATCGCCGAGGAGAAGGAAGCGGTCGAGCAGTACGGCTCCTCCGACTCCGGTGCCTCGCTGGGCGACATCCTGGGCGCCGCGCTGAAGGGCGACGAGAAGTAAAAGCCTCCTTTTGGACGGCTGGAAGGGCCCCGCGGTTTGCGCGGGGCCTTTTTTTGTTTTGGGGGTGGGGGAGTTGTTTCTGGCGAGGCGGGAGCAGTCGGCACTCCGCGCGCCGTGTCGTCGCCTGTCCGTGGGGAGGCGATCCTCGGCCCATTCCCTGGCACTTTATGTCGGCAACCATGGCGTGACCTGGCGACGGCGCGCCAAGATCGGCCCAATCGCCTGCCCGCGGGGACGGACAGGCGATGGCACGGCGGCCGCAAGCGGCCTTGGTTCCGTGCCGGTGGAAAAAGTTCGCGCGTCATCCCGGGCCTGACCCGGGATCTCTCGCGGTGGGGAGACCCTCGGATCAAGTCCGAGGGTGACCGCCCCCCGTGGTCCGCGAGTGCCCGGCCCTGTGGTCTAAGAGTGACCGGCCCCGTGCTCCGACGGTGACCGGTCCCGTGGTCCGACGCCGACACGGCTCAGGCCCCTCCAACGGCCCCTGCCGGGCGGTCTTAGGGATTCCCGCTAAAGTGTGCTATACTAGCCATAGGTGTGGTGGAGATGCCGCACCTGATGGCGCTAACACCTTTGCTTGTATCTCAACCGGGGCCGCTTCTTGCGGCCGCCGGGCCGTGCCCATTCGCGCCACTTGTCTCAATCAACATACGGAGGAATTGCAATGCAACGTGCAAGCCTTGGTTTTCTCGCAGTTATCGGGCTGCTCTTTTGCGGCCCTGTCTCTTCGGCTGCCGAGACCACTCAGTTTTCCGGTAAAGTTTGTTGGACAGGAGAGATCCAGAACGTCGGCACCACCGAGAAGGACTATGCCTGGGTCTGGACCGTCGATTGGACCTACACGTCCGACGACGACAACCCCGAGCTGGCCCAGTCCGGGCGCTGCTTCGGGACGGGGGCCATGATCGACGGTCAGCCCAAGCCCAACCCGGAGTTCTGCCATCACAACCGGATTGACGGTGCCACCTTCATGTCAACGGGCATGAGTTCGCCCGATGGCAGCAAGTTCACCCTGTTCGGCGGCACCGGGCAGCTCGCCGGAGTGACCGGGGGCTTCAATGGCGGGCCCCGCCAGGACCTGCCCGCCGGGGAGGGCAAGCTCGCCGGTTGCCGGAAGACCAGCGGGGAAATGATGCTGCCCGGGTAAAGTAGCGGCCCGAGGCTACTCCAGCACCGCGGGCCAGTTGGCGTCCCCGGCGGCGATGCGGCCGGGGATGTCGCGCTCCCAGCGGCGTTGGATGCGGCGGGAGTAGTTGAGGTAGAGCTTGCCCTCCACGATGCGCCAGGCCTCGGGCACGGTGGAGGCGGTGTAGCCCTCGCTGACGGCCCAGGCGCAGTAGCCGCCGTACTGGGGCGCGTACCGTTCCGGGGAAGCGGCGAAGGCATCGCGGTTGGCGGCGCTGGCAAAGCGCCAGGTGACCCCGCGCCAGTCATGGGTGAAAGCGGGGTCGCCCGCCACCGGGCGGCCTTCGGTGAAGTAGGCGACCACATCGGTGCCATCCACGGCGAGGCCCCCCTCGGCGTAGACGGGCGGCGTGCCGGCCCGGGCCTTTGGGGCCAGAAGCGGCGCCGTGCCGAGGGCGGCGAGGGCCAGGAGCAGGTGTCTGCGGGACAGGGGCATGGTCTTCTCCATCTAGGCGCGCGGGGTGTTTCCTTCACCATAGAACCAGCCCGGGCGTCCGCGCCAGAGGGCCTACGCACTTGTGGCCGGGCGTGATCCGGGGGCGGGAGGGCACCACGAATCGGCGCTGCAGGGGCAGGGCGCGCGGCGGCGGGGAAGGCGCCCTGGGCGCCCCCCTCCCGGGCCGCGTCCCGAAAAGAGCCCTTATTACATTATCTTCGGCGCGAAAAACCGCCCCCGGAGCCATGCGCCGACTTCACGGGTTGCGGGGAATTACCTATAGTCTTCGACAAGCACAAAGACGCACCGCGGGGGGAAGACTGCCATGATCCGATCGGAATTGATCCAGAAGATCGCTGACGAAAACCCACACCTCTACCAGCGGGACGTCGAACGGATCGTCAACACCATCTTCGACGAGATCACCGGCGCCATGTCCCAGGGCAACCGTGTGGAACTGCGCGGCTTCGGGGCCTTTTCGGTCAAGAAACGTGACGCCCGGGTGGGGCGGAACCCTCGTACCGGGGAGACGGTTCATGTAGAAGAGAAGCACGTGCCGTTCTTCAAGACCGGCAAACTTCTTCGGGATCGTCTGAACGGGAAAAGCTGATGCGCTATGTTCGCTACCTCTGTATCGCCATCTTCGCGGTGGCGCTGATCTCGGTCGCCCTCGCCAACCGCGAAACGGTGACCCTCAAGGTCCTGCCCGACGAGGTGGCGGGCTGGTTCGCCGTGACCCCTTCCCTCGATCTGCCGCTCTTCCTGGTGATCCTCGGGGCCATCGTCGCGGGGCTCCTGGTGGGCTTTGTCTGGGAGTGGATCCGCGAGCACGGCGAGCGCGCCGAGAAGGCCCGTCTGGCGCGCGAGAAGCGCCGCCTGGAGCGCGAGATCGCCCGCCTGAAGGGCGAAAAGCACCAGGGCAAGGACGAGGTGCTGGCGCTTCTGGACGAGACCGCCTGAGCGCCCCATGCCCGCCCACGTCAACGTCAAGATCTGCGGCCTGACCGAAAGCGCCGACCTGCCCGCCGCGCTGCTGGCGGGGGCGCGCTACGTGGGCTTCGTCTTCTTCGAGAAGTCGCCGCGCCACCTGGAGCTGGAGGCGGCCACCTTCATGGCCCGCTCGGCCCCCGAGGGGATTTGCAAGGTGGCCCTGGTGGTGGACCCGACGGATGCCTTCCTGGAGGAGATGCTGGCCCGGGTGCCGATCGACATGCTCCAGCTGCACGGCGCTGAGAGCCCCGAGCGGGTGACGGAGATCAAGCGCCGCCATGGCCTGCCGGTGATGAAGGCGGTGGGGGTGGCCGATGCGGGCGACCTGGAGAAGCTCGACCTCTACGGCAAGGTGGCCGACCAGCTGCTGGTGGATGCCAAGCCGCCCCGCGAGGCGGCCCTGCCGGGCGGCAACGGGCTCTCCTTCGACTGGCGCCTGATCGCCGGGCGGCGCTGGCCGGTGCCCTGGATGCTGGCCGGCGGGCTGACCCCGGAGAACGTGGGCGAGGCCATCGCCATGACCGGCGCGCGCCAGGTGGATGTCTCCTCGGGCGTGGAATCGGCGCCGGGGGTGAAGGACGCGGAGAAGATCGCGGCCTTCTGCGCGGCGGCGCTGGCGGACTGAGCCCAAGGGGTGAGGGGCGCTGCCCCTCACACTCCCCGGGATATTTCTGGCCAACGGAAGGGGGGAAGAGGGCTTCGGTGCCCTCTTCGATGTGTTTGCGTCAGATCTTCTGGTCGTAGTCGCCGACGCCGGGTTCGGTACGGATCACCGCGTCGATGTCGCTGAAGATGGCGCGCATTTCTGCCTCGCTCTCGGGGCTTTCGCAGACCACGACGAGGTTGGGGGTGTTGGAGGAGGCGCGCACCAGGCCCCAGGCGCCGTTGTCGAGGATCACCCGGGCGCCGTTGACCGTGACGACCTCCTTGATCGGGCGGCCGCCGATCTGCTCGCCTGCCTCCTGCTTGGCCACCAGCTTGTCCACCAGGCGCTCCAGGATGTCGTACTTCTCGGTGTCCGAGGCATGGGGCGACATGGTGGGGGTGGACCAGGTCTGCGGCAGAGCGCGGCGCAGGTCGGACATGGACTTGTCCGGGTTGCGGTCCATCAGCTTGCAGATCTCCACCGCCACGCGCATCCCGCAGTCGTAGCCGCGGCCGATGGGCTCGGCGAGGAAGTAGTGGCCGGACTTCTCGAAGCCCGCGAGGGCGCCCAGCTCCTTCACGCGGCGCTTCATGTGGCTGTGGCCGGTCTTCCAGTAGTCGGCCTTGATGCCGTGCTTCTGGAGCTCCGGGTCGGAGGCGTAGAGGCCGGTGGACTTCACGTCCGCCACGAAGGTGGCGCCGGGGTGCAGGCCCGCCAGGTCGCGCGCCAGGATGACGCCCACCTTGTCGGCGAAGATCTCCTCGCCCTCGTCGTCCACCACGCCGCAGCGGTCGCCGTCGCCGTCGAAGCCGAGGGCCAGGTCCGCGCCGCTTTGCTTCACGGAGGCGGCCATGTCGTGCAGCATCTCCATGGCTTCGGGGTTGGGGTTGTAGTGGGGGAAGGTGTAGTCGAGCGCGTTGTGGCTCTCGACCACCTCCACGCCGAGGCGGCGGAAGAGCTCGGGCGCGAAGGCGGAGGCCGTGCCGTTGCCGGTGGCGCAGACCACCTTGAGCGGGCGGCTCATCTTGAAGTCGCCGACGAGGTCGTCGAGGTAGGCCTCGCGCACGCCCTCGACGAATTCGTAGGCGCCGCCGGGGCGCGGCTCGCCCTCGCCCTTGAGGACGATGTCGCGCAGCTCCGCCATCTCGTCGGGGCCGTGGGTCAGGGGGCGTTCAAAGCCCATCTTCACGCCGGTCCAGCCGTTGGGGTTGTGGCTGGCGGTGACCATGGCGACGGCGGGGGCATCGAGGTGGAACTGGGCAAAGTAGGCCATGGGCGAGAGGGCCGGGCCGATGTCCTTCACGTGGATGCCCGCCTGCATCAGGCCCAGCATCAGGGCGTTCTTGATGGAGAGGGAATAGTCCCGGTAGTCGTTGCCGACGGCGATCACCGGCTCGATCCCGCGCCGGTGCATCTGGGTGCCGAGGCCGAGGCCCAGGGCGGTGATGCCGGGCAGGTTGATGTCATCGGGGTACTTCCAGCGCGCGTCATATTCGCGAAAGCCGGTGGGGGTGATCATCGGGTCGCGCAGGAAGGCCCAGGTGTTCTGGGCGACTTGGGGGTCAGGTTTGGTCACGGGGGAGGTGGCCCTTTTGTCAGAAGGTGAGGGGGTGGTCCTTGGCCAACGCGTCGAACTTCATCAAGGTTGCGATGAGGCGCGGCATCTGGTCGAGGTAGACCATGTTGGGCCCGTCGCTGGGGGCTCTGTCCGGGTCTTCGTGGGTTTCGATGAAGACGGCGGCGACGCCGATGGCGGCGGCGGCGCGGGCCATCAGGGGGGCGAACTCGCGCTGGCCGCCGGAGGAGCCGCCGCGGCCGCCCGGCTGCTGCACCGAATGGGTGGCATCCATCACCACCGGGTAGCCGGTGGCGGCCATCTGGGGCAGGGCGCGCATGTCGGCCACGAGGGTGTTGTAGCCGAAGGAGGTGCCCCTTTCGGTGAGCAGGATGCGGTTGTTGCCGGTGCTCTCGATCTTCTCGACGATGTTGCCCATCTCCCAGGGGGCGAGGAACTGGCCCTTCTTGACGTTCACCGCGCGCCCGGTCTCGCCCGCGGCAAGCAGCATGTCCGTCTGGCGGCAAAGGAAGGCGGGGATCTGGAGCACGTCGGCCACCTCGGCGGCGGCGGCGCACTGGGCCTCGGTGTGGACGTCCGTCAGGACCGGCACGTCGTTGGCGCGGGCGACGGACTGGAGCACCTTCAGCCCGGCCTCGATCCCCAGGCCGCGGCGGCCCGAGAGGGAGGTGCGGTTGGCCTTGTCGTAGCTGGCCTTGAAGATGTACTGGGCGCCCGCCGCATCGCAGGCCTCCTTCATCCGGCCGGCGATCATCTGGGCGTGGTCCTCGCTTTCCAACTGGCAGGGGCCGGCGATCACCGTGAGGGGCCGGTCATTGCCGATCAGGAGGTCGCGGACTTTCACCTGGGTCATGAGGATACCTGTTCTCTGAGGATGGAGGCTGTCAGGGACAGCATCAGGTAGATGCCTGCAAAGATCAGGAAAGCCAAGACCGTGTTCTCGAAGGCCTTGGGGTAGGTGGCCTGGTCGGGGGCCACCGGCTCCACCGCGACGGTGAGGTAGCGGACCTGGCGCCCGGCCTCGGTGCGGGCCTGGTCCATCGCCGTCTGGGCGGCCTGGAGCACCATGTCGGCGGCGGCGAGATCGGCCTGGGCGAGCTGCAGAGTGACGGCCCGCTCGGCGAGCGAATTGTCGCCCACCGTGGAGCTTTGCATCTTCTCGTTCAGCTTGGCGATCTGGTCTTCCAGGCGGCGCACGTCACCGCGCGCGCCCTCCACCTTGGCGCGGTTGGGGCGGGCATTGTCGAGCAGGGCGGCGAGCTCCAGCTCCTTCTCGATCAGCAGGGTCTCGTAGTTGGAGATCTGGGCGCGGATGGCGGCAATCTCGGCCTCCGGGTCCACCCCGTTGGTGACCTGGAGCCGGATCAGCGCCTCCTGGGCGTCGCGGCGCTTCTGCTGGGCCTGCTCGAAGCCCTCGCGGGCGTCGCGCATCCCGTCCTCGCGTTTCTGGCGCGAGAGGTTGTTGACCCGCTCCTCGGCATAGTCGAGCAGGCGGCGCGAGAACTCCGCCGAGGTCTCGGGATCGGCGGCGATGACCTCCATGCGGATCACGCCCTCGGTCGGGTCGTAGCCGATCTTCACGTTCTTCTCGTAGATCCCGTAGGCGGCCTCGTTCGAGGCGCCGGGCTCGAGCCGCTGGATCGGGTCGATCGCGGGATCCGAGAAGTGGTCCTTGAAGCCCACGTCCTGATCGAGCCGCAGCATGGCGTCCTTGGACTGCAGGAAGGCCTGGGTGGCGATGCTGTCGGCCGAGTTGGCGAACTGGGTGGGGAGGATGCCGCCGAAGGGGCTGGCCCCGGCCGAACCCTCGTTCTGGATGATCAGGAACTGGCTGGTGGTGGCGTACATCGGCGTGGCGATGCGGTAGAAGTAGTAGCCCGCCGCGAAGGTGGGCAGGAGCACGAAGAAGGCCAGGCGCACCATGAGCAGGCCAAGCCTGCGGCGGCGGCGGCGCGAGATGTCGCGCTGGATCTCGGTGATCTCGCGGGCGCGGCGTTCGGCGGGGCTGACCTCGGTGGAGGGCAGGCGGGTGCCCCCGGCGGGGACCGTCTGGGGCAGCTGGACGCGGCCCGCCTCGCCCTGGGTCTGGGGCACCACCAGCTCGAGCATGTTGGAGCGCTGGAAGGGGTCGATCCCCTGGGCGCGCAGCAGGCGCACGGCGTCGAAATCGGAGGTGGGGGCGAGCCCGTGCTTCTGGGCGACGCGGCGCGCCATGCGCAGCTGGCGCCCGGTCAGGCCCTCGCGGCGGATCGCGTCGATGTCCTGTTCGCCGGCCACCTGTTCGGGCGAGGCGACCTCGCCCTCGCGCAGGCTCTGAGCGGCCTCCTGGGGCGTGGGGCGCGCCGGGGGGGCGGGATCGGGCACGGCGCGCGGGCCGGTGGGGCGCGGCGCCGTGCCCGCCTGCGCGGTCTCGGCGGGGGCGGGGCGCTGGCCGGGCGGCGGGCTGCGCTTGATGCGGAATTTCCTAGCCTTGGGTTTCGTAGTCATAGAGCTGCTTCGCTTCTTCCAAGGTGTCAAACATGTAGAGCTGGCCGTTCAGCAGGACCGCGGCGGAGCGGGCGAACTTTTCCAGCGTGGCGGCCTGATGCGAGACCATGATAATCGTCGTGGTGCGCAGGCGCTCCTGCAAAATCTCGCCGGCGCGGCGGTTGAATTCCACATCCGTGGTGCCGGGCATGCCCTCGTCGATCAGGTAGATGTCGAAGTCCAGCGCCAGCATCAGGGCGAAGGAGAAGCGCGCCCGCATGCCCGCGGAGTAGGTGCCGATGGGCTGGTCGAAGTATTCGCCCAGGTCGCAGAGCCAGCGGCAGAAGCTCTCCACGTAGTCGGCGTCGAGCCCGTAGAGGCGGGCGATGTAGCGGGCGTTTTCCATGGCCGAGACCTTGGTGACGACGCCCCCCATGAAGCCGAGCGGGAAGGAGATGTTGCAGCCGCGCCGGATCTCGCCCTCGTCGGGCTTTTCCAGGCCGGCCATCATGTTGATGAGGGTCGTCTTGCCGGTGCCGTTGGGCGCCAGGATGCCGAGCGAGTTGCCCAGGTCCACGCGAAAGGAGACCCTGTCCAGGATCACCTTGTGCTGTGACCCCGTCCAGAAGGACTTGGACACGTTCTCGAACTCCAGCATTGCTGCTCCGATGCGCTCTGGCCTGCCTGCCCCCTCTTAGCAGGGGTTCGCTAAGGCCCTATTCACCGACTTTGGTAATATTATGGCCCATTTATCGGAAAAAGTACAACGCGGTGCGGGGCTGGCCGGGGGTGCCGTCGCGGCGGTTCAACAGGTGGCGGGCGCCCGGAGGCGCCCGCGAAGGTTAATTGACCGGGATGGGGCTCAGGCCAGGGCCTGCCAGGCGAAGCCCGCGATGACGGCGCCGACCAGCGCGAAGCCCAGGTAGGCGGCGAAGACGCGCGGCTTGACCAGGGCCCAGACGGCGATGGCGGCGGGAATGCAGCTCACACCGCCGGCGATGACGAAGGACATGGCCGCCCCCTGGGTCATGCCCTGGGCCAGGAGCGCGTCGACGAGGGGCACGGCGGCATAGCCGTTGAGGTAGGCCGGGGCCCCGACCAGCGCGCCGAGCAGGATCGGCGTGGCGCCCTCGCCGCCGAGCACCTGGGCCACCCATTCGGCGGGCAGGTAGCGCAGCATCAGGGCCTCGATCAGGTAGGCGAGGGTGAGCCACTTGAGCAAAAAGAGGGCGTTCTCGCGGGCAGTGTCGGCAAAGACGGCGCGGCGCGGCTGCTCCTGCCAGAACTGCCAGACGGGGCGCCCCGAGAAGGGCTTCTTGACGCCGCAGCAGCCACCCACGGCGGGCCTTTCGCGCAGCGGATCGGCAAAGAGCGGGCTGCGGGCGAAGAGCATCACCCCGAAACCGCCGAAGAGGCCGAGGCCCACCGCGGCCAGGGTCTTGGCCAGGGCGAAGTCCCAGCCCAGGGTGCCCGAGGTGATGGCGAACATGGCCGGGTCCATCAGCGGCGAGGCGAGCCAGAAGGCCATGACCGCGCCGAGCGGGGCGCCGACCGCGAGGAGAGCGGCGATGAAGGGGATGACCTCGCAGGAGCAGAAGGGCGAGAGGCCGCCGAGCAGGGCCGCCATGAGGACCATGCGCGCCGGGTTGCCCTCGAAGGCGCGGGCCAGCAGGGTCTCGGCGCCGCTGGCCTTGAGGTAGGCGACGGCGAGGACGGCGAAGCCGATGAAGGGGGCCGTGTGCAGGATGGCCCGGGCGGTGAAGGAGAGGGTCTCGCCGAAGGTCTCGGGGGCCAGGAGGGCGACGAGGGCCAGGATGATGGCGATGGCGCCCCAGGCGCCGGGATTCCAGCGGCGCCGGAAGCCCTGTGAGGCGCCGTGAGAGTGTGTCGTGTCAGCCATGATCGTGATCCTTGCAGGGGGCCGGGGCATCGGCGCAGCATTCGGTGAGCAGGAAGTGGGCCAGGGCCTGGACCTCGGCGTAGGCCACGGCGGCGCAGATGATGCTGCGGCCCTGGCGCTCCTGCCGGACCAGCCCGGCGGCGGCCAGCAGTTTCAGGTGGTGGGTGAGGGTCGAGCCGGTGACCCCGGTGCGGGCCCCCAGTTCGCCGATGCTGAGGCCCTCGGGCCCGGCGCGCACCAGGCAGCGCAGGACGGAGAGCCGCTGTTCCGAGCCGAGCGCCGCGAAGGAGGCGGCGGCAAGGGGGAGGGGCGGGGTGACGGGCGATTCCTGTTTCATATTTCTAGAAGTATCGAAATAATGGCGCCGCGCAAGCGTTATTTCTAATTTTTTCGAAATGTCCCGCGGGCCCGCGCGGGCGGTGGCATCTTCGCCGCGCCGCGGCTAGGGTGCCGGCCTGTGCGCCAGCAACGAGGAAACCGCATGACCCCGGAAGAGATCGAAGCCCTCTTCACCCGCGCCGACGGCAGCTTTGCCTTCGCCCGCTGGGGGAGGCCCATCGCCCCCATCGTCTTTGGCGTGGACGATGCCACCCTGGCGGTGGTCAAGGGCGCCATCTCGGCCACCTGCGAGCTGGCGGGCCACGAGATGGGCGACATGGACGCCGAGCTGGGCTCCAACCTGATGATCTTCTTCTTCAAGGAGTGGCAGGAACTGACCGAGGTGCCGGGCATGGACCGGCTGGTGCCGGACCTGGCCCCCCTGGTGGCCCGGCTGGATGAGTTGGAGGCCAACCAGTACCGCTTCTTCCGCTTTGACGAGAGCGGCGCGATCAAGGCCTGCTTCGTCTTCCTGCGCATGGATGAGCACCTCTCCAGCGTGCCCGCCCAGACCCTGGCGCTGAGCCAGATCGTCCAGTCGATCCTGCTCTGGTCCGACAGGGCCTTCCAGGACCGCTCGGGCCTGATGCAGCAGGGCGACACGACGGTGCTGCGGCCTGACATCGCCGGGTTGATCCGCGCCGCCTACGACCCCGTTCTTCCCCCGGCGGCGCAGGATGCCTCCTTCGCGCTGCGCCTCTACGCCCGCCAGGAGGCCCTGCAATGAGCCACAGCTTTCCCGTCCGCATCTTCTACGAGGACACCGACATGGCGGGCATCGTCTACTATGCCAACTATCTGCGCTACATCGAGCGGGCGCGCTCGGACATCGCCGAGCAGATGGGGCTCGACCAGCGCGCCATGCGTGAGCGCGACCTCGTCTTCGCCGTCACCCGGGTGGAGGCCGACTACCTCGGTTCCGCCCGCTTCGGCGACCGGCTGGAGGTGCGCACCACCCACCACGCCAAGGGGGCGACGCGCTGGATCTTCGATCAGGAAGTCCACCTCGGCGAGAGGGTGATCTTCCGCGCGGTCGTCACGGCAGCCTGCATGAACACCGCCGGGCGGCCCACGCGGTTGCCAGCGGAACTCCGCTCACAACTGGCGGCTTCGGCGGAATAGGACCAACGGGCTGGCTTTCGTGCTTGTCCTTGGGTAGATTCCGCGCAAATGAGCCCGGCAGACCGGGCCGAATGGCAGGTGCCACCCTAGCCCGGTGGCGGGACTAAAGAGCGGTATCATGGAAGCAGAAACGCTGGCATTGGCGTCGGAGATCGACTTCTCCATGTGGGGGCTGTTCGCGCGGGCGACGCTCACGGTGAAACTGGTGATGATCATGCTGATCATCGCCTCCTTCTGGTCCTGGTCGATCATCATCCAGAAGCTGATCCAGTACCGGAGCGCGCGCCGCGAGGCCGACGCCTTCGACCGGGCCTTCTGGTCCGGCGAGCCGCTGGACGAGCTCTTCGAGCAGATCGGGCCGGACCCGGACGGCGCCTCGGAGAAGGTCTTTGCCGCCGGCATGACCGAGTGGCAGCGCTCGCACCGCGACGACGGCGGGCTCATCCCCGGCGCCACGGCGCGGATCGACCGCAACATGGACGTGGCCGTCGCCAAGGAGGCGGAGCGGCTTCAGAAGGGCCTGACGGTGCTGGCCACGGTGGGCTCCTCGGCGCCCTTCATCGGCCTCTTCGGGACGGTGATCGGCATCATGAACGCCTTCATCGAGATCGCCGAGCAGCAGAACACCAACCTCGCCGTCGTGGCTCCCGGCATCGCCGAGGCGCTGCTGGCCACGGGCCTGGGCCTGCTGGCCGCCATCCCGGCGGTGATCTTCTACAACAAGCTGACGGCGGACAGCGACCGCATCCTGGGCCAGCACGAGGCCTTTGCCGACGAGTTCGCCACCATCCTCAGCCGCCAGTTGGACAGCTGATCCATGGGGGCCGGTGTCATCCGCAAGGAGGGCGGGGCCAAGCGCGGGCGTCGGAGACGGCGCAGCCAGCCCATGTCCGAGATCAACGTCACCCCCTTCGTGGACGTGATGCTGGTGCTCCTGATCATCTTCATGGTAGCGGCGCCGCTGCTGACCGTGGGGGTGCCGGTGGAGCTGCCGAAAAGCGCCGCCGGGGCCCTGCCCACGGACGCGGAGGAGCCCCTCACGGTGACCCTGCTGCCCGATGGCGAGGTCCAGATCCAGACCACCGCCGTGCCGCGCGGCGATCTGGTGACGCGGCTGCGCGCCATCGCCGCCGAGCGGGCCAGCGACAGGGTCTTTCTGCGCGCCGACGGGGCGGTTTCCTATGCCATGGTGATGGAGGTCATGGGGGCCCTCAACGCGGGCGGCTTCTCCAACATCGGCCTGGTGACGGACATCGGCGGCCCGGCCCTGGACGGCAGCGATCCTGCGGGGAACTGATGCCATGCACGTGGGCCACTACATTTCGGGGGCGGGCCACATCGGCCTCATCGCCTGGCTGCTCCTGGGCAGCCTGCTGAGCCCCGCGCGTGAGCCCTTCGAGGTGACCGAGGTGTCGCTCATCTCGGGCGCCGAGTTCGAGGCCATGGTGGCCGCCCAGCAGCCCCCCGCCTCGGCCACCGAGGTGGCCCAGCCGGCCCCGCCCGAGGTCCAGCCCGACCAGCCCGACGTGGCCCCCACCGAGGATCAGCAGATTTCCCAGCCCGAGCCGCTCCAGGCCGAGGCGCCGACGGAGGATGCCGCCCCCGAGGTGGTCGAGCCCGTGGCTCCGCCGCCCGCCGCCGAGGTGAGCGACACGCCGCCGCCCGCGCCGGAGGAGCCGGTGGGCGACGTGGTGACCCTGGCGCCCGAGGTGGCCCCCGAGGCCGCGCCGCGCCCGATCGAACGGGTGGCCCCCGAGGCCGTGGCCCCGCCGCCGCCCGAGGCCGCGCCCGATCCGGTGCCGCAGGAGGCCGTGACGCCCGAGGCCGAGGGCGAGGCCCCGGAGCAGGAACCCCAGGAGGCCCGCGCCCCCGAGGAGGCTACGACCGAGATCGTGACCGAGGCCACCAAGGCCCCGGCCGCCTCGACGCGCCCGCCGGGCCGCCGCCCCGCCGCCCCCGCGCCCCAGACCGCCGCCGCCCCGGCGCCCGAGCCCGCTCGCCCGGAACCGACCGAGGCGCAAGAGCCGCAGAGCGACAACCCGGTCGATGCCGATGCCATCGCCGCCGCCGTGGCCGCCGCCCAGTCGGCCACCGAGGCGTCCGCCGCCCCGGCGGCCCCCTCCGGCCCGCCCCTGACCGGGGGCGAGAAGGAGGCCCTGCGGGTCGCCGTCTCGGCCTGCTGGAACGTCGGCTCGCTTTCCTCGGACGCGCTCCAGACCACCGTAGTGGTGAGCGTGGCGATGAACCAGGATGGCACGCCCATCGTCGGCTCGATCACCATGGAAAGCTCCTCGGGCGGCTCCAGCGCCGCCGCGCGCCAGGCCTTCGAGGCGGCACGCCGGGCGATCATCCGCTGCGGCGCGTCGGGCTATGACCTGCCGGCCGAGAAGTTCGGCCAGTGGCAGACCATCGAGATGACCTTCAACCCCGAACGGATGAGGGTGAAATGAGCGCCTTGCGCGAAATGTCGCCCCGGCGGCGCGCTGGGCAAAGTTCCGCTCGCAAGTCCGGGCGTTGCGCTGAATATTGGGACCGAACCGACTTCGGAGGATTAAGCACCCCATGACTTTCCGGCTTCTGACACTCTGCCTGGCGCTCTTTTGCGCCGTCACGGGCGCCGCCCAGGCCCAGCAGCAGGGCCCCCTGCGGATCGAGATCACCGAAGGGGTCATCGAGCCCCTGCCGATTGCCGTGCCCGCCTTCCAGCCGGAGACGGCCGAGGCCACGGCCCTGGCCAACGACATCGCGCGGGTGGTGGCCCAGGACCTGACGGGGACGGGGCTCTTCCGCGAGATCCCCTCGACGGCCTTCATCTCCACGGTCAGCGACTTTGGCGCGCCGATCCAGTATGCCGACTGGAAGGCGATCAACGCCCAGGCCCTGATCACCGGCGCGGTGAACGTCCAGGGCGGCAACCTGACGGTCAAGTTCCGGCTCTACGACGTCTTCTCCGGGGCCGAACTGGGCGACGGGCTGCAATTTGCCGGCACCACCGATGGATGGCGCCGCATGGCCCACAAGGTGGCCGATGCCGTCTACAGCCGGATCACCGGCGAGGGCGGCTACTTTGACAGCCGCGTCGTCTTTGTTTCCGAGACCGGGCCCAAGGATGACCGCAAGAAGCGGCTCGCCGTGATGGACTATGACGGGGCCAACATCCAGTACCTGACGGAATCGGATTCCATCGTCCTGGCGCCGCGCTTCTCGCCCAACGGTGATAGGGTGCTCTACACCGGCTACGAAAGCGGCTTCCCGCGGATCTACGTGCTCGACATCGGGTCGGTGCAGCGCCGGGTGCTGGAAAGCGCCGAGGGCACCATGAGCTTTGCCCCGCGCTTCTCGCCCTCGGGGGAGACGGTCGTCTACTCCCTGACCCAGGGCGGCAACACCGACATCTACTCCATGGACATCAACAGCGGCCAGTCGGTGCGCCTGACCAACGCCCCCTCGATCGAGACGGCGCCCTCCTATTCGCCGGACGGCAGCCGCATCGTCTTCGAGAGCGACCGCTCGGGCACCCAGCAGCTTTACGTCATGCCCGCCACCGGCGGCGAGGCGCAGCGCATCTCCTTCGGCGAGGGGCGCTACGGCACGCCGGTCTGGTCGCCGCGCGGTGACCTGGTGGCCTTCACCAAGCAGAACAAGGGGCGCTTCCACATCGGCGTGATGCGGCTCGATGGCTCGGAGGAGCGGCTCCTGACCGCCTCCTTCCTCGACGAGGGGCCGACCTGGGCACCCAACGGGCGGGTCATCATGTTCAGCCGGGAGACCCAGGGCGCGGGCGGGTCCTCGCGGCTCTATTCGGTGGACATCACGGGCCGCAACCTGCGCCCGGTGCCGACACCGGACGGCGGCTCGGACCCCTCCTGGTCGCCGCTACAGAATTGATCCATCATTCCCGTCAACCACGCCTTGTGCTAGATTTCCCGGCACAAGAAAGCCACGGCAGAGAGGCAGCAGCATGAAGAAGATCCTGACGAGCACGATCCTGGTGGGGGCGCTCGCGCTTTCCGCCTGTACCAACCCCGACCGCTTCGGCGGGGCGGGCGCCGGGGGCGGAATTGGCGGCAGCGCCGCGGGCGGCATCGTCCCGGGCAGCGCCAACGATCCCACCTCCACCGCCTACTTCCAGGAGGCCATCGGGGACCGCGTGCTCTTCGAGGTGGACCAGTCCAACCTCACCGCCGAGGGCCGCGCCACGCTGGACGGCCAGGCCAACTGGCTGATGACCAACACCGACTACCAGGCGGTGATCGAGGGCCACGCGGACGAGCAGGGCACCCGTGAGTACAACCTGGCCCTGGGCGCCCGGCGCGCCAACGCGGCCCAGGAGTATCTCATCTCCAAGGGGGTCTCCCCGGCGCGCCTGCGGGTCGTCTCCTACGGCAAGGAGCGCCCGATCGAGATCTGCTCGGCCGAGGCCTGCTATGCCAAGAACCGCCGCGCCGTGACCGTCCTGGCCGGTGGCCTGACCAGCTAACTGTCTTGAAAGGGTGAAGCGATGAAGTTGCGATTTGCCGCTGTCTTTCTGCTGCTTGCGGGGCTTCTGCCCCTCCAGGCGGCAGCCCAGGACGATCAGACCCTGGCCGACATCCGCCAGGAGCTGACCGTGCTTTTCGTCGAGGTCCAGAAGCTCAAGCGCGAGCTTTCGACCACCGGCGGGGCCGGGGGCGCCATTGCCGGCGGCTCGGTGCTGGAGCGCGTCAGTGCGATGGAAAGCGAGCTTCAGCGCCTCACCGCCAAGACCGAGGAGCTGGAGAACCGCATCAACCGCATCGTCACCGACGGCACCAACCGGATCGGCGATCTGGAGTTCCGGCTTGTCGAGCTGGAGGGCGGCGACGTGTCGGCCCTGGGCGAGACGACGACCCTGGGCGGCGCCGATCAGGTGACGGCCCCGGCGCTCACCGCGCCCGCCACGCCGACGGACCAGGCCTCCCTCGCGGTGGGCGAGGAGGCGGACTTCAAGCGGGCCCAGGAGGCGCTCGCCGCCGGTGACTTTCGCAGCGCCGCGGACCTCTTTGCGACCTTCAATGAGACCTACCCCGGCGGCCCGCTAGCCGCCGAGGCCGATCTGCGCCGGGGCGAGGCCCTGCAGGGGCTGAACGACAGCCGCGAGGCGGCGCGGGCCTTCCTGGCGGCCTTCAGCGCCGCCCCCGAAGGCCCGGTGGCGCCCCAGGCGCTCTTTGAGCTGGGCCGTGCCCTGGGCCAGCTTGGCCAGACCCAGGAGGCCTGCGTGACCCTGGGCGAGATCGAGATCCGCTTTCCCGGCAATCCCACCGTGGCCCAGGCCCAGGAACAGCAGCGCAGCCTGAACTGCGGCTGAGCGGCCCCGTGACCCGGCCCCTGGCAGAGACCCTGGCGGCGGCGCTCGCGCCCCTGCCGCGGGGCGGGCTGGGGGTGGCCGTCTCGGGCGGCGGCGACAGCATGGCGCTTCTGCACCTGCTGGCGGAACTTTCGCGGGCCGAGGGGATTGCGCTGCGGGCGGCGACAGTGGACCACGGGCTGCGGCCCGAGGCGGCCGCGGAGGCGGCGCTGGTGGCCAAGACCTGCGCTTCCCTCGGTATTCCTCACGAGACCCTGACCTGGCGCGGCTGGCAGGGCACGGGCAACCTTCAGGCCGCGGCCCGGGCGGCGCGCTACGATCTGCTGGCCGACTGGGCCCGGGCGGCGGGCCTGGGGGCGGTGGCCCTGGGCCACACGGCGGAGGACCAGGCCGAGACCCTGCTCATGCGCCTGGGCCGCCGGGCCGGGGTCGATGGCCTCTCGGGGATGCAGGGGCGGCGGGAGGACCGCGGGATGCTCTGGCTGCGGCCGCTGCTTGGTCTGCGGCGGGCTGAGTTGCGTGATTGGCTCAGCGCGCGCGGGCAAAACTGGATCGAGGACCCGAGCAACCGGGACCGCCGTTTCGAGCGGGTGCGCGTCCGCGAGGCGCTGGCCCTGCTGGAGCCCATCGGGATCGGAGTGGAGGCTCTTACCGAAGTAGCGGGCAACCTCGCCCTGGCGCGGGAGGCCCTGGCGCGCCAGACCGAGGAGGCGGCGCGCACCCTCGCCAGCCTGCCCGGCGGGGCGGTGCGCCTGGCCCGGCCCGGTTTCGATGCCCTGCCATTGGAGATCCGGCGCCGCCTGCTGGTCAAGGCCCTGGCCTGGGTCGGCGGGGCACCCTGGGGCGCGCGCCGGGCGCCTGTCATGGCCGCACTGGAGGGGATCGCGGCGCGGCAGGGCAGCACCCTGGGCGGTTGCCAGCTGCTGGTGAAGCGCGAGGCCCTCTGGGTCTGCCGCGAACCCCGGGCGGTGGTTGGCCTCACCTGCGCCCCCGGTGAGCTCTGGGACAGGCGCTGGCGGCTCACCCCCGGGCCGGCCCTCGCACCCCGCGAGGGCCTCAGCGTTGCGGCCCTTGGCCCCGAGGGGCTGCGCCACTTTCCCGAATGGCGCGAAAAGGGCCTGCCGCGGCCGCTCCTGCTGGCCAGCCCGGCCCTGTGGCACGAGGGCGCGCCGGTGGCCGCGGCCCTTGTCGGCGCGCCGCAAACCTGCCATGCGGAGGTCCGAGGCGGCGAGGAAGCCTTCTTTGCCGCGCTTTTATCGCATTGAACCTGCGCCCATCGTCTCTATCTTAAGGGAGAAGGTGCACAGGTCCGACTGTGCCTGTGGCCGTGCGCGGCACGGCCCATGAGATTAGGAGAGTTTCCTTGGGAAATATGCGAAATCTTGCATTCTGGGTGGTCCTGCTGCTGCTCGTCCTGGCCCTGTTCAACCTGTTCAGCGGCCCCGGCGGCAACCTGCAGAACAACGAGATCACCTACTCGGAGTTCGTCGGCGCCGTTGAAAGCGGCAACGTCCAGAACGTGACGCTCGACGGCGAGCAGGTGCGCTTCCGCCGCTCGGACGGCGGTGACTACGTCACCATCAAGCCCGAGGATGCGGAGATCACCAACCTGCTGATCGACAACAACGTGCCCATCAAGGCCACGCCGCAGCAGCAGTCCGGCTTCCAGACCTTCCTGATGTCGCTGCTGCCCATCGTGCTGCTGATCGGTGTCTGGATCTACTTCATGAACCGGATGCAGGGCGGCGGCAAAGGCGGTGCCATGGGCTTTGGCAAGTCCAAGGCCAAGATGCTGACCGAAAAGCATGGCCGCGTCACCTTTGACGACGTGGCGGGCATCGACGAGGCAAAGGAAGAGCTGGAAGAGATCGTCGAGTTCCTGCGCAACCCGCAGAAGTTCTCGCGCCTCGGCGGCAAGATCCCCAAGGGGGCGCTGCTGGTGGGCCCTCCGGGTACCGGTAAGACGCTGCTCGCCCGCGCCATCGCGGGGGAGGCGGGCGTGCCCTTCTTCACCATCTCCGGTTCGGACTTCGTCGAGATGTTCGTCGGTGTCGGTGCGTCCCGTGTGCGCGATATGTTCGAGCAGGCGAAGAAGAACGCGCCTTGCATCGTCTTCATCGACGAGATCGACGCCGTGGGCCGCCATCGTGGCGCAGGCTACGGCGGCGGCAACGACGAGCGTGAGCAGACCCTGAACCAGCTTCTGGTCGAGATGGACGGTTTCGAGGCCAACGAAGGCGTCATCATCCTGGCCGCCACCAACCGCCGCGACGTGCTGGACCCCGCGCTGCTGCGCCCCGGTCGTTTCGACCGCCAGGTCACCGTGCCCAACCCCGACATCAAGGGCCGCGAGAAGATCCTCGGCGTCCATGCCCGCAAGACCCCGCTGGGGCCGGACGTGGACCTGCGCATCATCGCGCGCGGCACGCCGGGCTTCTCGGGGGCTGACCTGGCCAACCTTGTGAACGAGGCCGCCCTGATGGCCGCCCGCGTGGGCCGCCGCTTTGTCACCATGCTCGATTTCGAGCAGGCCAAGGACAAGGTGATGATGGGCCCCGAGCGCCGTTCGATGGTGATGACCGCCGAGCAGAAGGAGATGACCGCCTATCACGAAGCCGGTCACGCGCTGGTCGGCATGACGCTGCCCAAGTGCGACCCGGTCTACAAGGCGACGATCATTCCGCGCGGCGGCGCCCTTGGCATGGTGATGAGCCTGCCCGAAATGGACCGGCTGAACATGTTCAAGGATGAGTGCCACCAGCGCCTCGCCATGGCCATGGCGGGCAAGGCGGCCGAGGTCCACAAGTACGGCGCCGATGCGGTCTCCAACGGCCCGGCGGGCGACATCCAGCAGGCCTCGGCCCTGGCGCGCGCCATGGTGCTCCAGTGGGGCATGTCCGACAAGGTCGGCAACATCGACTACTCGGAAGCCGCCCAGGGCTACCAGGGCAACACGGCCGGCTTCTCCGTCTCCGCCAACACCAAGGAACTGGTGGAGAAGGAGGTCCAGCGCTTCATCCAGGATGGCTACGAGTGGGCCTCGAAGATCATCAAGGAGAACGAGGAGCGCTTCGAGCGCCTGGCCCAGGGCCTTCTGGAGTACGAGACCCTGACCGGCGACGAGATCAAGCGCGTGATGGACGGCCTGCCGCCCACCGACGACAGCGACGAGGGCGGCTCGGACGCGGGCGAGAAGAAGCCCAGCCTGACGGCCATCCCGAAGGCCAAGGGCAAGGCCAAGAAGCTGCCGCCGCCGGAGGGCGGGCTGGAGCCGGAACCCTCCACCTGACCTCTTTGAGATCAACACCAGAGGCCCCGCCACCGCGGGGCCTTTTCTTTTTCGCTGCCGGCTGCTCAATCTGGTCCCGCCCCAAGCAGAGGAAGCGGCCATGCCTGAACTTGTCCCCACCGATCATTACGCGGAAGTCGTCTGGATGGGCCGCGTGCCGGTGGACCGGCCCGACATCCGCTCCCAGCCCATCGCCCGGGCCGAGCTGACCTATGCGGGCATGGCCGACGATCACCACGCCGGGCTGACGCGCCCCTCCTGCGTGCGGGTGACCGCGCAGTACCCCGAGGGCACCGAGATCCGGAACACGCGGCAGCTCTCGATCCTGTCGGCGGAGGAGCTGGCGGCGATTGCCGCCGAGATCGGACTAGAGGAGCTGGACCCGCGCCTGCTGGGCGCCTCCCTGGTGCTGCGCGGCATCCCCGATTTCACCCACGTCCCGCCCGCCTCCCGGCTGCAATCGGAGGCGGGCACGACCCTCACGGTGGACATGCTGAACGGCCCCTGCAACCTCCCCGCGCGCGAGATCGAGCGCGAGGCGGCGGGCCATGGCAAGGGCTTCAAGAAGGCCGCCGAGGGGCGCCGGGGCGTCACCGCCTGGGTGGAGCGCGAGGGCCCCCTCGCGGTGGGCGACAGGCTGCGCCTGCACGTGCCCCGGCAGCGCGCCTGGGCGCCCACCTAAGCTCAGTCGGCGGCGGCGAATTCGATCCGGCGGTTGCTTCTGCGGCCCTCTTCGCTGCCATTGTCGGCCAGGGGCCGGTCCTCGCCGAAGCCGATGGCACGCAGGCGCGCCGCCGCGATGCCGCGCTCGGAGAGGAACTGCACCACGGCGGCGGCACGCCTTTCCGAGAGGCGCTGGTTGGCCTGGCGGCTGCCGACGCTGTCGGTGTGGCCCGCCACCTCGACCCGCAGCTCGGGGCAGCGCGTGATGATGTCCACCACCTCCTGGAGCAGCGGGGCGGAGTCGGCGCTTAGCCGGGCGGAGCCCGAGTGGAAGTGGATGTTGCCGCTGCGGGAGAGGATCTCGAAGCGGCCGAGGCAGGCCTCCGTGGAAAAGGCGCCAGCGGTTTCGAGCGCGGCGGAGGCGGGCGCGGTCTCTTGTTCCGGCGCCGCCGGAGCGCTGGTGCCATTAGCCCGGAAGAGCAGATCGAAGCTCACCGTGGTGGAGGGCACGATGCTGACGCTGGCCGCCTCCTCGAGCTTCCGCAGCCCCTCCGCCAGGCCGTAGTCCTCCACCTTGAGCATCACCGGCGCGGCGCTCGAGACGGCAATCAGGTCCTCCTCGATCAAGGTGAGGGAAAGGCTCGCTCTTTCCTGCCGGGTCACGCCGTGCAGATCGAGCTGGAAGGGCAGGGCGATGGTCTTGCGGCGGCGCTCGGCCAGGTCCGCGAGCTGAGCCGGGTCGATCCGGGCGGTGACGGTGGCCTCGGGGTGCAGGAAGGTCTCGAAGAAAAGGAAACGCATCCGCACGTTGCGCAGGTCGGCCTCGGTATCGACGCTGTCGAGCAGGACCGTCAGGCGGGCGGTGCCGTCGGGGGCGATCTCTCCGGCGAGGCTGGCGAAGGAGGAGGTCTCGATGATGGCCTGGTTCTTGATCGAGCTGAACTGGAGCGTGGAGGCCTCCGGTTGCAGCCGCCAGCCCGCACCGAAGGGGCCCTCCTGCGCCGCGAGCGGCAGGGCCCAGAGCAGCAGGGCCGTGGCGGCGAGGGAACGGGCGAGGGGCACGTGATGACCTCCGGGCAGGCGGATGACCTTGCGGAAAGTATCGGCAAGCGGTGCCCGCAAGGCAATGGTGCAATTCTGTTGCGATATGGGCCCGATCGACTAGGCTTTCCCGGTCGGACCCCGAAAGAGGAGATCCGCCCGTGCGCGCCCTGTTCCTCGCGATAATCTGCCTCCTCTGGCTGAGCCCCGCCCAGGCGGAGGAGCCGCGCATCGCCCTGGTGATCGGCAACGCGGGCTATGCCGCCGTGACCCCGCTGGACAATGCCCGCGCCGACGCGGAGCTGATCGCCGCGGCGCTGGAGGAGGTGGGCTTCGAGGTCACCCTGGTGACGGACAGCGCGCAGCAGGAGATGAAGCGCGCGGTGGCCGCTTTCGGGGCGCACCTGCGGGCCGCCGGGCCGGAGGCGGTGGGGCTTTTCTACTACGCAGGCCACGGGGTTCAGTCCTTCGGGGCGAACTACCTTCTGCCGGTGGATGCGCGGCTTACCGTGGCGGCGGACCTCGATCTCGTCGGGCTGGAGGCTGCCTCGGTGCTGCGCCAGATGGCCTCGGCCCGGAACCGGACCAACATCGTCATCCTCGACGCCTGCCGCGACAATCCCTTCGAACATCTGCCCGACATGAACGCCAGCGGCCTGGCCGAGATGAAGGCCCCGACGGGCAGCTTCCTGGCCTACTCCACGGCGCCGGGCGAGGTGGCCCTGGACGGGCGCGCGGGCAACAGCCCCTTCAGCCGCGCCCTGGCCCGCGAGATCCAAGTTTCGGGGGCGCCCCTGGAGCAGGTCTTCAAGCGGGTGCGGGTGGCCGTCCTGGCCGAGACCGGGGGGCTGCAGACGCCCTGGGACACCTCCTCGCTGACGGCGAACTTCGTCTTCCGCCCCGAGGCGGCGCAGAGCCCCGAGGCCCTGGCCGAAGCGCAGCTCTGGGCTTCGGTCAAGGCGAGCGAGGATCCGGTGCAGATCATGCTCTTCCTGCGCACCTTCCCGGAGGGCGCCTTTCTGGAGGAGGCGCGGCAGCTGCTGGCGGAGACCCTGGAGGCGGAGCTGGCGGCGGGCAGTGCCGCCCCGGCGGACCCGGTGGCGACCATGCCCGCGCGGCGGGAACCGGCGGACGCGGAGACGGCCCTGATGGAGCGCGCCTGGGCGAGCGGGGAGCTGGCCGATTTCGAAGCCTATCTGGCGGCCTACCCGGCGGGCATCTACGCGGAGCTGGTGCGGCTGGAGGTGGCGGCGTTGCGGGGCGGCGGGGCGGACCCGGGCGCGGCCTTGCCGGAACAGGCACCGGAGGCGGTCCCGAACCCGGCGGAATGGGAGGTGCTTTTCGATCAGCCGCTGGCGCAGGGGCCGCCACCGCTCCTGGGGCTGACGATCACCGAGATCATCGCCCTTGCCCCCGCGTTTCCGCCCATCGAGGGCCTGCCCGAGGCCATGTGGCAGGACCAGCCCTGCTCCAACTGCCATGAATGGAACCGCGAGGCGCTCTGCGAGCAGGGTCGCTTCTACCGGCGCGAGGCGGCGGTGCGCTCGCTTGAGAAGCAGCATCCCTTCGGCGGGGCCTTCAAGCAGAACCTCTGGAACTGGGCCCGGGGCGGCTGCCAGTAGAGCAACAAAAAGGGCCGGACCCCTCAAGGCCCGGCCCCTTTTGCGCGCTTTAAGCTCGCGTCACATGGTGCTGGGGTAGGTGTAGTAGACCACCGGCGCGCCAACCTCGGGGTCAACCTCTTCACCCGTGGCCGCTTCGGCCCGTGCGGCGGCTTCTTCGGCGCGGCGCTGGTTCAGGGCGGTCAGCTCGGTCTCCGTCAGGTCGCCTGAGCCATCGGCGTCGGCGCTGTCGAACTCACGGTTCAGGACCTCGCTGATGTCCATTACCGGCGGCGCCATGGCCATGAACTCCTCGCGCGTCAGATCGGCGCTCTGGTCGCTGTCGAGGGCCACGAAGAGCATCGCGGCGCGGGAGGCGAACTCCTCAAGGCTCATGGTCTCAGTGTCGGCGCTCATGCCGTCGGGCACGAAGATCAGCCGGTTCATGCGGGCCAGGGCTGCATCGTCGCCCGCCAGGGCGCTCTCCGCCTCGCTGCGGCTGGTGCTCATGTATTCCTCGGCCGAGAGGGCGCCGTCACCGTCGCCGTCCATGGCGGCCATGTCCTCTTCGGTGCGCGCCTCGCCAGCGGCCTTCTTGCCGGCCATCATGTTGGCGCAGTTGATGAATTCGTCCCGGCTCACGGTGCCGGAGCCGTCGCTGTCCATCTCGGCGGCCTGGCGCTTGGCGTAGTCGTCCATCTCGATCGGAGAGATATAGCCGTTGCCGTCCACGTCCGTCACGCTGTAGCCGCCTTCGCAGGCCGAGGGGGCGCCGTGGCTTTCGGCCTGAAGCGCCGTCGCGGCGGCCAGGGTGGCGGCGACGGATGCGGCAAATGTCATCTTCGTGGGCATTGGGTCTTCCTCCTTGTCACTCGTTAGGTCACGTGGAAAAACGGGCCCCGGGGCGGCATTGTTCCCCGATGGGCGGCCGCCGGTTTCCAAAAAGAAACCGGGCCGCGGCGGATCGCCGCAAGGAAGGCCGGAAAGGTCGGAATTGCGACCTCCGTTGCCGCGCGGGCCCCTGTAAGAGGGTGCGAACGCAGGCCGCCTGGCAGGAGGGGATTCTCTGATGGCATACAAGACTGACATTGAAATCGCGCGCGCGGCGCAGAAACGGCCGATCCAGGAGATCGGCGAGCGCATCGGTATCGGCAGCGACGATCTGCTGCCCTACGGCCACGACAAGGCCAAGGTCAGTCAGTCCTTCATCAACTCCGTCCAGGAACGCCCGGACGGCAAGCTGATCCTGGTGACGGCGATCAACCCGACGCCTGCGGGCGAGGGCAAGACCACCACCACCGTGGGCCTGGGCGACGGGCTCAACAAGATCGGCAAGAAGGCCATGATCTGCATCCGCGAAGCCTCGCTCGGGCCGAACTTCGGGATGAAGGGCGGAGCCGCGGGCGGCGGCCATGCCCAGGTGGTGCCGATGGAGGACATGAACCTCCACTTCACCGGCGACTTCCACGCCATCACCTCGGCCCACTCGCTGCTTTCGGCGATGATCGACAACCACATCTACTGGGGCAACGAGCTGGAGATCGACATCCGTCGCGTCGTTTGGCGCCGGGTGGTGGACATGAACGACCGCGCCCTGCGCCAGATCACCGCCTCCCTCGGCGGGGTGGCCAACGGCTTCCCGCGCGAGGCGGGCTTTGACATCACCGTGGCCTCCGAGGTCATGGCCATCCTTTGCCTGGCGAAGGACCTCAAGGACCTGGAGAAGCGCCTGGGCGACATGATCGTGGCCTACCGCCGCGACCGCTCGCCCGTCTTCTGCCGCGACATCAAGGCCGAGGGCGCCATGACGGTGCTCTTGAAGGACGCGATGCAGCCCAACCTCGTCCAGACGTTGGAGAACAACCCGGCCTTCGTGCACGGCGGGCCCTTCGCCAACATCGCCCACGGCTGCAACTCGGTCATCGCCACCTCCACGGCGCTCAAGCTGGCGGACTACGTGGTGACGGAGGCGGGCTTCGGCGCGGACCTTGGCGCCGAGAAGTTCATGAACATCAAGTGCCGCAAGGCGGGCCTGGCGCCCTCCGTCGTGGTCTGCGTGGCCACCGTGCGCGCCATGAAGATGAACGGCGGCGTGGCCAAGGCCGATCTGGGCGCCGAGAACGTCGAGGCGGTCAAGAAGGGCTGCCCGAACCTCGGCCGCCACATCGAGAACCTCAAGTCCTTCGGCGTGCCGGTGGTGGTGGCGATCAACCACTTCGTGACGGATACGGACGCCGAGGTGCAGGCGATCAAGGACTATGTGGCCGAGCACGGGGCCGAGGCCGTCCTCAGCCGCCACTGGGAGCTGGGCTCGGAAGGCTCGGCGGATCTCGCGCGCAAGGTGGCCGAGGTGGCCGACGCGGGCCAGGCCAACTTCTCGCCCATCTACCCCGACGAGATGCCCCTGGCCGAGAAGATCCAGACCATCGCCAAGCGCATCTACCGCGCCGACGAGGCCCTGATGGATCAGAAGATCCGCGACCAGCTTCACCTCTGGGAGGAGCAGGGCTACGGCAAGCTGCCGGTCTGCATGGCCAAGACGCAGTACAGCTTCTCCACCGATCCGACCCTGCGCGGCGCCCCCACCGGCCATTCGGTGCCGGTGCGCGAGGTGCGCCTGAGCGCCGGGGCGGGCTTTGTCGTGGTGGTCTGCGGCGAGATCATGACCATGCCGGGCCTGCCCCGGGTGCCCTCGGCCGAGAACATCCGGCTCAATGCCGATGGCGACGTGG
Source organism: Sulfitobacter sp. (assembly GCA_965212515.1). Lineage (GTDB taxonomy): Bacteria > Pseudomonadota > Alphaproteobacteria > Rhodobacterales > Rhodobacteraceae > Sulfitobacter. The sequence continues at coordinate 2,801,471 of OZ243122.1, forward strand.
AAGGGCTTTTCTAAAGTAGCGCCTGTGGCGGGCCGGGGCGGCGCCTCGGCCCGCTTGCCTTTTGGCGCGCGTGTTTGTTGACGGAAAGAAGAAGGAGCGGTCGGTTCATGGCGGCGCAGATCATTGACGGGAAAGAATTTGCCGCGCGGGTGCGCGGCCAGGTGGCCGGGCATGTGGCGCGGCTCAAGGCCGAGCAGGGCATCACGCCGGGGCTGGCCGTGGTGCTGGTGGGCGAGGACCCGGCGAGCCAGGTCTACGTGCGGTCCAAGGGCAAGATGACCCTCGAGGTGGGCATGAAAAGCGTCGAGCACCGGCTCGAGGCCGACACCTCGGAGGCGGAACTGCTTTCCCTGATCGAGGCGCTCAACGCGGACGCGAGCATCCACGGCATCCTGGTGCAGCTGCCCCTGCCCAAGCACCTGGACGAGGACCTGGTGATCAACGCCATCGACCCGGCCAAGGACGTGGACGGCTTCCACATCTCCAACGTGGGGCTTCTGGGCACGGGGCAGAAGTCCATGGTGCCCTGCACGCCCCTGGGCTGCCTGATGATGCTGCGCGATCACCATGGCTCCATCTCGGGCATGGACGCGGTGGTGATCGGCCGCTCCAACATCGTGGGCAAGCCCATGGCGCAGCTTCTGCTGGGGGACAGCGCCACCGTGACCATCGCCCATAGCCGCACCAAGGAACTGGCCGAGGTGGTGCGCCGCGCGGACATCGTGGTGGCCGCCGTGGGCCGCCCCGAGATGGTGCCGGGTGACTGGATCAAGGAAGGCGCCACGGTGATCGACGTCGGCATCAACCGGATCGACGCGCCCGAGAAGGGCGAGGGCAAGACCCGCCTGGTGGGTGATTGCCACTTTGAGAGCTGCGCGGAACGGGCCGGTGCCATCACCCCCGTGCCGGGCGGCGTGGGGCCCATGACCATCGCCTGCCTGCTGGCCAACACCGTGACGGCCTGCTGCCGCGCGAACGGCCTGCCAGAGCCGGAGGGGCTGACCGCCTGAGCGGGCTCAGGCCGGGACCGGCACCATCGTGCCCTGGAGGATGGCGATCAGCCTGCGGGTGCCATCCACTTCCGCCTCCACCTCTGACGTCACCACGCAGAGCCGCCTGCCGGGTTTCACGACCCGGCCCGTGGCGATCAGCCGGTCGCCCTTGGCCGGGGCCAGCAGATTCACCTTGATCTCCGCCGTCACCACCTCGCTCTCCAGCGGCAGGGTGGTGAGGGCCGCGTAGCCCGCCGCGCTGTCGCCGATAGCAAAGGTCAGGCCCGCGTGGCCGAAGCCCTGCTGCTGGCGCGCGCCCGGCAGGATCGGGGCGACGATCCGCACCAGCCCTTCCTCCACATGGTCGATCTGGGCGCCCAGGGTTTCCATCATGCTCTGGGCGGCGAAGCTGCGCTCGATGCGGGCAATTGCGGCAGGGTCCATCAGATCTCCGATCGGGGCATGGGCACCACCACCGGCGACTTGCCGGTGAGAATGGCGCGGGCTTCGGGGCGCATGAGCGCCGAGAGGGCCGGGGCGCGGCTGTCGAGCCCGCCGGTGTAGGTGCCGTAGGCCGGCAAGATCAGGCGGTCGCTGTCCACCAGGAAGGCGGCGCGGGTGATGCGCCGCGCGCGGGCACAGACCGAGACCTTGGGGTGATAGTGGCCCGAGACCTCGCCCGAGGCGCCGGGCGTGGCGATGTGGCGGAAGAAGAGCGGCGCGCGCGGCAGTTCCGAGAGGTGGCTGCCGCCCAGGTCCACCGGGCCGGGATCGTGGTTGCCCTCGATCCAGACCCAGCGCCGCCCGGCCTGGAGCCGCGCGATCCAGAGCCTCTCCTCGTCCGGCAGGGCCTCGGCGGCCCCGAGATCGTCGAAGCTGTCGCCCAGGCAGACGACGGTGCGCGCCTGGGTCAGGGCGATGTCGGCGGCGAGCCGGGTGAGGGTGTCGCGGGTGTCGTAGGGGGGCAGGGCGCTGCCGCCGCGGCGGGCGATGCGTTCGGACTTGCCCAGGTGCAGGTCGCTGACGCAGAGGAGCGATTCACCGGCCCACCAGAGGGCGCCGGAGCTGAGCGCCTCCAGGCGGGCGCCGGCCAGGGTGAAGTGGTAGCCGTTCATCCTTTGTTCATGTCGGGAAAAATGAGCCTTGGCAAGCCCTTGCGGCGCCTTTCGCCGCCCCTAGAAGCCGACCCGCCAGCGCGGCCTGTCGGAGGCGGCGGGGGTGATCTGGGCGAGGCCCGAATCCTGCATCAGCCGCTCCGCCTCCTCGGCCAGGAGCCGCTCCTCCGCCGAGCCCGCCACCGGCACGCGGCCCGTCTCCAGGAAGAGGGGGGCGGCCAGGGGGGTGACCCGCTCGAGCCTGCGGTGGTCGATCCGGTCGCCGACCCGCAGCAGCATCTCCTCGATGCGGCCGAAGTCCACCAGGCCGCGCAGGGCCTCCTCGCGGGTGATCTGGAGCATCAGGTGCTCGGGGTCGTAGCGCATCAGGGTGTCGTAGAGGATGTCGCTGGAGAAGGTCGCCTGGCGGCCGGACTTGCGCGCCGAGGGGGTGTTGCGCTCGATCAGGCCCGCGATGGTGGCCGAGGCCCGGAAGGTGCGCTTCATCACGGCATTGCCCGCCAGCCAGGTCTCCAGCCCCTCGTGCAGGGCCTCGGGATCAAAAAGCGGCCTGGGGTCCTCCACCGCGTCGAGGCCCCAGATCAGGGTGGCATAGTCGGTGGCGACGAATCCCAGGGGGTGCAGGCCGAGTTCCTCCATCCGCTTGGTCAGCAGGAGGCCCAGGGTCTGCATGCCGTTGCGGCCCGCAAAGCCGTAGATCACCGTCTGCTCGCGGCCATCGTGGGGGAAGCTCTCGACCAGCAGGCGGCCCGGCTGGGGCAGCTCGCTCACCTCGCGCTGGAGGTGCAGCCATTCCGCCGTGTGGCGCGGCAGCTCGGGCCAGCTTTCCTGGGTGAACATCTGCTGCACCCGCGCCGAGAGCTGGGTCGAGGTGGCGAACTTGGTGCCCATGAAGGTGGCGATCTTGGGCTTCTTGGCGACGTCGCGGCTGACCTCCACGGTCATCTCGCGCAGGCCCTCGTAGCGCACGATCTGGCCGCCGATCAGGAAGGTGTCGCCCGGGGTGAGGGTGGCGGCGAAGCCCTCCTCGATCTCGCCCAGAGGCTTGCCGCCGCGGTTGCGGCGCATCCGCACCTTGAGCGTGTCGGTGTCCTGGATCGTGCCGATGTTCATGCGGATCGCCCGGGCGCTGCGCGGATCGCGAAGCTGCCAGAGCCCGTCGGGGCGCTGCACCAGGCGCTGCCAGCGGTCATAGGCCCGCAGGGCGTAGCCGCCGGTGGCGCAGAACTCCAGGCAGGCGTCGAACTGGGCCCGGGTGAGGCCCGCGTAGGCCCCGGCGGAGGACATCTCTTCAAAGAGCGTGTCGGCCGCGAAGGGCCCGGCGCAGGCGGCGATGAGGATATGCTGGCAGAGCACGTCGCGCGGGCCGGGGCCGCGCGGATCGCCGTCCAGCTCGCCCGCCAGGACGGCCTCCAGGGCGGCAACGCATTCCACCACCTCGAAGCGGTTGGCGGGGACCAGCAGGGCCTTGGAGGGGGCATTGTAGCGGTGGTTCGCCCGCCCGATGCGCTGGACCAGCCGCTTGACGTTCTTGGGCGCGCCGATCTGGATCACCAGGTCCACATCGCCCCAGTCGATCCCCAGATCGAGGCTGCCGGTGCAGACGATGGCGCGCAGGTCGCCGCGCACCATGGCCGCCTCCACCCGCGCCCGCTGCTCCCGGTCGAGAGAGCCGTGGTGGATGCCGATGGGCAGGCCCTCCTCGTTGGCGAGCCAGAGGTTGTGAAAGAAGATCTCCGCCTGGGCGCGGGTGTTGTGGAAGATCAGCGTGGTCCGGTGTTGCCGCACTTGCTCCAGCACCGCTGGGATGGCGTAGGCCGCGCCCCCGCCGGACCAGGGCGGGGCCTCCTCGGTGGTGAGCATCCGGATGTCCGGCGCAGGGCCGGGATCGGCCAGGAGAATTTCGCAGGGGTCGGGGTGGCGCGCCATGAGCTGGGCGATGGCCGCCGGGTCCTCCACCGTGGCGGAAAGGCCGACGCGCTTGAGGTCGGGGCAGAGGGACTGGAGCCGGGCGAGGGCCAGCATGAGCTGGTCGCCGCGCTTGCTCTCGGCGAGGGCGTGGATCTCGTCGATCACCACGCGCTTGAGGCCCGCGAACATGCGCGGGGCGTCCTCGTAGCTCAGCAGCAGGGCCAGGCTCTCGGGTGTGGTGAGGAAGATGTTCGGCGGATCGGCCCGCTGTCGCTTGCGGCGGCTGGCCGGGGTGTCGCCAGTGCGCTCGTCGATGGTGACGGGCAGGCGCATCTCCTGCACCGGGGTGGTGAGGTTGCGCTTGATGTCCGCCGCCAGCGCCTTGAGCGGCGAGACGTAGAGCGTGTGCATCCCCTCGTGCTGCCCCTCGGCCAGGTCGATCAGGGTGGGCAGGAAGCCCGAGAGGGTCTTGCCGCCGCCCGTCGGGGCGATGAGCAGCAGGGCGGGGGCATCGGCCCGGTCCAGCATCTCCTGCTGGTGCGGGTGGATGGACCAGCCCTTGGCGGCGAACCAATCCTGGAATGTGGGGGGCAGGGGCGTCATCGGGTCAGAGATAGCATCGAATGGCGCCCGTACCAGTGGGCGGCGTGGCGGCAGTGGCAGGGCCTGCGCAGCGTAAACCTGGTAGGGAATGTGGCAAGGAATTCTTAACCCGCGTCGCGTTCAACTGGGCGCAGCGTACACGAAGCCGCAGCACGGGGCTTCGGCGGGCTGGTACGCAAGGAGTGATTATGTCTGACAAGACTTATCGCTTGTTGGTCCTGAGCTTGATGATCGTGACGATCCTCGTCACCATCATGATGGCCTGAACCAACAAAGATGCCCCGGGTAGTAGCTTACCCGGGGCATCGCTTGGAGTTTATATGTCTGAGACATATCGCTGTATCTCAAAGATACGGCGCATCCCCTAACAAATCAATAACGCATCCGCAGCGGGCACCTATTTGACGATATGCTCGTCACGCACGAACATGTTGGCCCAGGCCCGGTCGATCAGCTCCGGCGACATCTGGTAGGGGATCCCCTCGAACTCGCAGATGGAGATCATCTGGTCGATCAGGAAGATCGGCTGGTAGTTGGCGTAGACGTTGTCGATGGTGGGGTACTTGGACTTGAAGAGGTGCACCAGGGTGGCCTCGTCCAGCGGCATGCCGCGCTTCTTGGCGACCATGGCGAAGATCTTGAGGTAGTTCTCCTGGCTCGGCCCGTCGATCTTGATCTTGAAGAAGATCCGGCGCAGGGCCGCCTGGTCGAAGATCTCGTTCGGGTGGAAGTTGGTGGAGAAGATCACCAGCGTGTCGAAGGGCACCTCGAACTTCTCGCCCGATTGCAGGGCCAGGATGTCCTTGCTTTCCTCCAGCGGCACGATCCAGCGGTTCACGATGGCCTGGGGCGGTTCCTTTTGGCGGCCCAGGTCGTCCACGATGAAGATGCCGCCGGTGGACTTGAGCTGCAGCGGCGCCTGGTAGGTCCGGGCCACGGGGTTGTAGACCAGATCGAGCATGTCGAGGCTCAGCTCGCCGCCGGTGATGACCGTGGGCCGCTCGCAGCAGACATAGCGGCTGTCGTAGCGGGTGACGCGGCGCAGGGAGGTGGGGTCCTGGACCTCCTCCTCGGCCTTGGAGTGGACGATGGGATCGTAGACCGTGATGACCTGGCCGGAGTACTCGATGGCGCGGGGCACGTAGACCCGGTCGCCCAGGGCGTCGCGGATGCCGTTGGAGATGGAGCTCTTGCCGTTGCCCGGGGGGCCGTACATGAGGATCGAGCGGCCGGCCGAGACGGCGGGGCCGAGGTGATCGAGCAGGCTGTTCGGCAGGACGAGGTGGCCCATGGCGCCGGTGAGCTGGCTGCGGGTCACCTGGATGTTGCGCACCGACTGGCGCTCTACCTGCTCGCGATAGACCTCGAGCGGTACCGGCATGGCGCCGAAGTATTCCGACTGGGCCAGGGCATCGAGCGCGCGGGCCTTGCCCGCATCGGTGAGCTGGTAGCCCATCTCGTTGCCGTTGTTGGCATTGAGCGTGCCGGTGGCCTCGATCAGGCGCTGGGTGCGGCCCAGGTCGATCAGCTCCTGGGTCACCTGCACCGGCAGGCAGAGGGCGCGGGCGAGGTCGCTTACCATGTCCACGTTCTTGCGGAACATGGTCTTGAGCAGGATGTCCCGCATCATCACGACCGAGAGCTTCATGTCCTCGATCCGCTTGGGCGGGGGCGGGGCCATGACGGCGGTGGTCTGCATGTTCATATCGGCGCTCCTCCGATCAGGCGCATCAATCTCGTCCGGCGACCCTAGCCGCGGATTATGGCCTTTATCGGGCGCCGCTGAGGGCGCCGAGCAGCAAATAGAGGGCAAGGCAGGGGCCGAGGGCGAGGCCCATGGGGAACTTGCGGCCCCGGTCCCAGCTTTCCCAGCCGGGTGCCAGGCGGCGCAGGGGCGTGTGGCGCACCAGCCGGTGGGTGGCGACGGCGGCCAGGAGGGTGGCCATGAAGAGCATGAGGAGTAGCCGCAGGTCCGGCGGGGCCACGTAGGGGGCGGCGGCGGCGATGAATTTGGCGTCCCCCGCGCCCAGAAGCCCGCCCGCGTTGAAGAGGATGCCGAGGACCAGCACGGCCAGCAGGGTGCCGAGGCGCCAGAGGTAGGTCTCGAAGGGCAGCAGGAAGGGGCCCGCCAGGAGGAAGAGCGCCGCCAGGGCCAGGACGGCCCTGTTGGGGATCTTCATCTGCGCCAGGTCGGTGTAGGCGACATAGAGGCAGATCGGCAGGACGGGCAGCAGGAGCCAGGCCGCGAAGAAGGCGTCGATCGCCATTCCTAGCTGTTTTCGAGCGCCCGGAGGGAGCGCACGGCCTCCTCGAAATGCTGCGGGTGGGTGTCGATCGCCTCACGCAGCAGGCCCTTGCCGATGGAGACATCGCCCTGCTTGATCGCCGAGAGCGCCATGGTGTGCAGAAGCTGCGCGCGCTCTGTCTGGTCCATCGGCACCACCGGCAGGCTGTAATTTTGCTGCGCCGAGCGGGCCAGGATCAGGTTGTTCTTGGCGGTGAAGAGGGTGGCATCCTGGCGGATCGCCTCGGTGAAGAGCCGCTCGGCCTCGGGGTAGTCGCCACGGGTGAGCTTGGAATAGCCCCAGTTGTTCATCACGCTGGCGGGCGTGGTGGTGAGGCCGATGGCCGTCTCGTAGAAGCTGTCCGACTTCTTCCATTCCTTCTGGCTGTCGGCCACCAGGGCCTCCAGCCGGTAGCGCTTGAAGGTCTCGTGCGTGGGGGGCACGGAATCGAGCACCGTCTCGGCCCGCGCCCAGTCGCCGGAGCGGATCAGGGCGTCGGCGTACTCCACCTTGTCGTCCGAGGTGGCGCCCTCCATCTTGGTCACCTTCTCCCACTCCACGGTGCCTTCGGTCACCCGCTTGGCACGTACCAGGGAGGAGGCGAGGCCGCGCTGGAAGTCGATCCGGGTGGGGTCCTGCTGCACCGAGCGCGAGAAGTAGCTGACCGCCTCGTTCGGGTCGGCCACCGTCAGCATCACGTCCGAGAGGTTGGTCTCGTCCACGACGTTCACGTCCTTGAAGGCGCGTTCGACGGTTTCGTTGGCGTTCTGCTGGGCGCAGCCTGCAACTGCAATGGCGCCTGCAATGCAGGCGGCCTGAAGGGTCCTGTGGCGCATCCTTGCGTCCTCTACTGCTCTGCCGTGGGTGCCGGTGTCGTCACAGGGGGCGGGTGATGAGGTAGCTGCCGCCGCCGCGCCGCACCAGCTTGTAGTCGGCTTCTTCGCCTTCCGGTATAGCAGAATTTTGCGATTTTGCGAGCGCCAAGCGCAGATTATCCCGGATTGCGTCACTTTCGCCATTGTCGAGCGCGTAGGCCTTTCGGAAGATCTGTTCCGCCTCGACGGTCTTGCCCCGTTCCATCAGGACAACGCCCAGGTTGTTCCAGACCTCGGGCAGGCTGTCCTCCTCCGCCACGGCCCGGCGCAGCAGGGTTTCGGCCTGGCCCAGGCGCCCGAGGCCGAGGTTGGCGCTGCCCAGGCCCGAGAGGACCTCGACGTCGATCTCGCCCTGGTCGAGGGCGGCGCGGTTGAAGGACTTGATGGCCAGTTCGTACTGGCCCGCGGCGATCAGCCGGTGCCCCACCTCGATCCCGTCCACCGCCTCGGCGGAAAGGTCCACGCCGGGGGCGTAGACCTGTTCGCCCTGCGTGGAAAAGCCGCCCGGAGAACAGGCGGCCAATCCGATCAGGAAAACCAGGGGGAGGGCAGGGTGGCTGCGGCCTCCGGTGTGTTGCGTCATTATTGAGCCGACATGTTACCCAGTTGCGTGATGCCGTGCACCGAGGGGCCGACCAGGATGATCAGCAGCGGCGGCACGGTCAGCATCATTGTGGCAAGGGTCATCTTGGTTGGCAATTTGTTTGCCGCCTCTTCGGCCCGCATCACGCGCTTGTCGCGCATCTCGCCGGCATAGACCCGCAGGGCATCGGCGATCGAGGTGCCGAAGGCCGCCGACTGGTTGAGCACGGTCACGAAGGAAGAAACGTCCTGCACGCCGCAGCGCTCGCCCATGTCGTTGAGCACGGAGATCTTGTCCTTGCCGGCCTTCATCTCGTAGGCGACCATCTCGAACTCGTCGGCCAGGGCCTTGTAGGAGGCGCGTAGCTCGCGGCCGACGCGGACGATGCACTGGTCGAGCGACTGGCCCGCCTCGACGCAGACGAGCATCATGTCGAGCGCGTCCGGGAAGCCACGGGTGATCTCCTCCTTGCGCTCGGCCACGCGGCGCGTGATCCAGTACTTGGGCAGGTAGTAGCCCACGGCGCCCGGCAGGATGGTGTACATGAGCGTCTTGTTGGTGCTCATGCCCTCGCCGCCGCCGAGGAAGTTGATGTAGACGACGCCGGCCAGCAGGCCGCCCAGGCCCAGGGCCATCTGGGCGAAGTAGAAGATCCGCACCGCGTCGCGCGACTGGTAGCCCGCCTGGCGCAGCTCGAGCTGCTTCTTGGAGAGCTCGGCCACGTTGTCGGGTTCGAGGAACTTGGCGAATTTCTGGAGCTGCTGGTTGCCCTCGGCCTGGCGCAGGGCCTTCTTGCCCTCGTCGCGGGTCGGCGCGGCGGTGCTGCGCTTGAGCTTCTCCAGCGGGTCCTCGGGCTGCCGCATGATCATCAGCAGGCAGAAGAGCACCAGCATCACCCCGACGACGCCGAGGACGATGATCGGGCCCATGGGGCCGAGCAGCTCTGTCAGTTGGGCATTGATCGCATCGAGCATGGCAACTGTTTCCTTAGACCTTGATATCCGTGAGGACGCGCATCACCAGCAGGTTCAGCGAGAGGAGGATGCCCACGACAAAGCAGGCGGGGATGAAGAAGGCGTGGTCGCGGACCTCGTCGTAGTAGTTGGGGTCGCCCACGTTGATGACGATCAGGGCCAGGATGGGGAAGGCCGAGAGGAACTTGCCCGACCACTTGGCCTCGGCGGTGATCGCCTTCACGCGGCGAAAGAGCCGGAAGCGGGCGCGGATCACCTTGGCGAGGCCCGCGAGGATCTCGGCCAGGTTGCCGCCCGATTGCTGCTGGATCGAGACCGCGACGGCGAGGAAGCGCAGGTCCTGCATGTCCAGCCGCTCGGCCATGTCCTTGAGCGCCTCGCCCACGTCGCGGCCGTAGGCGCTCTCGTCCGAGATGATGCCGAATTCGGAGGCCAGGGGGTCCTGGATCTCCTTCGAGACGATGGAGATGGCGTTGGAGAAGGGGTGGCCGACGCGCAGCGAGCGGACCATCAGCTCCACCGCGTCGGGGAGCTGCTCCTCGATCATGGCCAAGCGCTTGTTGGCCTTGGAGGCGACCCAGAAATAGACCCCGCCGACGCCGATGCCGACCGACAGGAGCGCGCGCACCGGCGGCTCCGTCTCGGTGCCCACAGTCAGGCCGAGAAAGGCGAAGACGGCGACACCCACCATGATCATGATGAGCTGCTGCGGCGTGAAGGCGATGGCCGCCTTCTGGGCCTTTTCCGACAGGAGCGAGTAGAGTGGGATGGACTTGCTGTCCATGTGCTGGCGCATCTCCTTGCGGAGCTGTTCCAGCACCTCCTCGCGGCGGGCGCCCTTTTCCAGCATCTCCAGGCGCCGGTTGACGCGGCTGTTGAGGCTGATCGACTTGCCGAAGGCCACCAGGTAGATGCCCTCGACGAGCACCAGCACGCCGATGAAGATCAGTCCGTAGATGATCGGTTCAACGCTCATGACACCCTCTCCTTACTGGGCCGCGACGGGTTCGTAGATGGAGGAGGGCAGATCGTAGCCCCACATCCGGAAGCGTTCCGCGAAGTGGCTGCGCACGCCGGTGGCCGTGAAGTGGCCGATGATCTTGTTGTCGGGCGTCAGGCCGACACGCTGGTAGCGGAAGATCTCCTGCATGGAGATGACCTCGCCCTCCATCCCGGTGATCTCGGTGATGGAGGTCATGCGGCGCGAGCCGTCCTGTAGACGGCTGGCCTGCACGATGAGGTTCACGGCCGAGGAGATCTGGCTGCGCACGGCCTTCAGCGGCATTTCGATTCCGGCCATGGCGATCATGTTCTCGAGGCGCGAGATGCCGTCGCGGGCGGAGTTGGCGTGGATCGTGGTCATGGAGCCGTCGTGGCCGGTGTTCATGGCCTGGAGCATGTCGATCACCTCCTCGCCGCGCGTCTCGCCGACGATGATGCGGTCGGGGCGCATCCGCAGGGCGTTCTTGAGACAGTCGCGCGGGGAGACCTCGCCCTTGCCCTCGACGTTGGGCGGGCGGCTTTCCATGCGGCCCACGTGGGTCTGCTGAAGCTGGAGTTCCGCCGTGTCCTCGATGGTGAGGATGCGCTCGGAATTGTCGATGAAGGAGGAAAGGGCGTTCAGCGTCGTCGTCTTGCCCGAGCCGGTGCCGCCCGAGACGATGATGTTGAGACGTGTGGCCACGGCGGCCTGGAGATAGGCGGCCATCTCTTCGGTGAAGGCGCCGAAGTTCACCAGGTCGTCAATGCCCAGCTTGTCCTTTTTGAACTTCCGGATGGAGACGAGCGAGCCGTCCACCGCGATCGGCGGCACCATGGCGTTGAAGCGCGAGCCGTCTTGCAGACGGGCGTCCACGTAGGGGTTGGATTCGTCCACCCGGCGGCCCACGGCGGAGACGATCTTGTCGATGATCCGCAGCAGATGGCGTTCGTCCTTGAAGGTGACGTCCGTCAGCTCCAGCTTGCCGGAGCGTTCCACGAAGATCTGCTGCGGGCCGTTGACGAGAATGTCGTTGACCGTGTCGTCCTTGAGCAGGGTCTCCAGCGGGCCGAGGCCGGTCACCTCGTCATAAAGCTCGCTGTTCAGCGTCTTGCGGTCCTCGCGGTTGAGCACGATGCTCTTCTCGGCCAGGATTTCCGACGAGATCGCGTTGATCTCCTGGCGCAGGTCCTGCTCCGTCGCATGCTCGAGGGCGGCGAGGTTGAGGTTGTCCAGCAGGGCGCGGTGCAGCTCCAGCTTGATGTCGCTCATCCGCTGCTTGCGTTTCACCTCGCGGTCGATCGGCACCGGCTGGGCGGGCCCGGAGGACTTGCGCCGCACCGAGGCGGCGGGGGCGGCGGCGGTCAGGGCCGTGAGGTCCTCGACGCTGGGCGTGCGGGCCTGGGGCTTTTTCGCGGGGGCCGCGGCGGCGGGCTTGCCGTCGGGCGTGGCGCTTGGGGCGGCGGGCTTCTTGTACTTGGAAAACATTACTCGATCTCTCCGGTTGGGGGTCAGGCCGCCTTGGCCGCATCCCCTTTGAGGTCATGGATGGAGGCTGCCAGCTTGGCGATCTCGCGGCGCAGCGGGCTCTTCGGCGCGGCATTGGCCAGGGGCAGGCCGTGATCGTTGGCCTGGGTCACCGGCTTGCCGCCGTCGGGGAACTGAAGGTCGATGGAGATGCTGAGCGATTCCGCCATCCGCTTGACCCGGCCCTTGCCGCTCAGATCGGTGAACTTGGGCGCGCGGTTGAGGGCGAAGCGGAGCTTCTCCATCGGCAGCTCTTCGGACTGGAGCGCCCGCTTGAAGCGCAGGGCGTTCTGGGCCGAGCGCATGTCCAGCTCCATCAGGGTGAAGTAGACGTGGCTGAGGTTGAGCACCGCCTCCGACCACTGCACCAGGGTCGAGGGCATGTCCACGACCACATAGTCGAACTGGTTGCGCGCCATCTCCAGCACCCGGGTCACGTCTTCGGAGGTGAGGAGGTCCAGCGGCAGCATCTCGGTGGGTGCCGTGAGGACGTGCAGCTTCTCCTCGAAGGTCAGGAGCGACTGGCCGAAGATCTCCTCGTCGAGGGATTCCGTGTCCGAGAGCATCTCGTAGACGGCCTCGCGGCGCGGCAGATCGAGGAAGGTGCCGACGGCGCCGTACTGGAGATCGAGATCGATCAGGCAGACCGAGGGCGGGTTGTTCTTGTCGGCCGTGGCCAGCTCCCAGGCGAGGTTCACCGCCAGGGTGGTGGAGCCGACGCCCCCCGCCAGGCCGTGCGCCACGATGATGGCGCCGTCCTTGTGGGCGCCGGGCTTGAGCTGCGGCGCGGCCTGGGCGGCGGGCGCCGGGGGCGCCTCGGCGGTGCGGATGCGCTCGATGGCCTTGGAGAGCTCGCCCTCGGGCAGGGGGTAGGGGACAAACTCGTCCGCGCCGTTGCGCAGCAGCGAGTGCAGGGCCGCCGGGGTCACGTCCTCGGCGATCAGGATCACCTTGATCTCGCGCGCCTTGGCCTGGGTGATGATCTCGGACATGAGGACGATGTTCTCTTCGTCCGACTCGTCCAGCGCCAGGGCGATGAATTCCATGGACTCGGCTTCGGGCTGGCCGAAGAAGGCAAGGGCCTCGGCGAAGCCGAGATCGCCCCAGCTTTCGCCGAGTGCGGCTTCCATGTCCTCGATCAGCAGGTCGAAGTTCTGCACGTCCCGGCTGACGGTGCAGGCCACGATGGGGGCTGCTTCGGGTTGGGGCATCTTGCTACTCATTGCCTACATTCCTTTGCCTACCTGTCCGACAGGTGAAGGCGCCGCCGCTTCTGACGGGTGGCCGCTTCATCTGCGGAGGCGGCCCGACGGGATCGTCGGACCGATTGGTCCTATCCCTGGAATATCGCAATGAACTGGGGCGAGATTGCGGCCAAATCGTTTCTATTGTTGGGTATCTTGAAACGATGACCGCGTTCGGCGGTGATTGGTCAGGCGGCTGTTTTCAAACAGCTTTTTCGCCTTCGGGGCGGAGATTTACTCCGCCGCGAGGCCGGTTTCGCTTTCCGTCAGGGTCGAGGCAGGCACGGCCGAGGCGACGTACTCGCGGTAGATGATCTGGGCGTACTTTCCGTCCAGAACGGTGGGGTGACGGCCCACGAAACCGCTCACTTCCGTCACGGTGCGGCGGTTCTTGCGCTCGCGGTTCTGAGTGACGATCAGGGGCTGGGTTTCGCCATAGGAAACCACCGCCTCGAGCCTGCTGCGGCTGATGCCGAGGGAGGTCAGGTAGCCGACGACCGCGTTGGCGCGGCGCAGACCGAGGCGGCGGTTATAGGCGTTCGACCCCACGAGGTCGGTATGGCCGAACACCCTGAACCGGACTTCCGGGAACTGGCGGATCCAGTCGGCCTGGCGGCGCAGGGTGGCCTGCGCCTGGGCATCGAGCTGGGCGGAGTTGAAGGCGAAGTTGACGGTGCTTTCCACCTCGGCGGCAAAGCGGCTCGCCAGCTCGAAGGTGTACTGAAGCTCGCCCGTCATCACCAGGCGGTTGTTCATGGTGGCGTTGCCGAAGGTGCCCGTATCGACGATGGCACCGGCCTCGCGGTGGAACTGGGTGTGGATGGGATCGGAGCTGGTGCAGCCGACCATCAGGGCCAGCCCGGCCAGGGCCCCTGTGTATCCGATCCGGGTGGCGCCTGTGCGTGTCATCTGATCAATCCAGTACGTAGCCATAGGAGCCGCCGAAGTCCTGCTTGGCCACCTCGCCGGCCGCGCCCTTGCTGGGCGGGCGGGTGTCGGCCGCGGTGCGCCCGTGCAGGAAGAGGTCCTTCTCGGTCGGCGGCTTGATGCGGTCGGTCGGGAGGGCCAGGGCCTCGCCCCGGGTGGGGGTGACGAGGTGGGCGGTGACGATGATCACCAGTTCGGTCTGGAGCCGCTGGTAATCGGCCGAGCGGAAGAGCGCGCCCAGCACCGGCACATCGCCGATCCAGGGCAGCTGGCTGGTGTTGTCGGTGAAGTCGTCTGTCAGCAAGCCCGCGATGGCGAAGGATTCACCGTCGCGCATCTCCACGGTGGTGGAGGTCTCGCGCCGGGTGAAGGCCGAAATCTCGATGCCGTTGCTGAGCGAGAGGCTGTTGGCCGGGTCGATGGCCGATACGGCGGCCTTCATTTCCAGGTTGATCAGCTCCTTGTCCACCACCCGGGGGATGAAGGACAGCTCGACCCCGAAGGGCTTGAATTCAACGGAAATCCTGTCGTTGTTCTGGGCCACGGGCACGGGATACTCGCCGCCGGCGAGGAACTTGGCCTCCTGGCCGGAGAGGGCCACCAGGTTGGGCTCGGCCAGGAAGCGGACGACGCCCTTCTGTTCCAGCGCCTCCAGCAGGAGGCCGACCTGAACGGAGCCGGCATTGAAACCGAAGAGCACCGCACCGGCGTTCTGGTTGGCCCCGGGGATGCTGCCCGCCATGGCGTTGGCCACCCCGCCCGAGGTGTTGAGCGTGCCGGTTCCGCCGTTCACGCCGGTGGCGTTGATGGCGCCGTTCAGGGCCAGGGAAGAGCTGAGCGACTTGGAGACGTTGCGCTGCATCTCGGCGAAGCGCACCTTCATCATGACCTGCTGGATGCCGCCCACGCTCATCAGGTTGGAGACCCGCTCGGGCGCGTAGCGCTCCGCCAGATCGAGGGCGCGCTGAAGCTTCTGCGAAGAGGAGACGACGCCCGACAGGACGATCCCGTCGTTGGCGGTGCGCACCTCGATCTGCTCGCCCGGCAGGATCTGGCGCAGCCGCTCCTTGAATTCGGTCACGTCCGCCGCGACCCGTACATCGACGTTTGTGATGAGCTGCCCGCTGGCGTCCAGCAGGGTCAGGGTGGTCATCCCGGGCGACTTGCCCAGCACGTAGATGGTTCGGTCCGAAAGGGAGGAAATGTCAGCGATGCCGGGGTTGGCGATGCTCAGCTCGGCGAAGGGGATGTCGCTCTCGACCACCACGGCCCGGTTCATCGGCACGTTGAGCTGGGCGTTGGTGCCCCGCTTGACGACCCGCACGGTATCGGCCGCCGCCTGTGTCGGGAGGGCCAATGCCATTGGCATGGTGCCAAGCATCAAGCCGGTCAGGGCCGCCTTCAGAAATCTGTCGATTTTCATGTGACCTGCCTTTTTGATCACGCCTCAAAATAGGGTCTTTTTGCCCGCCTTTTTTTGCACTCTGCGGTAGTTTCCATTTTATTGCAAGAATCAAGGCGTTTAGTGCCCGCTGTTCTGTGGGTAATCGGCAACATCCGCAAAAACTTGACGGGCGGCCCGATGAGGAACCGCCCGTCGTAATTCGCTTTCCGTGGTCCCTCTCTGGGGATCAGTTGGTGCAGGGGATCGGCAGCTCGACCACCTCGGCCCCGCGGCGGGTGCGGATGGTGCAGACCTTCGGCGCCGCCACCTCCTGCTTGACCTCTTCTTCGACCTCGATGCCGAGAAGCGCGCGCTGGTCCACCTCGATGGCCGAGGCGGTGGTGTCATCGTCGGCACCCACCAGGGCCAGGGAGAGGTTGCCCGTGGACTGGGCCTGGGCAAGGGCGGCCACCTGCTGCGGGCTGACCGCGACGGTCACGGTGCGGGCGATGGTGGCCTCGTTCAACTCGCCGCCGGCGCTCTGGTCGATGGCGATGAGCTTGATGCCCTGCTCGATCAGCTTGGTCACCTCACCCTTGGAGCCGCTGCGGTTGACCCGCCCGGTCCAGTAGATGTCCACCTTGTCGCCGGGGCGCAGGAAACCCGAGACGCCGCTGGCCACGTCCACCTTGATGGTGAAGGCGCGCTTGCCGCGCTCCAGCCGCGAGGTGATGCCCGCGTCCTCGCCCGGCTCGGTGACCTTGATGGCCATGATCGCCTCGTCCTTCTCCATGGCGCGCAGCACCACGCGCATCTCGTCGGTGTTGGCGGGGAAGAGCGCGGCCTCCTCGGTGAAGGCCCCTTCGGGGATGGCGTCCTGCGGCCACTCGACGGCGCGGACATCCTCGCGGGTCAGCTCCTGGCCGTACCTCAGCGCGTTCTCGGCGACGAAGACGGAAACCGTGGGCACTACCTGCGCCAGGGCCTGCTGGGCCTGGGCGTGGGCCGCCTGATACTGCGAGATTCGGTCCTTCGCCAGGAAGACGGCGCCCCCGGCGAGGGCGATGCCGACCAGCAGGACAAGTCCAAATACCATGCGCATTTTGCTACCTCATCTACTCTGCGACCGATCCGGGACCGGCCATCGTTGCCTCGTTTTGTGCCACTTCAATGTGGCTATAATATGGGTCGTCCGTGTCCTATCTGGGGGCGGTGCGGAAGGCCGATCCCGCCCACCGAGGTGCCAGGCTATTGGCCCGGCTGTCTTTCCGACAGGTAGGTGCCAGCGCGGCCCGCGAGGTTATCGGAGTTGTCTTTCAGGGCCCAATAGGATGCGCCGACAAGGGCACAGACGGCCGCGGTCAGAACGACCCAATCGACGGTAACGGCACCCTCTTCATCAGAGGCCCATCTCTGAATGGTCTCGAACATAACTGCCTCCATTAATACTTTTGCTGAAACAAAAAGGGCCGCAATCGGTGAGAATGCGGCCCTTAACTGCTGCTGAGTTCGGCAGTTTAGTTGCCGACCGTACGGGCGCTCAGATAGGAAGAGGTGTTCGAGGTAAGCGCAGTGGAGCCGGTCTCGATCGAGGAGTAGGCGGCCACGGCCAGGCCCACAACGGCTGCGGTCAGAACGACCCAGTCAACCGTGACTGCACCGTCTTCGTCTTTGCGGAAGCGCTTCAGAAAGTTCATCATGATATGTCCCTCCAAGGATCATAGGGTTCAAGTTGTCCAACCTCGCCGTCCGTCTTGGTTCCGTATCTCTCAGTTGGAGACCTGTCCGACTTGGTATGGCCCTATATAGACTGTCGATTGGGGCGTGAATTTGGCAGCAAATGTGACTTTTTCAGTTTTGGTAGACGATTTCCGCAGAATCCCGGTTAACCGCTGAATCGAAACGGATAAATTACCTTGTTTTGGCCTCTGGAGGCGTCCTGCCCCCCCAAAAGAGACCGATTGCGGCGGAATCGTCACCATCTTTGCCACGATTGGCTGGCCCGGTGCGGCTTTCTGTGGGATAAATCCCCGCAAGAAGGCAGCCAAAAAGCAAAAAATGCAGGCAGGCATGACCCGTTCTTTGATGGTGCCCCTCCTTTTGGGGCTTCTCTTCGCCCAGCCCGTGCTGGCCGAGGGGCCGAAGCCCTTTCCCGATTTCCAGGCCAAGCGGGTGAAACCCCCGAAGCCCGGGGCCAAGCGCATCACGATCCAGATCGACCCTGCCGCAACCCCGGCGCCCCAGGCGGTGGCCACGCCCTCGGGGGCCGTCGTGCCAAAGGCGACGGGCTCCTTCGGCTGGTTCTGGGACAAGATCTCGCCCGCGGCCGCGGGGGCCGGGCCGGGGCGGCTGGAGGCGGCCATGACGACCCTCGCCGCCGAGGGCAGCCGCATGCCCACGCCGCGGCTCCAGCAGATGCAGGACATTGCCAAGGCGCGGGGCGTGGACATCCTGCGTTCCACCATCAACACCCAGGTCTCGCCCGCCCTGGTGCTGGCCGTGATCACCGTGGAATCCGCCGGGCGGCCCGACGCGGTAAGCCGGGCAGGGGCCCAGGGGCTGATGCAGCTCATGCCCGACACGGCCAGCCGCTTCGGCGTTGAGAACAGTCTGGAGCCCGCCCAGAACATCGCGGGCGGGGTGCGCTACCTCGACTGGCTGATGCAGGAGTTCGACCGCGACCCGATCCTCGTCCTGGCGGGCTACAACGCGGGCGAGGGCTCGGTGCGGCAGCACGCGGGCGTGCCCCCCTTCGCGGAGACGCGCGACTACGTGCCCAAGGTGCTGGCCGCCTTCCAGGTGGCGCGCGGCCTCTGCCTGACCCCGCCGGAGCTGATCAGCGACGGCTGCGTCTTCGCGGCGATGAACTGAAGATCAGACCTTGAAGGCGTCGGCCCACTCGGGGTGGCGCCGCCGCATGGCGTTGACGAAGGGGCAGAGCGGCACGATCCGGCGCCCCTCCTCCCGCGCGTCCTGCACCAGCCGCGCCACCAGGGCCTGGCCCGCGCCGCTGCCGCGCAGGGCCTCGGGTACCTCGGTGTGGTCGGCGATGAGCTGGCTCTCGCCCAGGAGCGAATAGGTCAGGACGGCGCTCTGGCCGTCCTGCTCCAGTATGTAGCTGCCCTTGCTGCCCTCCAGCCTGCGCCGGATGACAGGCTCAGACAATCGTCGCCTCGGTGGCGGCGCGCAGCTCCTCCTCGGTCACGCCATCGGCACATTCGACGATGCGCAGGCCGCCCTCGACCACGTCGAGCACGCCGAGGTTGGTGATGATCCGGTCCACCACGCCCGCGCCCGTGAGCGGCAGCGTGCATTCCTTCAGGAGCTTCGATTCACCGGCCTTGTTCTGGTGATCCATGACCACGATGACCCGGCCCACGCCGGCCACCAGGTCCATCGCGCCGCCCATGCCCTTGACGAGCTTGCCGGGGATCATCCAGTTCGCCAGGTCACCGTTCTCGGCCACTTCCATGGCGCCGAGGATCGCCGCGGCGATCTTGCCGCCGCGGATCATGGCGAAGGAGGTGGCGCTGTCGAAGTAGCTGGTTCGGGCCAGCTCGGTGATGGTCTGCTTGCCGGCGTTGATCAGGTCCGGGTCCTCCTCTCCCTCGAAGGGGAAGGGGCCCATGCCCAGCATGCCGTTCTCGGACTGGAGCGTGATGTCCTTGTCGCCCACGTAGTTGGCCACCAGCGTCGGGATGCCGATGCCGAGGTTGACGTACATGCCGTCTTCCAGTTCCTGGGCGGCCCGTGCCGCCATCTGGTTGCGGTCCCAAGCCATTCTCAAGCCTCCTCACGCTGGCGCACGGTGCGCTGTTCGATCCGCTTCTCGTGTTCACCCTGGATGATGCGGTGCACGTAGATGCCGGGCAGGTGGATGTGATCGGGATCGAGCTCGCCCCGCGGCACGATCTCCTCCACCTCGGCGATGCAGACCTTGCCGCACATCGCCGCGGGCGGGTTGAAGTTGCGCGCGGTCTTGCGGAAGACCAGGTTGCCGGTGTCGTCGGCCTTCCAGGCCTTGACGATGGAGAGATCGGCAAAGATGCCCTCTTCCATGATGTAGGTCTCGTTGCGGCCCTCGGGCCCGGTCGGGAACTCCTTGTGCTCCTTGCCCTCGGCGATGCGGGTGCCGACGCCGGTCTTGGTGTAGAAGCCGGGAATGCCGGCCCCGCCGGCGCGCATGCGCTCGGCCAGGGTGCCCTGGGGGTTGAACTCCAGCTCCAGCTCGCCCGAAAGGTACTGGCGCATGAACTCGGCGTTCTCGCCCACGTAGGAGGAGATCATTTTCTTCACCTGCTTGGTCTGCAGCAGGATGCCGATGCCGAAGTCGTCCACCCCGGCATTGTTCGATGCGAAGGTCAGGTTCTTGGTGCCCGCCTCCTTGATGGCCTGAAGCAGAAGTTCCGGTATGCCGCAAAGCCCGAAGCCGCCCGCGGCGATCAGCATGCCGTCCGCCAGGACGCCCTCCAGCGCCTCGGCGGCGGAGCCATAGACCTTCTTCATGGCTGTTCCCCCTTGAGTTTGATTGACGTTGCCTGACTTGTGACGCCGCGTCGCGGCAAAGTCAATTCGCAGGCCCTGCCCGGGGGAGGGGCGGTGCGGATCAGATGATCCGCACCTGGGTGCCGATGGGGGCGATGGCGAAGAGCTCCTCGACCATGTGGTTGTAGAGCCCGATGCAGCCGTCCGAGCTCTGGCGGCCGATCTTGCGGGTATCGTGGGTGCCATGGATCAGGTAGGCGGGCCAGCTCAGGTACATGGCGTGGGTGCCCAGCGGGTTGTCCGGGCCGGGGGGCATGTACTTCAGCGTCGGGTCGCGCTCCATCATCGAGGGGGTCGGCGTCCAGTCCGGGCCGACGCGCTTGCGCACGATCTCGGTGTAGCCGCGCTTGGTCAGCTCGTCGGTGCGCGGCACGGAGGTGGGATAGACGCGGTAATCGCTGCCGTCGCCCGACCAGAAGTGCAGGGCGCGGCTCACCGTGTCGGCCACGATGGCGGCCTTGCCCAGGCTCTCGAAGTGATCCTGCCAATCCTGGGTGACAAAGCTGGTGGCGTTGCGGCGCACCGGCGGCTGACCCGCGCGTTCCAGGTCCGTCAGGCTTTCCTGGGCGCGCAGCAGCGCAGGGGTGAAGAGGGTGGCGGTGCCGGCCAGGATGAGCCGGCGGCGGTTGAGGGGGGAACGGGTCACTGCTGCCTCCTTAGGTCTGCTTTGCCCCCGATGTGCCGCCTGGCGCGGGGCGGCGCAAGTCACGAGGGCGTGACGGGCGGGACGCCGCCCGCGGCCCCTTAACCGGAGCTTCAGGGCTGCCGGGCTAGGCAGGCGGCTGACCCCCTTCTGCGGCAGAGGCGCCCCATGTTCACCGCCACCATCGAAGCCCTCTATCTGGGCCGGACGGAAGACCTCGACCCCGATGAGAGCAACAGCAACACCGAAGGAGCCGCCAAGCTGGTGGGCCTGGTGGTGGGCTCCGCCCAGGCCCCGGTGGTGGATCACAACCTCACCCGGCTCACCTTCACCGACGCCAACAACGACGGCACCGTCTCGGACGACGAGGCCCTGCCGGGCGATGCCCATGGGGAGGGCATCAGCCACGAGGGAATTTTCCAGACGGTGGACAGCTCCAACCTCTTCGCCGTCACCCTGACCTACACGGACGGCAGCAGCGCCAGCACCAAGATGGTGCTTGTGCAGGATGTCGGCGGCCGGGTCTTCCTCATGCCGCGGATGCAGGGCAGCGCCGACAATGCGGTGCTGAACGATGCCCCGATCCAGTCGGTCCGGCTCGATGGGGTGGTCCAGTCCAATGCCAAGGGCTTCCTCGCCGACAAGGAGCCCGACGCCTTTGTCACCTGCTTCTTGGCGGGCACCCTGATCGAGACCCGGGCGGGCCCGCGCCCGGTGGAGGCGCTTTGCCCCGGGGTGGCGCTGCGCAGCCTCGATCACGGGTTGGTGCCGCTCCAGGCGGTGAGCGAGCGGCGCCTGGCACCGGGGCCGACGACGAACCCGGTGCGCTTCCGGCCCGGCGCCCTTGGCCGGGGAAGGCCGCAGCGGGATCTCTGGCTCTCGCCGCAGCATAGGGTGCTGGTGCGCTCGCGCATCGCCGGGCGGCTTTTCGGGACGGGAGAAGTGCTGGTGCCGGCGGTCAAGCTGGTGGGCCTGCCAGGGATCACGCGCTGCCACCAGCCACGGCGCGAGCTGCGCTACCTGCACCTGCTCTGCGCGGGGCACGAGATTGTCAGCGCCGAGGGGGCCTGGTGCGAGACGCTCTTCCTCGGCGTCCTCAGCCGGGCCGATCTGGGCCGCATGCCTGGCCTGACCCGGCGCCTGCTCTCGGGGGCGGAGATGGCGGCGGCCCGGCCCCTGGCGCCCCTGCGCGGGGCCCAGGACCTGGCCGCGCGGCACGCCCGCAACGCCCAGCCGCTCCTGCAATGGTAGCCTCTCAGGCCTCTTTCTTGGCCTTGGCGGTGCTCTTCTTCTTCGGCGCGGCCTTCTTCTTGGGTGCGGCCTTCTTGCGCGCGGCGGGCTTCTTCTTGCCCGCCTTGGCGGCCCGCTCATCCAGCAGGTCCACGGCCTGGGCCATGGTCAGCTCCTCTGGGTCGATGGCGTCGGGGATCGTCGCATTGATCTTTTCCCACTTCACGTAGGGGCCGTACTTGCCCTTCATCACGTTCACCGGGCCGCCCGCCTCGGGGTGGTCGCCCAGCTCGCGCAGGGGCTTGGCGGCCTGGCCGCGGTTGCCCCGGCTGGCCACCTTCTCGGCCAGGAGCTGCACCGCCCGGTTCATGCCGACGGTGAAGACCTCGTCGATCGATTCCAGGTTGGCGTTGGTGCCGCCCCGGTCCGAGGTCGAGGGGGCGTGCTTAAGGTAGGGCCCGTAGCGGCCGATGTTCGACCAGACGGTGATCCCGTCCTCCGGGTGCGGGCCGATCTCGCGCGGCAGGCTCAGAAGCATCAGGGCGCGCTCCAGGTCGAGCGTTTCCGGCTCCCAGTCCTTGGGCACGGACTGGCGCGGCGGCTTCTTGTTTTCCTCGGTCACCGCGCCGCGCTGCACATAGGGGCCGAAGCGGCCCTTGAAGACGCGGATCTCGTCGCCCGCATCGTGGCCCAGAAGCTTGCCGTCGGGCGGGATGGCCGAGGCCTCGGCCTCCGGGTCCGGCGGGCCGAAGGGCCGGGTGTAGCGGCACTCGGGGTAGTTGGAGCAGCCGATGAAGGCGCCGCCCGAGCGGGCCGTGCGCATGGAAAGCCGCCCGGCGCCGCAGTTGGGGCAGAGCCGCGGATCGGTCCCGTCCTCGGTAGGCGGGAAGAGGTGCGGCTCGAGCACCTCGTTGATTTTCTCCAGCACCTCGGTGATGCGCAGCTCCGAGGTCTCGGCGATGGCGGCCGAGAAATCGCGCCAGAAGCGGGTCAGGACGTCCTTGTAGTCGGCATCGGCGGCGGAGACGCGGTCCAGCTCGTCCTCCAGCCCGGCGGTGAAGTCGTAGCCCACGTAGCGGCGGAAGTAGTTCTCCAGGAAGGCCGTCACCAAGCGGCCCTTGTCCTCGGGGATCAGGCGGTTGCCCTCCTTGCGGACATATTCGCGGTCTTGGATCGTGGTGACGATGGAAGCATAGGTGGAGGGGCGGCCGATGCCGAGCTCCTCCATGCGCTTGACGAGGGTTGCCTCGGTGTAGCGCGGCGGCGGCTGGGTGAAGTGCTGCTCGGGGGTGACCTCGCGCTTCTCCGCCGGGTCGCCCTCGCTGATCTGGGGCAGGCGCTTGTCGTCCTCGTCCACCACATCGTCGCGGCCCTCCTCGTAGACCCGCAGGAAGCCGTCGAAGAGCACCACCTGGCCATTGGCGCGCAGGCCCACCTGGCCATCCGCGCTGCCCACCTCCACGGTGGTCCGCTCGAGCCGGGCCGAGGCCATCTGGCAGGCCAGGGTGCGCTTCCAGATGAGGTCATAGAGCTTGCGCTGGTCGCCCTCCAGCTTGAGGCTGGCGGCATCCTTCGCCATGTCGGTCGGGCGGATGCACTCGTGCGCCTCCTGGGCGTTCTTGGCCTTGTTCTTGTAGATCCGCGGCTCGCCCGGCACGTAGTCCGCGCCGTAGCGGTCCTTGATCGCCTCGCGCGCCATGGTCACCGCCTCGGGCGCCATGTCGATGCCGTCGGTCCGCATGTAGGTGATGTGCCCGGCCTCGTAGAGGCGCTGGGCGGTGGACATGGTCTGGCGCGCCCCCATGCCGAACTTGCGGCTCGCCTCCTGCTGCAGGGTCGAGGTCATGAAGGGGGCCGAAGGGTTGCGGTTGGCGGGCTTGGCCTCGACGTTCAGGACCTTGAGCGCGCGGCTGGTGATGGCCTGGACGGCCATCTCCGCCTGGGTGGCGTCGGAGAGGTCGAACTTCTCCAGCTTCTTGCCCGCCAGGGTGACCAGCCGGGCCTCGTACTCCTGGCCGCGCGGCGTCGCCAGGAGCGCCTTGACGGACCAGTACTCGCGGGCGCGGAAGGCCTCGATCTCCATCTCCCGCTCGACGATGAGCCGCAGGGTGACGGACTGCACCCGCCCGGCGGACTTGGCCCCCGGCAGCTTGCGCCAGAGCACCGGCGAGAGGTTGAAGCCCACAAGGTAGTCCAGCGCGCGGCGCGCCAGGTAGGCCTCCACCAGGGGCATGTCCACCTGGCGCGGGTTCTGCATCGCCTCCGTGACGGCATTCTTGGTGATGGCGTTGAAGACGACGCGGCTGACCTCGGTGTCTTTCTTGATCGACTTGCGCTTGGTCAGGGCCTCCTGGAGGTGCCAGGAGATGGCCTCGCCCTCGCGGTCGGGGTCGGTGGCAAGGATGAGCTTGTTGTCGTCCTTGAGCGCGTCGGCGATGGCCTTGACGTGCTTCTTGCTGTCGCTGGCCACTTCCCACTTCATCTCGAAGTTGTCCTCGGGATCGACCGACCCGTCCTTTGGCGGCAGGTCGCGGACATGCCCGTAGGAGGCCAGGACCGTGTAGTTGTCGCCCAGATACTTGTTGATCGTTTTGGCCTTGGCCGGGGATTCGACGACAACTACGGGCATGAAATGCGGGACCTTCCGGGAAATGTGCGCTTCGGTGTGCGGTTGGACATGTGGGATTGTGGGGGGTCTTGTCAATGGAGGGCGGCGCGGAAGGCGGGGGTGGCGAGGGCGGCCCGGGCCGGTTGCGAGCGGGCTGGGCGGAGGGCTGGGCGGGCTTTGGCGATGCGGCGGCCGGGGGCGCGGAGAGCCGGGGTCGCGGGGGTGGATCGGGCTGGTTCCTTCGGGACCTGACGGGGGTCGGGCGGGTCTCGGCGATGCGGCGGTCGGGTCCGCGGAAGGCCCGGGTGGCGGGGCTGGCTCGAGCTGGTTCCGGGTGGATGTGGGGAGCTTCGGGCGGGCATTGGTGAGAGAGCGGCGAGGGTCGCGGAAGGCCCGGGGAGCGGGAGTGGCTCGGGCCGGTTCCGGGGAGAGGTGAGGAGAGCCGCGCTTGCCCCGGCGATGCAGCGGTCGGGTTCGCGGAAGGCCCTGGTGGCGGCTCCGGGGAGAGCCTCAAGGCAGGCGGGCGAGCTTTGGCGATGCGGCGGTCGGGTCTGCGGAAAGCCCGGGGGCCGGGGGCGGCGCGTTCCGGGTCCGCAGGAGACCCGCGAAGAGCCGGGCGCCCATCGGTGAAACCGCGGCCGCGAACTTCGAGGGCCCGGCGGTGGACCTTGCGGGTGCCACAATCGGAAGGCGAGAGGTTCCGCCTTCGGGCGCCTCCTATCCCGCCTGACCAATGCCCCCCACAGTTCAGGCTGCCTTGGCCTCAAAGAAGGGGGCGGCGGGCCACGCCCGAAGGCCGCGCCCGCGCCTTCCCCTCACACCACCTTGCTCAGAAGCCCGCCGGGGCGGCGTTGGATGCGGCCTTCGAGTTCCAGGTCCACCAGGGCGGGGGCGACCTGTTCGGCGCCCCGGGCGAGGTCGCGAATCAACTGGTCCTCGGCAACGGGGGAGGGGCCGAGGCGGTCGAGGATCTGGAGGTGCAGGTCTGCTGTCCGGTCGTGCCTGTTGTGCGGTTCCGGGTCCTCGGCGGCCGCCTGCTCCTCCGCCGCTGGAGGTGCCTCAGCAACCGCTCCGCCCGTTTTCGCCCGGCGCGCCTCCGCGACCGCGGGGCCTTCCGCTCCAGGCGCCGCCTCCTCAGTCCTCTCCGCTTCCGCCTGCACCGCCTCCAGCCCGCCCAGCACCTCCTCCAGGTCGGCGGCGGAGCGGATCAGGCCCGCGCCGTCGCGGATCAGCATGTTGCAGCCCGCGGCGCGGGCGTCGAAGGGGTGGCCCGGCACGGCCAGGACCTCGCGGCCCTGGTCGAGCGCGCCGCGGGCGGTGATGAGGGAGCCGGAGCGGGCGGCGGCCTCCACCACCAGGGTGGCGCGGCAGAGGCCCGAGATGATGCGGTTGCGGCTGGGAAAGTGGCGCGCCATGGGGTGCAGGCCGATGGGCTGTTCCGAGAGACGCAGGCCGGTGGTGCCGATCTGGCGGGCGAGATCGGCGTTTTCGGAGGGATAGAGGATGTCCACGCCGCCTGCCTGGACCGCGATGGTGCCGCTTTCCAGGGCGGCGCGGTGGGCCGCCGCGTCGATCCCGCGGGCGAGCCCCGAGACCACCACATAGCCCATCTCGCCCAGATCGCGGGCCAGGGCCCGGGCCATGCGGGTGCCGAGGGAGGAGGCGTTGCGGGCGCCGACGAGGGCCACCATGGGGCGGGCCAGCAGGGAGGGATCGCCCAGGGCCCAGAGCAGGGGCGGGGCATCTTCGAGGGCCGCGAGGAGCGGCGGGTAGAGCGCGTCTTCCAGCCCGATCAGGCGGGCGCCCAAGCGGCGCGCGGCGCGCAGCTCGGCCTCCGCCACGCCCTCGGGGCAGGGGCGGTAGCCCTCAACGCCCGCGGCCCGCGCCACCTCGGGCAGCGCGGCCAGCGCCTTCTGCGCAGTGCCGTGTTCGGCCAGCAGTCGTTTGTACGTGGAGATGCCGACCCGGCGCGAGCGCAACAGGCGGAGACGGGCGAACTGCTCATCTTCCGGGGTGGGTGGGAGTGGGGGGTGAGTGGAAGAAGGATTGTGGTCCTTATCAGTCATCCCGCGGCTCCGCCTGTTGCAGAATCAGGTATAGGAGCCGTTGGTTAACAGGTCATGAAGATGGCCGGGCCGGGCGGCCCGACGCATCCCTTCAGCCCGAGGCAGAGCCGCCCACCGTCAGACCGCCGATCATCAGGGTCGGCTGGCCCACCCCCACGGGCACCCACTGGCCCTGCTTGCCGCAGTTGCCCATGCCGGGATCGAGCGCGGGATCGTTGCCGATGGCGCGGATCTTCTGGAGCGCCGTGGCGCCGTCGCCGATCAGGGTCGCGCCCTTCACCGGGGCGCCCACTTTGCCGTCCTTCACGCGGTAGGCCTCGGTGCAGGAGAAGACGAACTTGCCGTTGGTGATGTCCACCTGGCCGCCGCCGAAGCCCACCGCATAGATCCCGTCCTTGAGGTCCGCGACGATCTCCTCGGGGGCGGCCTCCCCGCCCAGCATGTAGGTGTTGGTCATGCGCGGCATGGGGATGTGGGCATAGGACTGACGCCGCCCGTTGCCGGTGCTCTGCACCCCCATGAGGCGGGCGTTCTGGCGGTCCTGCATGTAGCCCACCAGCTTGCCGTCCTCGATCAAAACGTTCTTGCCGCTGGGCGTGCCCTCGTCATCGACGGAGATGGAGCCGCGCCGGTCGGGGATGGTGCCATCGTCCAGCACCGTCACGCCGGGGGCGGCGATCTGCTGGCCCATGAGGCCCGCGAAGGCCGAGGCGCCCTTGCGGTTGAAATCCCCCTCCAGCCCGTGGCCGATGGCCTCATGCAGCAGGATGCCGGGCCAGCCGGGGCCCAGCACCACGTCCATCACGCCCGCCGGGGCGGGGACGGCCTCGAGATTGACCAGGGCGATGCGCAGGGCCTCGCGGGCCTTGGCCTGCCAGGCTTCCGGTTCCAGCTGCCCGGTCAGGCCGATGCGGCCGCCGCCGCCCGCGCTGCCGCTCTCGCGGCGGCCCGCCTGTTCCACGATGACCGAGACATTGACCCGCGTCATGGGCCGCACGTCCCGCACCGAGGTGCCCTCGGGGCGCAGGATCTCCACCTCCTGCAGCGAGGCGGCGATGGAGGCCGTGACCTGGACCACACGGGGGTCGAGATCGCGCAGGAAGGCGTCGATCTCGCGCAGGGTTTCGACCTTGACGGGGAAGGAGGCGCCGGCAATGGGGTCGGCATCGGTGTAGAGCCGGGCGTTGGTGCCCTCGGGCGCGTCGGCCCAGGTGCCGCCGCCGTCGCCCACGGCGAGGCGCGCGGTTTCCGAGGCGCGGCGCAGGGCCTTTTCGCTGATCTCGGTGGAGTGGGCATAGCCCGCCACCTCGCCGCGCACGGCGCGCAGGCCAAAGCCCTCGGAGGCATCGTAGGTGGCGGTGCGCAGGCGCCCGTCGTCGAACATCAGGGCCTCGGAACGGCGCCTTTCGAGAAAGAGTTCACCATCGTCGGCGCCCGCCACGGCCTCGCGCAGCAGGCTCAGCGCGGTCTCGCGGTCCAGGGCGGCGTCGAAGGGGGCAAAGGGCGCATCGGGGCTGTCGGTCATGGTGTCCTGGTCCTGATTGGGCGGTCTAAAAGGCGCTTCGCGTCCGTTTGACGCAATCGAAAGCCTTTATCTTGGAAACAGAATATGATTGTAAGCACGCAGATTACAACGGCGGGTCGGAAGCCAGCGCGGCTGACCCCCGCCGCAGCCCACATGGTCAGCAGGATCAGGACGACTTATGAAACACCTTCTTTCCCTCAGCGCGGCGATGGCCGGTCTTGCCGCTCTGCCCGCGATGGCCCAGCAGGAGCTGGAGATCCAGGGCCTCGAGATCATCGGCAAGCCGACCAACGGCGAGACGGGCTTCCAGCCCGCCGCCACGAGCCTCGCGCAGGACATCCATGATCTGGACTGGCTGATTCTGGTCATCATCACCGTCATCACGCTCTTCGTCGTGGCCCTGATCGGCTGGGTGATCGTGCGCTACAACGCCAAGCGCAACCCCGAGCCCGCCTCCTTCACCCACCACACCCCGGTGGAGATCGCCTGGACCGTCGGGCCGATCCTGATCCTGGTGCTGATCGGCGCCTACTCCCTGCCGATCCTGTTCCGCCAGCAGGAGATCCCCGAGGCCGACGTGACCATCAAGGCCATCGGCAACCAGTGGTACTGGTCCTACGAGTACGTGGACGAGGGCTTCGGCTTTGACAGCTATATGATCGGCGCTCCCGCCACCCTGAGCGCGGAAGACCAGGAAAACGGCGCCATCGCCAACAAGCTCAACGAGGTCACCCTCCAGAAGCTCGAGGATGCGGGCTACACCCGCGACGAGTGGCTGCTGGCGACCGACACCTCCGTTGTCGTGCCGGTGGGCAAGACCATCGTGATGCAGGTGACGGGCGGCGACGTGATCCACTCCTGGACCATCCCGGCCTTCGGGGTGAAGCAGGACGCCGTGCCGGGCCGCCTGGCCGAGCTCTGGTTCATCGCCGATCAGGAAGGCGTCTACTTCGGCCAGTGCTCCGAGCTTTGCGGCATCGCCCACGCTTACATGCCGATCACCGTCAAGGTGGTCTCGGAAGAGGCCTACGAGCAGTGGCTGAACGCCGCCCGCGAGGAGTATGCCGGTCTGCCCCAGTCGGTGCAGATCGCCTCCGCGGACTGATCCGGGCAGGCGCGGGCAGGGGCCTGCGCCGCCCTGCAATGACTGTAACGTGACGACAGGGGTGGGCCTTAGCCCGCCTCTCTTGCAGATCGAAGGGTCCAGATGACCGACGTGACCAATACACCGACAATGCAGGGCGAAGCGGAACTGGGCGATTACTTCGCCCTGATGAAGCCGCGGGTCATGCAGCTTGTCGTCTTCACCGCCCTGGTGGGGATGCTGGCCGCGCCCACCTCCGTGCATCCCGTGATCGGCTTTGCCTCGATCCTGTTCATCGCCATCGGGGCAGGGGCCTCGGGGGCGCTGAACATGTGGTGGGACGCCGACATCGACGCGGTCATGCGGCGCACCGCCAAGCGGCCGATCCCGGCGGGCAAGGTCGCCCCGGGCGAGGCCCTGGCGCTGGGCGTCGCCCTCTCGGGCCTGGCGGTGATGATGCTGGGCCTGGCGGCCAACCTGCTGGCCGCCGCCATGCTGGCCTTCACCATCTTCTTCTACGCGGTGATCTACTCCATGTGGCTCAAGCGGGCCACGCCGCAGAACATCGTCATCGGCGGCGCCGCCGGGGCCTTCCCGCCGGTGATCGGCTGGATCGTCGCCACCGGCTCCTTCTCCGTCGAAGCCTGGCTGATGTTCGCCCTGATCTTCATGTGGACGCCGCCGCACTTCTGGGCCCTCGCGCTCTTCATGAAGAGCGACTACGACGATGCCAAGGTGCCGATGCTGACCGTGACCCACGGCCGCCCCGCCACCCGGCGCCACATCCTGGCCTACACCGTGCTTCTGGCGCTTCTGGCCGTGGGCACCGCCTTCACCGCCATCGGCGGCTGGATCTACCTGGTGACCGCCCTGGTGCTCAACGCGCTTTTCCTGCTGGGCGCCTGGCGCATCTGGCAGCGGGACGAGACCACGGCCGAGGCCGACAGCTACCTGGTGGAGCGCAAGTTCTTCCGCCTCTCGCTCTTTTATCTCTTCCTGCATTTCGGGGCGATCCTGGTGGAAGCCAGCCTGCGGCCCTGGGGCCTGGGAGGCTGGTGATGGCGCTGCGCAAGGAACATGAAATCCACGGCCGCCGCCGCGGCCTGAACGTGGGCGTCGGGCTCATGCTGGGCGCTTTTGTCATCTTGGTCATGGTCCTGACCTTTGTGAAAATCACGGATACTGATTTCACTCGTGCGCCGGGCACCGCAAACCCGGCGCCAAGCGCGGAGGCAACTGACTGATGGCCCTGACCGGACCGACCAAAACCGTGGTGCAAACCGTTTCCCTGGTATTCGTGATGGGGGGCCTGGCCTGGGCCTCCGTCCCCTTCTACGACTGGTTCTGCCGGGTCACCGGCTTTGGCGGCGTGCCCGAACAGGTGGAGGCCGCGGGCGACGAGATCCTCGACCAGACCATAAAGGTCCGCTTCGACGGCACGCTCAACAGCGGCATGGCCTGGGAGTTCAAGCCCGTGCAGCGCGAGATGGAGGTCCGCATCGGCGAGACCGGGCTGGCCTTCTACGAGGCCTACAACCCCACCAGCCGCCCCATCGCGGGCCAGGCGAGCTACAACGTGACCCCCTACACGGCCGGCGCCTTCTTCGACAAGATCGACTGCTTCTGCTTCCAGGAGCAGGTGCTGGCGCCGGGCGAGCGGGTGCAGATGCCGGTGAGCTTCTACGTCGATCCCGAGATTGCCGATGACCGGGACGGCCAGTATGTACACACCATCACGCTTTCATATACATTCTACGAAATCGACCTGCCCGAGGGCTATGCCGCCGTCGACCAGGACGCAAAAACAGACCTGAACTAGAGAGAAGGTAAGGGACAGACCACCATGGCCCACGCAAAGAACCACGACTATCACATCCTCGCCCCCTCGTCCTGGCCGCTTCTGGGCTCCATCGCGGGTTTTGTCATGCTCTTCGGCGCCGTGCTCTGGATGCACGGGGTCACCCCCTTCCTCTTCCTGGGCGGCCTGGTGGCGACGCTTTACGTGATGTTCGGCTGGTGGCGCGACGTGGTGCTGGAAAGCCGCGTGGGCGATCATACCGGCGTGGTCCGCATCGGCCTGCGCTACGGCTTCATCCTCTTCATCATGTCCGAGGTGATGTTCTTCGTCGCCTGGTTCTGGACCTTCTTCAAGCAGGCCCTCTACCCGATGAACGAGTACATGGGCTCCGAGTACGTGCCGCCGGTCTTCGACCCGGTCAACGCCTTCCACCTGCCCCTGATCAACACCCTGATCCTGCTCCTGTCGGGCTGCGCCGTGACCTGGGCACACCACGCCCTGGTGCACGAGAACAACCGCAAGGACCTGATCAACGGCCTGGCCATCTCCATCGTCCTCGGCGTGGCCTTCACCGCGCTCCAGGCCTACGAGTATGCCGAGCTGATCCTGCACTACGGCTGGACCTTCGGCGGTGACGCCTTCTTCTCCGCCTTCTTCATGGCCACCGGCTTCCACGGCATGCACGTGATCATCGGCACCATCTTCCTGGCGGTCTGCCTGGTGCGGGCGATGCGCGGTGACTTCAGCTCCGAGAAGCACGTCGGCTTCGAGGCGGCGGCCTGGTACTGGCACTTCGTCGATGTGGTCTGGCTCTTCCTCTTCTTCGCCGTCTACATCTGGGGCGTGCCCGCAGGCTAAGGCTTAACCGGGGTTGCATCCGCGCCCCCGATCCGTGAAAACCCAAGACGCGCGAAGTCCTGCTTCGCGCGTTTTTCATTGCCGGAATCGATGCTGATGAACCGCGCGCTGTTCTTGATCCTGATTGGCCTCGGCGGGGCCGCCATCCTGATTTCCCTGGGCGTCTGGCAGATGCAGCGCCTAGCCTGGAAGGAGGGCATCATCGCCGAGATCGAGGCCCGCATCGCGGATGACCCCGTGGCCCTGCCGGCCGCGCCCGATCCCGAGGCGGACGCCTATTTGCCGGTCCTGGCCGAGGGGCGCTTCACGGGCGAGACGGTCCGGGTGCTCGTCTCCCAGAAGATCGTCGGCGCGGGCTATCGCCTCATCACCCCCTTCGAGACGGGGCAGGGCACCCTCCTGGTGGATCGCGGCTTCGTCCCCATCGAGGCCGAGGGCGCGCCCCTGCCCGAGGGCCGGGTGGCGGTGCGTGGCAACCTCCAGTGGCCGCAGGAGGTGGACAGCTTCACCCCCGAGCCGGACCTGGATCGCAACATTTGGTTTGCACGCGACGTGCCGCGCCTGGCCGAGGCTCTGGGCACCGCGCCAGTGCTGCTGGTGGCGCGCGAGGTCACGCCGCCCGAGCCGGGGGTCGATCCCTTTCCGGTGGACACGGCGCGGATTCCGAACGATCACCTGCAATATGCCATCACCTGGTTCTCCCTGGCCGCCATCTGGCTGGCCATGTCCACCCTTTTCTTCCTGCGCCGCCGCCGCGGCGCGCCGACCGAAAGCTGACACATGCGCTACATCTCGACCCGCGGCACGGCCCCGGCGCTGACCTTTGAAGAGACCATGCTGACCGGCCTGGCCCGGGACGGCGGCCTCTACGTGCCCGAAACCATCCCCACCCTGAGCGCCGAGGAGATCGCCGCCCTGGCGGGCCGCACTTATGAGGAGGTGGCCTTTGCCGTCATGCGGCCCTTCATCGGCGAGACCTTCACGGACGAGGAGTTCCGCGCTCTGATCGCGGAGGCCTACGCCCCCTTCGGCCATGCCGCCCGCGCGCCGCTCAAGCAGCTCGGGCCCAACCACTTCCTGCTGGAGCTGTTCCACGGGCCCACGCTGGCCTTCAAGGACTTCGCCATGCAGCTCATCGGGCAGATGTTCCAGAAGGCGCTGGGCCGCAAGGGCGAGCGGGTCACCATCGTCGGGGCCACCTCGGGCGACACCGGCTCCGCCGCGATCGAGGCCTTCCGGGGGCTCGACAACGTGGACGTCTTTATCCTCTACCCCCACGGGCGGGTGAGCGAGGTGCAGCGCCGCCAGATGACGACGCCCTCGGAAAGCAACGTCCATGCCCTCGCCGTCGATGGCGACTTCGACGATTGCCAGGCGCGGCTGAAGGATATGTTCAATGACTTCGAGTTCCGCGACCGGGTGAAGCTGGCGGGCGTCAACTCGATCAACTGGGGCCGGGTGCTGGCCCAGGTGGTCTATTACTTCTCCGCCGCCGTCTCTCTCGGGGCGCCCGGGCGCGAGGTCTCCTTCACCGTGCCCACCGGCAACTTCGGTGACATCTTCGCGGGCTACATCGCCAAGCGCATGGGCCTGCCGATCCGCGACCTGGTGGTGGCCACCAACCAGAACGACATCCTGGACCGCTGCCTGAAGGGGCAGGGCTACCGCAAGGGCACCGTGGAGCCCTCCATCAGCCCCTCGATGGACATCCAGGTCTCCTCCAACTTCGAGCGCGCCCTCTTCGACGCCTACGGGCGCGACGGCGGCGCCGTCTCGCAGCTCATGGCGGAGCTGGCCGAGGGCGGCTTCGAGGTGAGCCAGGGCGCCATGGAGACGCTACGGGAGCACTACAGCTCGGGCCGGGCCAGCGAGGCGGAGACCTCCGCCACCATCGCCCGCGCCCTGAAGGAGACGGGCGAGCTGCTTTGCCCCCATTCCGCCGTCGGCGTGAAGGTGGCCGAGGAGCAGCCCGCCAGCGCGGTGCCCATGGTCACCCTGGCCACGGCCCACCCCGCCAAGTTCCCCGACGCGGTCGAGGCGGCGACGGGCATTAGGCCCGCCCTGCCGCCGCGCATGGCCGACCTCTTCGAGCGGGAGGAGCGGCTGACCCGGGTGCCGAACGATCTGGAGGCGCTCAAGGCGCGCATCCTGGAGGGCCTGTCTGCGTGAGCCTGAATCAACACCGCCTCGACAACGGCTTCCGCATCGTCACCGAACACATGCCCGGCCTCGCCTCGGCCGCCATCGGCGTCTGGGTGGGCGCCGGTGGCCGCCACGAGCGGCCCGAGCAGAACGGCATCGCCCACTTCCTGGAGCATATGGCCTTCAAGGGCACCGGGCGCCGCTCGGCCCTGCAGATCGCCGAGGCGATCGAGGACGTGGGCGGCTACATCAACGCCTACACCAGCCGCGAGGTGACGGCCTACTACGCCCGCGTGCTCCAGAACGACGTGGCCCTGGGCCTCGACGTGATCGCCGACATCCTGCGCAATCCGCTGCTGGAGGAGAAGGAGATCGAGGTCGAGCGCGGGGTGATCCTGCAGGAGATCGGCCAGGCGCTCGACACGCCCGACGACGTGATCTTCGACTGGCTCCAGGAGGAGGCCTATCCCGATCAGCCCCTGGGCCGCACCATCCTCGGCCCCGCCGAGCGGGTCTCGGCCTTCAGCCGGGCCGATCTTCAGGGCTTCATCGGGGATCACTACGGGCCGGGCCAGATGATCCTGGCGGCGGCCGGCGCGGTGGACCACGAGGAGATCGTGCGCCTGGCCGAGCAGCTCTTCGGGGACATGCCCGCCAAGCCCCTCTACCAGGCCGAGGCGGCGCGCTTCCGGGGCGGCGAGATCCGCCAGATCAAGCCGCTGGAGCAGGCCCACTTCGCCCTCGGCATCGAGAGCCCCGGCTACCGCGCCGAAGATATGTACGTGGCCCAGATCTATGCCTCCGCCCTGGGCGGCGGCATGTCCAGCCGTCTCTTCCAGGAGGTGCGCGAGAACCGCGGCCTCTGCTACACCATCTTCGCCCAGGCCGGGGCCTACGAGGATACCGGCATGACGACGATCTACGCGGGCACCTCCGCCGATCAACTCGGCCAGCTGGCCGAGGTGACGATTGACGAGATGAAGCGCGCCGCCAGCGACATGAGCCCGGCCGAGGTGGCGCGGGCGCGGGCCCAGATGAAGGCGGGCCTCCTGATGGGGCTGGAGAGCCCTTCCAACCGGGCCGAGCGCCTGGCGCGGCTGCTCCAGGTCTGGGACCGCATCCCGCCCCTCTCCGAGACCATCGAGAAGATCGACGCCGTCACCACCGGCGACGTCCGCGACCTTGCCGGGCGCATGGCCTCCGAGGCGCCCGCCGCCCTGGCGCTCTACGGTCCGGTGGACCGGGCGCCGCGGCTCGAGACGCTCGAGGAGAGGCGCGCCGCCTGATGCTCCTGTCACGCCGGAAACTGAGGATCGAGACCGAGCGCCTGACGCTGCGCACCCCTCAGCATTCCGATTTCCGGGTCTGGACGGCCCTGCGGATCAAGAGCCGCGACTACCTGACCCCCTGGGAGCCGGCCTGGGCCGAGGACCACCTGACCCGCAAGAGCTTCACCAACCGGGTCTATTGGGCACAGCGCTCGGTCAGCCAGGGCTCGGCCCTGCCGCTCTTCCTCATCCGCCGCGAGGACGAGGAACTGGTGGGCGCCATCACGCTCGACAATATCCGCCGCGGCCCGGCGCAGTCGGGCACCCTGGGCTACTGGACCGGGGAGCCGCACGCCCGGCGCGGCTACATGCGCGAGGCCATCCAGGCGGTGGTGCACCATGCCTTCACCCGGCTCGACCTGAGCCGGATCGAGGCCGCCTGCCTGCCCGAGAACAGCCCCTCGCGCGAGCTTCTGGAGCGCACCGGCTTCAAGTACGAGGGCGTGGCCCAGTCCTACCTCCAGATCAACGGACGCTGGCGCACCCACGTGCTCTATGCCGCCCTGCGCGGCGACAGGCGCGGCCGCACCGACGCGGGCTAGGGGCTCAGGGCCGGACGAAGTGCAGCCGGTCGAACGCGGCCCTGTAGGCGCGCACCTCCCCGGCCAGGGTGGCCGGGTCCTCCCGCCGCAGGGCCTCGGCGATGAGCCCCGCCAGGCGCGGCACGTGGTCCTCCGTCAGGCCCCAGCGCACCAGCTCCGGCGTGCCGATCCGCAGGCCGTTCAGGTCCCCCGGCACCTCCGCCAGGGGCAGGCCGATGCCGCAGGCCAGGAAGCCCGCCTGCCGCAGCCGTTTTGAAGCCGCCTGGCCACCCCCCAGGGGCGCGGCCTCGAGCGCGAACTGGTGCGAGCGGGTATAGCCCCGCGCCGCCCCGAAGGGCACCAGCCCCTCCGCCGCGAGGGCTTCGGCCAGGGCGCGGGCGGTGCCGATCATCCTCTCCGCATAGGCTGCGCCGTGGTCGATCCAGTCCAACATGGTCTGGGCCAGGGCGGCGGATTTGGCGGCATCGAAGTTGGCCGTCATCCCCGGAAAGGCGATCCCGTCCAGACGCTCGGCAAGCTCGGCCTCGTTGGTCACCACCAGGCCCCCCGCCGGGCCGCCGAGGCTCTTGTAGGTGCTCATGGTCATCAGATGCGCCCCCTCGGCCAGGGGATTGCGCCAGGCCCCGCCCGCGATCACGCCGCACTGGTGGGCCGCGTCGAAGAGCACCCTGGCCCCGACCCGGTCCGCGATTTCGCGCACCTCGGCCACCGGATGCTCGAAGAGGTTGAGCGAGGCCCCGACGGTGATGAGCGCGGGCTTCACCTCCTCGGCCAGGCGCGAAAGGCCCGCCAGGTCCAGGCTGTAGCCATCGGCATCGACCGGGGCGGGCACCGTCTTGAGTCCGTAGAGCCCGGCGCAGCCCGCCGCCTGGTGGGTGACATGGCCGCCGATGGCGGGCGGCGGGGCGATGATCGTGTCGCCGGGCCGGCAGGTGGCCATGAAGCCGTAGAGATTGCCCAGGGCGCCCGAGGGGACGCGGATCTCGGCGTAGCGGGCGGCGAAGACCCGCGCGCAGAGGGCGGCGGCGATGACCTCGATCTCCTCGATGGCCTCCAGCCCCATCTCGTACTTGTCGCCCGGGTAGCCAAGCGAGGGCCGCGAGCCCAGGCCCGCCGCGAGCATGGCCTCGGCGCGGGGCGACATGACATTGGTGGCGGGGTTGAGGTTGAAGCACTCGGCCTCGTGGATCTCGCGGTTGCGCCCGATCAGATGGGCCAGCCGCGCCTCGGTCTCGGCGCTGCTCTGCGCCGCCGTCGCCTCGGCGATGCGCTGCACCAGTGTCTCGGAGGTGTCAGGCACCCAGGGCCTTGTCGCCAGCATGTCGGTCTCCTTCTTGGTCTCGGGGCGACTTCACGCTGCTTTGCCGGGCGATGCAATCACCGCAATGCCGAAAATTTCATCCTCGGGCGCGCCGCCGCCCGTGTTAGCGTGGCGGCAGGAGGCTGCCATGCGATTGCTCATCATCCTGTTCCTGTTTCTGCCCGGTGCCCTGGCGGCGCAAGAGCGCACGCCGAGCCACTGCATTGCCCTGGCCGAGGCCCTGCCGGGCGCGGCCTACGTCACCCCCGCCAGCCTGCCCGAGGTGGCCCGGGAGGAGGTGCTGCTGCACTACATCGCCCATGCCTCCTTCCTGATCCGCAGCGCCGGCGGGCTGAACATGGTGACCGATTTCACCGGCTTCACCGGCACCCTGCCGTTCACCCCCGACGTGGTGACGATGAACCACGCCCACGAGAGCCACTGGACGGCCTTTCCCGATCCCGCCATCCCGCACCCCCTGCGCGGCTGGGGTGACTTCGGCGAGGGGATCGAGCATCACCTGGACCTGGGCGAGGTCCTGGTGCGCAACGTCTCCACGGACATCCGCTCGCAGTTCTCGGGCGTGGAGCCCAAGGGCAATTCCATCTTCATCTTCGAGATGGCGGGCCTCTGCATCGGCCACCTGGGCCACCTGCACCATGCGCCGGACCCGGCCCAGTATGCCGCCATCGGGCGGCTCGACGTGGTCATGGCGCCGGTGGATGGGGGCTACACCCTGGACCAGCCGACGATGATCTCGGTGCTCAAGCGCTTCAAGTCCTCCATCGTGATCCCCATGCACTGGTTCTCCTCCTACGCCCTGGAGGATTTCCTGGTGGGGATGCGCGACGAGTTCCAGATCGTCCGCATCGAGGGGCCGGCCCTGACCGTCTCGCTCGACAGGCTGCCTTCCCGGCCCACGATCATGGTGCTCGATCCCGCCTATCTGAACGTGGCCCGCTAGGGGCTGCGGCGCCTTGGCCCTTGCACTTGCCCGCCCGGCGCGGGATCAAGAGCGCATGACACTCAATCCCGCCGATCAGAGCTTTGCCGAGAGGCTCGCCGCCGTCCTGCCCGAGGGCACCCTGCGCCCCCTGGAAGACCGCTACCTCGAAGAACCGCGCGGCCGCTACCGGGGGCAGGGGGGGCTTCTGGCCCTGCCACGCAGCACCGAGGAGGTGGCCACCCTGGTGCGGGCGGCCGCGGCCGCCCGCGTGGGCATCGTGCCCTACGGCGGCGGCACCGGCCTGGTGGGCGGGCAGATCCTTCCCGAGGGGCCCGCGCCGCTGGTCCTCTCGCTGGAGCGGATGGCCGCGATCCGCGCCGTCCATGCCGAGGAGAACGTGCTTATCGCCGAGGCCGGGGTGATCCTGGCCGAGGTCCAGAAGGCCGCCGAGGCGGCGGATCGGCTCTTCCCCCTGTCCCTCGCCGCCGAGGGCTCGGCCCGGATCGGCGGCAACCTTGCCACCAACGCCGGCGGCACGGGCGTGCTGCGCTACGGCAATGCCCGCGATCTCTGCCTGGGGCTGGAGGCCGTCCTGCCCGACGGCCAGGTCTGGAACGGTCTCACGCGGCTGCGCAAGAACAACACCGGCTACGATCTGCGCCACCTGCTGATCGGCGCCGAGGGCACCCTTGGCATCATCACCGCCGCGGCGCTCAAGCTCTTTCCCCGTCCCGCCCGGACCGGCACGGCCTTCCTCGTGGTGCGCGACCCCGCCGCCGCCCTGGCGCTTCTGAGCCGCGCCCGCGACCGCTTCGGCGAGATGATCAGCGCCTTCGAGCTGATGCACCGCCAGGGCTTCGAGTTCCTCTCAGAGAAGCTGCCCGAGGTGCGCCAGCCCTTCGCGGAGGCGCCGGAATGGTCCCTCCTGGTGGAGATCGGCGCCAGCGCCGGGCTGGACCCGGAGGCGATGCTGGAGGAGCTCTTCGCCGAGGCCCTGGAGGCGGGGCTCGTCTCGGACGGGCTGATTGCCCAGAGCGTCGCCCAGGCCCAGAGCTTCTGGACCGTGCGCGAGCACCTGCCCGAGGCAAACCGCCTCGTCGGCTCGGTCTCCAGCCACGACATCTCGGTCCCGCTCGGCGTCCTGCCCGAGTTCATCGAGAGGGGCCGCGAGCTGGTCGCCCGCCAGGGGCCGCTGCGGATCAACTGCTTCGGCCACGTGGGCGACGGAAACCTGCACTACAACGTCTTTCCGGCCCCCGGAAAGAGCCGCGAGGACCACGAGCCGGTGCGCGCCGAGATCCAGGGCGCGATCCACGATCTGGTGGCGGAGCTGGGCGGCTCGATCTCGGCCGAGCACGGCATCGGGCGGCTCAAGGCGGCGGACCTCGAACGCTACGCCGAACCGGCCAAGCTCTCGGCCATGCGGGCCATCAAGGCCGCGCTCGACCCGGCGGGCATCATGAACCCCGGCGCGGTCCTGCGCCCGGGCGCCGCCTAGCTCTTGAAGTAGCAGGAATCGCCGCGGCTCTCGATGGCCTTGGCGATCCGCTCGACGGCGATGGCATAGGCTGCGTCGCGCATCGGGCTGTCGTCCGCCTCGGCCCGCTCGAACACCTGCGGGGCGATCCGGTCAAAGCGCGCCTTGAGCCGCTCCGTCACCTCCTCGGCGCTCCAGCGTTCGCCGGTGCGGCCCTGGATCCACTCGTAGTAGCTGACGGTGACGCCCCCGGCATTGACCAGCACGTCCGGCAGGACCATGACGCCCCGGTCATAGAGCCTGTCGTCCGCCTCCGGGCTGACCGGACCGTTGGCGATCTCGAGCACCATGTCGGCCTTCACCTGGTCCACGTTCTCCTCGGTCACCGCGTCCTGTAGCGCGGCGAGCGCCAGGACATCGACGTCGAGGCCCAGGAGCTTCTCCGGGTCCAGCTCCTCGTGCGTCTGGTCGTCGCTCACCGAGGTGTCGGAGTAGACCTGGTCCAGACCCTTGCCGCTTTCCTTCTTTTCGTGCAGCGGGCCCGGGTCCAGCCCCTCCTCGGCATAGAGGGCGCCGCCGGAATCGGAGACGGCGACCACCTTGAAGCCCGCCTCGTGGGCGAGGATGGCGAAGTTGGCCCCGGCGTTGCCGAAGCCCTGGACGGCCACCCGCGTCTCCTCGGGGTTGCGGTGGTTGCGCCGGGCCCACTCCTGGAGCACGTAGAGCGCCGCCTGGCCGGTCGCCTCCACCCGCCCCTCAGAGCCGCCCAGCGGCAGGGGCTTGCCGGTGATGGCAGCGGGGAAGGTGCCCCGGGCAAGCTGGGCATATTCATCCACCATCCAGCCCATGATCCGGGGGTTGGTGTTCACGTCGGGCGCGGGAATGTCCCGGTCCGGTCCGATCAGATCGAAGATCTCCTGCACGAAGGAGCGCGAGAGGCGCTCCAGCTCCTGCCGTGAGAGGGCCTTGGGATCGACCTGGATGCCGCCCTTGGCGCCGCCGAAGGGCAGATCCAGCAGGGCGCACTTGATGGTCATCCAGCGGGCCAGTTCGGTGGCCTCGGCCAGGGTCACCTCGGGGTGGTAGCGCAGCCCGCCCTTGGTCGGGCCGAGCACGTTGTTGTACTGCACCCGCCAGGCGGAATAGAGCGCCAGGGTGCCGTCGTCGCAGCGCACCGGCACGGTCACCTCCACCCGCTTGTGCGGGCGGCGCAGCATCTTCTGGGCGTCGTCGTTCAGCTTCAGCCGGTCCAGGACACGATCCAGGACCGGGGACGAGGTCTCGTCGGGCATGGGGAACTCCTAAGTCAGGTTTCCCCTAAGTTAGGGCGCTTCAGAGGCCGTCAAATTCACAAAGTGCGTGAACTTCCATGCCCATGGCTTCCAGCCGCTTGCGGCCGCCGAGCGCCGGCAGATCGATGATGAAGGCGGTGGAGACGATCTCGCCGCCCAGGCGCTGGATCAGCTTGATGCCCGCCTCGGCGGTGCCGCCGGTGGCCAGCAGGTCGTCCACCACCAGAACCCGCTCGCCCGGCTGGATGGCATCGTCGTGGATCTCAACGATGGCCTCGCCGTACTCCAGCTTGTAGTCCTGGCTGATCGTGGTGCCGGGCAGCTTGCCCTTCTTGCGGATCGGCACGAAGCCGACCGAGAGCTGGTGCGCGATGGCCCCGCCCAGGATGAAGCCGCGCGCCTCCAGGCCCACGACCTTGTCGATCTCCAGCCCGGCGTAGGGGTGCAGCATCTGGTCGATCGCCATGCGAAAGCCGCGGGGATCGGCGAAAAGGGTGGTGACATCGCGGAACATGATCCCCTCGTGGGGGAAATCGACGATCGTGCGGATGTAGTCTTCGACTTTTTTCATGTCGTGCTCCGGCGCAGGGTGGCGGTCAGGACGCCCATCGTGATCAGCGCCGCGCCGCCCGCACGGGTGATCCAGGTGATGACGCGGGGCCGGGCGATCAGGCGGCGCAGCCGGTCCGCGGCCAGTGCATAGGCCAGCGTGTTGAGGGCCGCAAGGCCGACGAAGGTTGCGGTGAGCAGGGCGAACTGCGGCCAGAGCGGCGCCTCGGGGCGGATGAACTGGGGCACGAAGGCGATGAAGAAGGCGATGGACTTGGGGTTGAGCGCGGTGACGGCGGCGGCATGGCCGAAGACCCGCCCCGGCGTCACGGCGCTCTCCGTCGGCAAGGCCAGCCCCTCGGTCGGGGCCGAGCGCAGCAGCCGCCAGCCGAGCCAGACGAGGTAGGCCGCACCGACCCACTTGAGCAGGGTGAAGAGGGTGGCCGAGGCCAGCACCAGCGCCCCGAGCCCGGCGAGCGAGGCGCTCATGGCGATGAGATCGCCAAGGGCCACGCCGCCGGCCGAGGCGAGGGCGACGGAGCGGCCCTTGGAGAGGGCGTAGGAGAGTACCAGCAGCACCGTGGGGCCGGGGATCAGCAGCAGCGCCGTGGCGGCGGCGACGAAGGTGAGCCAGAGGTCGAGGGGCATGGGAGGGTCCTTTGGAAGGGGCTCAGCGGCCGTAGGCGGCCACG
The DNA here is from genome assembly GCA_965212515.1 of Sulfitobacter sp. Lineage (GTDB taxonomy): Bacteria > Pseudomonadota > Alphaproteobacteria > Rhodobacterales > Rhodobacteraceae > Sulfitobacter. Next base: position 2,843,495 of record OZ243122.1, read on the forward strand.
CGGCGCTGAATGTCGGCCAGGGCGGCGCCGCGCGGGGCCCCGCCGGGGCTGCTGCGCTCGATGCCGCGGGCGGCACGCAGGATGCGGATCAGGCTGGGCGAGGTGAGGCCAACGGTATGGCGCGAGGCGGCCTCGCGGCCGAAGGCGGTGACGTCGATCAGGGTGACGCCCAGCTCCTCCAGCCCGCGCAGCTCCTCCACCGAGCCGAGCCGCGGCTGGCGCCCGAAGATCAGCCCGGAAAGCCGCAGCAGCGGATCGCGCCGCGAAGCGATGACCACGAAGGGATCGGGCATGGGCCGCATCACCTCGGTGGAAGAGCGGAAGAGGTCCAGGTCCACGTCGGGCGAGATCAGCACCACGCCTTCAAGCCGTGCCAGCAGGCCCGCCCGGGGCGAGAGGCCGATCTGGCGCAGGGCCTCCACCGCGAGGAAACCGCCCATGGAGAAGCCCACCAGGGTCACCCGCCCGCCGCTCACCCGGTCGAGCCGGTGCAGGGTGTCGGCCAGGGCGTTGCGGGCGATCAGCGCGCTGTCGCGGTCATAGAGGTAGCCGCCCGGCGAGGCGGCGGAGGGCCAGGAAAAGAGCACCGCCTGGCCCGGCGCCTCGAAATCTACCTGAAACTGGGCCATCCGGTAGAGCGATTCGGCGAAGTTGGTGTTGAAGCCGTGCACGAAAAGCACCACCTCCCGGTGCTCCGGCGGCAGGGCGGCAAGCTGTCGTGACAGGGCCGCTTCGAGGGCGTCGCCATCCGCCAGGGGGGCGTGGTCGAGCGTCAGGAAATGGCGCGCCGGGTCGGCTGGGCCTTCGCGGTGCCAGCTGATCTCGCCGATCTCGCGGTCCCGGGGGACGGAGACGTCGAAGCGTGCGTAGTGCGGCCCCGCGCCGCGCTCGGTGCCGAAGAAGCGCGGCGGCGGGCGCCTTTCGCGGGTGGTGACCACGAGGATCTCCTCCACCTCGGCCGGGGCCTCGGCGGCGGCGGGGTAGAGCGCCTGGATCGCGCCACGCTCGGCGCAGCCCGCCAGGAGCGCCAGCAGGAGCAGCGCCGGAAGGGCGCGGAGAGGGGCCACGGCAGGGCGCGCCCGGCTCAGAGCACCCGCCCCGCCACGGCATCGAGCCGGGCCAGGAGCGCCGGATCGCGGGCCTCGGGGGCGGTCAGGATGGCATGTTCCAGCGCCCTGTCGCAGCCGTGCGGGCAGGGGGCGCGCTCAGCCCCCAGGAGGGCGGGCAGGCGGGCCACCATCTCGCGGCCCTTGTCGGCATTGCCCATGAGGGTCTTGATGATCTCCGTCACCTCCACCTCGCCGTGCTCCGGGTGCCAGCTGTCGTAGTCGGTGATCATGGCGACGGAGGCGTAGCAGAGCTCGGCCTCGCGGGCGAGCTTGGCCTCGGGCATGTTGGTCATGCCGATCACGTCGGCGCCCCAGCTCTCGCGGTACATCCGCGATTCCGCCAGGGTGGAGAACTGCGGCCCCTCCATGGCCAGGTAGGTGCCCCCCTCGTGCACCCTGATCCCCGCATCGCGCGCCGCCTCCAGGCAGGCCGCGCCGAGCCGCGGGCAGGTGGGGTGGGCGACCGAGACATGGGCCACGCAGCCCGGCCCGAAGAAGCTTTTCTCGCGGGCGAAGGTGCGGTCGATGAACTGGTCCACGATGACAAAGTCGCCCGGCGCCATCTCCTCGCGGAAGGAGCCGCAGGCCGAGACCGAGATGACATCGGTGCAGCCGAGCCGCTTCAGGGCGTCGATGTTGGCGCGGTAGGGCACCGAGGTGGGGCTGTGCAGGTGGCCGCGGCCGTGGCGCGGCAGGAAGGCCATCTCGACCCCGCCGAGGCGTCCGGTCAGGATGGCGTCCGAGGGGCGGCCCCAGGGGGTCTCGACGGTGACCCAGTCGGCCCCCTCCAGGCCCGCGATGTCATAGATGCCGGAGCCGCCGATGACGGCGATCTTGGTTGCGCTCATGGTCTGGCCTTTCCTCTGGGCTGGCTGGCGGGCGGGTCGCGCCTCAGCAAGTCAGAGCGGGCGGGTGAATTCAAGCCCTCCGCGGCACCGCGGGCGCGGCAAGGCCGCCCTTTCCTTCGGCGGCGATATGCTCTAACGAGCGCCCTTTACCGGCCCGGGCGCCGGTTCCTGCCGCAAATCTGCACGATCAAAGGATGCCCATGGCGCGTTCCGTCTTTCACAGCTTCACGAAGAACCTCGATGTCACCGACCTGCGCTGGATGCCCGGCGAGGGCTTCTCGCCCGGGCGCCTGCGGATCGAGCTGCTCTCGGGCCTGACCGTCGCCCTGGCCCTGGTGCCCGAGGCGGTGGCCTTCGCCTTCGTCGCCGGTGTGCACCCCCTGGTGGGCCTCTACGCGGCCTTCCTGGTGGGGCTCATCACGGCCCTGATCGGCGGCCGCCCGGGCATGATCTCGGGCGCTACCGGGGCGCTGGCGGTGGTCATGGTGGCCCTCGTCGCCCAGCACGGGGTGGAATACCTCTTCGCCACGGTGATCCTGATGGGGCTCCTGCAGATCTTCGCCGGGGTCATGCAGTGGGGCAAGTTCATCCGCCTGGTGCCGCACCCGGTGATGCTGGGCTTCGTCAATGGCCTCGCGATCGTCATCTTCCTGGCCCAGCTCACGCAGTTCAAGGTGCCCGGCTCGGTGGAGAACACGGGGCATGGCATGGGCGGCGGCGAATGGCTCTCGGGCATGCCGCTCTACCTGATGCTGGCCCTGGTGGCGGCCACCATGGCGATCATCTGGGTCACCCCGAAGATCACCAAAGCCATCCCGGCGCCCCTGGCGGGCATCGGCATCGTGGCGCTCCTGGTGATCGTCACCGGCATGGAGGTGCCCCGGGTGGGGGATCTGGCCTCCATCGAGGGCGGCTTCCCGATGCCCCACGTGCCCTTCGGCGAGGGCCTGGGGCTCTATGGCACGATGCTGGCGCCCTTCACCCTCGAGACCCTCTGGATCATCCTGCCCTATGCCGTGATCCTGGCCGCCATCGGCCTGATCGAATCGCTCCTCACCCTGAACCTGGTGGGCGATCTGACCAACACCCGCGGCGGCGCCAGCCAGGAATGCGTGGCCCAGGGCGTGGCCAACACGGTAACCGGCTTCTTCGGCGGCATGGGCGGCTGCGCCATGATCGGCCAGTCGATGATCAATGTGAAGTCCGGCGGCCGCACCCGCGTCGCCGGGATCGCCGCGGCGCTCTTCCTGCTGCTCTTCATCCTGGTCGGCGCGCCCCTGATCGAGCAGATCCCGCTGGCCGCCCTGGTCGGGGTCATGTTCATGGTGGTGATCGGCACCTTCGCCTGGAACTCCCTGACGATCCTGCGCAAGGTGCCCCTGACGGACGCCTTCGTGATCCTCCTGGTGACGGTGGTGACGGTGCTCGAGGATCTGGCCGTGGCGGTTGTCGTCGGGGTCATCGTCTCGGCCCTGGCCTATGCCTGGAACAACGCCCGCCGCATCCACGCCACGACCCGCGCCTCCCAGACGGCGGCGGGGGCCAAGGTCTACGAGATCCACGGCCCGCTCTTCTTCGGCTCGACCGACGGCTTCGTGGAGCTCTTCGAGGTGGAGAGGGATCCGGCCCAGGTGATCATCGACTTCGCCGACAGCCGGGTGGTGGACCAGTCCGCACTTCAGGCCATCGAGGCGGTGGCCGGCAAGTACGAGGCCGAGGGCAAGCAGGTCGCCCTGCGCCACCTCAGCCGCGACTGCCACCGGCTCCTGAAGAAGGCCGGCCACCTGATGGTCGACAGCGACGACGACCCGGAATACGGGCTGGCGGTGGACTACTCCGTGCGCACCGGGGTGCTGGGGGGGCACTGAGGGAGGTGAGGTGAGTGGGAGTGGGGCGTTACTCGCGGACGTGATCACCGTCACCCTCGGACTTGATCCGAGGGTCTCCTCGACCAAAGAGATCCCGGGTCAGGCCCGGGATGACGGCATCGCTTCTCTCCCCAGGCACGGAACAAGGGGGCGCAGCCCCCGCCGTGCCAGCGCCGGACCGGCCCGTCGCATCGAAGGTGCGCCACCATCAGACAGCACGCCTCTGGCGTGACGTGCCGGCGCTTTGGCTGTCGGCAGCGCGGAGCGCAGAGCTAGGATGTACGTGGCTGCCATAAAGTACTGTAGCGGGTAGGGCGCTGCGCCGTCCCCCGGCCCGGCGCTGTCCCGGCTTCTGTCACGAGAGAACCGTCACCCTCGGACCTGATCCGAGGGTCTCCCCGATCACGGAGATCCCGGGTCAAGCCCGGGATGACGGTGTCCCCGCGGAAGGGCAAAGCACCCGGCACGGAACAAGGTCGCGCCAGCGACCGCCGTGCCAGCGCCGGACCGGCCCCGTGGGTCGGCGCTTTGGCTGTCGGCAGCGCGGAGCGCAGAGCTAGGCCGTGCCAGCGCCGGACCGGCCCGATGGGCCGGCGCTTTGGTGAAGGTACCGCGGAGCGCAGAGCTAGGATGTACGTGGCTGCCATAAAGTACTGTAGCGGGTAGATCAGCAGCGCCGCCCCCCGGTCCGCCGCTGTCACAGCTTCTGCCGTTAAATAACGTCACACTCGGACCTGATCCGAGGGTCTCTCTGATCAAAGAGATCCCGGGTCAAGCCCGGGATGACGGTGTTCTAATGGAAGTGCACCAGGCCCGGCTTCCGCCGTGCCCAATGAGCCACCCAACCCACCCCCCGTTGCGCCAAATCCCTGCCACCGCGCGCCACCGCGCCAACCCCTTAACCCCCGTCCCCTAAACCTGCCCCCGTCGCGACAACCGGGGCCGCACCAACGGCCTCAGGATACCGAGGCCCCGTGACGGGGGCACATCCGAACGGTTCACCCGTGCGGGCGAGAGCCCGTCCTCATCATCCGAACTGGCGGCGCCGCCTTTTTTCCAATACGCGAAAACGGCCCTTCCACCGCAACGGAACGCAGATGACCCCCGGCGCGCGACGCGCGCACCGGGCATTTGGCGTGGCAAAAAGGGGGAAACCGTTAGCCGATGGGCCCTCCGAGCCCATCAATCATCCGGCCGGATGATCTCGAAGACCTCCCGCACCCGCGTATAGTCCCGGTAGCCCAGCCGCGAGAGCGGCTCGTAGCGGGTCACGTCGAAGCGCCCCTCGACGAGGCAATCGTCGCGCAGGTGCACCCCCACGACCTCGCCGAAGACCACGTAGTTCGCGGCCCCCTCGATCTTGACGATCTGGGTCATGCGGCACTCCAGCGCCGCCGGGGCGGTGGCGACGCGGGCGCAGTCGATCACCTGGCAAGTGGCCTTCTCCACCCCCGCATGGGCGAACTCGTCCGTCGTATGGGGCAGGGTGGCCGAAGAGAGATTCATCGCCTCGCGCGCCGCATATTCCACGATGTTCACGCAGAAGACCCCGGTCTCGCGGATGTTGGCGACCGAATCCTTGGTCCCCTCCACATCCTCCTTCACCCCGGTGGAGGCGAACATCACCTGGGGCGGCACGTAGGCCACGCCGTTGAAGAAGGAGTAGGGGGCTAGGTTGTCCCGGCCCTCCCCGTCGCGGCTCGAGATCCAGCCGATCGGGCGCGGCGTGACCACGGCGTTGAAGGGGTTGTGGGGCAGGCCGTGGCCGTCTTCGGGGCGGTAGAACATCGGGGCGGGGTCCTTCGGTGGTTTGCACCTGTCTGATGCCCCATGGTAGGGCGAATGTCACGACCAGCCAGAGGGCCCCCGCCACGTGTACCGACTGACCCCCGAAGAGGAAGCCGACCATTGGGAGGTGGAGGCCCTCTACGACACCTGTTTCGCCCCTGGCCGCGAGGCCCTCTCCTCCTACCGCCTGCGCGAGGGCGTGCCCCCGGTCGCGGGGCTGAGCCACGTGGCGCGCGACGGCGAGGGCATCCTGGGCGGCGCCATCCGCTACTGGCCGGTGCGCATCGGCAGCGCCGCGGCGCTGCTCCTCGGCCCCGTGGCGGTCCACCCGACGCGCCAGGGCGAGGGCCTGGGCCGCGCCCTGATCGAGGAGAGCCTGGCCCGCGCCGCCCCGGCGGGCTGGCACCGGGTCATGCTGGTGGGGGATGCGCCCTACTACGGCCGTTTCGGCTTTGCCCGGCTCGAGGGGGTGGAGATGCCGCCCCCCACGAACCCCGAGCGCGTCCTGGGCCGCGAGCTGGCGCCCGGCGCCTGGCGCGGCATCGCGGGGCCGGTGCGGCGCTGGATTGATTGAAAAGCACCGCCGCCCGGCCCACATAGAGCGGGAGCAAGGGAGCGACCCGCCGATGCACATCACCTCTGACCTGCCCGCCGAGATCGACCTCGAGGCCCGGCTCGACGCGCTGGCCCGCCGCTACCGCGCCGCGGGCGGGCTTGGCATGAATGTCCTCAACCTGATCGGCGGCAGCGCCGAGAGCCTGATCGACCGTCTGCCCCGCCCGGTGCGCCGCAACCTGGAGGAGGCCACGGTCAAGGCCCTCGAACAGGCCATGCGGGCGGCCCATAGCTCGCGCTCCTACCTGCCCGACCAGAAGGGCTGGCTGAACCAGGTCGCCAGCTCCGCCATGGGGGCCGTGGGGGGCGCCGGGGGCCTGCCCACGGCCCTGGCCGAGCTGCCCGTGACGACGACCCTGCTCCTGCGGGTGATCCAGGGCGTGGCGGTGGAGGAGGGCTTCGATCCGGCGGCGGAGAATGTCCAGTTCGACTGTGTCCAGGTCTTTGCCGCCGCCGGGCCCCTCTCGGAGGACGATGGCGCCGATCTCGGTTTCCTGACCGCCCGCCTGACCCTCACGGGGCGGGCCATGCAGGCCATCATCGCCCGGGTGGCGCCGCGCCTGGCGCTGGTCATGGGCCAGAAGCTGGCCGCCCAGGCGGTTCCCGTCCTCGGCGCCGTGGCCGGGGCGGCGACGAACTATGCCTACACCAGCTACTATCAGGAGATGGCCCGGGTGCACTTCGGCCTGCGCCGCCTGGCGATCGAGGCGGACCTGCCGCAGGAGGAGTTGGTGCGCCGCCTGCGCAGCCGCCTGGGCCGCGCCCCCGCCCGGCGCTGAGCCTCAGCCGGGCCGCCCGATGGAGCCCGGCGCCACTGTCGTGGCCTTGAGGATGGCGTAGCAGTCGAGCCCCGGCGCCAGTCCCATCTCCGCCACCGCCCGCCCGGTGACCCGGGCCAGCAGCCGGTCGCCCCCGGCGCGCAGGGCGATGGCCGCGCCCGGCCCGTCGCCGGGGTGCACATGCTCCACCCGCACCGGCAGGACATTGACCGAGGAGAGCCCCTCGGGCCGGGTCAGGGAGAGGATCACGTCCTGGGCCAGGACCCGCAGCCGCAGGCGGCTGCCCGGCGGCGCCAGGACCCCGGGCAGCTCCAGCAGCCCGGCGCTGGTCTCCAGCGTGGTGAGGCCGTCGGGGGCGTGCGCCAGGACCTCGGCCTCGATCACCGCGCCGGCCTCGCGCACCCCCAGAAGCGGCACCGCCGCCGGGTCCGAGAGGACCTCCATCAGGGGCCCCTGGGCGCGCACCTCCCCTTCCTGAAGCAGCACCAGCCGGTCGGCCAGGCGGGCCACCTCGTCCACCGCGTGGCTGACATAGAGGATCGGCAGGCTCAGGGGGCCGTCGCGCAGGCGCTCCAGATAGGGCAGGATCTCCTGCTTGCGTGGCCCGTCGAGGCTGGCCAGGGGCTCGTCCATCAGAAGCATCCGCGGCTTCGAGAGGAGCGCCCGCCCGAGCGCCACGCGCTGCCGCTCGCCGCCCGAGAGGCGCCCCGGCCCGCGCGCCAGCAGGGGCGACAGGCCCAGCAGCTCCACCACCTCCGCCATCTCCGGGCCGGGCGCGCCGCGGGGCGCGTAGCGGCGCCCGAAGAGCAGGTTCTCCCGCACCGAGAGGTGGGGAAAGAGCCGGGCATCCTGAAAGACATAGCCGAGCCGCCGCCGGGCCGGGGGCAGGAAAATGCCCCGGGCGCTGTCGAAGAGGCATTCGCCCTGCAGCGTGATGCGCCCCGCCTCGGGCCGCAGAAGGCCCGCCACGGCCTCGATGAGGGTGGTCTTGCCCGCCCCGGAGCGGCCGAAGAGGGCGGTGATCCCCGGCCCGGCCTCGAAGGCGGCGGCCAGCCGGAAGGCGCCGTAGCTCTGGCGGACCTCGAGCGCCAGGACCACGCTCAGGCCCCCGCGATGCGCCGGGCGACGCGTCGCGACAACATCTCGGAGAGGGCCACTGCCGCCACCGCCACGGTGGAGGCCAGGAGCACCATCGACAGGGCCCGCCCCTCGCCGCCGGGGATCTGCAGGGCGGTCCAGATGGCGCTGGGCAGGGTCTGGGTCTGGCCGGGGATGTTGGCGACGAAGGTGATGGTGGCGCCGAACTCGCCCATGGCCTTGGCAAAGCCCATGACAAGCCCCGCCAGGATGCCCGGCAGGATCAGGGGCAGGGTGACCCGGAGAAAGACCGCGTGGCGCGGCGCGCCCAGGGTCTCGGCGGCCTCCTCCAGGCGCGGGTCCACCGCCTCGATCGCCAGGCGCATGGCCCGCACCATTAGCGGGAAGCCCATGATGATGGCGGCCAGGACGGCCCCCGACCAGTGGAAGGCCAGCCCTAGGCCAAGGCCCTCCAGCAGGCGGCCCAGGGGGGCGGTGCGCCCGAAGGCCGAGAGCAGGAGGTAGCCCGTCACCACCGGCGGCAGGACCAGGGGCAGGTGCACCAGGGCATTGAGCGCGCCCTTGCCGAAGAAGCTGCGCCGGGCCAGCAACCAGGCCACCCAAAGGGCCAGCGGCAGGGCCAGCAGCGTGGCCCAGCAGGCCACCCAGAGTGACAGCCGCAGGGCCTCCCAGGCGGCTTGATCGAGGGGGCTCAAGGGGTCACCTCGGCAAAGCCCCGGGCCTTGAGGATCGCCCCTGCCTCGGGGCGCCGCAGGTGGCGTAGCAGGGCCGCGCCGCGCGGGGTGAGGGCGGCGGCGGGGTAGCTGATGGGGGCGTGGCTACCGGGCGGGACGGCAAAGACCACCTCGACGGCGGGCTCGGCCCGGGCGTCGGTGGCATAGACCAGGCCGAAGGGCGCCTCGCCCCGGGCCACCAGGGCCAGGGCGGCGCGCACATTGTCGGTCTCGGCCAGCCGATCCTCCAGGGCCGCCCAGAGGCCCGCGCTTTCCAGCCAGGCGCGCCCGTAGCTGCCCGCGGGCACGGCGTCGCGCTGGCCCATGGCCAGGCGCCCGCCCGCCAGGAGCCGGGGCAGGGCGGCGGGATCGACGGGGCCGCGCCCCGCCGTGGCGATCAGCACCAGGCTGTTGCCCGCCAGCGGCACCACCCCCTCAGCCTCTACCGCGCCGCGCGTCACCAGCCAGTCCATCCAGGCGGGGTCGGCCAGGATCACCAGGTCCGCCGGTGCCCCCGCCGCCACCTGGCGCGCCAAGGCGCCGGAGCCCGCGTAGGAAAAGACGGTGGGCGTCTCGCGCCCCGCCACCATCTCCTCCAGCACGCCCTGAAGGCTGGCGGCGGCCAGCACCAGGGTACGCTCCGCCGCCGCCGGTGCGGCGAGGGCGAGGAGCCAGAGGGCAAGGGCAAGAAGGCGTCTCATCGGGCGCACTATCCGCGAAGGGGCAGGCCCCTTCAAGCGCGACGTGGCGCGGGCGCGGCTGTCGCGGAAAGCTTGACCAGCCCGCCTTTCAGCCCCATTTCAAGTAGATAGGATAGGTAACGAAGTCCAAGATGATCCAGTACGCGCTCAAATGCCAGGACGGCCACGGTTTCGAGAGTTGGTTCAAGTCCGCCGATGCCTTCGATGCGCTCGCCAAGGCGGGCCACCTCAGCTGCGCCATTTGCGGCTCTCCGGAGGTGAGCAAGGCCATCATGGCGCCCCGCGTCGCCGCCCCCCGCGAGGCAACCACGCCGCCGCCCGCCGAGGCCAAGGCGCCCGCCCCCCGCGCCCCCGAGGAGGCCCTGGCTCGCGCCCTGACCGAGCTGCGCCGACGGGTCGAGGCCAATTCCGACTACGTCGGCCGCCGCTTCGCCCAGGAGGCCCGGGCCATGCACCTGGGCGACAAGCCCGAACGCGCCATCTACGGCGAGGCCCGCCCCGAGGAGGCGCGGCAACTGCTGGAGGAGGGCGTGCCGCTCCTGCCTCTGCCCTTCACCCCCAAGAAGAAACTGAGCTGAAGGGACCTGCCCCATGACGATCCTGATCACCGGCGCCAGCCGCGGCATCGGCGCGGGCCTGGCCCGCCACTACCGGGAGGAGGGCGCCAGGGTGATCGGCACCTCGCGCGGCGCGGGGGCCGAGGCCCGGCTTGATGTGACAGACCCCGAGAGCCACCGCGCCCTGGCCACGCAGCTTGAGGGCCAGGCGCTCGATCTGCTGATCTGCAATGCCGGGGTCTACCTCGACAAGGGCGCGGACCTTGGAACGGGCTTCGCCGCCCCCCTCTGGGCCGAGACCTTTGCCGCCAACGTCACCGGGGTCTTCCTGACCATCCAGGCGCTGCTGCCCAACCTGCGCCTGGCCGAGGCGCCGAAGGTGGCGATCATTTCCTCGCAGATGGCCTCCAGCACCCGGGCGCCGGGCGGCAGCTACATCTACCGCGCCTCCAAGGCCGCCGCCCTCAACCTGGGCCGCAACCTGGCCGCCGATCTCAAGGGCGAGGGGATCGCCGTGGGGATCTACCATCCCGGCTGGGTCCGCACCGACATGGGCGGCGCCGGGGCCGACATCTCTACCGAGGAGGCCGTGACGGGCCTGGCCGCGCGCTTTGCCGCGCTCGACCTTGCCAGCACCGGCTGCTTCGAGACCTGGGACGGCCGCGCCCACCCCTACTGAGGCCGCCGCGCACCGCTCAGCCAGGCGGGGCCGGGGGCCCTGCTGCGCGCTCTTGCCCTTGCCCGGCGGCTCGCGTAAACCGCGCGCGAAGTGCAAGGCGGGGGGCGTGATGCCTGTTCTGGTGATGAAATTCGGCGGCACGTCCGTCGCCACGCTCGACCGCATCAGGCGCGCGGCCAAGCGCGTCGGCGTCGAGGTGGCCAAGGGCTACGACGTGATCGTCATCGTCTCGGCCATGTCCGGCAAGACCAACGAACTGGTCGGCTGGGTGAACGAGACCTCCCCCCTCTACGATGCCCGCGAATATGACGCGGTGGTCTCCTCCGGCGAGAACGTGACGGCCGGCCTGATGGCCCTGACCCTGCAGGAAATGGACGTGCCCGCGCGCTCCTGGCAGGGCTGGCAGGTGCCGGTCAAGACCACCTCCGCCCACTCCACCGCCCGGATCGAGGAGATCCCCACGGACAACATCAACGCCAAGTTCGGCGAAGGGATGCGCGTCGCCGTGGTGGCGGGCTTCCAGGGGATCAGCCCCGAGGGCCGGATCACCACCCTGGGCCGGGGCGGCTCCGACACCACGGCGGTGGCCTTCGCCGCCGCCTTCGGGGCCGAGCGCTGCGACATCTACACCGACGTGGACGGGGTCTATACCACCGATCCGCGGGTCAGCGCCAAGGCCCGCAAGCTGGACCGCATCGCCTTCGAGGAGATGCTGGAGCTGGCCTCTCTCGGGGCCAAGGTGCTGCAAACCCGCTCCGTCGAGCTGGCGATGCGCTACAATGTGAAGCTGCGGGTCCTGTCGAGTTTCGAGGAACAGTCGGACGAGGCCGGGACGCTGGTCTGCGACGAGGAGGAAATCATGGAAAGCAATGTGGTGGCCGGCGTGGCCTTCAGCCGCGAAGAGGCGAAGATGACCCTTTTGTCCGTGGCCGACCGGCCCGGCATCGCGGCGGCCATCTTCACCACCCTCTCGGAGGCCGGGGTGAACGTGGACATGATCGTCCAGAACATCTCGGAGGAGGGACGCACGGACATGACCTGGTCCTGCCCGGTGGATCAGGTGATCCGCGCCGAGAAGGCCATGGCCCAGGCCAAGGAAAAGCAGGTCATCAACTACCACGAGCTGATCCTCGACAAGGACGTGGCCAAGGTCTCCGTCGTGGGGATCGGCATGCGCAGCCACACCGGCGTGGCGGCCAAGATGTTCCAGGTGCTCTCGGCCGAGGGGATCAACATCCAGGTCATCACCACCTCCGAGATCAAGATCTCCGTGCTGATCGACCGCAAGTACATGGAACTGGCGGTCCAGGCCCTGCACGATGCCTTCGAATTGGACAAGGCCGCCTGAGGCCCGGGCGGCCCCGGCGCGGGGCCGCCGCACTTCGCCTCTGGCGGGAAAACCCCGCGTCAGGGGCGGAAAACCCGTTTCGCTTCGCCGGCGCCTGTGGTCTAAGCTGACAGGCGGGCGCAGCCAGGGGACAGTCTGACAGAATGGCGGAACGGACAGAGACGGAAAGCCGCAAGCTGCTGGGCCGCCTGCGGGATGCCATGGCGGGCGACGTGGCGGGCCAGGCCCGGCTGGACAAGATCACCCACCTGATTGCCAATTCGATGGGCTGCGAGGTCTGCTCCATCTACCTCTTCCGCGACGAGGACACGCTGGAGCTTTGCGCCACCGAGGGCCTCAAGGCCGAGGCCGTGCACGAGACCCGGATGCGCCTGGGCGAGGGCCTGGTGGGTCAGGTCGCCAAGGGCAAGGGCATCGTCAACACCCCCAACGCGCCCCAGGCGCCGGGCTTCCGCTACATGCCCGAGACCGGGGAGGAAATCTTCTCCAGCTTCCTCGGCGTGCCGGTCCAGCGCCTGGGCGAGATGCTCGGCGTGCTGGTCGTCCAGTCCAAGGCGGCGCGCGAATTCTCCGCCGACGAGGTCTATGCCCTCGAGGTGGTGGCCATGGTCCTGGCCGAGATGACCGAACTGGGCGCCTTCGTGGGCGAGGGGGCGGCCATGAAGGCGCGCCATTCCCAGCCGGTGCTCTTCCGGGGCACGGTGGGCCAGGAGGGCGTGGCCGAGGGCCATGTCTGGCTGCACGAGCCGCGCGTCGTGGTGAGCAACCCCATCGCCGACGATCCGGTGCGCGAGGAGAAGCGCCTGCACGAGGCGGTGGAGGAGCTGCGCGTCGGGGTGGACCAGATGATGTCCATGGCCAAGGGCGACAAGGACCAGCAGCAGGTGCTGGAGGCCTACCGCATGTTCGCCAACTCCAAGGGCTGGATGCGGCGCATGTGCGAGGACATCCAGAGCGGCCTTTCCGCCGAGGCGGCGGTGGAGAAGGAGCAGTCCCTGGCCCGGGCGCGGATGAGCCAATCGACCGACGCCTACCTGCGCGAGCGGCTGAGCGACCTTGATGACCTTTCTAACCGGCTGCTGCGCATCCTCACCGGGCAGGGCACCGACACGGGCGCCGAACTGCCCCCCGATCCGATCCTGGTGGCCCGCAACATCGGCCCGGGCGAGCTGCTGGACTATGGCCGCTCGCTCAAGGGCATCGTGCTGGAGGGCGGCTCCGTCGGCTCCCACGCCGCCATCGTGGCGCGGGCCCTGGCGATCCCGCTTGTCGTCCATGCCGGGCGCATCACCAACGACGCGCTGAACGGCGATCACATCATGGTGGACGGGGAGCAGGGGATCGTCCACCTGCGCCCGGACGAGACCGTGGCCGGCGCCTTCCGCGACAAGATCGCCATGCAGGCCGAGGCCCAGGAACGCTACGCCTCGATCCGCGATCTGCCCGCCCAGGCGCGCTGCGGTGCCGTCGTCTCGCTCCAGATGAACGCCGGGCTGATGGCCGATCTGCCCTCGCTCCAGGGCTCCGGCGCCGAGGGCGTGGGCCTCTTCCGCACCGAGCTGCAATTCCTGGTGCGCAACCAGATGCCGAAACGCTCCGAGCTCTCGGCCCTCTATGCCCGGGTGCTGGACGCGGCCCACGGCAAACGCGTGGTCTTCCGCACCCTCGACATCGGCTCGGACAAGGTCCTGCCCTACATGAAGCCCACGGACGAGCCCAACCCGGCGCTTGGCTGGCGGGCGATCCGGGTGGGGCTCGACAAGCCCGGGGTGATGCGGATGCAGCTTCAGGCCCTGATCCGGGCCGCCAAGGGGCGGCCCCTGACGGTCATGTTTCCCTTCGTCGCCCAGTTCGAGGAGTACCGCCAGGCCCGCGCCGAGGTGGACAAGACCCTGGCCCGCGAGAAGCGCCTGGGCCACATCCTGCCCGAACGGGTGGAGATCGGCGCCATGCTGGAGACCCCGAGCCTGGCCTTCGCGCCGCGCCGCTTCTTCGAGGAGGTGGAGTTCCTCTCCATCGGCGGCAACGACCTCAAGCAGTTCTTCTTTGCCGCCGACCGCGAGAACGAGCGCGTGCGCCGCCGCTACGATACCCTGAACGTCTCCTTCCTGACCTTCCTGGAAAAGATCGTCGCGCGCTGCGAGGAGACCAACACGGCGCTGTCCTTCTGCGGCGAGGACGCGGGCCGCCCGGTCGAGGCGCTCTGCTTTGCCGCCCTGGGCTTCCGCAGCCTCTCCATGCGCCCGGCCTCCATCGGGCCGGTCAAGAGCCTGATCCGGCGCTGCGACCTGCGCGAGGTGCGCGCGGTGATCCACGCGGCCCGCGACCGCGGCGAGATGTCGGTGCGGTCGGCGGTGATGGAGTACCTGCGGGCCCAGCACCAGAATTGACCTGACAAGACCGAAGGAGAGACCATGGCGGTCAGACCACTGGGGATCGACCCCGCGACCTGTTTCATCGGGGGCGCCTGGGTGCCGGGGGCCGGGGGCGAGCGGCTGGCGCTGCGCAACCCCTCGGACGGCAGCACCCTCTGCGAGATCGCGCGCGGCACGGCGGAGGACATCGACCGCGCCGTCGCCGCGGCCCGGCAGGCCCTGGCGGGCGACTGGGGGCGGCTGGCCAACTTCGAGCGCGGCCGCCTGCTGGCCCGGATCGGCCAGGAAGTCCTGGCCCAAGTCGATGAGCTGGCCGAGCTCGAGGCGCTCGACGTGGGCAAGCCCCTGAGTCAGGCCCGCGCCGATGTCTTGGCCCTGGCCCGCTACATGGAATTCTACGCCGGCGCCGCCGACAAGATCCACGGCAGCACCATCCCCTACCTCGACGGCTACACGGTCTATGCCCTGCGCGAGCCGCACGGGGTGACGGGGCACATCATCCCCTGGAACTACCCCATGCAGATCATCGGCCGCTCCGTCGGGGCGGCCCTGGCGATGGGCAATGCCGCCGTCCTGAAGCCGGCCGAGGAGGCCTGCCTCACGGCCCTGGCCTTTGCCGAGCTGGCGCGCCGCGCGGGCCTGCCCGAGGGGGCGCTGAACGTCGTGCCGGGCCTCGGGGCCGAGGCGGGGGCGGCGCTATCGGGCCACGGCGGGGTGAACCACATCTCCTTCACCGGCTCCGTGGGGGTCGGCAAGCTGATCCAGAAGGCGGCGGCCGATCACGTCGTGCCGGTGACCCTGGAACTGGGCGGCAAGAGCCCGCAGCTTGTCTTCGAGGATGCCGATCTGGAGGCGGCGCTGCCCTTCCTGGTGAACGCGGGCATTCAGAACGCGGGCCAGACCTGCTCCGCCTCCTCGCGCATCCTTGTTCAGGAAAGCCGCTACGCGGAGGTGCTGGAGGCCATGGCCGGCCGCTATCGCGCGCTGCAGGCCGGGCCCGCCCTGTCGGACCTCAACCTCGGGCCGCTGGTGTCGGACCGCCAGCGCGAGATCGTCGAGGGCTTCCTGGCGCGCGGCGCCGATCTGGAGGTGGCGGCGCGCGGCACGGTGGTGGCGGATGCCCCCGCGGGCGGGGCCTACGTGGCGCCGACCCTGCTGGCCGGGGTTGCGCCAGACCATGCCCTGGCCCAGGAGGAGATCTTCGGCCCGGTGCAGGTGGTCATCCCCTTCAAGGACGAGGCGGAGGCCCTGGCGATCGCCAACGGCACCGACTACGGGCTCGTCGCCTCGGTCTGGACCCGCGAGGGGGCGCGCCAGATGCGCCTGGCGCGGCAGCTCCGGGCCGGGCAGGTCTTTCTCAACAACTACGGGGCCGGCGGCGGGGTGGAGCTGCCCTTCGGCGGCACCGGCCTCTCGGGCCATGGCCGCGAGAAGGGCTTCGAGGCGCTCTACGGCTTCTCCAGCCTCAAGACGGTGGCGGCCCTGCACGGTTAGGGCGGGCGGCCTGGAGGGGGCAGGGGCGGCTCAGGTCAGGGCCAGCCCCTCCGCCTCGGCCACCTCGCGGAAGAAGCCGGTGATCTTCACCACCCGGCCGGTTTCGTCCCGCACCCCCATGCCGTGGGAGGCCACCTTGATGGTGCTCCCATCGGCGCAGTTGAGCCTTTTGACGAACTCGAACTCGCCGCCCTCCTCGACCACGCGGTTCACGCAGGCGGTCACGTCGGCCACGTCCTCGGGGTGGTAGAAGCCGATCCCCGAGGCCAGGTCGGGGCTGTGGGTCTCGGGCGTGGTGCGGTGGATGCGGTGGACCTCCTCCGTCCAGGTCACGGTGTCGGCCAGGAGGTCCACCTCCCAGTAGCCGACGCCCGCGAAGTCCTGCAGGGCCTTCATCTCCTTCAGGTGCAGCTCCGCCTCGCGCCGGGCCGAGACGGTGGCCGTCACATCGGTGGCGATGGAGTAGATCGTCCTGTCACCCCCGGCCTTGCGCATGAAGTGGAAGCGGTTGAGGTTGAGCCACATGGGGCCGTGGCCGCACTGGGCCGGGATCTCGATGAGTTCCTGCCGCGCCCCCTCGCCGGTGCGCAGGAACTGGGCATCCCGTTCCAGCATCCGGCGCGCCGTCTCGCCGTCGAAAAGCTCCGCGATGTTGCGCCCCGTGGCCGCCTCCTTGCTGGCGCCCAGGGCCCGGGCGAAGGCTTCGGAGATGCGCAGGATCGTGCCCTCGCGGTCCCGGTGCAGGATGAAGACGGATTCCGTTTGCAGGATCATCTCCATCTCGCCCGAAAGGCCGGGGAACTCGGTGATCGCCACGGTCACGCCGCGGATCTTGCTCTCATCCTCGAAGTAGGGCGAACAGCTCAGCCGCACGCGGTTGTCGCCCGAGGCGAACTCGCTGTGGACGGCGGTGCCCATCTGCAGGGCCTCGCTGCACAGGGGGGCGAGGGCGGGGTAGCCGTCGGGCAGGTCGCACTGGCTGATGTGGGGCGAGAGGATCGGCTCGCGCAGCTTGAAGAGCGCGATGGCCGGTTTCGTCGCCTGGGTGATCTGGCAGGCATGGTCCACCACCAGGATCGGCACCGGCGCCGTGCGCAGCACCGATTCCAGCTCGCCCGACTTGCCGGTGAGCTCCGTGGTGGTGACCTGAAGCTCCTCGTTGACGGTGATGAGCTCCTCGTTGGTCGATTGCAGCTCCTCGTTTGAGGTCTCCAGCTCCTCGTTGGCGGCCTGCAGTTCCTCGTTGGTCGACTGCAGCTCCTCGTTGAGTGATTGCAGCTCCTCGTTGGAGGTCTCGAGCTCCTCGATGGTCTGTTGCAGGGCCTCGCGGGTGGAGGCCACCTCGGTCTCCAGGTCGCGGATGCGCTCGGCCTCGGCGCTGTCGGCCTTGACCACCTCGGCCTCGGTGCGGGGGCGGGGCTGCTGTTCCTCCACCGGCGTGAAGACGACGAGGGCGGCCCGCTCGCTGATCTCGCGGGCGACGATGGGATAGACGTCGAGCCGGACCCGGTTGGCGTCATCCTCGGCCAGGAGGTGGCGCACGCCGGAGCGCGGGCTCTCCGTCTTGAGGGCGATGGTCACCAGGCTGCGGGCCTCCTCGCGCAGGGGGCTGCGGAGCAGGTCGATGCTGCCCTTGAGGCTCGATTTGGCGTTGATCTCGATGTAGCGGGTGATGGTGCCGTTGACCCTGATGATGGAATAGTCGTCGGCCAGCAGGATGGAATTCTCCCCCAGGGCGGAGATCAGCCCGTCGAGCATCTGGCGGTCCGTCGAGGGGGGCTGCGGGCTGGGCGCCGGGGGCCGCAGGGCGCGGGCGGTGAAGCCCAGGTTGGGCATGGAGTAGCTCAGGCTCGGGCTCTGGGAGAGGCGGCGCTTGTGGTAGATGTGCCCCGATCGGCGATCCTGGGTAAAGAGATCGTCCGAGCCGGCGACGCTCTCGGCGGTGCCGAGCAGCATCGTGCCGCCATCGACGAGGGCATAGTGGAAGCGCGACAGGACCCGCTGTTGCAGCGAGGTGCCGAAGTAGATCAGCAGGTTGCGGCAGCAGATCAGGTCAATCCGCTGGAAGGGCGGATCCTGGCAGACGTTGTGATCGGAAAAGAGGATGGCGGCGCGCAGCGGGTCGATCACGCGGATGCCGTCGCTCTCGCGGATCAGGTACTTCTCGGCCAGGTCGCGCGGGATGTCATCGAGCGCGGCGGCGCCGTAGACCCCGCGGCGGGCGATGGAGAGGGCGTTCTTGTCGATGTCGGTGGCGAAGATCTGCACCCGGTTGCGCAGATCGTTGCCCGGCCCGCCCAGGGCCTCGGAGAGAAGCATGGCGATGGTATAGGCCTCCTCCCCCGTGGCGCAGCCCGCGATCCAGACCCGGAAGGGGTGATCGCCGCGCTGCTTCAATAGCTCCGGCAGGCGCTCGGCCAGGTGGTCGAACTCGGCCTTGTCGCGGAAGAAGCGGGTGACCGAGATCAGCAGGTCCTTGAAGAGGGCATCCACCGCCTCGGGATGGCTGCGGCAGAACTGGGTGTATTCCTCGGTGCTCTTGATCCCCAGGGCCACCATGCGCCGCTCGATCCGGCGGCCAACGGTCGTCTGCTTGTACTCGCGGAAGTCCACCCGGGTCTTGGCCAGGAGGATCTGCATCAGGTCGGAATGGGGGTTCTCGTGCTGGGCCGTCTTGCGGGCATCGGCGAAGTCGCGCGGCGAGTTGAGGATCTTGGCCAGCAGGTTACCGATCTCCAAGGGCCGCAGCACCAGATCGACGCAGCCGGTCTGGAGGGCGGCGTAGGGCATGCCGTCGTACTTGGCGCTTTCCGTGTCCTGGGCGATGGTGATGCCCCCCACCTCCCGGATCGCCTGGACGCCGTAGGCCCCGTCACTGCCGGTGCCCGAGAGGATGATCGCCATGGAGCGTTCGCCATGGTTCTCCGCCAGGCTGAGCAGGAAGCGGTTGACCGAGGGCTTGGGCCGGGCCGGATCGCGGCTGGGCTCGCGCAGGCGCAGGGCGCCCTCCTCGAAGATGACGTCGTTCTTGGGCGGGGTGATGTAGATGACATTGGCTTCCGGCACCGTGCCATCGACCACGCTGCGCACCTTCAGATCGGTCTCGCGCGCGACAAGCTCGGTCATCAGGCTCTTGTGGTGCGGCGACATGTGCTGGACCACCACGTAGGTGACGGGCAGGTCCGAGGGCAGGGTGACGACAAGCTCGCGGATCGCCTCCAGCCCGCCGGCCGAGGAGCCGATGCCGATGATCGTGAGGTCGCCCGCCGCCTGGTCCTTCATGTCCTGTCCCTCACCCGCCTGTTCCGCCCCGGTCCGGGCCGGGGGCAAAACAATCCAAAGTTGTCCTAGACAATAGACTTCAATCTGTGAGATTACTAGTCTCACCTTCCGGCGCGGCCTTTCCGGCCCCGATCCGACCAGCTTTGGCGCATCGGGGTTAACAAAAGGCTAACGGATTGCCGCGCACTCGAGATGATTATCCGTCTTTCCGTTTACCGGCGCGAAAGACTTGTTTCCTAACCATGCCCCGGGAGGGCCAAGGACGGAGATGACCTGATGCGGATCGCCAAGCGCCACCTGACGGACGAAAATGCCGATGCCCTGCGCCGCCTCGTCGTCACCCTGAGCCGCGGGCCAGAGGGCGACACGCTGGTCCGCTCCTGCGAGGTCATCGGCCCGGGCTTCCGCACCCGGACCTCCTTCGGGCCCAAGGCGGATCTGGCCCAGGTCTTTGCCCCCGCCATCGCCCGCGCCATTGAAGACTGCCTGAGCGATCTGCGGGCCGAGGCCGAGGTCCGCTCGCTGCCCGACCTGATGATCCAGACACCGGGGCTTGTCCTCGTCGGGGCCCATGTCCTGACCCAGCGCCTGCCCGACGGCGATCTGCACGTGATCGTCCGCTTCGGCCTCTTCCTCGGGGCGCTCAACGCCGCCTTCCGCCAGGCCACCGGCTTTGACAGCGGCGTGGCGAGCGAGACGGAGCGCCTCTCGGCCCTGGTCTTTGCCGATCTGGTGCTGCCGGTGCTCAACCTCTGCCAGTCGGCGCAGCAGGTGGCCGAAAGGGGCGCCGCCCAGGCCGAGCCCCTGGCCCAGGCCCTGAGCGAGAAGTGGAACGAGCTCCAGTTCAGCGTGGAGCTTCTGAAAAGGTTTGTCGAATTCTCCCCCACCGCGGCGGAGAGCCCCTTGCTGGTGCCGGTGTCCGAGGATCGGATGCAGTGGGCCGGCCCGGGCGAGGAGGGCTGAAGCCCCCCAGGCCGCCCCTCAGCGCAGCCCGTCCTCGCCCTTGATCTGCCAGGCCTCCAGCCCCCCCATGCGGCTGTGCACCCGCCCGCCGCAGGACATGGCCAGGCCGAAGACAATCTCGTCGGCCCGCGGCCCGTCGGGCAGGCCCACCTCGATCCCGTCGAAGTGGCTGCGCACGTAGGCGGCGTTGATGTGGCCGAGCGGAATGTCGAGCCGGCTGCCGATGCCGCCGCGCTTCATGCAGGAGGGCACGATGGCGTTGCTCTCGCCCAGCTGGCCGCGCATGGCGTAGCCGCCCGGCACGTGCCAGAGGGCGCCATGCTCCAGCTCGCCGCGCTCGCCGACGATGGCGCCCTTGCCGTAGCCGTCGATCTGGTCCTTGCCGCCGAGGGCCGCGATCAGCCTTTCGCTCATCTCCGCGCCGAGCGGCTTGAGGTCTTCCATGGCCGGTTGCAGGTCCGCCTCGTAGTCCCCGGCGAAGGGGTTGGCGACGCAGGCCAGGATGGCGCCAAGGCGGCGCGGCTTCTCGGGCGCGGGGCCGAAGTCGTGGCGCACCTCCTCCAGGATGAGCTGCATCTTGCGGACCTTGAATTCAGGCATGGAGTCTGTCCTTCTCGAGAGTTTCCTCGGGGCCGAGGTGGCGGCTCTGGCGGCCCAGCAGGAGCTGCGCCTGGCAGATGAGGCCGCGCGCGACGAAGCTGCGGGCGAGGGCGGCGCCGCTCTCCAGGGCCCGGGCCTCCTCGGCTTCGCTAAGGGGGCCGATGGCGACGGTCACGGGGCGCGCGCCCAGGTCGCTCTCGGGGCTGAGATCGGAGGCCGGGCGGCGCGTGATGGCGGGATGGCCGGGCAGGTCCACGGCGTTGGCGATCAGGGTCGCGGCCACGTCGGCGGCGGCGGCACTGGGGGCCGCCACGGTGACGGCATCGGCGATCCCGAGGCTGTGGCTGCGCCCGCGCCAGCCCGAGGTGGCGAGCCCGCGGGCCGTGTCCGTAGCCCCGATAAGCAGCGCTCCGCCGGGCGAGAGGGCCCGCATCGCGCCCCCGGGGCCCAGGTGCAGGGCAATGTCGCCGCCGTTGTTCACGTAGCCCTTCCGCACCTCGGGGCCGAGCGCCATGGCGGCCAGCACTGCATCGGCCACGGCCCCGGCGACGGCAGCCATGGGGGTGACCCAGAGGGCCGCATGGGGCGCGCAGGCCGCCGCCATGGCGCGGCCCACGGGATCGCGCGGAAGGCTCTCCAGGGGCAGGGGGCTGCGCAGCAGGGGCAGCTCCGCCGCAAGGCCCGCCAGGAGCCCCTCGAAGCGCCGGGCCGCCCGGGCGAAGGCCGCTTCCCGGCCCGGCCCCTCGACGCCGATGATGAGGTCGATCGGGCCCTGGTGCAGGTGCAGCCTCTCGCCCGCGATCAGGTGGGCCTGGGGTGCTACGCTCATCCGAAGGTGCCCCGCACCTCGGAGGCGGCGCCATAGTCGCCGCCGCGCTCGATCACGTCGCCGAGCGCCCGCACCGCCGCCTCGTGCCCGCCCAGCAGCCGGTAGTCCGCGCGCGAGACGGTGAATTCCAGGGGCGCCACCAGGGCCGGCGTAGGGACATAGCCGAAGGCCCCCTCGGGCACCTGGGTCACATCCACCATGACGGTGATCCCGCCGCCCGGCCAGCGGTAGGTCTCGGCCCCGCCGATGGTGACTCGGGTGCGCCTTTCCTGGACCGAGCGGGTCAGGTTGATCGGGTTGCTGGTCACGCCCGAGCGCAGGGAGCCGCCCGCGCCGCCCATGAAGAGCACCGTGCAGAGGGCCGGTTCGCAGTTCTGGGCGATCAGATCGACGGAGGGTTGCAGGGCAGCGGGCATCTCCTCGGGCACCGGGGTGAGATCCCCGTCGAGCCGGTAGTAGCCCGCATGTTCCCCGGTGGTGGAGACCATGAGCAGGCTGAGGCCGGGGCGGGCGCCCTTCTCGGGCCGCCAGGGGCCGAGGATCTGGAGCGGGTCCGAGATGTCGGTGCCGCCCCAGCCGAGGCCCGGCTCGGCCACCTTGAAGTAGCGCCCCGGGGTGGAGCGGCGGCCCTTGATGCGGATGCCCGTGTCGGGCCAGCCGATGACCTTGCCCGCCTGGTGTTCGGAAACCACGCCGGTGATGTGGTCGTCCACCACCACCACCTCGTCCACCAGCCCCTGCCACTGTGAGGCGAACATGCCGATGGTGGCAGAGCCGCAGCCGACCCGCATCCGATCCTCGCGCTTGCCGTCGACGACGGGCGGCTGGCCCGCCTGGACCAGCACGGTAGAGCCGCCCTCGATGGTCAGCTCCACGGGCTCGCAGTTGCAGAGCCGCAGGAGGGCGTCGCAGGTCTTGCGGCCCTCCGCCTTGGAGCCGCCGGTGAGGTGATCGACCCCGCCGAGGGAGAGCATCTGGGAGCCGTACTCGGAGGTCATGACATGGCCCACCGCCTCGCCCTCCGCGCGCACCGTCGCGGCCTCGGGGCCGAGGTGGCGGTCCGTGTCGATCTTCACCTTGACCCCGCAGTAGGAGAAGATCGCCTCGGTCACCACGGTGACGCAGTCCACCCCGGCGATCTCGCGGCTGACGATGAAGGGGGCGGGCTTGTAGTCGGGGTAGGTTGTCCCAGCGCCGATGGCCGTCACCGCCACGTCGCTGCCCGAGGCGGTCTGGCCGTCCCAGTCGGCCGCCAGGAAGGGCTTCACCCGGTCGCCCTTGGCGATGCGCCGGTCGAGGATCACCAGGGGATCGCAGCGCACGATCTGGCCGCCCTCGTTGGCGTAGCGGTCACAGGCGCCGGCCTTGCCCTCGGCGATGTAGCACATGACGGGGCAGGCATCGCAGCGGATCTTCTCGGGGGCGCTCACGGGGAGACCTCGCGCGCGGCGCGGATCGCCGCCAGGACCCGGTGCGGCAGGGCCGGCACCCGCGTGAGGCGGGCGCCGCTGGCGTGGCGGATGGCGTTGAGGATGGCGGGGGCCGTGGGGATCAGCACGTGCTCGCCCAGGCCGCGCGCCCCCATGGGGCCTTCGGGATCGGGCTTCTCGATCAGGATCGAGGTGATCGGGGGCACGTCGCCGAAGGTGGGGATGAGGTAGTTGTGCAGGTTCTCGGTCTGCTCGGGCAGGTATTCCTCCATCAGGGCCAGGCCCAGGCCCTGGGCCACGCCTCCCTCGATCTGGCCCTCGGCCAGGGTGGGGTTGATGACCCGCCCCAGATCGTGCGCCGCCACGATCTGGCGCACCGACACGGTGCCCAGGCCCATGTCCACCGACACCTCGGCGATCTGGGCGCCGTAGCCGTAGAGGGCGTAAGGAATGCCCTGGCCATCGGCATCGAGGGCCGAGGTGGGGGGATCGTAGGTCTCCTCCGCGCTCAGGACATAGCCCCGGGCATCGGCGGGCAGGGCGCGCAGGTCGATCGTGCGGCTCTCGCCGCCGCCGGTCAGGCGCAGGTGGCCCTCGGAGAGCTCGATCTGCTCGGCTGTTTCGAGGTTGCTCAGGCGCAGCAGGGCGGCGCGCAGGGCGCGGCCCGCGGCCTCGGCGGCGCGGCCGGTGATGAAGGTCTGGCGCGAGGCCGAGGTCTTGCCGCAGTCGGGCGTCAGGGCGGTGTCGGGGCCCACCAGCTCGATCTGCGAGATGGCGACGCCGAGGGCATCGGCGGCGATCTGGGCGATCACCGTGTTGGCCCCCTGGCCGATGTCCGTCGCCCCCTGGTGCAGGCGCAGCCGCCCCTCGGCGGTGATCCCGATGCGGATGGTCGAGGGGTTGGGCAGGGCCGTGTTGCCACAGCCGTACCAGCAGGAGGCGATGCCGATGCCGCGCTTCACCCCCTCGGAGCTGGCGTTGAAGGAAGCGACCTCCGCGCCGAGCCTCTGCCAGTGCGGCTCTAGCGCCGCCAGGCACTCGAGCTGGCCGACCGACTGGAGGACCTGGCCCGAGGGGGTCTTGTCGCCGTCGCGCAGGGCGTTGCGGCGGCGGAACTCCAGGCGGTCCAGGCCGCAGCTTTCGGCCAGGTCGTCGTAGAGAACCTCCTGGGTGATGGCCGCCTGGGGCACGCCGAAGCCACGGAAGGCGCCGGAGGTGGGGCCGTTGCTGTGCACCGCCCGGCTTGTGGCGCGGTAGTGGGGCGTGCGGTAGGGGCCGGAGGCATGGACGGGCACCCGCGTCGCCACCGTCGGCCCCCAGGAGGCGTAGGCGCCGGTGTTGAAGTCGCCGTGGAAGATCATCCCGGTGATCCGCCCCTCCGCGTCGGCGCCGATGCTGGCCTCCATTGTGCCCGGGTGGCGCTTGGTGGAGGCGCGCATGGACTCGCCGCGTGAGAAGGTCATGCGGCAGGGCTGGCCGGTCTTGAGCACGGCGAGGCCGAGGAGCGGCTGGACGGAGAGATCAAGCTTGGCCCCGAAGCCGCCGCCGGCCGCGGCGGGCAGGATGCGCACCCGCTCGGGCGGCAGGCCGAGCACCTTGGCGGTCTCCTCCTGGTCCATCACCGGGGCCTGGGTGCAGGCCTGGATGCAGAGGGTTTCGCCCTGCCACCAGGCGGCCCCGGCCTCGGGCTCGATGTAGGCGTGTTCCACGTAGGCGGTCTCGATCCTTACGCTGGCGCGATGGGCCGAGCTGGCCAGCGCCGCCTCGGGATCGCCGCAGGCGACGCGGCCGCGGATCAGGGTGTTCTCGGGGCGCGCCTCGTGGAGCTGCGGGGCGCCGGGGGCCAGGCCCTCCGCCTGGGTCAGGCTGTGGGGCAGGGGCGCCCAGGTGACGGGGAAGTCATCGAGATCCAGCGCCTCGATGGCGGAGGGGGTGCCCACCACCAGGGCCACCGGCTCGCCCCGGAAGCGCACCCGGGCCTCGGCCAGGGCGGGCTGGTCGGCCAGGGGCGGGATGACGCCGAAGCGGTTCTTGCCCGGAACGTCGGCGGCGGTGAGGACCGCCGTCACACCGGGGCGGGCGGCAGCCCAGGCGGCGACATCGCCCAAGGTGAAGTCGGCATGGTGATGCGGCGCGCGCACCGCCCGGACCAGGAGGGCGCCCTCGGGCACGAAGTCGGCGCCGTAGACCTCGCTGCCCGAGACCTTGGGCCAGCCGTCGAGGCGGCGGATCGGGCGGCCCACGGCCTGCCCCGCCGGGGCCGTCACCGCCGCGCTGGCCGGGCCGCCCGCCGCGCGGACGGCGGCGATGATCTTGCGGTAGCCGGTGCAGCGGCAGAGGATGCCGCCGAGGGCGTCGGAGACCTCGGCCTCGCTCGGTTCGGGCCTTTCGCGCAGGAGCGCCAGGGCGGCCATCATCAGGCCCGGGGTGCAGATGCCGCACTGGGCCGCGCCATGGTCGAGAAAGCTTTCCTGGAGGGCGCGGAGCTGGGCCGGGTCGGCGGTTTCCAGGGTCTCCACCCGGGCGCCGTCGGCCTGGGCGGCGGGGACCAGGCAGGCGCACTGCTGTTCGCCCTCGATCAGGACCGTGCAGGCGCCGCAGTCGCCCGCGTCGCAGCCCACCTTGACGCTTTTCAGGCCCAGCCCCTCGCGCAGCACCTCCGAGAGGCGGCGGCCCGGGGCGGCGGGGATGCGCTGGAGCTTGCCGCCCAGGGTGATGCTGATGCTGCCCGCGCTCATGCCGCCACCGCCGATGGGGCGAGGTCCGCCAAGGTGCGCCGCAGCAGTTCCGCCGCCGCCCCGGCGCGGTAGGGGGCATCGGCGCGCATGTCGCCGATGGGGGCGAGCGGGGCGGCGACCATGGCATCGGTGATCCGGCCGGGGTCGAGCGGCTGGCCGATCAGGGCCGCTTCGGCCTCGGGCAGGCGGGTGGCGACGGGGCCGCAGGCGCCGACGGCGAGGGCCGCTTCGGCCACGCGACCCTCCTCCAGCCGCAGGCGTGCGGCGCACATGGCGATGGAGATGACGAGGTAGCGGCGCGCCCCGAGCTTGCGGAAGGCGCCCTGGCCGCCCAGGGCTGTGGCGGGCAGAAAGATGGCGCGCACCAGCTCACCCTCGGCCAGGGCGGTCTGGCGCGGGCCAAGCAGGAAGTCGGAGAGGGGCAGGCTGCGCTGCCCGGCGAGGCTTTGCAGCTCCACACGGGCATCGAGGGTCAGGAGCGGCGGCACCCCGTCAGCGGCGGGAGAAGCGTTGCAGAGGTTGCCCGCGAGGGTGCCGCGGTTCTGGATCTGGCGCCCGCCCACCTCGCGCGCGGCCAGTTGCAGGCCCGCCAGGGCGGGCGGCAGATCGGCGCGCAGGAGGTCCGTCCAGGTGGTGGCGGCGCCGATGCGCAGCCCCTCGGGCCCCGCCGAGATGCCGCGCAGGGCGGCGATGCCGGTGATGTCGAGCACTGGCCCGGGCAGGATCTTGGCCTCCGTCGCGGGGAAGAGATCGGTGCAGCCGGCCGCGATTTTCAGGCCCCCCTGGGCCAGCAGCTCCAGCGCGGTCCTCAGCTCCTCGGGGCGGTGATAGGTGGCGGACATGGCACCCAGGTTTGTTGGTATACAAGCAGATGTTGCGGGAGCCATGGCAACCTGTCAATGTTTTCCCATGGCCCAGGACTTGACCGACGCGCAGAGGTATCAGCTTTCCCAGCAGGTGGGCTTCAACCTGCGCCGGGCCAACCAGCGCCACGTGGCGATCTTCAGCAAGCACGTGCCGGACCTGACGCCGACCCAGTTCGCCGCCCTGGCGCGGCTCTATGAGCATGGGGCGATCTCGCAGAACCGGCTGGGGCGGCTCACGGCGATGGATTCCGCCACCATCAAGGGGGTGGTGGAGCGGCTGCGCGCCAAGGGGCTGGTGAGCTCGCGGCCCGATCTCAACGATCAGCGGCTGCGGCTGGTGGAGCTGACCGAGGCGGGGGCCGAGAGCTTCGAGCGGGCCGAGGCGCGGGCCCAGCTGGCCCGGACCGAAACCCTGGAGGGGCTGAGCCCGGAGGAAGCAAAGCTCTTCGAGAGGCTGCTGGCCAAGCTGGTCTGAGGAGCGGCCCTCAGACCCCCACGTAGCGATGCAGGAGCCTCTGGTCGCGGCGCAGCTCGGCCACAGGCACCACCTCGCGGCCATGGCCGTTTTCCAGGAAGGCCACCCTGTCGGCCAGGGAAAGCACCGCCTCGATGCGCTGCTCCACCAGGATGATCGCCTTGCCCTCGGCGCGCATCACCTCCACCGTCTCGCGGATGAGCTGGATCATGGAGGGCTGAAGCCCCTCCGTCGGTTCGTCGAGCAGGAGCACCGAGGGCTCCAGGCAGAGGGCGCGGGCCGTGGCGAGCATCTGCTGCTCGCCGCCCGAGAGGGTCTCGGCGCGCTGGTCGAGCCGCTCGCGCAGGCGGGGGAACATTTCCAGCACGGCCTCGCGCACGGGGGCGCCTCGGCCCCGGGTCATCAGCCCGATCTGGAGGTTCTCCGCCACCGTCAGCTCCGAAAAGAGCCGCCGCCCCTGGGGGATGTAGCCGATGCCCCGGCGCGGCACCTCATGGGCGGGCAGGGCGCTGATCTCCTCGCCCGCGAGGGTGATGCGCCCGGCGCTCAGCGGCAGGAGCCCCATGATCGCCTTCAGCGCCGTGGTCTTGCCCGCGCCGTTGCGGCCCAGGAGGCAGAGGACCTCGCCGGGGCGGGCCTCCAGGCTCAACCCGTGGAGCACCTCGATGGGGCCGTAACCGGTGTGGATCTGGTCGAGGATCAGGCTCATGCGCTTCCCAGGTAGGCCTCCTGAACGGCGGCATTGGCGCGGATCTCCTCGGGGCGCCCCGAGGCGAGGACGCGGCCCGTCTCGAGCACGGTGATGCGCTCGGCCAGGGCCATGACGACGTTCATGTTGTGCTCGATCAGCAGGATCGTGGTCTCGCCGGCGAGACTGCGGATGAGGCCGTTGAAGCCCTCGATCTCGCTCTCGGCCAGGCCCTGGGTGGGCTCGTCGAGGATCAGCAGGCGGGGCGCCTGGGCCACGCCCATGGCGATTTCCAGCAGGCGCTGGTGGCCGTAGGAAAGGTCACCGCAGGTCTGCTCCGCGCGCTCCTCCAGGCCGACCCGCGCCAGGGCGGCGAGGATGCGCCCCCGGTCGCGGCTGCGCAGGGCCAGGGCGATGTTCTGGGCCAGGGTCAGGCGGCCGTAGACGGCGGTGATCTGGAAGGTATAGGCCATGCCCGCGCGGATGCGCCGGTGGGCCGGCAGGGCGGTGATGTCGCGCCCCTCGAAGAGGACCCGGCCCGCGCTCTCGGGGATGCGCCCAGAGACCATGCCGACGAAGGTGCTCTTGCCCGCGCCGTTGGGGCCGATGAGGGCGTGGATCTGGCCCTGGGGGAGGCTGAAGTCCACCCCCTCCACCGCCGTGAGGCCGCCGTAGCGGCGGGTCAGGCCGCGGGTTTCCAGCAGGGGCGCGCTCATGGCAGCCAGGGCAGCCAGCGCCGCCGCACCTCGCCCATCAGCCCGGCGCGGGCGAAGAGCGTCAGGAGCACCAGGGCCAGGCCCGCCACCAGCATGTAGGCGTTGGTCAGCCCGCTCGACCAGTCGATCAGGTAGAACATGAAGATCACCCCCACCAGCGGCCCGATGGTGGTGCCCGCGCCGCCCAGGAGCACCCAGAGCAGGGGGAAGATGGAGTACTGGACCGAGGCGAAGGTGGCCCCGACATAGCCAAAGAGAAGGGCATAGGCGGCCCCCGCCGCCCCCGAGAGGGTGCCCGAGACGATCACCGCCACGAGCTTGTGGCGGAAGACGTCGTAGCCGAGCATCCGGGTCCGTTCTTCGTTCTCGCGCACCCCGATCAGGATCTGGCCGAAGCCGGCCCGCATCATCCGCGCGGTCAGCAGCAGGGCGACGGAGAAGAGCACCAGGGCCGCCATGTAGCGTGCCAGGGGCTGGGTCAGGTCCACCCCGGCGAGGCTGCGGCTGGCCTGGGCGATGACGAAGCCCTCGTCGCCGCGGGTCCAGGTGCCGAAGTAGAGGATGGTGAGAAAGCCCGCCTGGGAG
This sequence comes from Sulfitobacter sp., assembly GCA_965212515.1. Classification (GTDB taxonomy): domain Bacteria; phylum Pseudomonadota; class Alphaproteobacteria; order Rhodobacterales; family Rhodobacteraceae; genus Sulfitobacter. Next base: position 2,872,639 of record OZ243122.1, read on the forward strand.
AACATCAGGGTGACGATCATGAAGGCCACGCCGATGGTGCGCAGGGCCAGGAAGGCCACCAGGGTGCTGAGAAGGGCCGCGCTCAGGAGGCCCAGGCCGAAGGCAGGCAGGGCGGAGATGCCGAGGTGCTGCATGGGCAGGCCGAGGCCGTACATGCCAGCGGCGAAGAACATGGCATGGCCGAGGCTCAGCAGCCCGGTGTAGCCGAAGAGCACGTTGTAGCCCACGGCATAGGTGGCAAGGACCATGATCCGCGCCAGGTTGCCCTGGTGGTAGGCGGGCAGGAGGAAGCCCAGGGCAAAGAGCAGGGCGATGAGGCCGCCGTGCAGGGCGAGGGAGCGGGCGCCGGGGCTCATGCCGCCTTGGTCCCGAAGAGGCCCTGGGGCCGGAAGACCAGGACCAGGGCCACCAGCAGGGTGGCCAGGATCTTGGAGAGGGTGGGCGAGAGGAAGACCGAGATGATGCCGTCCGACATGCCGATCAGCAGGGCCGCGACGACCGTGCCGCGCACCGAGCCGAGGCCGCCGATGATGACCACGATGAAGCTCAGGAGCAGGGGTTCGCCGCCCATCAGGTAGTGGGCCTGCTGGATCGGGACGATGAGCACCGCCGCCAGGGCCGCCAGCCCCGCGCCCAGCCCGAAGACCAGCGAATAGACCCGGCTCACGGGGATGCCGAAGGCGAGGGCGGTTTCGCGGTCAAGCTGGGTGGCGCGCATCAGCAGGCCGTAGCGGCTGCGCGAGAGGATGGCCCAGAAGGTGAGCAGGATCAGCACCGCCGCGGCGATGACGAAGAGCTTGTAGCTGGTGATGCTCAGGCCCCAGGGGTAGAACATCTCGAAGCCCTCCTCGGTCCATTCGAACCAGGGCAGGGCGATGCGGTGGGAGAAGGGCGGTTCAACGGGCCGGGCCTCGGGCCCGTAGGTCATCAGGGCCGTCTGTTGCAGGATGTAGAGGATGCCGATGGTGCCGACGATGGTGGCCTCGGGGTCGTAGTGGACCTGTTTCAGGACCAGCCTGTCCACCGCCATGGCCACCGCCCCGGCGACCAGCGGCGCGATCAGCAGGGCGCCGACGAAGCCCACCGCCGGGTGCCCCGCCAGCGTGTCGGCGACGAACCAGGCCACCACGGCGCCCAGCATGAAGAATTCGCCGTGGGCCACGTTCACCACCCGCATGACCCCGAAGACGAGGCTCAGGCCGAGCGCCGTGAGGGCCAGCACGGAGGCGCCGACCGCGCCTTCGAGCACGGCGAGAAGGAGGTGAGGTCCGAAATCCATGGTCTGCCTGTATGGTGCGGGGCCGGGGGCTGCCCCGGCCCGTCAGCTGCCTCCGCTCAGAAGGACATAGTGGTGTAGTCCACCTCGTCCGGGTAGAGCGTATCCTCGATGGAGGTGGTGTGCACCTTGTTGAGCCGTCCCTCCTCGACCCGGCTGATGTACTGCACGCCGAAGACCTGGTGCGTCTTGCCGTTGAAGCGCTTCGGCCCCTGCGGGTGGGCGTCGCTTTCTGGCATGTCGGTCATGGCCTCGACCGCCTCGATCAGCTTGGCCCGGTCGTCCGGGCCCTGGTAGCCCGCGGCCTCCATGCCCGCCTTGATGATGTGCAGGGTCTCCCAGCAGCCGAACATATGGGCGTAGGTTGAGACATCCTTGGGGTCCGAGACCGAGGCGCCATTGGCATCGACACCGACCTTTTCGCGGAAGAGCTTGTCGTGGCTTGACTGGTCGGCCTGGGCGTAGCGCGGGTTGCCCTCCCAGAAGTAGGTGCCTTCGAGGAATTCGAGGCCGGGCGAGGCGAGGTCCACCGCTTCAAGAGAGTCGATGAAGCCGAAGAGCTCGGGCCGCGAGGGGCCGAAGAATTCGCCCAGTTCCTTGACGAAGGTCAGCACGGCGGGGCCCACCATGACGTGGTAGACCACCTCCGTGTCGCGCGGGATCTTGGGGAAGTATTTGGTGAAGGAGGTCTCCGTCGGCGGGATGGCGATATGCTCCAGCACCTCGCCGCCCTGGGCCTCGATGGCGGCGGTGAAGTAGTCGCGGTGATCGTGGCCGAAGGCGAAGTCGGGGAAGATCATGGTGATCTTCTTGCCGAGGTTCTCGGCCACGTAGGGGGCCATGGCCTGGACCTGGCTCTTCACGTCGGTGATGCCGGGCTGGAGCGTGTAACGGTTGAGCGCGCCGGAGGCCACGTGATGGCCTTCGGAAACCACGAAGTAGGGGATCTTCTGTTCGCCCGCCGCCGGGGCGGAGCCATAGACCACGTGGCTGAAGAGGGTGCCGAAGGCCACGTCGCAGTTGTGCTGGTTGGCGAACTTCTCGACCACCTCGGCCCCGCGCTTGGGGTCCGTGCCGTCATCCTCGGCGATGATTTCCACGGGTCGGCCGTTGATGCCGCCGGCCTCGTTGATCATCTTCACGGCGGCCTCGGTGGTGCGCCCGTACCAGCGCCCGTAGGCGGCGCCGATGCCCGTCGAATGCTGCTGGAAGCCGATGCGGATGGGTGCCGAGGACTGGGCGCTGGCAAAGCGGTGGGCCAGCGGCGTGGCGGCCAGGAGGCCCCCGGCGGCGGCGCCTTTCAGTAGGGTACGTCTGTCTGTCTTGATGCGGTGCGTCATTCCAACTCTCCCTGTTGGCGGGCCTTTTCGGTCCCCCCTTATGCGCGCAAATGTTGCTTGCACACATATGATCTGTCCAGATTTTTCTCCGGCGCTTATGTCACGCCCCCTTCGGCGCGGCCAGCAGCCAGAGGCCGAGGAAGGTGTAGGCGATCATGAAAAGCGACAGCGGCAGGGTGGCGAAGGAGGCCCGCAGGTTGCTGCCGAAGAGCTCCAGCGCGATCCGGTGCGAGAGCAGGATCGACCAGAGGTGCCCCAGCACCACCAGCCCCGCCTGGGTGAACCAGATGACCCGCACCGAGGCGATGGAATTGAAGAACCCGGTGGTGACCCGGAAGGGGGCGAGGCCCAGCAGATCGGCGCCGCTTTTCAGCGGATCGTTGAACGCGGCCAGCAGGTACTGGGCGCTGACCAGGAAGGAGGTCAGGTAGTGGGCCATGTGGTAGACGAGGGCGATGGGCAGGGTGCAGAGGGCGAGGCGCCCGAAGGCCAGGGCGAAGGCCACCGGGGAGCGCGAGATGCGCAGCCCGGCCCAGACCGTCAGGGCGAAGAGCGCCCAGAGCATGAGGGTGGTGGCCAGGAGGCCCGCGAGGGTCTGGGGCACGACGGCGGAGCGGCCGGGGAATTCCAATGGATTGACCCCGATCAGGGCGAGCCACCAGAAGGTCTCGTTCAGCCCGTCGAAGCTGCCCACGGCGAGGAGGGTGAGGGCAAAGAGCCCGGCGGCGGGCAGGGCGGGGCGCGAGACCACCTGCCAGCCCGGCCCGCCGAGACCCGCCGCACCGCGCAGCCGCAGGGGGGCGAGGCGCGCGAGGCTGCCGATGACCGCGTGGCCCAGCTCCACCTGGCGCAGCCAGGCGGGCCCGCAGAGGAGGAGCCCCGCCAGGGTCGCCAGCCAGTAAAGGCCGAGGATCTTGGCCAGGCGGGCCGGATCATCGGGTGCGATGTCGGCCAGGAGGAAGGCGGCGAAGGCCAGGAGCAGCAGGGTGGCGGGCCAGAGGCCCCAGCCCTCGGGCAGGGGCAGGCGCGGTTTCGGCGCCCCGAGCAGGCGGTAGAGCCCGGACCAGGGGTTGAGCCAGTGCCAGAGGTGGCCGAGGAACCCCGAGAGACTGACGAGCAGCATCCAGCCGAAGCACCAGAAGGCCAGGGGCAGGAGGTTGGAGAGGGGATCGCGCGGCCCCGCGAGGCCGAGCCAGAGCAGCCCTGCGAGCAGTCCCGTGGCGGCCATGCTGGTGATCGTCCGGACCCGCGCGAAGGGGCGGGGCGCCAGGGGCCGATGGGCAAAGAGGGTGCGCACGCCCTCGCCCGTCACCGCAAAAAGCGCCATCACCGTCAGGGCCACGGCGCTCACCCCGGCGATGGTGTAGGCGCCGGTCGGCAGGAGCAGCACGAAGCCCTGCTCCGACACGTGGGCCGCCGCCGTCCGGGGCAGGCAGAGCGCGAGAAGGGCGGCGATCCGGGGCAGGGCGGCTGTCATGGCGCAACCTTACCGCCTGCCCGGCCCGAGGGAAGGGCCAATCGCGGCCCCGCCTGCCAAGGCGATTGACGGGAGGGGCGGCCTGGCGCTTTACTTGTATGCAAGTGACTTCGGGCAGGGAGGGCAGGCGTGGGCACTGGCGGGATCATCGGCGTCGACGTGGGCGGCACCTTCACCGATCTGGTGATGGTGGAGGCGGAGAGCGGCGCCATGCGCATCGCCAAGGTGCCCACCACGCTCGACAACCAGGCCTATGGCGTGCTCAACGCGCTGGAGGAGGCGGGGGCCGATCTGGCGGCGGTGGACCTCATCGTCCATGGCACCACGACGACAACCAACGCCGTGCTGGAGCGCAAGCTCTCGCGCACCGGGCTGATCACCACGGCGGGCTTCCGCGACGTGCTGGAGCTGGGCCGCCGGACGCGGCCCCAGGCCTACGGCATGAAGGGCAGCTTCCGCCCGATCATCCCGCGCGACCTGCGGCTCGAGGTGCCGGAGCGCATGGATGCGGCGGGCGAGGTGCTGGTGCCGCTGGACGAGGCGGCCCTGCGGGCGGCCGTGGTGCAGCTGAAGGAGGCGGGCTGCGAGGCCCTGGTGATCCATTTCCTCCATGCCTACGCAAACCCCGCCCACGAGAACCGTGCGGCGGAGATCGCCGCTTCGCTCTGGCCTAACGAGTACATCACCCGGGGCCACGCGCTTCTGTCGGAGACGCGGGAGTTCGAGCGGGGCGTGACGGCGGCGGTCAATGCCTCGGTCCAGCCGCTGCTGGAGCGCTACGTGGCGCGCCTGCGGGCGGAGCTGGCGGGCAAGGGCTATCGCGGCGACGTGCTAGTGATGAACGGCAACGGCGGCATGGTCTCATCCGCCCTGGTGGCGCGAGAGGCGGCCAAGACGGTCATGTCCGGCCCCGCCTCCGGCGTGATGGCGGCGGCCTACACGGGGCGGCGCGCGGGGGAGGAGAACCTGCTGACCTACGATATGGGCGGCACCTCCACGGACGTGGCCCTGATCCGCAAGGGCACGCCGCCCGTCTCGAACGAGATCGAGGTGGAGTATGCCATGCCGATTCACGTGCCCATGGTGGACGTGCGGACCGTGGGGGCGGGGGGCGGCTCCATCGCGCGGGTCAATGCGGCGGGGCTGCTGGAGGTGGGGCCGGAGAGTGCCGGGGCCGATCCGGGGCCGATCTGCTACGGGCGCGGGGGCACGCAGCCCACGATTTCCGACGCCAACATGCTGCTGGGGCGGCTGAACACCGAGAAGCTGAACAGCGTGGCGGGGGGCGTGAGCCTTGCGGACCTGGCGGCGGTCTTTGAACGCGAGCTCGGCGCGCCGCTGGGCGTCGGGGCAGTGGCGGCGGCGGAGGCGGTCATTCGCGTCGCCAATGCCAAGATGGCGGGGGCGATCCGCATGGTCTCCCTCTCCCTCGGCGCGGACCCGCGAGACTTCGCGCTTTTCGCCTTTGGCGGGGCGGGCCCCCTGCACGCGGCGGCCCTGGCCCGGGAGCTGGGGGTGCCCCGCGTCCTCATCCCCGCGCGGCCTGGCATCACCAACGCGCTGGGCTGCGCCGTGGCCGACCTGCGGCACGATTTCGTCCAGACCATCAACGCGCCTTTGGAGGGCCTCGACCTCGCTGCCCTGCACGGGGTCTTCGCCGAGCAGGTGGCGGCGGGGGAGGCGGCGCTTGCGCGGGAGAGCGTCAAGGTCCGCGCGGTGCAGCGGGACTTCAGCGTGGAGATGCAGTACCTCGGCCAGAGCCACGTGGTACGGGTGCCCCTGCCGGACGGGCAGCCCACTGCCGAGGCGCTGAAGGAACGCTTCGAGGAGGTCTACTGGGCGCGCTTCCGCATTGCCCTGCCGGAGATCCGCGCGCGGGTGGTGAACGTGAACACCTCCATCATCGGGCTTTGCGATCCGGTGGACCTGACCGGGCTCATCGACCCTGCCGGGCGGCAGACGCGCGCTATTCCCACGGGCCACCGCCCCGTGACCTTCGACGGGGAGAGCCTCGAGACCCCCGTCTACTGGCGCGATCATCTGCCAGAGGAGGTGACGCTCGACGGTCCCGCGATCCTCGAACAGCTGGACTGCACCACGCTTGTCCCGCCCGGTGATCGGGTGACGGGCGGGGTGGACGGGAACCTGACGATCCACATCGGAGGCGCGGCATGAGCATCGACCCCATCACCCTCTCGGTCATCCAGGCAGGCCTCCAGCAGGTCTGCGACGAGATGGACCTGAGCTTTTCCCGCGCCGCCTTCTCGCCGGTGATCGCCGAGGCGAACGACCGGTCGGACGGGATCTATGCCGCCGACGACGGGGCGCTGATCGCCCAGGGTGCCGGGGGGCTGCCGGTCTTCGTGGGGACCATGCAGTACTCCACGCGCACCCTGATCGAGATGATCGCGGCGGGCACCGCACCGGCCCCCCGGCCGGGTGACATCTACATCGTCAACGATCCCTACCTGGGCGGCACGCACCTGATGGACGTGCGCTTCGCGCGGCCCTTCTACCGGAAGGGTGAGATCTTCTGCTGGCTGTCGAACACCGGTCACTGGCCCGATACCGGCGGGGCCGTGCCGGGGGGCTTTTCGGCTTCGGCCACTTCGGTGGAGCAGGAGGGGCTGCGCCTGCCGCCTGTGCGGCTCTTCAAGGAGGGGGTGATGGATGCGGAGATCTACGCCATCATCTGTTCCAACATCCGGGTGGCCGACCAGCGGATCGGTGACGTGAAGGCCCAGGCGGCGGCCCTGATGGTGGGGGAGGAGCGGCTGAATGCCCTGCTCGACCGCTACGGGGATGAGACCGTGCGCGAGGCCATCGCAGAGCTGAAGCGCCGGGCGGAGACCCAGATGCGCACGCTGATCGACGAGATCGCAGAGGGCACCTACCGCTCGGTCGCCTGGGTGGACAGCGACGGGGTGGTGAACGAACCCCTGGCCATTCGCCTCGCCATCACCAAGACGAAGGGCCACCTGAGGTTCGACTTCACCGGCTCCAGCGCGCCCTGCGCGGGGCCGATGAACTCCGTCCTGGCAACGACGCTTTCCTCCGTCTACCTCGCTATGCGCCACATCTTTCCCGAGGTGCCGATCAGCGCCGGGGCCTTCGCGCCGCTGGAGGTGGTGCGGCCCGAGGGCACCTTCCTCGACGCCCGCTATCCGCGCCCCGTGTCGGGCTGCGCGGCGGAGGTTTCGCAGCGGATTGCCGAGGCGGTCTTTGCCGCGCTGGTGGAGGCCCTGCCGCATCGGGTAACGGCGGCCCCGGCAGGCACCAGCGGCAACTTCGCGCTGGGCGGGCATGACCCCAAGACGGGGCGCGATTTCGTCATGTACCAGCTGTCGGGCGGCGGCTACGGCGGCAACGCGGAGCACGACGGGCTGGCCAATGGTTGCTCCACCATCGGCATCTCCAAGGCCCCGCCGGTGGAGATCATGGAGCAGAACTTCCCGGTGCTCTACCACCGCTACGCCCTGCGCGAGGGCTCGGGCGGGGCGGGGCGGCACCGGGGCGGACTGGGGCTCGACTACGAAGTGGAGCTGCGGCGCGGCGCGGCGCGGGCGAGCTTCGTGATGGACCACGGGCGGTTCGGCCCGCAGGGGGCGCTGGGCGGCGCGGATGGCGCGGTGAACGAGGTCGAGGTCTGGCGCGGCGGGCAGAAGTACGTGCCGGAGCATCTGTCGAAGGAGCAGGACATTCCGTTGCAGGCGGGCGACCGGGTGCGGGTGCGGACGCCGGGCGGCGGGGGATATGGCGATCCGGCGGAGCGGGATCCGGCGCTGGTGGCGGAGGATGAGAGGCTGGGGCGGGTGTGAGAGTGGGGGTGGGGTGGTATGGTGAGGTGCGCAGTGAATGCGCACCCTACGGGGGGGTGTTTTGCCCGGAGGGAGGAAAGCCCCGGTGGGGGCCGGGGCTTTCGCGGTTCAGCAACTGAAACGGCGGCTTACTTCCAGCCGACCTCGTTGAAGATCTTCTGGGCTTCCGGCACGTTCTTGGCGACCTGGGAGAGGTTCACCGCGTCGGCCTTGAACTCGCCGAGCTGTGCCACGCTCTCGCTCAGCTCGACGCCGGGCACGGCGGGGAACTCGTCATTGCCGGCCGAGAAGTACTGCTGGGCCTGGTCGGAGGCCAGGTACTCGAGGAACTTCACCGCGTTCTCGCGGTTCGGGGCGCTGGCCGCGATGCCGCCGCCGGAGAGGTTCATGTGGGCGCCCTCGGCCTCCTGAGCCGGGAAGATCCAGCCGATCTGCTCGATGTCGCCGGAGAGGCCGTCCACGTCCTTCCGCAGGGCGCGGGCGAAGTAGTAGGAGTTGGCCACCGAGATGTCGCACTGGCCGGAGATCAGGGCGCGGAGTTGGTCGGTGTCGCCGCCCTCTGGGTCACGGGCGAAGTTGTCGACCACGCCCTGGGCCCACTCCTTGGCCGCCTCGGCGCCGTGGTTCTCGATGATCGCGGCCAGCAGGGTCTGGCTGTAGACGTTGGTGGAGGAGCGGTGGCAGACCATGCCCTTGTACTGGGGATCGGCCAGCGCCACGTAGTCCATCGGCGGGTTCTCGACGTCGTTCTTGTCGTAGAAGATGATCCGCGCGCGCTGCGAGAAGCCGAACCACTGGTTGTCGTCGTCCTGCAGGTTGCCGGGGATGCGCTCTTCCAGCACCTCGCTCTCGACGGACTGGAGCACGCCCTCGTCCTTGGCCCGCTCCAGGCGCGAGGTGTCGACGGTGAGCAGGATGTCGGCGGGGGAGTTGGCGCCCTCGGCCTTCATCCGGGCGATCAGCTCGTCGGCGTTGCCCTCGATGCGGTTGATCTTGATGCCGGTGGCCTCGGTGAAGTCGGAGTAGAGGCGCTCGTCGGTGTCGTAGTGGCGCGAGGAGTAGAGGTTCAGCTCGCCCCCGTGGCCATCGGCCAGGGCCGCGGCGGCGCCAGTCAGGGCGGTGGCGGCGGCAAGCGACAGGGTGAGGGTGGTACGTGGCATCGGTGTCTCCCGTTTGTTTATCCGAGTTAAACGGTCAACTACCACATGCGCGGCCGCCGTCAAGTAGACTTATCAAAACAGTCAGGATTGGCGCGCCGCCGCTCAGATCTGCCGTGCCGCCCGCCGGGTGCGCACCTGGCGCTGTATGAAGGCCAGGATGAAGAGGGCCGTGAGGATCAGCACGATGGTCGGCGCCGGGGCCGAATCGAGGAAGAAGCTCAGGTAGGTGCCCAGCAGCATCGAGACCATGCAGATCAGCACGGAGAGCCAGAGCATGGTGCCGAATCGCCTCACCAGCAGGAAGGCGATGGCCCCCGGTGCGATGAGCAGGCCGATGGCCAGGATCAGTCCGGCGGCCGAGAGGGTGGCCACGATGGTCAGCGAGAGCATCGCCAGGAGCCCGTAGTGCAGCCAGCCGGTGCGCAGCCCCGCGGCCTGGGCCTGGGCCGGGTCGAAGGCATGCAGCAGCCAGTCGCGCCACTTGAGCGCCAGGAGCAGGCTGACCCCGAGCGAGATCAGCCCGGCGGTCCAGAGCTCGTCCCGCTCCACCCCCAGCATGTTGCCGAAGAGGATGTGATCGAGGTGGGCGTTGGTCTCGACCGAGACGTAGAGGACGATGCCGAGGCCGAACATGCCGGAGAAGACCACCCCCATGACCGTGTCCTGCTTCACCCGGCTGTTGTCCGAGAGGTAACCCGTGGCCACGGCGCAGGTCATGCCCGCGGCGAAGGCCCCGAGGATCAGCGGCAGGCCCAGGACATAGGCCAGGACGATCCCCGGCAGGACAGCGTGGCTCACCGCGTCGCCCATCAGGGCCCAGCCCTTCATCACCAGGAAGCAGGACATGAGCGCCGTCGGGACCGAGACCAGCAGGCAGATGTAGAAGGCATTCTGCATGAAGGCGAAGCGGAAGGGCAGGAGGAGCGTTTCGAGATCCATCAGGCGCGCCCCCGCAGGGCCGCGGCGGCGCGGCGCCGGGCGGCGAAGAGGCCGTGGGTCGGGGCCAGCAGGAAGGCGGCCAGGAAGAGCAGCGTCTGGAGGCAGACGATCACGCCCCCGGTGGCCCCGTCGAGGAAGTAGCTGATGTAGGCCCCGGTAAAGCTTGTCCCCGCGCCGATCAGGACGGAGGTGAGGATGAGGCGGGGGAAACGGTCGCAGAGCAGGTAGGCCGTGGCCCCGGGGGTGACCACCATGGCGATCACCAGGAAGGCCCCGACCGTCTGCATCGCCGCCACGACGGAGGCCGAGAGGAGCACGAAGAAGGTGGCCTTGAGCAGATCAGGCCGCAGGCCGATGGCGCGGGCGTGGTTCTCGTCGAAGAAGGTGACCATGAGATCCTTCCACTTGGCCAGCAGGATCGCCAGGGAGACGAAGCCGATGAGGGCGAGCTGCAGCGTGTCCTCGGGGGTGATGGCCAGGATGTTGCCCATGGTGATGGTCTGGATCGAGACGCTCATGGGGTTCACCGAGACGATGAAGAGCCCCAGGCCGAAGAAGGAGGTGAAGATCAGCCCGATGATGACATCGACCTTCAGGCCCGAGCGGTCCGACAGGAAGAGCATGGCGCCCGCCGCCAGGCCACCGGCGATGAAGGCGCCGAGGGCGAAGGGCAGGCCGAGGATATAGGCCCCGGCCACGCCGGGCACCACGGAGTGGGAGAGGGCATCGCCGATCAAGGACCAGCCCTTGAGCATCAGGTAGGCCGAGAGGAAGGCGCAGACGGCGCCCACCAGGGCGGAGACCCACATGGCATTGACCATGTAGCCGTAGGTGAAGGGTTCGAGCAGGGAGGGCATCACTTGCGGCGGGTCCGCTGGGTCTTGTCGCCGTACTGGACGAAGGGGCGCTCGTCGTCGGTGAAGATGGTCACGGCGCGGGCATCGTCGTCGTCGTGCAGGGCGTCGCCGCCGAGGGTGAAGTGCCGCAGCACGCCGCCGAAGGCCGCCTCCAGGTTCTTGCGGGTGAAGGTCGTCTCGGTCGGTCCGTGGCAGAGCACCGTGCCCTTGACCAGAATGGTCCGGTCACAGAACTCCGGCACGGAGCCGAGGTTGTGGGTGGAGACCAGCATCACCCGGCCCTCGTCGCGCAGATCCTTGAGCAGACGCACGATCTGCTCCTCGGTCTTGACGTCGACCCCGGTGAAGGGCTCGTCGAGCAGGATCACCTGGCCGTCCTGGGCCAGGGCGCGGGCCAGGAAGACCCGCTTGCGCTGGCCGCCCGAAAGCTCGCCGATCTGGCGCTGGCGGAACTCCTCCATGTTGACCCGGGCCAGGGCCTGTTCGACCGCCGCATGGTCCGCCGCGCGGGGCCGCCGGAGGAAGCCCATGTGGCCGTAGCGGCCCATCATGACCACGTCCTCCACCAGCACCGGGAAGGCCCAGTCGACCTCCTCGGACTGGGGCACGTAGGCGACGCGGTTGCTGGAGAGGGCCTCGCGCACCGACATGCCGAGGATGTCGATCTGGCCCTTGGCGGTGGGCACGAAGCCCATGATGGCCTTGAAGAGGGTGGACTTGCCCGCCCCGTTCACCCCCACCAGGGCCGTCACCGTGCCGCGCGGGATCTCGAAGCTGGCATCCCAGAGCGCGGTGTGGCCGTTGCGGTAGGTGACCGTCAGGTTCCGGGCCGAGAGGCCCGGGCCGGGGGGGTGTTTGAGGTTGGCATAGTCCTTGGGCATTTGGCTGTCCTATTCTGCCGCGGCCTGCAGGCCCTCGGCCACGGTGCGGGCGGTGACGGTCAGCAGGTCGAGGTAGGTGGGCACGGGGCCATCCGCCTCGCTCAGGCTGTCGACGTAGAGCACCCCGCCGTAGGCGGCGCCGGTCTCGCGCGCCACCTGCTCGGCCGGGGCGGTGTTGACGGTGCTCTCGCAGAAGACCACCGGGATGTCGTTTCCGCGCACCCCGTCGATGACGCTGCGCACCTGCTGCGGGGTGCCCACCTGGTCGGCGTTCATCGGCCAGAGGTAGAGCTCCTTCATGCCGAAGTCCCGCGCGAGATAGCTGAAGGCGCCCTCGCAGGTGACCAGCCAGCGGCGGTCCTCGGGGATGTCGGCGATGGCCTGGCGCAGGGGCTCGATGGTCTCGCGCAGGCGGGCCTTGTAGCTGGCGGCGTTGGCCGCGTAGGTCTCGGCATTGTCCGGATCATGGGTGGCGAAGGCGTTGGCAATGTTGTCGATGTAGATCAGGGCATTGTCCAGCCCCATCCAGGCGTGGGGGTTGGGCTTGCCCTCGTAGGAGCCCGAGGCGATCGAGATCGGGTCGATGCCCTCGGTCAGGGTGACGGCGGGCACATCCGTCAGGTTGCTCAGGAACTGCTCGAACCAGAGCTCCAGGTTCATCCCGTTCCAGAGGATCAGATCGGCGTCGTAGGCGCGCACGATGTCCTGCGGCGTGGGCTCGTAGCCGTGGATCTCGGCCCCCGGCTTGGTGACGGAGACCACCTCGGCGGCCTCCCCGGCGACGTTGGCGGCCATGTCGGCGAGGACGGTGAAGGTGGTGACGACCTTCATCCGTTCGGCCGCGGCGGCGCTGGCGGAGAAGGCGAGGCAGAGGGAGATCAGGAGGGCGGAAAGGCGGGCTGTCATGGCGATCCTGTGCTGTTGGGTTGCAATCGCCTTTCTGTAAATGCAACTCATTCGCAACTGTCAAGGGTTTTGCGAGCGGTTCGCAAGAAGGGGGTGAAATTCCTTGTCCGTTGGCCTTTCCCACCGTGCGGTCGGGCGCCTCCTATAGGTCCTCACCGCCTTGAATGCCCCGGGCGAAGCGTGCCACCTCGGTCCGGGCCTCGGCCAGCAGCGCCTCGAAGTCGTCGGGCGGGTGGCCGCCCTCCAGCATCCCCCGGAAGGTGGCATAGGCATCGCTGCGGCTGCCGTAGGCGCGCAGGCTGTCGCTGTCGTTGACCCAGGCCAGGACGATCACCCCGGCGCCGCTGTCGAAGCGGAAGAAGAGCCGGTACTGCTGAAAGAACTTGGCCCGGAACCAGTGCTTGCGCTGGGCGCCGAGGGTGCCCCCCTGCCGGAAGGCGGCGCTGGCCGGGTCTGCCGGAATGACCTGGGTGACAAGCCGGTAAATCGCCGCCAGCCGCTTGGTGCAGTTCTTCTGGCGCCACGTCTTCGGGTCGCGTGCCCGGCGGGCCTCGACCTCCGCGATCAGGGCATCAAGCTGATCGAGGAAAAGGGGATGGGCGTAAAGGGACCAGCCATTGACGACGAGGGGCGCGGCAGGGCGGGTGCCGCGGCTCATTCATCCGCGTCGGAGAGGGGTGCCTCCAGATCGACCTCCAGATCCTCGACGAGATCGGCCATCCGGGCCTGGAGCGCCCCATCGAGGGCCCGCAGGCGGTCGGGGTGGGCCTTGATGTCGGCCTCGATGAGGTCGAGGAAAGCGCCCAGGGCCGGGTCGGCTTCGCCCCGGCGCAGGGGTTCGATGTAGACCCGGCCCTCGGCATCGGTGCGGTAGACGATCTCGTCCCCCTTGCCGAGCCTGAGCTGGTTGCGCACGCCGCGCGGCACGGTTGTCTGGTAGCGGTCGGTCAGCTTGGAGCGTTCCTCTGCGATCACCGTCATGTCCCGTACCCTTCGCGCGGCTGTGCTTCTTTTCTCAGAGGTAATGCAAGTGCATTACCAAATCAAGGGCGGCCCCTAGAGCACCACCGCCAGCCCGTCCTTGCGGTGGTCCGAGCCCGCCACGTAGGCCTCGCCGTAGCGGCGGATGAGCTGGGCGCCGCCGAAGCCGAAGGCGTTGTCGGGGGCCTCGCGGGTGATCCGGTGGCCCATCGCCTCAAGCGCCGTGACGGTCTTCTCGGGCAGGCTCGATTCCACCGCCACCTCGGTGCCCGAGACGAAGCGCCAGCGCGGCGCGTCGGAGGCGGCCTGGGGCTGCTGGTCGTGCAGCATGGTGCGGACCATCATCTGGACGTGGCCCTGGGCCTGCATCGGGCCGCCCATGACGCCGAAGCTCATCTCGGGGCGGCCGCCGCGGGTGACGAAGCCGGGGATGATCGTGTGGAAGGGGCGCTTGCCCGGGCCCGCCTGGTTGGCGTGGCCCTCGGTGGTGACAAAGCCCGCGCCGCGATTCTGCAGGGAGATGCCGGTGCCCGGCACCACCACGCCCGAGCCGAAGCCCATGAAGTTGGACTGGATGAAGGAGACCATGCGGCCCTCGGCGTCCGCCGCCGTGAGGTAGACCGTGCCGCCCTTGGTGGGGGCGCCCGCCTGGGCCACCTGGGCCCTGTCGGGGTCGATCAGCCTGGCGCGTTCCTTGAGATAGCCCTCATCGAGCAGGGCCGAGGGGGCGACATCCATGTGCGCGGGATCGCCGACGAAGGCCTCGGCATCGGCCAGGCCCAGCTTCACCGCCTCGATCTGGAGATGCATGGCGCGCGGATCGTCTGGCGCGAGGGAGGCGAGATCCTGGGCACGCAAGAGGCCGAGGGCGATGAGCGCGGCGATGCCCTGGCCGTTGGGCGGGATCTCGTGCAGCTCGGCCCCGGCGTAGGACTGGGAAAGGGTGCCGCACCATTCCACCTCGTGGGCGGCCAGGTCCTCAAGCGTGAGGGCCGCGCCGTGGCGGGCGGCGTCGGCGGCCATGGCCTCGGCCAGCTCGCCCCGGTAGAAGGCCTCGCCCCGGGTCTCGGCGATCAGGCGCAGGCTGCGGGCTTGGGCCGGGTTGCGGAAAATCTCGCCCGGGCGCGGCGCCCGGCCATCGGGCAGGAAGTGCTCGGCAAAGCCCGGCTGGTGGCCGAGCTGCTGGCCCGCCAGGCCCCAGAGCCGCGCGATGGTGGGGGAGACGGGGAAGCCGCCTTCGGCATAGGCGATGGCCGGCTCGAAGAGATCGGCGAAGGGTAGGGTGCCGAAGCGTTCGGAGAGGGCGACCCAGGCCGAGACCGCGCCGGGCGTCGTCACGCTGTGCCAGCCGCGCTGCGGCAGGCTGCCGTCGGGGTTCAGCTGCTCCCTGTCCCAGCCCCGGGGCGAGTGGCCCGAGGCGTTGAGCCCGTGCAGCGCCTCGCCGTCCCAGAGGATCGCGAAGGCATCGCTGCCGAGGCCGTTGCCCGAGGGCTCCACCACGGTGAGGGTGATGGCCCCGGCGAGGGCGGCGTCGATGGCATTGCCCCCCTTCAGCAGCATCCGCAGGCCGGCCTGGGCGGCGAGGGGGTGCGAGGTGGCCACGCAGTTGCGCCCGATGACGGGCTGGCGCGGGGTATCGTAGGGGGTGCTGAAGTCCACGGGCGGTCCTTTTCGTGCTGTTTCGCGCGCAAGCTACACCGGCCCGCGGCGGGATGCACGGGGGCAGGGCTTCACAAAGATTGCATCTGCCTGACGCGAGGGCCAAAGTCGCGCCGAATCCAAGGCAGGGAGAGAACATGCCCGACAAGACCATCCGCCTCGGCGTCGACATCGGCGGCACCTTCACCGATGTCGTGCTGGAGGTTGCGGAGCGCCCCTATTCCACCAAGGTCCTGACCACCTACGCGGCCCCGGAGAATGCCATCATCGAGGGCATGCACCAGGTCTGCGCCAAGGCGGGGATCGACCCGGGGCAGATCGGGCAGATCATCCACGGCACCACCCTGGCCACCAACGCCCTGATCGAGCGGCGCGGCGCCAAGACGGCGCTGATCACCACGGAGGGCTTCCGGGACGTGATCGAGATGCGCACCGAGAGCCGCTTCGAGCAGTACGATCTCAACCTCTCGCTGCCCGAGCCGCTGCTGCCGCGCCAGATGCGCTACACCGTGCCCGGCCGGATCGACGCGACCGGCGCCGAGCTGATGCCCCTGGCGCGCGAGGCGGTCGTCGAGGTGGTCGAGCGGATCGCCGCGGCGGGCTACGAGAGCGTCGCCGTGGGGCTGATCCACTCCTACCTCAACCCGGCCCACGAGAGGCTCGTGGCCGAGGTGGTGGCCGAGCTCATGCCCGAGGCGATGGTGTCCCTCTCCTCCGAGGTCTCGCCGCAGATGCGCGAGTACGAGCGCTTCAACACGGTCGTGGCCAATGCCTACATCAAGCCCCTGATGAAGTCCTACCTGGGCCGCCTGGCGCAGCGCCTGGCCGATGAGGGCACCCGCTGCGACATCTTCCTGATGCACTCGGGCGGGGGCATCATCTCCATCGAGAGCGCCGCGGAGTTCCCGGTCCGGCTGGTGGAATCGGGCCCCGCGGGGGGCGCCGTCTTTGCCGCCAACATTGCCGCGCGCTACGGGCTGGAGAAGGTCCTGAGCTTCGACATGGGGGGCACCACGGCCAAGATCTGCCTGATCAAGAGCCAGACCCCCAAGACGGCCCGCGTCTTCGAGGTGGCCCGCACCTACCGTTTCAAGAAAGGCTCCGGCATGCCCATCTCGATCCCGGTGATCGACATGGTGGAGATCGGCGCGGGCGGCGGCTCGCTGGCCCACGTCGATGCCCTGCGCCAGATCCGCGTCGGCCCCCAGTCGGCCGGCTCCGAGCCGGGGCCCGCCTGCTACGGGCGCGGCGGCGAGAGGCCCGCCGTCACCGATGCCGACCTGGTGCTGGGCAAGCTCGACCCTGACAACTTCGCCGGCGGCTCGATCCGGCTGGACCGGGCGGCGGCCGAGCGGGCCCTGGCGGAGACCCTGGGCGACCCCCTGGAGATGGCGACCGAGACCGCCGCCTTCGGCCTGGCCGAGGTGGTGGACGAGAACATGGCCAATGCCGCCCGGGTCCATGCGGTGGAGAACGGCGAGGACCTGGCCGACTACACCATGATCGCCTTCGGCGGGGCCGCCCCGCTCCATGCCGGGCGGCTCTGCGAGAAGCTGGGCGTCGAGCGGCTCCTGGTGCCGCCGGGCGCGGGTGTGGGCTCGGCCATCGGCTTCCTGCGCGCGCCCTTCAGCTTCGAGGCCAACCGCTCGGTCTACATGAAGCTTTCGGACTTCGACCCGGAGGGGATCCGTCGCCTGCTCGCGGAGCTGGAGGAGGAGGCGGCCGGCTTCGTGCGCGGCTGCGCGCCCGAGGCCGAGGTCCTGACCGAATACAAGGTCTACATGCGCTACTCCGGCCAGGGCTGGGAGATTCCCGTGAGCCTCAGCGCCGACCAGGCTGCGGAGCCCGATGCCGCCACCTTCCTGCGGCTCTTCGAGGAGGACTACGTAAAGCTCTTCGCCCGCACCGTGGCGGGGCTCGACGTGGAGATCACCGTCTGGTCCGTCAATGCCACCACCCCGCCCGAAGTGGTGGCGCGGCTGGCGGAGGCGGAGGCCGCGGGGCCGGGAGAGGCCAGCGGCGAGCGGCAGATCTTCGACCCGGCCCTGGGCCAGTTCCGCACCGCCCAGGTGGTGGACCGCGACAGCCTGACCCCGGGCCAGAGCGTGGCCGGCCCCGCCGCCATCACCGAGGCCGAGACCACCATCATCGTGCCCGCCAGCCGCAGCGCCCTGCGCCAGCCGGACGGCTGCATCGACCTGCGCGCGAAAGGATAAGAGCATGGCCCAGGAACCCTCCACTGTCGCCTACCAGATCATGTGGAACCGCCTCATCTCGGTGGTCGAGGAGCAGGCCCAGGCGCTGGTGCGCACCGCCTTCTCCACCTCCGTGCGCGAGGCCGGCGACCTCTCCGCCGGGGTCTACGACACCGAGGGCCGGATGCTGGCCCAGGCCGTCACCGGCACCCCCGGCCACGTCAACGCCATGGCCGACGCGGTGGCCCACTTCATCCGCCGCATCGGGCGCCAGAACATCCTCGAGGGGGATGTCTACATCACAAACGACCCCTGGGAGGGCACCGGCCACCTGCACGACATCACCATGGTCACCCCCTCCTTCCTGGAGGGGCGCCTGGTGGGCTTCTTCGCCTGCACGGCTCACGTGGTGGACATTGGCGGGCGCGGCTTCGGGGCCGATGCCGCCAGCGTCTACGAAGAGGGCCTCTACCTGCCGATCATGAAGTTCATCGCCGGCGGCGAGGTGGACGAGACCATGGTGCGGATCATCCGGGGCAACGTGCGCGAGCCGGACCAGCTGATCGGGGACATCTACGCCCTGGCCACCTGCAACGAGATCGGCCACCGCCGCCTGGTGGACATGATGCGCGAGTTCGGCCTGGAGAGCCTGGAGGGGATCGCCGCCTTCATCCTCGACAATTCCCGCCGGGCCACGCTGGAGCGCATCGCCGCCCTGCCGCAGGGCAGCGCCGAGGGGGAGATGACCGTGGACGGCTTTGCCACGCCGATCACCCTGAAGGTGAAGCTAAGCATCGAGAAGGACCGCATCCTGTCGGACTTCGCAGGCTCCTCGGGGGTGGACCGCAAAGGCATCAACTGCCCCCTGGTCTATGCCAAGGCCTATGCCTGCTATGCGCTCAAGTGCGCCATCGCGCCGGAGATCCCGAACAATGCCGCCTCGCTGGCGCCCTTCGAGATCGCCGCGCCGGAAAACACCATCGTCAATGCCCTGCATCCCGCGCCGGTGGCCCTGCGCCACATCATCGGCCACTTCGTGCCGGACACGGTCTATGACGCGCTCGACAAGCTCCTGCCCGGGGTCGTCCCGGCGGAGGGGGCAGGGTGCCTCTGCAATTTCCAGGTCTCGCTCCGGCCCCGCACCGATGCCCCGGCGCCCCGGGGCGCGCGGCGCTCGGAGGTGCTCATGTTCAACTCCGGCGGGGCGGGGGCGCGGCCCGCTCTCGACGGGCTCAATGCCACGGCCTTCCCCTCCGGCGTCATGACCATGCCGGTGGAGGCGACGGAGCATGCGGGCCCGGTGATCGTCTGGCGCAAGGAGCTGCGGCCCGATTCCGGCGGCGCCGGAGAGCATCGGGGCGGCCTGGGCCAGCATATGGTGATCGGCGCGCGCGAGGGCCACGAGTTCGACTTCTCGGCCATGTTCGACCGGGTGCACCATCCCGCCCGGGGCCGCCGGGGCGGCCAGGCCGGGGCCCCGACGGAGATCGCCCAGGACGATGGCACCGCCATGCAGGGCAAGGGCAAGCAGTTCGTGCCCCATGGCAACCGGGTGGTCCTGTCCCTGCCCGGCGGGGCGGGCTACGGCGCCGCGCGGGACCGCGATCCGGCCCTGGTGCGGCGTGACCTGGCGCGCGGCTACATCTCGGCCGAGGTGGCGCGGGAGACCTACGGGCTGAGCGCCGAAGCGGTCGCCGAGGTGGCCCGGGCCGTGGCCGCGGGGGAGCCCCTCTGATGGAGCTCGCGGAAAACCCCTTCACCCGCGCCCTGGCCGAGGGGCGGCGCCAGGTGGGCTGCTGGATCAGCCTCTCCAGCCCCTTCGCCGCCGAGGTCATCGCCCCGGCGGGCTTCGACTGGGCGCTTGTCGATCTGGAGCATTCGCCGAACGACTACTTCAGCCTCCTGGGCCAGCTCCAGGCCTTTGCCGCCTCGGGCACCACGGCCATCGTCCGGCCCGAGTGGAACGACCCCGTGATGGTCAAGCGGCTGCTCGACCTGGGTGCGCCGGGGCTGCTCTTTCCGATGATCCAGAGCGTGGCGGAGGCCGAGGCCGCCGTTGCCAGCACCCGCTACCCGCCGCGCGGGGTGCGCGGTGTCTCGGGGGCGACGCGGGCCACCAAGTTTGGCCGGATCAAGGACTATGCCGCGCGGGTGGAGGCGGAGACGAGCGTGCTGCTCCAGCTCGAATCCCGCGCCGCCCTGGCGCGCGCCGAGGAGATCGCGGCGGTCGATGGGGTGAGCGGGATCTTCTTCGGCCCCGCCGACATCGCCGCCGACATGGGGCTTCTGGGCCAGCCACTGCACGCCGATGTCTGGGCCGAGATCATGCCCGTGGCGCGCCGTCTGATGGCCCAGGGCGTGCCCCTCGGCACCCTCGTCAACGATCCCGCCCGGGCCGCCGCGCTGCTGCGCGAGGGCTTCAGCTTTGTCGCCTGCGCCAGCGACACGGTGCTCCTGGCGCGCGCCGCGGACGCGGCGCTGGCAGAGGTCCGCAAGCTGAGCGAGGGGGAGGGCTAGGCCCTCTCGGTCCGCCCGCTACAGCGGCGCGGCGAGGGGCGCCGCGCCCGTTCTCGCCCAGCGGGAATTGACCCCGCGGCTTTGTATCAGCCGTGTGAAGTTTCACCGAAGTAAATGCATTTGCATTGACCGATGGCCCCCTCCGCCTGATGATGCTTCCCGTAAAGAGCGCGGTTCAGCGTCCAACAAGGAGTATCCCCATGTCCCATCTTTCCAGATTCCTCACCGCCTCGCCGCTGGCGCTGGCTCTCGCGCTCGGGGCGCTGCCGGCCCTCTCGGCGGAGCTTTCCATCGGGATGCAGCAGGAGCCCACATCTCTCGATCCGACGGCGGACGCCACCGCCTCCATCGATTCGATGATGACGATGAACGTCTACGAGGCGCTGACCACCGTGGCCGAGAACGGCGAGGTCCAGCCCAACCTGGCGACCGCCTGGGAGGTCTCCGAGGATGGCCTGACCTACACCTTCGACCTGGCCGAGGGCGTGACCTTCCACGATGGCACCTCCTTTGACGCCGAGGATGTGGTCTTCTCCTTCGAGCGGGCCATGGCGGATGACAGCGTGAACCCCTCCAAGGGCATCTTTGCCCCGATCGAGAGCGTCACCGCGCTCGACCCCCAGACGGTGGAGATCAAGCTCAAGGAGAAGGACGCCTTCTTCCTCTTCAACATGGGCCAGGGCGACAGCGCCATCGTGGCCCCCGAGAGCGCCGACAGCAATGCCACCAACCCGGTCGGCACAGGCCCCTTCAAGTATGACAGCTGGACCCGCGGCGACCGCCTGACCCTGGTCAAGAACCCCGACCACCGCGAGGCCGACAGCGTGGCGCTGGAGAAGGTCGAGTTCCGCTTCATCTCCGATCCCGCCGCCGCCACCGCCGCCATGATGGCCGAAGAGATCGACGCCTTCCCCGGTTTCCCTGCACCCGAGCTGCTGCCCCAGTTCGAGGCCGACCCGCGCTTCCGCGTTAACGTCGGCTCGACCGAGGGCGAGGTGATCCTGGCGATGAACAACGCCAAGCCGCCCTTCGACAACATCGAGGTGCGGCGCGCGGTGAACATGGCGCTGGACCGCGACGAGATCATCGAGGGGGCCATGTACGGCCAGGCCGTGCCCATCGGCTCCTTCTATCCGCCGCACGGCACCGCCTACGTGGACCTGACGGACGCCTATCCGCATGACACGGCCAAGGCCAAGGAGATGTTCGAGGCGGCGGGCGTGGCCGGCACCACCATGACCCTGCGGGTGCCGCCCTTCCCCTATGCCACCCGCTCGGCCGAGATCATCCAGCAGGAGCTTTCCGAAGCCGGGATCGACGCCAAGGTGGAGAACGTGGAGTGGGGCTTCTGGATCGACGAGGTCTACAAGAAGAAGAACTACGACATGACCATCATCGCCCACACCTCGCCCAACGACATGGGCAACTTCGCGCGCGGGCCGGACTACTTCTACGGCTACGATGATGCGGACTTCACCGCCCTCTGGGAGAAGATCAAGACCGAGGCCGATCCGGAGGCACGCGACGCGCTGCTTCAGGAGGGCCAGCGCTACCTCTCCGACCAGGCCGTGCACGGCTTCCTCTTCCAGCTGCCGCTGCTGGGTGTCTTCAAGTCCGAGGTCCAGGGCTACTGGTCTTCCTCGCCCGTCCTCTACATGCCCCTCAAGGGCGTGAGCCTGGACGGCTGATCCAGCATGAGCGCCGCGCGGGGCTGGGTGCCCCGCGCGGTCCTCGATACGAGTTCCCATGGGTTATTTCCTGTTCCGCCGCACCGCGGGCTTCGTCCTGACGCTTTTCGCCGTTTCGGCCGTTGTCTTCGCGGTGATGAACGTCCTGCCGGGCGATCCCGCCCTGACCATCCTCGGGCTAGACGCCACCGATGACGCCCTTGCCGCCCTGCGCGAGCAGCTGGGCCTCAACGATCCCCTGCTGACCCGCTACTTCGCCTGGATCGGCGGCGCCCTGCAGGGTGATTTCGGGGTCAGCCATTCCTTCCGCGTGCCGGTCTCCGAGCTGATCGCCGAGCGCCTGCCGATGACCCTCTCGCTGGCCGCGACGGGGATGCTGCTGACGCTGGTGGTGGCCCTGAGCCTGGGCATCGGTGCCGCGGCGCGCCACGGCAGGGTGGGGGACTGGGGCGTCATGTTCCTCTCTCAGGTGGGGATCGCCGTGCCGGCCTTCTGGCTCTCGATCCTGCTGGTCCTGCTCTTTGCGGTGAAGCTGCGCTGGCTGCCGCCCGGGGGCTTTCCCGGCTGGTCCGATCCGGTGGCGGCCCTGCGCTCCCTGATCCTGCCGACCATCGCCCTGGCGCTGGTCCAGTCGGCGGTGCTGGCCCGGGTCACCCGCTCCTCCGCGCTCGAGGTGATGCGGCAGGACTTCGTCCGCACCGCCCGCGCCTCGGGCCTCTCGCGGCGGCGGGTTCTCTGGCGCCATGTCCTGCCCAACGCGCTCATTCCCATCGTCACCATCGTCGGCATGCAGTTCGCCGCCCTGGTGACGGGGACCATCGTGATCGAGAACGTCTTCTACCTGCCCGGCCTGGGGCGGCTGATCTTCCAGTCCATCGCCAACCGCGATCTGCCCACGGTCCAGGCGCTGGTGATGCTATTTGCCGCCATCGTGGTGACGACCAACTTCCTGGTGGACCTGCTCTATGTCCTCATCGACCCGCGGCTGAAGGTGCGCGCATGACCCGGCTGCCCGCGAACCTGCTGATCGGGGCTGTTCTCGTCTCCCTCGTGGTGGGGGCGGCCGGCCTCTCCCTCATCTGGACCCCGCACGACCCCACCCTCATGAACATCCGCGACAAGTTCGCCGCCCCCTCCGAGCTGCACTGGCTGGGGACCGACCAGCTGGGCCGCGATGTCGTCTCCCAGCTCATGGCGGGGGCGCGCAACTCCATGGCCGTGGCCCTCATCGCGGTGCTCCTAGGGGGCTCCATCGGGGTTGCCCTGGGGCTCCTCGCCTCGGCCATCGGCGGTTGGGTGGAGGATGGGGTGATGCGCCTGGCGGATCTGGGCTTCGCCTTCCCGGCGCTGCTCTTTGCCATCATGCTGGCGGCGGTCTTCGGCCCCTCCCTCTCCAATGCGGTGCTGGCCATCGCCTTCATCAACATCCCCATCTTCGCCCGCGTCGCCCGGGCCTCGGCCAACCAGGTCTGGACGCTCGATTACGTTTCGGCCGCGCGGGCGGCGGGCATGTCGCGCTTCGCCATCTCGCGCGATCACATCTTGCCCAACATCGCCGCCGCCGTGATCGTCCAGGCCACCATCGAGTTCGCCGTCGCGATTCTGGCCGAGGCGGCGCTTTCTTACCTGGGGCTGGGCGCCCAGCCCCCGGCGGCAAGCTGGGGCCGGATGCTGGCCGAGGCCCAGACCCTGCTTTACCTCGCGCCGCAACTGGCCATCTATCCCGGTCTCTGCATCGTCGCCGCCGTCCTGGGCTTCGGCCTTCTGGGCGACGGGCTGCGCGATGTGAGCGACCCGCGTCTGGCGAGGGCCCGCTGATGTTCGATCTTCAGGATTTCACCGTCTCCTTCGGCGGCCACGCGGCCCTGCGCGGCGCCAGCCTGCGGATCGACCGGGGCGACAGGCTCGGCGTCGTGGGAGAGAGCGGCTCGGGCAAGTCGATGCTGGCCCTCAGCCTCATCGGCATGGTGCCCGAGGCGGCGCAGCTCTCGGGCCAGCTTTCCATCGACGGGCGCGACATGAGCCGCGCCAGCGAGCGCGACTGGCAGCGCCTGCGGGCGCGCCGGGTTGCCATCATCTTTCAGGAACCCATGGCCGCCCTGAACCCCCTGCGCCGGGTGGGCGAGACGGTGATGGAGCCCATGCTGATCCACGAGGGCCTCTCCCAGCGGGCGGCCGAGGCCAAGGCCCTGGCGCTTTTCGAGGAGGTGGGCATTCCCGATCCGGCGGCCCGGCTGCGGCAGTTCCCGCACCAGCTTTCGGGCGGCCAGCGCCAGCGCGTGCTGATTGCCCTGGCCCTGGCCTGCGACCCCGGCCTGCTGATCGCCGACGAGCCCACTACGGCGCTCGATGCCAACGTGGCCCTGCGGATCACCGATCTGCTGGTGCGCCTGGCCGAGGAGCGCGAGATGGCCCTTGTCTTCATCAGCCACGACCTGGCCGCCGTGGCCCGGGCGACGCGCGACATCGTCGTCATGTATGGCGGCGACATGGTGGAGCGGGGGCCGACGCAGGAGGTCCTGGCCGGGCCGGCGCATCCTTACACCCGCGGCCTTCTGGGCGCCCGGCCCGATCCCCTGGCCAACATGGCCGGGCGGGGCGGCGGCAGGCGCCAGCGCCTGCCCACCATCCCCGGCACCGTGCCGCTGCTGCGCGAGCTGCCGCAGGGTTGCCGCTTTGCCGGGCGTTGTCCGGTGGAGGTGCCCCAGTGCGCCGGCCGGGTGCCCCTGGCCACCCGGCTTGGCCCCGACCGCAGTGCCGCCTGCCACCTGTTGCAAGCGGAGGAAAGCGCATGAGTGCCCCCCTGTTGGAGGCCCGGGGCCTGACCCGCCGCTACGCCCTGCCGCGCCAGTCCCTGCTGCGAAAGCCGCCGCAGATGACGGCGGTAGATGGCATCAGCTTCACCATCGAGGCGGGCGAGACCCTCGGCGTGGTGGGCGAGAGCGGCTCGGGCAAGAGCACCATCGCCCGCATGGTCATGGCCTTCGAGGCGCCCGACGCGGGCCAGGTGCTCTTTCGCGGGCAGGATCTGCATGGCCTCAAGGCGGGCGAGCTGCGGCGTCAGCGGCAGCATTTCCAGATGGTCTTCCAGGACCCCTTCGGCTCGCTCGATCCGCGCCGCCGCGTCGGCTGGTCCATCGCGGAACCGCTGCGCGCCATCGGGCTGGAGGCGGACGGCGCCCGCCGCAGCATGGAGGCGCTGGAGCAGGTCGGCCTGCACCCGGGCGACGCCGAGAAGTATCCGCACGAGTTCTCGGGCGGGCAGCGCCAGCGCATCGCCATCGCCCGCGCCATCGTCACCCGGCCCGCGTTGCTGGTCGCGGACGAGGCGGTCTCGGCGCTCGATGTCTCGGTCCAGGCGCAGATCCTGAACCTGCTGATGGATCTCCAGGAGGAACTGGGCCTGGGCCTGCTCTTCATCAGCCACGATCTGGCCGTCATCGGCTCCATCTGCGACCAGCTTCTGGTGATGCAGCACGGCAAGGCCATCGAGCAGGGCCCGGTGGGGCAAATCTTGCGAACCCCCGCCCAGCCCTATACCCAATCCCTTCTGAAAGCCTCCGGAGTATTCGTATGACCCGTTTCGTCCACCTCACCGATCTGCACGTCTCGCACGCGCGGGCCGCCGACGCGGCGACCCTGCCGGACACCCCCGGCAGCCTGCGCCGCGCGGTGGGGCTGATCAACGCGATGGAACGGCAGCCGGACTTCGTGGTGGCGAGCGGCGACCTGACCAACATGGGCGACGTCCAGAGCTACGAGCTTCTGCGCGAGATCCTCCAGCCGCTGGAGGCGCCCTTGGTCCTGGCCCTGGGCAACCACGACAAGCGGTCGGGCTTTCATCAGGTCTTCGGCCAGCCGGGCGAAGAGGGGGCCTACTTCCACGACCAGGTGCTGGGCGAGCTGCATGTCATCACGCTCGACACCATGGTGCCGGGCCGCGTGGCCGGAACGATCACGGAGGAGCAGTTTGACTTCCTCGGGGCGGCCCTGGCGCGCGAGGCCGAGCGGCCAAAGCTCATCGTCATGCACCACCCGCCCCGGGTGGAACCCGCGGGCCTGCCCTGGGGCACCATCGACATGGCGGCGACGGAGCGGCTGAGGGAGGTCCTCAAGGGCCAGCGGGTGGCGGGCATCCTTTCGGGGCACATCCACATCAACCGGGTCAGCCACTGGCACGGCATCCCGATCTTTGTCTCCATGGGCCTCAACTCCACCGTGGACATGCTGGAGACCCGCGATCTGCGCATCGTCGAGGGCACCGGCTTCGGCATCGGCGAGTGGCGCGAGAGCGGGCTTTCCATGGCCTTCGTGCCGCTCACCCCGGCCAGCCAGCAGTTGGGCCTGGTGGACCGCGCGCGGCTGGAGGCTTTCCGATGAAGTGGGACCGGCACCTGCCCCTGAAAGGGGCCTACAACATCCGCGATCTGGGCGGCTATCCCACGGGCTGCGGGCGCTCCGTGGCCTGGCGCCGCTTCCTGCGCTCCGACAGCCTGCACCGGCTGGCCCCGGGCGAGGCCGAGCGGCTTTACGAGGAGGGGCTGCGCGTGGTGATCGACCTGCGCACCCAGGCCGAGCTGGAGAGCGCGCCCAACCCCTTCGCCGCCTATCCCGGCGTGCGCTTCCTCAACCTGCCGCTCTTCGATGATCTCTCGCCCGAGGCCCTCTCCCGGCGCCGGGCGCCCGAGGATCATCCGCTTCTGTCCTTCTACCTCTCGGCCCTGCGGCGGCGCGGCGCGGCCCTGCGCGCCATCTTCACCGAGATCGCCGCCTGCGAGGAGGGTGCGCTGCTTTTCAACTGCACCGCCGGCAAGGACCGCACGGGCATCGTCGCCCTGCTGCTGCTGGGCCTGGCGGAGGTGCCGCATGAGGAGATCGTGGCCGACTATGCCCTCACCGCCGATCTGATCCCCGACCTGGTGAGCGAGTTCCTCGCCCTTTCGGCGGCCCGGGGCGGCGACGTGGAGAGCTACGCGCGGCTGCTGGAAAGCCCCGCGGCGACGGCGGCCCAGGTGCTGGAGGAGATCGAGAGCAGCTACGGCGGCGTGCGCGGCTACCTCGGCCAGATCGGCCTGCCCGAGGCGGCGGTGGCCCGGCTGCACGCGCGGCTGCTGGCGGAGTAGGCTCCACCAAACGACGTTACGGAAGAGGGGCCTTCGGGCCATTTCCAAATCAGCGCGGGGCGGTCATCTTATCCCGGTAAGAGTGTACTGCGTATGAGTGAGGGTCCCGTGACCGATACCGGAAATCCGGCGGCGTCAGCCGTCCTGGTCACGGGCCCGGACGCGCCCAGACGCCCTGACAGCGCCCTGATGACCCGCGTGGCCCGCGAAAGCGGCCTCTCGCCGCTGCGCCAGATGGCGCAGATCATGGCGCTGCGGATGGGCCGCCAGAAGATGAGCGCCACCGAATACTATGACCTGCGGCTCTTCGACCCCGCGCTCGACAGGGGCGCGCGGCGTTCCTTTTTGGGGCAGGGGGGCATCAACGCCCTGAACCGCCGCATCAACCCCGACAGCCTGGAAGAGACCAAGGCCCAGGTGGGCAACAAGCTGGTCTTTGGCGCCCGGCTGAAGGAGGCGGGCCTGCCCGTGACCGAGACCCAGGCCTTCGTCTCCTCCCGCTTCGGCGCGGGCGACGACTTCCTGCTCGACAGCCCCGAGGCCCTTGAAGGCTTCCTGCGCGGGCCCGCCCGCTACCCGCTTTTCGGCAAGCCGCTTGGCGGCTCCCTCTCCGTGGGGGCCGTGCGGATCGAGGGGATCGCGGGCGAGAGCCTGCGCCTTGGCGGCGGCAGGGAGGTGCCCCTCGCGGACTTTGCCGCCGAGGTCTTCGGGCAATTCGATACAGACGGCTACCTGCTTCAGACGGCGCTCGCGCCGCACAGCGCGCTGGCCGAGATCACCGGCCAGGCGGTGGGGGCGGTGCGGCTGGTCACGGCGCATGACGGGATCGACGCCTGGCCGCTCTATGCCCTCTGGAAGATCCCCGGGCCGGGGGCCGCCTCGGACAATTTCTGGCAGGCGGGCAGCATGCTGGCCCTGCTGGATCTGCGCTCGGGCCGGATCACCCGCTGTCAGCGCGGCCTCGGCCTGGAGGGGCAGCAGCCCGACCACCATCCCGAGAGCGGCCTACCCCTGCTGGGCCGGCAGGTGCCGCACTGGACGGCCCTGGTGGAGCTGGGCTGCGCCACCCACGCGCTCTTTCCCGAGCTGGGCCTCTGCGGCTTCGACATCGCCCTCACCGAAGCGGGGCCGGTGATGATCGAGTGCAACGATCAGCCCAACCACATGCTCTACCAGTATGCCACCGGCGAGGGCCTGCGCGGTGGCCCGCTGGAGGCCGCCTGGTGGCGCCTGATCAAGCGCCGCCGCCGGGGCCGCTGACGCCACGGCGCGCAGGGCGGCCATGCGCTGCGCGGCGGTTTCCCCGGCGCGGCACTTGGGCTAGTCTCGGCCCTGCGAACGACAGTGCCGAGACCCGCCATGAATATCCCCCTGCGTGCCTCCGTGAAATGCAGCGATTGCCCGATCCGCCACCGCGCCGTCTGTGCCCGCTGCTCGGAGGATGAGCTGGCGCTGCTGGAGCAGGTCAAGTCCTACCGCTCCTACAGGGCGGGCGAGGTGATCCTCTGGCGCGGCGAGGAGCTGGCCTTTGTGGCCTCTGTGGTTCAGGGCGTGGCCTCCCTCTCCAAGACGCTGGAGGACGGGCGCACCCAGATGGTGGGCCTGCTGCTGCCCTCTGACTTCATCGGCCGTCCTGGCCGCGAGCGGATCGACTTCGACGTCACCGCCACCACCGATCTCACCCTCTGCTGTTTCCAGCGCCGCCCCTTTGAGCGGATCGTGCAGGATACCCCGAACGTCGCCCGGCGCCTGATGGAGCTGGCCCTCGACGAGCTCGATTCGGCGCGCGACTGGATGCTCCTGCTGGGCCGCAAGACGGCCCGCGAGAAGATCGCCACCTTCATCGAGATGCTGGTCCGCCGCTCCTCCGTGCCGGACCTGGAGGGCGGGGTGCGCGAGCTGAGCCTGCCCATGACCCGCGACCAGATCGCCAACTACCTGGGCCTGACGCTGGAGACCGTGAGCCGCCAGTTCAACGCCCTCAAGAAGGAGGGGGTGATCGCCTTTTCCGACCGGCGGCGATTCGAGGTGCTGGACCTGGCCGCGCTGCACGAGGCCACCGGCGACGATGCCGATGGCGGGGCCCTCTTCTAGGGCGCTTGCCGCTGCCTAGCTCTGGTTGGCGCCGCGCGCCTGGCGGATGGAATCGCGAATCGCCCGCCAGTTTGCGGCCTCCACCCCGTTCCCGGCTTCCTTGAAGGCCCGCTCGCGCTGGGCGGCCTCCAGTTCGGCCTTGTTGCCATGGGCCCGATAGAGTGCCCGGGCCAGTTCCGCGGTCTTCACGACATCCATCGTCCGTCCTCCTGTGCAGGGGTTGACCTAGGGGCAAAGATACACCCGCCGCCGCCGCCGGGCAAATCCGGCCCGGGCCTAGGTGAGCCAGCGCCCGCCGGGTCTGCGGCCTCTTTTTGCCCATGCCAGCGCCCCCCTGCGGCAATCCGCGCACCCGGGGCAGGGCCCTTCTTGACCCAGATCAAGGTCCGCCCCGGCGCGGCCCCCTATCAGTGTCCCGCGAACAGGAGTGTCCCCCCCGAGACGCTCTGCAACCCTCGAGGGACATCTATGGACTACGTCAAACTCATCGCCCTCGGCCTGATCACCCTCATCTCCGCGATGGCGGCCAACTGGGGGCTGGATCTGGCCTACCAGGTGCACGCCCTGCTGATCATGGTGATCTCCGCCGGGCTTTTCCTTTACGTGCTGCGCCGGACGGACGAGCCGCCGCGCCCGGCGCCCGCCCTGGGCCTCTACGAGGACGGGGTCGTCCGCGCCGGGGTCATCGCGACGGCCTTCTGGGGCATCGCGGGCTTCCTGGTGGGCACCTTCATCGCCTTCCAGCTTGCCTTCCCGCAGCTCAACTTCGACTGGGGCCAGCCCTTCACCAACTTTGGCCGCCTGCGCCCGCTGCACACCTCGGCGGTGATCTTCGCCTTCGGCGGCAACGCCCTGATCGCCACCTCCCTCTACGTCGTCCAGCGCACCTCCGCCGCGCGGCTCTGGGGCGGCAACCTTGGCTGGTTCGTCTTCTGGGGTTACCAGCTCTTCATCGTCCTGGCCGCCACCGGCTACCTTTTGGGGGCGACCCAGTCCAAGGAGTACGCGGAGCCCGAATGGTACGTGGACATCTGGCTGACCATCGTCTGGCTGGCCTACCTGGCGGTCTTCCTGGGCACCATCTTCAAGCGGCGCGAGAAGCACATCTACGTCGCCAACTGGTTCTTCCTCTCCTTCATCATCACCGTGGCCATGCTGCACGTGGTCAACAACCTCTCCATCCCGGTGAGCCTCTGGGGCGCCAAGTCCGTCCAGGTCTTTGCCGGGGTGCAGGATGCCATGACCCAGTGGTGGTACGGCCACAATGCCGTGGGCTTCTTCCTGACGGCGGGTTTCCTGGGGATGATGTACTACTTCGTCCCGAAGCAGGCCGAGCGCCCGATCTACAGCTACAAGCTCTCGATCATCCACTTCTGGGCGCTGATCTTCCTCTACATCTGGGCCGGGCCGCACCACCTGCACTACACGGCCCTGCCGGACTGGGCCTCGACCCTCGGCATGGTCTTCTCGGTGATCCTCTGGATGCCCTCCTGGGGTGGCATGATCAACGGCCTGATGACCCTGCAGGGGGCCTGGGACAAGCTGCGGACCGATCCGATCCTGCGGATGTTCGTCCTGTCGCTCGGCTTCTACGGCATGTCCACCTTCGAGGGGCCGATGATGTCGATCCGGGCGGTCAACTCGCTCAGCCATTACACCGACTGGACCATCGGCCACGTGCATTCGGGCGCCCTGGGCTGGAACGGCATGATCACCTTCGCCTGCCTCTACTTCCTGACGCCCAAGCTCTGGGGCCGGAAGCAGATGCATTCCATGGCGGCGATCAACTGGCACTTCTGGCTCGCCACCCTTGGGATCGTGCTCTACGCCGCCTCCATGTGGGTCACCGGGATCATGGAGGGCCTCATGTGGCGCGAGGTGGATGACCAGGGGTTCCTCGTCAATTCCTTCGCCGACACGGTCAGCGCCAAGTTCCCCATGTACATCGTGCGCGGCCTGGGCGGGGTGCTCTTCCTTGCCGGTGCCCTGGTGATGGTCTGGAACATGTGGATGACGATCCGGGGCGCCGCCCCCAGGGCCGTCCGCGTGCCCGGCCGCGCCGCCCCCGATGTCACCGTCCCCGCAGAATAAGGAGCCAGCAGAGATGGCCGACAACAAGAAGGTTCCGGGCGCCGCAGAAGACCCGAAGGTCTCCACCCTGAAGGACCTGCCCGGCGAGATCCCCAACGAGCTGCCGCATCACACCTCGCTGATCCAGCGCCACGCCATCCTGGAGAAGAGCCCGACGCTGCTGCTGGTGGCCTCTCTCCTGGTGGTCACGGTGGGGGGCATCGTGGAGATCGCGCCGCTCTTCTGGCTAGAGAACACCATCGAGAAGGTGGAGGGCGTGCGCCCCTATTCGCCGCTGGAGCTGGCCGGTCGCGACATCTACGTGCGCGAGGGCTGCTACACCTGCCACAGCCAGATGATCCGCCCGATGCGCGACGAGGTGGAGCGCTACGGCCACTACTCGCTGGCCGCGGAGTCCATGTACGACCATCCCTTCCAGTGGGGCTCCAAGCGCACCGGGCCGGACCTGGCCCGCGTCGGTGGGCGCTACTCGGACGCCTGGCACGTCGATCACATGATGGACCCCCAGTCCGTCGTGCCGGAAAGCATCATGCCCAAGTACGCCTTCCTGGCCGAGACCCGGATCAGCCCCGACCAGATCCGCGCCACGATCGAGACCCACCGCCTCGTGGGGGTGCCCTACAGCGACGAGATGGTGGCGGAGGCCGAGGCCGACTTCCGCGCCCAGGCCGACCCGGATGCCGATTGGGACGGGCTCTTGGAACGCTACCCCGCCGCCCCCCTGGGCAACTTCGACGGCCAGCCCGAGCTGACCGAGATGGATGCCATGATCGCCTATCTCCAGGTCCTGGGGACCATGGTGGACTTCTCCACCTACACCCCCGTGGCAAGCCGCTAGGAGGGCCCGATGGATACCTATTCCCTCCTGCGTGAGATCGCCGACAGCTGGGTGCTGCTGGCCATGTTCCTCTTCTTCCTCGGGGTCGCCGTCTGGGCCTTCCTGCCCAGCCAGGCCGCCGCCAGGGAAGCGGCCCGCCAGATCCCCTTCCGCCAGGACGCCGAGCGCGTCGCCCCCGCCAGCCAAGAAGGACAGCCCCATGTCTGAGCGCAAGATCGACCGTGAAACCGGCATCGAGACCACCGGCCACGAGTGGGACGGCATCGAGGAGCTGAACAACCCCCTGCCGCGCTGGTGGCTCTGGACCTTCTACGCCACGATCATCTGGGGGGTGGGCTATACCATCGCCTATCCCGCCTGGCCGATGATCTCGGGCGCCACCTCGGGGCTGCTGGGGTATTCCACCCGCGCCGAGGTGGCCCAGCAGATCGAGGCCCACGCGGCCCGCAATGCCGACCTGGTGGAGGAATTGACCGCCGCCGACCTTGCCGCGCTGCCGCCGGGATCGGACCTGCACCGCTACGCCGTGGCGCGCGGCGGGGCCGTCTTCCGCGCCCATTGCAGCCAGTGCCACGGCTCGGGCGCGGCGGGGGCCAAGGGCTATCCCAACCTGCTCGACGATGATTGGCTCTGGGGCGGTGATCTGGCCGCGATCCGCCACACCGTGGCCCACGGCATCCGCAACGAACAGGACCCGGAGGCGCGCTACTCGGAGATGCCGGCCTTCGGGGAGATCCTGCCCGAGCCGGAGATCGCGGCGGTGGTGGAGCATGTGGTGAGCCTCTCCTCGCAGGACTACGACGCGGCCCTGGCGGCGACGGGCGCGGAGCTCTACGCCGACAACTGCGCCGCCTGCCACGGCGCGGGCGGCCTGGGCGACCGGGAGATGGGGGCGCCCAACCTGGCCGATGCCATCTGGCTCTACGGCGGCAGCCGGGAAGAGCTGACGCAATCCGTGCGCGCGGCGCGCTTCGGCGTCATGCCCCCCTGGGGCGGGCGCCTGAGCGAGGCCGACGTGCAGGCGGTTTCTGTCTACGTTCACAGTCTCGGCGGTGGTGAATGAGACAGAAAAGGCGGCCTGCGTGCCGCCGACCCCGGGGTGGCCCTGTTCGCACCATGCTGCCGCCCCGGGGCTTTTTCTTGACGCAGATCAAGGCCCCGGCCCGGGCCCTGCACTAGTCAGGGCGGGCGAACAGGACCAGACAGATGACAGACAGCTCCCTCTACGCCGCCCGCGAACCGATCTTCCCGCGCCGGGTCTCCGGGCCCTTCCGCCGCCTCAAGTGGTGGATCATGCTGATCACCCTCGGCATCTACTACCTCACGCCCTGGCTGCGCTGGGACCGAGGCCCGGCCCTGCCGGACCAAGCGGTGCTGGTGGATCTGGCCCACCGCCGTTTCTACTTTTTCTGGATCGAGATCTGGCCGCACGAGTTCTACTTCGTCGCGGGCCTGCTGATCATGGCGGGGCTGGGGCTCTTCCTCTTCACCTCGGCGCTGGGCCGGGTCTGGTGCGGCTATGCCTGCCCCCAGACCGTCTGGACCGATCTTTTCATCCTGGTGGAACGTTGGATCGAGGGCGATCGCAACGCCCGGGTGCGCCTGCACGGGGCCCCCTGGGACGCGCGCAAGTGGCGCCTGCGGCTGACCAAGTGGGGCGCCTGGCTGCTCATCGCCCTGGCCACCGGCGGGGCCTGGGTCTTTTACTTCACCGACGCCCCGACGCTGCTGGGCGATCTGCTGTGGCTCGAGGCCCATCCGGTGGCCTACGTCACCATCGCCATCCTCACCGCCACCACCTTTGTCTTCGGCGGTTTCATGCGCGAGCAGGTCTGCATCTACATGTGCCCCTGGCCGCGTATCCAGGCTGCCATGATGGACCAGGACACGATCACCGTGGCCTACCGCGACTGGCGCGGCGAGCCGCGCGGCAAGGGCAACCTGCGCAAGCGCGACCGGGCCGCCGCCCTGCGCGCCGAGCGCGAGGCCCAGGCCGCCGGGCCGGGTCAGGCGCGCTATGCCGCCACCCCCTATCCCAACCGCGCGCTCCAGGGGGCCGCCGCCCCCGCCGTGCTCGAAGCCCAGGGCGACTGCATCGACTGCATGGCCTGCGTCAACGTCTGCCCCATGGGGATCGACATCCGCGACGGCCAGCAGATGGAGTGCATCACCTGCGCCCTCTGCATCGACGCCTGCGACGACGTAATGGCCCGAATCGGCAAGCCGCGCGGCCTGATCGACTATCTCGCCCTCTCGGACGAACCCGCCGAGCGGGCCGGGGGCCGGGGCCGCCCCGTCTGGCGCCACGTCTTCCGGCCGCGCACGCTGCTCTACAGCCTTCTCTGGGCGCTCATCGGGGTGGGGCTGGTCTGGGCGCTCTTCATCCGTTCCGACATCGAGCTGACGGTGAGCCCGGTGCGCAACCCCACCTACGTGGTGCAATCCGATGGCTCGGTGCGCAACATCTACGACGTGCGCCTGCGCAACAAGCTGGGCACGCCGCGCAGCTTCCACCTCAACCTCACCAGCCCCGAGATCCTGCGGATCGAGCTGGAGGGGGCGGGCGGCGCGCTGCGGGTGCCGGTGCCCGCCAATGCCACCGTCCTGCAAAGGGTCTACGTCACCGCGCGGCCGCAGGATGCCGCCGCCGGGCGCGACGTAACGCCCCTGCGGCTCTGGGTCGAGGACCTGGAAAGCGGCGCCCGCGCCGGGACAGCCACCACCTTCAACGGGAGAGAGCAATGATCCGTGAACTCAAGGGCCGCCACGTCCTGGCCATCTTCAGCCTGGCCTTCGGCACCATCATCGCCGTGAACCTCACCCTGGCGGTGAGCGCCGTGCGCACCTTCCCGGGGCTGGAGGTGAAGAATTCCTACGTGGCCAGCCAGGCCTTCGACCGTCAGCGCGCCGCCCAGGTGGCCCTCGGCTGGGAGGTCTCGGCGCGGCTCGACGGGGGCGAGCTGGTGCTCACCATCCTCGAGGAGGGCCGCCCCATCGCACCCCTGATCGAGGCGGCCACCTTTGGCCGGGCCACCTCCGTCAGCCGCGACCAGGCGCTGGAATTCCGCTACCGGGCCGGCGCCCTGCGCGCCCCCGTCGAAGCGGGGCCGGGCAATTGGAACCTGCGGCTGCGCGCCCGGGCCCCCGACGGCACGCTCTTCCAGCGCCGCCTTGTGCTGCGGGGCGGGCAATGAGCGGCCTGGCGGCCTGCCCGGCCTGCGCCGCCGCCCCCCTGGCCGAGGAGCTGGCTCAGGGCCCGGCGCAGCAGTTCTCGGTGCCCGGGGTCCACTGTGCCGCCTGCATCGGCAAGATCGAGCGCGGCCTGGCGGAGCTGCGCGGCCTCGTCGGCGTGCGCGTCAACCTCTCGCTCAAGCGCCTCTCGGTGACCGGGGAGGTGGCCCCGGAGCGCATCCTCGCGGCCCTCGCGGGGCTTGGCTACGAGGCCCACGCGCTTGATACCGAGGCCCTGAACCGGGCCCGTGACAGGGAGGGCCGCGCCCTCCTGATGCG
Organism: Sulfitobacter sp.; assembly: GCA_965212515.1. GTDB lineage: Bacteria > Pseudomonadota > Alphaproteobacteria > Rhodobacterales > Rhodobacteraceae > Sulfitobacter. The sequence goes on from OZ243122.1 coordinate 2,907,989, forward strand.
CATGGCGGTGGCGGGCTTTGCGATGATGAACGTGATGCTCCTCTCGGTCGCCGTCTGGTCCGGCGCCGAGGCGGCGACGCGTGATCTCTTTCACCTCATCTCGGCCCTCATCGCCCTGCCGGTGGTGGCCTACTCGGGCCAACCCTTCTTCCGCGCCGCCTGGTCGGCCCTGCGGGTGGGGCGGCTAAACATGGAGGTGCCGATCTCGCTCGCCATCCTGCTGGCGGCGGGCATGTCGCTCTTCGAGACCCTGCTCTCGGGCGCACACGCCTACTTCGACGCGGCCCTCTCGCTCACCTTCTTCCTGCTCATCGGGCGCTACCTGGATCACCGCACCCGCGCCGCCGCCCGCTCCGCCGCGGGCGAGCTGACCGCCCTGGAGAGCCACCAGGCGGTGCTGGAGGGGCCGGGCGGGCTGCGCCGGGTGCCCCTGAAGGAGGTGGCGGTGGGGGATCTGCTCCAGGTCCCCTCGGGGGGCCGCGTGCCGGTGGACGGCATCCTGCTGAGCCCCGCGGCCCTGATGGACCGTTCGCTGCTGACCGGCGAGAGCGCCGCCGTGGAGCTGACCCTGGGCGCCCCGCTTCAAGCGGGAGAGATCAACCTGGCCGCCCCCCTGCGCCTGCGCGCCACCGCCGTGGGCGAGGAGACGAGCCTGCGCCGCATGGCCGCCCTGGTGGAGCTGGCCGAGCGCGGGCGCAACGCCTACACGGCCCTGGCCGACCGGGCCGCGCGCATCTACGCGCCCCTGGTGCACCTCCTGGCGCTGGCGGCCTTCCTCGGCTGGTTCTGGGCCACCCGCGACGCGCGCCTCTCGCTCAACGTGGCCATCGCCGTGCTCATCATCACCTGTCCCTGCGCCCTGGGGCTCGCGGTGCCCGCCGTCTCCACCGCCGCCATCAGCCGGCTCTTCGCGGCGGGCTACCTCGTCAAGCACGCCACCGCCCTGGAGCGCCTGGCCGAGGTGCGCCGGGTGATCTTCGACAAGACCGGCACCCTGACGCGCCCCACGGTCACCGGCCTCGGTGCCCTGTCGCAGGAAGAGCGGGGGCTGGCCCTGGCCCTGGCCCAGGCCTCAGATCACCCCCTCTCGCGCGCCCTGGCGCGGGCCCTGGAGGGGGAGGCGCCCGCGAATGTGCGGGAGATCCGCGAGGTGACGGGGCAGGGGGTCGAGGGGCTCTGGCAGGGGCGCCCCGTGCGCCTGGGCCGGGGGTCCTGGCTGGGCACCGAAGGGGGCTTCGCGCTGCGGGTGGGGGAGACCCCCGCGCGCCCCATCGAGGCCGCAGAGGCCCTGCGCCCCGGCGTGGCGGAGGCCCTCGCCGCGCTGGACCTGCCCGCCGAGCTGGTGACCGGAGACGGCGCCGCCCCGGCCCGCCGGGTGGCCGAGAGGCTGGGCCTGCCGCTCATCGCCACGGCGCGCCCGGAGGAAAAACTCGCGCGGGTCGAGGCGCTCCAGGAGCAGGGCACGCCGGTGCTGATGGTGGGCGACGGGCTCAACGACACGGCGGCCCTCGCCGCGGCCCATGCCTCCCTCGCCCCCGCCAGTGCGCTCGAGGCCTCGCGCAGCGCCGCCGACATCGTGCTTCTGAAGGAGGATCTACGCGATCTGCCCCTGGTGCTGCGTATCGCCCGGGCGACCCAGCGCCTCTCGAAGCAGAACTTCGCCATCGCCGCCCTCTACAACTGCATCGCCGTGCCCCTGGCCCTGGCGGGCTACGCCACGCCCCTGGCGGCGGCCCTGGCAATGTCGCTTTCCTCGATCACCGTCCTGCTGAACGCGCAACGCATGAGGTCCCTGAGATGAACGTCCTGGTCCTGCTCATCCCCGTCTCCCTCTTGCTCGGCGGGCTGGGCCTGCTGGCCTTCGTCTGGTCCGTGCGCTCGGACCAGTACGAGGACCCGGCGGGCAGCGCCGCGCGGATCCTGCTGGAAGAGGAGGAGGGCTGAGGGGGGCGGCCTAGAACCCGCTGCAACGGAAGACGAAGTACTCCGGCACGCCCAGGTGCCGCGGGCTGCCGGAGGCGCTGCGGGTGTAGGCGTGGTACTGGGGATCGCCCCAGCGGGTGTCATTGTTGAGGCGGCAGGTGGCCGCCTCGGCGTCGTGCTTGTCCACGTAGCGGAAGGAGCTGCCGAAGGGGATGCGGGCCCCGGCTTCGGTCTTGGCGATGGATTCCACCGTTTTCCACTGGCAGGTGGAGAAGATGCTGAAGCCCCGGCAGAAGTAACCCTCGGCGGGCGCGTCGCGCATGAATGACTGGGCAGAGGCGGGCTGGGCGGCGAGGCCCAGCAAGAGGGCACAGAGCGGCAGGGATCGGCTCATCGGGGATAACCTTCAAACTTGAAACTTCTGCCCCGGTCTAGGCGCCAAATGCGGGCGAATTTTGACAAAACGGGGGTATTCCCGGATGGCCCCGCGCCGGGGGCGGGGCGATTGCCGCATGGACAAGGCGGCGCGTACCTGCCCAAGTGCAACGGAACCTTTGTGTGCCTGTCACGGAACCGTCGCAAAGTGCCGCTAGACCGTGGCTGACACAGACAAGGCCGCCCCTGCCGCGGCCCCATCCAACGGAGTTTGCCCATGACCGACCGCCGCGCCGATCTTTCCGCCGACGCGTGGGACGAGATCACCTTTCCCCGCCCCGAAGAGAACGAGTTCGACCGGGTGGTCGAGAGCGCCCTGTCGCGGCGCGGGTTCCTGGGGGGCATCCTGGCCTTCGGGTCCGGTGCCGCGGTGATGGGCACGGGCCTGCTGGGCAGCACCGCCGCCCGCGCCCAGGAGGCCGGATCGCGCTTCCCCTTCACCCCCATCGCCGCCCAGACCGACGGCACCGTGCATGTTCCCGAAGGCTATGACTGGCAGGTCATGGTGCGCTGGGGCGATCCGCTTTTCTCCGATGCAGCGGGCTACGATCTGGCCGAGGGCGGCCCCGCCGCGGGCGCCGACCGGGTCTTCGGCGAGAACACAGACGGCATGGAGAGCTTTGTCCACGAGGGCCGCCAGCTCATCGCCATCAACCACGAGTACACCAACCGCCGCATCAACCTGCCCGCCGCCCAGGAGGGCACCCCGGCCAGTGCGGCGGACGTGCGCAAGCTGCAGGATCTGCAGGGCGTCGCGGTGCTGGAGATCGCCGAGGGCGATGAGAGCTGGTCCGTCGTTCAGGACAGCCCCTACAACCGCCGCATCACCCACAACACGCCGATGAAGATCGCGGGCCCCGCCGCCGGGCACGATCTGCTCAAGACGGCGGCGGACCCGACGGGGACCACCTCGCTCGGCACCTTCAACAACTGCGGTTCGGGCCGGACGCCCTGGGGCACCTACCTGACCTGCGAGGAAAACTTCAACGGCTACTTCGGCGCGACGGGCGATCTGCCCGAGCTTTCCGAGCGGGTGCAGCAGGGCTACGCGCGCTACGGCATCGGGGCCGATGGCTGGGGCTACGACTACCACAAGTGGGACGCCCGCTTCGACACCTCGGAAAACCCCAACGAGCCGCACCGCGCGGGCTGGGTCGTCGAGATCGACCCGACGGACCCGGAGAGCAGGCCCGTGAAGCACACCGGCCTGGGCCGCTTCAAGCACGAGAACGCCGCCCTCGCGCTGACCCCGGAGGGCCGCGTGGTGGTCTACATGGGCGACGACGAGCGTGGCGAGTTCCTCTACCGCTTCGTCTCGGATGGCACCTATGCCCCGGGCCAGTCAACCGAGGGGCTGCTGGACGAGGGCACCCTCTCCGTCGCCCGCTTCGAGGCGGACGGCACCGGCACCTGGCTGGCCCTGACGCCCGAGAGCACCGGCCTGACCGACGCCGAAACCCGCATCTTCGCGCGCATCGCGGGCTCCGCCGTGGGGGCCACCACCATGGACCGGCCCGAGTGGATCGCCGTGAACCCCCAGGCGGTGGAGGCCTACTGCTGCCTGACCAACAACAAGAACCGCGGCCGCAAGCCCAATGCGGGCGGCGACGAGACCCCGGTGAACGGCCCCAACCCGCGCGAGGCCAACCGCTATGGCCAGATCGTGCGCTGGCGCCCGCACGGCGACGATCACGCCGCCGAGACCTTCGACTGGGATCTCTACGTGATGGCGGGCAACCCCACGGTGCACGATGACGCCTACGCGGGCTCGCCCAACGTGACCCCGGGCAACCTCTTCAACTCCCCCGACGGGATGGCCTTCGACAGCGCCGGACTGGTCTGGATCCAGACCGACGGCGATGACGACAACGAGGGCGACTTTGCCGGCATGGGCAACAACCAGATGCTGGTGGGTGATCCGGTGACGGGCGAGATCGCGCGCTTCCTCACCGGCCCGAAGGGCTGCGAGGTGACGGGCCTCACCTGGTCGGCCGACCGGCGCACCATGTTCGTGGGCATTCAGCATCCCGGCGGCGACTGGCCCGACGGCGGCGGCGCCCTGCCGCGCTCATCGGTGATCGCCGTCAAGCGCCGTGACGGCGGCCTGGTGGGATAGAGCCCCCCGGGCGGTCCCCCTCTCTGCCGCCCAGGGCGGCAGGGAGAGTTCCGCCCAGATCGGCAGGTGGTCGGAGGCGCGCGCCGCCTGGCCACCTGCCGCCACACCCGCCGCGCGCAGGGCGATGCCCGGCGAGAGGGCGAAGCGATCAAGTGCCGCCAGGGGCCTGCGGGCATGGTAGCTGTGGCCCGGGGCATGGACCTTCAGGGCGTGATCGAAGGGCTCGAGCCCCAGCCGCGGCGACCATTCGTTGAAATCCCCCGCCACCACCGCGGGCATGCCCTTGGGCAGATGCGCCAGGATGCGGGCTTGCTGGCGCAGCCTGTCGCGCCGCCTCAGCCCGAGGTGGGTGGCCACCAGTGCCAGGGGCGCGCCGGGCTGCACCTCCATCTCGAGGGCCACGGCGCCGCGCGGCTCCAGCCCCGGCAGGGCGATGTGCAGGACCCGCCGCACCGCGATCCCGGGCCGGTGCAGGACGGCGTTGCCGTGCCAGCCCAGGCTCACCCCGTTGCGCGCCACCGGGGCCACGCGGTAGTCCGTCCGCTCCGCGATCAAGGCGCGGGGCAGGGCGGCCCTGCGCGGCCCGAGCCGCCGGTCGGCCTCCTGCAGAACCACGATGTCGGCGTCGATCTGGTTGATCACCTGGAGGATCCGGTCCGGATCGCGGCGCTGGTCCAGGCCGCGGGCCTTGCGAACATTATAGCTGACGATGCGCAGGCAATTCTCTTCCATGCACCCTATATAGGCAGGAGCAGGCGGGGCGACAGGCGGCCCCGCGAAAGAGAGGCGGAAATGCGCGAACTGATCCGGGGAGCGGGGCCCATCATGCAGGCGGTCTGGGCCGCCCTGCTGCTCTGCGCCCTCCTGGCCCTGGTGCTGGGCCGCTTCTCCCTGGCCTTCGTGAGCCTCGCCACCCTGGCCCTCTCGCTGACCCCGCCGCTGCTGGCGCGCTGGTTCAACCTGCGCCTGCCCTTTCCCTTCCTCCTCGCCACCACGCTCTTCGTCTTCGCCTCACTGGTGCTGGGCGAGCTTTTCGACTTCTACGACAGGCTCTGGTGGTGGGACCTGGCGCTGCATGGCTCGGCGGCCGTGGGCTTCGGGCTTTTCGGTTTCCTCTTCGTGCTCATGCTCTTCGAGGGCGACCGCTTTGCCGCTCCGCCCTCGGCCATCGCCTTCTTGGCCTTCTGCCTGGCCATGATGGTCGGCGCGCTCTGGGAGATCTTCGAGTACGGCATGGACCAGGGGTTTGGCCTGAACATGCAGAAATCCGGCCTGCACGACACCATGGGCGATCTCATCCTCAACGCCCTGGGCGGCATCGCGGCGAGTGCCGCGGGCTACCTCTACCTGCGCTACGAACGGGCGGGCTTCCTGGGCCGCGGGCTGGAGCAGTTCATCGCCCTCAACCGCAAGTATTTCCGCAAGGCGCGGGCGCGGCTGAAGCGGTAGCGCCTCAGGGGCGGCGTTAAATCGCCCGGGGGCACTGGAAAGAGACGGAAAGCCTGTTGTATCTGTGGCCCGAACCAGGGCGCCCGGCGGCGGCGCGCCGCCCCAGATTGAGCAGTTTGTATGAGAACCTACTTCTTCGACGTGACGGACATCATGGTCTATGTCCGCACCGAGACCACCATTTCCGGCATCCAGCGGGTGTCCTTCGAGATCGTCCGCCGGATGGCCGAACACCACGGCGCCGAGGCCGTGAAGCTGAGCTACTGGGACGCCCGGCGCCGCGAGTACCTCTGCCTGGACGCCGAGCATTTCCTCGCGATGGAGGAGTTCGACACGGCGGAGCTGCACCGGCTCTTCTTCGGCACCAGCGGAGCCGCCCTGCGCCGTGCCGCGCCGACCCTGGCGCGCTACCGCGACAGGCCGCTGAAGTACTACTTCCACCTGGCCCGCCGCCATCTGAACGCCTACCAGGGCAACGAGGCCCACTTCAAGAAATTCGGCTCCTCGCTGGAGGACTGGCGCAGCTATCACCAGGGCCGCTCGGCCAGACCGCAGCAGGAGGAGGTCGTCCGGACCCCGGTGCGCAACCTGGCCAAGGGCGGCGACAGCCTGGTCATCCTCGGTGCCACCTGGGCCATCGACGGGATCGACGCCTGCCTCGAGGGGCTGGTCCGGGACCGCGGGCTCGAGATCCGCATGCTGATCCACGATCTCATCCCGATCATCACCCCCGAACACATCGCCGGTGACTTCTCCCAGGAGTTCTACCGCTGGCTCAAGACCTCGCTCGGCTACTGCGCGGGCTACTTCGCCAACAGCCAGAACACCGCCCGCGACCTGCGCGCCTTCATGCAGGAGATCGGCGTCGAGAAGCCGGTGGAGGTGGTGCCTCTGGCACAGAAGTTCACCCAGGCCGCGCCCCTGACGGAGGCGGCCCCCGAGGGCGCCTTTGCCGCCCGGGTGGCGGATTCGCTGGGCCTGCGGCGCGAGATCCTGAACATCAAGAAGGTGCCCTACGTGCTCGTCGTGGGGACGATCGAGTCGCGAAAGAACGTCTGGCGCCTGGCCCAGGCCTGGGCGCGGCTGAGCCGCGAGGAGGGGATCGAGGTGCCCAAGCTGGTCTTCGCGGGCAAGCCGGGCTGGTGCAACGAGGACTTCAACCAGCTCGTCAGCGCCACCGGGGGCCTCGGTGGCTGGATCCAGTTCGCCGACCGGCCGACGGACCGCGAGCTGGCCTTCCTTTACGAGAACTGCCTCTTCACCGCCATGGTCAGCTTTTACGAGGGCTGGGGCCTGCCCGTGGGCGAGAGCCTCTCCTTCGGCAAGACGGCGGTGGTGGCCGACAACTCCTCCCTGCCCGAGGTGGGTGGCGACATGGTGGAGTACTGCGACGCCCACTCGCTCGATTCCATCCACGCCGCCTGCCGCCGCCTGATCACGGAGCCCGAGCACCGCGCGGCCCTGGAAGCGCGCATCGCCCGGACGGACCTGCGCACCTGGGACGACGTGACCCAGGGCTTCGTGACGGCGCTCTCGGCGGAGGGGTAGGCGCCTACCTGTCGCTGCGGCGGGGCTTTTGATGGGTGCGGGGCACCCACTGCCCCCTCATACTGCCCGCACCTTCCCCGACACTCTGATGCCTTCTCCCACCACCGCCCCGATCTCGGCGCGCAGGTGGGAGGGGCGGCCCATGTCCTCGCCCTGGCGGATCTCGATCGCGCCCCCGTGGGGCCAGCCGAGGTCGCGCAGGGCGCCACCGAGGGCCGCGGCGGCGGCGCCGGTGGCCGGGTCCTCGGCCACCCCGCCGATGGCGAAGGCGTTGCGGCTGTGGAAGAGGCGCGGGCCCTCGGCCCAGAGGAGGTTGATCGTGGTCAGCCCGTGGGCCGCCATCAGGGCCGCGCCCGCTGCCAGGTCGTAGTCCAGGGCGGCGAGGGTCGCGCGGTCCTTGAGCGCCAGCAGCAGGTGGTCGTTGCCCGCGTGGGCCAGGGTCGGGGGCAGGGTCGGGTCCAGCTGCTCCGCCTGCCAGCCGAAGAGCGCGAGGGCTGCTTCCACCAGCGGCGCGGCGGCCGGAGCCGAGCGGGTGGGGGGCGAGATCAGGGAAGCGCCGCCCGCCGCCGCCTCGACCGCGATCTCCGCCCCCTGCAGGAAGAGCGGGTAGCGCCCCGGGCCGTGGTGTTCCGCCAGAACCGATCCGAGGGCGATGGTGGCATGGCCGCAGAAGGCCACCTCCTGGGTCGGGGCAAAGTAGCGGACGCGGAAGCCCGCCCCCTCGGGGGCGGCGAAGGCCGTCTCTGAGTAGCCCAGGGCGGCGGCGATGCGCTGCATCTCAGGCTCAGGCGGCAGGACATCCGAGAGGAGCACCCCGGCGGGGTTGCCGCCTCCGGGGTTCTCGGCAAAGGCGGCCAGGCGGCGCAGGTCGGGATGGATCATCTTGCTCTCCTTAAGGGGATCGGGGCCGCGCCCCCGGGGCAGGGGCGCGGCAGAGGGCTCAGTGGGCGACGCGGCCCAGGAAGTCGCGCATCTCGGCGGCGATCTGCGGGCCATACTCCTCGAGGGCAAAATGCCCGGTGTCGAGCAGGTGGAACTCCACATCCTTCAGATCCTCGCGGTAGGGGAAGGCGCCCTCGGCGGGGAAGATGTGATCGTTCTTGCCCCAGACCACCAGGGCCGGTGGCTGGTGCTCGCGGAAGAGCGCCTGCCAGGTGGGGTATTCGGCCAGGTTGCTGCCGTAGTCGAGGAACATCTCGAGCTGGACCTCCTGGTTGCCGGGCCGGTCGAGCAGGTACTGGACGTGCCAGAAATTGTCCGGGTCGATGGCCGAGGGGTCCTGCACCCCGTGGGTGAACTGCCAGACGGTGGCCTCGAGCGTCAGGAAACCGCGCAGGGGGTCACCCGTCTCGGGCGAGGGATCGGCCCAGTAAGCGCGCATCGGGTCCCAGAAGTCGCGCAGGCCGGCCTCGTAGGCGTTGCCGTTCTGGATGATGAAGCCGGTGACCCGCTCGGGATGGGCGGCGAACATGCGGTAGCCCACCGGGGCGCCGTAATCCATCAGGTAGACGGTATAGTCCTCCACCCCCTTGGCGTCGATCAGCTTGGTCATCTGGCGCGCGGCGGCGGCGAAGCTGTACTCGTGGCTCTCGGCGGGGGGCATGTCGGAGGCGCCGAAGCCGGGATAGTCCGGGGCGATCACGTGGTAGCTGTCGGACAGGGCCGGGATCAGCTTGCGAAACATGTGCGAGGAGGTGGGAAAGCCGTGCAGCAACAGCAGCGTCGGGTTGGCGGGGTCACCGGCCTCGCGGTAGGCGATCTGCAGGCCCTCGATTTCCATCTTCTTCATCTCGACGGCGAAGGGGCTGTCGTCGGCCTGGGCGGTGTGCGGCAGGGCGGCGGCGAGGGCGGCTCCGGTCAGGATGGCGGCAAGGGCCGCGGCGGTCGGTCGGGTGGTCATGGCGTGCTCCTGTGAGAAGGGCCCGGGGTTATGTCCGGGGCCCGATGGGGGGTGCCGATCGGTGGGAGCAAAGATGGACAGACCTGTATGTATATGCAACGGGAAATTGAATGGTGAGATTAGAGGAAAGGAGGGCGCATGCCTTTTCTCGGCATGTTAACAGTGGGTTGTGGGGCGCGGCTGATCTCAAGAAAATATACGGATCAGTCTATTTAGGGGGTGATTTCCTCGCAAGTTGCGCCTCTGCGTGATTCGAAACGGCCTCGGTGAGGCGCGGCAGGATAGGTGCTCGGCACCCATCCCACCAAGTCGTCTCAGCTATAGGCCCCCGCCGAGTAGGTCAGCTCGTAGCTGTGGCTGTAGATCTCGAAGACGATCCCGAAGGGGTCCTCGACGTAGACCATGCGGTAGGGCTTTTCGCCGGGGTAGTATTCGCGCACCGGCATCCGCTGGCGGCCGCCCGCCGCGACGATGCGCTCGACCAGGCCCTCCACGTCCGGGTCCTGGATGGCGAAGTGGAAGGTGCCGTGGCGGCGGTGTTCCAGCTTCTCCTCGGGGGCATAGTTGCCGGGGAACTCGAAGATCTCGATGCCGGTGCCGTCCGCCGTCGCCAGATGGGCGATCCGCAGCGAGCCCCAGCCGGGGCCGAAGACGTCGGTGCACATCTGGCCGATGGCGCTGTCGTCCTCCTGGGCCTCGGTGGGCGCCATGATGAGGTAGAAGCCGAAGGTCTCGGTGTAGAAGGCCACGGCCGCCTCCAGGTCCGGGACCGAGAGGCCGATGTGGGAAAAGGTGCGGGGTGTCGCGCTCATGGTGGTCTCCTTTCGTTGCTTTCAGGAAGGAGATAGACAGTGCCCCGCCGTTCTTGAAATTATCAATTCAGATAGAAATCATCACGCTGTGTAATCAGATATGCTCAACGCCACCTGGCTCGAGACCTTCACCACCCTCTGCGAGATGGGCCACTTCACCCGCACCGCCGAGCGGCTGAACATGACACAGCCGGGCGTCTCCCAGCACCTGCGCAAGCTCGAGGCGCAGCTCGGCCAGGCCCTGACGGTGCGCGCCGGCAAGAGCTTTGCCCTGACCCCGGCGGGCGAGGAGGTGCTGGCCCTGGGCCTGGCCCGCCGCGCAGAGGAGGCCGCCCTGCGCCGCCGCATCGCCGAGGATGACGGCGACGTGGGCGCGCTGCGCATCGCCTGCTCCGGCAGCTTTGCCCTGATGCTCCAGCCCGCCCTGCTGCCCTGGATGGCCGAGGCGCCGCAGCTTGTCCCGCATCTGGAGGCCGCGCCGCAGGAGCGGGTGCACGCGGGGCTGCTCTCGGGGGCCTTCGATCTGGGCATTCTCGGGGCCGATCCCGCCCACCCCCGGCTCGAGGCCCGGCAGGTGGGACGCGAGGAACTGACCCTGCTCCTGCCCGCCGACGCTACGGAGGAGGTGACCCTGGGGGGGCTGGAGGCGCGCGGCCTCATCGCCCATCCTGACGGCTACCACTACGCGGACGAGCTGTTGCAGAAGAACTTTCCCGAGACCTATCCCGGCAGCGACCGGCTGCGCCTGCGCGGCTACGTCAACCAGATCGGTCAGATCCCCGCCCCCGTGGCCCGGGGCATCGGCTATACCCTGCTGCCGCGCAGCGGCTGGAGCACCAGCCCCCACCGCGCGGGCCTGCGCGCCGCCCTCCTGCCGCAGCGCCACTGGCACGCCCTCTGGCTGGTCCAGCAGCGCGGCCGCCCCCTCTCGGCCCGCCTGCAACGGGCCGCGGCGATCATCCGCGAGGTGGCCGAGGGGCTGGCGACGGCAGGGGAGGACTAAAAAAATCCCCCGCAGTGGGCTGCGGGGGATCGGATCAGCTCGCAGGGGCGCGGGGCTCAGCCCAGGGCCTTCACCAGCAGGCGCGCCACCTCTTCGGAGGACATGGGGTTCTGGCCGGTGATCAGGCGCCCGTCGGCGACGGCCTTGGGCTCCATGTCGGGGCCGGTCTCCACCTCGGCGCCCAGCTCGCGCAGGCGGCTTTCGAGCAGGAAGGGGACGACCTCCTCAAGCCCCACGCCGCGCTCCTCGCTGTCGGTGAAGGCGGAGATGCGGCGGCCCTTGACCAGCGGTTCGCCGTCGATCTTGACGCCGACGAGCGCCGCCGGGCCGTGGCAGACGGAGGCGAGGATCTTGTCCTGCTGCCAGACCTGGGCGAGGAAGTTGGCTACCGCCTCGGAATGGGCCAGATCCCAGACGGCGCCATGGCCGCCGGGCACGAAGACAGCGTCGACATCCTCGGGCTGGATGCCCGCGAGGTCGGCCGGGGCGTTGAGGGCCGCCATGGCGTCGCCGTCCTGCTTGAAGCGGCGGGCGTCGGGGGCGGCGTCCTCGCCCTCCGGCTCGGAGTTGGGGTCGATCGGGATGGGGGCGCCCGCTAGGCTCGCGACGGTCACCTCGTGGCCCGCTTCCTTCAGGGCGTAGTAGGGGGCGGCGAGCTCTTCCAGCCAGACGCCGGTCTTGTTGCCGGTCTCGCCCAGGCGGGCATGGGCGGTGGAGAGGATCAGGACCTTGGACATTGGGATTTTCCTTTCTTGCGGTTCGTATCGGGTGTGGGGTGTGATCTGGCTCAGTCCCAGTCGGGCGCCAGGCTGTCGGGCGAGACGATGCGCCCATCGGGCCGTGCCAGGGCGTCGATGCGGGCGATCTCCTCGGCGCTGAGGCTGATCTCGGAGGCCGCGAGGTTGCCCGCGAGGCGCTCGGCCTTGGCCGTCTTGGGGATGGCGACGCCCTGGGGCTTGTGCAGAATCCAGGCCACGGAGATGGCGGCCGGCGTGGTGCCGTGGGCCTCGGCGATCTCCTTGAGGGTCTCGTTCTCCATCACCTGGCCCTGCGCCAGGGGCGAGTAGGCCTCGACCGGAATGCCTGCCCCTTCCAGGTGGGAAAGCAGCTTGCCCTGCTCGATGAAGGGGTGCAGCTCCACCTGGTTGGCGGCGATGGGCGCCTGCAGCAGGCTGCGGGCCTCCTCGGTCTGGGCGATGGTGAAGTTGGAGATGCCGCCGAAGCGGACCTTGCCCTCGGCGATGAGGGCGTCGAGCACCGGCAGGGTCTCCGAGAGGGGCACCTCGCGCGAGGGCCAGTGCAGCAGCAGGAGGTCGATGTGGTCCATCTTGAGGGCCTCGAGGCTGCGCTCGGTCGCGGCGCGGAAATCATCGGCGGCGAAGTCCTTGGGCAGGATCTTGGTGGTCAGGAAGACCTGCTCGCGCGGGATGCCCGCGTCGCGGATGCCTTCGCCCACCTCGGCCTCGTTCTCGTAGGCCTGGGCGGTGTCGATGTGGCGGTAGCCCTCGCTCAGGGCGGCGGCGACGATGTCCCGGGTCTCGCCCGGGTCGAGCCGGAAGGTGCCCAGGCCGAGGTTGGGAATGTTGGCGGGGCCGATCAATCGGTGCGGCATCTGTCTCTCCTTTGCAGGGTGTTGGTGCGGGTTTGAGGGTGAACGTGGGCAGGGGGGCCTCGGTTCACAATGGGGTGGGGGCGGGAGATCAGGAATGCGTGAGGCGCCGTGGCGTCAAGCAGAGGGGCGATGTGAACCCGATCCGAGATGGCGCGCCCGGCCGCGGGGGGCACCTAGGGCCTGCCGCGCAAGAAAAACCCCCGGGGAGAGCCCCGGGGGTCATGTCGCTTAGGAGGGGCCGCGGCCCCCGCCAACCCAGAACTCACATGTGGATCGGCCCGTCGCCGCAGGCCAGGGCGGCCTCGCGCACGGCCTCGGAGTAGGTCGGGTGGGCGTGGCAGGTCATGGCCAGGTCCTCGGCGGAGGCGCCGAACTCCATGGCGACGCAGACCTCGTGGATGAGATCGCCCGCCGCCGGGCCGATGATGTGGGCGCCGAGGATGCGGTCGGTCTTCTTGTCGGCCAGGATCTTGACGAAGCCGTCGCCCGCGAAGTTGGCCTTGGCCCGGGCGTTGCCCATGAAGGAGAACTTGCCGACCTTGTACTCGCGGCCCGCCTCCTTGAGGCTCTGCTCGGTCTCGCCCACGGCGGCCACCTCGGGGTGGGTGTAGATCACCGAGGGGATGACCCCGTAGTTGACGTGGCCGTGCTTGCCCGCGATCACCTCGGCCACCGCCATGCCCTCGTCCTCGGCCTTGTGGGCCAGCATCGGGCCCTCGGTCACGTCGCCGATGGCGTAGATGCCCTTGACGTCGGTTTCCCATTCCTTGGTGATGGCCACCTGCCCGCGCTTGGTCAGGCGGATGCCGAGCGCCTCGAGGCCGAGCCCGTCGTGGAAGGGCTTGCGGCCGGTGGCGACGAGCACGGCATCGGCCTCCAGCACCTCCTCGCTCTCGTCCTTGCGCAGCTTATAGGTCACCTTGGCCTTGCCCTTGGAAACCTCGGTCTTCTGGACCGCGGCCCCCATGACGAAATTCAGGCCCTGCTTCTTGAGCATGCGCTGGAAGGTCTTCTGGACCTCCGGGTCCATGCCGGGGGTGATGTGATCGAGGTACTCCACCACCGTCACCTCGGCCCCGAGGCGGGCATAGACGGAGCCCAGCTCGAGCCCGATGACGCCCGCGCCAATCACCACCATCTTCTTCGGCACCTTGCCCAGCTCCAGCGCGCCGGTGGAGGTGACGACGACCTTCTCGTCTACCTCGACGCCCGGCAGGGCCGCGGCCTCGGAGCCGGTGGCGATGACGATCTGCTTGGCCTCGTGGACCTCATCGCCCACCTTCACCTTGCCGGGCTCGGGGATCGAACCCCAGCCCTTGAGCCAGTCCACCTTGTTCTTCTTGAAGAGAAACTCGATGCCCTTGGTGTTGGTCTCGATGGTGCCCTCCTTGTAGGTCTGCATCTGCTTCCAGTCGACCTTGGGGGCCGAGGTCTTGAGCCCCATCTCGGCGAAGTTGTGCTCCGCCTCGTGCAGCATGTGGGAGGCATGCAGCAGGGCCTTGGAGGGGATGCAGCCCACGTTGAGGCAGGTGCCGCCGAGGGTCTCGCGGCCCTCCACGCAGGCGGTCTTGAGGCCGAGCTGGGCGCAGCGGATGGCGCAGACGTAGCCGCCGGGGCCGGAGCCGATGATGATGACGTCGTAGCTTGACATGGAGGTCTCCTTTTGGAGCTGTCTTTCTGGTTTCGGATGAGGGTAGGGGGGCCAGCCCCCCGGCGCAAGCGCCGCCCCCCGGAGTTTATCTGGCAAAGCGAATTACAGGAGCGCGGCCACCAGCATCAGGAGGGTGGCGAGGAACCCCAGGCCCCAGATCAGCGAGCGACCGGGCCGCCAGCCGAAGGCATAGGCCGGGACGTAGAGCACCCGCGCCGCCAGATAGGTCCAGGCGCAGAGGGCGGTGAAGGGGGCGTTCTGGCCGCTGAGCTCGGTCACCAGAACCGCCACGGTGAAGAGCACCAGGCCCTCGAAGTGGTTCTCGAAGGCGCGGCCCAGGCGGGCGGTGCGCAGCCCCAGGGGGCGGCTCGGCTCGCGGTCCCTCGCGGACATGGTGTAGCCCGGCCCGAGGGCGCGGTTGGCCGGCACCGCGTAGAGCAGGAACTGCACCACCTGGAGCAGGGCGGCCAGGGTGAGGACGGTCAGCTCTGGGCTCATCACAGGGCGAGGAAGTAGAGGGTCGCCGTGGCGGCGAAGCCGACGAGCCAGGCCAGGGTGCGCAGGGCGGGCACGCCGAGGGCGTAGGTGGGCAGGTAGATGATCCGGGCCACCAAAAAGATCTGGCAGGCCAGGAGCGAGGCATCGTCCGTCTTGTCGAGCGCCACCAGGATCAGCACCGCCGGGGCGAAGAGGGCCATGGCGGTGACGGAGTTGTCGAGCGCCCGGGTGATGCGCCCAGTCATCCGGTTGACCCCGCGCGGCTCGTCCCGGGAGGAGAGCAGGTAGCCCATGGAGAGGGTCTGCATCGAGCCCAGGACCTGCAGGAGGATGGTCAGGAGGACCAGGAGGCCGTAGGCGGCGAGGAGGGTGGTTTCGGTCATGTCTCTGTGCCCTGTCTTTGGATCGCACGCTGGTGCGGGGCGGAAAGAGGGGGCAGCGCGCCATCCCGGGCGGGACGGGCGCGGCCCCCAGGCGATTTACAGATCCATCAGCAGGCGCCGCGGATCCTCCAGCATCTCCTTGACGCGGACCAGGAAGGTCACGGCGCCCTTGCCGTCGATGATCCGGTGGTCGTAGCTGAGGGAGATGTACATCATCGGCCGGATTACCACCTCGCCGCCGATCGCCATGGGGCGGTCCTGGATCTTGGCCATGCCGAGGATGCCGGACTGCGGCGGGTTCAGGATCGGCGCCGTCATGAGCGAGCCGTAGACCCCGCCGTTGGAGATGGTGAAGGTGCCGCCGGTCATGTCGCCCATGGTGAGCTTGCCGTCGCGGGCCTTCTTGCCCAGGCGGTTGATCTCCTTCTCGATCTCGGCAAAGGAGAGGGCATCGGCGTTCTTGACCACCGGCACCACGAGGCCCGTGGGCGTGCCCGCGGCGACCCCCATGTGGACGTAGTTCTTGTAGATCACGTCAGTCCCGTCGATCTCGGCGTTGACCTCGGGGATCTCCTTCAGGGCATGGCAGCAGGCCTTGGTGAAGAAGGACATGAAGCCCATACGCACGCCGTGCTTCTTCTCGAACTGGTCCTTGTAGGCGTTGCGGATCGCCATGACCTCGGTCATGTCCACCTCGTTGAAGGTGGTGAGGATGGCGGCCGTGTTCTGGGCCTCCTTCAGGCGCCGCGCCATGGTCTGCTTGAGGCGCGTCATGCGCACCCGCTCCTCGCGGGCCTCGTCGTCGGGGGCGGAGGGGGCGCGGGGGGCGGCCTTGGCCGGTTCCGGCGCGCTGCCGCCGCCTGCCTGCTTGCCCGCCGAGATGGCGCGGGCCACGTCCTCCTTCATCACGCGGCCATCGCGGCCCGTGCCCTCCACATCGCCGCTCGAGAGACCGGCCTCGGCCATGGCCTTCTTGGCGGAGGGGGCATCCTCCACGTCGGACCCGGCCTCGCCGCCGCGGGCGGCGGTGGGGGCGGGGGCGTTCTCCTGCGCGGGGGCCGAGGCGGCCGCCGCGGCGCCGCCGGAGATGACCGCCAGCTTGCCGTTGGCCTCCACGGTGGAGCCCTCCTCGGCGAGGATATCGCTCAGGGTGCCGGCCGCCGGGGCGGGCACCTCGACGCTCACCTTGTCGGTCTCCAGCTCGCAGAGCATCTCGTCCTGGGCGACCGTGTCGCCGACCTTCTTGAACCAGGTGGCCACGGTGGCCTCGGTGACGGATTCGCCCAGGGTGGGGACCATCACATCGACGTCGCCGCCGCCGGAGGCCTCGCTGGCATCACGCAGCTTCACGTCCGAGGCGCCGGCGTCGATCGCCTTTGGCGCCTCGGCGGTGCGGGCGGCCTGGCTCTCGGCCTTCGGGTCCTCGGCGGCCTCCTTGCCCTTGGGGGCCTCGGCGCCGCCGCTGTCGGCCTCGGAGATGTTGGCGAGCAGGGCGTCGACGCCCACCGTCTCGCCCTCCTGGGCCACGATCTCGGAGAGCTTGCCCGCCACCGGGCTCGGCACCTCGACGGTCACCTTGTCGGTCTCCAGCTCGCAGAGCATCTCGTCCACCGCGACCTCGTCGCCCGGCTTCTTGAACCAGGTGGCCACGGTCGCCTCGGTCACGGATTCACCCAGGGTGGGCACGCGTACTTCAGTCATGGGTTCACTTTCCTTCGATGGTCAGCGCCTCGTCGACGAGGGCGGCTTGTTGGTCTTTGTGCTGGCTGGCGAGGCCGGTGGCGGGCGAGGCCGCGGTGGCCCGTCCGACGTAGCGCGGGCGCTTGTGCTTGGCCTTGATGCGGCTCAGCACCCACTCGATGTTGGGCTCGATGAAGGACCAGGCGCCCTGGTTCTTGGGCTCTTCCTGGCACCAGATCATCTCGGCCTGCTTGAAGCGCTCCAGCTCCTTCACCGCGGACTGGGCCGGGAAGGGATAGAACTGCTCGAATCGCATCAGGTAGATGTCGTCGATGCCGCGGGCGTCGCGCTCCTCCAGCAGGTCGTAATAGACCTTGCCCGAGCACATGACGACGCGCTTGATCTTGTCGTCCGCCTTCAGCTCCGTCTCCGAGTTGCCGTGCTGGGCATCGTCCCAGAGCACCCGGTGGAAGGAGGAGCCGGAGGTGAACTGATCCGCCGTGCTGACCGCCAGCTTGTGGCGCAGCAGGGACTTGGGCGTCATCAGGATCAGCGGTTTGCGGTAGGAACGGTGCAGCTGGCGGCGCAGGATGTGGAAGTAGTTGGCCGGCGTGGTGCAGTTGGCCACGATCCAGTTGTCGCCGCCGCACATGGTCAGGAAGCGCTCCAGCCGGGCCGAGGAGTGCTCGGGGCCCTGGCCCTCGTAGCCGTGCGGCAGGAGGCAGACGAGGCCCGACATGCGCAGCCACTTGGATTCACCGGAACTGATGAACTGGTCGAACATGATCTGGGCGCCGTTTGCGAAGTCCCCGAACTGGGCCTCCCAGAGGGTGAGCGCGTTGGGCTCTGCCAGGGAATAGCCGTACTCGAAGCCCAGGACCGCATACTCCGAAAGCATCGAGTCGATCACCTCGAAGTGGGCCTGGCCCTCGCGGATGTGGTTCAGCGGGTAGTAGCGGTCCTCGTTCTCCTGGTTCACCAGGGCCGAGTGGCGCTGTGAGAAGGTGCCGCGCGCGCTGTCCTGGCCCGAGAGGCGCACCGGGTAGCCCTCGGTCAGGAGCGAGCCGAAGGCCAGGGCCTCGGCGGTGGCCCAGTCGAAGCCCTTGCCGGAGCTGAACATCTCGGCCTTGGCCTCCAGCAGGCGGCCCACGGTGCGGTGCAGGGGGAAGCCCTCGGGCACGGTGGTGATGGCCTTGCCGATCTGCTGCAGGGTGTCCTTCTTGATGGCGGTCTTGCCGCGCTGGTACTTGTCCTTCTGCTTGTCGAGGTGGGACCACTTGCCGTCCAGCCAGTCGGCCTTGTTGGGGCGGTAGTCCTTGCCGGCCTCGAACTCGTCGTTCAGGACCTTCTGGAAATCGGACTTCATGTCCTCGATCTCGCCCTCGGGGACGAGGCCATCCTTGACCAGCCGGTCGGCATAGAGGCTCAGGGTGGTCTTCTGGCCCTTGATCTTCTTGTACATCACCGGGTTGGTGAACATGGGCTCGTCGCCCTCGTTGTGCCCGAAGCGGCGGTAGCAGATGAGGTCGATCACAACGTCCTTGTGGAACTTCTGGCGGAACTCGGTGGCCACGCGGGCGGCATGGACCACGGCCTCGGGATCGTCGCCGTTGACGTGGAAGATCGGGGCCTCCACCACCAGGGCGTTGTCCGTCGGGTAGGGCGAGGAGCGCGAGAAGTGGGGCGCCGTGGTGAAGCCGATCTGATTGTTCACCACGATGTGCATGGTGCCGCCGGTCTTGTGGCCGCGCAGGCCGGAGAGGGCGAAACACTCGGCCACCACGCCCTGGCCCGCGAAGGCCGCGTCGCCGTGCAGCAGCAGCGGCATGACGGCGGTGCGGTCCTTGTCGCCAAGCTGGTCCTGCTTGGCCCGGGCCTTGCCCAGGACAACCGGGTTCACCGCCTCCAGGTGGGAGGGGTTGGCCGTCAGCGAGAGGTGCACCTCGTTGCCGTCGAACTCGCGGTCATGGGAGGCGCCGAGGTGGTACTTCACGTCGCCCGAGCCATCCACGTCCTCGGGCTTGAAGGAGCCGCCCTGGAATTCGTTGAAGATGGCGCGGTAGGGCTTCTGCATCACGTTGGCGAGGACCGAGAGGCGGCCCCGGTGGGGCATCCCGATGACGATGTCCTGCAGGCCGAGCTGGCCGCCGCGCTTGATGATCTGCTCCATGGCCGGGACCAGGCTCTCGCCGCCGTCGAGGCCGAAGCGCTTGGTGCCCATGTACTTCACGTGCAGGAACTTCTCGAAGCCCTCGGCCTCCACCAGCTTCGACAGGATCGCCTTGCGCCCGGTTTTGGTGAAGTGGATCTCCTTGCCGTAGCCCTCGATCCGTTCCTTCAGCCAGGCCGACTGTTCGGGATCGGAGATGTGCATGTACTGGAGCGCGAAGGTGCCGCAGTAGGTGCGCTTCACGATGTCGATGATCTGGCCCAGGGTGGCGATCTCGAGGCCGAGCACGTTGTCGATGAAGATCGGCCGGTCCATGTCGGCCTCGGTGAAACCGTAGGCCTTGGGGTCGAGCTCCGGGTGGTCGCCGCCGTCGCGCATGCCCAGGGGGTCCAGGTCGGCGGCCAGGTGGCCGCGAATCCGGTAGGCCCGGATCAGCATCAGGGCGCGGATCGAATCCAGCACCGCCTTGCGCACGTCCTCGTCGCTGAGCGAGACGCCCTGCTCGCTGGCCTTGGCCTTGATCTTGTCGCCCGCCGCCTTGGCCTCGACCGGATCGGGCCAGACCCCGGTGAGGGCGCCCATCAGGTCACCGTCCGGGGTGGGGGGCCAGTCGCGGCGCGCCCAGGAGGGGCCATCGGCCTCGGCCTCGACCGCGCGGCGCTCGTCGCCCATGGCGCGGAAGAAGGCCTGCCAGGCCTCGTCCACGGAGGAAGGGTCGGCGGCGTAGCGGGCGTACATCCGCTCCAGGTATTCGCCGTTTTCCCCCTCCATGAAGGAGGAGGCGTGGAAGTGGTCGTTGGCAGGTTGTTCGGTCATCTCTGGCACCTCTGTGGACGCGCGGGGGTGGAGCGGACGGGCCCGGAGGCCCGCCCGGTGGGGCCTCAGCCCTTTTCGATGGCGGCCTTGACGGCCTCGCCCAGGGTGGCCGGGCTGTCTGCGACGACGATCCCGGCGGACTTCATCGCCTCGATCTTGTCCTCGGCACCGCCCTTGCCGCCGGCGACGATGGCGCCCGCGTGGCCCATGCGGCGGCCCGGAGGCGCCGTGCGGCCGGCGATGAAGCCGGCGGTGGGCTTCCAGCGGCCCTTCTTCTTCTCGTCGGCAAGGAACTGGGCGGCCTCTTCCTCGGCGCTGCCGCCGATCTCGCCGATCATGATGATGCTCTCGGTCTCGGGGTCGGCCAGGAACATCTCGAGCACGTCGATGTGCTCGGTGCCCTTGATCGGGTCGCCGCCGATGCCGACGGCGGAGGATTGGCCATAGCCCAGGTCGGTCGTCTGCTTCACGGCTTCGTACGTAAGCGTGCCGGAGCGGCTGACCACCCCGCAGGAGCCGCGCTTGTGGATGTGGCCGGGCATGATGCCGATCTTGCAGGCGTCAGGGGTGATGACACCGGGGCAGTTGGGCCCGATGAGACGGGACTTGGAGCCCTCCAGCGCGCGCTGCACCTTCATCATGTCGAGCACCGGGATGCCCTCGGTGATGCAGACGATCAGCTCCATCTCGGCGTCGATGGCCTCCAGGATCGAATCCGCCGCGAAGGGGGGCGGCACGTAGATGACGGAGGCGTTGGCCTCGGTCTTGGCCTTGGCCTCGTGCACGGAATCGAAGACCGGCAGGTCGAGGTGCGTCTGACCGCCCTTGCCGGGGGTCACGCCGCCGACCATCTTGGTGCCATAGGCGATGGCCTGTTCGGTGTGGAATGTGCCCTGCGAGCCGGTGAGGCCCTGACAGATCACCTTGGTGTTTTCGTTGACGAGTACGGCCATGGATTCTCTAGCTTTCTTTCCAGTTCTTTTCAGGTCTGCGCCGGCGGGGCCGACGCGGTGAGGGTCAGACGCCGGTGCCCGGAGACCGGGAGAGGGCGTCGGAAAGGGTTGCGGGACGGGCGAGGCAGATGGCGATGGCGAACATCAGGGGGATGCCCGCCTCGCCGATCTCCTCGACCAGGAGCAGCATCTGGTCCAGGCTCTCGCCCAGTTCGATGCCAAAGGGTTCAAGCCGGCGGCCCAGCCCGTCGAGGGCCTTGTAGCCGACCAGGAAGAGGAGCCCAACCAGCACCGAGAGGGCGGCGGGATCAAGGCGGCGCAGGCCCCGCAGAAAGCGCCCGGTCTCGCGCCGCAGCAGGGTGGCGAGGCTTACCAGGATGGCCAGCAGGAGCAGCGCCGAAAGCACCAGCTCAGGCGTCTCGACGCTGTCGCCGGTGTACTGGCGCGCCTTCAGCAGCCCCTCGGTGAAGGGCCGCTTGTCGAGGTCCAGCTCGCGCGCGGCGAAGAGGGCCAGGATCAGCGGCAGATACCAGCGCGCCAGGGTGGCCAGGGGGCCCCAGAGCAGCAGGAAAAGCGCGAGGCAGAGCAGGTAGCCCGCGACCGAGAGGCCCTCGAAGAACCCGCCCTCGGCCACCAGCGCCGTCTGGCGCGGCTCGGGCAGGGTGGCCACGAAGGCCATGGCTCCGACTGTCGCTAGCACCCCGAGCAGCACGTAGCGCCCGCCGCCGGGGCGGGGCGCGCTCATCTGCTCTGGGGGCTGCTGGGTCATGGCTTCTTCCTGTCGCCCCCCTTGCGGCGGGCGCGCGGGCCCTCGGGGGGCGTCTTTTCGGGTCAGTCGATGATCGGCTGCGAGCCGTCGCCGGGCTGCGGCACGTAGGTTGCGGTGGCGGCGCTGGCGGGTGCCGGTTCCGTCACCGTGACGGCGCCCTGCGCCAGGGCCGAGGTGCTGGGATGGACCGCCTGCGGGCCGGGCCGGACGTTGTCATTGTCCTTGTTCAGGTTGCAGCCGGCCAGCAGGGCCGTGGCCGCCAGGGTCAGGCCGATGGTGGGGTATCGCATCGCAGTCTCCTCTTCTTCAAACCGGGGCCTTGCGCATCAGGACGGACAGGTTGTCGTCCACCGGGCGCGTGATGGTGTTGATGAGTTGCGTGGTGAAGCCCGCCCGCCGCGCCGTTTCCGTCAGCGTGGCGAGGGTGAAGTAGTTGACGTGATCGGGGTAGCGGAAGCCGCACCACTTCGGGCCGATCACGCGGCGGTTGAGGGAGCCGAAATTGGGCACCCGGATAAAGAGCCCGCCCTCCGGCTTGAGGGTCCGGTGGGCGCCGCGCAGGACCCCCATCACGTCGGTCTCGTGTTCGAGGTAGGAGAACATGACGATGCCGTCGAACTGCTCCGGCTCGAAATCCCAGATCGCCTCGGCCCCGGCGCCGTGCAGGCAGTAGCCTCCGGAAGCGCGCATCGCGGCATCGGCCCGGGCGTGCAGGGCGCGCGAGAGCTCGATCCCGTAGGGGGTCATGGGCGGGCGGATGCGGTCGCCCGCGCCGCAGCCCACGTCAAGCACGTGACCGTCGCGGAACCAGCGCCGGAAGCTGCTGGTCTTATCGCGGGTCATGCCGAGGCTGTCGCGCAGGCGGCGCATCAGGGGGCTGAAGGGGGTCGAGCCGCGGCTCGCCTGCTTCTTTTCCTCATAGGTCTTTTCCCAGGCGAAATCCTCTTCCAGCGCCTCGTAGGCGGGAGGATTGCGCAGGTAGGTCAGGCCGCAGGTCTGGCAGGTGGCGACGATCCAGTGCTCGGGCGAATAGTCCGGCAGCGGGCGGGCCTCGGTGCCCTCGCAGGTGGGGCAGGGGCGAAGCTGGGTGCCGTCCTTCATGGCCGCGCCTCCGGGGTCAGGCGCTCCACCCGCAGGTAGGTCTCGGGGCCTCCCTCACCGGGGCGGGTGCCGACGGCAACGACGGCGACGCGGCGCGGGTTGAGGCGGCGCGCGGCCAGGAGGGCCGTGCCGGGCGCTGCGCTGAACTCTGCGGGCAGAGCGGCTTCGGTCTCGATGCCCTCGGCGGCCAGGCCCGCTTGCGCGGCCTCGGCGGCCGCCTCGGCGTGGGCGCCGGGGAAGGAAATCTCGCAGCGGCGGTCCGTGCCTGGGGTGGCCGGGCGACCCGTCACGGGCGAGGGGGCGGCGCTGGAGAAGGGATCGAGGTCGTAGAAATCGTGCGCCGTGTCACCGAAGAGGGTGGCCGCCTTCTCCGCCGTCAGGAAGGGCGAGAAGCAGTGATCGGCAAAGAGCGCCATGGCCCTCTGGGCCGCGGCGGGGGTGCCCTCGGTGGCGGCCCCGGCCGGGGCCAGGGCGAGCAGGGCCAGAAGCCCCGCCGGAAGGGCGCGCGCGCCGCTCATGGGCGGCCCGCCGGAAAGGGGCAACCGCCGCGCCGCCGGGGCGCGCGGCAGGAGGCCGGTTGGAGGGCGGGGGCCGTGGCGCGGCCCGCCCCCTGGGAAAGCTCAGAAGAGCGCATGTTCATCCTCGACCATCTCGTCCAGGGCGCGCACCAGCAGCAGGCCCGCGCCCATGATGATGAGCGAGCGCCCGATGGAGCCGGTGAGGTTGGAGGGCATGACCCGCGCCACCCCGTCGCGCGACTGCCGCGCCAGGCGGCGGAACCCGCGGTCGCTGGCCTCGGCGCCCTCCTCGTCCGGGATCGCGAGGGTCGGCGGCTGCCAGCGGCGCACCAAGAGGCCCGCGCCCAGCAGGGCCAGGCCGGTGATGATGGGAGAGTTGTGGGGGGCAATGCTCATGGTCTGATCCTTGATCTGTGAACTTTGCGTCCCAACTCGGACCCGCGCGGCGCCGTTCCGACGGGGGCGGGGGGGAGATTGAGGCGAGGTGACTGACACCGCGCCGCGATCTGCATCCCGTAGGGCTCCGCCCGTTCGCGGCTCAGAGGCGCCGCTGGCGCCTCTGCCGACATCAGAGATGCCGGATTGCCTGGCCGGGGCTCCGCCCGTTCGACACTTGAAAGGTCCACTGGACCTTTCATCGGCCTATGGGCCGAAGCGTGTCTCACCCCTTAACGGCCTCGACGATTTTCTGGGCGCCGTCTTTCAGGTCGTCCGCCGCGATCACGTCAAGGCCGGAGTTGTTGATGATGTCCTTGCCCTGCTGCACGTTGGTGCCCTCGAGGCGGACAACCAGCGGCACCTTCAGGCCCACTTCCTTGACCGCGGCAACCACGCCCTCGGCGATCACGTCGCAGCGCATGATGCCGCCGAAGATGTTCACCAGGATGCCCTTCACCTGGGGATCGGAGGTGATGATCTTGAAGGCCTCGGTCACCTTCTCCTTGGTCGCACCGCCGCCCACGTCGAGGAAGTTGGCAGGCTCCGCGCCGTAGAGCTTGATGATGTCCATGGTCGCCATGGCCAGGCCCGCGCCGTTCACCATGCAGCCGATCTCACCATCGAGCGCGATGTAGTTGAGGTCGTACTTGGAGGCCTCCAGTTCCTTGGGGTCCTCCTCGGTGGTGTCGCGCAGCTCGGCGATGTCGGCGTGGCGGTAGAGCGCGTTGCCGTCGAAGGAGACCTTGGCGTCCAGGACCTTCAGATCGCCCTCGTCGGTGACGATCAGCGGGTTGATCTCCAGCATCTCCATGTCCTTCTCGATGAAGGCGCGATAGAGCAGGCCCATGAGGCCCACGCACTGCTTGACCTGCTTGCCCTCGAGACCCAGGGCAAAGGCGATGCGGCGGCCGTGGAAGGGCTGGTAGCCGGTGGCCGGATCAACGGAGAAGCTGAGGATCTTCTCAGGAGTGGCGGCGGCCACCTCCTCGATGTCCATGCCGCCCTCGGTCGAGCAAACGAAGGAGACGCGGCTGGTCTGGCGGTCCACCAGGAGGGCCAGGTAGAGCTCGGTCTCGATGCCCGAGCCGTCCTCGATGTAGATGCGGTTCACCTGCTTGCCGGCGGGGCCGGTCTGGTGGGTGACGAGGGTGCGGCCCAGCATCCGCTTGGCCTCGGCCGCGGCCTCCTCGACGGATTTGGCCAGGCGCACGCCGCCGGCCTCGCCCGCGTCCTCTTCCTTGAACTTGCCCTTGCCGCGGCCGCCTGCGTGGATCTGGGCTTTGACGACCCAGAGCGGCCCGTCCAGCTCGCCGGCCGCGTTCTTGGCGTGCTCGGACTTGGTCACGACGCGGCCGTCTGAGACGGGGGCGCCGAAGCTGCGCAGAAGGGCTTTGGCCTGGTACTCGTGGATGTTCATGAAAAGCGGTCCCGGTTCTGTTCAAGCCACCGGCGCGGGGCCGGTGAGTCTTATGGTTGACCCGACCGTTTCGGAATTGTGGCGCGAAATCCAGTAAAAACCGACATTTGTGATCACGGGTGAAAATCGTGTGATCACAAAAGTGGCCATATTCGCGATTTGTAAAGAAAATAAGGGGCGCGGCCCGCTCGGCAAGGCTCTGCCGAGGGGCCGCGCCTGGCAGGCTCAGGTGGGGATGAGGGCCCAGTAGTCGAGGTCCAGCAGGACCTCCGGCAGGTACTTGCCGTCCTCGCCGCGCAGCGCGAAGGGGGCGCCGCCCTTGGTCGCCACCAGCCGCAGCCGCAGGGCGCCGATACCCGGCGTGCCGGTCTCGGCCTTGTCGAGCACCTCGGACCAGGCCCGCACCGTGTCCCCGGCGAGGCAGGGGTTGGCATGGGCGCCGCCGTTCAGGGCGACGATCATCTGGGCATTGGCCAGGCCATTGAAGCTGAGCGCGCGCGCCATGGAGATGACGTGCCCGCCGTAGATCAGGCGCGAGCCGTCGGGCCGGGCTGAGGTGTCGAAGTGCACCTTGGCGGTGTTCTGCCAGAGGCGCGTGGCGATCATGTGCTCCGCCTCCTCGACGGTCACCCCGTCCACGTGGTCGATCCGTTCGCCCACCTCGTAGTCGCCAAAGCGGTGCGGCTCCCCGGCGAGGCCGAAGTCGTAGCTCGAGAAATCCAGCCCCGGCGGGATGACCAGCTCCTCGGCGGCCACGGCATCGGGCAGGTCGGGCACCTGTGTCTCGGGGGCCGGGGCCTCCAGATCGTTCTTGCGCACCATGACCCAGCGCACGTAGCTCAGAACCGGCTCGTCGTTCTGGTTGAAGCCGGTGGTGCGCACGTAGACCACCCCGGTCTTGCCGTTGGAATTCTGCTTGAGCCCGATCACCTCGGATTCACTGCGCAGCGTGTCGCCGGGATAGACCGGGGCCAGCCAGCGGCCCTGGGCATAGCCGAGGTTGGCCACAGCATTGAGCGAGATATCGGGCACGGACTTGCCGAAGACGATGTGGAAGGCGATCAGATCGTCCAGCGGGCTGCCCTCGAGCCCGCAGTCGGCGGCGAAAGCATCGGAGGAATAGAGCGCGTGGCGCGCCGGGTAGAGGGCGTGGTAGAGGGCGCGCTCGCCCTCGGCCACGGTGCGCGGCACGGCGTGGCGGATCACCTCGCCGACGCGGTAGTCCTCGAAGAAGCGGCCCGGGTTCGTCTTGGCCATCAGTGCGCCCCCAGCTTGGTTTCCGGGGTGTAGGTGCCCTCGACCTCCTTCACCACGGCCTGGCCGCAGCGCATCAGGCCCGCCGCGGCGTCCCATGTCTGGGTCGGGGAACCGTAGAGCTCCCAGCCCTTGTTCAGGGCCTCGGTCACCTTGTGACAGAAGGCGGAAGTGTCCTCTTCCGAGAGGAAGCGATAGAGTTTCATGTCTTTCTCCGAATTGCGGGATCAGCCCGGGAAGGGCCAGATGCCCAGCCAGGCGTGAATGGCGGTGACGGCCGATACCAGAATGAGGGTGATGACGGCCAGCCGGATGTAGGTCGCCCGGCCCGCCGGGGCAGGGGGCGTCCAGTGTGGCTCGGCCCGGTTGATCAGGATGACGCTGAGCACGGCCCAGGCCAGGAGCCCGCCGAAGAGCACCAGAGAGGCCAGATCGCCGTTCACCAGGAGGTGCGCGAGGGCCCAGATCTTGATCGCCAGGAGCTGCGGGTGGCGGGTGCGGGTCGCGGGCCAGGCCTTGGCCCCCTTGGCCGCGGAAGAGCCGAAGACCCAGAAGGCCAGCACCATGAGCAGGTTGTTGAGGTGCACCATGAATTCGGGCGGGGTCCAGAGCGGGATGAAGTCCGCCCGGCGGTAGCCCAGCACCATGAGCACCACGGCCCCCAGGACCAGAAGCGTGACGAGCCCCTTGCCGGGCTCGCCCAGGCGGGCGCGCTGCGCGGGGGCGAGGCGCTTGAAGAGGTGCGCCAGGCTCCAGAGCAGCAGGCCGAGGATGAGGAGCATCATGAGGACTGCTCCGCCGCCAGGGCCTCGATCGCCTCCATCTTGGCCAGGGTCTCGCGCGCCGTGGCCACGTGCAGGTTCTCGACGATCTTGCCGTCCACTACGGCGACGGACTGGCCCGAGGCGATGACCGCCTCGTAGGCCTCGATCTGGCGGCGGGCCAGGTCCACGTCCTCGGCGCTGGGCGAGAAGAGCTCGTTGGCGATCTCCAGCTGGGCGGGGTGGATCAGGGTCTTGCCGTCAAAGCCCATGTCGCGGCCCTGGGCACATTCGGCGCGCAGGCCCTCCTCGTCCTTGAAGGCATTGTAGACGCCATCGACGATGGCCACGCCCTGGGCCTTGGCGGCCAGCAGGCAGAGGCCGAGGCCCGTCATCAGGGGCAGGCGGTCGGGGCGGAAGCGGGTCTGGAGATCCTTTGCCAGGTCGTTGGTGCCCATCACCATGGCCTGAAGCTGGCGGTGGCCCGCGATGGCGGCGGCGTTGAGCATCGCGCCCGGGGTCTCCATCATCGCCCAGAGCGGGATGTCGCCGGTGATCTCGGCCAGGGCCTCCAGATCACCGGGGTTGCCGACCTTGGGCAGGAGTATGGCGTCGGGCTTCATCGCGGCGGCGGCGCGGGCATCCTCGGCGCCCCACTCGGTGTCGAGCGCGTTGATCCGCACGACCCGCAGGCGCGGGCCGTAGCCGCCCGCCGCGAGGGCCGCGGCCAGGGTCTCGCGCGCGCTCTCCTTCTCATCGGGGCTCACCGCATCCTCGAGATCGAAGATGATGGCATCGCAGGCCAGGCCGCGGGCCTTCTCCAGCGCGCGGGGCTTGGAGCCGGGAATGTAGAGCACGGAACGCAGGGGGCGGGAGAGTTTCGACATGGGGGAGGCTCCGGTTTTGTGAGTCATAAAGTTGCGCGGAAGAGGCCATTTCTGAGAGAAAAGTTCAAGGAGAAATGCGCCGCAGCGCAGCAAACACTGGTCAGGCGCGCAACGGGCGCTAGCTTAACCCTTAATCAAAAGCTCTGGCGCAGCCTAGTGCTGCCGCATCCCTGGCTTGCCTTCAAGAACCACAAGGGCCGCAGGGACCGCACGGAGCGAGGGGCGGTCAACTGGTGAAACCTGGTGCATCCGGGTGCGGCGGCAGAAACTCCGCCCAAAGGTCAAAGAACCGGATGTCGCCCTACTGATAGAGGCTCGAGACATGAAACCGATGCAGAAGATCTTCAACCTCACGGCCGTCACGGCGGCCGCGACCGTCTACCTGGCCAGCAGCGTCGAGGCGCTGGCCCAGGGCCGCAACTGCGCCCCGCGCGACGCCATCGTGGACCGCCTGGCCAACGGCTTCGGCGAAACACGCCAGTCCATCGGCCTGGGCTCCAACAACTCCGTCGTCGAGGTTTTCGCCTCGGAAGAGACGGGGAGCTGGTCGATCACCGTCACCTCCCCCAACGGGCTCACCTGCCTGGTGGCCGCCGGTCAGGCCTTCGAAACCATCGCCGAGGCCCTCCCGGCCAAGGGAAACGATGCCTGACTAGGGCCGCCGGGCCAACTTGAATGACCCCGTGCAGGCTCTTGCGAGAGCAGCCTTTTCGAGGTCATTCACAGGATTGCCCACAGGCCCCTGACACCAAGGCCCGCGCCCCGAAAGGGTGGCGCGGGCCTCTTTCATTGCCTGCACCGCGCCCAGCAAGGGCTTGATAACACTAGGTCAATCCGTCCCAGATCAGCTTGCTGCCGGTGACGGTCAAAAGCACGTAAGTCAGGGCAAAAAAGGCCCTCTCGGGCACCAGGTGGTGCGCCTTGACGCCAAGCCAGGTGCCCAGGAGCGCGAAGGGCACCAGCAAGAGATTGATCTTGAAGGTTTCCAGCGTGAACATCCCCAGCATCGCGTAGGGCACGAACTTGACCACGTTGAGCACCCAGAAGACCAGCACGGTGGTGGCCTGGTAGGTGGTCTTGCCAAGGTCCCGCGTCAGCAGGAAGACGGCGGCGGGCGGCCCGCCCGCGTGGCTGATGAAGGTGGTGAAGCCCACTGCGATGCCCGCAAGCCCGCCCATCCAGTCCGGCATGCGTGTGCTGGCCAGCCTGATCCAGCCGCTCTTGAGGCCCAGCTGCCAGGCCACGAAGCCCACAGAGACGCCGCCGATCAGCAGCCGGAAGAGATCGGGCGAGGCCACCCGGTAGAGGGCGGCGCCCAGGGCGATGCCGGGCAGGGCGCCGAGGATCAGCAGCCGCGCCTCGGGCAGGGCCCAGCGGCCCCAGTAGGGGCGCAGGGAGCTCACGTCGATCAGCATGAGCATCGGCAACATGATGCCGAGCGCCAGGCCCGGTTCCACCACCAGGGCCAGGATCGTGGCCGCCGCGAAGGCCGCGCCGGAGCCGAAACCGGCCTTTGAAATGCCTGCAAACATGACGGCAAGACCGGCAATGCCGATAAACCAGGGGTCGAGTGACACCATGAGAAATATTTTCGTTGGGCCGCTCACGGCAGTGGAACGAAACCGTGAGCGGTACGTTTGGAGGTCACAACGTGTTTAATCCGTAACTCTTAGGAGGGAAGTAGTAATGAAACGTTTTCTGAGCACGACCGCCATTCTGATGTCGCTTGCCGGCACCGCGATGGCCGATGCGCACATGGCAGAGGTAGGTACCGTGAAGGCCCAGCAGGGTGACTTCTACGCCTCGAACCTCATCGGCATGCGCGTCTACAACAGCGAGAATGCCGTCGATTCCGAGATGCGCGTCGCCGCGGGCGCCGAGCAGGAGTGGGACGACATCGGTGAGATCAACGACATCATCGTCTCCAAGGATGGCGAAGTGCGCGCCGTGATCCTGGGCGTCGGTGGCTTCCTCGGGATGGGCGAGCGTGACGTCTCCATCTCAATGGACGAGATCACCGTGCTGAACGAAGAGGGTGAGGGCAACGAGCGCTTCCTCGTCGTCTCCACCTCCAAGGAAGCCCTGGAGAACGCTCCCGTCTTCGAACGCCTGACCGACAACATGGGCGAGGCGATGAACGAGACCGAGGAGACCGCCACCAACCTGACCGAAGAGGTCGAGGCGGAAACCCAGGAGGCCACCAACAACGTTGAGGCCGAAACCGAGGAACTCGCCAACGAGACCGAGGAAATGGCCAACAACGTAGAGGCCGAGACCGAGGAACTGGCCAACGAGACCGAGCAGATGGCCGAGAACGCCGAAGCTCAGACCGAAGAGATGGCCAATGACGCGGAAACCGTCGTGACCACCAACGAGACCGACGCGACCGCCGAGACCGATAC
The DNA here is from genome assembly GCA_965212515.1 of Sulfitobacter sp. GTDB lineage: Bacteria > Pseudomonadota > Alphaproteobacteria > Rhodobacterales > Rhodobacteraceae > Sulfitobacter. The sequence goes on from OZ243122.1 coordinate 2,938,485, forward strand.
CACCGAGATGGCCGAAGGCGACCGCACCATGCTGACCCGCCCGCAGGTCGAGCGTGACGGCTATGCCGAGGTCGAGATGGCCGAGATCGGCAACATCGCCGCTGACCAGATCGAAGGCTCCTACGTCTATGGCGCCAACGACGAGACCGTGGGCGAGATCGACGCCCTGCTGCTCGACGACAATGGCAACGTCTCGCAGGTTGTCGTGAACGTCGGCGGTTTCCTGGGCCTCGGCGAGAAGCCCGTAGCCGTCTCCTTCGAGGAGCTGCAGATCCTGCGCGCGCAGGACGGTGGCGACATCCGGATCTACATCGATTCGACCGAAGAGGCGCTGGAAGCCCAGCCCGAGTACCAGCAGTAAACTGACCGCACCTGACGCCTGGAGCGTCATCGGGCCGCCCTCCGGGGCGGCCCTTTTTTGTGCCCGGGGGCAGGGCCGGGGGCGGGCCCCCTCAGGCAACTTGCAGGGCCATGCGCATTTCGCTATGCCCGCGGCAACGCAACCCACCTGGAGACCCTACCATGGCCAGACCCAAGATCGCGCTCATCGGCGCGGGGCAAATCGGCGGCACGCTCGCCCATCTCGCGGCACTCAAGGAACTGGGCGACGTCGTCCTCTTCGACATCGCCGAGGGCACGCCCGAGGGCAAGGCGCTGGACATCGCCGAATCCGGCCCCGCGGGCAAGTTCGACGCGGCCCTCTCGGGCACCCAGGACTATGCCGACATCGCCGGCGCCGACGTCTGCATCGTGACGGCCGGCGTGCCGCGCAAGCCGGGCATGAGCCGCGATGATCTGCTGGGCATCAACCTCAAGGTCATGAAGTCCGTGGGCGAGGGCATCGCCCAGCACGCCCCCGACGCCTTCGTCATCTGCATCACCAACCCGCTCGATGCCATGGTCTGGGCCCTGCGCGAGTTCTCAGGCCTGCCGCACGAGAAGGTCTGCGGCATGGCCGGCGTGCTCGACAGCGCCCGCTTCCGCCACTTCCTGGCCTCCGAGTTCGACGTCTCCATGAAGGACGTCACCGCCTTCGTGCTGGGCGGCCACGGCGACACCATGGTGCCGCTGGTGCGCTACTCCACCGTGGCCGGCATCCCGCTGCCCGACCTGGTGAAGATGGGCTGGACCACCCAGGACAAGCTCGACAAGATCGTCCAGCGCACCCGCGACGGCGGCGCCGAGATCGTCGGCCTGCTGAAGACCGGCTCGGCCTTCTACGCGCCCGCGACCTCCGCCATCGAGATGGCCGAGAGCTATCTCAAGGACCAGAAGCGCGTCCTGCCCTGCGCGGCCTACGTGGACGGCGCCTACGGCCTCGACGGCTTCTACGTCGGCGTGCCCACGGTGATCGGCGCAGGCGGCGTCGAGCGCATCGTGGAGATCTCCATGAACAAGGACGAGCAGGCCATGTTCGACAACTCCGTCAAGGCCGTGAAGGGCCTGGTGGAAGCCTGCAAGGGGATCGACGAGACCCTGAAGTAAGGGGGGCTTTTCGGTTTTGTGATGAGGGGGCGCTCCGGGTGGGGCGCCCTTTTTTGGTTTGGGGGGGGAGGGGGCCTGAATGGATGGCCAGGCCTGACGGTAGGGTGTCTCCCCGGCACGGAACAAGGGGGCGCAGCCCCCGCCGTGCCAGCGCCGGACCGGCCCCGTGGGCCGGCGCTTTGGCTGTCGGCAGTACTGAGCCCCGCGCGAAGATGTACATGGCCGCCATAAAGTACTGTAGCGGGCAGGTTGCCGCGCCGTCCCCCGGTCCAGCGCTGTCCCGGCTCCCCTGTTCACGTCACCCTCGGACTTGATCCGAGGGTCTCTCCGCCCACGGAGATCCCGGGGCATGCCCGGGATGACGCTTCACCGGAAGCCGTGCTAGCGTCGGCCCGTCACGCCAGAGGCGTGCCGACCATTCGTGGCGCACCTTCGGTGCGACGAGCCGGTCCGGCGCTGGCACGGCGGTCGCTGGCGCGACCTTGATTCCTTGCCTGTGGGTAGGAGCCAACGGGCGGGACTCGTTTTGCCTGGCGGGCTCTCTTTCACGTCACCCTCGGACGTGATCCGAGGGTCTCGCCGCCTTAGGAGATCCCGGGTCAAGCCCGGGATGACGCGGCCGTTGCGGGATGACACCGCCGACCAAAGATCGCCCCCCCCACAAAAAAGGCGCCCCGGTCCCCCGGAGCGCCCCTTCCTCTCAAACCAAAGCCCGCCTCAGCCCAGCTCAAAGCGGTCGGCCATCATCACCTTGTCCCAGGCCTTCACGAAGTCCTGCACGAAGGTCGCCTTGCGGTCGTCGCTGCCGTAGGCCTCGGAGAGGGCGCGGAGCTGCGAGTTGGAGCCGAAGATCAGGTCGCAGCGGGTGCCGGTGTGGGTCACCTCGCCGCTCTTGCGGTCGCGGGCCTGGAAGACCTCCTCGCTCTCGTCGACCTTCTCCCAGGTATGGGTCATGTCGAGGATGTTGACGAAGAAGTCGTTGCTGAGCACGCCCGGGCGGTCGGTGAAGACGCCGTGCTTGGTGTCGCCGTGGTTGGCGCCGAGCACCCGCAGGCCGCCGACCAGGACGGTCATCTCCGGCGCCGTCAGGGTCAGGAGCTGGGCCCGGTCCACCAGGAGCTTCTCGGTCGGCACGGTGTAGTCCGCCGCCAGGTAGTTGCGGAAGCCGTCGGCGCGGGGCTCGAGGGGCTCGAAGCTCTCGGCGTCGGTCTGCTCCTGGCTGGCATCCATGCGGCCCGGGGTGAAGGGCACGGTGACCTCCTGGCCGCCGTCGCGCGCGGCCTTCTCCACCGCGGCACAACCGCCCAGCACGATCAGATCGGCCAGCGAAATCCGCTTGCCGCCAGAGGCGCCCTCGTTAAAGTCCTTCTGGAGACCCTCAAGCACCCCCAGCACGCGCTCCAGGCGAGCCGGTTCGTTCACTTCCCAGCTGCGCTGCGGCTCGAGCCGGATGCGGGCGCCGTTGGCCCCGCCGCGCTTGTCCGAGCCGCGGAAGGTGGAGGCCGAGGCCCAGGCCACGGAGACCAGATCGGCGACGCTCAGATCGCTTTCGAGGATCTTGGCCTTGAGCTCAGCCACGTCCGCCTCATCCACAAGCGGGTGATCGACGGCGGGGATCGGGTCCTGCCAGATCAGGTCCTCGGCGGGAACCTCCTTGCCCAGATAGCGCGCCTTTGGACCCATGTCGCGGTGGGTCAGCTTGAACCAGGCGCGGGCGAAGGCATCGGCGAACTCATCGGGGTTGGCCAGGAAGTGCTCGGAGATCTTGCGGTACTCCGGGTCCACCTTCATGGCCATGTCGGCGGTGGTCATCATCGGCTGGTGCCGCTTCTCGCCGCTCTCCGCGTCCGGCACGGAGCCCGCCATGGCATCGCCCTTGGGCTTCCACTGGTGGGCGCCCGCGGGGCTCTTGGTCAGCTCCCAGTCGTTGTTCAGCAGGGTCTCGAAGTAGGACATGTCCCACTGGGTGGGGGTCGGGGTCCAGGCGCCCTCGATGCCCGAGGTCGTGGTGTGCACGCCCAGGCCGCTCTCGAAGGTGTTGGACCAGCCCAGGCCCATGGCCTCGATCGGGGCCGCCTCGGGCTCGGCGCCCACCAGGGTCGGATCACCGGCGCCGTGGGCCTTGCCGAAGGTGTGCCCGCCGGCCGTCAGGGCCACGGTCTCGTAGTCGTTCATCGCCATGCGCGCGAAGGTCTCGCGGATGTCGCGGGCCGAGGCGGCGGGATCGGGGTTGCCGTTGGGGCCCTCGGGGTTGACGTAGATCAGGCCCATCTGGACGGCGGCCAGGGGGTTTTCCAGCACCCGGTCGCCGGAATAGCGGTTGTCGCCCAGCCATTCCTCCTCGGTGCCCCAGTAGATGTCCTCCTCGGGCTCCCAGATGTCCTTGCGGCCGCCGGCGAAGCCGAAGGTCTTGAAGCCCATGGTCTCCATGGCGACGTTGCCGGTGAGGATGAAGAGATCGGCCCAGGAGAGGGCGGCGCCGTACTTCTGCTTGATCGGCCAGAGCAGGCGGCGGGCCTTGTCGAGGTTGCCGTTGTCCGGCCAGGAGTTGAGCGGCGCGAAGCGCTGCGAGCCGGAGCCCGAGCCGCCGCGCCCGTCGGCGGTGCGGTAGGTCCCGGCCGAGTGCCAGGCCATGCGCACGAACATCGGGCCGTAGTGGCCGTAGTCGGCGGGCCACCAGTCCTGGCTATCGGTCATGAGGGCGGCGAGGTCCTTCTTGACCGCATCGAGGTCAAGCTGCTTGAAGGCCTCCGCATAGTCGAACTCTTCGCCCATGGGATCGCCCAGGGGAGTGTTCTGGTGCAGGATCTTCAGGTTGAGCTGGTTCGGCCACCAGTCCTTGTTGCCCCGCACGCTGAAGGTCGTGTGGGCCGTGCCGCCATGCATGACGGGGCACTTGCCGCCCTGGTCCATATCGTTGCCGTCCATGGGTACTCCTCTCCGATTTTGTTGATTTAGAATCGTTTTAACAGGCTTGGCCCGTAAGTTGGAGTTGGATTTCCGCATGGCAATGATAACTTTGTCTTATGGCAAACTTCACCCTGAAACAGCTGCGTTATTTCGAGGCCCTGGCGGCGCATCGCCACTTCGGGCGCGCCGCCGAGGTCTGCGCCATCTCCCAGCCCGCCCTCTCGGTCCAGATCCGCGAGCTCGAGGGGCAGCTCGGCCAGCCCCTCTTCGAGCGCGGCGCGCGCCAGGTCAGGCTCACCGCCTTCGGCGAGACGGTGGCCCAGCGGGTTTCCGAGATTCTGCGCGCCAGCGAGGCGCTGGAGGATTTCGCCCGTGCCGCCCGCGACCGCATGGTGGGGCGCTTCCGCATCGGCGTCATCCCGACGATCGCGCCCTATCTCCTGCCGCGCCTGATCCGGCGCCTGGGGGAGAGCCACCCGGGGCTCGATCTCCAGGTCCGCGAGACCCTCACGCCGCGGCTCGTGGAGGAGCTGCACCAGGGCAAGCTCGACTGCGCGATCCTGGCCCTGCCGGTCTCCGAGCCCGCCTTCACCGAGGTGCCGCTCTTCACCGAAGCCTTCCTCCTGGTGCGCCCCGAAAGCGCCCGCGATCTGCCGCCCCCCTCGGCCGCCGACCTGCAGGAGATGAAGCTCCTGCTGCTGGAGGAGGGCCACTGCTTCCGCGACCAGGCGCTGGCCTTCTGCAACAGCGCGGGCAAGGGGCCCCAGGCGGGGCTCGACGGCTCCTCGCTCTCCACCCTGGTGCAGATGGTGGGCTCGGGCATCGGGGTGACCATGATCCCCGAGATGGCCGTTCCGGTGGAGACCCGCTCCGCCCCGGTTACCTGTAGCCGCTTCGAGGGCGGCGGGCCGGGCCGCACGGTGGGCATGATCTGGCGCCGCTCCACCCCCTTCGCCGAGGAGCTGGCGGAGATCGCCGAGGCGGTGCGCGCCTCGGCCGCGCCGGAGGCGGCGCCGTTAAGCGGCCCGTAAGACCTGGGCGCCTAGAAGGGGCCAAGCGGCGCGGGCCGCAGGCAGCCCCGGAGGTGCCCCATGAGCGATGCTCCCAAGCAGCAGTCCCCCGACAGCCTGGGCCGGGTGCCCCTGCTGCACAGCCTCTACTTCAAATGCAGCCTGATGGTGGCCTGCTGCGTCTTTGCCGTGGTCGCCACGGTGGAGCTGCGCAGCTCCGCCCTGCTGCGCGCCAAGACGGAACAGACCCTGGGCCTGCGCGCCCGCGAGGTGACGGACCTGCTGGCCCACCAGATCGCCGAGATGGCACCGCCGCCCGGCCTTGCCGAGCTGGGGCGCCTGGTGACCGGGCTGCGCCAGTCCGCCGGGCAGGATCTGCTCGGGGTCCTCGTTCAGACCCCGGCGGGGGAGATCATGGATGTCAGCGGCGGCACCGAGGGCAGCCTCCTGCGCGCCGCTGCCAGGGGCCTCTCGGCCCGCCGGGCCGAGGCGGGGGAAGATCACGCGGGCCATGGCCACGATCACGGCGCGGCGGCAGGCCCGCTCCCGGCGGGGGCAGCGGGGGCGGTGATCGCCCTGCCGCTCTCCCTCGGTGGGGGCGAGGGCATGCTGGTCACCCACTGGACGCCGCGCCACCAGCAGGCGGCCCTGGCCGGGGAACAGCGCCGGACCCTCTTCATCGGCCTGGGCATCTTCCTCGTCGCCATCAGCGCCGCCGCCCACTTCCTGCGCACCCGCATGTCGCGCCCCCTGCGGCGCCTCGCCTGGGCCATGGGGCGGGTCGCCAACTGCGACTACGAGAGCCCCATCCCCCACTGCGACAGGCGCGACGAGATCGGCCAGATGGCCCAGCGGCTGGACCGGCTGCGCCGCGACCTGGCCCTGGCCCGGGAGGCCCGGCGCGAGGTGGCCTTCAAGGGCGCCGCCTTCGAGGGTGGGGCCGCCGCCCTCATGACCCTGGACGAGGATTTTGTGGTGCAATTCGCCAACCCGGCCTGCGTCGCCCTGCTGGAGGAGCTGCGCCCGGCCCTGGCGGAGGCCTGGCCCGGGGTCGATCCGGCCGCCCTGGAGGGGGCCGCGCTGGAGAAGATGGCGCCCCTTCGCCCGCACCTCGCCCGGGCCCGCCCCAGCGCCACCTTCGGCCGCCGCCGCGGCGACTTGGTGGAGATCACGATCAGCCTGATGGAGCGCTCACTGGCGCTGCGGCTCAGCCCCGCCCTGGGGCGCGACGGGGCCCGCGTCGGCACCGTAATCGAATGGAGCGACCGGACCGAGGCGCAGCGCAACGCCGCCCTGATCGGCGCCATCGACGGCAACCAGCTGCGGCTCGAGTTCGACCGCACCGGGCACCTCTCGGAGGCCAACGCCAATTTCCTCCAGCTCATCGGCGGCGCCCGCGAGGCGGTGCTCGGCACGACCCTGGGCAGCATCTTCGCGGGCAACCTGCCGGGCGACGCGGAGGGCCGCGCCTTTGCCGTGCGGGTGCGCGACCTCTCGCTGAAAAGCGGCCGCTTCACCGTCACCTGCCCGCCGGGGGCCGCGTCCCTTGTGCTCGAGGGCGGCTTTGCCGTCGTCCCGGACGAGGGCGGCGGCATCGAGCGGGTGATCTTCCTGGGCCGCGACGTGACCGAGCAGGATACCGCCCTCAAGGCCGCCGCCGCCGCCGAAAAGCAGATGGCCGAGGAACAGGCAGCGGTGGTGGCGCTTGTGGGCCGGGCCCTAAACCTCCTGGCCGAGGGGGACCTCGCCGCCGACATCGAGGAGCCCATGCCGCCCGCCTACGAGAAGCTGCGCCGCGATTTCAACGGCACCGTGGAGTCCCTGCGCGGGGCCATCGCCGCGGTGATCCGCAACGCCTCCTCGATCCGCACCGAAACCCAGGAGATCAACGCCGCCGCCGACGATCTCTCACGCCGCACCGAGCGCCAGGCCGCCACCCTGGAGGAAACCGCCGCCGCCCTCGACGAGCTGACCCACTCCGTCCGCTCCGCCGCCGAAGGGGCCGACGATGCCAGCCGCATGGCCGCAGAGGCCCAGCAGAGCGCCGAACAGGGCGGCGCCGTGGCCCGCCAGGCGGTCTCGGCGATGGACGGGATCAAGAGCTCCAGCAAGGAGATCGCCAAGATCACCGGTGTGATCGACGACATCGCCTTCCAGACCAACCTCCTGGCCCTCAACGCGGGCGTCGAGGCGGCCCGCGCGGGCGAGGCCGGGCGCGGCTTCGCCGTGGTCGCCACCGAGGTCCGCGCCCTGGCGCAACGCTCTTCCGAGGCGGCGCGCGAGATCACTGCCCTGATCACCGCCAGCGGCACCCAGGTGGCCGAGGGGGTGGAGCTGGTGGACCGCACCGGCACGGCCCTCGGCGCCATCGTCTCCGCCGTTTCCGAGATTTCCGCCCGGGTGGCCGAGATTGCCGCCTCCGCTCGCGAACAGTCCGGCGGCCTGGCCGAGATCAACAGCGCCATGACCGAGCTCGACCACGTGACCCAGCAGAACGCCGCCATGTTCGAGGAGACCACGGCGGCCAGCCACGCCCTGCGCGCCGAGGCCGACGCCCTGGTCTCCGCCGTGGCCCGCTTCCGCCTGGCCGAGGCGGCGGGGGAGGGGGAAGGCGCGCCGCCGCGTTCCGCGCCCGAGCCGCCCCGTCCGGCCCGCCGTGGCGGCCCCGCCCTGGCCCTTGCGGCGGCGCCGGAAGAGGCGCCCTTCGAAGGCTGGGAGGAGTTTTAGGGGGTTGTCTTTGAAGGGCTTGGAATGGTTGGCCTTTTCTAGGAAGGTAGTCAAAGCAATGGCTTATGCTATGCGGCGGTGACCCTCGCTCGGGCGCCCCGGGGTGCGGGGCTAACGCTGGCAAGGTTTCAATGGGGGCGGTGCGATTGCCGGGCGACGGCGCAGGCGAGAGGCGCGCGCGGGAGGCCTTCGTTGCGATTTCGCTTCGTTTAGGCCAGGCGCCCATGAAGTTTGGTGAGAAACTAAAGATAGCCGACGCGAGACGCGCGCTCAGGCCCGCCGCCGCACGACTTGCACCAAGGTCAAATGGAAAGCGTCGAAGTCTGTGAAAACCGCATAAAGCAGCCCGCGCAAGAGGGTGTCAGTCCACCCCCCCGCAGCACTCTTTTTTCCGGCAAGGCGCGCGCCAGAGAATTCCCGGATAAGGCTAAACGCCCATTCCGCCGCCCTCAGCCCCCAGCCCTAAACCAAGCAAACTGCCGCAGAGCAATCAGCCCCGCGCCCCGCTCAGCCGCCCTGGCCGGCGAAGCGCTCTTCCCAGGTGGCCCGGTCCTCGTCGCTGATCTTGGCAAAGAGCACCTCGGGCACCTCGAAGCCGTGGCCGGGCGCCAGCCGACCGAGCGCGGCGGGCACGTCGTCGGGCCAGCTGCTGTCGGTGCACTTCATGGAGGCCAGCATCCGCTCGGCGGCCTGGGGGATGAAGGGCGCCGAGAGGACCGCGTAGAGGGGGATCAGGTTCAGCGCCAGGCGCACCTGGGCGGCGGCCCGGTCCGGGTCCGTCTTGAAGGTGGTCCAGGGCGCCTGGGCCTGGAGATACTCGTTGCCCGCGGCCCAGATCGCCCTGAGCTCGGCGGCGGACTTGCGCACCTCGATGGCGTCCATCTGTGCCTCGTAGCGGGCCACCCGCTCGCCCAGCTCGGCGATCAGGGCCTCCTCGGCGGGGCCGTAGCTGCCCGCCTCGGGCACCGCCTCGCCGAACTTCGAGCGGCAGAACTTGGTGATCCGGCTGACGAAGTTGCCCAGCACGTCGGCCAGGTCCTTGTTCACCGAGGCCTGGAAATTCTCCCAGGTGAACTCCGCGTCCGAGGTCTCGGGCGCGTGGCTCAGCAGCCACCAGCGCCAGTAGTCGGCGGGCAGGATCTCCAGCGCCTGGTCCATGAAGACGCCGCGCCCGCGCGAGGTGGAGAACTGGCCGCCGTCGTAGGTCAGGTAGTTGAAGGACTTGATGTAGTCGACCAGCTTCCAGGGCTCGCCCGAGCCCATGATCGTGGCCGGGAAGGAGAGGGTGTGGAAGGGCACGTTGTCCTTGCCCATGAACTGGGTGTAGCGCACCGCGTCGGCGCCCTTGTCGGTGCGCCACCAGCTCTCCCAGTCGCTGCCCTTCTGGGCATCGACCCATTCCTGGGCACAGGCGATGTACTCGATCGGGGCGTCGAACCAGACATAGAAGACCTTGCCCTCCATGCCCGGCCAGTCCTCGGAGCCGCGCTTCACCGGCACGCCCCAGCTCAGGTCGCGGGTGATGCCCCGGTCCTGCAGGCCCTCGCCGTCGTGCAGCCACTTCTTGGCGATGGAGGTGGTGAGCACCGGCCAGTCGCTCTTGGCGTTGATCCAGGTGTCGAGCTTCTCCTTCATCTGGCTCTGGCGCAGGAAGAGGTGCTTGGTCTCGCGCATCTCCAGATCGGTCGAGCCCGAGATGACGCTGCGCGGGTCGATCAGGTCCGCCGGGTCAAGCTGCTTGGTGCAGTTGTCGCACTGGTCGCCCCGGGCGCTGTCAAAGCCGCAGTTGGGGCAGGTGCCCTCGATGTAGCGGTCGGGCAGGAAGCGGCCGTCGGCGTTGGAATAGACCTGCTCCTCGCGCACCTCCTCGATCAGCCCGCGGTCGGCCAGGACCCCGGCGAAGTGCTGGGTCAGGGCGTGGTTTTGCGGCGAGGAGGAGCGCCCGAAGTGATCGAAGGAGAGGCCGAAGCCGTTGGCGATCTCGGCCTGCCGCCCGTGCATCTCGGCGCAGTAGTCGGCCACCGGCTGGCCCGCCTTGGCGGCGGCCAGCTCGGCCGGGGTGCCGTGCTCGTCCGTGGCACAGAGGAAGAGCACCTCGTGGCCGCGGCCACGCAGGTAGCGGGCATAGAGATCGGCGGGCAGCTGGCTGCCCACCAGGTTGCCGAGGTGCTTGATCCCGTTGATGTAGGGAATGGCGGAGGTGATGAGGTGTCGGGCCATGGCATCCGTCTTTGCGTCTTTGGCGCTGCTTTAACAGCCCTGCCGCCGCTGTACCAGTGCGTCAGCGGGGCCCCTCCTGCGGCTCCCGCGCCTTGCGGAAAAGCCGCCCCACGGTGAAGGAGGTGCGCGGCACGTAGACATAGGCGGTGCGGGCGCCGCTGGGGCCGCGCGCGCGCATCCGCACCAGCCCGAAGATCACCAGGACGAGGTGTCCGGCGGCGATCAGGGCAAAGAGCGCGGGCGGGCCGAAGGCGTCGATCAGGAAGGCGGCGATGTAGGGGGCGAAGATGGCCCCGATGGCGAACCAGAACATCAGCGCGGCCGAAAGCTCCACCCGCTCGTCGTCGCTGGCGAAGTCATGCGCGTGGGCGGCGGCGACGGAGTAGATCGGGAAGGTCGTCAGCCCGAAGAGCAGGGCCGTCAGCATCACGCCGGTGGTGCCCACGCCGGCCGTGCCGATGGTCACCCCGCAGGAGAGGATGGCGGCGGCGGAGAGCCAGATCAGCACCCAGCGGCGGTCGAACTTGTCGGCCAGCCAGCCCACCGGGAACTGGGCCAGGGCGCCGCCCAGCACGAAGGCCGAGAGGAACCAGGCGATCTGCGGCGCGCTCAGCCCCACCTCCTGGCCGTAGATCGGCCCGACCATGCGGAAGGAGGCGCTGGAGAGGGCCGCCACCACCACCCCGGCGGCAGCGAGCGGTGAGCGGGTCACCGCCAGGCGCGGCCGCAGGCGGGGCGACTCGGGGGTCTCGGGCTGGCTCACCCGGGTCAGGGTGATCGGCAGGAGGGCCGCGCAGCAGAGGATCGCGAGCAGGTTGTAGGAGACATAGGAGGCGGGCTCCAGCACCCCCACCAGGGCCTGGGCGCCGAGCGAGCCGAGCATGTCCACCACCCGGTAGCCGCCCATGGTGCGGCCCCGGGTCTCGTTCGTCACCTTGGCCTGGAGCCAGGCCTCGATCACCGTGTAGCAGCCCGCCACGCAGAAGCCCGAGGCGACCCGCATGGCCGCCCAGGCATAGGGATCAAGCACCAGCATGTGGGCCAGGAGCCCGATGGCGCCTGCGGCGGTGAAGGCGGCGAAGGCCCGGCTGTGGCCGACCGAACCCATGAGCCGCGGCGCCCCCCAGCAGCCGATGAAGAAGCCCAGGAAGTGGGCCGAGCCAAGGAGGCCGATCTCCTGCCGGGAAAAGCCCAAGGCGGTGCCGGACAGGACGTCGATCGGCCCCACGCCCCCCGAGGCCAGTTGCAGCAGGATGACCGACAGGAACAGGGCCGCGAAGGAGATCATGAGACGCATGGGCCTGAGCTACGCCCCTTTCGGCACGCTTGCCAAGCGCAAAGCCGACATGGGCGGGTCGCTGGGGGGCCGGGGCGGGCTTTTGCGCCTTGCAGGCGGCGGGCCGCGCACTAGGGTGCGCGGGACCAAAAGAGGATGACGCGATGCACAAGAAGAAGCTCGGCAGCAGCGATCTGCTGGTCTCGGATCTCTGCCTGGGGTCCATGACCTGGGGCACCCAGAACACCCTGGAGGAGGGCCACGCCCAGATCGACCGCGCCCTGGCGGCGGGGATCAACTTCATCGACACGGCCGAGATGTACCCGGTCAACCCGATCAGCGCCGAGACGGTGGGCCGCACCGAGGAGATCATCGGCGAATGGTTCGCCCGCACCGGGCGCCGCGCGGAGGTGGTCCTGGCCACCAAGCACTCGGGCGAGGGCATGGCCCACGTCCGCGAGGGCGCCCCCATCTCCTCCAAAACCATCCCGGGCACGGTGGAGGGCTCGCTCAAGCGCCTTCAGACGGACCACATCGACCTCTACCAGTTCCACTGGCCCAACCGGGGCAGCTACATGTTCCGCAAGAACTGGAGCTTCGACCCCTCCGGCCAGGACCGGGCCGAGACCATCGCGCATATGGAGGATGCCCTGGGCGCCCTCCAGCGCGAGGTGGAGCGGGGCACCATCCGCGCCTTCGGCCTGAGCAACGAGAGCGCCTGGGGCATGGCCCAGTGGGCCGCCGTGGCCGACCGCGTCGGCGGGCCGCGCCCGGTGGCGGTGCAGAACGAATACTCGCTGCTCTGCCGCCTGGCCGACACCGACGTCGCCGAGGCCTGCATCAACGAGCAGATCGACATGTTCGCCTTCTCGCCCCTGGCCACCGGCCTTCTCACCGGCAAGTACCAGGACGGGGCCCTGCCCGAGGGCTCGCGCATGAGCCTCAACGCCGATCTCGGCGGCCGCAAGACGCCCCGCGCCTTCGAGGCCGTGGCTGCCTACCTGGAGGTGGCCCGGCGCTTCGATCTGCACCCCGTCCACATGGCCCTGGCCTGGTGCCGGGCGCGGCCCTTCATGGGCTCGGTGATCTTCGGCGCCACCAGCCTGGAGCAGCTCGAGCTTTGCCTGGAGGCGGGCGAGATCACCCTCTCCGCCGAGGTCATGGAGGCGCTCGACGCGGTGCACCGCGCCCACCCCATGCCCTACTGACGGGCCCGCTCCGGGGGCGGCGCGCGGCGCGCCGCTGCCCTCGGGGAAATTCGCCATGGCGTCCCGGCCCGCTCTGGCGCACTCTCGCCCCGATTCTGACTGCAAGAGGGGGGACAAATCCGTGCCGCTAACCATGAACCGCGACGTCTTCATCACCTGCGCCGTGACCGGCTCGGGCAGCACCCAGGAGCGCAGCCCCCACGTCCCCCGCTCACCGCAGCAGATCGCCGAGAGCGCCATCGCGGCGGCCAAGGCGGGGGCGGCGGTGGTCCACTGCCACGTGCGCGACCCCGAGACGGGCGTGCCGAGCCGCGATCCGGCCCTCTACCGCGAGGTGACGGAGCGGATCCGCGACAGCGAGACCGACGTGGTGCTCAACCTCACCGCCGGGATGGGCGGCGACATCGTCTTCGGCGATGTGGAGAAGCCCCTGCCGACCCGCGAGGGCACCGACATGATCGGCGCCTCCGAGCGGGTCGCCCATGTGGCCGAGTGCCTGCCCGAGATCTGCACCCTCGATTGCGGCACCATGAACTTCGCCGAGGCCGACTACGTGATGACCAACACGCCCGGCATGCTCACCGCCATGGGCCGCAAGATGACGGAACTGGGCGTCAAGCCCGAGATCGAGGCCTTCGACACGGGCCACCTCTGGTACGCCAAGCAATTGGTGAAGGACGGCGTGCTGGAGAGCCCGGCGCTGGTGCAGCTCTGCATGGGCGTGCCCTGGGGCGCGCCGGACGACCTCAACACCTTCATGGCCATGGTCAACAACGTGCCCGACGACTGGACCTTCTCGGCCTTCGCCCTGGGCCGCAACCAGATGGCCTACGTGGCCGCCTCCGTTCTGGCCGGGGGCCACGTGCGCGTCGGGCTGGAGGACAACCTCTGGCTCGAAAAGGGCGTCCTGGCCGAGAACTGGCAGCTGGTGGAGCGGGCCGGCACGATCATCGAGAACATGGGCGCCCGCCTGATGAGCCCCGCCCAGGTGCGCGAGAAGCTGGGGCTGCAGAAACGCGCCCCCAGGTGAGCCTGCGCCGCCCCGCCCTGATCGCGGCGCTACCGGCGCTGCTGGCGCTGCTGGCGGCCTGCGCGCCGCGGGCGCCCGAGGCCCCGGAACCCGCCCTGTTGCGCAATCCCACGGTGCCGCTGGCGGGCTCCACCCGGTTCGCGCCCGCCCGCTTCGCCGGCCCCTGGCAGGCGGTGGCCTGCCTCGGCCCCTGTGCCGCGCGAGAGGACTGGGCGCTGGGCGCCGGGGGCCTGCTGCTGCGCCGCCGGGGCGAGGCGGTGACCGCCTTCCGCGCCACCGGCCCGGGGCTGATCGCCGCCACCGAGGGGGCGGAGCGGCTGGTCATCATGTGGCTCGACGAGGGCCACCGCACGGCGGCGGTGGGCGACCCCGAGGGCACCTGGGCGGCGATCCTCAACCGCACCCGCCCGGCCCCGGCGGACCGCCTGGCGGCGGCGCGCGAGGTGCTTGATTTCAACGGCTGGGATGTCAGCAAACTGAGAAAGATCGAGAAATGAACAAGGTAGCAGCAGTGATCGGCGGCGGCGTCATCGGCGGCGGCTGGGCGGCGCGCTTCGCCCTCAACGGCTGGCAGGTGCGCATCCATGACCCGGACCCGGAGGCGGAGCGCAAGATCGGCGAGGTCATGGGCAACGCCCGCCGCTCCCTGCCGGGCCTGACCGACGTGGCCCTGCCCGAAGAGGGGACGATCAGCTTCCATGGCTCCATCGCCGAGGCGGTGGCCGGGGCGGAGTGGATTCAGGAAAGCGTGCCCGAGCGGCTTGACCTCAAGCACGCCACCTTTGCCGAGATCCAGGCCGCCTGCGCGCCGGAGGCCGTCATCGGCTCCTCCACCTCGGGCTTCAAGCCCTCCGAGCTGCAACAGGGCGCGGCCCGCCCCGGCCAGATCATGGTGGCCCACCCCTTCAACCCGGTCTACCTCCTGCCCCTGGTGGAGCTGGTGCCGGGCGCGGCGGGCGAGGCGGCCCTGATCGAGCGTGCCCGAGAGCTGCTCGAGGGCCTCGGCATGTACCCCCTGCACCTAAAAAAGGAGATCGACGCCCACGTGGCCGACCGATTCCTCGAGGCGGTCTGGCGCGAGGCTCTCTGGCTGGTCAAGGACGGCATCGCCACGACCGAGGAGGTGGACAACGCGATCCGCTACGGCTTCGGCATCCGCTGGGCCCAGATGGGCCTCTTCGAGACTTACCGCGTGGCCGGCGGCGAGGCCGGGATGAAACACTTCATGGCCCAGTTCGGCCCGGCCCTGAAGTGGCCCTGGACGAGGCTGATGGACGTGCCCGAGTTCACCGACGATCTCGTCACCCTCATCGCCGATCAGTCCGACGCCCAGTCGGGCGCCCATTCGATCCGCGAGCTGGAGCGCATTCGCGACAACAACCTCGTCACCATGATGCGCGGGCTCAAGGCCCAGGACTGGGGCGCAGGCGCCCTGCTCAACGCCCAGGAGGCGCTCATGCGCCGGGGCACCCCGCTTGGCGCCGCGGCGGCGGAGCTGCCCGCCGACCGGCCCGTCCTGACGGCCCGCCGCACGGTGCCGCTCGACTGGACGGACTACAACGGCCACATGACCGAAAGCCGCTACCTGCACGCCTTCGCCGACGCGACGGACCGTTTCATGCAGGTCATCGGCTGCGATGCGGAATACATCTCCAAGGGCGGCAGCTACTTCACCGCCGAGACCCACATCCGCCACATCGACGAGGTCCACGCGGGCAAGGTGATCGAGATCACCACCCAGGTGATCCTCGGCGAGGGCAAGAAGATGCACCTCTTCCACGAGATGCGCGAGGGCGACCGGCTCCTGGCCACGGGCGAGCATTTCCTGCTGCACGTCAGCCTGGAAAGCCGCAGGCCCAGCCCGCCCGCGCCCGAGATCGAGGCCAACCTGGTGCGCTTCGCCGAGGGCCACGCCGCCCTGCCGCGCCCCGAGGGGCTGGGCCGCGCCATCGGGCAGAAGCGATGAGGCGCGTCCTCATCACCGCGGGCGCCGCCGGGATCGGCCGCGCCATGGGCGAAGCCTTCGCCGCCGAGGGCTACGAGGTCTGGGTGACGGATGTGGACCGGGCGGCCCTCGCCACCTGCCCGGAGACCTGGCAGCGCCGCGAGGCCGGGGCCGCCGACGAGGCGGCCATGGCCGCCGTCCTGGAGGAGATGGGCGGGATCGAGGTGCTCTGCGCCAATGCCGGGGTGGCGGGCCCCACCGCCCCGGTGGAGGCGGTGGCCCTGGAGGACTGGCGCGCCTGCGTCAGCGTCAACCTCGAGGGGGCCTTCCTCGCGGCCAAGCACGCGGCCCCCCTGATGAAGGCGGCGGGGCAGGGGGCCATGATCCTCACCTCCTCCACCGCCGGGATCTTCGGCTACCCCATGCGCGCCCCCTACGCGGCGGCCAAGTGGGCGGTGATCGGCCTGATGAAGACCCTGGCGATGGAGCTGGGCCCGCACGGCATCCGGGCCAACGCCATCTGCCCCGGCGCCGTCGAGGGGCCGCGCATGGAGGGGGTCCTGGCGCGCGAGGCGGCGGCCAAGGGCATGAGCCGCGATCAGGTCTATGCGGGCTACGCGGCGGGCACCTCCATGCGCTCCTTCGTGGAGGGGCGCGACATCGCCGAGATGGCGCTCTTTCTGGCCTCCGAGAGGGCGCGCCTGGTCTCGGGCCAAGTCATCGCCGTCGATGGCCACACGGAGAACCCCGACCCCAAGCTCTGAGTGCTCAGCGGATCAGGGCGCGCATCTCGGCCAGGATGTCGGGAAAGTCGCGCGCAGTGTGCCGGGCTTCGCGCACCAGGGTGTCGAAGTCCCGGCTGAAGGTCTCGATCCGCTGGGTGTCGCGGAAGGCCATGTAGTGGCCCCCGGCGTAGAAGACCGCCAGCAGCGGCCCGAAGATCGTCACCGGCGCGGAGTAGAGCCGCCGGGCGTCGAACTGGTAGATCCGCAGCCGCGGATAGAGCTGCCGGGTCAGCCGCTCCAGCTGCTCGGTCTGGGCCAGGCGCAGGGCGGCGGGCAGGCCGCGGTAGTAGCCCGTGCCGCGCACGAAGCTCTCCACCTCGAAGAGCGGCAGGGCGATCTCGTACTCCGATCCCGCGCCGCGGATCCAGTCCAGCCTGTCGCGCGAGGCATTGATCGCCTGTTCCGTGGTGCGGCCCAGGTGGGGACCATATTCCCAGGTCAGCATCTCGTCGGTCTTGAGCATGTCGGGCAGGGTCGCGGGGACATGGCGGATCTTGTAGCCCGCCGCCTCCCGGTGCCAGGCGAAGATCTGTTCGTCCACCAGGGCGCGCGGCGCCTGGGAGACGGTGAAGGCGTTGGAGAGCAGGTCCGCCGCCGTCTCGGGCCGGTCCGAGAGCGAGAGCAGCCAGTCCGAGGAGACGCCGAGCACCTGGGCGCAGGCCCCGATCACCTGGGCGCTGGGCAGGCGCGCGCCGCCGTCGCCCAGCACCTGGGAGAGGGTCGAGCGGTCACTGCCGATCTCGCGCGCCAGGGCGCTCTGGCTGATGCCCGCCTCGCGCATGGCCTGGGCCAGGCGGCTGCGGAACTGGCGGGCGCGGGTCAGCTTGTCGATGGATTTCCCCATGTGGTGAAGAATATCACCAACGCGGCGCATTGTTAACCAGTTTCGGAATGGTCACCGGGGGCCTGCCCGCGCGAAGTGGAGGGGAAGACCCCTGAAAGACCCAAGAAGACCAGCACCATGACCCCGGCGTCCAAGAGCTACGCGCCCCCCAAGGCCCCTCCCGCCCCCGCCGCCCTGCCGCGCCTCCTGGCCGCCTGGCCCACGCTGCTTCTGCTGCTCCTCTCCTTCGCCCTCATGGGCACGGCCCTGCTTCTGCCCGAGGGGGCGGGCTGGGCGGCCTTCCTGCTGCTGGTCCCGGCGCTCACGCTGCACTCCTCGCTCAGCCACGAGATCCTGCACGGCCACGCCTGCCGCGGCGCCCCCGGACAGTGCCTCCTGGCGCTCTTCCAGCCGGGGCTCCTGGTGCCCTTCCTGCGCTTCCGGGCCCTGCACCTTGATCACCACCGCGACGAGCGCCTGACAGATCCCTACGACGATCCCGAGAGCAACTTCCTCGATCCCGCCCACTGGTCCCGGCTGGCCCCCGCCGCGCGGCGCCTGCTGGCCTTCAACAACACCCTGCTGGGCCGCATCCTGCTGGGCCCGGCGCTTGGCACCTGGGCCTTCCTGCGCGACGATCTGCGCCGCCTCGGCGCGGGCGAGACGCGGGTCGCCCTGCACTGGGCCCTGCACCTGCCGGGCGTGCTCCTCACCCTATGGCTGGTGGGCCTCTCGGCCCTGCCGCTCTGGCTCTACCTGCTGGCCTGCTACGGGGCCGCCGGGGTGCTCAAGATCCGCACCTTCCTGGAGCACCGCGCCCATGAGGCTTCCGCCGGCCGCAGCGTGGTGATCGAGGACCGGGGCCTGCTGGCGCTGCTCTTTCTCAACAACAACTTCCACGCCGTGCATCACCGCTTTCCCGGGGTGCCTTGGTATCGGCTTCCGGCCCTCTACCGGGCCGAGCGGGCGCGCATCCTGGCCGAGAACGACCATTACCTCTACCGCTCCTACGGTGAGGTCTTTCGGGCGCACCTGCTGCGCGCCAAGGACCCGGTGGCCCATCCGCTCTGGCGGGGCTGAGCCACTTGCCCCTATAGGAGGGCATGATCACCTCGCTTCTCGAGCCCTGGGTCCTCGTCACCCTCGCCGCCGCCGCCTTCCAGACCGTCCGCTTCATGCTCCAGAAGCACCTGGCCACCGCCACCCTCTCGGCCGGCGGCGCCACCTTCGCGCGCTTTCTCTATTCCTTCCCCTTCATCCTGGCGCTGCTGGCGCTCTACCTCTGGGCCGGGGGGCTCGCGCTGCCCGCGACGGGGCTGCGCTTCTGGGGCTTCGGCCTGCTCGGCGCCTCGGCCCAGATCCTCGCCACGGTCTGCGTCGTCCTGCTCTTCAAGCAGCGCAACTTCGCCGTCGGCATTACCTTCAAAAAGACCGAGGTGATCCAGACCGTGCTTGTGGGCTGGCTGCTCCTGGGCGAGGGCGTCTCGGCGGCGGGCTTTGCCGCCATCGCCCTGGGCATCGTCGGGTTGCTGCTGCTCTCGGGCCAGGCCACCGGGGCGATCAGGCTGCGCGATCTGGGCAACCGGGCGGCCCTCCTCGGCATCGCCTCGGGGGTGCTCTTCGCCTTCTCGGCGGTGAGCTACCGGGGCGCCTCCCTGAGCCTTGCCGAGGCCGACCCGCTGCTGCGCGCCGGGGTCACCCTGGCGGCGGTGGTGACCATGCAGACGCTGATCATGCTGGCCTGGCTGAGGCTGCGCGAGCCGGGCCAGATCAGCGCCGTCTGGGCGGCCCGCCGGGTGGCCCTCTGGATCGGCCTCACCTCGATGGGCGGCTCGCTCTGCTGGTTCATCGCCTTCACCCTGCAGAACGCCGCCTACGTGAAGGCCCTGGGCCAGGTCGAGCTGATCCTCAGCGTGGCCGCCACGACGCTGGTCTTCCGCGAGACCATCAGCGCGCGGGAGTGGGCCGGGATGGCGGTGCTGGCCCTGTCGATCGTGATGCTGGTGCTGGTGATTTGAGGGGGTGGGGTGAGGGGCGTCACCCTCGGTCTTGATCCGAGGGTCTCTTCGTCCCTGGAGATCCCGGGTCATGCCCGGGATGACGGCACCGCTACTTCCCACCGGCACGGAACAAGGGCGCGCAGCCCCCGCCGTGCCAGCGCCGGACCGGCCCCATGGGCCGGCGCTTTGGCTGTCGGCAGTGCATAGCGCGGGGCTAGGATGTACATGGCTGCCATAAAGTACTTTGGCGGGTTGGTCAGAGGCGCCGCCCCCCGGCCCGGCGCTGACACGCCTTCCGTCACGAGCGAACCGTCACCCTCGGACTTGATCCGAGGGTCTCCTCGACCAAAGAGATCCCGGGTCAAGCCCGGGATGACGATGCTCTCACAGTGGGACAAAGCACCCGGCACGGAACAAGGGGGCGCAGCCCCCGCCGTGCCAGCGCCGGACCGGCCCGATGGGCCGGCGCTTTGGCTGTCGGCAGCGCTTAGCGCGGGGCTAAGATGTACGTGGCTGCCATAAAGTACTGTAGCGGGGATCGCGCAGCGCCGCCCCCCGGTCCGGCGCTGGCCCGGCTTCCGTCGCATCCAGTGATCCGCGCACCCCCCGCCGCGTTGCGCCACAACCCCTCCACCGCGCGCCACCCCGCCAACCCCTTAACCCCCGCCCCCTAAACCTGCCCCCGTCGCGACAACCGGGGCCGCACCATCGGCCTCAGGATACCGAGGCCCCGTGACGGGGGCACATCCGAACGGTTCACCCGTGCGGGCGAGAGCCCGTCCTCATCATCCGAACTGGCGGCGCCGCCTTTTTTCTATAAGCAAAAACGGCCCTTCCACCGTAACGGAACGCAAATGACCCCCGGCGCGCGACGCGCGCACGGGGCATTTGCCGTGGCAAAAAGGGAAGAACCGTTGGCCGATGGGCAGAAAGCCCCCATCACCCCCCGGGCATCGGATGCCCGCGCAGCCGCAAGAAAAGGCTCTCTTCGTCGTTGTTCTTGAAGAAGGGCACCGAGTCCGGCGGGCTGGGATCGCCCGCGCGAGCCTGGATCTCGGCCAGAACCACCTCGGTGATGAAGGGCATGTCGAAACGCCGCGCCTCCTCCAGCGGGATCCACTGCAGATGCGAGAGCTCGTCCGTCGCGGCGGAGAAATCGTCCGGGTCGGTGTTGATGTGGTCCGCGTCCACCAGGAAGAAGCGCGCGTCGAAGCGGCGCGGGCGGCCCGGCGGGGTCAGGGCGCGGAAGACGAACTGCATGTTGGAGGCCCGGGGCACGTGGCCCGTGGCGGCGAAGGTCTGCCAGTCGGGCGGCACCTCGGCGCCCGGCCAGGCGCCGGGATCGCCCAGCACCAAGCCCGTCTCCTCCCAGACCTCGCGGATCGCCGCCACCGGCAGGGCATGGGCCAGGGCCGCGTCGGCATCCTCGCGCAGGCGCGCGGCGCAGGGCTCGGGCAGGGGGGCGGCAAGGGGGATCTCGGCGTCGCCCCGGTCCACCGCGCCGCCGGGAAAGACGAACTTGTTGGGCATGAAGACGGCCTTGGCCCCGCGCTGCCCCATGAGCACGCGCGGCGCCGTGAAGCGGTCGCGCAGCAGGATCACCGTTGCCGCGTTTCTGATCTGGCTCTTGTCGATGCTCATGCCCGCCCTCGCTACTGGGGGCCGGAGGGGATCAGGTGCCGCGCGCGAACCCGCCCATCTCCTTGGCCCACTGGAAGCCGATCATGGCCCCCTTCAACCTCGGCAGAAGGTAGAGGGACAATCCCACGCAGCCAACCGCAAAAATGGTAAAGAGCGTCAGGGGTTCCGGGCGCCAGTGCACGAAGACCACGTGCAGCAGCGGCGCCATCAGGTGACCGACGATCAGGATCGTCAGGTAGGCCGGGCCATCGTCGGCGCGGTGGTGGTGAAACTCCTGGCGGCAGACCGGGCAGTCCTCGTTGACCTTCAGATAGCCTGTCAGCAGCGGGCCGGAGCCGCAGCGCGGGCACTTGCCGCGCCAGCCGTTCAGCATAGCCGGCAGGCGGGCGCGCTCTCCCGAAGCCTCCTGGGAAGCGGGCTGCTGATCCGGGGTGAGCTCGGAGGAGGGGATATGACGGGTCATCGCGGGTTCCTTGATTGCAACCCTAGATGCAATTTTGCGACCGCAATTGAAAGGGGTCAGCCTGCCCCCGCGTCGCCATGTCGCAAAATCCTGCACATTTCCGCACCGGCCCGCGACGGAACCCCGCCGCCCCGCCGTTTAATACCACAGGCGGCCCCGGAAGGGCCCGCCCGGCACCGCAACAGACCCCGTGAAGGAGAGAGAATGACCGATTTCAGCAAACTGCACCTGGCCGGGCTGGCCGCCCTCATCGCCCTGGGCACGACCGTGGAGGCCCGCACCGGCGACCAGGCGGCGCTCTTTGAGCGGCTCGACAGCGACGGCAACGGCGCCCTGAGCCAGGCCGAGCTGGAGGCCCACGCGGCCGAGCGCTTTACCCGGGCCGACAGCAACGGCGACGGCTTTCTTGATGCCGGCGAGATGGCCCGCGCCCGCGAGGCCCGCCGCGAAGGCCGCGCCACCCGGATGATCGAGCGGCTGGACAGGGACGGCGACGGCAAGCTCGACCGGGCCGAGCTTTCGGCGGGCGGCGAGGCGCGCCAGGGCCGCCGGGCCGCGCGCCTGATGGAGCGGCTCGACGGCGACGGTGACGGCCGCCTCACCCTGGCCGAGATGCGCGCCGCACGCGATCCGGCCCGCCTCTTCGAGCGGCTCGACGCCGATGGCAACGGCACCCTGAGCCCCGAGGAGTTCGCCCAGCGCCGGGGCAAGCACCGGGGGCCAAGCGCTGAAGGCGACCGCTAGGCCGTGACGGGGCGGGCGCACTTGTCTTGGGCGGCCCGCCCCGCTAGCCCTGAAGGAGATGGAAGAGCCCTCCACCCCCTCTGGCCCGCCGCTGCCCGAAAGGGATCCGGAGGCGGACCTGCTGGCGCGCTACGCGGCGGGCGATCCGGCGGCGGCCCGGCTGCTGGCCGGGCGCCTGACGCCGCGGCTCTATGCCCACGCCTGCCGGGTGCTGGGCGAGGGCAGCGAGGCCGAGGACGTGGTCCAGGAGGCCCTGCTGCGGCTCTGGCGGGTGGCGCCCGACTGGCGCAGGGGCGAGGCCAAGGTGACGACCTGGCTCTACCGGGTGGTGGCCAACCTCTGCACCGACCGGCTGCGCCGCAGGCCCGCCCTGCCGCTGGAGGCGGCGGCCGATCCGCCCGATCCCGCCCCCTCGGCGGCGGCGGGCCTGCAGGAGGCGGCGCGCCGGGCGGCCCTGGGCCGGGCCCTGGCGCAGCTGCCCGACAGGCAGCGCCAGGCGGTGGTGCTGCGCCACATCGAGGGATTGGCCAATCCCGAGATTGCCGCCATTCTGGAGATCGGCGTGGCGGCCGTCGAAAGCCTGACGGCGCGGGGCAAGCGGGCCCTGGCCCGGGCCCTGGAAGCGGAGAAGGAAGCCTTGGGGTATCAGGATGAGGAATGACCACGAGAGAGCGGCAGAGGCGGCCCTGGAGCGCCTCTTCGAGGCGGAGCGGCGCGCCCCGCCCGTGCCCCCCGCGGCCCTCCTGGCGCGCACCCTGGCCGACGCCGCGGCCCTGCAACCGCCGCCCCCCGGGCCGCGCGGCTGGCGCCTCTGGCTCGGCCTGCTGGGCGGCGCGCCGGGCCTCGGCGGGCTGGCCACGGCGGCGGCGGCGGGGCTCTGGCTGGGCCTCGCCCCGCCCGCCGTGCTGCCGGACTTTGCCGGGCTGGTGCTCTCCTCGGCGGCGCCTTTCGGGGATGAGAGCGGCGAAGGGGAGGCCCAGCCGGGCTTCGGCTGGCTGCCGGAGGAGAGCCTGTGAGCGCGCCCGACATGCCCCCCGCACCGCGCCCGAGGGTCAGCCGACGCCTGCGCTGGGTCCTGGGCCTCTCCCTCGCGCTCAACCTCATCGTGGTGGGCTTCCTCGCCGGGGCCGCCTTCCGCCTGCGCGAGGGCGGACCGGGCGCCCTGCCGGACCCGCGCCACTACGGCACGGCCTACGTCCGGGCCCTGCCGCGCGAGGATCGGCGGGCCCTGCGCCGCGCCCTGCGCCGCGAGGCGCGCGATCTCGTGGGCCGGGCCGAGCGCCGCGCCCACTATGCCGCCATCCTCGAGGCCCTGCGCCGCGAGAGCCTGGCGCCGACCGAGCTCGAGACCATCCTGGCCGAGCAGGCCCGCACCGCCGAGGGGCTCCAGACCCGGGCCCAGCGGCTCTGGCTGGGCGTCGTGCTTGAGATGAGCCCGGCGGAGCGCGCCGCCTACGCCGACGCCCTGGAGGCGGAACTGGCCCGGGGCCCGCGCGGCAAGAAGGGCGGCCCACGCCCGGCCGGCGAGTGAGCCCGCTTGCGCCGCGCCGCGCCGCCCGCTAGGGCAGGGGCCGCGAGGGGCACGGCGGAGGGGCTGGCATGGCAGGCATCAAGTTCGAGGACGAGACGGAGGTTCTGGCGGTGGTCCGGGCCTCGACGGGTCGGCGGCTCCTGGGGGTCACCTCGCTGGGGCTGCTCGGGGTGCTGCTGATCTACATCGCCTTCATCCAGCCGCCGATGATCCTTTGGCAGCTCTTCCTGATCGTCACCGGCGCGGCGGCGCTCTGGATGGCCGTGGCGATGAACCGCGCCACCTCGAGCGCCGTGGAGCTGACCCCCCTGGGCCTGCGCGACAGCGACGGCACCGAGATCGCGGCCCTGGAGGAGATCGTCGGGCTCGACCGGGGGTTCTTTGCCTTCAAGCCCTCCAACGGCTTCCTGCTCAAGACCCGCAGCAGCGGCCCCGCGGCCTGGCGCCCGGGCCTCTGGTGGCGCACCGGGCGGCGCATCGGCATCGGCGGCATGACGCCGGGCAGCCAGACCAAGTTCATGTCGGAGGTGATCGCCACCCTCATGGCGCAGCGCGACGGCACCATCTGAGGCGGCGAGCTGAGGGGGGCGAACCGAGCCCGGGCAGGCTCAGTTGCAGATTTCCCAGCAGACCCGCGGCGCATAGCGCGGCCGGGTGAAGGTGAATTCCCTGATCCACACCCGCTCGAGCCCGGTCTTGAAGGGCGGCTCGAAGCGATTCCAGGTCTCCACCAGGATCAGGCGTTCGTTGTTCACCATCTCGGGCAGGCGGTCCTGCCAGTCGCGGATGTCAGTGCTGCGCAGCGGCTCCGAGCCATAGCCGCGCCCATTCGACCAATCCACGAGATAGAAATCGTCGCTCTGGCGGTAGCGGATCGAGGTGACCCGGATGCCGGTGGAGCCGCTGGCCTCTGAAAGATAGTCGAAGAGCTCCCATGCGCCGGTGAGATAGGCATCGTCGATCGGCAGGGTCTCGCGCGAGATGGCGTCGCCAATGGTAAAGGCGGCCTTCTGGTTGATCGAGTAGATGCGGAAGGTGTCGAAGATGGCAAAGACCGTGAGGAAGGCCCAGAACATCATTGGCAGGATGATCGCCGCCTCGATGGCGATGACCCCCTCCTCGTCCCGGGCGAAGCGGGCGAGATAGGCGCGGAGCCCCTTCTGGGCTGTCTGGCGCGGGCGCATGATCAAGGCTCCTGTACGAAGGCGGCGAGGGAGACCATCCGGGCCTTGCCGCTGCCGTCCTTTTCAAGGGCGCGGCCAAGACCGGAGGTGGGGAAGACCGGATCGAAGGCCCAGCAGGCGCGCAGCAGCATCATCTCCTGGGCCTGGCCCAGGGTAAAGCCGCGCACCGGCTGCACCGGCTCGGAGATGTCGACGCAGTCCGGCGGCTGGGTGAAGCCGTTGAAGACGCGCAGGTCGAGCGGCACCATCTCCAGCCGCAGGGTGTCCTTGCAGTCCTCCAGGAAACCCGCGTTGTCGCAGACCATATCCTTGAGCTGGCGGTGCGTGATCACGACGTTGGTGTTCAGCCGCACGTAGCGCACGGCGATGTCGAGGCCGCGGTCGAGGAACATCTGGCGCATCGAGTAGAGGCCCAGCTCGGTGGCCATCAGGAAGGCCGAGAAGAGCAGCGGCACGAAGATCACGAACTCGATCATGATGACCGCGCCGTCCTCGTCGCGCCCGAAGCGCCGCAGGAAGGGGGGCAGGCGAAGGCGCAGTCTCATTGCACGAGCCTCAGCTGGTTGATCTGGCGCGCGATGGCGCTGAAGGCCTCGGAGATCTCCACCCCTTCGACGCGGAAGAAGTGGCTTGGCGAGGAGGCGCAGTTGCGCATCACGTTGGCGCCGTGGTCCCCCACCTCGAAGCCGATGGACCAGATCACGATCCGCTGCGCCTTGGCGGCGTCGCAGATCGACTGGAGCATGGAGTCGGCCTGGGCCGGGGTGTAGCGGGTCTGGCGCCAGCGCCAGTGGTCGCGGTAATCCACGTACCGGTTCAGGTACCAGCCCAGGGGATAGATGCTCCAGTGGCGGCGGTGGTTGTAGTTGGCATAGACCGAGGGGTTGATCCGGTAGGTGGTGACGTTCTCACCGTCGGTCATCAGGATCACGGTCTTCAGGGTCTCGTTGTCGCTGTAGGCGGCGGGACGGTTGCTGAAGACGGCATCCACGTTGGGCAGCGCCGAGGTGATGGAGGAGAAGGCCGGATCGAGCATGGCCACGCCCCACTTCATGCCGAGGTGGATGGCGGTGTTGGCGCGCGGCTGAAACTGGTTGATCCGGGCCTTGAGCGCGGCGGGGTCCTGGCTGAAGGCGGCGATCTCTTCGAAGTCGCGCTTCGGGCAGCCGGGGTTGCTGATGGAGTCCACCTCGCGGCTGCCGTTCCAATAGTAACCGGAATCGAAGTGCTGCATCTGCTCGTACTGGTGGACGAGGCTCAGGGCCGTCTGATCGAAATCGTCGATCTCGAAGTCGACGCAGTAGGAATAGTCATGCAGCAGCGGGATGTTGAGCTGGCCGAAGATGTTCTGCCCGGCGTTGACCTGGGCGGTGTAGGGCACGATCGAGATGGAAATCAGGTCCTGGTTTTCGGGCTTGAGCACCGTGTCGATGAACTCACCCGCCGCCACGTGCAGGTTCTCCATCTTGTTGTTGTGGCGCATGGAGCCGGAGATATCGAGCACCATGGAGATCTCGACCTTGGCGACCTTCTCCTCGGCGGTGGAGTAGGCCGGGACGACCAGGCTTTCGGTGCCGAGAAAGTCCATGAACTGGGTTTCCATGGTGGTGCTCGCGTCCACCGTCACGGTGCGGTAGTTCAGGCCCTCGTCCACGATCACGTTGGAGATGAAGTTCTCCATGCCGGACTTGGCGAAGTAGTCGCGCACCACCTCCTCGGGGGTCAGCTCCTGGTCCAGGTCGGCGGCGGCCAGCACGGCCCGGTCGGCCAGGGCCTGGATGCGGGTGCGCTCCATCTCGTGGCGCATGAGATCGGCGCCGATGCCGCCGATCATCATCATCATGATCACCATGAAGAGCGCGAAGAGGCTGACCGCCCCCGCCTCGTCCCGGGCGAAGCGGCGGCAGGGCATGGCAAGGCACCGGAGGGGCCGGTGCGACACGTCAAAAACCTTCGTCATTTCGACATCCTTTCATTCCCCGCCCTCCTGGCCGGGATGCGATGCGCGGAAAGACCGCCCTGATTGTATGCCCGCGAAAGGTGGCCCAATTGCGGCGGGGCCGGGGCGAAAAGGCGGGTTTTATGCACTTTCCGGCACTGATCGCGGGGCTCGGGGCGGGGCTGTTTCCGCCCTGGCAACGGTTTGCTGCGATGCCCGGCACTGGCCCTGACGCTAGGGCAAAGGAACTGTCGAAGTTTGCGGCGGGGCTGCTACAGTGAGGGGGCAGGCCGTGCGGCCGCCCGTCCGGGCGGCAGGGCGCGGCGGCAGGAAGACTGGAGGAACTGCATGAACCCGTTGAACGAGCCATCATTCCGCGAAAGCGTCGACATCATGTTCAATCAGGCCGTGGCCCTGATGGACCTGCCGCCCGGCCTGGAGGAGAAGATCCGCGTCTGCAACGCCACCTACACGGTGCGCTTCGGGGTGCGCCTGCGCGGCCAGATCCACACCTTCACCGGCTACCGCTCCGTCCATTCCGAGCACATGGAGCCGGTCAAGGGCGGCATCCGCTACGCCATGGCGGTGAACCAGAACGAGGTGGAGGCCCTGGCGGCCCTGATGACCTACAAGTGCGCCCTGGTGGATGCCCCCTTCGGCGGCTCCAAGGGCGGGCTCTGCATCGACCCGCGGGAGTATGACGAGTACGAACTGGAGCTCATCACCCGGCGCTTCGCCTACGAGCTGATCAAGCGCGACATGATCAACCCCGCGCAGAACGTGCCCGCCCCCGACATGGGCACGGGCGAGCGCGAGATGGCCTGGATCGCCGACCAGTACAAGCGCATGAACACCACCGACATCAACGGCGTCGCCTGCGTCACCGGCAAGCCCACCAACGGCGGCGGCATCCAGGGCCGGACGGAGGCCACGGGACGGGGCGTGCAGTATGCCCTGCACGCCTTCTTCCGGGACCGCGACGGGCTGGCCAAGGCCAACCTCAGCGGCACGCTGGAGGGCAAGCGCGTCGTCGTCCAGGGCCTCGGCAACGTGGGCTACCACGCGGCCAAGTTCCTCTCCGAGGAGGATGGCTGCAAGATCATCGCCATCATCGAGCGCGACGGCGCCCTCTACGACGAGGAGGGGCTGGACGTGGAGGCGGTGCACGACTGGATCGTCAAGCACGGCACCATCCAGGGCTTCAAGGACACCCACGTGGAAGAGGAGGGCGCCAAGCTTCTGGAGGCGGAGTGCGACATCCTCATTCCCGCGGCCCTCGAGGGGGTGATCAACCTCTCCAACGCCGAGCGCATCAAGGCGCCCCTGATCATCGAGGCGGCCAACGGCCCGGTGACGGCCGGCGCCGACGAGATCCTGCGCAAGAAGGGCATCGTCATCATCCCCGACATGTATGCCAACGCGGGCGGCGTGACCGTCTCCTACTTCGAGTGGGTCAAGAACCTCAGCCACATCCGCTTCGGCCGGATGCAGCGCCGCCAGGAGGAGGCCCGGCACCAGCTCGTGGTGGACGAGCTGGAGCGGCTCTCGGCGGACACGGGCATCGGCTGGCAGCTCAGCCCCAATTTCAAGGAGAAGTACCTCAAGGGGGCGGGCGAGCTGGAGCTGGTGCGCTCGGGCCTGGATGACACCATGTCCACCGCCTACGAGGCCATGGCCGAGGTCTGGCACGGGCGCGACGATGTGGAGAACCTGCGCACCGCCGCCTACCTCGTTTCGATCGGCAAGGTGGCCGCGAGCTACCGCGCCAAGGGGCTCTGAGCGCCGCTCGGCGGCCTTTCGCGCGGGGTGCCTGGGGGCGCGGAACCGCCCGCCGGGGCGGGGGTTGCCCCTTTGAAGGGGGGCCAAGGGGGCCCCCGCCAGAGGAGGCCGCAAGGCGAGAACCCCATGAGCGAGCAAGAGCAAAAGCAAGAGACGGCCGGCGCGGGCCGCACCATCACCCGGGTGTTCGAGGCCCAGCGGGCGCGGGCCACCGGCCAGGGCACCTGGCCCGGCCGCCACGACCCCGACCGCCGCGTCGTACCGCCGCCGCAGGAAAAGGCGGCGGGCGCCACGCCGGTGTGAGGGCGCGCGGTTGGAGAGAGGAGCCGTCCCGGGGGACCGGGGCGGCTTTTTTTGGTGGGGTGGGGGCCCTGCCGTCGTCATCCCGGGCGTGACCCGGGATCTCCCGCGGCTGCGAGAGACCCTCGGATCAGGTCTGAGGGTGACGGTTCTCCTGTGGCTGAGGCGCCAGTTCCACGCCGGGATTGGTGCGCAAGATGGTGCTCGCGCCGTGGCTTCGGCCATTGCTAATCAGAATCCTCCCACCCTGGTACGTCACCCGGAGACAGTGAATCATTCCAAGGGCAACCTAGAATGAGGCTTCCGAGTCATCCCCCGGCACGGAATCAAGGTCGCGCCAGCGACCGCCGTGCCAGCGCCGGACCGGCCCCATGGGCCGGCGCTTTGGCTGTCGGCAACACTGAGCCCGCCGCGAAGATGTACGTGGCTGCCATAAAGTACTGTAGCGGGTGGATCAGCAGCGCCGTCCCCCGGTCCGGCGCTGGCACGGCTTCGGAGGGTTCGCTTCCGCCGCCGTCATCTCGGGCTTGACCCGGGATCTCCCGCCGCTGCGAGAGACCCTCGGATCAGGTCCGAGGGTGACACAGCCCACCCCGTCACCCCCCCAGGTCGCTCCCCGACCATTCCCTGTCGAAAAGCGCCAGTGCCCCTCGCCGCCCCATTGATACTCCTGACCGGACGCGGATAGGGTTCGGCCCAGGCGAAGGGGAGTGAGGCTGACATGCGGTTTTCTGGCTGGCGCGTGCTGCGGGAAGGGCTGACCGGCAACCGGGGCTGGCAGGCCCACTGGCGCGATCCCGAGCCCAAGAAGGAATATGACGTCGTCATCATCGGCGGCGGCGGCCACGGCCTCTCGACCGCCTACTACCTGGCCAAGAACCACGGCATCACCAACGTCGCCGTGCTGGAGAAGGGCTACCTCGGCGGCGGCAACGTCGGGCGCAACACCACCATCGTGCGGGCCAACTACGCCATGCCGGGCAACTCGGAGTTCTATTCCCACTCGCTCAAGCTCTGGGAGGGGCTGGAGCAGGATCTCAACTACAACGCCATGATGTCCCAGCGCGGCATCATCAACCTCTTCCACTCGGACGGCCAGCGCGACGCCTTCGTGCGGCGCGGCAACCAGATGCGCGCCCAGGGCGACGATGCCGAGCTGCTGGACCGGGCGGGCGTGCGCCACATGCTGCCCTACCTCGACTTCGACAATGTGCGCTTCCCGATCTACGGCGGCCTGCTGCACCGGCGCGGCGGCACGGCGCGGCACGATGCCGTGGCCTGGGGCTACGCCCGGGGCGCCGACAGCCGCGGCGTGGACCTGATCCAGCAGTGCGAGGTGACGGGCATCGACATCGAGAACGGCAAGGTCCGTGGCGTCCAGACGACGCGCGGCGCGATCCGGGCCAAGAAGGTGGGCATCGTCGTGGCGGGCCGCTCGGGTCAGGTGGCCGCCATGGCCGGGATGCGCCTGCCGATCGAGAGCCATGTCCTCCAGGCCTTCGTGACCGAGGGGCTGAAGCCCGTCATCGACCATGTCATCAGCTTCGGCATGGGTCACTTCTACATCAGCCAGTCCGACAAGGGCGGCCTGGTCTTCGGCGGCGACCTGGACTTCTACGCCTCCTACGCCCAGCGCGGCAACCTGCCCATGGTGGAGCACGTGATGGAGGCCGGCATGACCCTCATGCCGATGATCGGCAAGGCCAAGGTCCTGCGCTCCTGGGGCGGCATCATGGACATGACGCCAGATGGCAGCCCGATCATCGACAAGACGGACACCGAGGGCCTCTTCATCGACTGCGGCTGGTGCTACGGCGGCTTCAAGGCGGTGCCCGGCTCGGGCTTCTCCTTCGCCCACCTGATGGCCACGGGCGAACACCACGCCCCGGCGGCGAAGTTCCGGCTGGACCGCTTCCGCACCGGGCGCGGGCTGATGGACGAAGAGGCCACCGGGTCTCAGCACAACCTGCACTGAGACCGGGGGAGGGGCGAGATGAGAGAAGCTGGCATGATCGAGGAGCGGGGAATGGCCCCCCGCCAGAGAGGCACCGATGCGCATTGACTGTCCCATCTGCGGCGACCGCGAGCGCCGCGAGTTCTACTACCAGGGCGAGGCGGTGATGCTCGACCGGCCTGCCCCCGAGGCGGGCGAGGCGGCCTGGGAAAACTACCTGCACCTGCGCGAGAACCCGGTGGGGGAGCGCCGCGAGCTCTGGCAGCACGAGGCCGGCTGCGGCGCCTGGCTGGTGGTGACGCGGCACACCACCAGTCACCTCATCTCCGGGGTGGTGCTGGCGCGCGATGCCAAGGGGGGCGCGGCATGAGGGTTGCGGGCAAGGGACTGATCGACCGCGGCCAGAAGATCCGCTTCCGCTTCGACGGCCGGTCCTACAGCGGCTTCGCGGGCGACACCGTGGCCTCGGCGCTGCTCGCCAGCGGCGTCAAGCTGATGGGCCGCTCGTTCAAGTATCACCGCCCGCGCGGCCCCCTGACGGCCGGCAGCGAGGAGCCCAACGCCCTCATCACCACCGGGCGCGGCGGCCGCCGCGAGCCCAACGTGCGGGCCACCCAGCAGGAAATCTGGGAGGGGCTGGAAACCCATTCCCAGAACGCCTGGCCGACGCTCGATTTCGACCTGATGGCGGTCAACGACCTGGCCGCGCCCTTCCTCGGGGCGGGCTTCTACTACAAGACCTTCATGTGGCCCCGGGCCGCCTGGGAGGCCCTCTACGAGCCGGTGATCCGCAAGGCCGCGGGCCTCGGCGCGCTCAGCGGCAAGCGCAACCCCGACGCCTACGAGCGGGCCTGGGCGCACTGCGACCTGCTGGTGATCGGCGCGGGGCCCACGGGGCTCATGGCGGCCCTGACGGCGGCGCGCGGCGGGGCCGATGTGATCCTGGCGGACGAGGACAGCCTCCTGGGCGGGCGGCTCAACGCCGAGAGCCTCTCCGTCAACCACCGGCCCGGATCGCTCTGGGCCGCCGAGGTGGTGGCCGAGCTGGCGGGCATGGAGAACGTGCGGCTCATGTCCCGCACCACCGTCACCGGGGCCTACGACGGGCACCAGTTCGGCGCCCTGGAGCGGGTCAACCAACACACCGGGCGGCGCGGCGGCGGGGCCCCGCTGGAGTGCTTCTGGCGGATCAACGCGAAGCGGGCGATCCTGGCGGCGGGGGCGCTGGAGCGTCCGGTGGCCTTCCAGAACAACGACCGGCCCGGCATCATGGTGGCGGGCGCCGTCCGCGCCTACCTCAACCGCTGGGGCGTGGCCACGGGCCGCAAGGTGGTGGTCTTTGGCAACAACGAGGGCGCCCACCGCACGGCGCGCGATCTTCAGGCGGCGGGCATCCATGTGGCGGCCCTGGTGGACAGCCGCCCCGAGGCCGAGCTGGCGGGCGGGGATTTCCCCTTCTACCGCGGCGCCCAGGTCTGCAACGCGGCGGGCCGCAAGGAGCTGGAGGCGGTGACCCTGCGCACCGCCGCCGGGGAGCAGCGTATCCAGGCCGATTGCCTGGCCGTCTCGGGCGGCTGGAACCCCACGGTGCATCTGACCTGCCACCTCAACGGGCGGCCCACCTGGGACCCCGCGATCCAGGCCTTCGTGCCCACCGAGGGGGCCGTGCCGGGGCTTGCGGCGGCGGGGGCCTGTGCCGGCACCTTCTCGACCCAGGGCTGCCTCGAGGCCGGCCGGGCGGCGGGCCTTGAGGCGCTGGAGGACCTGGGGCGCAAGCGCATCGAGGTGAAGCTGCCCGAGGCCGAGGATGCGCCCTACCGGATGCAGCCGCTCTGGGCCGTGGCGGGGCGCGGGCGCGCCTTCCTCGACCTCCAGAACGACGTGAGCGTGAAGGACATCAAGCAGGCGGCGGAGGAGAACTTCACCTCCGTCGAGCATATGAAGCGCTACACCACGCAAGGCATGGCGACCGACCAGGGCAAGAACTCCAACATCCAGGCCCTGGCGCTGCTGGCCGATGCCACCGGGCGCGGCATTCCAGAGACCGGCACCACCACCTACCGCCCGCCCTACGTGCCCGTGGCCATCGCCGCCATGGGGGCCGGGGCCCAGGGCGCGGGCTTTGCGCCGCAGCGCTTCACCACCTCCCACGCCCGCTCGGTGGAGATGGGGGCGCCGATGATCGAGGCCGGGCTCTGGTACCGGCCCAGCTACTTCCCGCGCGGCGGCGAGCGCACCTGGCGCCAGTCCTGCGACCGCGAGGTGGGCCACGTGCGCGGCGCCGTGGGGGTCTGCGATGTCTCGACCCTGGGCAAGATCGACATCCAGGGCCCCGATGCGGCGGCCCTGCTGGATTTTGTCTATACCAACCTCTTCTCCAGCCTGAAGGTGGGGCGCGTGCGCTACGGCCTGATGCTGCGCGAGGATGGTTCCGTGATGGACGACGGCACCACCGCGCGGCTCGGCGAAGAGCACTACCTGATGACCACCACGACAGCCGCCGCCGGAGCGGTGATGCGGCACCTGGAGTTCGTCACCCAGTGCCTGCACCCCGAGTGGCGCGTGGCCTTCACCTCAGTCACCGAGCAGTGGGCCCAGTTTGCCGTGGCAGGGCCCCGGAGCCGGGCCCTGCTGGAGGGCCTGCTGGAGCGCGAGATCGGCGGCGAGGACTGGCCCTTCATGTCCTGCGGGGCGGTGCGCGTCGGGGGCGTCGAGGGGCGGCTCTTCCGCATCTCCTTCTCGGGCGAGCTGGGCTTTGAGCTGGCCGTGCCCGCCCGCTACGGGGCGGCGCTTTTTGATCTGCTGGTGGAGCGGGCCGAGGAAATGGGCGGCGGCGCCTACGGCATGGAGGCGCTGAACGTCCTGCGGATCGAGAAGGGCTTCCTGACCCACGCCGAGATCGAGGGCCGGGCCACGGCTTTCGACGTGGGCATGGCGCGCATGATCTCGGCCAAGAAGGACTGCATCGGCAAGGTCATGGCCGCCCGGCCCGGCCTGGTCGAAGAGGACCGGCCGCGCCTCGTGGGCCTCAAGGCCCTGAGCCCAATGAAGGAGATCAGCGCCGGGGCGCATCTGTTCGAGCGCGAGGAGGAGGCGGTCAACGGCAAGGGCCTGGGCCATGTCTCCTCCGTCTGCTTCTCGCCCGAGGTGGGGGGCTACATCGGGCTCGGCTTCGTCAAGCGCGGGCCGGAGCGCCATGGCGATGTGATCCGCCTTGTAGACGCCCTGCGCGGCATCGAGACGGAGGTGGAGATCTGCGATCCGGTCTTTGTCGATCCAGAGGGAGGACGTGTCCGTGGTTGAGCTCTTGCAGAGAACACCGGCCCAGGGGCTTCTGCCGCTGGAGATCGGCCAGGCGCGGCTGGAGGAGGCCGAGCTGGGGCACCTGACCTCTCTCTGGGCCTTCGAGGGGAAGGACATGGCCGAGGCCCTGGAGGCGGCCCACGGCATGACCTGGCCCGCGCCCAACCGGGCCACCGGCAAGGCGGGCGCGCGCTGCATTTGGTTCGGCCTGCGCGAGGTGCTCCTGGCCGGGCCCGCGCCCGATGCGGCCCTCGCCAAGGCGGGCGCCCTGGTGGACCAGAGCGACGCCTGGTGCGCCGTGACGCTGGAGGGGGAAGCCACGGAAGCCGTGCTGGCGCGGCTCGTTCCGGTGGACCTGCGCGCGGCCCACTTCAAGCGCGGCCACACGGCGCGCACGCAGCTTTACCACATGAACGCCTCGATCACCCGGATCGGGCCGCAGAAGTTCCTGATCCTTGTCTTCCGCTCCATGGCGGCCACATTGGTACATGATCTGAAACAGGCCATGGCGGCGGTCGCCGCGCGGCGCTAGATTGTCGTCCGCGGGCGAATCCCGGTGGCCCGAACGAGGGGAGATCGAGTGATGAAAAGAACCATTCTGGCCGGCCTGATCGCCAGCTTCGCAAGCGTCGGCGGCAGCGCGCTGGCGGCGAGCGAGAAGGAAACCGACTGCGCCTACCAGGGCCAGGTGGTGGCGGCGGTGCAGCAGGCCCGTCTCGACCGCGTGAAGGAGGAGGAGGTTCGGGCCCATGTCTCGGCCGAGGCCGACTGGCCGGACCGCTACAACAACGCCATCCCGATCTTCGCGGGCTGGATCTACGGCGGCGACGTCAAGATGAAGGACCTGCGCGAGCAGAACCTCGGCGAGGCCTGGCGCCAGACCTGCCTGTCGCAGTAGAGCCCCCCGGCGGCCCTGCCGCCGCACCACCGCATCGAAAAAGGGCAGGGCGGTCCGCTGGACTCCGCCCCGCCGCGCTTTCTAGGATGAGACATGAGCCTGCCCCCCGGATTCCTGGACGAACTGCGCAGCCGGTCGAGCCTCGCCCAGGTGGTGGGGCGCAAGGTCATGTGGGACGCGCGCAAGTCCAACCAGGGCAAGGGCGATCTCTGGGCGCCGTGCCCCTTCCACCAGGAAAAGACGGCCTCCTTCCACGTCGATGACCGCAAGGGCTTCTACTACTGCTTCGGCTGCCATGCGAAGGGCGATGCCCTCTCCTTCGTCCAGGAAACGGAGAACGTGAGCTTCATGGAGGCGGTGGAGATCCTGGCCCGCGAGGCCGGGATGCAGATGCCCGCGCGCGATCCCAAGGCGGCCGAGAAGGCCGACCGCCGCAGCGAGCTGGCCGAGGTGATGGAGCTGGCGGTGCGCTGGTTCCGGCTTCAGCTCCGCACCGGGGTGGCCGCCGATGCCCGGGCCTACCTGGCGCGGCGCGGCCTCTCGGAGGAGGCGCTGGAGCACTGGGAGATCGGCTTCGCGCCCGAAAGCTGGCAGGGCCTCTGGGACGCGCTCAAGGGCAAGAACGTGGCCGACGAGCTGATCCTTGCGGCGGGCCTGGCCAAGCCCTCCTCCAAGGGCGGGCGGCCCTACGACACCTTCCGCAACCGCATCATGTTCCCGATCCGCGACGGGCGCGGCAGGGCCATCGCCTTTGGTGGCCGGGCGATGGACCCGAACGACAACGCCAAGTACCTCAACTCGCCCGAGACCGAGCTCTTCGACAAGGGGCGCAACCTCTACAACGTCCAGGGCGCGCGCCAGGCGGCGGGGCGGGGCCAGCCGCTCCTGGTGGCCGAGGGCTACATGGATGTCATCGCCCTGCACGGGGCCGGCTTCGAGGCCGCCGTGGCGCCCCTCGGCACGGCCATCACCGAAAGCCAGCTCCAGCTGCTCTGGCGGATCGACCCGGAGCCGGTCATCACGCTCGACGGGGATGCGGCGGGCCAGCGCGCGGCCCTGCGGCTGATCGACCTGGCCCTGCCGCTGCTGGAGGCCGGCCGCTCCCTGCGCTTTGCCGTCATGCCCGAGGGCCAGGACCCGGACGACCTGCTGCGCGACCAGGGCCGCGCGGCGCTCGAGAAGCTGCTGGCCGAGGCCCAGCCCATGGTCAAGCTGCTCTGGCAGCGCGAGACGGCGGGCAAAGTCTTTGACAGCCCCGAGCGCAAGGCGGCGCTCGACAAGGCCCTGCGCGAACGCATCAAGCTGATCCGCGACCCCTCGATCCGCAGCCACTACGGACAGGAGATCAAGGAGCTGCGCTGGCAGCTCTTCCGGCGCCGCCCCGAGGGTGGGGCAGGCGGCGGCGCCATGGGCGGCGGGGGTGGCGGCCGGGGCAAGCCGCGCGGCGCCTGGCGGCCCGACGGCGCCCAGGCCCCCCTGCCGACGACCAAGGCCTCGCTGCTGGCGGCGGCGGAGGACCTGCGCAGCACCGAACACCTTCGCGAGGCCGTGGTGCTGGCGGCCTGCGTTTCCTGCCCCGAGATCGTCGAGGAGTTCGAAAGCGCGCTCGAGACCATGAGCTGCGGCGACCCCGACCATGCCGCCATCCGCGACGCCATCCTGCGCCACGGGCTTGCCGAGCCGACCCAGGCGCGGCAAAGAATTTCCGAGGCCCTGGGCCCCGAAACCCTTGAAAACCTGCTGGGGCGGAGCCATGTCGCCATCACGCCCTGTGTCCGCAATCCCGGCAATCAGGAACTCGCCCGGCTCACCGTGGCCGAGGAGCTGGCCAAGCTGAAGGCGGCCCGCGGGCTCGATGCCGAGATCGCCGAGGCGGTCGAGGACCTGGACGGACAGCCCGATGAGGGGGTCACCTGGCGGCTTTCCGAGGCGGCCAAGGCGGCCCAGCAGGCCAGCCGCTCGGGACAGGAAGACAAGGGCGAGTACGAGGTGGGCGACAATGGCGCGCGCATCTCCAAGGATGAACGCAGTGCCCTTGATGCGCTGCTGGGCACGATCAGGTTCGACAAGTCGAAAGGCGGTCATTGAGAGGGCGTTGCGCAGTGCATGATCTTTTTTGCAAGGACTTTAGGAAAAAGCAGGGGGACGGGTTTAAGAATCACCCCGTTCACCGCATGATTCGGGTTTAAGCCGAATCATCTGATCTGATTCGCGCAAGCGCGCTCTGGAGGGACCATATGGCCGCCAAGGATACGAACGACGATACCAAACGGGACGACGCCGACAGCGGTCATTCGCTGGACATGTCCCAGGCCGCCGTCAAGAAGATGATCGGCGAGGCCCGCGAGAAGGGCTACATCACCTACGATCAGCTCAACACGGTCCTGCCGCCGGATCAGGTCAGCTCGGAGCAGATCGAGGACGTGATGTCGATGCTTTCCGAAATGGGCATCAACATCATCGAGGACGAGGAGGCCGAGGAGGAGGAGCAGAAGGGCTCCACCGAACTCACCACCACGGACAGCAACAAGGAGGTGGCGCTCTCCTCCGGCACCACCGAGAAGCTTGACCGCACGGATGACCCGGTGCGCATGTACCTGCGCGAGATGGGCTCCGTGGAGCTGCTTTCCCGCGAGGGCGAGATCGCCATCGCCAAGCGCATCGAGGCCGGCCGCAACACCATGATCGCGGGCCTCTGCGAGAGCCCGCTGACCTTCCAGGCGATCACCATCTGGCGCGACGAACTTCTCTCCGAGGAGATCCTGCTGCGCGACGTGATCGACCTCGAGGCGACCTTCGGCAACCAGCTTGGCGAGGAGGAGGACTCCAGCCCCGTTGTCCCCGCCGCCGGTGC
The DNA here is from genome assembly GCA_965212515.1 of Sulfitobacter sp. Classification (GTDB taxonomy): domain Bacteria; phylum Pseudomonadota; class Alphaproteobacteria; order Rhodobacterales; family Rhodobacteraceae; genus Sulfitobacter. Next base: position 2,976,494 of record OZ243122.1, read on the forward strand.
CGAGGAGAGCAAGGGCGAGGAGAACCCCAAGCAGGAGCTCGACGCCGACGGCAATCCGATCAGCCGCGAGGAGGAGGACGACGAGGAGGATCAGGCCAACATGAGCCTGGCCGCCATGGAGGCCGCCCTCAAGCCGCAGGTGCTGGAGGCGCTGGACCTCATCGCCGAGGACTACGCCAAGCTGAGCGAGATGCAGGACAGCCGCATCTCCGCCACCCTGAACGAGGATGGCTCCTTCTCGGACCAGGAAGAAGAGACCTACCAGAAGCTGCGCGCCGAAATCGTCGCCCTGGTGAACGATCTGCACCTGCACAACAACCGCATCGAGGCCCTGATCGACCAGCTCTACGGCATCAACCGCCGGATCATGCAGATCGACTCGGCGATGGTGAAGCTGGCCGACCAGGCCCGCATCAACCGCAAGGAATTCGTCGAGGCCTACCGCGGCTACGAGCTTGACCCCAACTGGATGGAGCGCATGGCGCAGAAATCCGGGCGGGGCTGGCAGATGTTCATCGAGCGCTCCAGCGACAAGGTCGAGGACCTGCGCGCCGACATGGCCCAGGTGGGCCAGTACGTGGGTCTCGACATCTCGGAATTCCGCCGCATCGTGCAGCAGGTCCAGAAGGGCGAGAAGGAGGCCCGGCAGGCCAAGAAGGAAATGGTCGAGGCCAACCTGCGGCTCGTCATCTCCATCGCCAAGAAGTACACGAACCGCGGGCTGCAATTCCTTGATCTCATTCAGGAAGGCAACATCGGCCTGATGAAGGCCGTGGACAAGTTCGAGTACCGCCGCGGCTACAAGTTTTCCACCTATGCCACCTGGTGGATCAGGCAGGCGATCACGCGGTCCATCGCGGACCAGGCGCGCACCATCCGCATCCCGGTGCACATGATCGAGACGATCAACAAGCTGGTCCGCACGGGCCGCCAGATGCTGCACGAGATCGGCCGCGAGCCGACGCCCGAGGAGCTGGCCGAGAAGCTGCAGATGCCGCTGGAGAAGGTGCGCAAGGTGATGAAGATCGCCAAGGAGCCGATTTCCCTCGAGACGCCGATCGGCGACGAGGAGGATTCGCAGCTTGGTGATTTCATCGAGGACAAGAATGCCGTCCTGCCGCTCGACTCGGCCATTCAGGAGAACCTCAAGGAGACCACGACGCGGGTCCTGGCCTCGCTCACCCCGCGCGAGGAGCGGGTCCTGCGAATGCGCTTCGGCATCGGCATGAACACCGACCACACGCTCGAGGAAGTGGGCCAGCAGTTCTCCGTGACGCGCGAACGGATCCGTCAGATCGAGGCCAAGGCGCTGCGGAAGCTGAAGCACCCCAGCCGCAGCCGGAAGCTGCGGTCTTTTTTGGACCAGTGAGGAAGGCGGCCCCGGGTGGGGCCGTTTTTCGTTTGGGGGGGGGTGCCCGGCGGAAGGCCGCTGCGTGGCCATTGCCGGTGGTTCCCGATAGGCACATCGCCCGTGGCAGAATCTTTATCTGCCATCCTTTCACTCCCTTAGCCCCCGTGTCCCGCCCGGCGGCACGCCGGGCAGCGCCGACCCGCCCCCCTGGGGCGGCGCTTTGCGCCCCCCCGCGGGTCGGCGCCGCCCTTAGTGACAGAGCGGTGAACGCGGACTAGGCGCCCCCCCCCCCACAATCTCACCGCGAGTTGATTTTGACCTCCCCTCAACCTCGCCTACCTTAGCGCCATCCAACCCCGGAAAGGCTCCCCCATGCGCCCCCTGCTGCCCGGCGCGCTGCTGGCCCTCTGCCTGGCCCAGGCCGCCCCCGCCCAGACCTTCCAGGCCGTGAACCGGCTCACCGTCGTGCCCCTCAACGGCAGCGACTTCGAGGTGATCGAGGCGCGCGGTGAGGGGGCGCGGGGGCTCTGGTGCGCGGCGGCGGACTATGCCCTCAGGCGGGGCGCGGCGCGCGACGGGCGGCTTTACGTCAAAAGCCCGCGGGGCCCCGCCGTCTCGGGCCTGGGGCGCCGGGGCGTGACCTTCACGCTCGATGCCGCGCAGCTTGGCGAGGCGCCCTTCCGCTCCTACTCGGTCTCGGTCAACCGGGCGGGGCAAAGCCTGCCGGTCCACCATGCCTATCAATTCTGCAAGGACTACCTGATCGAGCTCGACGACATCCTGTTCAAGAGGAGACCCTAGCATGAAAGCCTTCCTCACCGCCCTCGGGCTCGCCGCCTTCCTGGCCCTGCCGGCCTCCGCCCAGAGCTACCGCGCCCAGGGCGACATCACGGTCACCCCGGTCCCCGGCGGCTTCCGCGTCGCCGATGGCGGCGGCATGGGGGCGCGCGGCATGTGGTGCGCCGCCGCCGACTATGCCCAGCGGGTGCGCGGCGGGGCCGCCACGACCCGCATCTACGTGGCCGAGGAGACCCGGCGCGGCCCGGTCACCTTCACCCTCGATCCCGCGGGCCTCGCGCCCAGTTCCGTGCTCATCCTCGGCAACTCGATCCGCCGCGCCGGGGCCAACCTGAGCCTGGCCCACGCCCTGAGCTTCTGCGCCGATTTCCGGCTGAGGACCCGCTGATGCGGCAGCTGATCCTGGGCCTGGCCCTGCTGAGCGCCGCGCCCCTGGCGGCGGACACCCTGGGCGAGCAGGACGCCATGCTCATCAATGCCCTGAACGGCAGCGATTTCGAGGTGGTGGAGACCCGCGCCATGGGGGCGGCGGATTTCTGGTGCGGGGCGGCCACCTTTGTGACCCGGCGCTCGGGCCTATCGGAGCAGACGCCGATCTACGTCAAGCGCCCGCGTGCCCCCGCGCGCACGGCACCGGGGCGCAAGGCGGTGACCTTCACGACCGATCCGGCGGGCCTGCCCCGGGCCGAGCGGGGCTACAGCCTGGAGGTGGACCGGCCCGGCCTGACCTTGCAATCGGTCCAGGCGCGGCGCTACTGCCGCGATGCCTTCACCCGCTCGACGAAGTAGACCTTAGACACCCCTTGCGGCGGCGCCCGGCGCGGCCCATGCTGGCGCCATGCAGCAGGAATTCCAGATCAGCACGCGGGGCCAGGGGCTCTATGAGTTCACCGCCCAGGTGGCCGCCTGGGTGCGCGGCCAGGAGGGCCATCTCCTGACCCTCTTCGTGCGCCACACCTCGGCCTCCCTGCTGATCCAGGAGAATGCCGACAGGGACGTGCAGCGCGATCTCAAGGCCTACTTCGCCCGCCTGGTGCCGCCCGCCGATGACCCCGCCATGGCCTACCTGCGCCACACGACGGAGGGGCCGGACGACATGCCGGCCCACATCAAGGCCGCCATGATGCCCGTCAGCCTCTCCATCCCGGTGCAGGAGGGGCGGCTGATGCTGGGCACCTGGCAGGGGATCTACCTGTTCGAGCACCGGGACGCGCCGCACCTGCGCAAGGTGGCGGCGCATCTCGGCTGAGCCGCCTCAGCCGGTGGGCATGAGGTGGATCTCGCGGATCGCGGCGCGCTTGGGCGCCTCGAGGGCGTGCAGCACGGCGTCGGCCACGTCCTCGGGGGCCAGCTTGTCGGGCTTGGCCTCGTCGAAGAACTCGGTGTTCACCATCCCGGGCGAAACCACCATGCAGCGGCCGCCCCATTCGGCCATCTCGTCGGCCAGGTTGCCCGCGAAGCCGTGGATGAACCACTTGGTGGCGCCGTAGATGGAGCCCTGGATGTGGCGCCGCCCGGCCGCCGAGCCGGTGACGACGTACTGGCCGGTGGTCTTGCGCAGGTGGGGCAGGGCGGCGTGGGCCGTGTGGAGGGCGCCCATGATGTTGATCTCCACCATGCCCTTCCAGTCCTCCGGGTCGCCCTTCTCGGTGCCCGCCTGGGAGGTGCCGCGTCCGGCATTGGCGAAGACCGCGTCAAGCTGGCCCCACTCCTCGACCACCCGCTCGATGGCGGCCTTCTGGGCGTCGTAGTCGGTGGCGTCGCCGGGCAGGACGAGGGCATCGCTACCGATCTCCTCGGCCAGTTTCTTCAGCTTGTCCTCGCTGCGGGCAAAGAGGGCGACCTTCCAGCCGCACTGGGCGGCGGCGCGGGCGGTGGCGGCGCCGATGCCGCTGGAGGCGCCGGTGATGAAGAGGGTCTTGGTCATGCTCTGTCTCCTATCATGTCATGCTGCGTTGCAGAGCCAACGCGCCCCGGCGGCGCCGGGTTCACGAGGGATTTCATCAATATCTAGCGGTCAAATTGGCCCCTACCCAAAACCTGTGGGCTGTCCTATAAGTTTAGGGAGGTGGGCCAAAAGCCCCACAAGTGAGGCAGGAAGAAGAAGGGGACGGTCATGCGCTGCCCGTTTTGCGGAAACATTGACACCCAGGTGAAGGACAGCCGTCCCGCCGAGGACCACGTCTCCATCCGGCGGCGCCGTTTCTGCCCGGCCTGTGGCGGCCGCTTCACCACCTACGAGCGGGTGCAGCTGCGCGACCTCGTGGTCATCAAGACCTCGGGCAAGCGCGAGGACTTCGACCGCGACAAGCTGGAACGTTCCATCCGCATCTCCATGCAGAAGCGCCCGATCGACCCCGAGCGCATCGACCAGATGATCAGTGGCATCGTGCGGCGGCTGGAATCGATGGGCGAGACGGACATCCCCTCCAAGCTGATCGGCGAGATCGTGATGGAGGCCCTGGCCCGGATCGACACCGTGGCCTACGTGCGTTTTGCTAGCGTTTACAAGAATTTCCAGGCAGCGGACGATTTCGACAAGTTCGTGGCCGAGCTTCGGCCTGACGCCCCGACCGAGGGGTGAGCGACGCCCGCTTCATGGACCTCGCCCTCTCGCTGGGGCGGCGCGGGCTTGGCCAGGTCTGGCCCAACCCGGCGGTGGGCTGCGTCATCGTCAAGGAGGGCCGCGTGGTGGGCCGTGGCTGGACCCAGCCGGGCGGCCGCCCGCACGGCGAGACCGTGGCCCTGGCCCAGGCCGGGGCGGCGGCGCGCGGGGCCACCGCCTATGTCACCCTTGAACCCTGCGCCCACCAGGGCCAGACGCCGCCCTGTGCCCGGGCCCTGATCGAGGCCGGCATCGCGCGCTGCGTCGTGGCCACCGGCGACAGTGACCGCCGGGTGGATGGCAAGGGCCTTGAGATGCTGCGCGCGGCGGGTGTGGAGGTTTTCCTCGGGCTGCGCGAAGATGCCGCACGGGCGGACCACGCGGGCTTCTTCTGCCGCACCGATCTGGGCCGCCCCTTCGTCACCCTGAAGCTGGCCCAGTCGCTCGACGGGCGGATCGCCACCGGCACCGGCGAGAGCCAGTGGATCACCGGCCCAGAGGCGCGGCGCCTGGTCCATGCCATGCGGATGCGCCACGATGCGGTGATGGTGGGCGGCGGCACGGCCCGCAAGGATGATCCCAGCCTCACGGTGCGCGGCCTCGGGGTGCCGCGCCAGCCCCTGCGGGTGGTGATCTCGCGCCGTCTCGACCTGCCGCTCATGGGCCAGCTCGCGCGCACCGCCGGGGAGGTGCCGCTGCTCCTCTGCCACGGCCAGGATGCCGACGCGACCCTGATGCAGACCTGGCGCGACCTCGGGGCGACGCTTCTCTCCTGCCGCATCAGGGGCGCCCAGCTCGATGCCGAGGACGTGCTGCAGCAGCTTGGCCAGCACGGCCTCACGCGGGTCTTCTGCGAGGGCGGCAGCGCCCTGGCGGCCTCCCTCATCGAGGCGGACCTGGTGGACGAGCTGGTGGGCTTCACGGCGGGCCTGGTGATCGGCGCCGAGGGGTTGCCGGGGATCGGGGCCATGGGACTGGCGCGGCTCGGCGAGGCGCCGCGCTTCACCCTCAAGGAGAGCCGCCCGGTGGGCCCCGATGTGCTTCAGGTCTGGGCGCGGCCGACGGATTGAGGGGCCTCAGCCCCGGCGCCAGAGGTGCGCCTGGGAGGCGAAGAGCCCCTGGAGCTTGGAGAGCAGCCGGTTGCCCGGACCGGGGCGCGGCACCTCCCCGGCAATGAGCCTTTCGACCACCACCTCCACCGGGCAGGGCAGGCCGCTGACGGGATCGCGGTAGCGGGGGTAGTCGATCAGGGCGGCATGGACGAGCCCCTCGAGCGAGACATCGGCGCGGCGCCGTGGCGGGACCTCGCCGCGGTCCTCGGTGAGGCTCCAGCCAGCATAGAAGGGGGCGCCCAGGGTGACAACGCGCTTGCCCCGCAAAAGCGCCTCGAAGCCCAGCAGAGAGGTCATGGTCCAGACCTCCTCGACCAGCGCCAGGGCCGCGAGGGGATCGCAACGGGTGAGCACCAGGTCGGCCTGGCCGGCGGGGTCGATCTCGCCCGCGCGCAGGCCCGCCTCCACGTCCGGGTGGGGCTTGTAGAGGATCGCCGCCTCGGGCCGGGCGGCGCGGGCGGCGGCCAGGAGGGCCGCATTGTCGGCCACGCGGTCGGTGCCGGTGCGGATCGAGGCATCGTCGGCCACCTGGCCCGGCACCAGCAGGCGCGGGCCCTCGGGCAGTTGGGCGAGATCGGGCGCCTCGGCGGCGAGGTTGTACTTGCTCACCCCGCCCTCGGTCAGGCGGGCGATGAGAGCGCGGGCGCGGGCGCGCTGGTCGGGCCGCAGCTCGGCCCGGGCGGCGATCAACTTCTCCAGGCGGCTGGGGCGGGCGGGATCGTAGTAGATGCCCAGGTCATCGAGCACCAGCGAGAGGGGCGGCACCAGCTCGGCCCCCAGCCCGCGCGACCGGATGAAGCCATCCTCGACCCGGTGCGCGCCCTCGTGGCCCACCTCGGCCTGGCCCGCCCAGACCATCCAGGGCAGCCCCGTCGCGCGGGCGCGGGCGGGCTCCTCCTCAAAGCGCAGGGGCCGCTGCTGGCCGAAGAACTGTTGCAGGGGGCGGCGTTTCCAGAGCCTCATGCCCGAGGCGACCCAGCCCCGGTGATCCTCGCGCCAGGCGCGCGTCTGGGCCTCCAGGGCGGCCAGGGCCTCCTCCAGGGTGCAGAGCCTGTCGCGCTGGGGATCGTACCAGGTGGGGTAGAGGATCATGGCGGCGGCAAAGAGCTGGGCGCGGGTCAGGCGGCGCTGGCGGCGGGCCACGGGAAACTCGTCCTTGGTCAGGCCCCAGCCGGCGTAGAAGGGCTGGCCGAAGGTGCGCGGCCGGTGGCCCGCGAAGATCGCCTCGAAGCCCATCTGGGAGCTGACGGTATAGACCCCGACGGCCCCCTCGAAGAGCCGCCAGGGGCTGACCGGATCGGAAAAGAGCCTGATGCGCGCGTTCTCGTCCTCGGGGCCGAAGTAGCCCTTGCGGAAGCCCTGGACGGTCTCGGGGTGGGTCTTGATCAGGACACGGGCGCCCGGGTGTTCCTCCTGGGCAAAGACCAGCATCTCCAGGAAGCGGCCCCTGTCGGCCCCCGAGGCGGTGACCGAGGCGTCGCCCTCGGTCTGGTCGATCACCAGGACGTAGCCGGGATCGGGCACCGGGGCCTCCGGCTCGAAGGCCGTGTACTTGGTCAGGTGGGCCTCCTGGAGCCGGGCGATGGCGCCCCGGGCGCGGTCCAGAAGGCCGGTGTCATCCAGCGGGTGGTTGGCGAGCAGTTCCTCAAGATCGGAGGGGCGGGCGGGATCGAAGTGCAGGCCCCGGTGATCGACGAGCAGGCCCAGGGGCGGATCGCCCGCGCGCCCGGGGTGGAGCGAGCGCAGGAAGGCATCCTCGATCCGCACCAGGGGGGCAGTGCGGGCCTCGGCCACGCCCTCGCCGCGGTGGGCGGTGGGGGAGTTGCCCCAGACGGCGACGGCATCGCCCTCCGCCTTGGGCAGGCCAAGGTGCAGACTGTAGCCCGCCAGGGTGAGGATGCGGCGGATGCGGCCCTGGGTCAGGAAGCCGCCATTGTAGACAAAAAGCCGCCGGTCCTTCTGGGGACCGGCGGCGGGACTGTCGTAGGTCTCAGGCCCGAGGCCCATGGCGCCCTCAGCCGCCGGTGACGGTGGTCAGGCTGGCGGCCGAGCTGGTGGTGCCGGTGATGGCGCTGATGACCCTGTTCCACTGGGTGAAGGGGGCCTCGGTCACGTAGATCGTGTCGGCGTCGCGGATCACGAAGTCGCGGGCCATGAACATGCCGTTGGGGCGCGTCAGGTCGAGCACGTAGATCAGCCGCTGGGTGCCCTCCAGGTCGCTCCGGCCCAGGACCTGCTCGGCAATCTCCTCGGGCTCGTTGCGGAAGACGAAGACGCCGGTGGGGTCCGCCGTGGCGGGGTTCAGGCCGCCCACCTGGGCGATGGCTTCCAGCGCCGAGAGGGTCTGACTCTCGAAGGGCACGCGGGCCTGGCCGCCGGTGGCGCCGAGGGCGGTGAAGGAACGGCTGTCCTCCTCGACGAGGATCTGGTCGCCGCCGCGCAGGGCGATGTCGAGCTGCGGGTGTTCGTAGAGGTCCTGGAACCAGATCTTGTCGCGCATGGCGCCGCGCACGATGGTCACCTGGGCGATTTCGGGTTCGATGGAGACGCCGCCGGCGTTGGCCAGCATGGTGGCCAGGGTGCGGGTGGGCCGCTCGATCGGGTAGACGCCCTGGGCGCCGACGGCGCCGATCAGCGAGACGGTGGAGCCGTCGCCCGCGGCGCGGCGCACTTCGACCTGGGGATCGGGGGTCTGTTCACCGAGCTTGTTGGTGATGATCCGGCGGATCGCGTCGGGGGTGTTGCCCGCGGCCTTGATGCGGCCCGCGTAGGGGATGAAGATGAAGCCCGAGCCATCGACCTGGACCTCCTCCAGCGTCGTGGCCGGGGCGCCCTCGACGCCGAGCAGCGGATCGTCCACGTTCTCGTAGATGGTGATGCCCAGGACGTCCCCCGCGCGGATCACGTCGGAGCCGAGCTGGCCCGCGCTCTTGAAGGCCTCGGAGAAGCCCAGGGCGGGCACCACGGCGGTGGCGCGGGTCACGCGGTCGTTCACCGCCACGACGAAGGCGTCGCCCTCGCGCTGGACCGAGCCGCTGTAGATCTGGCGCTTGTTCGGGCCCACCTGGGGCAGACCACATGACGAAAGGACCGCGAGGGCGGCCAGAAGGGCGACGGGCCGGGCCCATCTTCTTTTTGCGGATGTCACTGCCGGTCTCCTCGACCTGTTCTTTCTGCCTCTGTCGCCGTCCGATTTTGTCGGTTTTTCGGCGTAATTGACGCCACGCTAGCGCAAGGTCCGGCGAAAATCCAGTTAGCAGCAGGGCTTAGGTCAGGTAACGACGCGCAACTGTTGCCTTGGGGCCGCGGTGCCGTGGGCCAGGGCCTCGTAGGGGTCCTCGGGGGCGAGCATCATGTCCACCACCTGGCGCAGGAGCTGGCGGCGCCCGCGGGCCGAGTAGAAGCCCCCCGGAATCTGCGAGGTTTCAAGCAGATAGCGGCGGTAATCCTTGTAGGCGCGGTTGTCGGGGCGGTTCGGGGCGGCGAAGAACTCGGCCAGGGGCTGGTCCGAGACGAACTCGGGCTGGTCATAGACCGCCTTGCCAAAGACCTTGAGCGGGATGCCGCGCCAGAGCACCTGCTGGCCCGCCGTAGAGTTGACCGTGACCCCGGTGCGGGCATCGTTGAGAAGCTGCGCCAGCTTGCCGCCGCGCACGTAGTGGACGCGCCCCTCCACGCCCAGCTCGCGGGCCAGGCGGCGGATCGTGTGGCGCACCGGCACCCTGCCATCCTCCAGCGGGTGGGCCTTGACCACCAGGTGGTGGTGGCGCGGCGCCCCCTCGGCGAAGCCCTCGATGATGAGCTTGAGGAAGTCGGCCATGGTGTCGAAGGGGGAGTGCATCTGGAAGGCGCTATCGTGCTCCAGTTGCAGCAGGGCCAGGTGGTAGGGGAAGCCGCCCAGGCGGATCTTGAGGGTGGCGATCAGGCGGTCGGCGGCCAGCACCGGCATGAGCAGGAGCCGCTTGAGGTAGAGGCGGAATTCCTGGGTCACGGTGAGGCTGCGGTGGGGCCGGAAGTTGCGGTAATCGCCGTTCCGGAACATCACGAACCAGTGGTAGAGGGCGCCGTAGAAGATGTGCTGGCGCATGTCGCCCCAATGGCCCGGGGGCAGGGGCGCCTCCATGTCGGACTGGGCCAGGGCCTTCTGCATCTGCGGGATGGTCATCTCCATCAGGCGCGAGTTGCCGTTTGAGCCGCCCCTCTCGTAGGTGACCCAGTAGGGCCGCATGTAGCCCTCCTCGAAGACATGGATCGTCAGGCCGCGGGCCCGGGCCTCTGCCACGGCGAGGGCGTGGATCGGACGGGTGTCGCCGTAGAGCACGATGTCCGTGACACCCTTCGCGTCGAGCAGGTGGCCCAGGGCCTGGGGCCAGGCCTCCAGCGTGTCGCGGTAGGAGACGTAGGTGCCCGGATGGAACCAGAAGGCGCGGTCACCGGCGTTGAAGCCCACGCGCCAGACCTCGGCCCCCGCCAGCCGCAGCATCTTGCCCAGCCGGTGGAAGAAGGGGCCGTGCGGCCCCTGGAGAAACAGGAAGACCCTGTGCTCTGGCAGTGTCTTGTTGGTCATGGGTCCTTGGTAGGCGCGAAATGCGGCACTTTGAACACCAAAAAGCGGGCGAAAATATGACCCTGGCCGACCTTGCGCGGGGCGCGGGCCGGGGCTAGGTCTGATCCGACACAGCAAGGAGTGCGCCATGTTCACCGGGATCGTCACCGACGTCGGCACCGTCACCGCCCTGGAGCAGAAGGGCGATCTGCGGGCGCGCATCCGCACCGCCTACGACACGGCGCGCATCGACATGGGGGCCTCCATCGCCAGCGACGGCGTCTGCCTCACCGTGGTGGACCTGGGGCCGGACTGGTACGAGGTGCAGATCAGTGCCGAGACCGTGGCCAAGACCAACCTCGACACCTGGGTCGAGGGCAAGCGGGTCAACCTGGAGCGGGCGCTCAAGGTGGGCGACGAGCTGGGCGGGCACATCGTCTCGGGCCATGTCGATGGCGTGGCCGAGGTGGTGGAGATGCACGATGAGGGCGACAGCACCCGCGTCACCCTGAAGGCGCCCGAGGCCCTGGCGCGCTTCATCGCGCCCAAGGGCTCGGTGGCGCTCAACGGCACCTCCCTGACGGTGAACGAGGTCGAGGGCTGTACCTTCGGGATCAACTTCATCCCCCACACCAAGGAGGTGACCACCTGGGGCGACGTGGCGGTGGGCGACCGGGTGAACCTCGAGATCGACACCCTGGCGCGCTACGTTGCGCGGTTGGCGGAGGCCTCTTGAAGCGCCCCGTCCTGGCCTCCTGGGAAGATCCCGGCGGCCTGACCTGCGTGGACATCCTCGACCTCGGCGCAGAGGGGTTCGGCTTCCTGCCCTGCCGCCGCGACCCGGAGGACAGTCACGGCTGGCGGCCCCTGGGTGAGGTGCGGCGCGGGTTCGACAGCCGCGCGTCGGCAGAGGCGGCGGCGCGCGCGGCCTTTCCGGGGTGCGCGCCGTGACCCCCGGCATCGGCCACAACCAGGGCCCCGCGCTGGAGCGGGGCCAGGCCTGGCGCACCTTCCAGTGGCGCAAGGCCCGCGCCGCCGCCATGCCCAAGGCCATTCCCCTGATGGTGGTCAAGATGCACGTGGCCCGGGCGCACCAGCTCGGGCTCGACTATCCGACCTATGCCGCCCTGCGCAAAGCCTCCGGGCGGGACATCATGGCCCTGCTCTTTTCCTCCAACGCCCTGCGGGTGGTGCGGGCCGAGGCGCCGCGCATGCCGCTGGAGCGGGGCGCCCTCCTGGGGGCGCTCGAAGGGGCGCAGCGGCTGGCCCTGGTGCATCCGCCGCTGGCGCCCGGGGAGGTGGCGGCGGCCAACCCCGAGCTCGAGGCCACGGGCCGCGCGCCGCTTTTCACCGACAGCTGGAGCACCATGCGGGAACATCTGGGCCAGTTCATCCAGGAGCGGCGGCTGGCCCGCGACCAGGTGCTGATCATCGGCGACACGGCGCTGGAGCGCGACTGGTCGGCGGCGGCGCAGGCGGCGGGCTACCTCGAGGCGGGGCGCTACTTTCCGGCCTGAGCGGGCGCGGCCCGCCCGGCGGCAGGTGCCTGCGCTCTGGTCAAGGGGCGGGGGACGGTCTATGTGAGGCCTGCTGCAAAGAAGGAGTGGCCATGAATTTCGAAAAGCCCGGCCCCGTCGAGGAGGGCCTTTCGGGGGCCATCGCCCCGATCGAGGAGATCATCGAGGAGGCGCGCCAGGGGCGCATGTTCATCCTGGTCGATCACGAGGACCGGGAGAACGAGGGCGACCTGGTGATCCCGGCGGAGTTCGCCGATGCGGCGGCGATCAACTTTATGGCGACCCACGGACGCGGCCTGATCTGCCTGCCCATGACCGCCGAGCGGATCGACCACCTGGGCCTGCCGATGATGGCGGTGAACAACTCCTCACGCCACGAGACCGCCTTCACCGTCTCCATCGAGGCGCGCGAGGGGGTCAGCACCGGCATCTCGGCGGCCGACCGGGCGCTTACCGTGGCCGTGGCGATCAGCCAGCAGGCCGGGCCCCAGGACATCGCCACCCCGGGCCACGTCTTTCCGCTGCGCGCCCGCGACGGCGGCGTCCTGGTGCGGGCCGGGCACACGGAGGCGGCGGTGGACATCTCCCGGCTCGCCGGGCTCAACCCTTCGGGCGTGATCTGCGAGATCATGAAGGAGGACGGCACCATGGCGCGGCTGCCGGACCTGGTGGAGTTCGCCCGCGACCACGGGCTGAAGATCGGCACGATCAGCGACCTCATCGCCTACCGCCACAAGCACGACAACCTGCTGCGCGAGCGCGACGACCGTACCGTGACCTCGGCCTACGGCGGCGACTGGCGGATGCGCATCTTCTCGGACGAGATCACCGGGACGGACCACGTGGTCCTTTCCAAGGGGGACATCACGACCCCCGAGCCGGTGCTGGTGCGGACCCACGCGATCAATGCCCTGGAGGACATCCTGGGGCTGGGCCCGAGCCCGGCGGAGGAGCTGCCGCGCGCCATGCAGATGATCGCCGAGGAGGGCCGCGGCGCGGTCATCCTGTTCCGCGATCCCTATCCGCGCCTGCGGCTCGATGCCGAGGACGAGGAGGGGCCGCGCACCGTCAAGAACACCGGCCTGGGGGCCCAGATCCTTTCGTCGCTGGGCCTCAGCCAGCTGGTGCTGCTGACCGACAATCCCCAGACCCGCTACCTGGGCCTGGACGCCTATCACATCGAAATCGTGGGCACCCGGCCCATCATGGGGGACTAGAGCATGGCCGCAACGGAAGAGCGCCGGGTGCTGGAGCGCCCGACCTTCGAGGCGCCGGTGAAACTGCTGATCGTGGTCTCGCCCTACTACAACGACATCGCCGCCGACCTGGTGGCCGGCGCCAAGGCCGAGCTGGAGGCCGCCGGGGCCACCTGGGACCTGGTGGAGATGCCCGGCGCGCTGGAGATCCCCACCGCCATCGGGATCTCCGACCGGCGCAGCAACTTCGACGGCTACGTGGCCCTGGGCTGCGTGATCCGCGGCGAGACGACCCACTACGAGACCGTCTGCAACGATTCGAGCCGGGCGCTGCAGTTGCTGGGCCTGCAGGGGCTCTGCATCGGCAATGGCATACTGACGGTTGAAAACCGCGAGCAGGCGCTGGTGCGGGCCGATCCCAAGGGCCAGAACAAGGGCGGCGGTGCCGCCGCGGCGGCCTTGCATCTGATCGCGCTCGCCCGTAAGTGGGCGCGAACTTCAAAAGGCATCGGATTCATGCCCCGCGGCGAGGACACCCTCCTGGCGGGCAGTGCCGAGGATGGAAACGACAAGGCATGACGCAGGGCGCAGCGGGTCTCTCCGGGAACCAGAAACGCAAGATGAAATCGGCCTCGCGGCTCTATGCCGTGCAAGCCCTGTTCCAGATGGAACAGTCCGGCCAGACGGTGGACCGGGTGCGCCGGGAATTCCTCGACCACCGCTTCGGCGCCTCCTACGAGGGCGAGGAGATGGTGGACGGGGACGTGGACCTCTTTGCCCGCATCCTCGACGGGGCGGTGAATGCCCAGGCGGCGATCGACCAGATGACCGACCGGGCGCTGGTGGCCAAGTGGCCCATCGCGCGGATCGACCCGACCCTGCGCGCGCTCTTCCGCGCCGCCGGCGCCGAGCTGCGCGACCGCGCGGCGCCGCCGAAGGTGGTGATCGTGGAATATGTGGACGTGGCGCGGGCCTTCTTCCCGGAAGGGCGGGAGCCGAAGTTCGTCAACGCCGTGCTCGACCACATGGCGCGGGAGGCGCGGCCGGAGGCTTTTTGAGGGGGGAAGCTGGTCTCTGAGGCTTCCGTTCTCTCTGGCAGGCACGGTTCGGGATATCAATGAACCGTCACCCTCGGACTTGATCCGAGGGTCTCCTTGACCAGAGAGATCCCGGGTCAAGCCCGGGATGACGCCTCTTCTACTCCCTCGGCACGGAATCAAGGTCGCGCCAGCGACCGCCGTGCCAGCGCCGGACCGGCCCCGTGGGCCGGCGCTTTGGCGAAGGTACCACGCAGCGCAAAGCTAGGATGTACGTGGCTGCCATAAAGTACAGTAGCGGGAAGGTCGCAGCGCCGCCCCCCGGCCCGGCGCTGTCACGGCTTCCGTCCCATGTGAACCGTCCCCTCGGACGTGATCCGAGGGTCTCCTCGCCCCCGCGAGATCCCGGGTCAAGCCCGGGATGACGGTGCCCCAAGGTAGGACAAAGCACATGGCACGGCTTCCGTCGCAAGAGAAACGTCACCCTCGGACATGATCCGAGGGTCTCCCCGCCCCCGTAAGATCCCGGGTCTGGCCTGGGATGACGGCTCAGGTGGGGGAGACGCGGGCCATCCTCGCATGTGAGCAGGGCGCGGTACGGGCCCCGAGCCCACACCCCTCGGCGTAGAGCGGGTGTTCACCCCCATCCCCAAGGGCGCCATGCCCCAAACCACCACTGAGAGAAGAAAATGTGACGGGACCACGCCTGCCGGTCGGTATTTATTCCCGAGGACCTGTTACTACAGGTGGGCGCCGGGTAACCGGACCAGGGCCCGGACAGAGCCAGCTCCCTCGGATTTGCTTAAGGCCACTGGAATGTAACGTCTCACGAACAGGGCAGAACCCGTCACGCCCCAGAGGTAGGCGGCGCGGGCCCCTGGGGCAAGGGGGCGCGGGCGGAATTTCTGGCCCCCTTACTCGCCGGGGGTGACGAAGCCGTAGGCCGCCAGCTCCTCCGGCAGGAGCAGGTAGATCTCGTCCGGTGGCGTCTCCATGGCGTGGCGCATCACCAGGGGGTCGATGCCCACGGCGTCGAGATAGGCCATGACCGCGGCCTGGCCGCGCTGGATCTCCTCCACGGCGACGAAGACGGGCAGCAGGCTGCTTTGGCCGTAGTAGTGCTGGTGCACCCCGACGGAGCCCGCCTCGGGCACCTGGCGGGTCACCCCGCCGGCCAGGAGGTAGGGGCAGGCCGAGTAGCAGATGTCGCCCGCCCGCAGGGCCGTGCCCAGGCCCTCGGCGCGCAGCCAGCGGCCCAGCTCCAGGGCCTCCGCCACGGCGCCGCCGGGGGAATTGAGGATCACCCCCTCGGGGCGGCGCGGCAGCTCCTCGATCTGCTTGATCATGCGGGCCCCGTCGCCCGCGGCGATGGTCCCCTCCAGGAGCACCTGGGCCCCCGCCGCGAGGGGCGTCAGGGTCAGCCGCTCGGGCAGGGGGCTGGTGGGCATGGGGCGCCCGGGGGGCGGGGCGCGGTCGGGATCGTAGCGGCGGGTCTGGTCGCCGGGTCGGATCGGTTCGCTGAGGTTGGGGGTGGCAGGGCCGAACCTGGGCAGGCGCAGTGTGCCGCGCAGGTCGCCCCAGATCAGCAGGAGCCCGAGGCCGAGCTGGAAGAGCAGGATCGCCAGGAGCACCCGGGCGACGGGCGAGCGGCGCGCGGGGGCGCTCATGTGGGCTTGAGCGGCGTGACCCGCCTCTCATCCTCGCGGGCGCTCTCCGGGGGCGCTGCGGGTGTGCCCTCGGCCGCCGCGGGGGCGCGGCGCATGCCCGGGGTCTGCTCGATCTCGGAAAGGGCGGCGAGGGCGGCGCGCAGCTCGGCCAGGGTCAGGGTGTCCTCGATCGCGGCCCCCTCGCGGCCGCGGCGGATGGCGCCCTGGGTGATGGCCAGGATGAAGACCAGGACGGCGGGCAGGAGGTCGATGGCGATGGCCCCGGCCCAGGAGGGCACGAAGTTGCGGGCATAGAGGATCACCGCGTCGGCGCTGGAGATGGGGGTGTAGGTGGTCTCGGCCGGGGGCGGCAGGGCCATGACGGCCTGGGCGGCGCGCTCCAGGGTGGTGGCGCGCTGGGCCAGGACCTCGAGCACCGAGGTGATGGTGGCCCCCTGGGCGCCGCGGTCGGCCTCGGTGCTGGCGTCGAGCTCGGGCAGGACCACGGAGGCGGCGAGATCCTGGGCCGCCCGCTCCACCAGGGGGGCGACGGAGAGTTGGCGCAGCTGAGTGATGAGGCCCGCCAGGCGCACCGCCTGCTCGGAAAACTCCACCGCGCGGGCCTCCACCGGGCCGGGCTCCACGGTGAGGGCGCGCATCCGGCTGAGGATTTGGTTGCCCTCGCCGAAGGCCCCCTCCACCAGGGCCGTCTGGCTGGTGATCTGGGCCTCCAGGGCGGCGAGCTCGGCGGCCTTCTGGCGCAGCACCCGGAAGACGGCGCCGCGGCCCGCCAGGCCCGAGAGATTGCCCGTGGCCTCCTGCTCGGAGAGGTCCTCGAAGCTTTGGCGCACCCGGGAGACGTCGCGCTCCAGGGCCTGGGCCGAGAGGGCCACCTCGTGGGCCCGTTCGAGCGCGCCCTGGTAGTCCTGCACGGTCTTGGCCAGGTGCTGCTCCACCGCCGCCGAGCCGGCCAGGGCGGCGGCATTGAGCCAGCTCGACATGGCGACGATGGCGATGGAGCCGAGCCCCATGGCGCCGAGCAGCCCGGCCCGGGCGCGGGCCGCGCGCACCGCCGGGAAGAGCCGCATCAGGTAGGACCAGAAGACGAAGATGCCGACCGAGACGGCGACCGAGTAGGCGATGGCGGCGAAGGCCGACATGGCGCCCTCGTCATCCAGCAGGGAGGAGACGCCGAGGTAGGTGTAGATGCCCGAGGCCACGGCCAGGACCCCGAGGGCCGTGCCGGAGAAGGTCTCGAGCCAGGTCAGGTGGCCCTCCAGCTCGCGCGCGTAGCGCACGCCGCGGGCCTGGGCCCTCGTCTCCGGTTCTGCCATCACGCGTCCTTCCCGCACCTCGTACCGTGCCAGAGATAGGGCGGGGCGCGTCACTTTGCCACCGGGGGCCGGGGGCTTGCCAGATGTTCACGAAATGTTCATAAAGAGGGGATGGCGATGATCGACCTCTCCCAGGCCCCCCGGGCGCCCCAGCCCGGCCAGCTTCTGGCGCGCGGCGTGGCGCGGCACCTGGCGAGCCACGGCTTTGCCTGCGTCGAGGAGCTGGTGCCCGCCCGCGGCCTGCGGGTGGATGTGATGGCGCTGGGACCGAAGGGCGAGATCTGGATCGTCGAGTGCAAGTCGAGCCGGGCGGACTTCACCTCCGACAGCAAGTGGCAGGGCTACCTGGAGTGGGGCGACCGCTTCTTCTGGGCGGTGGACGAGGCCTTCCCGACGGAGCTTCTGCCGGCCGAGACGGGGCTGATCATCGGTGATGCCTACGGCGGCGAGATCATCCGCATGGGGCCGGAAAGCCGGCTCGCGCCCGCGCGGCGCAAGGTGATGGTGCAGAAGTTCGCCTTCCACGCGGCCCGGCGGCTGCACCAGCTGCGCGACCCGGAGATGGGGCTGGGGTGAGGGAATGGCTCTTGAGCGGAGCGCCCGGGCACGGCTTGTGAAGAAAGAGAGGCGTCACCCTGGGACCTGCTCAGAGGGTCTCTTGCTTCGGGAGATCCCGGGTCAGGCCCGGGATGACGTTATACAGATAAGCGACGTACCCAGGCACGGAATCAAGGTCGCGCCAGCGACCGCCGTGCCAGCGCCGGACCGGCCCTTTGGGCCGGCGCTATTGCTGTCGGCAGTACTTGGCGCGGGGCGAGGATGTACGTGACTGCCATTAAGTAGGGTAGCGGCGAAGGCGCTGCGCCGCCCCCCGGTCCGGCGCTGGCACGACTTCTGTCAGAAGAGAGACGTCACCCTCGGACCCGATCCGAGGGTCTTTCCGCTCAATGAGATCCCCAGTCAAGCCGGGGATGACACTAAACAGATAAGCGAGGCACCCGGCACGGAACAAGGTCGCGCCAGCGACCGCCGTGCCAGCGCCGGACCGGCCCTATGGGCCGGCGCTTTTGCTGTCGGCAGTACTGAGCGCGGGGCTAGGATGTACATTGCCGCCATAAAGTACGGTAGCCGGAATGTTGCAGCGCCGTCCCCCGGTCCGGCGCTTGCACGGCTTGCGTCTCTATGAGGTCGTCACCCTCGGACTTGCTCCGAGGGTCTCGTGCTGCGGGAGATCCCGGGTCAGGCCCGGGATGACGGGCGCACGACGCCCCCCTACTTCTTCCCCTTCCGGTTCGCGGCGCTGCCGGCGATGCGGTTGGCGGCGGCGGTGATCTCCTCGGCGATCTCCAGGGCCTCCTCGGGGGTGAAGTCCATCGGGATCTCGATGCCCGTGTCGGTCTCGATGAAGAGGCGCACCATGCCCTGATCGGTCGGCCCGATCTGGAGGTTGGCTTCGATGTCGCGTTCGGTGTTGATGCCCATGACGGCGCTCCCTCTGATCGGCCATGAGCTAGCCTTCAGCGCCTTGAAAGGCAAGGCTTTCGTGGGGCAGGGTGCGGCATGGAGAAGATCGACCTGCGCAGATTCGAGGCCACGGACCGGGACTGGCTGGTGGCCGCCCACGCGGACCACTATGCCCGCGAGGAGGGCTTCGACGCCACCTTCGGGATGCTCGTGGCCGAGATCCTCGACGGTTTCCTGGCAGAGCACGATCCCGCCCGCGAGCGCGGCTGGATCGCCTGGCGGGGCGAGCGGCGGCTGGGCTCGATCTTCTGCGTGGCCCTCTCTCCGGAGGTGGCCAAGCTGCGGCTCTTCCTGCTCATGCCGGAGGCGCGGGGGCGGGGCCTGGGGCGGCGCCTGCTGGAGACCTGCATGGGCTTCGCGCGGGAGCGGGGCTACCGCGAGATGCAGCTCTGGACCCACGAATCGCACCGCGCGGCCGGGGCGCTCTATGCCCGGGCGGGCTGGGACCTGGTGGAGAGCGCGCCCGTCACCTCCTTCGGCAAGCCCAACGTGGAGCAGACCTGGCGCATCACCCTCTGAGCCCGCGGGAGGGGTGCTTTTTTGCCCTTTCCTGCCCCGGCAAGGGTCTTGCAATCTGATTTCGAGGGGGCTAAGTCGCAGGCAGTGCCGCCTTAGCTCAGTTGGTTAGAGCGCCTGATTGTGGATCAGGAGGTCCCCCGTTCGAGCCGGGGAGGTGGTACCATCCCCCTTTCATAGGCAGAACGTGACGGCGGCGCGGCGCCGCCGCCAGGGTCACTCGATCTCGACGGTCTGGCGCAGGGCGCCGGAGAGGCTGTCGAAGATCAGGATGCGGTTGTCGCTGGTGACCACGGCATACCAGCCCGCGCCCTGGGTGACGGCCTGGGCGCGGACGCCCTCGGGCAGGCTGATGCGCTCGGGCAGGGGCGGCAGATCGCGGTTGAGGCGGGTGACAAGCAGCCCGATCACCACTAGAACGCCGCAAATCATCACGGCGGTCAGCAGGGTCACCAGGCGCCGCAGGAAACGCAGGTTCGCGGGCTCCACCGGCCCGGGGCCGGAATCGGGGTCTGGATCACTCATGGCGCACCGGCGTGTCAGTTTCATTCTGGCGGAAAATCCGCCCGCCCGTCTTGATAAGGCCCTTGCCCGCGATGTGCCAGAGGCCGAGGCGCTGTCGCGCACAAGGCTGGTCCAGCTCATCGCCGAGGGGGCCGTCACGGTGGCGGGCGCTGTGGTGACGGATGCGAAGGCGCGGGTGACGGCGGGCCAGGCGGTGGAGATCACCGTCGAGGCCGCCGAGGAGAGCCACATCGCCCCCGAGGAGATCCCGCTCGACATTGTGCACGAGGATGCCGACCTGATCGTGCTCAACAAGCCCGCGGGCATGGTGGTGCACCCTGCGCCGGGCACCCCGGGCGGCACGCTCGTCAATGCGCTCCTGGCCCACTGCGGGGATGACCTTTCGGGCGTGGGCGGCATGAAGCGGCCCGGCATCGTGCACCGGATCGACAAGGACACCAGCGGCCTGCTGGTGGTGGCCAAGTCCGACGCGGCCCACCAGGGGCTGGCGCAGCAGTTCGAGAAGCACACGGTGGAGCGCTACTACCGGGCCCTGGTCCATGGCACGCCCGAGGCCAGCGATCCGCGCCTGCGCGGCGTGCGCGGCGCCTCCTTCGAGCCGGGCAACATCCTCAAGCTGACCACGCAGCTGGCCCGCCATCGCACCGACAGGCAGCGCCAGGCGGTGCTCTTCCAGGGTGGGCGCCATGCCGTCACCCGGGCCCGGACGGTGGAACGATTCGGCGCACCGGCGGTTTTGGCATTGATGGAATGCTGGTTGGAGACCGGACGGACCCACCAGATCCGGGTGCACATGGCCCATGCGGGCCACGGGCTGGTGGGGGATGCCACCTACGGCGGGCGGCGCCGCCTGCCCAAGGCGGCCCTGCCGGAGCTAGTGGCGGCGCAGGTGCGGGCCTTCCCGCGCCAGGCGCTGCACGCGGCGGTGCTGGGCTTCACCCATCCGGTGACGGGGGCCGAGATGCGCTTCGAGGCGCCCCTGCCGGAGGACTTCGCCGCCCTCCTGGCGGCCCTGCGCGGGGCCGTCGCGGAGAGTTGACGGCGGCGCACAAGGACGTGAAGGCGCCGGAAGGTAACTTTCGGTTAAGGCCCCTTGTGGCATTATTAAGAAATCGGCACCCCATCGCTTGAACGGCGGCAATGAGCTGCCCATATGCATGTTAAGCCTGTAAACATCGGGCGTTTCAGGGAAAGGCAAGGCCATGGCGAACTATGCAAATCTACCGGCACCGACCCCGGAAGGCGGTCTGAACCGTTACATGCAGGAGATCCGCAAGTTTCCCCTGCTGGAACCGGAAGAGGAATATATGCTGGCCAAGCGCTGGGTCGAGGAACAGGACACCGAGGCGGCGCACAAGATGGTCACTTCGCACCTGCGGCTCGCGGCCAAGATCGCGATGGGCTATCGCGGCTACGGGCTGCCCCAGGCCGAGGTGATTTCCGAGGCCAACGTGGGCCTGATGCAGGCCGTGAAGCGCTTTGACCCCGAAAAGGGCTTCCGCCTGGCCACCTACGCCATGTGGTGGATTCGCGCCTCGATCCAGGAATACATCCTGCGCTCCTGGTCGCTGGTGAAGCTGGGCACGACGAGCGGCCAGAAGAAGCTCTTCTTCAACCTGCGCAAGGCCAAGAACAAGATCGGCGCGCTGGAGGAGGGCGACCTGCGGCCCGAGAACGTCAAGCAGATCGCCACCGACCTCGGGGTGACCGAGGACGAGGTGATCTCCATGAACCGGCGCATGTCGGGGGGCGATGCCTCGCTCAATGCCCAGGTGGGCGCCGAGGGCGAGGGCACCATGCAGTGGCAGGACTGGCTGGAGGACGAGGATGCCGACCAGGCCGCCGACTATGCCGAGCGCGACGAGCTGCAGATCCGCCGCGAGATGCTGGCCGAGGCGCTGGACGTGCTGAACGACCGCGAGAAGGACATCCTGACCCAGCGCCGCCTGAGCGACGAGACCATCACGCTTGAGGATCTCTCCTCGCAGTATGACGTGAGCCGCGAGCGGATCCGCCAGATCGAGGTGCGGGCCTTCGAGAAGCTCCAGAAGCGGATGCGTGAGCTGGCCCGCGAGAAGGGCATGACCGTCGAGGCCTGATCTGGCTTTGTGAGTTTGAGAAAAAGAAAGGCCCACGCGTGGCGGCGCGTGGGTTTTCTATTGTGCGGGGGGGTGCGGCGGCCTCAGCGCAGACGCGCGCGCAGCACCCGGACCATGTTCTCGCCCATGACCTTGCGCACCTGTGCCTCGCTCAGTCCCGCCTCCAGAAGCGCGTGGGTCAGGGCGGGAAGCTCGGAGGTGTCGAAGGCCGTGGCCACAGAGCCGTCGAAGTCTGAGCCGAGGGAGACGTGATCCTCGCCCACCACCTCGATCGCCACCTGGATCATCCGGGCGATGCCCGCCGGGGTGATGTCGCCGCAGGCCACGTCGGCCCAGTAGCCGATGCCGATGGTGCCCCCGGTGGCGGCGATACGGCGCATCAGCTCATCGGGGAAGTTGCGCTTCACGTCGCAGTGGGCCTGGATGCCGGTGTGGCTGACCACCAGGGGAATGTCCGTGAGGGCCAGCACCTCCTCCACCACGGCGGGGCTGGAGTGGGCGAGATCGAGCACCAGACCGCGCGCCGCCACCTCGGCCACCACCTCGCGGCCGAAGGGGGTGAGGCCCTGGTTGCCCTGACCGTGCAGGGAGCCGCCCAGCTCATTGTCGAAGAAGTGGTGCAGGCCGATCAGCCGGTGGCCCGCCTGTTCCAGCCTGTCGAGGGTGGAGAGCTTGCCCTCCAGCGCGTGGGCGCCCTCGATCCCCAGGAGGCCGCCCACCATGGTGCCGCCGGCCGCGCGGTCGGCCAGAAGTTCCTCCAGATCGGCGCGGCTGCGGATGATGCGGAAGCTCTCGGGCAGGGTCTCCTCGACCCGGGCGAGCTTCTCGGCCTGGAAGAGGGCCCGCTCGGCAAGGCTTGTCCAGGTGCGCATGGGCCAAAGCTGCCCCACGGCAAGGGCGGTCACGTTGTCGAAGGTCTCGGCGGAGTTGCTCTCGTAGTTCTGGCCCGCCGGGGACTTGGTGACGGCGGTGAAGACCTGGAGCGTCACGCCGCCCTCCATGAGGCGCGGGATGTCCACCTGGCCGCGCTCGCCGCGCTCACTCAGGTCCCGGTTCCAGAGCAACGGATCGGCGTGCCAGTCACCCACCACCATGTCGCGGTGCAGGGCCCGGGCCTCTTCCGAGACGGGGTAGGGGTCGTGCGGTTCGACGGCGTTGCGGGCCTCCTCCACCAGGCCCGGCGCCAGGGTGAAGAAGCCCAGGGCACCCAGCACCAGGATGCCCAGAAGCCCCGCCAGGAGCCATTTCAAGATGCGCATGTCGTCCTCCCTCATGCCCTTGGTTGCACGCTAGCCGGGAGGTCGCGCGCCACAAAGGGTGACGTAGCGGCCATCCGTGCCTACATTCAGGGGGCAGAGACGAGGCGGAGGACGAGGCATGGCCGGAGGCTGGGCAAAGGACGGGGCGGTGAGCGAGCAGATCGAGGCGTCGATCAGCGACGAGCTGGCGCGGCTCAAGGCGCGGCGCGCCCCGGTGGGGGAGAGCCGCACCCACTGTGCCGAGTGCGAGGAGGAGATCCCCGAGGCGCGGCGCCAGGCGATCCCCGGCGTGAAGCTCTGCGTGGATTGCGTGTCCGAGCGGGACGCCCGCTACCAGTCGCGCGGCGGGATCAACCGGCGCGGCTCCAAGGACAGTCAGCTGAAGTAGGGGCGCGCGGCGTGGCGCGGTGCTTCGTGCTGGCCTGGGCGGCGGTGCTGGGGCTGGTGCTGGCGGGGTCTGCTGCTGCGGAGGGCCTTGGGCGGATCACGGCCTTCGTCGAGGGCGAGGCGCGCACCTGGCACACGGTGACCCACGAACAGCGCGGCCGCAGGGTTGCCACGGCAAGCTACAGCCAGGGCCAGCGGCTGGCCGAGCTGGCGGTCCAGGGCCACCCGGTGCCGCGCTTCACGGTGGAGAACGTCCTGAGCGTCGAGGCGCGCTATCTCGGCCCCGTGGCACCCGGGGCGCAGCCACTGTCGGTGGACGTGACCCTGGCGCCCGAGGGCCTTGGCGGCCCCTTCTGGACAACGCGCGGCGCGGGCGAGGGGGCGGCAGAGTTGGAGATCGTCACCTTCGATCTGCTGGGCCGTTACGGGCGGCTGGAGGCGATCTTCACGGCGCGGCTCTGCTACCGCCGCTCGATCTCCTACGCCACCGACGGGGCGCGCTGCCGGGCCGTGACGGGGCTCATTGAGACTGAGCTTTTCGTGGAGTAGCGCGGCCCTAGCGGTCCCCCTTGGGCGCCCAGCCCGGGGGCCGGAAGAGCAGGGCCAGGGCCTGGCGCGGGCCCTTGGCCCGGGCCAGATCGCGCAGCAGGTCGGGCCATTCCGAGAACCAGACCCGCAGCGGATTGCGGCTGTCGAAGTCGCGCTTCAGGCCGTAGCGGGGCCTCTCCTCCTCCACCTGGAAGGTGCCCCAGAGGCGATCCCAGACAATGAGGATGCCGCCGTAGTTCTTGTCGAGGTACTTCTCGTCGCTGCCGTGGTGCACCCGGTGGTGGGAGGGGGTGTTGAGAAAGCCCTCGAGCGGGCCGAGCTTGCCGATCAGTTCGGTGTGCAGCCAGGTCTGGTAGGCCAGGACGGTGATCACGCCGAAGATGATGGCCTCGGGCGCGAAGCCCATGAGGGCCAGCGGCAGGTGCGCGATGAGCGACCAGAGGCCCTCGAAGGGGCCGAAGCGGACGCCGGTGACGATGTTCATGTCGCGCGAGGAATGGTGCACCGCGTGCTGGGTCCAGAGCAGGCGGACCTCGTGGGCGATGCGGTGTTCCCAGTAGTAGGTGATGTCGGCCAGGAGGACGACAAGCGCGAGGCTCCACCAGGTCACGGGGATCGACCAGGGCAGGGCCTGGGCGATGATCCAGTAGAGCCCGTAGGCGCCGGTGAGCAGGAAGGTCTCCACCAGCAGGTAGGGCAGCTGGGTGGAGGCGCTGACCAGCATCTCGCCGAAGGTGCGGGCCTTGAAGGACCGCTTGAAGAGCATCTCCGCGATCTCGATCAGCAAGATCGCGGCGCCGATGAGGAAGAAGGCCTCGTCGATCTGGAGGGTGAGGGTTTCGAGGCTCATCGGGGCGCTCCTTTCAGGCCTTGGGAGAGGGTTCGCCAGGCCAGTTCGGCGGCCTGTTTCGGGGTCGCCTCGCCCGCGCGGACGAGGGACCAGGCGGCGTAGATGAGGTTCTCGTAGGACTCCACGATCCAGGCCGTGGGGACCTGGGGATCGAAGGCGCCCTCGGCCTTGGCGGCCTCCACATCGGCGCGCAGGGCGGCGAGGCTTTCGGCATAGGCCGCGGCGATCTCGGGATCGGCCTCCAGCCCCTCGTTGGCGAGGAACCACTGGCGGTTGGCCAGGGGCACGATGGCGAAGAGCGAGAGGCGGAAGCCCTCCTCGTAGCTGTCGGCCTGGGCGGTGGCCGCTTCGACGGCGGCGTCGAGCTCCGCCAGGGCGGTGCGGGCCAGGGCGCGCATCAGGTCGGGGCGGCCGGGGAAGTGGCGGTGCAGGGTGGCCCGGCCGACGCCGGCGCGCTGCGCCACTTCGCCGAGCGAGGCGCCCTGGTTCTCCGAAAAGACCTCGAAGGCGGCTTCGATGAGGGCCTCCTGGGCCGTGGGGCGGATTTTGTCCATGAGACATATATGTCTCATTTGAGGCGGCGTTTCAAGAGGGTCGGCGCCAGTCCCTCATAGACCGGCAAAGGAAAAAGGGCGCCGCCGCCATGGATCAGATGGCAACGGCGCCCCGTTTGAAGCGCAGGAATGGCGGGTCTTAGTCCTCCATCGCCTCCAGCTCGTCGATGAAGCCGGAGATCATGCTCAGGCCCTTGTCCCAGAAGGCGGGATCGCTGGCGTCGAGGCCGAAGGGGGCCAGAAGCTCCTTGTGGTGCTTGGAGCCGCCGGCCTTCAGCATGTCGAAGTACTTCTCCTGGAAGCCCGGCTCGCCCTCGGCGTAGACCGCGTAGAGGGCGTTCACCAGGCCGTCGCCGAAGGCGTAGGCGTAGACGTAGAAGGGCGAGTGGACGAAGTGCGGGATGTAGGCCCAGAAGGTCTCGTAGCCTTCCATGAAGTCGAAGGCGGGCCCGAGGCTCTCGGCCTGGACGGACATCCAGAGGGCGTTGATGTCGTCCGGCGTCAGCTCCCCGCCGCGGCGCGCTTCGTGCAGCTTGCACTCGAAATCGTAGAAGGCGATCTGGCGCACCACCGTGTTGATCATGTCCTCGACCTTGCCCGCCAGGAGCACCTTGCGCTCGGCGTCGGTCTTGGCGCCGTCGAGCATCCGGCGAAAGGTCAGCATCTCGCCGAAGACGCTGGCGGTCTCGGCCAGGGTCAGGGGCGTGGAGGAGAGCATCTCGCCCTGGTCGGCGGCCAAGACCTGGTGCACCCCGTGGCCCAGTTCGTGCGCCAGGGTCATCACGTCACGCGGTTTGCCCAGGTAGTTGAGCATCACGTAGGGGTGGACGTTGGTCACCGTGGGGTGGGCGAAGGCGCCGGGGGCCTTGCCGGGCTTCACGGCGGCGTCGATCCAGCCCTTCTCGAAGAAGGGGGTGGCAAGCTCGCCCATGCGGGGATCGAAAGCCTCGTAGGCCTCCATGACGATACCGCGGGCGCTCTCCCAATCGACGGTGCGGGGGTCCTCCAGCGGCAGGGGGGCGTTGCGGTCCCAGACCTCCATGCGGTCCAGGCCGAGCCATTTGCGCTTGAGCTCGTAGTAGCGGTGACTGAGCTTGGGATAGGCCTTCACGACGGCGTTGCGCAGGGCCTCGACCACCTCGGGCTCCACCTGGTTGGAAAGGTGGCGCCCGGTCTGGGGCGTTTCCATGCCGCGCCAGCGGTCGATGACCTCCTTCTCCTTGGCCTGGGTGTTGTGAACCCGGGCGAAGGTCTTGACGTTGTTCTGGAAGACCGAGGCCAGCTCGCGGGCGGCGGCTTCGCGCTTGGCCCGCTCGGGGTCCGTCAGCAGGTTGAGCGTGCCCTCGATGCCCAGGACCTCGCCCTCGACCTCGAACTCCAGCCCGGCGATGGTCTCATCGAACATGCGTTCCCAGGCATCGCCGACGACGCCGAGGTCGTGCAGGAACTTCTCCAGCTCGTCCGAGAGCTGGTAGGGCTTCATGGCGCGGATGCGGTCGAAGACCGGCTTGTAGCGGGCCAGATCGGGGTTGCGCTCGAAGTGGCCCGAGAGGTGATCGTCGGGCAGCTTGTTCAGCTCGAGCGTGAAGAAGACCAGGGGCGTGGTGAAGTTGGTGATCTTCTCCTGGCAGTCGGAGAGGAACTTGGCGCGGCCCGCGTCGGTGGTGAGCTGGTAGTAGCGCAGGCCCGCGAAGGACATGATGCGGCCCGCCACCTGGTTGATCTTCTCGTTGCGCAGGACGCACTCCAGCAGGCCCTCGTGGTCCAGCTCGGCCAGCTTGCCCTCGTAGTCGGCGGCGAAGCTCTCGCAGGCCTCCTCCAGCCAGTCCAGATCGCGCTTCAGCTCGGGCGCCTCCTCGCTCTGGTAGAGGTCGGTCAGGTCCCACTCGGGCAGGTCGCCCAAGTTCTTGTCGCCGCTGGTGGCGTTGGCGTCGCGGACGGGGAAGGGCAGGTGCAGCATGGGTACCTCTTTGTTTGCTTTGCCCCTACCTAGGGGGCGGAAGAGGGCGGGACAAGCGCCGCCCTAGCCGTAGAGCCGCAGCATCTCCTTCAGGTCGGCCAGGCTGTTGGCCTCCTTCAGGGGCTTGTCCTCGCGCCAGCGTTTCATGCGCGGGAAGCGCAGGGCGACGCCGGACTTGTGGCGGCTGGAGGGCTGGATGCCCTCGAAGGCGATCTCGAAGACATGATGGGGCGTCACCTGGCGCACCGGGCCGAAGCGTTGCAGGGTGTTGCGCTTGACCCAGTGGGTGATCTTGCGGAACTCCGCATCGGTGAGGCCCGAGTAGGCCTTGGTGAAGGGCACCAGATCCTCGCCGTCCCAGACGGCGAAGGTGAAATCGGTGAAGAGGTTGGCGCGGCGGCCGGAACCGGACTGGGCGTAGATCATCACGGCGTCGATGGTCAGGGGATCGAGCTTCCATTTCCACCAGTCGCCCTTCTTGCGGCCCGCCAGGTAGGGGCTGTCGGCGCGCTTGAGCATGAGGCCCTCGGCGCTTTCCGCGCGGGCGGTGGCGCGGGTCTCGGCCAGCACGTCCCAGCTGGCGAAGGGGAGCTGCGGCGAGAGGCGCAGGGGCGCCTCGGGCGGCAGACCGGCGCAGGCGGTCTCGAGCAGGGCGCGGCGCTCGGCGAAGGGGCGCTGGCGGATGTCCTTTCCCTGCCATTCCAGCAGATCGTAGGCGTGGAGCACCACGGGGGCCTCCTTGAGCAGCTTCTTGGGCACCGTCTTGCGGCCGATCCGGGCCTGGAGGGCGTTGAAGCTGTCGGGCAGGGGGGCGCCGGGCTGCCAGACCAGCAGCTCCCCGTCGAGCACCGTGCCGGGGGGTACGTGGTCGATGGCGCGGGCCAGTTCGGGGAAACGGTCCGTCATCAACTCCTCGCCGCGGGACCAGACGAAATAGTCGCCGTCGCGCAGGATGAGCTGGCCGCGGATGCCGTCCCACTTCCATTCGGCGCGCCAGTTCTGCGGATCGCCGAGGCTTTCGGGGCCCTCCTCGAGCGCGTAGGCGAGGTAGAAGGGATAGGGGCGGGAGGCGTCGGCGGAGGCATCCTCGGCCTCGATCAGGGCCTCCCAGGTGGTCTCGTCGGGGTGCCAGTTGCCCATCAGGCGGTGGGCCAACTCGGCCTCCTCCTTGCCGGTGGCGCGGGCCAGGGCGCGGGTCATTAGCTTCTGGCTGACGCCGATGCGGAACCCGCCGGTGATGAGCTTGTTGAAGAGGAACCGCTCGGTCCCGCCGAGCCTCTGCCAGGCCTCCAGCACGAAGCGCTTGCGGGCCGGTTCATCCACATCCGCGAGGCCGCGCAAGTCATTGATCCATTGGGACAGGGGGCGGTTGTCCACAGAAGGAGTGGGGGGCAGGACAAGGGCAATGGTCTCGGCCAGGTCGCCGACCACGGCGTAGCTCTCCTCGAAGAGCCAGAGGGGCACCCCGGCGACCTCGGCAGCCCACTCGCGCAGCCTTGTGGTGGTGACGGCGCGCTTCGGGCGGCGGCCTGAGAAGAGGGCAATTGTCCACAGCCTGTCCACAGGGTCGGCCTCGCTGAAATAGTCAGCCAGGGCAGCCACTTTCACGGTGGTCTTGGTGCTTTGGTCGATGGCGGCGAAGAGGGCGGCGAAGCGTTTCACGCGGCATCCCCCGCATCCAGGCTTTCCCCCTCGAACTGGGTGGGCACCACCTGGGCCTGCCAGCCCTGCTCCGACAGGTAGCGCGTGAAGGTATCGGTGTAACCGTGCGTGACATATATGTTTTCCGCGCCGGTTTCGCGGATTGCCCAGAGCAGGCCGTGCCAATCGGCGTGATCGGAGATGACGAAGCCCCGATCCCCCGCGCGGCGGCGGCGAACCCCGCGCAGGGCCATCCAGCCCGAGGCGAAGGCGCTTTCCTGGGGGCCGAACTTGCGCGCCCAGCGGCTGCCCAGAGCCGAGGGCGGTGAGAGGACAAGAGCGCCGGGATGCGCCTTGGGGTCCAGATCGGCGTCGGCCCGGATGGTCTCGGGCAGGCGCAGGCCTTGGTCGCGCAGCACCGCGTTGGTGTTCTCCACCGCCGTGTGGCAGAGGATCGGGCCGATCTCGGGGTCCAGCATGGAAAGAAGCCGCTGGGCCTTGCCCAGGGCATAGGCGCCGAGGAAAGCCACCTTGCCCGCATCGCGGCAGCTGCGCCACCAGAGATTGATTTCGGCGGCGACGCGTGCCTGGGGCTGCCAGCGGAAGACCGGCAGGCCGAAGGTGCTTTCGGTGATGAAGTGGTGGCAGCGAACCGGCTCGAAGGGTTCGGAGAAGCCATCGTCGATCACCTTGTAGTCGCCCGAGACGACCCAGACCTCGCCGCCCGCCTCGACCCGGATCTGGGCGGAGCCGGGCACATGGCCCGCCGGATGGAAGGAGACCCGGGCGCCGCCGATCTCGCGCACCTCGCCGAAGGCGATGCCCTCGGCGCTGATCTCGCCCAGTCGGTGGCGCATGACGGGCAGGGCGGCGTGGGTTGCGAGGTAGCTGCCCATCCCGTCGCGGGAATGATCGGCGTGGCCATGGGTGATGAGCGCCCGTGGCACGGGGCGCCAGGGGTCAATGTAGAAGTCGCCGGCGGGGCAGTAGATGCCCCTCTCGGTGAAGGTGAGGACAGGGTCGCGCGCCATGGCGCAAAGCTAGGCTATGGGCGGATTTTGGAAAGCCCTCAGTGGCTCACGGTGCCCAGGAAGTGCTTCTGGAGGCCGTCGAGCACCGGCACCCGCAGGCTGTCACGCTCCATCAGGACCTCGTGCTCGGCGCCCTCGATCAACTCCAGGTGGCCGCCCTTCCAGTGGGCCATGCGCTCGTGAATGCGGGGCGTGCCGACGATGCGTTCGTTGCTGCCGAGGTAGGTGATGGTGGGCAGGGAGGGGGCGCTGCGGCCGGCCAGGTGCAGGGTCTCGGCGAAGGCCTCGCGCAGCCATACGTAGCTCGGCCCGCCGAGCGACAGCTCGGGGTGGGCGCGAAGCTGATCGCGCATCATGTCGTACATCTGCGGATCGGTGGTGAGCATGTTGTCCTCGAAGGGTTCGGTGAGGACGTAGGGCTCGCGTACGGTGCCCGGCGGCAGCATGTGGCCGCGCCCGATGCGCGGCATGGTGCGGGCCAGGAAGCTGGCGACGGAGCGCAGGTGCGGCTTGACGTAGATGCCCCACATGGGCCCGGTGAAGGCGGCGGCCTGGACGCCCAGGCCCTCCATCACGGCGCGCAGGCCGATGCAGCCGCCCATGGAGTGGGCCAGGAGGAAAAAGGGCCGCGGCAGGTGCAGTTCGCGCGCGGCGCGCATCAGGGCGGCCACGTCCTTCTGGTAGTCCGAGAAGGCGGCGACGTGGCCCACCAGGGGATCGGGCAGGAGCCTGTCGGCGAGGCCCTGGCCGCGCCAGTCGATGGTGATGGTGGCCAGGCCGCGCGCCGCCAGTTCGGCGGCGGTGGTGCCGTACTTCTCGATGTATTCCGTGCGCCCGGGAAAGAGCAGCACGGTGCCCTTGGCCCCCGCCAGGGGCCAGTGGCCGATCCGGACCCGCTTGCCATCGGAAGTGCCGGCCCAGTGGGCGGCCCCGCCCTCGGGGCCCGGCATCACGTCCGTGAAGAAGGGGGCCGGTTCGAGCTCCATCAGGCCAGGACGGAGGCCAATTTCATCGCCATGCCCATGTCGCCGTCCACGCTGAGCTTGCCGGACATGAAGGCGGCGGTGGGGTTGGTGTCGCCCTCGAGGATGGACTGGAAGGTCTCGGCGTCGGCGCTCAGGGTCACGTCGGCGGGCTCGTCGCCGGCGCGGGCGCCGGAATTGTCGATCATCACGCAGCCTTCGCCCTCGATGTCGAACTTGGCTGTGCCGTCGAAATCGGCCGCCTTGGCCTTGGCATCGAGGACCGCAACGGCTTCGTTCACAATATCGCTCATCTTCACGCCCTTTTTGGCAAATGGCCGCACGCCCTGTCTGGAATTAAGGCGGCAGCCTGTTACATTCACTGTTGTTATGCGCAACTTACCCGTCAACCTCAAACGTCACCTTGCGGCACTTGCCGCGCTTCTGTGGCTTGGCGGCCCGGCAGCGGCCGAGCCGGTGCCCGCAGAGCTGCTGGAACGGCTGCGCGAGGCGCCCGAGGGCCAACAGGCCGAGCGCATCTCGGCCGAGGTGAAGAGCTACTGGTCGCGCTCCGGTTCGGCCGCCATGGACCTGCTTCTCAAGCGCGGGCGCGAGGCCCTGAGCGAGGGCGAGTTCGATCTGGCGATCGAGCACCTGACGGCCCTGACCGACCACGCCCCCGACTTCGCCGAGGGCTACCACGCCCGGGCCGAGGCCTACTTCCGCTCGGAGCTTTACGGCCCGGCGCTGGATGACCTCGAGATGGCCCTAGCGCTCAACCCCGAGCATTACGAGGCGATCTTCGGCCTTGGCGTGATGCTCCAGGAGCTGGGCTATTCGCGGCGCGCCGCCCAGGCCTTTCGCCGCGTCTTGACGATCCATCCCAACCATGAGAACGCGACCGAGGCGCTTTTGCGACTTAAGCGCGAAGGCATCGGGCGCGAACTCTGATCGGGGGCCAACGTGGCGCAAAACGGACAGGTCGTCGCCGTGCTCGGCCCGACCAACACAGGCAAGACGACCTACGCCATCGAGAGGATGCTGGCCCACCGCACCGGGGTGATCGGCCTGCCGCTGCGGCTGTTGGCGCGCGAGGTCTATGACCGCATCGTGAAGCTGCGCGGCCCCTCCGTGGTGGCCCTGGTGACGGGGGAGGAGCGGATCGTGCCGCCGCGCACCCAGTACTGGGTCTGCACGGTGGAGGCCATGCCCGAGGGCATGGGCGCGGACTTCATCGCGGTGGACGAGATCCAGCTCTGCGCGGACCCGGAGCGGGGCCACGTCTTCACCGACCGGCTGCTGCGCATGAGGGGCCTGCACGAGACGCTCTTCCTGGGCTCCGACACGATGCGCGGCACCATCGCGGCGCTGGTGCCCAAGGCCCAGTTCATGCGCCGCGAGCGCATGTCGGAGCTGGTCTATTCGGGCCAGAAAAAGATCAGCCGCATGAAGCCGCGCAGCGCCATCGTCGGCTTCTCGGTGGAGAACGTCTATGCCATCGCCGAGCTGATCCGCCGCCAGAAGGGCGGGGCGGCGGTGGTCATGGGGGCGCTCAGCCCCCGGACGCGCAACGCCCAGGTGGCCATGTACCAGGCGGGTGAGGTGGATTACCTCGTCGCCACGGACGCCATCGGCATGGGGCTCAACCTCGATGTGGATCACGTGGCCTTCTCGGCCCTGTCGAAGTTCGACGGGCGGCGGATGCGGCCTCTGGCGCCGAACGAGCTGGCGCAGATCGCCGGGCGGGCGGGGCGCGGCTACAAGAGCGGCACCTTCGGGGTGACGGGCGATGCCCGGCCGCTCGACGATGCCGTGGCGCGGGCCATCATGGAGCACAGCTTCACCCCCCAGACCAAGATCAACTGGCGCAACCACGCGCTCCAGTTCGGCACCATCGACCGGCTGATCGCCACCCTGGAGGCCGCGCCCGAGCACGAGCGGCTGATGCGGGCGCGCCAGGCGGACGATCTGCGCGCCCTTAAGGAGCTGGGCCAGGTGGCCGAGGTGGCGGCGCGCTGCACGGACGCGCGCTCCGTCCGGCTGCTCTGGGATGTCTGCCGCATTCCCGATTTCCGCGGCATCAGCCACGGCGAACATGCGGCGCTCCTGGAAAGCATCTTCAACGACCTGCACCAGTGGGGCGCGATCCGCGAGGACTGGCTGGCGCGACAAATCAAGCGCATCGATCGAACCGATGGCGACATTGATGCGTTGTCCAAGCGACTGGCCTTCATCCGCACCTGGACCTATGTCGCCCAGCGTAAGGGCTGGACCCGGGATGAAAGTCATTGGCGCGGGGTCACCCGTGTCGTAGAAGATCGCTTGTCGGACGCCCTGCACGAACGTCTGACCCAAAGATTTGTAGACCGGCGCACATCCGTGCTCTTGCGCCGGCTAGGACAGAAGGAAGCCATGGTGGCCGAAGTAAACGAGACCGGTGAAGTCACAGTCGAAGGCGAATACGTGGGCAAGCTGGACGGGTTCCGCTTCCGCGCCGACAAGGGGGCCGGCGGGGCCGAGGAAAAGACCATCAAGTCCGCCGCGCTCCAGGCCCTCGCGCCGCAGTTCCACCTGCGCGCGGATCGCTTCTACAACGCTCCCGACACGGAGATCGATTATACCGAGCAGGGCGGCCTGATGTGGGGCAACTCCGCCGTCGGCAAGCTGGTCGCGGGGCCCGAGGCGCTGAAGCCGCAGGTCGAGGTCTTCGTGGATGACGTGGCCGGGGCCGAGGTGGCCCAGAAGGTGCAGCGCCGCCTGCAGCACTTCATCGACCGCAAGATCGCCGCCCTCTTCGAGCCGCTGCTGAACCTCTCCAAGGACGAGAGCCTGACCGGGCTGGCGCGCGGCTTTGCTTTCCAGATGGTCGAGAACCTGGGCGTCCTGCCCCGGGCGATGGTCGCCGACGATGTGAAGTCGCTCGACCAGGAGGCGCGCGGCGCCCTGCGCAAGCATGGCATCCGCTTTGGCCAGTTCACCATCTTCATGCCGCTCCTGCTGAAGCCCGCGCCGACGCGGCTGCGGCTGGTGCTCTGGTCCCTTAGCAAGGGCCTGGGCGAGTTTCCCGAGGCGCCGCCGCCGGGCCTGGTGACGATCCCGGTGGAGACAGGGGCCCCCGAGGGCGCCGACACCATGTCGGGCTACCGCAATGCCGGCAGCCGGGCCATCCGCATCGACATGCTGGAGCGCCTGGCCGATCTGCTGCGGGTCGAGGATTCGCGCGGGGGCTTCGAGGCCACGGCGGACATGCTCTCGATCACCGGCATGACGCTGGAACAGTTCGCCGACCTGATGCAGGGCCTGGGCTACCGGGCCGAGAAGGACGAGCGGGTGAAGGCCAAGCCGGCCGACACGGTGATGCCGCATGACGGCACGGACCAGGTGATGCCGCCCGAGGCCGACACCCAGGTGCCCGAGAAGAGCGAGGATGACCGGGTGGCCGAGGATGCCCCCGAGAAGCCCGTGATGGACGTGGCCGAGGAGCAGCCCGAGGGCGGCATCGTGGCTGAGGAGCCCGCTCCGGTGACCCCGGCGGACACGCCCGAGCAGGTCGCCAAGATGACCGACGAGGGCATCGCCCCGGTGGCCGACGCGCCGCCGGAATCGCCCGAGGTGGATGACCTGATCCCCGAGACCCCAGCCGAGGAGATCCTGCCCGGCACCGAGCCCTACGCCGAAATCGAGGGCCAGGAGATGGAGACCTTCTACGTCTTCACCTGGGCCCGCCAGGCGCGCGGCAACCAGGGCCCGCGCCGTGGCGGCGGCGACAAGCCGCGCGGCAAGGGCAAGCCCCAGGGCAAGGGCCGCAAGGGCGGCCCCAAAGGCGGCGAGCGGGGCGGCAAGCCGCAGAACTTCCAGGCGCGCCCGCCGCGCAAGGAAAAGAAGATCGACCCGGACAACCCCTTTGCCGCGGCACTCATGGGGCTCAAGGACGACAAGTAGATGAGCGAGGGGGCCGCCAAGCTGCGCGTGGACAAGTGGCTCTGGCAGGCCCGCTTCTTCAAGACGCGTTCGCTGGCGGCCACGCGGGTGCAGCAGGGGGCGGTGCGGATCAACGGCACCGTCACTCACAAACGTTCCAGCAGCGTAGGCCCCGGAGATGTGCTAACCTTCGCCCAGGGCGATCACATCCGCGTCATTCGCGTGGAGGCGCTGGGCACGCGGCGCGGCCCGGCGCCCGAAGCCCAGGCGCTTTACACCGATCTGTCCCCGCCCGCGCCGAAAAAAGAGAACAAAGAGACTGCCAATCCCGCCTACGAGGGAAAGGGTCGTCCGACCAAGAAGGATCGTCGCACCCTTGATCTTTCCCGGGACCGCCATCTTGAATGATGCCCGGGCCTGATTTAGGCACCTGACCAGGAAACCTCACGGAAATCGCCCATGACCTACATCGTCAATGATGCCTGCATCGCCTGCAAATACACCGACTGCGTGGAAGTCTGCCCGGTGGATTGCTTCTACGAGGGCGAGAACATGCTGGTGATCCATCCCGACGAGTGCATCGACTGCGGCGTCTGCGAGCCCGAGTGCCCGGCTGACGCCATCCGCCCCGACACCGAGCCGGAGGCCGAGAAGTGGGTGGAGTTCAACCGCAAGTATTCCGAGCTTTGGCCGGTGATAGTGACCAAGAAGGACCCCCTGCCGGAGGCCGAGGAACGCGACGGCGAGGAGGGCAAGCTGGAGAAGTATTTCTCCGAGGCGCCGGGGGAGGGCGGCTGATTCGGTCAGCACTTCTGATCGGTCGGCACGAAAGCCCTTGAAAACAGGGAAAACCCAAGGCCAGCCGGGGCCAACGCCCGCCTTTCGGGGGGGCGTTTTTTGTGGTATTATGTCACAAAGCTGAAATAGACGGATGGTCTGCACCCCACCCAACACGCCCGGGACCTAGCTGCCCAAGATAGGTCGGGCCACGTACCAATGATCAAGCGCACCCGGACGCGGTCGAATGGACCGCCGCCCGCATGCGCATTTGTCGTCGCTTCAGCCCCAGTCAACAGCGGGACCCCCGCGCCACAGGAGCCTAAGATGTCCAAGTCCAAGAAGCTAGATTTCCGCCCGAACGAGTTTGTCGTCTATCCCGCGCACGGCGTCGGGCAGATCGTGTCGATCGAGGAGCAGGAAGTCGCCGGCATCTCGCTGGAGCTTTTCGTGATTGCCTTCGAGAAGGACAAGATGACCCTGCGCGTGCCGACGCACAAGGCGACCGAGATCGGCATGCGTGCCCTCAGCTCGCCCGACGTGATCGACCACGCCATGAAGACCCTCAAGGGCAAGGCCAAGGTCAAGCGGGCTATGTGGTCGCGCCGGGCGCAGGAGTATGAGCAGAAGATCAACTCCGGTGACCTGATCGCCATCGCCGAGGTGGTGCGCGACCTGCACCGCACCGACGACCAGCGCGAGCAGAGCTATTCCGAGCGCCAGCTTTACGAGGCGGCGCTGGAGCGCCTGACCCGTGAAGTGGCCGCCGTTGGCGGGGGCGACGAGATGGCCGCCGCCAAGCAGGTGGGCGACGTGCTGGAAAGCCGCATCGCGGCCTGATCTTCGGGCTTTGTGTAGTTAAGGGCCCCCGCGGGAGACTGCGGGGGCTTTTTTGTGGACGGCTCATGGACGGTGCAGGCGCACCAGCTCGAAGGGCAGACCCAGATCGTCCTGTGGGCGGCGCGCCAACTCGCGGAAGCCCCGGGCGCGATAGAAGGCCAGGGCCGGGGTATTTCGGGCATAGACCTCGAGGCTGAGGGCGCCGTGGTGCTCGGCGGCCTGCTCCAAAAGGCGGCTGCCGATGCCCCGGCCCTGGGTGTGGGGCGCGACAAAGAGGGCCGCCACGAAATCCTCCAGGAGGCTGATGAAGCCCAGGGGCCGGGACCCTTCGCAGGCGACCCAGGTGTCGGCTTGCGGCAGGTAGGTCTCGGCGATCTCGCGGCGCTGGGCCCTCAGGCGCGCGGCGCCGAGGAAGGGATGGGCGCGGAGCGAGGCGGCAAGCCAGAGATCGGCCAGGGGGGCCGCGTCGGAGAGACCGGCGTAGGGCCGGAGGGTGAGGGAGCTTTCTGTCATGGGGTGCTTTCGGTGAGACATGCGTGAAGGGGCCGGCGCCGGAAAAGGCTACCGGGAGAGGGCCGCGTCGGGGCGGATCTGGGGCTTCAGCGCATGGATCTCCTTTGTCCGGCGTCGTCACAGGGTAGGCC
The DNA here is from genome assembly GCA_965212515.1 of Sulfitobacter sp. Classification (GTDB taxonomy): domain Bacteria; phylum Pseudomonadota; class Alphaproteobacteria; order Rhodobacterales; family Rhodobacteraceae; genus Sulfitobacter. The sequence continues at coordinate 3,013,675 of OZ243122.1, forward strand.
GGGGCGGGGCGCCAGGCAAGTCAGGTGGTGCAGAGTCCGGCGAGCAGGAGCAGTGCCAGGACCTGCTGCGTCGCCCCCAGGACATCGCCGGTCAGGCCGCCCACCTTGGCGCGGGCGAGGGCCGCCATGGCCATGGTGCCGATCAGCGCCAGCAGGAGCATCAGGAGCGGCGCGCCGCTGAGCAGGGTGGCGAGGGCGCCGAGGGCCAGGGCCAGGCCGGTGGTGAGAGGCTCGGGGCGGCCCGTGCTTTGCGCCAGGCCCTCCTTACGGGCCTGGGGCAGGCGCGCCATGAGCCAGACCATGCCCGCGCGCGAGAGAGCCTCCACCGCCACCAGGGCCCAGAGCCGCTCCGCCTCGATCAACCAAGTGAGCGCCTGCCAGCGCAGCAGCAGGGAAAGCACGAGGGCCGCCACGCCGTAGGTGCCGATGCGGCTGTCGCGCATGATCTCCAGCCGCCGCTCCCGCGTCCAGCCGCCCCAGAAGCCATCGGCGCAGTCGGCGAGGCCATCCTCGTGCATGGCCCCGGTGAGAAAGAGCCCGAGGATGAGGGCGAGGAGCGCGGCTATTGCCGGGGGCAGGCCCAGGACGCCGAGGAGTGAGAGGAAGATGACCGCGATCAGGCCCAGGAGCGCCCCCACCAGGGGATAGGCCCAGGCGGCTGCGGCGGCGGGCCGGCCGGTGCTGCCCTTGAAGGCGGCGGCGGGCAGCGGCAGGCGGGTCAGCAGGGCCGTCGCCAGTGCGAGATCCGTGGCCCGGGGGCCGCCCCTGTCGTTTCCGTTGCGCAATCTGCCCCCCTCGGCCTTCCGGTCGTGACTGGCTCTAGCTAGACAGGGCGTCGAAGCCAACCGCAAGCGTGAAAAAGAGAGCCATGACAGCACCCTTCACCAGCCTGGACGAGATTCGGGCCCTTCTCGACCGGCTGCCGATCCTCGACGAGGCGGCCCAGGCCGAGGCCGCCGACCACAACAACCAGCTTACCAAGCCGCCGGGCGCGCTGGGGCGGCTGGAGGACCTGGCGCTCTGGTATCGCGGTTGGCGCAGCGGTGCGCGGGCCGAGATCACGGCGCCACAGGTGATCGTCTTTGCCGCCAATCACGGAGTGGCGGCGCGCGGCGTCTCGGCCTTCCCGGCCGAGGTGACGGCCCAGATGGTGCTGAACTTCGAGCAGGGCGGTGCCGCCATCAACCAGCTCGCGCGGATGGGCGGGGCGACGCTCAAGGTGGTGCCGCTGGAGCTGGAGCGCCCGACGGCGGACTTCACCCAGGCCCCGGCCATGAGCGAGGCGGAGCTGGTGGCGGCCTTCGCGGCGGGCTGGGAGGCCGTGGACCCGAAGGCCGACCTGCTGGTGGTGGGCGAGATGGGGATCGCCAACACCACCGCCGCCGCGGCCCTGGCCTGTGCCCTCCTCGGCGGGGCGGCCCAGGACTGGACCGGGCGCGGCACCGGCGTGGATGACGCGGGTCTGACCCTCAAGACCCAGGTGGTGGCCGAGGGCGTGGCCCTGCACGGTGGCCAGGGCGACGGGCTGGAGGTGCTGCGCCGCCTCGGCGGGCGCGAGCTGGCGGCCATGGCGGGGGCCATGGTGCGGGCGCGGGTGGAGCGCATCCCCCTGGTGCTGGACGGCTTCATCTGCAGCGCCGCCGCGCTCTGCCTTGCCCACACCCGCGACGGGGCGCTGGACCACGCGGTGGCGGGTCACCTGAGCGCCGAGGGCGCCCATGGCCGCCTGCTCGAGGCCCTGGGCAAGGAGCCCCTGTTGCAGCTGGGCCTGCGGCTCGGCGAGGGGTCGGGCGCGGCCCTGGCGATTTCCGTGCTGAAGGGGGCCCTGGCCTGCCACGCGGGCATGGCGACCTTTGCCCAGGCAGGCGTCGCCGAGGGCTAGGCGCGCTTCTTCTCTTCCTCTTCGCCCCGGTTGAGGAAGGAGGTCTCCAGATCTTTCTGGAGTTCCTTGGCGCGGGCCACGTAGGCCTTGTTGCGGTCCGGCGCCACGTCGGGCCGCCAGAGCGAGGCCAACTCGCGCACCGACATCCGGTCATGGGCGTAGAACATGCGCTCCGCCTCGTGGGCCTCGTACTCGGAGAGGCCCATCTGCTCCAGCACGTAGCGTCCGGCGCGCAGGGAGCTGTCGAACATCTCGCGCACGATGTCGTTGGAGCCGGCCTGGTACTGGCGGTAGACCTCGGTGCGGTCGTGGGCGCGGCTGACGATGTGCAGGTCGGGCCGCTCCTTGCGGGCATAGGCGATGAGGGCGAGGGCGTTCTGCGGATTGTCGAGCGCCACCACCAGCACCCTGGCATCCTTGAGCCCGGCCTTGCGCAGGATGTCGGGGCGGGTGGGATCGCCCAGGAAGGCCTTGAAGCCGAAGCGGCGCATCACGGCGATGGTCTGGGGGTTGTGATCGAGCACGACGGTGCGGAAGCCGCTGGCCTGGACCAGGCGGTTGACCATCTGGCCGAAGCGGCCCACCCCGGCGATGATCACCGGGCCCTGTTCGTCGATCTCGTCGGGCTCCACCGGGCCGCTGCTCTCCTCCAGGCGCTTGCTGATGAGATCGTAGAGGATGAAGAGGAGCGGGGTGATCAGCATCGAGAGGGCAATGACCAGGAGCAGGGTCTCGGCCACATCGTTGGGCATGACCCCGGTGGCGACGGAGAAGCTGACCAGGACGAAGCCGAATTCCCCGGCCTGGGCCAGGCTCAGGGCAAAGAGCCACTGGTCGCGCCCCTTGAGCCGGAAGATGCGCCCCAACCCAAAGAGGATCAGCCCCTTCACGATGATCACCAGGAGGGCCATGCCGAGGATGATGATGGCATCGGCAAAGAGCAGCTCGAAGTTGATGCCCGCCCCCACGGTGATGAAGAAGAGGCCCAGGAGCAGGCCCTTGAAGGGCTCCAGGTCGGTCTCCAGCTCGTGGCGGAACTCGGAGGAGGCTAGGACCACCCCGGCCAGGAAGGCGCCGAGGGCGGGCGAGAGGCCCACCAGCATCATCAGGAAGGAGATCCCCACCACGATAAGCAGGGCGATGGCGGTATACATCTCGCGCAGGTTGGCGGCATGGATGAAGCGGAAGACCGGGCGGGTGAAGAAGACCCCCACCACCACGATGGAGACGACGGCCCCGATGGTGACGAGGGTGACGCCCCAGCCCGGCAGGCTCTGGATGAAGTCGAAGGCGGCCTCGGCCCCGCCGCCGCCGTGGTGGCCCTCGGCCCCGTGGGCCGCCTCCACCTTCTCGGGATCGACGGAGATGGAACCGTCGGGCATGACCCCGCCAAGGGCGGAGAAGGCCAGGAGCGGCAGGAAGGCCAGGATCGGGATGACCGCGATGTCCTGGGTCAGGAGCACGGAGAAGACCGAACGCCCGCCGCCGGTGCGCATCAGGTTCTTCTCGGAGAGGGTCTGGAGCACGATGGCGGTGGAGGAGAGGGCGAGCGTGAGGCCGATGGCCAGGGCCACGTTCCAGGGCTGGGCGTAGGCCATGGCGATGCCCATGAGCGCCAGGGTCGAGAGGGCGATCTGCAGCCCGCCGAGCCCGAGCAGCCGGTGCCGCATGTCCCAGAGCGCCTTGGGCTCCAGCTCCAGCCCGATGAGGAAGAGCATCATCACCACGCCGAATTCCGCGAAGTGCTGAAGATCCTTGGTTTCCGAGCCGACGAGGCCCAGCACCGGGCCGATCAGGATGCCCGCCGCGAGGTAGCCCAGGACCGAGCCGAGCCCGAGCCGCGCGGCCAGGGGCACCGCGATGACGGCCGCGGCAAGGTAGATCGTGGCCTGGAACAGGAAACCTTCCATGTGGGTCCTTTCGGGCAGGGGCAGGGCCCCGTCAGGTGGGCAGCGGCGCGTCCCGCTTGAGCTGATCCATGACGATCTGGCTGTGCACGCGGGCCACCGCAGGGTGGGGCAGAAGGACCTCGTGAATCAAGCGGTTCAGGCTCGGCAGGTCCTCACAATAGACCCGCAGCAGGTAGTCCGCATCCCCCGTCATCGTCCAGGCGCTCACGATCTCGGCACGGGCGGCGAGAAGCTGCCCGAAGGAGCGCGAATGTTCCGGCCCGTGGGTGCCCAGGTGGACCTGGACAAAACCCTGCACCATGAGCCCCAGCTTGGCGGCATCGAGCCGGGCGGTGTAGGACTGGATGTAGCCCTCCGCCTCGAGCCTTTGGCGCCGCCGCCCGGCCTGGGAGGAGGAGAGGTTGAGCCGCTCGCCCAGCTCCTGGGCGGTGAGGTGGGCATCCTGCTGGAGCGCGGCGAGGAGTCGCTTGTCTGTCGCGTCGATCATCTGCGTCTTTTCCGCATGGGTTGGCCCGATGATGCGGGAAATCTGCGGAATTGGCCAGTGGCATGGGCCGAAATGCGCAGAATCCGCGCGGGCAACGGCGTATAAGGGGGCAAATCCCGCCAGACACAGGAGGAACCCATGGGCCCCTTCCCGCACGACGCCCCAAAATCCAAGATCACCGCCGAGAACCCGGCCGGCACGGACGGCTTCGAGTTCGTCGAATTCGCCAGCCCGGAGCCGCAGGAGCTGCGCGATCTCTTCACCCGCATGGGCTATGCCCACGTGGCCAACCACAAGACCCAGAAGATCGAGCTCTGGCAGCAGGGGGACATCACCTATGTCCTGAACGCCGAGCCTGACAGCTTTGCCGCGCGGTTCGTGGAAGAGCACGGCCCCTGCGCCCCCTCGATGGGCTGGCGCGTGGTGGATGCGCAGCAGGCGCTGGAACACGCGGTCAAGAACGGGGCCGAGGAGTACAAGGGCGACGGCAAGGTGCTCGACGTGCCCGCCATCAAGGGCATCGGCGGCTCACTCATTTACTTCGTGGATCAGTACTACGACACCTCGCCCTACAACTGGGAATACGACTGGATCGCCACCTCCAAGCCCGAGGGCGTGGGCTTCTACTACCTCGATCACCTGACCCACAATGTCTACAAGGGCAACATGGACGTCTGGTTCAAGTTTTACGGCGATCTCTTCAACTTCCGCGAAATCCGCTTCTTCGACATCTCGGGCAAGTACACCGGCCTCACCAGCCGTGCGCTCACCTCGCCCTGCGGCCGCATCCGCATCCCGATCAACGAGGACCGGGACGAGAAGGGCCAGATCGTGGCCTACCTCAAGAAGTACAAGGGCGAGGGCATCCAGCACATCGCCGTCGGCGCGCGCGACATCTACGACGCCACCGACGCCATCGCCGAGAATGGTCTGAAGTTCATGCCCGGCCCGCCCGACACCTACTACAAGCTGAGCCACGAGCGCGTCACCGGCCACGAGGAGCCGATCGAGCGCATGAAGAAGCACGGTATCCTGATCGACGGCGAGGGCGTGGTGGACGGTGGCGAGACCCGCATCCTGCTGCAGATCTTCTCCAAGACGGTGATCGGCCCGATCTTCTTCGAGTTCATCGAACGTAAGGGCGACGACGGCTTCGGCGAGGGCAACTTCAAGGCGCTTTTCGAATCCATCGAGCAGGAGCAGATCGACAGCGGCGAGCTGAAGGAAGCCTCCTGATCCCCCGGGCGCGCGGCCTCAATAGGGCGCCGCGCGTCCCCCTTCGTTTTGCCCGATAAACTCCGGGGGAGTCGCGCCGCCAGGCGCGGCGGGGGCAGCGCCCCCAACCCCCGCTGGGCCGCCTAGCCGCGCGGCATCTTCAGGACCATGTCCCGCGAGCCCTTGCGGTAGCGCAGCTCGCTCTCGCCGATGGCCGAGACCCGCCCGCCATCCAGCCGGTCCCCCACCACCACCTTCTGATAGCGCCCGTTCGGCAGCCGCACCAGGGCGCGGCGGCTGGAGGGCTTGCCGTAGACGCCGATCAGGCTGACCTGGCGCAGGTTGATGCCGTTCTTGACGGTGGCCGTGCGGGCCACGGAGGCCTTCGAGGGGATGCGCGGCTGGACCACCTTGGGGGCGATGGTGGCGGTGCTGGCCACCTGGACCTGGGGCGCGGGGGTGGCGCGCTGGGCGCGCTGCACGATGCGGGCGAAGTTGCCGGGCCGGGTGTCGGGCCGCAGGGAGGCGGTGGCGGCCTGGTCCGTGGCATCGGCGAAGGGGCTGGCGAGGGCCGCCTCGACCGCCGCGTCGGTGTTCACAGGGGCGCTGGCCAGCTCCTGCAGGGAGGGCGGGCGCAGGGCAGGCCGGAAGGCCGCCAGCTCGGTCCGGGTCAGGCCGTCGAACTGGCCGCGCTCGTAGCTCTCGATCAGGCTCTCGGGGCGGGTCCGGGGGCGAACCTCTGCCAGGCCATTGTCGGGTGCCACCTCGGGCGGGGTGCTCTCGAAGCGGGTCGGCGTGGCGGGCGGGGTGACAGCGGGGCGGCCCAGATAGACCAGCACGCCCTCGGGGGAGAGGGTGCCCGCCTCGGAGGGGGTGACGAGACCGCGGGCGTCGAGCGCGAAGTTGGTGCCCGCCGCCGCCGGAGAGCTGAGGGCGGCCATGGCGAGGTCCGTGCCGAAGCCAGCGGGGTCTGGCAGGGCGATGGCATCGGTGGCGGTGGAGACTGGGTCGATCCCAGTGAGGTAGAGGTCCTCCACCTCGATCAGGGCAGCCGGGTCGGGCGGGCCCTCGGGGGCCCGGCTCCAGATGCCGGTGGCGGCGTAGCGGGCCTCCAGTTCGGCCTGGCTCAGCGCCTCGGGGGCGGGCGGTGCCACGGGCGCGCGCAGGGCGTCGAGGACGGCGCTGTCCTCCTCGGTCAGCTCGGGCTCCAGCGCGGCGGTGCGGAGGGGGGGCGCCTCGGCCTCCGGTTCGGGTTCAGGCTCGGCCTCCAGCTCCGTCTCGATGGCTTCTTCGGGCAGGGGCGCCGGTTCGGGCGCGGGTGGCGGGTTGGCGAAGGAGACCTCGGGCTCGGCGCGCTCCCCGAAGAGGCGCGAGAGGCTCACCTCCTCGTCGAGGAAAACGGCGGCCCAGGCGGCGACGCCCGCCAGGAAGACGAGGAGCGCCACGGTCAGCATCAGGCCCAGGAAGCGCGGCTTGCCGCCCACGTCGCCGCGGCGGGCGCCGAAGATGGTCATCCGTTCGGCCTCGTCCCGGGCGGGATCGGGGCGCGGGCCGGGCAGGGGCCGGGCCATGGGCGCTTCGCCCTGGGCGCGGGCGCTGCGGGCGGCCTTGCTGCGGCGGCGGCTGAGGAAGCCCAGGGCGGGCTTGCCCTCGGGGTCTGGCTTCTTCGGGCTGGGCGCCTCGGGGGTAGGGGCCTCCGGCGCGGGGGAAGGGGTCAGCTCCTCCTGGAGCGCGGGGCGCTCTTCCGGCGGGGCCGGGGCGGCGGGGGCCGAGAGGCTGGGCTCGCGCCGCTCGGGCGCGCGCGGGGCGCTGCCACCGCGGCGGCTGGCGAAGGTGGTGGGCGGGGTGGCTGGGGCCGCCGGGGCCTCCTCCTTGGCCTCGCGGCGGGCGTCGCCCAGGCTGGGGGCGGTGCGGGCCGGGGCCGGTTCGGCGGCGCGGAAGGGCGCCGGGGCCAGGGTGGCATCGCCCTTGGCGGGCTTCTTGAGCGCCACCGCGGGGGTCTCTTCGGCCTTCGGTGCCTCGGGGGCCTTCGGGGCAGCTCCGGGGGCCTCCGGCGCCGCCGCCTCGGCGGCCACCGGCCCCTCGGGCACCTCCAGGGCGCCGATCACCACCACGGCCACGCCGTCGGGCTCCACCGTCTCCCCTTCCAGAAGCTCGGCGGCACCCTCTGCCTGGCCGAAGTAGGGCTCGCCCAGGAAGGGCTGGTCGCCCGGCACGGCGGCGAAGCTCACGGGGTGGAAGCGGTGCTCGGTGGCGAAGGCCTCGGCCTCCTCCAGGGTCTCGCGGGCGACGGCGGCGACGTGGGTGCGCTCCCCCTCCGCCGAGATGTCGAAGACCAGCTCGGAGACGGCATAGGGGGTGGCCCCGTCGAGCGCCGCGGCGGCGGCGGCGCGGCGCGCCTCCTCGGACTGGCCGGGGCTCTCCAGCGTCAGGTACTTGATCTGGGCATTGGGCAGGAGCAGCTTGGTGCGCACCCCGCCGGGCTCGAGCGCGGCGGCGGTCTTGCGCAGGGTCGCCAGCTCGGCCGCGAGGTCCTCCGCGTCGGGCGCGACCTCGCCCACAAGGCGCCAGCCGCCGGCCGCGCGCCGCAGCAGCCTTATGCCGTCGAAGGAAAGGGAAAGGGCGAAATTCGGCTTCATCGGCTGGCTTCGTTGCAGGGGCTGCGGTGGCCCCCCTGGGGGCCTTCCGGATCACCTGCGATAGTAGCGCGCCGGGCAAGCCATTGAAAGGGCACAGCCCGCCCTGCGGGGCGTCGGCGGGTTTCCGCGTGGCGGGGCGGGGGGCCGTGCGCGACGGCCCCCGGGCGCCTTAGCTGGTGGCCTTGCTGAGGGCCTGGTCCAGGTCCGCGATGAGGTCGTCCGCGTCCTCCGTGCCGATGGAGAAGCGCACCACGCCGGGGCCCGCGCCCGCCGCTTCCTGCTGCTCGACGGTGAGCTGGCGGTGGGTGGTGGAGGCGGAGTGGATCACCAGGCTGCGGGCATCGCCGAGGTTGGCCACGTGGCTGAAGATCTCCAGCGCGTTGACGAGCTTCACGCAGGCCTCGTAGCCGCCCTTCACGGCGACGGTGAAGAGCGCCCCGGCGCCGCGCGGGCAGACCTTGGCGACACGCGTGTAGTAGGGCGAGCTTTCCAGCCCGGCGTAGGTGACGCCCTCGATGCGGTCGTCCTGCTCCAGCCACTTGGCGACCTTCACGGCATTCTCCACGTGGCGCTCCATGCGCAGGGAGAGGGTCTCGATCCCCATCAGGGTGTAGTGGGCGGCCTGGGGGTTCATCGTCATGCCGAGATCGCGCAGGCCCACGGCGATGCCGTGGAAGGTGAAGGCCAGGTTGCCGAAGGTCTCGTGGAACTTGAGCCCGTGGTAGGCCGGTTCGGGCTGGCTGAGGGAGGGGAACTTGTCGTTCGCGGACCAGTCGAACTTGCCCGAATCGATCACGCAGCCGCCGGTCACGGTGCCGTTGCCGGTGAGGAACTTGGTCGTGGAATGGACCACCAGGGTGGCGCCCTGCTCGATCGGGCGGCAGAGGTAGGGGGTGGCGGAGGTGTTGTCGATGATCAGCGGGATCTCGGCCGCGTCGGCGATGTCGGCGATGGCGCGCACGTCCATGATGTAGCCGCCGGGGTTGGCGATGGCCTCGCCGAAGATGGCGCTGGTGTTCTCGTCGATGGCCGCCTTGACGGCTGCCTCGTCATCGAAGTCGACAAAGCGGCATTCCCAGCCGAAGCGCTTGATGGTCTGGCTGAACTGGGTGACCGTGCCGCCGTAGAGGCGGGTCGAGGCGATGATGTTCTTGCCCGGCCCCATGAGCGGGAAGAGGGCCATGATCTGGGCCGCGTGGCCCGAGGAGCAGCAGACCGCGCCGACGCCGCCCTCGAGGGTGGCCATGCGCTCCTGGAGCACCGCCACCGTGGGGTTGGTGAGGCGCGAGTAGATGTAGCCCACCTCCTGGAGGTTGAAGAGGGCCGCGGCGTGGTCGGCGTCGCGGAAGACGTAGGCGGTGGTCTGGTAGATCGGGGTCTGGCGGGCGCCGGTGGCCGGATCGGGCCGCGCGCCGGCGTGGATCTGAAGGGTGTCGAAGCCGTAGGTTGTATCGGTCATGTGGGTCTCCCTGGGGTCTGCTGCATGGTTACGGGAATGGCGGGAGACGGGCAAGGTGGGGGTGGGAGGCTCGACTTGCTCACACACACAGAATTCTTCAGTCGGCTGAGGATGATACTCTCATCTCGTTCCGTTCTCTTTGGATCTAGGTGACGCCGGTACACTCCCCACCATAAGAAATTGGACGACTCAACGTAGATTCGGGTACCCCAGTGTTCTTAGTGCAACAATGAGTTCTGATTCGAAGGTTTCGAATGACGGAAGCGCTCTGAGACGGTTTAGTTCCTGCATCTGTCCTAAGCTCGCATACGGTACCGGAGGAACCCTTCGCCGCCTGCCTATTGCAAGGCTGGCTTGGATTTGCGCCATTACTGATTTTGGATCTGCGATACCCTCAAGGGCATCTGCATTCTCGGGTACGAAGGATAAATCATGATCATCGGTAAGCCCACATGCTGCGCGAATTGCAGATTTGTCAGCGAGGCACCAAGACTCGGTTTCGCGTCGAGGTGCAATCACTACGCATCGTTCGCGCGGAAAGCCACAGCGCTCATGAATACGTTCACAAAGAGCGCATGTGCGATTTGCTAAGTGTTGCTCTTGCGCTGGGCCCCCCGTGTCTCCATGTACAAACAACAGGCTAAAAGCATCACGCGCGGCGCATATCTCTTCCGCTGCAGTATCTAGGCTACGAGTGGAAATCCCGAAGACGTCTACCGGAAGCTCTGGGACTTTGGCCTCGGGGCCATCGGTTTTCTGGGCTAGATCAAGAATGATGCGGGGTAATAGAGTCTCGAAGTATAGGGTATCAGTTGTACCTTCCGCATACATCGCCCAAGCCAAATAGGTCATGCGGCGTCGAATTTCTTGCTAAGAAGCTTTTCAATTTCATACCGCGTCAGGTATCTTTCGGGGTCAATCATATCCCCCGTAGCTGATGGGGATCCGCGCATCCTCGTTTTCTTATAGACCCCCTTGCTCGTGGTAAAACTCACAACGTCGGCCGCAACAATCTCACTATCTAGCAGTGCTTTCATAACGGCTGGTGAATGTGTATTGAGCACTACTTGAAAATAGTCATCCATGAAGGTCTCAGTTGAAGACCTAATGAGCTCAACGAGTGCGGGAATTCGTCCCTCATGTATTCCGTTCTCGGGCTCCTCGAAGCACAATAAACCTTCTCGTTCGGGGTCGTTCAGCAGTGCTATGAGCGCGAGAAGGCGCAACGTACCGTCAGAAATCACCCGAGAACTGAACCGCAGTCCATCGGCCATCTCCAACTCATAAGCATACTGTTTTTGATCTCGAGAAGTAACGCTGTGGACTTTTCGGACCGACGGAATGAGCTGAGAAAGCTGGCTGGAGATATCGTTCAGCACTCCTTCGGGTTGAGTTTCTGTCGCCGTCTCTGTCTTCAGGCGATCAAGTACAGCAGCCAGATTGGAAGCAGAGGGTAGTATTTTTTTCTCGACAAAGCGGTCATTCTCGCTGCGGGCTTCCGATGGGCTGATTTCAAGGAAGCTTGGATGCCCCAGAAAATGCTTGACGGCATAGAGATGAGGGAACTCGGCGGTTTGCACAGTTGAAATTCCTGTTCTCGACGCGTCCGTGGCCGGGATGCGAGTGGGACGCCCTTTCTTGTTCGGTCCATCCTGTCGAATAAGAAACGCTTTTTTGCCATCAGTACCAGTTTCAGTATCTAAGAATGGAGTCTTTCGCATGTTCCCACCATAAGACACTTCGCCTGCCTGTTTCACAAAAGGGGTTCGCTCGTCCTGTTTTCTTATCCTTTCACATTTCTCGTGAGCCACCATGACATTGTTGATATTACCTTGGCTATCGGTCTCGGCGGCGAGGCAAATCTCGTACCTCAATCGCTGGGTTTTCAGCTTGTAGCTCGTGCCGAACTGGTCAACTCCAGAAATGGGTAGAAGTACTTCCGCTGCGAGCGAGATAAGTTTTGCACTTCCGTTTGGAGTTTGCCGGAACAGCTCTGAAGGTTCGCCTCGTAGTTTGGTCATGGCCGAACGGACATCTTCAGTGACGAGTTCGGCAAGCAGCTTTACTGCATCGAAAAGATTCGATTTTCCACTGGCATTAGGGCCTACAATCGCAGTAAATGGTACAAGATCGATAGAAAAGTCATCAAATGTCTTAAAGCCGTCGATCTCAAGCCTTGTAATCATGGTCAGATCCCGTCGGTTCCTTCGCCTTCAGCAAGTATTCCGCTTGAGCGTAGACTAGTCGAACCGATAGAGCCAGCTAGCAAGAGTTAAGCCAACCTCGTCAGCTTTCATTTCCCAGTTTCCTTTTGGTTCCAAGGTTGTGCACATCCAATCTTTTGTGGGGGCTTTTGGTTGACCTATCATTCCTGATCCGCTCCTGCAGTGCTGCTTGCAACTGAGACCGGTCGCTATGTCGCGAAATCCAACTAAAATCTAAGTTCGCCGCACCCCCCCCCTACCGCACCCAATACCCCGCCTGCTTGATCCGGTTGCGGATCATCTGCTCGCGGCGGGGCAGGTGGGCGCGGTCGAAGAGGGCGCGGACCTTGGCGCCGCGGCCCTGGTAGACCATGCGCTTGAAGGCGTCGGAGCGTTTCAGCAGCTTCTTCAGCCGGTTCGGGGCGGTCACCGTCTCCAGCACCTCGACGGCGCGGTCGCTTTCGCGGGCGTAGAGCAGCGGCAGGAGCCGGTAGTGGCAGGTGTGGCTGCCGTCGAGCAGGCCCGGCGGCAGGGTCGCGCGGCCGCCGCCCAGGGCGTGGATCACCAGCGGCAGGGCGATCTGGTCGAGCCAGGGGTCGAAGGACTGGGCGCAGAGTTCCACCGGCGGGTCGTCGCGGATGGTCAGGGCATAGTCGAGGAAGCGTTGCCCGAAGGCGCGGGGGCAGCGGTAGTAGAAGAAGCCCGCGTTGAAGTAGAGGAAACGGCGCCAGTGGTCCTCGGGCTCGGAGCGGTCGAGGCTTGTTTCGAAATCGAGCCCGAAGCGGTCGTAGAGGGATTTCCAGAGGCCCGCGTAGGAGGGGCCGTAGGGCTGGGGAATGGGCCAGGTGCCCTCGCGCCGGAGCGAGGCGCTGGGGCGGTCGAAGTCGAAGGGGATCTGGGAGAGATCGTCGAGCACCAGGGTGTCGCTGTCGAAGAAGACGAAGGGCTCGCCCTCGGGCAGGGCAGAAAGAAGCTCGATCTTGTTACCATAGGGGTAGGCGCGGCCGAAGTGCTCCGAGGCGAAGGGCAGGAACTCGCCGCCGAGCTCTTCGAGGGCGGCGCGCAGGTCCGCGTCCTGGATGCGCGGATCCTCGGGCCAGAGCGGGCCGGGCTGGGGTTCGGCCAGGAACAGGCGGCCTGTGAAGCCGGGGGCGGCATGGCGCAGGGAGGCGGCAAAGAGCAGCGCCTCGAAGGCGAGGCGGCCGCGCTGGGCCACGATCACCAGGTTGAAAGTTTGCCGCGACGCCGTTTCGCGTGCCATAGTTGCCCTGCCTCGCCCGCTTTTTGGGCACTATAGGGGCAGCAATCAACGCGCAAAAGACGGCATTTCGGCCGCACCGACCCGGGAGGACCGAGGGATGATCGACTTCTTCTTCGCCATCATGGCCGCCAGCATGGGGGGCGCCGGGGCAGCGCCGCCGCCCGCCGCCGCCCAGGTCCAGGTGCAGCCGCAGGACCAGGGCTCTTCCGTCGTGGTGGGCGAGGGGGTCGTGATCGGGCAGGGCACGGCGATCGAGGGGGTGGCGGTGGCCAAGCCCGAGGTGCCCTCGGTGCCCGCCAGCCCCGCTTTGCCCGCCGCGGTCCCCCTGGCGCCCGCCCTGATCCAGCCCCAGGAGGGGATGAACATGGCGGTGGTGCCCGCCGGGCTGGTGCCCGAGCCGCAGGTTCCCACGGGCACCTTCACGACGGCCACGGAGGTGCGGCCGATCCTCCAGGCCACCAAGGGCAACTGGGTCGCCGTGCGGGAGTTCAACGGGCAGGACCTGCTCTATGTCACCCACCTCTGGGCCTGGCGCTGCGGGTTGGCGGCCCTGGCCATTTCCGTGAACGACGAGCCGATGCAGAACTGGCCCCTGCCGCCCTGCCACGCCGACAGCGCCACGCCGAATGCCATCCTCGACAGCGACGGGCTGCCCTATCTCACCCTGCGCCTGGGCTCGGTGGAGAAGATCGAGGTGCAGATCGTCTACGACGACCTGACCATGGAGCGGGCCTCCTGGGCCCGGGCCGAGGTGAAGATGCCCTGAGCCTCAGAGCGCCGTGCGGATCTCGTAACCGGGGCGGAAGAGCAGCCGGACCTTGGTGACGGCGCGGTCGCGGTCCCAGGTCAGCCGGTCCAGCACCATGAGCGCGGCGCCCTCGGCGCACTGGAGGATCTCCGCCTCGCCGGGGTCGGGCAGGGCGGCCGAGAAGGCGATCTCGCCGTGGGTGTAGGGGGCGTGGCGCAGCAGCCATTCGTTGCCGCTGATCTCGGTGAAGGGCTCCTCGGCGGCCTCGGGCACCACCTCGGGATCAATCCAGCGGTCCTCCAGGGCGTAGGGCCGGCCCGAGCCCAGGTGCAGGGCGCGCAGGTGCAGGAGCGGGCGGTCCGCCGCCACCTGCATGGCCCCGCTGGTGGCCGCCGGGGGCATTGCCTGGCGGCGCGAGAGGCGCTGGTAGGCATAGGCCAGGCCGCGCGCCTCCACCTCCTCGCGCAGCAGGCTGATGGTGAGGGTGGCGCGGGCGCTGGGGGCCAGGGCAACGCGGGTGCCGGCCCGGCGGCGGCGGTCCAGCAGGCCGCTCTCGGCCAGGCCGCGCAGGGCGCGGTTCACCGTGGCGCGGGCGCAGCCGAACTCGGCGGCGAGGTCGGCCTCGTTGGGGATGAGGGTGCCGGGGGCCCATTCGCGGGCGTGGATGCGGCGCCGCACCTCCTCCTGGACGGAGCGCCAGTCGCGGAACTCGGGGCGGCTCACAGGGCCGCCTCCAGCTCGGCCAGGGCGGCGCGGTAGGCCCTGGTGATGCTCTCGCGGTCGCGGTGGCGGCCCTGCTGTACCAGGTGCCGCCCGGCGGACCAGACCTCCCGCACCAGGTTGTCGTCCGCGGCAAAGAGCCAGGTGTCGAGCAGGGCGTCGCCCTGGCGGCCCGCCAGGCGGTGGTCCTCCGTGTCGAGCGCCAGGAGATCGGCCCAGAGGCCCGGGGCGATGGCCCCCGCGGGCCGCCCCGCCGCCCGGGCCCCACCCGCGCAGAGGGCCTCAAAGAGCCGACGCCCTGTGCTGCGGCTCTCGTCGGCGAGGGCGGCGCGGGAGTGATCGCGCAGGCGCTGGGAGTAGTCCAGCGTGCGGACCTCCTCCGAGAGCGAGATGCGCACGTTGCTGTCCGACCCGATGGCCAGCGCGCCCCCGGCGGCGAGCCAGTCGGTGCCCGGGAAGATCCCGTCGCCCAGGTTGCTCTCGGTGATCGGGCAGAGGCCCGCGATGGCGCCGCTCTGGGCCAGGTGCCGGGTTTCTTCGGGAGTCATCTGGGTGCAATGGATCAGGCACCAGCGGCTGTCCAGCGCCATTTCGGAGAGCGCCCAGGTGACCGGGCGGGCGCCCCAGGTCTCCTCGACCTCCGCCACCTCGGGGATCTGCTCGGCCAGGTGCATGTGCAGCGGGCCTTCGGGAAAGAGGGCGGTGTAGCGGCGCAGGTCCGCCTGGCCGACGGCGCGCAGGGAATGGGGCGCGGCCCCCAGGGTGGCATCGGCGGGCAGGTTGGAGAGGTGGTGCGCGGCGCCCTCGTGCAGGCGCTGGAAGCGGGCGAGATCATTGCCGAAGCGGATCTGCCCGGGCCCGAGGGGCCCGCCCGCGCAGCCGCCGAACTGGTAGTGCACCGGCAGCAGGCAGAGGCCCACGCCGCTGGTCCCGGCGGCGGCACAGATGCGCGCCGACATCTCGGCCAGGTCATCGTAGGGGGCGCCGCCGGGCCGGTGGTGCAGGTAGTGGAACTCCACGCTGGCGCCGTAGCCCGCCTCCAGCATCTCCATCTGCACCAGGGCGGTGATGGCCTCCACCTGGGCGGGGGTGAGCCTGTCGAGGAAGCGGAACATGAGCTGCCGCCAGGTCCAGAAGCTGTCCTTGCCGCCGGGGCCGCGGTGCTCTGTCAGGCCCGCCATGGCGCGCTGGAAGGCGTGGGAGTGGACGTTGACCGGCGCGGGCAGGAGCAGGCCGATACGCTGGGCTGCGCCGGGGACGCTCTCGGGGGTGACCTCGGCGATGCGGCCCGCGCTGTCGATGCGCAGGCGCACGTCCCGCGCCCAGCCCTCGGGCAGGAGCGCCTGGCTGGCGTGGATGTCTTTCATGGGGCCCCGCTTGACAGGTTAATATGTGCAGACATAAAAACATTAAACACACATTTATACAAGCGAGTCGCACCCATGCTCTTCACCAATGCCCGGATCGTCACCCTCGCGGCGGAGGCGGGCTATGGCCTGATCGAGGCGGGCGCGCTGGTGACGGAGGGCGAGACAATCGCCTGGGTCGGCCCGGAGGCGGACCTGCCCGCCCGCTATGCGGGGGACGAGCGGCAGGACTGCGGCGGGCGGCTGATGACGCCAGGGCTTGTCGATTGCCACACCCACCTGGTCTTTGGCGGGGACCGGGCGGCGGAGTTCGAGATGCGGCTGGAGGGGGCCAGCTACGAGGAGGTGGCGCGGGCCGGGGGCGGCATCCTCTCAACCGTGCGGGACACCCGCGCGGCCTCTGAAGCGGAGCTGCTGGCCGGGGCCCTGGCGCGGGCCAATCATCTGCTGGCCGAGGGGGTGACGACGCTGGAGATCAAGTCGGGCTATGGGCTCGACCGGGAGACCGAGCTGAAGATGCTGCGGGTGGCCCGGCAGGTCGGCGCGGCGCGCGGGGTGACGGTGCGCACCTCCTTCCTCGGCGCCCACGCGGTGCCGCCGGACATGGAGGCCGATGCCTACCTCGATGAGGTCTGCCTGCCGACCCTGCGGGCGGCCCACGCCGAGGGGCTGGTGGATGCGGTGGACGGCTTTTGCGAGGGGATCGCCTTCAGCCGCGCGCAGATGGCCCGGGTCTTTGGCCTGGCGGCGGAGCTGGGCCTGCCGGTGAAGCTCCACGCAGAGCAGCTTTCCCACCAGGGCGGGGCACGCCTGGCCGCCGAGGCGGGGGCGCTTTCCGCCGATCACCTGGAATGGGCAACGGTGGAGGATGCCCGCGCCATGGCCGCGGCGGGGACCGTGGCCGTCCTCCTGCCGGGGGCCTTCTACACCCTGCGCGAGACTCGGCTGCCGCCGCTCGATGCCTTCCGGGAGGCGGGCGTGCCGATGGCGCTGGCGACCGACTGCAACCCCGGCTCCTCGCCGCTCACCTCGCTCCTGCTTGCGATGAACATGGGCTGCACGCTTTTCCGCATGACACCCGAGGAGGCCCTGCGCGGCGTCACCTGCCACGCCGCCCGGGCGCTGGGCCTGGCCGATCGCGGGCGCCTTGTGGCGGGTCAGCGGGCGGACCTCTGCCTCTGGGAGGTGCGCCAGCCGGCCGAGCTGAGCTACCGGATCGGCTACAATCCCCTGCACCGCAGCATCATCGGAGGTGCCCCATGAGCGAGACCCTGATCCCCGGCGCCGCCACCCTGGAGCAGTTGCGCCGCATCTGGGCGGAGGCGCGCGCCGTGCGGCTGGACCCCTCCTGCCACGGCGGGATCGAGGACGCCGCCGCCCTGGTGGCCAAGGCCGCCGCAGGGGAGGAGGCGATCTACGGCATCAACACGGGCTTCGGCAAGCTTGCCTCTGTCAAGATCGCGCCCGCCGACACGGCGGCGCTTCAGCGCAACCTCATCCTCTCGCACTGCTGCGGCGTGGGGGAGAGCCTGGATGCGGCCACGACCCGGCTGATGATGATCCTGAAGCTTCTGTCGCTGGGGCGCGGCGCCTCGGGCGTGGCCCTCTCCACCGTCACCCTCATGGAGGAGATGCTGGCGCGGGATGTGCTGCCGGTGATCCCGGCCCAGGGCTCCGTCGGGGCCTCGGGCGACCTGGCGCCGCTTGCCCACATGGCGGCGAGCCTGATCGGCGCGGGTGAGGCGCTCTACCGGGGGGAGCGCATGGCCTCGGACCGGGCCCTGGCAGAAGCGGGGCTGGCGCCCATCACGCTTGGCGCCAAGGAGGGGCTGGCGCTCATCAACGGCACCCAGTTCTCCACCGCCTGCGCCCTCGTCGGGCTCTGGGGCGGTTACCGCAACCTTGCCGCCGCCATCGTCACCGGCGCCCTCTCGACCGATGCGATCATGGGCTCCACCGCGCCACTCCAGCCCTCGATCCACGCCCTGCGCGGCCATGCCGGGCAGATCGCCGTGGCCGCCGCCCAGCGGGCCCTGATGGAGGGCTCGGAGATTCGCGAGAGCCACCGCGAGGGCGACAGTCGGGTGCAGGACCCCTACTGCATTCGCTGCCAGCCCCAGGTCTCGGGCGCGGCGCTGGACCTCCTGACGGCGGCGGGCCGAACGCTGGAGGTGGAGGCCAACGCCGTGACGGACAATCCGCTGGTGCTGGTGGAGGAGGGGCTGATCGTCTCGGGCGGGAACTTCCACGCCGAGCCCGTGGGCTTTGCCGCCGACCAGATCGCCGTGGCGCTTTCCGAGATCGGGGCCATCGCCCAGCGGCGCGTGGCCCTGATGGTGGACCCGACGCTTTCCTTCGATCTGCCGCCCTTCCTGACGCCCCAACCGGGGCTCAACTCCGGCCTGATGATCGCCGAGGTGACGACGGCGGCCCTGATGAGCGAGAACAAGCACCTGGCCAACCCCTGCACGACGGACAGCACGCCAACTTCGGCCAACCAGGAGGACCACGTGAGCATGGCCGCCCATGCGGCCCGGCGGCTGGGGCGGATGAACGCGAACCTCAACGTCATCCTCGGGGTGGAGGCGATCTGCGCCGCCCAGGGGATCGAGTTCCGCGCCCCGCTCTTGACCTCGGCGCCCCTGCGCGAGGTGATCGCGCGGTTGCGCGGGGAGGTGGCCCGCATCGCGGAGGACCGCTACCTCGCCCCCGACCTGGAGACGGCGGCGCGGCTGGTGGCAGCGGGCACGCTGGTTGAGGGACTCGGCCTGCCCACCTTCCTGACCGGAGAGGCGCCGTGACCCCGGTGGAGGTGAGCCAGGGGGCCGGGCCGGTTGTCCTCGGCCTGCCGCATACGGGCACCTACCTGCCCGATGCGGTCCATGCCCAGCTCAACGCGCGCGGCCGCGCCTTGGCCGACACCGATTGGCACGTGGATCACCTCTACGAAGGGCTCCTGGAGGGGGCTTCGACGGTGCGGGCCACTTTCCACCGCTACCTGATCGACGCCAACCGCGACCCCTCGGGCGCCAGCCTCTACCCCGGCCAGAACACCACCGGGCTGGTGCCCCTGACGGATTTCGACGGGGCGCCGATCTGGGAGGAGCCGCCCGGCCCGGAGGCGGTGGCCGAGCGGCTGCGCGACTGGCACGCCCCCTACCACGCGGCCCTGCGCGAGGAGCTGATGCGGGTGCGCGCGCGCCACGGCGTGGCGATCCTCTACGATTGCCACTCGATCCGCAGCCGCATCCCCTTTCTCTTCACGGGCACCCTGCCGGACTTCAACATCGGCACGGCGGGCGGGACCACCTGCGCCAAGGCGGTGGAGACGGCGGTGCACGGCCTCTGCCGCGCCGAGGCGGGCTATAGCACGACCCTCAACGGCCGCTTCAAGGGCGGCTGGACCACCCGCCACTATGGCCGCCCGGCCAAGGGCCTGCATGCCATCCAGATGGAGCTGGCCCAGTCCACCTACCTCGCCGCGGAGGCGCCGCCCTGGCGCTACGATGCGGCCCGCGCCGCCCGCCTGCGCCGGGCCCTGGAGCGCATCCTCGCCAAGCTCGCCCATCTCGCCCTGAACGGAGACCTCAGATGACCAACCCCCGCCACAACCTGCGCGACGTCTATCCCCCCACCGGCCCCGAGATCAGCGCCAAGAGCTGGCTCACCGAGGCGCCCCTGCGGATGCTGATGAACAACCTGCACCCGGACGTGGCGGAGAACCCGCACGAGCTGGTGGTCTATGGCGGCATCGGGCGGGCGGCGCGGACCTGGGAGGACTTCGACCGGATCGTGGCGAGCCTGAAGGCGCTGGAGGAGGACGAGACCCTGCTGGTGCAGTCGGGCAAGCCGGTGGGCATCTTCCGCACGCATCGGGACGCGCCGCGGGTGCTCATCGCCAACTCCAACCTGGTGCCCAACTGGGCCAATTGGGACCACTTCAATGAATTGGATAAGAAGGGCCTGGCCATGTACGGCCAGATGACCGCCGGGTCCTGGATCTACATCGGCACCCAGGGGATCGTGCAGGGCACCTACGAGACCTTCATGGAGGCCGGGCGGCAGCACTACGGGGGGGATCTGAAGGGCCGCTGGATTTTGACCGGGGGCCTGGGTGGCATGGGCGGAGCGCAGCCCCTCGCAGCGGTCATGGCCGGGGCCTGCTGCCTCGCCGTCGAGTGTGACGAGACCCGCGCCGATTTCCGGCTGCGGACGCGCTATGTGGATGAAAAGACGCATGACCTGGATGAGGCCCTGCGGCTGATCGAGGGCTGGACCGAGGCCGGAGAGGCCAAGTCCGTGGCCCTGATCGGCAATGCGGCGGATGTCTTTCCCGAGCTGGTGAAGCGGGGCGTGAAGCCCGACATCGTGACCGACCAGACGAGCGCCCATGATCCGGTGCATGGCTACCTGCCGCAGGGCTGGAGCGTGGCCGAATGGCGCGCCAAGCAGGAGAGCGACCCGAAGGCGGTCGAGAGGGCGGCGCGGGCCTCGATGAAGGTGCATGTGGCGGCCATGGTGGATTTCTGGAACGCGGGCGTGCCGACGCTGGATTACGGCAACAACATCCGCCAGGTGGCCAAGGAGGAGGGGCTTGAGAATGCCTTCGCCTTCCCCGGCTTCGTGCCCGCCTACATCCGCCCGCTCTTCTGCCGGGGCGTGGGGCCTTTCCGCTGGTGCGCCCTGTCGGGCGATCCCGAGGACATCTACAAGACCGACGCCAAGGTGAAGGAGCTGGTGGACGATCCGCACCTGCACAACTGGCTCGACATGGCGAAGGAGCGGATCAGCTTCCAGGGTCTGCCCGCGCGGATCTGCTGGGTGGGCCTCGGGGTGCGCCATAAGCTGGGCCTCGCCTTCAACGAGATGGTGCGCAACGGGGAGCTTTCGGCTCCCGTGGTGATCGGGCGGGATCACCTGGATTCGGGCTCGGTCGCCTCGCCCAACCGCGAGACCGAGGCCATGCGCGATGGCTCCGATGCGGTCTCGGACTGGCCGCTTTTGAACGCCATGCTGAACGTCGCCAGCGGGGCCACCTGGGTCTCGCTGCACCACGGCGGCGGCGTCGGCATGGGCTTTTCGCAGCACTCGGGCATGGTGATCTGCTGCGACGGCAGTGAGGAGGCCGACCGGCGCCTCGGCAACGTGCTCTGGAACGACCCGGCGACCGGGGTGATGCGCCACGCGGACGCGGGCTACGAGATTGCCCTGGACTGTGCGCGGGAGCAGGGGCTGCGGCTGCCGGGGATCTTGGGGTGAGGCTCACGCATTTCCTGGCGGCCCAGGAAGGTAGCTTCGAGGCTGCACTCGCCGAGCTGCGGGCGGGCCGCAAACGCGGCCATTGGATGTGGTACATCTTCCCTCAACTGCGTGGACTTGGCCGCTCTGAGAGGGCGCTATTCTATGGCATCAAAGACCTTGATGAGGCGCGCGCCTACCTCGCTCATCCGCTGCTGGGGCCACGGCTGGCGGATTGCGCTGCGGCGATGTTTTGGCACGAGAGCAAGATGGCGGCGGAAATCCTTGGGGAAGTGGACGCAATGAAACTCCGCTCCTCAGCAACGCTATTCGAGGCGGCTGAAGGCGACGCAGCCTTCGCCACGCTGTTGGCGCGGTACTTTGGCGGTGAGCGGTGCGTGGCCACGCTGAAAGCGGTGCGGTAGGGAGGCCGTTGGTGGGTCAATTTCTGTAAAAGGGCCCTAGCCAAGCCGAGGCCGCACGACATTGACCAGTCGGTTGGCCATATCAAAGAGCCAAGCCAATTGATCGTCAGTTCCTTCTGGCTCATCCACCGCAAGCGTTGGCTGGTCAAAGTTAGGTCCTGAAAACCATCGCAGTGGTGTTTTCCCAAACTCCGCCTGAATCTCGTCCCTTTCTTCGTGGAGGCGGGGCAGCAGGGCTCCGCCTTTCTCCTCTACCAAAAATAGTCCGGCCCTACCCTTCTGCCTGAAGGCGGTGATCGCTCGTGCCGGTGAAGGAAGGTGGATCCTAACCCAGTTGTTACCCCCATGTCTGGGACGACCTTGGTCGGGGTGGTCAAACTCGATCTGATCAATGAACTTCTGCCAAAATGCGCGGTTCTCAATCTTTGCGGAATCGACAGCTGGTCCGGCATTGGGGTCCAATTCTGCATACCCATCTTCGGGCGTTGTATCGAACTCGAGCGCGTTGCCGTCGCGGTCCAAGAAAAGCTGTCGGCGCAGCACCTCAGTTCGGAAGGGGATCGAGGGTACAATGAGCATCCGTCCTTCGACATCCGCCCAACGCTGGAACTCGACGAGGGCCAGGCGTGCCCCTTGGTCGCCGATGTGCTCCGCGATTGCGGACATGTCTTCGCGGATACCGTCGCCCGCAACGATCAGGTGAAAATCGCCACTGCGGAGATTTCTAGCGAAGCTATCCGAGAAGGCGGTTTCCGATAGGGTGCCTCCATTTTCACGATAATGGGAAAATAGTGGATTCTGACCTGCCCACTTCAACTGTGCCTTCAACTGTGCGGTCAGGTCGGCGTAAGTGCTGCGCCGCAGCAGGGCAGCGTACTCGAGGATTTGAGACACCACTTCGCGGCGCGCTGCGGGGTTCCGCCAGAGTTTACACTCGATCAGTACCGGGCGCCCGCCATTTGTTACCCCGAAGATGTCCAGATAAACACGTCCGCCCGGCTTGATAAGGCCAAGTTCACGGCAGATGGGGATGAAGTTGCCAGCATCGTGTTCAATGTCGGTGAGGGGGACCAAGGTGGGTTCCGCGAAGAGCAGCTCCTGCAACCATTTTTCGTTGAAACCCTCGGAAAGATCGCTCCTGCTGAACAGCGATCGGCTTTGGTCTACGTTTACCAATACACTCACTAAGTTTAACTCCTGCCTGCACTTTCTCGCCGCCTTCTAGGCGGCCTTGCGACTTGTTGTGAAACAACGGTGCTGAGGCTTCAAGGTCGGAGAGGCAAAAGGAGTCTGGTATGCAATCCAGATAGGTGGAAAAGCAGCCAATGACATGAGGAAAGAAGAAAGTGGTGGGCGACCCTGGAATCGAACCAGGCGTGCGTCTCCGCGAGGGAGTTACAGTCCCCTGCCACACCTTGCGGCCTGTCGCCCACTTGCCCCTGGCGCATTGCGCTGGGGAGTGGGGCGTGATTACTAGCGCGACTATGGGGCGTCAAGACGAAAACATGCCCCTTTTTGCACGGCGGACGAAGGGGCCTTGAGGATGAAGAAACCGAAGTGGGTGGTCGAGAAGGAGCAGGCCCGCAAGGCCGATGCGCGGGCCACGGTCTGGCTCTTCGGGCTCCATGCGGTGCGCGACGCCCTGATGAATCCGCGGCGCGAAAAACTGACCCTCATGGTCACCCCCAACGCCCTGGCCAAGCTCGAGGAGGCGGTCGCCGCCGCCGGGATCGAGCCCCAGGTGGTGGACCCGCGCAAGTTCCGCCCGCCGCTCGATCCGGGCTCGGTGCACCAGGGGGCGGTGCTGGAGGTCAAGCCGCTCGACTGGGGCAGCCTGGAGGAGGTGGCGATCGGGGCCGAGGCGCCGCGCCTCATCCTGCTTGACCGGGTGACGGACCCGCACAACGTGGGCGCCATCCTGCGCTCGGCCGAGGTGCTGGGCGCCTCCGCCGTGGTCGGCACGCGGCACCATGCGGCGCCCGAAACCGGGGCCCTGGCCAAGACCGCCTCGGGCGCGCTCGAGCGTCAGCCCTACCTGCGGGTGCGCAACCTGGCCGAGGCGATCCGCGAGCTGCAGCAGATGGGCTACCTGGTGCTGGGGCTCGACGGGGAGGCGGAGATGACCATCGAGGCGGCCGTGGAAGGGCGCACCGGCGATCCCGTGGCGCTTGTCCTGGGGGCCGAGGGGCCGGGCCTGCGCGAGAAGACCCGCGAGACGGTGGACCGGCTGGTACGGATCGACGCAGCCGGGCGGTTCGGCTCTCTCAACGTCTCAAACGCGGCGGCCATCGCCCTATATGCCTCTCAGGGCAGGGGATAAGGGGAAGAGATGGCCTATCCGACCAAGATCGCGACCTGCTGCTTTTGCGGCACCAAGGCGGCCCTGACGCTGGACCGGGGGCGACACGAGCTTTCCTGCGCCTCCTGCGGGGCGCCGCTGCGCGATCTGAAGAACCTGCCGCGCCCCGAGCCGCGGCCACGCCCGGCGGTGGACCACAGCGATCTGCGCCGCGTGCCCGCCAGCCCCAAGAAGGCGCAGAAGCCCAAGAAGCAGGCCCCGAAGGCCAAGTGGGAGAAGCCCGCGAAGCGCCGCAAGGGGGGCTTCTGGGGCCGCAAGAAGGGCTGGATGAAGGCGGCGGAGGAAATCTTCGACTTCGTGGAAGACATCTTCGACTAGGCCCGTCGCATCACATTTCCGCGATGCCCCTCTTTCCTTCGGCGCCTTGCTGCCTATCTCAGAAGCATAGACGCCGTGATCGGAACCCGCGGTGTCCTGTTTGTCCCTCGTTCCGACACTGCGCCCCACGCCTTTTGGACGTCGGGGCGCTTTTTTGTGCCCTCTTTTGTGTCGCCCGGCGGCGGGCTAGGGTGCGCCATGTCCTATCCTGACGCCCTGCTGAAAGAGATTCTCACCCGCACCAAGCGCATCGCGGTGGTGGGGGTGTCGCTCAATCCCGTGCGGCCGAGCTACTACGTGGCGCGCTACCTGGGCCTGCGCGGCTTCGAGGTGGTCCCGGTCAACCCGCTGCACGCGGGCGAGGAGGTCTTCGGGCGCGAGGTCCTGCCGAACCTGGCCTCGATCCCGGGGGGCGTGGACATGGTGGACATCTTCCGCCGCTCCGAGGCGGTGCCGGAGATCGTCGAGGAGGCCCTGGCAGCCTTTCCTGCGCTTCAGACCATCTGGATGCAGATCGGCGTGAGCCACGCCGAGGCGGCAGCCCGGGCCGAGGCGCGGGGGGTGACGGTGATCCAGAACCGCTGCCCAAAGATCGAGTATCAGCGGCTCTTCGGGGAGCTGCGCATGGGCGGCTTCGCCACCGGGGTGATCTCTTCCAAGCTGTGAGCCGGTGGGCGAGGGGCGGGGCCTAGCGGCTGGCCTTCTCGGCGATGCCGGATTGGCCCTGGCGGCGGGCAAGCTCCGCCAGCACGTCGGAGAGGGGCACCTCGCGGGCGGCGAGCATCACCAGCAGGTGGTAAAGCACGTCGGCGGCCTCGGCGGTGAGGGCGGCGCGGTCGCCTTTGACGGCCTCGATGATGGCCTCCACGGCCTCCTCGCCGAACTTCTCGGCACACTTCTCGGGGCCCTTGGCGAGGAGCTTGGCGGTCCAGCTGCTGTCGGGGTCGGCGCCGCGGCGGGCCTCGATGGTGGCGAAGAGATCCTCGAGCGTCATGTGAGCCTCATGGGGATGCCGGCGGCGGCCATGTGCTGCTTGGCCTCGTGGATGGTGAACTCGCCGAAGTGGAAGATCGAGGCGGCCAGGACGGCGGAGGCGCCGCCTTCCGTCACCCCCTCGACCAGGTGATCGAGCGTGCCGACGCCGCCGGAGGCGATAACCGGCACGGTCACGGCGTCGCTGATGGCGCGGGTCAGCGGCAGGTTGAAGCCGGCCTTCGTGCCGTCCCGGTCCATCGAGGTGAGCAGGATCTCCCCGGCGCCCTTTTCGGTGACCGTGCGGGCAAATTCCACCGCGTCGATGCCGGTGGGCTTGCGGCCGCCGTGGGTGAAGATCTCCCAGCGGCCCGGTGCGACGGTCTTGGCGTCAATGGCGCAGACGATGCACTGGCTGCCGAACTGGTCGGCGGCCTCGGCGATGACATCGGGGTTGGCCACGGCGGCGGAGTTGAAGGAGACCTTGTCGGCCCCGGCCAGCAGCAGGGCCCGCACGTCTGCCGCGCTGCGCACGCCGCCGCCCACGGTGAGGGGGATGTAGCAATGTTCGGCGGTGCGGCGCACCAGGTCGAACATGGTGCCGCGGTTCTCGTGGGTGGCGTGGATGTCGAGGAAGCAGAGCTCGTCCGCGCCCGCGGCGTCATAGGCGATGGCGGCATCGACCGGGTCGCCCGCGTCACGCAGGCCGACGAAGTTGACGCCCTTGACGACGCGGCCGTCGGCCACGTCGAGACAGGGGATGATGCGGGTTTTCAGCATGGCTCTGCTTTAGTCGGGGTTTGCGCCCTGGGCAAGCCGCCGGAGGGCTGCCTGCCCTCCGGACCTCCCGGGGATTTGACCCATTTGGAAGATCAGCCGCGCAGGGCCTTGAGGGCCTCGGGCAGGTCGATGGCGCCGTCGTAGAGGGCGCGGCCCGAGATGGCGCCCTCGATCACGCCGGTTGCTTTCAGCGCCTTGAGATCGGCCAGGGAGGAGACCCCGCCCGAGGCGATCACCGGGATCGAGACGGCGCGGGCCAGGGCCTCCGTCGCGGGGATGTTGGGGCCGCCCATGGCGCCGTCGCGCATGATGTCGGTGTAGATGAGGGCGGCGACGCCGGCATCCTCGAAGGAGCGCGCGAGGTCGGTGGCCTCCACGTCCGTCTCCTCGGCCCAGCCCTTGGTGGCCACCTTGCCGCCCCGCGCGTCGATGCCGACGGCGACCTGGCCGGGGAAGTGCTTGGCCGCCTCGCGCACCAGGGCGGGGTTCTCCACCGCCACGGTGCCGAGGATGACGCGCGCCAGGCCCTTGTCGAGCCAGGTCTCGATGGTCTTCATGTCGCGGATGCCGCCGCCGAGCTGGGCGGGGACCTTGCAGGAGGCGAGGATCGCCTCCACCGGGGCGGCGTTCACCGGCTGGCCCGCGAAGGCGCCGTTAAGGTCCACCAGGTGCAGCCAGTCGCAGCCCGCTTCGACGAAGCTGCGGGCCTGGGCGGCGGGATCGTCGTTGAAGACCGTCGAGCGGTCCATGTCGCCGTGGACCAGGCGCACGGCCTGGCCATCCTTGAGGTCGATCGCGGGGTAGAGGATCATGCTGGCATCCTGTCTGCTCTTGCTCGGCGGGATGTTGCACGGGGCGGCGGGATTTGCAACGCGACCCTAGGTCAGGCTTGCGTGGTGACGGGGCCTGGACGCAAGATCACGGCAAAGGGAGGAGAGAACCATGAAAAAGACGATCGCAGCGGCCCTTCTGGGCCTTGTCACCGCCGGGGCGGCCTGGGCCGCGGACCCGGCCGTGGGCACCTGGCAGACCGAGGTGGACGATGGCGCCTATGCCCACGTCAAGATGGTGCCCTGCGGCGCCGACATCTGCGGCACCATCGACCGGACCTTCAACAGCTCCGGCGAGTACCAGTCCGAGAACATCGGCAAGATGCTGGTGCGCAACATGACCCCGGCGGGCGACGGCAGCTACAAGGGCCAGGTCTGGCGGCCCTCGAACAACAAGGTCTACACCGGCAAGATGTCCGTCTCGGGCGACCGGCTGGCGCTCTCGGGCTGCGTCGCGGGCGGGCTGATCTGTTCCAAGCAGACCTGGGTGCGGGTGAAGTAAGGGGCCTCAGGGCCGCCAGGTCAGGAAGTTGGAGATGAGCTTCAGGCCGGTGGTCTGGCTCTTCTCCGGGTGAAACTGCATCCCAACCATGGTGTCGCGGCCGATCACGGCCGTGACCTCGCTGCCGTAGTCCACGTGCGCCAGGCGCTGCGCGGGATCTGCCACCGCCATGTGGTAGGAGTGGACGAAGTAGGCGTGATCGCCCGTTTCGATGCCCGCGAAGATCGGATGCGGCTGGTCGATCACCAGGTCGTTCCAGCCCATGTGCGGCACCTTGAGGCTGCTGTCGGCGGGGGTGATGCGGGTCACCTCGCCGTCGATCCAGCCCAGGCCGGGGGTCTCCTCGTACTCGCGGCCCAGGCTCGCCATGAGCTGCATGCCGACGCAGATGCCGAGGAAGGGACGGCCCTTGGCCTCCACCGCCTCGACCATCGCCTCGTAGAGCCCGCCGGCCCCCCTGAGGGCCGCCATGCAGGCGGGGAAGGCGCCGTCGCCGGGCAGGACGATGCGGTCCGCCCGGGCCAAAACCTCGGCCTCGGCGGTGACCAGCACCTCGCCCGCGTCAAGCTCGCGGGCCATGCGCTCGAAGGCCTTGTGGGCCGAGTGGAGGTTGCCCGATTCGTAGTCGATGATGGCGGTCAGCATGGGATCAGAGGGCGCCCTTGGTGGAGGGAATGTCGCCTGCCTTGCGCGGATCCACCTCGACCGCCTCGCGCAGGGCGCGGGCCACGGCCTTGAAGGCGGCCTCCACGATGTGGTGGCTGTTGATCCCGTGCAGCCGGTCGAGGTGCAGGGTGATGCCGCCCTGGGTGGCGAAGGCCTGGAAGAACTCGCGCACCAGCTCGGTGTCGAAGCTGCCGATCTTGGCGGTGGGCAGATCGACATTCCAGACCAGGAAGGGGCGGGCGGAAAGATCCAGCGCGCAGCGCACCAGGGCATCGTCCATGGGCAGCAGGCAGGCGCCGTAGCGGCGGATGCCGCGCTTGTCGCCCAGGGCCTTGGCCAGGGCCTGGCCGAGGGTGATGCCCACGTCCTCCACCGTGTGGTGATCGTCGATGTGCAGATCGCCCTTGGCGCGCACCTTGATGTCGATCAGCGAGTGGCGCGCCAATTGGTCCAGCATGTGGTCGAAGAAGCCCACGCCGGTCTCGTTGTCGTAGGCGCCGCTGCCGTCGAGGTCGATCTCGACCGTGACGTCGGTTTCGGCGGTGGTGCGGGTCAGGCTGGCTTGGCGCATCTGTCTCTCCGGGGTCCTGCTTGCGGGCCTTATAGCAGGGGGGCTGGGCAGGCCAAGACCAGAAGAGGGATTGCGGGCACCGGGGGCTTGTGCGACTCTTCAATCAGAACCACGAAAGGGCCGAAATGACCTGCGTTTTCATCCAGATCCGCTGCCGCCCCGGCACCACCTACCGGGTGGCCGAGGAGATCGCCCTGCGCGAGATCCACTCGGAGCTCTACTCCACTTCGGGCGAGTATGACCTGCTGATGAAGCTCTACATTCCCAAGGGCGAGGACGTGGGCGTCTTCATCAATGACCGGCTGCTGGACATCGAGGGGATCGAGCGCTCCCTCACCACCATGACCTTCAAGGTCTTCTGAGAATGCGGGCCGCCGCCCTCGGGCTGGCCCTGGCGCTGGCCGTGCCGGGGGCCGGGCGGGCCGAGCGGCTGGTCTACGAGGGCGAGGAGGCGGCGGCGCTGCGCTGCTCCAACACCCTGGCCCTGACGGCCATGGCGCTTTCTGCGGCGGAGCTGATTTCCGAGACCGAGAAGGAGATCATGCTGGGGGTGACGGTGCGCATCCTGGAGCGCCACGTGAGCGGCACCTGGGCGCAGAAAAAGCGCGCCCTGCGGGTCATGCGGGACAGGCGCAGCCTGGAAGAGACGCTGGACGACTACCGGCGCAACGCGCCGCGCTGCCTGGGGCAGTTTCCGATCAACTGACGTAGGGCGCAGGCCGGACGGCCTGCCTACATGGGCCGCATCGGGCGGCGCCGCGGGCTGCGCTTGTCGATCCGCACCATGGCGCCCTTTTCCTTGCTGCGCTCGCGCATCATCGCCCGGTCGATGGCCCGGTCGAAGGTCTTCTTGACGCGCTGGTTGCGGCTGGCGTTGGGCGTGATGGGATTGCCCACGGAGACCTGGAGCGCCATCTCCGTGCCGTCGTCGTGGCTAGGGGCGGCGCGGTCGAGGATCTCCTGGAGTTGCTCCTCGATCTCGGGCCAGGCCGGCGGTTCCGTGCCCTGCTGGATGCAAAGGAAGGTGCCGTCGCCCTCGTAGGACATGAGCAGCTTGGGGCAGTCGATCGCCTCGCCCACGGCCTGGACGATGGCGTCGATGGCGCGGGCAAACTCGTGGCTGCGGGCGTTGCGGAAGAGCCTGTCCATCTGGTCTACGCGCAGGGCGAAGATCACGCAGGTGTCGAGCCGGGAGCGCGAGAGTTGCGAGAGGTAGTTGCCCAGGGCGAAGGGCAGGACGAGGCGGCTGGTCTGGTCCAGCATCACCGGGTCCGCCAGATCGAAGCGGTGCTCGCCGGGCTGGGCCGTTGGGTCGATCTCCCACTGGTTCAGGCGCGGCACGTGGGCGGTGGCCTCGGTCATGCGCTGGGCGACCCGCACTCGGGTGACGATCTCCTTCACGTCGAAGGGCTTGGTGATGTAGTCGTTGGCGCCGGCGGCAAAGGCGGCCTCGATGCCCGCGTGGTCCTTCACGGCGGTGAGCATCAGGATCGGGGTGTGCCGGTAGCGGGGAAGCTGGCGGATGCGCGCGCAGAGCGAGATCCCGTCCATCTCCTCCATCATGATGTCCAGCAGCAGACAGTCGAAGGCGAGATCGGGGTCGGCCAGCATCTCGAGCGCGGCACTGCCCGAGGGGGCAAGGGTCAGCTGCGGCAGGTCGGCCTGCCGAAAGATCACCGGAAGCAGATCAAGGATGACAGGATCGTCGTCTACGGCCAGAATTCTCATCGCGTCCTCGTTGTTTCGCACCAATGGGCCCCCCGACCCAGCCAGTTAAGCCCTTTAAAACAATCAAATCCGGCGAAATTGTGACTGGAAGGCAGTTTAAGGTTGCAAGCGGCGGTGCTTTTGGGTCCTAGGCCGGTCAATCCTGTGGCCCGCCGCGGGAGTTGACACGATTTGAACACGAATGTCCCGCGCCCGGCGGGACATTCCCGAGGACAGGACGTAGACTGACCCCATGTCGATCTGGACCCGCATCACCGAGGCCCTTCAGGCGCTGACCCAGGGCGAGAGCCTG
Organism: Sulfitobacter sp.; assembly: GCA_965212515.1. Taxonomy (GTDB): domain Bacteria; phylum Pseudomonadota; class Alphaproteobacteria; order Rhodobacterales; family Rhodobacteraceae; genus Sulfitobacter. Next base: position 3,044,248 of record OZ243122.1, read on the forward strand.
GCCACCGTCTTTGACCGCCTGCGCAGCCCGCCGGAACGTTCGGTGGCCTTCACCATCGCGGTGATCGCCCTGGGCGCCAAGATGGCCAAGGCCGACGGGCTGGTCACCCGGGACGAGGTGACGGCCTTCCGGGAGGTCTTCCAGATCGCCGATGCGGATGCCGAGAACGCCGCCCGGGTCTTCAACCTCGCACGGCAGGACGTGGCCGGCTTCGATGACTACGCCCGGCGCATCGCCGCCATGTTCGGCGGCCAGCGCGAGATCCTTTGCGATCTGCTGGAGGGGCTCTTCCACATCGCCATGGCCGATGGCACCTATCACCCCAACGAGGAGGCCTTCCTGGCCGAGGTGGCGGCGATCTTCGGCATCGACGAGGAGCGTTTCGCCACCCTCAAGGCGCGCTTCGTGCCCGATACCTCGCCCCTGCCGCACACGGTGCTGGGCATCTCCCCCGGGGCCAGCCGGGACGAGGCGCGCCGGGCCTGGCGCCGCCTGGTGCGGGAGAACCACCCCGACGCCCTGGTGGCCCGGGGCCTGCCGGAGGAGGCGGTCCGCATGGCGGAGAAGCGCATGATCGACATCAACCGCGCCTGGGAGACCTACGCGCACCGGGCCGCCTGAGCATGAGGCTGCGGCTGGCCACCTACAATGTGGAGTGGTTCGCCTATCTCTTCGACCGGGAGAACCGGCTTTACGACGATGGCGAGCGCTCCGGGCGCCACGATGTGACCCGGGCCGAGCAGACGGCGGCGCTGATCCGCGTGTTTCAGGCGATCGACGCCGACGCGGTGCTGGTGATCGAGGCGCCGGACCAGAGCACCCGGCAGTCCACCCGCGCCGCGCTCGAGACCTTTGCCGAGGTGGCGGGCATTCGGGCGCGCCGGGCGCTCATCGGCTTTGCCAACGATACCAAGCAGGAGATCGCTCTGCTCTATGACCCCGAGAGGTTGCGCGCGCGGCACGATCCGCGCGGCCCCGCGACCGGGCCGGAAGGGGCGGGCGGGGCGCCGCGCTTTGACGGGGCCTTCCGCATCGACCTCGATGTCGATGCGGCGGAGGACCTCGTGCGCTTCTCCAAGCCGCCTTTGGAGCTGGCTTTGGAGACCAGCGAGGGCTTCGCCTTCCGGCTGATCGGGGCGCACCTGAAATCCAAGGCGCCGCACGGGGCGCGGAGCCCGGCGGAGGTTCTCTCGCTTGGCGTGGCGAACCGGCGCAAGCAGCTGGCCCAGGCCGTCTGGCTGCGCGCCCGGATCGAGGGGCACTTGGCCGAGGGCACGCCCCTGGTGGTGGCGGGGGACCTGAACGACGGGCCGGGGCTGGACGAGTTCGAGAGCCTCTTCGGCCGCTCCTCGGTCGAGATCATCCTGGGCGAGGGGGAGGCGGCGCTTTACGATCCCCACGCGGCGCGCGCCCTGGGGCGGCGGCTGGGCCCCCAGCCGACCAGCGCGCGCTTCTGGATCGAGCCGGAACAGCGCTACCTCCAGGCCCTGCTCGATTACCTCATGGTGAGTCCCGATCTGCGCGCCTACAGCCCCGCCTGGCGCATCTGGCACCCCCTGGACGACCCCGCCTGCTGGCGCGATCCGGCCCTGCGCGAGGCCCTGGTGACGGCCTCGGACCATTTCCCGGTGACCCTTGATCTGGTGCTGCCGGAGGGGTGACCCCTCGTCACGGCGGGGCGCGCGCCTATATGAAGAGGCATGAGACAGATTGCCGCCCTCACCCTGACGGCCAGCCTGGCCCTTGCCGCCCCCGCCTTCGCCCAGGAGGAAGAGGAGGGGGAGCGTGGCCTATCGCTGATGGAGCGGGGCGCGCAGATGTTCATGGAGGGCATCCTGCGCGAGATGGAGCCCGCCATCGGCGAGCTGGAGAGCCTCGGCGAGGAGGTGGGGCCGGCGCTCCGCGACTTCGCCCGCGAGATGGGGCCGAAGCTGACCGAACTGCTGGAGGAGGTGGAGGATTGGAGCGCCTACGAGGCGCCGGAGATCCTGCCCAACGGCGACATCATCATCCGCCGCAAGCCCGACCACCCGCTGGAAGAGCCCGAAACCCCGACGGAACCGGCGCCCCAGATCGAGCTGTGAGCTAGAAGAGCCCCGGCGTGAGCCGCATCCCGTGGCGCTCGGCCAGGGCCTGCTCGCGCGCGCCCTCGGCCCGGTGCGAGATGAAGGCGCTGGCATCGGTCGCGGGCAGGCCCAGGGCGCGGATCAGCGGGCCGTCGTACTGCCCCGAGAGCAGGAGAATGCCCTCCCGCGCCAGGAGATCGCGCGCGCCGCGCCCGCCGTCGCTGCGGATGCGGCGCATGAAATCCTGCTGGCGGGCCACGGCCTCGATCACGTCACGCGGGATCGGCCTGTCCTGGACCTCGCGGAAGAGCACGGCCATGCGGTGATTGCCGGTCTTGCCCGCGAAAATCCGCACCACCGCCTCGGGGGGCACGCTGCGCCAGAAGTTGGCCGGGTAGGGGACCTCCTTCAGGAGCCAGAGAATATGGCCGAAGCCCTCGGCCGAGAGGCTGCGCTTGGCATCCTTGTTCTGGCCCTTGGTCAGGTAGTCGGGCCGGGCCACCACGAGGCCCAGGTAGCAGCGCGCCCGCGCCTCGTCGGCGGCGACGAGCAGGCAGGGACAGTCCAGCGCCTCGGTGGGGATCATCCAGTTGCTGCCCATGGTGTTCTTGATGTCCACGTCATGGCCCAAAAGCCGCGTGTCCAGCCGCCCGCGCGGCAGGTCCAGAAGGGCGCGCAGCTCGATCTCCACGCGGGTGCCGATGTAGGTCTTTTCGGTCTTTTCCAGCTCCTCGTAGCTGCGGCGCCCGGTCTTTGGGGTCATGATTACGTCGTCGATGCAGTCGCGCAGCATGGCGCCGAAGCGCGGGCCCAGGGCCGCCTCTCCGCCGCCGCGCGCCGTCACTTCGGCGGCGAGGGCGCTGAGCAGGGGATGATCCGGGTGGCCGGGGGCGACGCGGCTTGGTGGCAGGTGGCGTTTCACGGGGGGCCGGGCCTCAGCCCGCGACGGCCCGCAGCTGCGGCCTGCGCAGGGCCGCGGCGATGTTGCGGCCCACGGCCTCGGCCACGGGGGGCGGGAAGGCATTGCCGACTTGGCGATAGGCGTTGGTCTTGGCGCCGGTGAAGTGCCAGGTGTCCGGGAAGCCCTGGAGCCGCGCCACCATGGGCACGGTGAGCCGGGGCATGCCGTTGTGGCCCGGCTCGGGCGGTTCCGGCGCGATGGTGCGGCCCTCGACGCCGAGCGTGGCCCAGGCGCGGCGCGCCCGGGTCGGGCCGAGGTCCGGCCCGCCGTGCTTCTTGGAGCCGCCGACGATGGTGGGGGCGATCTCGTCCGCCTGCTCGGCCCAGGCCTCGGCCCCGCGCCAGCCCCTGGCCGCCATCATGTCGCGCAGGGTGGCGCCGACGGTTGGGGGATTGTGGGGATTCGGCTCGGGCCAGTCGAAGTGCTCCGCCTGGGGGCCCTGAAGCGCCACGATGACCACCCGGGGCCGAAGCTGCGGCACGCCGTAGTCGGAGGCATTGAGCAGCCGCCAGTCGGTCGTGTAGCCCATGCGGCCCAGCTGGACCTTCAGCTTCTCACGGTAGTCGTGGAAAACGGCATCGAGAAAGCCGCGCACGTTTTCGATCATCACGGCGCGCGGACGGGCCGCGTCGATCATCTCGAGCGCGTCGTTGAAGAGGTTGCGCTCGTCCTTCTCGCCCAGTTGCTTGCCCGCGACGGAGAAGGGCGGGCAGGGCAGGCCGCCGGCCAGCAGGTCGATCCCGGCATAGTCGCCCGCGCGTTCCTTGAAGATGCGCAGGTCCTCCTCGAAGACCTGCCACTGGGGGCGGTTGTGGCGCAGGGTGGCGCAGCAGTGCTTGTCGATCTCCACCAGGGCGGCATGGCCGAATCCGGCGGCCTCCAGCCCCAGGGCCTGACCGCCCGCGCCTGCACAAAGCTCCACCGATGTCAGCATCCGCCCGTCCCCCGCCGCCGGCCCCCTGTCCGCCGTGGCAGAGGGGGCGCCTTGTCGTTCTTTCTTCGTTCTTAGCCGCCGAGGGGGCCTGGGGCAAGAGAGGGAAGGGGCGCGGAAAGCAGAAAGGCCGCCCCCGAGGGAGCGGCCTTTTCCTGGTCCGGTGGGTGGCCGGTCTTGAATGGAGCGGGCGAGGCGATTCGAACGCCCGACCCTAACCTTGGCAAGGTTATGCTCTACCCCTGAGCTACGCCCGCCTCCTTCAAGTGAGGCTGAGATACCTATCCCGGCGGTGGGCTGCAAGAGGGAAATGACGGCTGAGCGGAGAATTTTTCAGATTTTTTCACCGCCTTCAGCGCGGCCCCTCAGAGGGCGGCGTGGGCCAGCAGGCCAAGCGCCGTGAGGCCGATCATCGTCAGGGTCAGGACCATGCCGACCTGGCGCAGGATCAGCCGCTGCGGCGTGGCGGCGAAGCCCGCGGCGTGCAGCAGGCGGCCCGCCAGGAGCATCACACCGAGGGCGTGAATCGCCAGGGCCGGGGCCTGGTTCAGCTCCGCCATGGCCAGGAGCAGGAGGCCCAGGGGCGCATATTCGGCGCAGTTGGCCTGGGCGCGCATCCGCTTGAGCAGGTTCTTGTCGCCGCTGTCGCCGAGCGAGATGGCGTTGGCGCGACGGTAGGTGATGATGCGCCAGCTCAGGGCGATGAAGAGGAGCGCGATGAGGGCGGTGTAGAGGGGTGTGATGATCAGCGGCATGGGCTTTCCTGGCGTTGCGACGGGCGGCACGGTGGCGCGCCCCGGGGGCGGGGGCAAGGGGCCTGCCCAAGGGATACGCCGGGCCGGCGGCAACGGATGCCCCGGCGCATGAAAAAGGGGCCCCAACCGCCGTTGGAGCCCCTTTCGCTGTTTGCTCAGTCCCGGATCAGTGGCCGGGCTGCTTGTCCCACTCTTCCTGCTTGGGCAGGATCTCGAAGGTATGCTCCGGCGGCGGGGAGGGCAGGGTCCACTCCAGCGTGTCGGCATACTCGTTCCAGGGGTTGTTCTGGGTGACCTTCGCGCCCTTGAGCAGCGAGTAGGCCATCACCCCGAAGAAGAAGAGGAAGGAGAGGCCGGAGATGGCGGCGCCCCAGCTCGACCAGAGGTTCCAGTAGGCATAGGCTTCGGGATAGTCGATGTAGCGGCGCGGCATGCCCTGGCGGCCCAGGAAGTGCTGCGGGAAGAAGGTCAGGTTCGCACCGATGAACATGGCCCAGAAGTGCAGCTTGCCGGCCCACTCGGGGTACATCTTGCCGGTCATCTTGGGGAAGTAGAAGTAGATCCCCGCGAAGATCGCGAACACGGCACCCAGGCTCATCACGTAGTGGAAGTGCGCCACCACGTAGTAGGTGTCGTGGTAGTAGCGGTCCACGGCGGCCTGGGACAGGACGATGCCCGTCACGCCGCCCACGGTGAAGAGGAAGAGGAAGCCGAAGGCCCAGAGCATGGGCGTCTTGAACTCGACCGAGCCGCCCCACATGGTGGCGATCCAGCTGAAGACCTTCACGCCCGTCGGCACCGCGATGACCATGGTGGCCAGCATGAAGTAGGCCTGCTGGTTCAGGGTCATGCCCACCGTGTACATGTGGTGCGCCCAGACGACGAAGCCCAAGGCACCGATGGCGATGATCGCCCAGACCATCGGCAGGTAGCCGAAGATCGGCTTGCGGCTGAAGGTGGCGATCACGTGAGAGATGATCCCGAAGCCGGGCAGGATGATGATGTAGACCTCCGGGTGGCCGAAGAACCACAGGATGTGCTGGTAGAGCACCGGGTCACCGCCGCCTGCCGGATCGAAGAAGGCAAAGCCGAAGTTGCGGTCCATCAGCAGCATGGTGATGGCACCGGCCAGCACGGGCAGGGACAGCAGGATCAGCCAGGAGGTGACGAAGATCGACCAGGAGAAGAGCGGCACCTTGAAGAGGGTCATGCCCGGTGCGCGCATGTTCAGGAAGGTGGTGATCATGTTGATCGCGCCCAGGATCGAGGAGGCGCCCGAGACGTGGACCGCGAAGATCGCGAGGTCCATCGACATGCCGCCTTCCTTCACCGACAGCGGCGGGTAAAGCACCCAGCCCACGCCCGAACCGGCCTGGCCGTTGCCGCCGGGGGCAAGCACGGAGCAGACCGCGAGGGTCGTACCGGCCACGTAGAGCCAGAAGGAGAGGTTGTTCATGCGCGGGAAGGCCATGTCCGGCGCGCCGATTTGCAGCGGCATGAAGTAGTTGCCGAAGCCGCCGAAGAGCGCGGGGATCACCACGAAGAACATCATCAGGATGCCATGCGCCGTGATCAGCACGTTCCAGAGGTGCCCGTTGGGCGTGCAGGTCTGGCTCGGATCGGCGAAGAGCCGGGCGCCCTCCATGCACATGTATTGCACGCCGGGGTAGGCCAGTTCGTGCCGCATGTACATGGTGAACGCGATCGACACGAAGCCGGCGAGCGCGGAGACGATCAGATAGAGAATACCGATGTCTTTGTGGTTGGTGGACATGAACCACCGGGTAAAGAAGCCCCGGTTGTCCTCGTGATCGTGCCCGTGAATGGCTGCGTCTGCCATGCGGTGCCTCCTCGAAGTTGATACTTGATGCACCACGCCCCTGCGAAAGGGGCGGTGCAAACTCCGGGACGTTCTAGTCGGATGCTCTTTCGGGGGCAATGGGCGGGATGGTCGCAGGGAGAGTTATTTTGCCGCAAGTTGAGGCCCTTTCGGGCCGCTCGGCGCGGGCTTTGGCCAGGCTTCCGGCGCCTGCCCCCGGGGCATGACGGGCGGGGCCCGGCAGGCGGCTCAGGGCGATTCCGGCGCGGCGCAGGCGGGCAGCTCGGCGGCGAAGGCGGTCTCGAAGCTGCGCTGCAGCGCGAGGTCGAGGTCCGCCATTGTCACCGGCAGGCCCAGATCGACAAGCGAGGTGACCCCGTGATTTGCGATGCCGCAGGGCACGATGCCGTCGAAATGGCTCAGGTCGGGCTCGAGGTTGATCGAGATGCCGTGGAAGCTGATCCAGCGGCGCAGGCGGATGCCGATGGCGGCGATCTTGTCCTCCGCCGGGCTGCCGTCGGCCTGGAGCGGGCGGTCGGGCCGCTGCACCCAGACACCGACGCGGCCCGGGCGGACCTCTCCGCGCAGGTTGAACTCGGCCAGGGTGGCGATCACCCACTGTTCGAGCTGGCGCACGAAGCAGCGCACGTCGCGGCCCCGGCGGCCCACGTCCAGCATCACGTAGATCACCCGCTGGCCCGGCCCGTGGTAGGTGTACTGGCCGCCACGGCGGGTGGGATAGACGGGAAAGCGGCCCGGTTCCTTCAGATCCTCGGCCCGGGCCGAGGTGCCGGCGGTGTAGAGCGGCGGATGCTCGAGGAGCCAGATGCACTCCTCCGCCTCGCCCGCCGCGATGGCGGCGACGCGGGCCTCCATCCAGGCCTCGGCCTCGCGGTAGTCCGTCAGGCCCTCGCTCGTGATCCACTGCACCATGGGCGCGGGTGTAGCCTGCCGCGCGGCGGCGGAAAAGGGGGAACCATCCCCGGCGGTCCACGTTGGCCAAGGCATACAACAGACCCAGCCCAGCGGAGCCCCCCCCTTGCGCAGACACCTCCTGACCGCCGCCCTTCTCCTTTTTCCTGGCCTGTCACTGGCCCAGATCAGCCCCCAGGAGGTGGCGGAGGCCAGCTATCCCGGTGGCCGCCTGCCCGAGGGCCAGAGCGCCCTGACCGCCAAGGTGCAACTCCTGCTCGACCGGGCCGACATCTCTCCCGGCGTCATCGACGGCTACCGCGGCGGCATGACCACCAGCGCCATCGCCGCCTTCGAGACCCGCGAGGGCCTGCCGGTGGACGGACAGATGGACAGTACGGTCTGGCAGGCACTCGGCGGGCCGACGGCACAGAGCATCCTGCGCCGCCACGTGGTGACGCAGGAGGACCTCGCCCAGGTCACCGGCCCCAACCCCGACGACTACGGCCAGATGGCCCGGCAGGAGCTTCTGGGCTATGCCTCGGCCGCCGAGGCCCTGGCCGAGCAGTTCCACCTCGACCAGGACTTCTTCGAGATGCTCAACCCCGGCGGCAGCTACCGGCCCGGCACCGAGATCACCGTCCTCTCCGTGCGCGACCCGGCCCAGGCGGAGGTGACCTCCATCACCATCGACAAGTCGAGCCAGCGCCTGATCGCCCGCACGGCCAGCGGAGAGACGGTGGCCAACTACCCGGTCGCCATCGGCTCGGCCCAGACGCCCTCGCCCTCGGGCACCCACGAGGTGCTGGCCGTGGCGGTGGACCCGACCTACAGCTACCGTCCCGACGAGAACTTCCAGCAGGGCAGCAACGACGAGCCCCTGACCATCCCGCCGGGGCCGAACGGGCCGGTGGGCACCGTCTGGATCGACCTCAGCAAGCCCACCTACGGCATCCACGGCACGCCCGACCCGGCGGAACTTTTTGTGGCCCAGAGCCACGGCTGCGTCCGCATGACCAACTGGGACGTGGAGGAGCTGGCCGCCATGGTGAGCCAGGGCGTGACGGTGGAGTTCCGGCCGTGAGGGGCTGGCGCCTGACGCTTGCCCTGAGCTGCCTCGCCGCGCCGCTCCTGGCGCAGCAGCCGCCACCCGAAAGCTCGCCCCTGCCGCCCGACAGGCCCTACGGCACGGAGCCGGGCCCGGTGCCGCCCGAGCAGTCGGCCACGCCGCCAACCCTTCCGGAGGCCGGCGCGCGCCCCGATCCCGAGGCGCGGCTGGAGGAGTTGGAGAAGGACAAGCCCGAGGAGATGCCGCGCACTCCGCCCGTGCATCAGGCACTGGCGGAGGACTCGGCGGACCTGCAAGGCTGCCTTGCAACGCTGGACGAGATGGGCGTGAGCTATGAAAGAAGCGCCGCCCGGACCGACCCGGACGACAGCGACTGCGGCATCGTCAATCCGCTCACGGTGAGGGAGATCCTGCCCGGCGTGAGCCTCTCGCCCGCCGCCGAGCTGCGCTGCGAGACGGCCCGGGCAATGGCCACCTGGGTGCGCGACATCGTCCAGCCCGCCGCCGGGCGGCTCGATGAGCGGGGCGCCCTGGCCGGGCTGGAACAGGGCTCTGGCTACATCTGCCGCCGCCGCAACAATGCCCCCGAGGGCAAGCTCTCGGAGCACAGCTTCGGCAACGCCATCGACGTCATGGCCTTCCGCTTTGCCGAAGGGGAGCCGATCCGGGTGGAGCCGCGCGAGCGCGAGGGCACCCTGGCGGAGGCCTTCCAGCGCACCGCCCGGGCCGGGGCCTGCCTCTACTTCACGACGGTCCTGGGGCCCGGTACGGATGCCGCCCACGCCGACCATCTGCATCTGGACGTGAAGCAGCGCCGGGGCGGGTTCCGCCTCTGCCAGTGAAGCGTGGCAGGGGCGCTCAGGCCGCCTCCCGCTCCTCCAGCACCTTGCGCAGCATCTGGGCATAGGTCTGGGCGCCCTGGGCGCCGGTGAGCAGGTATTTGCCCTCGAAAACCATTGAGGGCACGCCGGAGATGCCGCGTGACGTCCAGAAGGCCTGATGCGCGCGGGTCTCCTCGGCCATCTCGCCGCTCTCCAGCACCTCCGCCGCGCGGGCGCGGTCCAGCCCGACGCTCTCGGCCACCTCGACCAGCACCGCCGGGTCCGACACGTCGCGCCCTTCGGTGAAGTGGGCCTCGAAGAGGGCCATCTTCAGCGGGTGCTGGAGCCCCTCCGTCTGGGCCCAGCCGAGAAGCTGGTGGGCCTGGAAGGTGTTCACGATGCGGCTCTCTGGGGTGAAGGCAAAGTCGATCCCCAGCTCCCGCCCGAGGCTTTGAAGGTGGGTCCGGTTGGCCTCGGACTGCTCCTGGCTGGAGCCGTACTTCTCCATGATGTGCTCTGTCAGGTTCTGGCCCTCGGGAGGCATCTGGGGGTTCAGCTCGAAGGGGTGCCAGCGCACGTAGGCGCCGACGCCGACCGCCGCCAGGGCCTGCTCAAGCTGCCGGAAACCGACGATGCACCAGGGGCACATGACGTCCGATACGATGTCCACCTGGACCACCGGGCCCGGCTGCTCTGTCTGCTGCTCCGCCATGGGCGCTGTCCTTTCTTTCTCGACATTCGGGGCCGAGGTCGCCCTCATTGTCGCCCATTTCAAGCCGATTCGCCGCTTTTCATCAGAAAGTGACCGGCCGCGCGCCAACCTGTGGTAGCCTTTTGCCATTGAACGAGTCGATTTGGAGCGGAAAGATGTTACGCAAACCCTTCACCGGGGGCCTGCTGGCCCTGTCACTGGTCCTCCTGCCCGCCGAGCGGGTCGCGGCGGACGCGGGCGATTTCATCGCCGGGGCGATCATCGGCGGCATCGTCGGCGCCAACGCCAAGAAGCAGCAGCGCCGCACCACGAGCAACCGCAGCTACCGTTCCTCGCGCCTGCCCTCGACGCAGGAGGGCAAGCAGATCCAGGCCTCGCTCAACTACTTCGGCTTCAACGCGGGCACGGTGGACGGCCAGCTTGGCCGCAAGACGCGCAACGCCGTCTCCCAGTACCAGGCCTACCTCGGCTACCCGGTGACGGGCCAACTCACCCCCTTCGAGCAGAACCTGCTGACCACCTCCTTCAACCGCGCCCAGGCCGGCGGCTATGCCGTCCAGCAGCAGATCGCGGTCAACCCTGAGGGGACGCGCGGCCTGCTCAAGACCTACCGCGCCGAGATGGCGGGCACCCCGACCCAGCCCGGGACCACCGTGGTGGCCGCGGCCCCGGCCCCCGCGCCCGCCCCGGCCCCCGCCGCGCCCCTGCCGGGCGCTGCGGCCCTGGCCGCGGTCACGGCCCCGGCGGCGGGCCTGCCCAACTTCCTCGGGGGCGGCACCCAGGCCTCGCTCGCCTCGCATTGCAACACCGTGTCGCTCATCACCAACACCAATGGCGGCTTCACCACCCTGGCCTCCATGTCCGACCCCAACGTCACCCTGAACGAACAGTTCTGCCTGGCCCGAACCTACGCCATCGCCCAGTCCGAGGAGCTGGTCTCCCAAGTCCAGGGTTTCACGCCCGACCAGGTGGCCCAGCAGTGCGCCGCCTTCGGCCCGGCCCTGAAGGACCACGTCGCGGCCCTCTCGCTCAAGCCGCGCGAGGCGGTGGTGGCCGATACCTCCTCCTTCGTGCTCAGCACCGGCATGTCGCCCGCGCAGCTGGCAGGCACGGCGCGCATCTGCATGGGCGTGGGCTACCGGACCGACAACATGGAGGTGGCGGTGGGCTCGGCCCTGCTGCTCTTCACCATGGGGGAGGGCGTCTATGGCGAGCTGATGGGCCACCACCTGAACGCGGGCTTCGGCACCGCGCGGCGGCCCGACATGGCCCAGAGCTGGTACGCCGCGGGCCTGGCGGCGATCGACGCGGGCGCGCCCGCCGTCTTTGCCCCGGGCCAGCCCGAGCGGGTGGAGCTGATCCGCGCCGCGACCCGGGCCATGGGGGGTGGCGGCGGCGCCCTGCCGCAGGTCCAGCCGGTGGCGGGCACCGGCCTGCCGACCTTCTCGATCAGCGAATAGGGGCCCCCGGCGCGGCCTCTTTTGCCGGGCTTCGCGGAGCCCGGCATTTTGCGTAACTTTCGCTCTTCACAAGCCCCGCGTCTTTGGATAGGAGGGGCGCACACCATGGCTTGCGGTCGTGGCGGAATGGTAGACGCGCAGCGTTGAGGTCGCTGTGGGGTAATACCCGTGAGAGTTCGAGTCTCTCCGACCGCACCACTTACCTTTGCAGGCAGTCGCAAAAATCCCGCAAATAGCTGCAAAATAGACGCACAACGCTAGGTCTTGCGCCTACTTGCTTGCCCCGATCCCGCATTTTTGCGCATCTCATCACGCATAATTTACGCACGGGAGCGGGGCGTGGCGTCGATTCGAAAGCATGGGAAGGGGTGGCGGGCTGAGATTTCCCGGCGGGGCATCCGCAAGTCAAAGGTGCTGCCATCCCGCCAGGAAGCCCGCGATTGGGCCGCGCGGGAGGAAATGCTGATCGGCGGCGGCGACAAGGTAGCGGCGGCAACGCTGGTGGGCGACGTGTTCGAGCGGTACGCCCGCGAAGTCAGCACCACGAAGAAGGGCGCGCGGTGGGAGATTGTGCGGCTGGAAAAGCTGGGGCGAGATCCGCTGGCCCGTATGCGGCTCTCAGAGGTCGAACCAAGGCATCTTGCGGCTTGGCGGGATACACGACTCAAGGAAGTCAGCGGGGCCACTGTAAAGCGCGAAATGGAGGTTCTGAGCGGCGTATTCCAGCAATGCGTCCGAGAGTGGGGCCTGTTGCGGGTCAGCCCGCTTGCCGATGTAAAGCGCCCCCGGCCCTCGAAGCCCCGCGACCGACTGCCGACCCAGGACGAGCTGGAGCGTCTGGCGGAAGCGGCTGGTGGCCTCGATACCCTGACGGGGCGGGCGCATCATGCGTGGCTGTTTGCGATAGAGACCGCCATGCGGGCGGGCGAGATATGCGGCCTGCGGGCTGACGATGTGCGGGGCCGCGTGGCGCACCTGGAGAACACCAAGAGCGGCAAGCCCCGTGACGTGCCTCTCAGCAGCCGGGCGCTGGAGTTGTGGCAGGAAGTGCCAAACGGCTTTGGCCTGACGCCCCGCCAGCTAGACACGGCATGGCGGCGGCTACGGGGCCGGGCGGGGGTGAAGGGGCTTAACTTTCACGATTCCCGCGCCGAGGCGGCTACGCGACTGGCGCAGAAGCTGGAGCCTTTGGAACTGGCGAAGATGCTGGGGCACTCTGACCTGTCTATGCTTATCCGGGTATACTACCGGGAGAGTGCGGAGAGTATCGCTCGGAAGTTGGATTAGGCAGCCCTGCCCACAAACTCAGTTGCGCCTTCGGCCTTCTGGTCGAACAGATGCCATGCGCAGTTGTCTTTGCCGGTGTGCGGCGAGTCCTTGATCCACTTGACCCGGCCAACGCTGACGATCTTCCGAAGCCAGGGCAGGTAGGGGGCGGCTTGCTTGGTGTGGACCCAATCAGCGTCAAACAGCAGCCAAGCGGGCTGAGCGAAGCTGAACGCCTCGATCATAGGATGCAGCACCTTTCGGTCCCAAGGCGGGTTTGTGATGATGCAATCGGCTGATGTGCCGCCGCATTGGTCGCGGTCCAAGCTGAGTGCATCCACCTTGCTGATGAAGTCGGCGCGCGGCTCTACATCGTAAGCCCAGGCGCAGGACATGCCCGCAGCCTCTAGGTGCCCGACAAGAGCGCCATCGCCAGCGCACGGCTCAACGAACATGGTCCCATAATCCAGATGCGGAATGAGCGGCGCCACAGCTTCCGGCGGCGTCGGGTAGAAGTCGCGCGGGATACGCTCGAAGTCAGATCGCTTACCCAACCTTGACCTCCCGCAGCTTGCCCGATCCCCGCGCCTGTAGCGCACCGCTGTCGATGCGGCGGCGGATGGTATCGACGGAGCAGCCGTAATGCTCGGCGGCGTCCTTGAGCCGCAGCCATTCGGGCTTGGGCTTTATGTCCACGTCCGACAGCATGGACATCAGGCGGTCCAGCTTGGCCTCCACGCGGGCCACGTCCTCGGCGGAGGCAATGTCAAAGCGGGGGCGGTCATTCATCGGGGCCTCCGTCTGCTCCCAAATCGCGGCGAGAACGGCCTTGGCCTCCTTGGGCGTCTTTATCTCGATCAGCACAGCCATGCCGAACTTCTCGTCTGCTCCGACCTCGAAGCGGCGGGCCTTCATGTCGATGGGGAGGGTGGTCATTCCTGCCTCCCCACGCCCTCAACCTCGCGCAGCACGTCAGCGGCCAAGCCGTTGCGGCTGGCGTGGTAGTTGATGATGGCCTCCAGCCTTTCAATCTCGTCTGCGGCTGCCAGCACCAGTTTGTCGTCGTTTGTCGGCTCGCCTGTCTCTCCGTCCTCAAAATCTTCCAGGTGGGAGGCAAGGCTGCGAAGCTGTACTGCTATGAGGTTCACTCTCATTTGCGTCTCCTCAATGCTCATGGATAATCAGCGCCCACGGCCCCAGTTGAAGGGCGGGCTGCCAATCAAATTCAAAGCCGAACATCCAGCTTTTCCATCCTAGAAAGGCGAACTCGGCGCCGATAAAAACGCGGCTGCCTATGGTGAGCGGAAAAATGGTCATTGGTCTGCCTCCTGCGCTTCCAGTGCTGCCAAGGCTTCCTCCAGGTAGAACCTTGGCACACTGCCGGGCCAGTATCTGCGTTTTTCGGCGGTCTCTCGCGCTTCTTTCATGCCCGCTTCAAGCCACCAAAGTGCCCGTTGTATCCGCCCCTCTGCGCGTTGCGCCCGCCGGTGCATGTCGATTGCTCTTTGGCGAAAATCTACGCCCCCGCCCCCCGCCTCCACGGCCTCTCGCAGCTTGGTGATGCTACTGGTCATTGGGGAACTCTCGGTCCAGCCATTCGCGGGCCTGTTGCGGCGTCATGCGCTTGTTCATGGCGCCCCGCAAAAGGCGATCCACCCGAGCGAACAGCGCAAGAAAGCCGATGATGACACCAACCCACTCAAGCGCCGAGCTTCCAGCCCAATGACCGAGCGACCAAAGGCCAACAAAGGTGGCGGCTGTGGTCAAGTCACGCGCGGCGCTCTGCCTCCATGTCTCATGAAGCAATGCGACGTGTGTTTTTTTTAGCTTGTCGTAATGGTCACTCATTTGTTGGTCTCCATTGAAATCCAGTGGACGCCCGGAAAATGCGCGTCCAGGTCACAGCCGGGGCCTTGCGCGGGCATGAGCCAGTAGGCTGCCGTGAAGGCCCCCACAGCGGCGGCGAGGTAGGTTAGGGCGGTCATTTGACAGCCGCCACGGCCAGCACTGCGACAACCGAGATAGGCCAAATGGACGCCACAACGATTGTCGTCCGCATGTCCTCTCTGGTTTCGGTAACCGGCAAAGAGGCTATAGAAACGAAGATAGCGCCAAGCAGGTAATTCCGAATGAAGTTGTCCATCAGCAAGCCTCCGTATCACAAGCGCCCCATTCCCTGACCTCCCAGTGGGGCAGTGAAATAGCGCAGAGAGAGACTAGCGAGACGATAAGGCAGACCAGCCAGAAGCGGGTGGGCGCGCGGCTCTGGCGCTGGACCTCGCGGGCCGGTTGGGAGGGGGTGATGGCGGGCTCAATGAAGCAGTGGGGGTTCATGATTTGGGGCCTCCAAGCATATTGAAGTTGCCGTTGTCGTCGCCCCATATCTGCCGGGCCGCGCTCTCCACGGCGGTCAGGAATTTTTGAGCGTTGAGCTGGCTTCTCGTAGTGGTCTCCGTGTCGCCCTCGAATACCTCCAAAGTGCTGAAACGATGCTCGCAGTGCATGCAGTGATACCGCCTGCGCCGGATGACCAAGGGATCAACAGACGCCCTGCTATCAGAGATGGTTGCCCGCTCCCGGTGGCATTTCGGGCAAGGGTGTTTCGCCGGTCTCTCGACTTTCACGCCACGCCCTCCTTCACCATCCAATCGGGATACTCCGGGGCGATGGACCGCTGGCGCAGAATGTCGCGCACACGGCGGTTGGCATCGTCGGTCACATCGACCAGCGCCCCCGCTTTCCAGTCCAGCCGGTACACGCGGGCATCCCGGCCCAGCTCGCGGGCTTGTGAATAGCGGTCCACGATGCTCTCGAAGTCGTCGGGATCGGCGCCGCCAATGCCGTACTCGCCCAGATCCTCTAGGCAGATGTACTTGGCGAAAAGGGTGAAGTCCGCGATGGTCATTTGCTTTCTCCCGCCGGGTCACACATGAGGGCGTAGCTGTCGCCAGACCAGGCATGATCTTTGAGAAAGCCCGCGATGCCCCCTTTGTGCCCGGTTGCGATTGCAATTATCTCTGCCAGCCATGTGATGGGTATTTCTGCGTCATGTACGACCACACAGGAGTGCCCAACCTTGAGGGCCGCAGTTCCATGCTCGTAATTGGGGCTTTCGATTTCGAAGAAGGAACCGCCTCGTGCGCCGTCGCCACCGAAGCGGTTCAAGCAAACATGCCTACCCATCACACCGCCTCCTGCTGGCTGCCCGATCCGCCCTCACGCGGCGGGGGAGGGGGCAGGGTTATCATCTGCTTGGGATAGCTGCGGTCCCACCGGGCGACCGCTCGCAGCGCGGCCCGGCGGTAGTACGCAAGCACCGTTGCGCTGGCGTCGGCTCCGCTGCTGTTGATGTAGATGCGTTTCATGTGTCCTCCGTTATCTCTGAACCAGCACAAGCCGCAGCGGGCCGAAGAAATAGGTCGTTTCCAGAACGGCCCGGTCTACGCGGGGCCGGAACCAGCGGAACGGGGTCAGCACGACCTCTGATCTGTGCATGTCAATCATCCCTCGCCCTCCGTTGCTTTGCGGTAGGCGGAGAGGGCGGCTGCCATGCGGTCCTCTGCGGGCTCCACATGCTCGATGAAATCTCGGCACATCTGGTCGCCATCGCCAGTCAGCTCGAAACTCAGCAGCCGCTCCCGAAGAAGGCCCGCAGCCTCCGCCAGCTCCTCCGCAGCCGCCTTTATCTCGGCATCGCGCAGGACTTGGTTTTCGAGGGTTGGAACGCGGGCTATGCGCTTCATGTCGTCAACCAGAACAGCGGTTGGGTAGAAGTCGGTGTTGCAGCAGACGCTGAACCCGTCTCCGCCCCTTACCTTGTCGCCGTCTGACAGCTTGTCTGTGGCGGGCTCAAAAACCCAAGGCCCCGGCGTACCCGCCTCGCTGTCGCGCTTGATGTCGTCTATCAGGCTCATGCTGCGGCCTCCTCGCTCGCCATTGCAGCGTTGAAGGCGGCAACCAGGGCGCGCGCAGCTTCGGGGGTGGTGAACAGCTTGACCTCGTGGCCAGCTTCATCCGCAAAATCCACGCACCCCCAAATCCTGCCGTTAGACGAAAAGACGTTCGCCCGCGCCTTGGTCGGTTCGTGAAGTGCTACAATCAGGGTCATGTCGGTTCCTCCGTTGCTTGGGGAGGATCATGCATCCCCTAAAGAGGATAGTCAAGAAGAATATCCGCGATAGAGGATACAAGGCCGGATAACCAGCACTTGCATTGACCCGCGCCGGAGTTATCCTGACGGGATTCGAATACAGTAAGGGGGCTGCGGTGACTGTGACTGAGTACCTAGAGTGCGTCGGCAATATGGACGCGCAACGGCTAAATTTCGTGCTGGCTCAGATCAAAGAGTTGCTTCGGACTTCAAAAGCGCAAGGATAGCTTTCCGACGTTCCGGGTTGGCACGGAGCTTTTCGAGCAGCTCCGTTTCCTCCGGTCTAACGTCTATTCCGTGCAGTATATACACGGTGCTGACGCCGATGGCGTCACAAATCCCCATGAGGTTTTCGACCGTGGGGTCTTTGCCTTCGTTCAAGACAGAGTGCATGTAGCCGGGGCCGTTCCCCGAGGCGAGCGACACCGCCCGCTTGGATTTGCCGCTCTTTTCCAGAGCCTCTTTTAACCGGATGCGCCACTGCGAGTCTGCCATATTGGCAACATCCTCTAAAGAGGCGGCTTCTGCACGTCCTTTAAAGAGAACGCTTGACCCGTCCTCTAAAGAGGATATAAGGTTAGGCATGGCTATCAAACACCCCACTCTGATTGCAGACATTGATGCGTTTCTCGCAGAGACCGGCATGTCTGAAAGCTACCTCGGCAAGAAGGGCGTCGGTAACTCCGAAGTCGTGTCGCGCCTCCGTTCTGGCGGGCGCATTTGGCCCGATACCGAGACAAAGCTTCGCTCCTTCATGCTGATGCGGCTGGAAAAGCACCGCAAAGGAAAATGTGTGTCCTCAAATGCGGACATTCAAGTGGGGGCATCCCAATGACCGCCCCCACCAACATGCAGCCCGACGAGTGGGGTCCTTGGATCGAGCATGACGGCAAGGGGACGCCCTCCGAGATAAAAATCGGTGATTACGTCGAGGTGGAATCCGAAGACAACGAAACGGGAGAACTCGTGCGTGCCGCCGCCGTAGTAGAATGGCTGCACTTGGAACCGCACAGTTGGACTTGGGGCGCGTCAACACACGATACCTTGCGCTACCGCATCCGCAAGCCCCGCGCTCTCCTCGACCTCATCCGAATGGTAGAGGAACTGCCGGAACTTGTCTCTCACATGCAGCACGGGGACGACTCTAACCCGCTGAACAGCGCACGGGGGCAGCGCGCTGCATGTGCCCCCACCTCTTTCCCGCCCGCCGCGCGTCTGTCCCTTCGCGCGGCCAACTGCCCCGCTGGCTACGGCTGGCGGGGCGTCTTTGGGAGGGTGTGATGGCTACCGTTTTCGAAATCCCTGGCCCGCCGATGGCAAAAGCCCGCCCGCGCTTCAACCGCGCAACCGGCCATGCCTACACGCCGAAAAAGACAGCCTCATTCGGGCGCACGGTCGGCACCATCGCGCAGCCGCATTTTCCGCAGCCGCTGGAGGGCCCGGTGAGGCTGACAATCTACGCGACATTCCAGCCCGCAAAGAGCTGGTCGAAGAAGAAGACCGCCGCGCATCTGAACCGCCCGCACATCCAAAAACCGGATGGTGACAACATCAGCAAGGCCATCAAGGACGCCCTGAACCGCATTGCGTGGGCCGATGATAGCCAGGTTGCAGACATGCGCGTCGTCAAGGTGTGGGGGCCGACCCCGCGCACTGTCGTGCATGTCGAAAGCATGGCGACTGACAACGGAGGGTGGATGTGATGGGCTTCACTCTGGATACCGGCTGGACGCACCCCGACATTGCCGCAACGACCGCTGGCGTTGACGACACGATGCAGATCACCGTGACCGACTGGAAGCGGGCGCAGAACCTGTTCAACAAGATCAAGGCCAACATCGAGGCCCACGAGGACCAGGACGACCTGGATACCTACATGGAGCGCGAGACCCTGACGCTGGACGCGCTGCACCTGTTTGATCCGACCGTCACGGCGGAA
Organism: Sulfitobacter sp.; assembly: GCA_965212515.1. Lineage (GTDB taxonomy): Bacteria > Pseudomonadota > Alphaproteobacteria > Rhodobacterales > Rhodobacteraceae > Sulfitobacter. The sequence goes on from OZ243122.1 coordinate 3,063,109, forward strand.
CTTCAAGACATCTACGAGACACACCGCGCCTGCCTTGTGCATGGCGGTGCTGCGCGTCGGGCGCATCCCGACAACACGGCCCAAAATGTCCAACATGACAACTCGGCCAACGACAAGGAGAACAGCAATGTTCAATCTGGATACTGGTAACACCGGCAGCGAAGGCCCCTGGCTGTCCTGGTCCGCACGTGGAACGCAGGACGGGACTATCCCGCCCAAGTCGTTCTATCTGCGCGACGAGAACGGCAAGCAGCCCTTCGACGGCTTTTCCCGTGGTGTCGTCTTTGACATCTACAACATGAAAACCGGCTGGCAGCGGTCGGAGGGCATTGTCGGGCAGGCGCCTGACTGGAAGTGGAACCCCTCCGTTGACCAGATGCAGCCGCAGCCCGGCGACGACTACAAGAAGGGCTTTTCGATCCCCTGCGCCATCAGCAAGACCGATAGCGCAACATGGGAGCAGGCCGGGGCCGCAGCGTGGAACGCGCTGACCGCCCTTGCGCCCGAGCTGGCGAAGGCACCGGAGGGCAAGCTGCCCGTGGTCAAGCTGGTGGATACCAAGCTGGAGCAGTTCAAGCGCGGCTCCACCGTCACGCCGATCCTGGCAATCGAAAAGTGGATCGACCGCCCCGACGCCCTCAAGGAAGGCGTGACGGCGGGCATCGCTGACGAACCGGCACCGGCCCCGACGCCCCAGCCCGCACCGGCTGCAAGCGTCCCGCAAGACGCAGGGTTCTAAAGAGCGCACCGGGCGGCATCACCTTCCACAGCACCGCCGCCCGGTGCCGACCGTCTAAGCAGTCGAGCCGATGAATCGGCTGGACAACCTTAAGCACCGTTCAAAAGGGCGTTCTAGTGTTGTCAGACCAGCCGCTACTCCCCCAAGCCAACCTGATCCAGCAAGACCTCGCCTTCATGACGCGCCGCTGGCACATGCTGCCCGAGCGTCCCTGGCTTGAGGTCCGCGCCTTCAAAGAGGACTTCCAACCCCAAACAGCCAAGTTCCGCCACGACGATCTGGACGACGCCGTAGAGTGGATCGAGGACATGAACGGACGCGGCTACAACATGTACGCCGTCCGCAACCCCATCCGCGATGGCGTCAGCAAATCCGCAAAAGACGAGGACATTCTGGCGGCGTTCTTTCTGTGGGCCGATTGCGACGACCCCGCCGCCGCTGGCAACGTGCGCCGCTTCGATGGCCCCAAATGGTCCGCAGCCGTCACCACCGGCACCATTCCAGACACCCGCGTTCACATCTATTGGGAGCTGGAGGAACCCTGCATGGATCTGACCGCGTGGCGGCAGATGCAGGAAACCGTTGCCGCCCACTTCAACAGCGACCGCACCGTGGTCAACCCCAGCCGCATCATGCGGATCGGCGGCACCGTCAGCTATCCCTTCAAGCACAAGGTAGAACGCGGCTACGTCAAGCAGATCACCGGCATTCGCACCGAGTACGCCGACGAGCGGCCCCGCGTGACGCTGGAGCAGATGACCCGCGTATTTGGCGACAGGACGCCCGCAGCGCCCGCTACAAGCGGCATCAGCATCGCAACCGGCCCGATGCCCATGGACCGCGAGAGAGCCGCCATACAGGCCCTCAGCGGGCAGGAGTGGAACAACGCCGTGCTGCGCCTTGTCGGCAGCTACGTCCGCAAGGGGCTGGCCGACAGCGAAATACACGTTCTGACCGACCCGCTGACCCTGGGCGGCTATACCGTCGAGCAGACACGCGCCGAAGTGCAGGACATGATTAACCGCACCCGCGCGAACCCCAAGTTTGAAGGCGCGGGGGCCGACCCTATCCCCGAACCCGTCAAGGCAACCCCGGAAGCCATCACCAGTTTTAACATCGACAGCAGCGCCGACTTCCTTTCAGACCTGAAACCGCTGGAATACCTCGTGGACGGCATTCTGCCCGCTGGCGTCGCCTACAGCCTCACAGGACATGCAGGGCACGGCAAGACGACGCTGGCCTTACAGTTCGCAATCAGCGTGGCCCAGGGCGAGAACTTCCACGACCGCGCGACTTCCAAAGGGTCCGTGCTGATCCTGGCAGGGGAAAACCCCTACAACGTCAAATGGCAGTACGCCGCCGCCCTGGCGGCAAAGGACATCAAGCCCCAGGACATCGACATTCACTTTGTCCAGGGCCGGTTCAGCATCAACCAATGGACCGAGGTGCTGCGCTCCAAGATGGAGCAGATGCCCGACCTGAAACTCGTCATCGTGGACAGCCTGCAAGCCTTCTTCGAGGGCGACAACGACAACGACAACACGCAGATGGTGGAGATGGCCCACAAGCTGCGGGCCATGTGCAAAACGACGCACCGGCCTGCGCTCCTCATCATCGCGCACCCGGCAGGCAAGACGCCCTCCAAGGACAACCTCGTTCCGCGCGGCGGCGGGGCCTTCCTGAACGAGATAGACGGCAATCTCACCGTCTGGTCCGAGGACGCCTCACAGCAGACGCTGCACCACTCTCAGAAGTTCAGGGGCGCCAGCTTCGACCCCCTCGAATGGGTCATGCAGATCCACGAGTTCGACCACCTGACAGACATTCACGGGACGCCCCTCAAGCTGCCCGTCAGCCGACCGGAGATGACCATCGAGCGCGCCAATCGAGAGCAACAGACGGACACCTACCTGCGCGAATACCTGGACAGCGTGGAGCAGGAAAAGCCGCTTTCCGTCCGCGAGGGCGCCTCCCGCTTCGGCATCTCGCAGTGGCGGTTCCGGCAGATCATCCAGACCGCGAAGGACGAAAAACTCATCAAGCGATACGCAAAAACCTACCGCATCACGGACGGCGGAAAGGAGTTCCTGCATGGCGACATTTAACATAATTCGGGGTGTGCGGAAGGTGTGTGAGGCCCCTTTTTCAAAAGGGCAATCTTTTGCCGCACAGCGCGCCGCACACCTCTCACACACTTGCCCGAAAAATCACCGCAAAACAACGCACTACGGGTGTGCGGCTAAGTGTGCGGCGGTGTGTGTGCGGTTCCGATTGTTTGCTGTGTGTGCGGGGGGGGTTTCTTAGAACCCCCCACGCCGCACACCCGCACAGCAAGGCCACACAAACGACGAGAAGGAGAGATGACAATGGCACCCCGAAAACCCAACCGCCGCCCCCGCAAGTCCGACCGCCTGTTGTGCCCTGACGCAACCAAGGTGGAGATTGAATGTGACTACGCCTGCGCCCCTCTGGATGCCCTCGCGCTGGACATGGACAGGAAGTGGGGCGTTGACCGGCTGCCCGAGTTGGTCAGCGTCGAGACCGCGCAGAAGTACGGGCGGGCCATGGCGCACCTGAACGAGTGCATCCGCGAGGCCGACCCGGCCAGGACCGCCGCCGCAGCACAGAACTGCATCAAGGGCCTCCACGCCCTCGATGCCGAGGCAACCGCCGCAGGCCACCAACCCGCGACCGGCGAATACTGGGAGTACGAGCTGGGGGCCGACGAGGGCCAGGAGCCGTTCCGCTTCGCCATCATCCGCGACCAGCACGAATGGCCCGCCCTGAAAGCCAAGCGCCCGGATCTGGAGTTCTACACGCTCCGCGAAGTTGCAATCGCCTTGCGGGCCAATATGCGCGGCCCGCTCCTGGCCGAGGTCAAAAAGCACTTCCCCGCCGCCGAGGTTACGGCGGTCAAACCCAACCCGCCGGTGGATTACGCCAACGGCGGAGACGAGGTGCCCTTCTGATGTGCCCGACCTGCGGGCTGCTGCATCCTGACAGCAACCCATACTGCTTCTGCAAGCAACCGAGGAGACCCACCATGACCGTTGAACCCTGGATCAAGACCGGCCACTGCCAGACCCGCGATGGCCGGGAGGTGCGCATCTACGCAACGGATGGGGGGCGACCATACCCCGTTCACGGTGCAGTGCTTTTCCAAGGCGATTGGCGCCCGAAAGAGTGGACGGCGAAGGGGGAGTATGTGGTTACAACCTTCAGCGGTCACGATAATGACCTCGTTCCCATCGAGACGACCAAGCGGGAGGTTTGGTACTGCCGGTGCGGAGTTCATGGCGGCGATGTGGACCTCAACGTCACCCGCGACCACGAAGGCCGGGTCACAAAGGTGGAGCTGGCGGAATGACATACGAACAGAAATACGCACGAGATTGGACCAACCTGCGCATAGCCGAGCTGGGCGGCGCACCATCCCCGACACCCGGCAGAAAGCCGCAGAACTTCCGCAACCGCGTCCGTCGCTTGTTGGCAGACGGCAGGGAGCGCACCGTGTCGGACGTATCCAACGCCCTCAAGTGCAGCCCGCAACACGCCTCCAACGCCCTGTTCGGGATGCGGCGCAATGGCGAGATAACCTCGGACTACGTGGGCGAGTTGACCGTGTTCAGATGGCCGACACGACCGGAGGCAGCGGAATGACCCGTTTTGACGAGTACGGCGCATACGGTGAGAACAACGGCCCCAACACCCGGCCACCCCTCACAGCCCACCAGATCGCCCATATGCGCGACACGGCCAAGCGGGCGCAGGCACTCCGCCACATGGGGCGCACAGAGCAGGAAATCGCCGCAGAGCTCTTCTCCGAGGGCTACGCGGCGGCAGCAATCCTAGAGGCAACAGGCAGAACCGTATGACCGAGGCGGAACAGATCGAGCAGCAGGCGGAGACCATCGAGACGCTGAGATACCGGCTATGCAAGGCCGAGAAGCGGGTAGAGGTCCAGCAGGGAATGATTGACTGGCAGAAGGCGCGGATCGAGGCGCTGGAGGCCACAAAGACCCCCACGGCGATTGCCGAGGAAATCTTCAAATGGGCAGAAGGAGCAGCAGGCGATGGGCAAGGGTGATCGGCGGCGCAGGAAGGCCGCATTCGAGTTGCCGGGGGTTGCCCCGGTCAAGCGGCCCAAAAAACGGGGCAGCACACGTATGGCAGAGATCCGCAGCGAGGAGGTCTCCGTGGCCCTCAAGGCCCGCGCCAGGGCCTGCGGTCTACGTCTCGCCAAGGAGCAAACGCGGGACGGCCAGCCCCACGAGGCGAACATCCGCGAGAACCAGAAGCGGCTGGCGAAGATGGGCGCGCAGATGCTCGGAGAGCCAGCCGGTCAGGCCCTGCACATCGGCTGCAACGCCAACGAGGCGTCGGACCTCTACGAGATATGGGTGGATATGACGGCCTCGGAGGATCGCTACCACCGCTCAATGGGCGTCAGCATTCACGCCAAGAGCGCCAAGATCGAGATGATGCCTGAGCGCACCGAGACCCGCGACGACGACCGGCCAGACCTGCGAAGCGAGGAGGAGCGCGACATGGCCGCACAGGCCGCATGGCGCCGCTGGGACGGGCACCTCAACGCAATCGGCCTGGGACACCGCTCGGCCATCGACACGGCCCGCATGGCCTTCACGCCGTTGTTCGTGGACGCCAAGCTATCCCTCGCCGGGGAGAGATTTATCGACGCCATGCGGGCGTTGGAAAGGCAACTGAAGCCGAAGGAGAGGGACTGATGGAGCGTGAAGTCCTTTGCCCCGACCGCATTCACCACACCGAAGCGCCGCGCGGATACCTGCAATGGCACTCATGGGCGCGCCGGATGGGCCGCACTCACCGGCAGGTCAAATGCACCGGCTGTGGCCTCTACGCGATATGGGTTCCGAAGAAACACAAGGAGGCCGACTGATGGAGCCGTATTTGGGCGAGAGGGAAAAACCGGGCTACACGCTCATGCGTGACGAGGGCGGACTGTTTTGGTGGCGCGATTGCAAGACGCCCGGTTGCCAGAACCAAGTCTGCACATGGCTGTCAAACACCCTGTGCCATTCGTGCGTCACAAAGAGCGCGGCTCAGTCCGTGCGCGTTGAAACCACGGAGGCGAGCCATGACACCTGAAATCCGCCGCGACGATGGTTCCTTCTGGAAGGCGTCTCACAAGGACACCTACAGCGCCATGCGCGCCCTCTTCGACCGCACCGCCCCGCAGTTTTACTTCAAGCGCGTGGAGCGGAACCCGGCCCGGCGCTGGTGGTGCCCATGGCGTGACAAGTGGCGCTTCACCGGAGAGGTCTGGGAGGGGTCCGATATGTGGCAGAACGGTTTTCGCGTCATTCAGGAGCGCAAGCTATGACCTGGACCCCAGCCCGACACATAGGCCCGCTCAAGCCACACGCTTGCAGTTATCGAGGCCCAGACGGACGCACCTACGGCATCACGCTCTACGCAACAGACGAGGCGCATATCAATCTGGCGATGCTGCCCGGACTGACCGTGGACGGGGTGCTTGACGGCTGGTGGGAGGTGTAATGGGAATATGGGGATGTGCCACTTGACGAAACCAGAAACGGGACGTAACATACAACGATAATCGGTCCGAATGTGCGCGGGGGAGAAAAAACCGTGCTTTCTCGGACATGGCGCGCCGCAGGGGAAACCTTCGCGGCGCTTCTTCTTTGCCCCCTCTCCTCCCAAGGTACAGCCGCCAGCCTCCAGAGCCTCCGATGCGCGAGAGCGTCAACCGGGTGGGGCATGTCATTAGATAACCCGGAATCCAGGACGGCGGCACAGCATCCACGCGAAGCGGTACGCCGTTAGCACCCCTTCGGCCCCGGTCGGAGGTCTTAGCAACTGGAGACACCATGAACCTGACCACCAACCCCGACACTGAAGGCAAGTCCGACGCGGTTACAGGCTCCATGCAGGTCAACGAGTGGCAGAGCGGCCATGTGGACATCAGCATTCAATGCATGACGGACGACGCCATCGCCGCGCTCCTCGACGTTCTCCAGCAACATCTCCAGCAAGGCCCAGCCCTTCACTAGCAGGAGGCACCCCATGCCCGAGGCTACTGACGACGACTACGCCCTCCCAAGCATGGTAGAGGGCGCCATCGAGATATGGGAATGGGAAGACGGCTGCGTCTCGTGCGCAATGCACAACATCAGCGCACAGGCCCTCATGGACGCCATCGCATACCTGCAAGACAGACTGGTTGAGGCGCAGGGTAACGCGCCCACGCTGCACTAGGAGGTGGCAAGTATGATCAGATACACACACGCGAAGAAGCCGGGCTACGGTGGGTTTTTGCTGGTCAGGCTCTACAACGTCCTGAAGAAGGGGACGGTGATCAAAACGCGCGAGGGAAGCTTCCCTCTTGGCGTCGATATGCACCCTGGGTCGCACCCCGAAGGGTTTCCCGATTGGAACAAGGAAGCGATCAAAGACGCCCCAGAGTCCATGCATTTAATGATCTCAATCCAAGGCATTTTGGACGCATGGAGGGAGATGAACGACATCCCTCCTCTCATCCGTCCCGGCCTGATGGTTGATGGGCACATGATCCTTTCTCAGGAAGAGTTCGAGGCCGCCTGAGATGCCCACAAGCAAAAAGGCTGGACTGACTCAGAAGCAGGAGAACTTCGCTCTCTTCTTCGTCCAGACAGCCAACGCAGCAGAGGCATACCGCAGGGCCTACGATGTGGCCGACGACGCCAAGGATAGCTGGATCTACGTCGAAGCCTTCCAGCTCCTCGATCACCCTAAAATAGCCCCTCGCATCGAAGAACTGAAGGAAAAGGCCAAAGCGCGGTCTGAATTCACAGTCTTCAAAGCCATGGAAGAGTTGGAGGAAGCCCGCGCCCTGGCAATGCAGGAAGCGCAGACCAGCGCGGCGGTCTCTGCCACCAACAGCAAGGTCAAACTGCTGGGCCTGGACAAGCCGCGACGGGTTGAGGTCGGCGGCATCGACGGCAAGCCCATCCAGACTGAAGAGGTAAGCCCGCGTGAGCGCATCGCTAGCAAGCTCTCTGGCCTCGCTGCCCGAGCCGGAACGTCTGGCGATACTGGACGGGCTGAGTGACGAGGAACTAGCCCAACTCGAATACGATTGGCGCTTCTGGGCCAGACCCGAGCAGATCGCACCGGACGGTGACTGGCTCACATGGGTTATCGACGCGGGCCGAGGCTTTGGAAAGACCCGCGCAGGCGCTGAGTGGGTCAGGGAGCAGGTAGACGCAGGGTGCAGGCGCATCGCCCTCGTGGCCGAGACCTATAAGGACTTAGTGGAGGTCATGTGCTACGGGGATAGCGGCCTTGATGCTGTCTTTCCCCCGCATCAGCGCCCGAAGATCGTGGCAAACCCGAATGTGCAGGTCACGTTCCACACCGGGGCTGTTGCCCTCGGCTACAACGCCACCCAGCCCGGCCAGCTTCGCGGGCCTCAGTTTGACGCCGCATGGTGCGACGAACTCGCCAAGTGGCGCTACGCCCGCGAAACCTGGGACATGCTGCAATTCGGCCTTCGCCTCGGAGACAGGCCGCAGGCGCTGGTAACGACAACCCCCCGGCCCGTGCCGGTACTGAAGGAAATCCTGGCTGACGAAACCACGGTGGTTACGACCGGCTCCACCTTCGACAACGCAGGCAACCTCGCCCCCACCTTCCTGCGCAAGATCCGCAGCCGCTACGAGGGCACCCGCCTTGGTCGGCAGGAACTCAACGCGGAAATGCTGGACGATCTGCCCGGCGCGCTATGGACACGGGAGAACCTGGACGAACACCGCAGGCCCGCCATCGACGCGGACGGCAAGCCCAACCCACTGCCACCCATGCGCCGCATCGTGGTCGCGGTAGACCCCTCCGGCACCGCAGGAGACGACGAGGCAGCCGACAGCGTGGGTATTATCGTTGCAGGCAAGGGCATCGACGGACGCGGCTACGTCATCGCAGACTGCACCACGGACGAAGGCCCCGCCGGGTGGGCCAGGACAGCGGTGGAGGCTTACAAGAGGTACGGCGCTGACCGCATCGTTGCGGAGCGGAACTTCGGCGGCGCCATGGTCGAGCATACCATCCGCACCGCTGACCCGCTTGTCAGCTTCAAGAACGTCACTGCCAGCCGGGGCAAGGTGGTCAGGGCGGAGCCAATCGCCGCCCTCTACGAGCAAGGGCGGGTAAGTCACATCGGGGCTTTCCCCGAGCTGGAAGACCAGATGTGCGACTTCGGCCCCGAGGGCTACATCGGTGACGGCTCCCCCGACCGGGCCGACGCCCTTGTCTGGGCGCTGACGGAGTTGGCATTCGGAGGCGAGACCATCTTCGACGTACCCTTTGACCGCATCGCGGTGGACCCATTCGCCATTCCGGCGCACTGGCCGAAAGCCTACGCCGTGGAGCGCAAGGACGGCGAGATAGCAGCCCTCTGGGGCGCCATAGACCCCACAGACGGGGTTATCCACTTCTACGCGGAGCATACCGTCCCACAGGCCACCATGACGCTCCAGGCCGCTGCCATCCGCGCACGGGGCGAGTGGATACCGGGCATGTTCCCCAAGCAGGCACCGGGAAGAAGCAAGACCGAGGGTCAGGCCCTCATGCGCGAGCTGAAAGACGGCGGGCTGCTTCTCCGCAATGTGCCTTACGCCGAGGAAGTCACGGAGACGGTGGATCAGGTCAACCTGGGCCGGGTCCGCGTGTTCAACACCCTCAGAGGGTTCGAGCGCGAGTATCGCGGCTACCAGCGCGACGAGAAGGGCGACCTGAGCGAAACCGGGCTGCTGATGACCTGCTTTCGGACGTGGATCGGCGCGGGCCGGAGCGTGGCGAAGGTCAAGGACGACGACATCGCACAGTCAGCGGCAGTGACCGCTGGCGGGATTTATTGAGAGGGCCAGACATGACAGACAGGACGGCCCATGTTTGACGGCCCCACACGTCGCCAGTCCAGACTTCGGGATGAGAACGCCGACAAGGGCGTGATTGCCCTGGTCGAAGAACTCCGCAACGAGGCGGAGAGGCGCGTCAAACTGCGCGAAATCGTGGAGCAACGCTGGATCGAAGACCTCCAGCACTATCACGGCCAGTACGACGACGAGACGGTCAAGTACCTTGAGGCGAAGAAGAACCGCAGCCGCCTCTTCATCAACCTGACGCGCCCCAAGACCAACGCGATGATTGCGCGCCTGACGGACCTGCTGTTCCCAACGGACGACAAGCACTGGGGCATTCAGCCCTCGCCCGTGCCGGAGATGGGCCGGAACGAGACCCAGGCCCAGAACCTGCTGGACCGCGCCAGAGAGCAGGAGCAGGACGCACAGGCCCGATGGGACGATCCTGAGCAGATTGACCCGGCCAAGCTGGAACAGGCCGACATGGACCTCCAGGAGGCTCAGGCGGCTATCTCAGAGGCCCAGAAGGCGCTGGATGACCTGACAGACCTGCGGAAGGAAGCCAAACTCCGCTGCGACCTGATGGAAGAGGAGATGTTCGACCAGCTCAAGGCGAGCCAGTACCAAGCGCAGTGCCGTGACGCCATCGAGGATGCCTGCAAGCTGGGGTCCGGTGTTCTCAAAGGCCCCGTTCTGACGGAAAAGGTGCGCCGCCGCTGGATGCAACAGCCTGACGGCTCACACGCCCTTGTTGACGTGGTGGACCTGAAGCCCGGCTTCCAGCGTGTGGACCCGTGGAGCTTCTTCCCCGATCCCAACGCCCGCACATGCGAGGAGGGCGAAGGTTTCTTCGAGCGTCATTTGATGAACCGCAAGGAACTGCGGCAACTGGCAAAACGCCAGGACATGGATCAGGACGCCATTCGCAATCTGCTGAAGCTGGGGCCAGAAGACCTCGCGCCGCAGGGCATGAGCCAGCTTTTCAGCCTGACCAACGACGAAGCCCACCAACTGAAGGGCAAATATCACGTTTGGGAGTACACTGGCCCCATCGAGCCGGAGCAGCTTGAACTTCTTGCAGCGGTCTACGAGGACACCGAGACGCTGGAGGAAATGGCGGAAGTTGACCCGCTGACCGAGATCCACGCCAAGGTGTGGTTCTGCCAGAACGAGGTGCTTTCGTTCGCCCTGCACCCGCTGGAAAGCAACGAGCCGATTTACTCGGTGTTTAACATCGAGAAATCAGAGACTTACGTTCTCGGCGGCATTGGTGTTCCGCGCATCATCCGCGACCCGCAGAAGGCTCTGAACTCCGCGCACCGCATGACGATGGACAACGCCCGCGCCTCCGTGGGTCCGCAGATCGTCATCAACCGCGAGCGCATCACGCCCGCTGACGGCAACATGGAAATCACCGACTTCAAGGTTTGGTACGACACGGACGGCATTTCCGAGCGCCCGGCCTTCGAGGTCTACAACCTGCCGCTCAACCAGCAGCTTCTGGCAAACATCATCGAGATGGCCCGCCGCGACATTGACGAGATGTCCTCCATGCCAATGATTGCCCAGGGCGAGCAGGGCGCAGGCGTGACCAAGACGGCCCAGGGCATGGCGATGCTGATGAACTCGGCCAACGTCAACTTCCGCCGCTACGTGCGCAACTGGGACGACGACATGACCGTCCCGAACATCCGCCGCCTCTACGATTTCAACATGCAGTTCTCCGACAAGGAGGAAATCAAGGGCGACTACGAGGTGGATGCCCGAGGCTCCAGCGTTCTCCTGGTGCGTGAGATGCAGGCTGCGAACCTGATGCACATGGCGATGAACTTTGGCGAGCATCCCGAGTACGGCGTCTACATCGACAAGGCCGAGCTGTTGAAGCAGGTGGTCAAGGCCAACATGATCCCGGCTGACGGCCTCATTCGCAGCGAGCGCGAGGCCGAGGAACTGCGCCAGAAGATGGGCCAGCAGCCCGATCCGCAGGCCGAAGCGGCCATGAAGCAGGTCGAACTGAAGGAGCAGGACATCCAGGCCAAGGTTGCCATTGCCGAAATGCAGGCCGAGGCCAAGCGTTACGACTCCGAACTGGACCGCGATGCGGACATGCAGGTCGCTGTGATCCGCGCCAACGAGCAGGTAGAGGACCGCGAGGCCAAGATGCAGGCCCAGACGGCCATGGCGGGCGACAAGGAGCGCGCGGCATCCATCAAGGCACAGTCCGACGAGCGCAGGCTGGCAACCGAGGTAGCCATGCGCGAGCGCACCGGAAAGTCGGCAGGCGGCAGTGTCTGAGGTCAACCCGGATAGCTGGGAGTGGAAGCAGGTTGAACGCTTCCTTCTCGATGAGATTGAAAAGCACCGCAAGGGGCTTGAGCAGCGGGGCGTTGACCCCGTGAAAACCGAATTTCTGCGTGGGGTCATCACGGCCCATCGGGCCACCCTGGCCCTCGCAGATCCGAAGTCCGGCGAGGTCGGATAACCCAGGGGCATTCCCCCGCTCCTCACCCAACTAGCCCGGCGTCTGATTGGCGTCGGGCTTTTTGCGTCAGGATACCCGCAACGGCGCAAGCCTCGGCTTCCGCCCCGTAAAATAGGCAAGAAGGATGAGCGACAAAGAGACTATCTCTGACGACTCGCAAGACACGTCAGAAGATCGAACAGAGGCGCAGATTTGGGAGGAAGTGCAATCCGCCCGAAGCTCCGGCTCCGCATCTCAAGAGAGCGAACCTGAAGACGCCAGCGTCGATGAGGAAGAGATCGCCGAAGAACCGCCGGAAGAGGGGAAAGACCCCGACCCGGAGGAGGCCATCTCCGAAGAACCTCAAGGCGCGGACGACGAACCCGACGAGCAGCGTCAGGAAGAAGACAAGGCAAAACGGCTGGCAGGCATTGTCAGCGCCCGTGATAGGCAGATTAACCAGCAGACCCGGCGCATCCGGGAACTGGAGGACGAGATCGCAGGCTTCGCTTCCAAGAAAGCCAAGCCCGACGAGGAGGATTCCATCTCCTCTCTGGACGATCTGAAAGAGACCTATCCCGACATTATCGGCCCGCTGGCGGATCAACTCCGCAAGCAGGACGAGCAGTTGAAGGCGCTCACAAAGCAGTTCGGTTCCGTCGCGGAACTGACCGCCGAGCGCAGCCGGGAGACCTATAACCGGGAAGCCGCACTTCTCGCTGAGAAAATGCCCGATTGGCAGCAGACGGTTGAAAAGAACCGCAGCGCCTTCTGGGCATGGGTAGAGGATCAGCCCCGCGCTGATCGTGAACTCGCCTATTCCAGCCAGGAGCATGTGGTGGACGGTGAAGGGCTTCACAACCTTCTGTCTCGCTTCAAGACGCACCTCACGGGGGAGGTCCACCCCGAACCTGGCTCTTCTGAGCCTGAATCGAAACGGACCCAAAAGCGCCGACTGGACGGCGCGCGCACCGTACCCACCCGTGGTTCCCAAGCCGCCACCACTCGCCCCCGTGCAGACGAGAGCGACGAAGTGGCCCTTTGGAACAAGATCACGGCGGAGAAGGAGCGCGCCAGACAGCGCCGCTAACAGGTCCAGCTCTTAAAGGACCACAGCGATGACTGTTACCAAGAGTAGCGACTCGGGCATTTCGCTGACGACGAACATCCACGCCGTCGCGGAAATGCTTGACCACGCCGAGCCTCATATCGTTCTCGATAAGATGGCGAAGCAGGTAATGATGCCGAAAAACAAGAAGAAAACGATCCAGTTCCGCCGGATTGTTACCTTCTCGGCAGCAACCGCCCCGCTGACCGAAGGTGTTGCACCCCGCGCCACCCAGTTCAGCTACGAGACCGTGAACGCTTCCCTGAAGCAGTACGGCGAATACGTCGAGATCACCGACCACATCGAGGACACCGCCGAAGACCCGGTGCTCCGCGATGCGACCACGGCTCTTGGCGAAAACCTGGGCCGCACCCGTGAAGCTCTGCTTTACGCGACCGTGAAGGCAGGCACCTCCGTTTCCTACGCAAACGGCGCCGCCCGCGCATCGGTCAACACGCCCATCTCGGTGAACGGCATTCGTGGCGTTGTGCGCTCTCTGCGCGCCAACAAGGCGAAGCCCGTTACCCGCGTCCTCGGCGGGTCTCAGAACTACGAGACCAAGCCGGTTGAAGGTGCTTACGTTGCCTTCTGCCACACGGACGTTGCAGCCGACATCCGCAACCTGCCGGGTTTCATCCCGGTCGCGGAATACGGCAACCGCCAACTGGTGTGCGAGCAGGAAATGGGTTCCTTCGAGGATGTCCGTTTCGTTCTGTCCGCTGACCTGTCTCCCTTCGAGGATGCTGGCGGTGCAAAGGGTTCGATGGTTTCGACCAGCGGCACCAGCGCAGACGTGTACCCGGTCATCTTCATCGGCCAGGACGCCTACGCCGCCGTCACGCTCAAGGGCACCAAGACCTCCGGTCAGAACTCGGTGAACCTGATTGTGAACCCCGTGTCCCGCGCGGACTCCAGCGACCCGCTGGCTCAGAAAGGTACCGTTGGTTGGAAGACCTGGTTTGCCTCGCTGATCCTGAACGAAAGCTGGATCGAGCGGCACGAAATTGCGGTCACGGACCTGTCGGCGTAACCCCCTGAAACGAAAGGACTAATCCAATGAAGATTGGGCACTTCGCAACCGGGACCGCTACCGGCACCGGCTCTGCAATCAACGTCGAGCTGGGCTTCACGCCCTCGCGCGTCGAAATCGTGAACGAAACCGATCCGGGCTACTACGTCTGGACCGACACGATGGCTGACGGCGAGATGCAGAAGACTGTCGGCGCAGGCACCACGACCTTTGAGGGGTCCAACGGCATCTCGGTTTACACCGGGTCCGAAGGCTCCGCATCCAAGGGCTTCACCATCGGCACTGACACCGACATGAACGGTTCGTCTGACGTGCTGCACTGGACGGCCTTCGGCAAGGCGTAAGCCAACCAACACGACAACAGAGGGGGCGGCTTCGGTCGCCCCTTTTCCATTTAGGAGGCCAAGCATGGCAAAGACAATCAAGGCCGCTGACGCAACAGCGGAGCAACTGCGTGACTTCGCAGTCCAGGTGATGAACCTGCCCGTCAAGGGCACTTGGGGTGAGCCGAAGATCCGCGAGCAACTGAAGCTCGTCGGCTTCGATACCGAGGCCGAGGGCGCTATGATTCCGCTCTACGAAAAGCCGGAGCCTGCCCCCGCCAGTACCCAGAACGGCTCCATCCGCATGATGCAGACCTCCTCGGGCCGCGAGGAAGAGCATTACTGCATCGTGGTCGCTGCGGCGGAAGGCGAGGGCGGTGACAAGCCTGTCGTCTGCCGGGTCAACGGCGTCAACTTCCTGATCCCGCGCGGCAAGAAGGTGTGGGTGCCGAAGCGGTACGTCGAGGCGCTGGAACACGCTGTCCGCGATGTCTACGACTCGACCGAGAACGGGCTGTCCGAGCCGCGTCAGGTCCAGTCCTATCCCTTCTCCATCGCGGCTGCCTAAGCCATGGGCACCTATCTCACCATTTGCCAGGATGTGGCCCGCGAAAGCGGTGTCGTGCCGACCTGGGCCTCCATCTCCACGATGGCGAGCCAGACCGGGCGCATTCAGCGCATTGGCGAGTGGGTGAACGCTGCGCATCGGGACATCCAGATCGCGCAGGACCAATGGCTCTGGATGGTGGAGGAGTTTAGCGGCTCCATCACCTCCGGCACACAACGATACAGCGCCGCGTCCATTCTGAGCGCAGGGGATGCGGCGCGCTTCTCCGAGTGGATTTTCCACGACCGTGACGGCCTCTATGCCTTCTCCTCCTACCTGACCTCTGACGGGCAGACGAAAGAGCAGGCGTTGCGCTACGAGCCGTTCCAGCGGTTCCGCCGGGCCTACCTCTGGGGGTCCAACGCCTCCGATACCGGCGCCCCCACTGTGGTCTCCGTGGACATGGACCAGCAGTTGGTTTTCTACCCGACGCCGGATGACAGCTACACGGTGCGGGGCATGTTCTACAAAAGCCCGCAGGCGCTTTCCGACGACGACGATACGCCGGAAATGCCCGCACAGTTTCACGATGCCATCAAGTACCGCGCCCTCTGGCACATGGGCCTCTTTGACGAGGCGGGCGCGCAGATGCCGACATGGGAGCGGGAGTACCGCCGCATCTACCGCAAGCTGATGAGCCACCAGCTTCCGCCGGTCTCGATGCCGGGACCGCTCGCCTAAAATGCAGCAAGAGCAGGTCATCAAGCTGCAAGGCGGGCTGGATCTGGTCACGCCTGCCATCAGCGTTCCCGAAGGCAAGGCCATCTCGGTCAAGAACTACGAAGTGACCGCGCGGGGCTATCGGCGCTGCGATGGCTACGAGGCGTATGACGGCCAACCCTCCCCCTCTGCGGCCTCCTACTCCATCCTCAACTTCGATGCAGGCACGACCGCCATTGAGGCCGACGACACGGTAACGGGGGCAAGCTCCGGCGCCACGGGGATTGCGCTCTACGATGCGACCGTGAGCAGCGGGTCATGGGCGGGCAATGACGCGGCGGGCTTCATCGTCCTCTACGCTGTTTCCGGGACATTCGCAGACGACGAGAACCTACAGGTATCGGCGGTCACGCGGGCTGTTGCCAATGAGACACAGGTGCTGAACGGGGCGGCAACCAACGCGCTCCACAACACTTACACCGCTGCGGCCATCTCGGCGGTGCGGGACGACATTGCGGCCATTCCCGGCTCCGGGTCAGTGCTGGGCGTCCACACCTACAACGGCGATGTCTATGCCTTCCGCAACAACTCGGGCGGAACAAAGTGCGCGATGCACAAGGCGACCACCTCCGGGTGGGTGGAGCAGACCTTCGGCAAGGTGCTCTACTTCGATGCGGGCACGGCGGCTTTCGAGGAAGACGAAACCCTGACCGGCGGCACCTCCGGGGCCACGGCCACGATTGACCGGATTGTCACGCAGGACGGCACATGGGCCGGGACCGATCAGGAGGGTTATCTGGTCCTCTCCTCCGTCTCCGGCACCTTCCAGGACAACGAAACCATCACGGGCGGCACCTCCTCCGGTTCCGCAACCTCCAACGGCACGGCAGACGACATTGAACTGGCGGCAAGCGGTCGGGTGCGCTGCGTCAACCACAACTTCTACGGCACGGCCTCCGGCGACCTCTTCCGCATGTACGGGGTGACAACCAATGGCCGGGCTTTCGAGTGGGACGGCTCCACGCTGACCCCGATTGACACCGGCCTTTCGGACGCTCTGGACAAGCCCAAGTTCATCGGCGTTCACGCCAACCATCTGCTTCTCGGCTATCCTGGCGGTTCGGTGCAGCACTCGGCCACGGGCGATCCGCTCGGCTGGGCGGTTGTGGACGGGGCTGGCGAGTTGGGCACCGGCGAGGAACTGACCGGGATTATCTCGGCAGCGGCCACAGCGTCGGTGTTCTTTGGTGAGACCACGATTTCCTACTTGACCGGCACGACGCCGGGGGCCTCCGGGGACTTCCGGCTGGACACGATCACGAAGGAGGCGGGCGGCAAGGCTGACTCAATCGTCATGGCAGACGAGCCGATGTACCTGGACAACCAGGGGGTTCGGCGCCTGACCACCTCACAGGCATTCGGTGACTGGAAGCGCGGCACATTGACCCGCATGGTGCAGCCCTTCCTGGACTCCAAGAAGGCAGCAAGCACGGTTCCGGTCGGCGCCCAGGCGGTGCGGAACAAGGACCAGTACCGGCTCTACTTCGATGACGGCGACGTGCTGGTGATTTACCTCGGGCGCAGAGACCCGGAGATTACCTCCCTGACACTGGACTTCACCCCGGCCTGCGTGGAGCGCGGGATCGACGCCAACGGGGAGGAGGTGCTGTTCTGCGGCACCTCTGACGGCTGGGTCTACCAGATGGACAAGGGCAACTCGTTCAACGGGTCCAGCATCGAGAGCTACATCCGCTTTTCCTGGCTGCACCAGGGCGCGCCCAACAACTACAAGCGGTATCACACGCTCCGGGTGGAGTTGGACACCGGCCAGGGCGAAAGCACCGTCACAACGGCGGTCGAGTACACCTACGGCGACGACGAGATTAACCCCAAGCAGGATGACACGGTTGAGGTGCCCGGTTCCGGCGGCATCTGGGACGTGGCCCTCTGGGATCAATTCTTCTGGGACAGCAAGGTCCAGCAGACCCTCAACGTGGATCTGGACGGCTACGGCACGAACATGAGTTTCGCCATTCTGTCCGACCAGTCGGACGAACCGGCCCACACGCTTTCGTCGGCCACGGTCAATTTCACCCCCCGCAGGATGAGTAGACGAGCATGAGCGCAGCAGACTATTTCACAAAGACCGCGCTGGTAGCCCAGACTCTTGCGCGCGCCTCGGCGGTCAACACCAACCTGACGGCGATTGAGGCCGCGTTTGGCCGCCTGCCTGACAAGGTGATTACCGACACGGGCCGCATCACCTTTGCCGTGACAGGCGGTGCAGCGGATGTCTACACGCTTTCCCTGCACAAGACGCCCGCCTCCTACTACAACGGCATGGCGCTGGACATCGAGGTTCACGCGACGAACACCGGGGCCTGCACGATCAACGTGGACAGCCTTGGCGCGAAGTCCATCAAGATTATGAACGGGACAGACCCGGCGGCGGGCGACCTGACCGCTGGCGACTATCTGACGCTGCGCTATGACGACACCAATGGCTACTTCGTCACCACCTCCACCGTGCGCTCGATTATCAACGGTCAGGCGGCAATGTCGGATGCCGAAATCAAGACGGCCTACGAGAACAATGCCAACACCAACGCTTTCACCGACGAGCAGCAGACCAAGGTGAATTACCTGACGGTGACGGGTGCCGTGGATCTGGACGCCGTGGCGCCCTTCGCCCTGACCGCGAATGAAACGGTTGCGGCGGGAGACCCCTTGGCACTGCGTTCTGATGGCAAAGTGGAGGCGGTGCAACGGTCTGGTGCGGACAAATCAACGGCAAGCGAGTTCATCGCCGCCGCCAATAACCGCTGCCCGGTGGTCCGCATTTCTGATACCACATTCGCGGTTGTGTTTTCAGACAATGGCGGTGCGGGCGCTGGCAAGATCAAGATTGGCACGTTTGATCCAAGCGACATTTCGTCTGGCGTAACGTGGAGTTCCGCTGTCACGTTCGAGTCTGGGAGCTGCGAGTCCCTGTCGGTGACAATGATCCGCGATAATGTGGTTTTGGTCGCCTACGAGGACATTGGCAATACCAACTACGGCACGGCCTGCGCGATCCGCGTGGACGGAGCGCTCGCCATTCCGGGAACCCCGGCGGTATTCAAGAGCGCAACGACCGAGCGGATTGACTGCGCAGGCATCTCACCTGGAAGAGCCGCGATATTCTCGGGCGGTCTAGATGAGGTTGTCATCTGCGAAGAGGATGATCTTGCCCTAACATTCGGAACAGCCGCTGCGGTCAATGTGACCACAGGTACAGAGGTTGGGGTTTGCAAGGTCACAACCGATGTCTTCTTTCTCTCCTTCCTGGATAGCACCGGGTCAAACCGCCATTACGGGCAAGTGGGGCGCGCTCTGGGCAATGCAATCACCCTTGGCACATCGACGCTTCTTGAGGCGGTTGCGGGTGATAATTGTAACTGCGCGCAAGTCGCTGACGGCAAGGTCGTCGCCACAATGGAAGACGCGAATACAGGCTATGTCACCCTTTGTACGGTTGATGGTTTGACAATCACGCAAGGCACGACTGCAACCACAGGTTCGACTGGCGCTGATGTGGCGGCGTCAGATGAGACTATCGTTCTCGGAAATCGCAACGGTTCCTCCCCTTTCGGGCTGGAGTGCGACACGTTATCTATCTCAGGTGTCGCGGCCACTGCGGTCGAGTCTGTTAGCCTGGACTCCGGCACGGGTTATTCTGGCGCGGAGATTGCCACGGACTACCTTGGCAACGGCATTTTCGTAGTTACCGGAGTCGAAACCTCGTCAAACGGGGGAAATGCGGTTCTTGTGGAGGCCCGTCCCTCCAACTACCTCGCCTTCGCAGGGTTCGCCTCTAACGCTGGCGATGCTGACGATGACATCACCCTGATCGTGCGGGGCAAAAGAACCACGGACCAATCCGGCCTTACGGCAGGTTTGCCCTACTACATTTCAAAAGACGGCGACCTTACAACAGAGGCAACAGCGGTTAGCGCGGGCATCGCCCTGAGCGCCACCAGCCTCCTCTCTCAATAAGAAATCCCCATTCCGGGGCCACTTCGGCGCAGCAAAGCGCCTCAACCACTGTGCCTGAAGGAGAACCCACATGAGCACTGCTAAACTTCCCGCCGACTACCAGATGACGGACGGCGACTACTACTGCGTCGTTTCCAAGGGCCATCAAGCCCTGCTGCCTGCCAAGCAGGTCGGCTCCGGCGAAACCCTCGACATGCTGCCCGGTGACTCCATCACCGACGCCGCTGCCAGCTTCGGCGGCACGGTGCGCCGCATTGGCGACATCATCGAGACCACCATTGCCGTTGACCTCGCTGGCCTGCGCTCCACCGCAGCCGGTGACATCATTGGCGATGACGGTTCCTCCGAGTACGCCCACATCGGCCAGATCAAGGCTGACGTGAACGGGACCATCTTCGGCGGCAAGGTTGAGTGCCTGGAGCTGCCCGCAGGCGGCGACCCGGACATCGACCTCTACTCCGCCGACGAGGCAACCGGCATCGAGGACGCGGCCATCACCTCCCTGACCGAGACCCAGCTTCTCGACGCGGGCGACCACGCGGCCAACGCCTTCAAGAGCCTGACGGCCTTCCCGGCGGCTGACGAGTACCTTTACCTCGTGGCCGGTGCTGGTGCGACGGTCAACGGCGACTACACCGCCGGTATTCTCGTCATCACCCTCTACGGCAAGTAACGCCCGACAGAAGGCGGCTTTGATGCCCGTCCCTTAGCTGGGGCGGGCTTTTCTATTTGGAGGCATCCCCAATGGCAGGACTAGGCAGAAGCACCGAGATCGGGCGCATCGCTGACGACATCATGGCGAAGGACAGCCCGCTGATGCGCCGTTCCCGTGCGCAGGGCCTGGGCTTTGCCAACAGCCGTGGGATGCTCAACTCGTCCATGGCCGCAGAGGCCGCGCAAACCTCCGTGCTGGACAAGGTTGTGCCTCTGGCACAGTCCGAACAGAACCAGCGCGGGCAGGATCGCCGCCTCAGCAGCCAACTTTCCTTCCAGGGCAAGCAGGCGGAGTTGGACCGGGGCCACGCCCTGACCATGCAGCGCAACCAGTTCGGCCAAGAGCGGTTCCTACAGGACGACGATCAGGAGTTCCGCTTCGGCTTCCAGGAGCGCGAGCAGGGCTTCACGCGGGAGCAGGCGGGCCTTGACCGCGACTTGACCCGTGAGCAAGCCGGGCTGGACCGTGACCTCACCCGCGAGCAGGCGGGCCTGGACAGGGGCCTGACGCGCGAGCAAGCCGGGCTGGACCGTGAGCAGCAACTCACCATCCTTGACCGCGAGCAGGCATTCCAGGGCCGGGAAAACGCCCTTGACCGGGCATTCCGGCTGGACCTGACAGACCGCGAGTTCAGCAACACCCTGACGCTGGAAGACCGCCGCCTTGCGAATGACCTTGTGCGCAGCCGCCAGGAGTTCGAGCAGGCGTCCGAGTTGTCGGACCAGGAGTTCCAGCAGCAGTTCGGCATGAGCCGGGAAGAGTATCGCCAGCAGCTTGAGTTGCAGGAGCGGGATCTTCGGTTCAAGTCGGCGGAAGCGGAGCTTGAGCGCCAGTTCGCCTCGCAACTGTCCGATCAGGAGTATCAACAGCGCCTCGGCCTCTCCAAGGAGGAGTACGAGCAGGCCAAGAACCTGTCCGATCAGGAGTTCCAGCAGGCCCTTGGCATCTCCCGCGAGGAGTTCCGGCAGCGGCTTGAGGTGCTGGCAAACGAGCAGGACTTCGCCTCCGAGCAGGCCGGTCTGGACCGCGCCCAGCAGGAGCGCCTTCTGGAAATCGAGAACGCCTTCCGCTCGCAGCTTTCCACGCAGGAATACGAGCAGGCGCTTGGCATGTCTGCGCAGGACTTTGCCGAGGCCATGCAACTCAGCGACAACGAGTTCCAGCAGGCCATGGGGCTGTCCAAGCAGGACTTCCTGCAACAGATGGAGCGTCTGGCATCCGAGCAGGGCTTTGCCAGCGACGAGGCCGCGAAGGAGCGCGAGTTCGAGGCAGGCGAGGCCGAGAAGGCTTTCGACCGCCAGACATTCCTGGAAGAGTTGCGCATTACCTCCAACGAGTTCCTGGCAGGGCTGGACGCGGATACCCGCACCAACCTAATGCAGATGGAGAACGACATGCGTGAGCGGCTGGCCGCGATGGAGTTGGAGGGCGACCAGCTTCAACAGGTCGGCAGCATGGTCACGAACCTGCAAGGCCAGTACCAGGAGGCGTTCCGCTCCATTCTCAGCAACCCCGACCTTTCCGCCGAGGACCGCAACGAGCTGATGGCCTCCATGGGCGACATGCTCAACCTCCAGATGGAAGCGACCGAGGAACTGTACGGCATAGACATCGAGTGGCCCGGCTTTGCGCCCGGCACAGCCACGGAGCAGCCCGCCGAGGCCGGAGGTGGCAACGCCGGTGGGGCAGGGGCCGCAACACAGCCCCGAGGCCCTGGCGGCGGCGCTGACGCGGCGGCTGCGGCTTCCCCCGGCTTCGGTCGCGGCCCCGGAACGGGCTACGGTAGCGGTCTCTATTGATGATCCGCCCCGCGCACTACCAGGACATCCCCGCGATCCTGTCGCTGGGCCTTGAGGCTTGGCAGGAGAGCCGCTTCAGCGAGGCGGGCACCATTGACGAGCAAAGCGCCAAGGGCGTCCTCTACGGGCTTATCTCCGGCGCGGGTGGTAATGTGGCGGTGCTGGTCAGCCAGAAGGTGGACGGCGTGATTATCGGCGGCGTGACACCGCTCTACGAAGTGACCGATGTGCCGGTGCTGACGCATCACCTTTGGTATGTGAAGCCCGGCGCGAGGCCGGGATTGGCGATGGCCTTGCTTGACGCGCTGCATGAGTGGGCCGGGCCGGTGCTGAAGCGTCATCTGGTGCATGACGCCATTGTTGACCCGGAGAAGAGCCGGAAACTGTTCGAGCGGCGCGGCTACCGGCTGGCGGGCTATCTTTACGAGAAGGAAGACTGACATGGCTGCAAGTGCTGCATTGGCCCCTCTGATCGGCGGCGTAGGTGCCGCTGGTGCCGCGAGCACCGGACTTGGCCTGTTTGGCTCCGTCCTGGGTGGCGTGGCGACCGGCTGGATGAAGGGCATGGCCGAGGACCGTGCGGAAAAGCGCCAAATCGAGGAAGAGAAGCGCCGCGAGCAGCGATATCAGGGTCTCGGTCAGGCGGTGCGCTTCTGGGAGACCGGCGAGGAGGAGCAGCAGACCCCCGCCGAGAAGATCGCTTCGCAGCCTGCCCTGGGCAAGAACCCCAACATGGTTGGCAACAAGTACATGGAGCGGGCCGAGCGGAACCGCACGAAAATGCCGAAGTACCGCTACGACCGCCGCAGCGGCATGATCCAGACGGGGTAAGCAGATGAAGCGCACTATCGACAACCCGCAGGTTCAGCAGGCCCTGCCTCCAGAGATGATGGAGCAGGCCAAGCTGGCCCTCGGGAACGGCATCAAGGCGCTCTACTCGCCCAAGTTCCGCGAGAAGGCTGCCAAGATGATCGAGCAAAGCCCCTCGCCGGAGGCCGGGATTGGCCGTGTCGCCGCCACCATCGGCGGGCGCATCTTCTACGCGGCTCAGGAAAAGGGCAACGGCATTTCGCCGGAGGTTCTGGCGGTGGCCGGAATGGATCTGGTGCAGGAGGTGGCCGAGTTCGCGCAGAACCACACCGGCACCGAGGTTTCGGATGAGACCATCGAGACGGCTTTCTACGTAGCCTCCGACAACCTCAAGGCCATGCTGGGGGACAAGGCCCCGATGGCCGAGATGGACGAAAGCATGGCGAACCCGGAAGCGGCGCAGCAGGCGCAGAGCCGGGCCATGCAGGCCATGACACCCGCGCAGAAGCAACGCAGCGCGGGCCTTGGGAGGGCTGTCTGATGGGTCTGGGTTACGCTCTGGCGGGCGCTCTTGGGGGCGCAGGCGACTGGATGATGAAAGAAGCCGACCGCATGAAGGAGCAGGCCGAGCGCGAGCGCCGCGAGCAGCGTGACGACCGCATCAGGCAGGAAGACCGCGCGTACAAGGAACAGTGGCGCGATGAGGGGCGAGCCTACGAGCAGGGCCTTCGACGTGAGACCATCGAGCGCGGCGCATCGGCCCTGACCGGCGGCATTGACTTCGAGCGCGCCAACTATGTTCGCGGGAGGTTCATCGAGATGGGCTACCCCGAGCATGTTGCGGACGGACTGGTGGGCAACATCCTTCAGGAAAGCGGCGGCGGGATTGATACCGGCGCAGTCGGTGACAACGGCAACGCCTTCGGCATGGCACAGTGGAACGGCCCCCGCCGGAAGGCGTACCTCGCCTATGCGCAGGAGAAGGGCAAAGACCCGACCGACATGGACACGCAGATCGAGTACCTGGACTACGAGATGCGGACCAGCGAGAAGGACGCCTACGACGCCATCATGCGGACCACCAGCGCCGAGGAGGCCGCGCGTGTGGCTTCGGAGAAGTTCTGGCGCCCTGGCGTTCCCCATGTCCAGCGCCGCATGGCCTACGCCCGGCAGTTGGCCGAGGTTGCCTCCGACCCCCAGCAGACGGCAGCGGTGCGCAATGAAGCGGCAAGCAGACTGGACGCCCTTCAGGGCAAGCAGAAGGCTGTCAAGCTGACCGGCGAGGAATGGGTTGAGCGCGATGGCAAGGAAGTCCTGATGGGCCGTGACGACAGTGGCCAGATGCGCCCCTACACGGACACGGATGGTAAGCCGATCACTCGGGCTGTCAGGGCGAACAGCGACAACAAGCCGCGCCAACTGAGCGCGGGCCTCTCCAACCGCATTGACGAGTGGGCTGACGAGCAGGGCCTGGACGACGCGACGGCCCGCAAGTTCAAACTCAGGGCTGAAAAGTTCATCCAGGAAGGCATGACCGAGACGCAAGCCTGGGACGCCACCCTGGCCCTCGCCAACAAGACCGAGGATCAGACCGTCGAACAGGGCGGCATCTTTGGCATCGGCGGCAGCGAGCGCGTTGTTCCCGGCACATATGACGGCACGTTCCGCGAATCCTCCGGCGGTCTCGGCCCCGCGCCGGGCCGTGAGGCACAGGCCACCCCTTCTATGCCTCAAGACCCATCGCAAGGCGGCTTGCCGCAGCCCAAGACCGAGGCTGAGTTCAAGAAACTCGCCAAGGGGCAACGCTACATCGACCCGGAAGGTAACGTGCGAGTGAAGTCATAATGAGCTGGTGGAAAAACGACCCTCTCGCAGAAGAGGCTACCACGTCCAAGTGGTGGGAAAGCGATCCAATCGCTGATGTCGAACTTCCCGAAGAAGAAGCCGCCCCCTCCTTTGCGGATGAGGCGTTTGCGGTGCCGGAGCCGTCGCGGGACGTAGCACCCGACGAGACGGACAGCCGCCGCGCATCGCGTGGGCTGGGCCGCTCCGCGTACCTCGATGACGGGTCTTTGCCGGATCTGGACATTAACAACCCCACGCCGCGCCGCGTTCCTGCCGCAGAGGGCGTGAGGACGGCGGGTGTAGACCCCTTTGCCGGTGAGGGCATGGGCGCTCTTGCCAAGCGCCGTGGTCAGCAGTTTGCCCGTGGCGCAACCGAGGTGGCCGCGTCCCTGCCGGAAGCCAGCGCCATCTCCAGCGCGCAGGTTGAGGCAACGCAGGTCGAAGAGGCCAAGAAGTTGCTTGCCCGCCGCGCCGAGCAGATCACGGACCTTGAGGCCCGCTTGCAGCGTGACCTGCCCGACGAGGAGCGCCGCTTTGTCGAGCAGCAGATTTCCGACCTGCAAGCCGGTCAGGAAGAGCTGCGCCGCCGCGCATCGGCAGAGGTAAAGCCCGCAGGTGAGCGTGAGCGGTTCGCCCGTGGTGACGCACTTCGCCAGCGGTCGGAAGACATTTTCGGCGCACCGGACCCGCGCGATACCTCCTTCTGGGCAGCCGTGGCCGAAGGCGCAGGCAACATGACCGCCCTTGCGGCAACCTCCATGGTGCCCGGCGGTGTTGTGGCTGGTGCGACCCTTGGTGCCGGTCTCAACAAGTCTCAGGTCTACAAGGAAGCCATCGCGGCTGGCGCCGACGAGGAGACGGCGCAGAAAGCGGCCAATTGGGGCGCTGTCATTGGTGCGACGGAAATCGTGCCGATCAGCCGCGCGCTCAAGGCCCTGCCACCGCGCCTACGCCCGAAGATCACCAACCGTGTTCTGCGCAAGTTCTCCGACATTGCCCAGGGCGCCGGGGAAGAGGCTGCACAGGAATACCTTGCCACGGTCGCCAACAACATCGTGGCCCAGAACATCTATGACCCCGAGCGCGGTTGGACGGAGGGCGCGACGGAATCCGCCCTTGTCGGCGCAGTGCTTGGCGGTGCCCTTGGCGGCGTTGGCGGGGCAGGGTCCGCACGGTATCGTGAAGACGACGACCCCGACCGCCCGAACAGCCCGCGCCTGACGCCGGAGGATCGGCAAAGCCCGATCCCCAACGATGTCATTGATGACGGCAAGAAGATCATGGAGGAGGCGGTTTCGCCCCGCAAGCCGTCTGACGGCATTCCCCCCTTGCCGCAGGGCGGCGCGGACGTGCGGACACCCGATACTGACTTCCGCCGCCCCAACCCCGTGCCCCCGCTGCGCACGGAACAGCCCGCAGCGGCCCCACAGCCGCCGCAGGAGCCGCAACCCGCCGCTCCGCAGGGGGTGACACCCGAAACCACCGAGACGGCCTCTGAGCGCCGTCTGGGCGAGCCGTTCCCCGAAGTGGACGGTGATGTTGATACGGGCCGGATTGTTCAACTGGACCTCGATACCGGCGAGGTCATCGAAGCAGGGAGCCAGAATGCGCAAGCCAGTATTGAGACCGATGTGGAAACGCCGCAAGTGGAGCGTCCCTCGCCTCTCGATACTGTCGCTACTGAGGGCCTGCCCACTGCACCGCCGGTAGCTGCCCCCTCTCAGCCAAAGAAGAAGCCCGCCAAGCCGACCGTGATGAAGCGCCCCCTGGCGAACACGATGAAGCAGTACGGCGTGAAGCCGGGTCCCCCGCTGGCAAAGGAACTTGCCGCACGGGACATCAACGCCCGCACCCATCCGGGGCTGTTCCGCAGCGATGGCCGATCCGATTGGGACAACATCGCCGCCGATACCTTTGGCGAGATGGCGGCGGAGATTGGCGAGGACGGCCAGGGCTATCTGAGCCAGGAGGGGCTGATCGAGGCGCTGGAGCGCGAGACGGTCGGTGTTCTGCTGCCGGTTGGCGAGCAGGCCGAACTGCGCGCGGCACGGGATGCGAAGGAGGCCGAGGCACGGTTTGAAGAGGCCACGCCCGACCCCGATCCGATTGACCTCTCTGCCTTTGCCGGGGCCAATGCCTACATTCCGCCGCGCAACGACGACATCTCCACCGACGCCGAGCGCATGGACATGGTGGATCGGTCGCTTCGGGGCGTTCTGACGGAGACCAGCCTTGACGGAGTGCTGACGGATACCGAAGTTAATACCATCAGGAACCGGCTGACGGAGAACGGCGGCAACGTCGAGGACGCGGTTTGGAGCCAGATTTACAGGAGCGCGGATAGTGCGGACCCCATCACCGAAGGAACTGGCGCGCGAGACGCGGAAGGCGGAAGCCCGGCTGTTGCGGGAGCGGATGGCAAAGGTTCTGGCGAACCCGCAATCCAGCCGCGAGCAGAAGCGGGAAGCGCAGCGCGTGTTGACGATGGTAAACGGGGTGATGTCAGCCAAGCGGAAGTAGCGCCCAAGACCGACGCCGAACTGCGCGGCAGCAATACATTCACCCCCCCTGCCGATGCGGTCGGCAAGCTACCCGAAGGCGCAAGACTGGAAGCCGGTGACGGCGAGGCGTTGGGGGCGGACCAGTATCGCGTTGTCAGCGCCGATGGAAAGCCCCTTGGCCCCTTCCGCCCGCTTGCAGCCGACGCCTACCGAGCAGCCGCAGAGCAGCAGTCGGCAGCGCCCGCTAGCTCAGCGGAGAGAGCATCCGGTTCCGAACCGGAAGGTCCGGGGTTCGAATCCTCGGCGGGCGACCAAAACGTCGCAGCGCAAGCGAACAACCGTCCATCCATCAAGGACGCGAAGCCGCTCCCCTTTGGCCCTTCGTCCATAATCCCCCGCCCTATTGCAGAGGGCAAGCGTCTCTACCGCGAGACCAACCCCGAGGCGCTGGATGACATTCTGCGTGTCGAGGGGCAGCCCGATTCAATGCGCGCCTTCGTCACCGACAACCGCGATCTGGCAATTGGGCAGGGCGGCAACAAGGGCGTGATGCTGACGTTCCGCCCCGACAGCTTGAGCGGCGAAGTCAACCCGAAGCCCGGCACAACCCCCGAGACGGGGATGGAGTACCGGACAGACATGCGGGTCGGGCAGGCGCTGGAGCGGATCGAAATGCCGCAGGCGATGGCGAAGAAGCTGCGCGGGCTGTCTAAGCGCATTCTCGCCCGTGACTTCGTGCGCACGGATGTGGGCGATCAGGCTGTTTTCACCCGCAAGGGCGACCCGCTCCCGGCAGAAGCCACCACCGAGCGCACCGAGGCGGGCGAGCAGACTGTCATTCCCGGAGCGGAGCAGTCCGAGGAGCGCAGCGCAGAGGCCCGCAAGTCTGGCGAAAAGTGGGAAATGGAGGTTCGCGCCAAGCAGTCCAAGATGCGGACCAGCACTCCCCAGCAGGAGGCCGGTGGCCTGTTTGACACGCAAGGCGACCTTCTGGACAGCGCCCCCGGCGAGAAACCCAAGTCCCGCGCCCAGACCCGCCTGGAGGACCGCCTGAAGCGCGAGTGGACCGCCCGCGAAAACCTGCCCGACAGTGACGAGGATGGCTTCATGGAGGCCACCAAGCGGGTGCAGGAAGCCCGTCAGGCCCTCGAAGCAGAGGCAGGGCCGGAAGCCGCCAAGGCTGCGCTGGAGCGTATCGAAGCAGAGTACACGCCTGACGTACAGAAAACTGCACAGAAGCCCGCTCCGGTACAGAAAACTGCACAGCCGAAAGACCGCATTGAAGACCTGGGCGAGAAGATCGGCGGCGCGCGCAAGGACACGGCCACACCGACCGGACCCCGCGCGAAGAAGCCGAAGGACGAGCGCCCGGCTTCTCAGCGCCGCTATCAGGTCAACCAGATTGCCGCCGATGCCTTCAACAAGGACCGCGTGGGTAAATTCACGGTAAGCGACACCCGCAGCAAGACGGGCCGCATTCCCGGCTTCCCCCGTGGGGCGCTGGACTTCGACACCCGCGAGGAGGCCGAGGCGGCTATCCCGATGGTGGCCGTGGCCCGCAATCACCGTGTCGTAAAGCAGGGCGACGAGTACGCCATCGTGCGGCAGGTCAGCGACCGCAAGCGTCCGACCGTCAAGGGCGGCTTCAAGACCCGCGAAGAGGCCATGGCCTACATGGCGAAGAACGCCGAGGAAATCGCGGAAACCAAGCTGCGCATTGACGACAGCATCCACCCGGCGCTGGAAGAAGCCATCCGGGTTGGCGAGGATCGCCGCGAGAACAACCGCGACGTAGCGGGCCAGGACTTCATGGATGTCTTCGGCTTCCGTGGCGTGGAGTTCGGCAACTGGAACAACAACGCCGAGCGCCAGCACCTTCTGAACCAAGCCTTCGATGCCTTCCTTGATTTGGCCGAAATCACCCGGATGCCGCCCAAGGCGCTGTCCCTTCATGGCGAGATGGGCCTTGCTTTCGGTGCGCGCGGTCACGGTCTCAGCGGCGCACGAGCGCACTACGAGCGCGACTATGGCGTCATCAACCTGACGAAGATCAAGGGCGCCGGTTCGCTGGCCCATGAGTGGTTCCACGCGATGGACCACTACTTTGCCCGCCAGGACGGCAGCGCACAGCCCCGCAAGGCGAATGCGAAAGAAGGCGAGCCGATCTACGACGCGAAGACCCCGAAAGAGGACTACGTGTCTCACGGGTTCCTCTACAAGTCGGGAATGCGGGAGGAGGTTCGCAACGAAATCAAGAACCTCATGGCCGCGATTATGAAGCGCAAGGCCGAGTACACCGAGGACCAGTCTACCCGCGAGAAGATCGAAAAGGACCGCATCAAGGATGTTGAGCGGACCCTGACGGACATCGAGCAGACCATCTCTACGAAGCGTAGCTACGGCAAGAAGAAAGACCCGGCGACCAAGGAGCAGATGCAGCGGTTCAAGCGGGCCGCGCTGAAGATCCGTGCCGCGAAAGACCTTGGCGAGATGGTGGAGGCCCCCTCCAAGGCTCGCTATTCCACCTTCACCTTCTACGAGCCGGTGATGGAGATTGCCGACCTCTACAAAGAGGTGATGGGCCGTCAGGCGTATCGGTCTTTCCAGGGGCGCAACGAAGGCCCTGCGGTGAAACTGCAAAACGCCATCATGGCGCGCAAGCAGGCGCAGCAGTTCCTTGAGGACGCGAAGGCGGAGAAGGTCAAGGAAAAGACGGTTCGCTCCGAGTTCTACTCCGAAGCCTGGGCGATGGATCAGGCGACGGCCAAGGACTACTGGTCAACCAACCACGAGCTTGCGGCACGGGCTTTCGAGAGCTTTGTCTACGACCGGCTGAAGGACGTAGACGCCCGCAACGACTTCCTGTCCTACGAGAAGCGCAACGACCTGCCGGAGTACCGGCTGTTTAACGTTAAGCCCTACCCCGAGGGGCAGGAGCGCAAGGACATCAACGCGGCCTTTGAGCGGCTGTTTGACGTGATCCAGAGCAAGGAGGACGCGGACAGTGTGATGCTGTACCAGCGCGAGCCTCTTTCCGAGGAATGGCAGACCGCCAGAGCATCCGCCCTCGCCATGAACGGCGACCTCTCCGACCTGCGCGCGCAACTGGACAAGATGGGCTTGCAGGACGTGGACCTTGCGCTCGCCTCGCCCGACAGCACCTATCAGGGCGCGCTGCGGATCGACCGCAAGGGCGGCATGACCATGCTCATTGGCAAGAGCCTGGACCCCGAGAACACGATCAACCACGAGGCCATCCACGCGCTGCGGGCCATGAACCTGTTTACCGACCGTGAATGGCGCACCCTTTCCCAAGCCGCCGAAGGCTGGATGGACAAGCACTCCATCGCAGACCGCTACCCGGACCACTCTCGCCTTCAGCAGATGGAAGAGGCCATCGCGGAGGAGTTCGCCGCATGGGATGGCAAGGGCAGCGGCCCCTTTACCAAGATCAAGAACTTCCTCTCGGCCCTTGGCAACTTCCTGCGTGGGCGCGGCTTCCAGACGGTCGATGACATCTTCGACATGACCGCCAGCGGCGAAATCGGCAAGCGCGGGCAGTTTGCCGCACCGGAGGGTATGAGCGAGCAGCGCCAAGACCCATTCGCTGCCGAGTTCCTGCAAAGCCTTGCCGAAGTCGATGACATCTTCGCCTACCCGAAGTCCCGCGCGACCTCACTTGAGGGCGTCATGGGCGACATTGACCCGATGGTGGAGTTCATCGGTGAAACGCAGACGCCGGAAGAGACGGGCGATGCGGGTGCCGACGAGCGGTTCCTTCTGCGCAGCGCGGAGGGCAAGGACTTCTACGTCTACCAGACCGATGACGAGGTTTGGATTGATGTCAGCCGCTTGGGTGAGGGTGAAGGCGGAAACGCCATCTATGCGGCGATTGGCGACTATGCTCGCAACACCGGGCGCACCTTCATCGGAGACCCCGCCGGGCTGACCGATGTGGCCCTACGCCGCAGAACGGAGGCAATGCTTTCCTCTGCGCTGAAGCACGGAACAACCAAGCACCTTGAGCCGCACCCCTACCAGAAGGAGGGCAACGAGAAGATCGGCGTTCCCCCTCTTAGGTGGACAGACGGCAATGACGTTGCTAACATCCAGTCTCTGATTGAGGTTGCCACGGCGAGCCTCACATCCATTGTTCCAGAGATTGAAAATGCGCGATTTGACTTCAAGACCAGAACCTTCCGAAACTCTCAAGGCGAACGCCTATCTGATGAGACTCTACGAGAGATCAGTAATACCCGTCGAAGAGTTAGAGAGGCAGGCGCGGGGCACAGAACGCTTAAAAGAGGCATTCTCTACGCTTCCCTTTTACGCTCAGAGAGCGGCAAAAGACCCGGACTACTGGAACAACTTATACGCCAGCCGGATCAATACGTAGCTGGCAGCGACCTCTCCCAGACATTCTACCAGCGCCCGCCCCTCAGCGCACAGGGGCGCGCCCAGACGGCCAAGCAGACCAACACCGCACACATCCCCTCACCGGGGGTCTACAGCGCCTCACAGCAGCGCACAGGCGCTCTCATGCGCGCCCTGTCCAACGTCAAGGGCAACGTAGACGACAAGATCGACCGCTTCCGGGTGCTGTTCCAGGACCAGATGATTTACCTGCGCCGCGCCGAGGAAATGATCGCGGCCCACACCGGCCAGGAAATCGACAAGGCAGACAGCGCCTACTACGCGGAAGAGCGGTACTCCGGTCGCGTGGGCTACCAGTTGAACGACCTGAAGGACCGCTACGTCGAGCCGATTGCCCAGATGGTCGGGCGCAATCTCGATAAGCTGACCCTGGAGGACCACAAGGGCCAGAAGCGGGAAGGTGCCGAGGCGGTCAGTCTCTATCTCTGGGCACGTCACGCAAAGGAGCGCAACAACCGCATCAGCGACATTCAGGGTGGCCCCAGCGGTTCCGGCCTGACCGACACTGAAGCAGATGCTATCATGGCCCGCGCAAAGGCCAGCCCAGGCTACGGCCTCATGGAGAAGATCGGCAAGCTGACGGACCAGCTTGGCGCTGAAATGATCGACAAGCGCGTTGAGGCGGGCCTGCTGACCAAGGATGAAGCGGCAACGTGGAAGGCGCAGTACAAGCACTACGTCCCGCTCAAGGGCTTTGCCGAGACGGATATGTTCGACGCCGTGGGTACAACCCCGATGGCTCCGCGCGGTCGCAAGTTCAACGTGCGCGGCAAGGAAAGCAAGATGGCCCTGGGCCGGGATACCGAGTCCTTCGACCAGCTTTCCAACCTGATTGCCCAAGCCGAGGAGGTCATCGTTCGCGCCGAGAAGAACATCGTTGGCCGCACCCTCTACGACCTGATCCAGACCAACCCCGCGCCCGGTATCTGGGAGGTCAAGGATCTGGAAACTCGCCGCGTCTACAACAAGGCCAGCGGTCGGGTTGAGACGCAAATCCTCAACGCCGCGCAGGTCCAGATGGGACCGGACGAGATGGCGGTGAAGGTGGATGGCGAGGAAAAGCGGATCAAGTTCAACGACCCGCGCCTTGCCCGTGCGCTGGGTCAGTTGGGCGTTGATAGTCTCGGCCCGGTGGCGCGCGTGGCCTCCTATTTCAGCCGCTACTTCAGCGCGGTGAACACGATGCTTTCGCCGCCCTTCGTGATTGTGAACGGCTTCCGCGACATGGTGACGGCGCAGTTCAACCTGGGTCAGCTTCCGCCGGGCGTCAGGGGTAAGCTCCGCCGCAAGGCCAACCCGCTGTCTCCGGCCTACTGGAAATCCATGGCGGGTGCCTACAGCGGCCTTGGCAAGAACCCAAGCCAGTCCGAGTACGCCAAGTGGTTCCGCGAGTTCGAGGAGGCCGGGGCCAAGGTCAGCTTCTGGAACATCGAGAACCCGCAGGCCCGCAAGGACACGCTGGAGCGGATGATTAAGAACGAGACCGGCGGCAAGCTGCGCCGGGGGCTTCGGAAAGGCACTCGCCTTAACACCGACGACAACCCCGCCCTGGGCTGGATCGAGCGCGTCAACCTCATGGTGGACAACGCCACCCGCCTTGCTGTCTATGCTGAGGCCCGAAAGAACGGCATGACCAAGGAGGAGGCCGCGTCCCTCTCCAAGAACCTGACGGTCAACTTCAACCGCCGGGGCGAGTTGGGCGCATCCCTCAACGCTTGGTATCCCTTTGCCAACGCGGCAATCCAAGGCTCCCACGTCCTTCTGAAAGCGGCCAAGGCGAAGAACGTGCGCCAGTTGATCGGCGGGGCCTTTGTGCTGGGCTTTGTGAACGAGTTGCAGAACGCCATGCGATCCGGCGACGAGGATGACGATGGCGAGTTGGATCACGACGAAATCCCCAACTACGTCAGCGAGCGCAACTTCATCATCAAGCTGGGCGGCAACGAGCGGCTGACCATTCCGCTGCCCTACGGCTTCAACGTGCCCTTCTATGCAGGCCAGCAAATGGCAAAGGTGGTGCGCGGGGTGAAGCCCGCCAACGAAGCAACGGCCCACACCTTCGCGGCGACATTCACGTCCTTCTCCCCGATCAGTGGCGAGGACGTTGCCTCGACCATTTCGCCGACCCTGCTGGACCATGTGCGCGAGCTGGACAAGAACGAAAACTGGCAGGGCCGTCCGATCCGCCCCGAGCAGGCTTACGGCGACTACGGCCCGCAGTCCTACAAGGAGTGGAGTACCTATCCCCTCTTCGGATCTCTGGCGCGGGGGTTGAACAGCGCGACCGGCGGCAGCCCCATCGAGCCCGGCGGCATCGACATCTCGCCCGAGTACATGCAGCATACGTTCGAGTTCCTGGGCGGCGGTCTCTGGCGGTTCCTCAACCGCTCCTACGAGACAGGCCGCAACGTCGCCACCGGCCAGGAGGTGGAGCCGCACCGCATTCCGCTGCTTCGCGTTCTGCGCTACGAACCCTCCGACTGGCTCAACCAGGGCCGCTACTTCGACTTCCGCGAAGAGGTCATGGCGGCGCGTGAGGCGGTCAAGACCGCGCGGGAAATCAGCTATCCGGTCAAGCCCGAGATGCTTTCGGCCTCCCGCCTCTACGGTCAGTTGAATTCTGCGGAGAAGGCCCGCAAGGCGATTTCCTCGCAGATGAACGCCATCTACGCCAACGACGCCCTGACGGAGCGGGAGAAGCGCGAGAAGGTAAAACCTTTGCAGGACCAGCGGAACGCCATATATGTTAAGTTCAACCGCGAGTTCGTCCGCACCATGGGGCCGCAAGCCGAATGAAGGTCATCGCCGCGATCCTGGCAGCAATAGCAATCAGCTATGCCTCCTACTGGCAGGGGCATCTGGCCGGTAAGAAGTCCTGCCCCGAGTTCGCCAAGGTGCAGGACACCCACAACCGGGAGCTTGAGGCATTCTTTGCAGAGCAGTTCAGCGAACCCACGGGACGCGAGCTGGCCTGCGATCAGATGCTCGACACCGCGCGGGACGCTCTCAACGCAGAGTCCGTCTGGGACTAGTTACAGCGCACCACTGTTCCGTAATCCACGCACCGCGTAGTGGTGCCCTCCTTGCTATCTGTGCAGCGGGTAATGTTGCCATGCGTGGTGCAGCGGATGGTGGCGCTGGCAAGGCTGGCCGAGAAAAGAACGGCCACGGCTGACATTAAGAAAACGGCTTTCATAGCGATTCCTCCGACTGAATGACGCGGAGGGTACTCCCTTTGCGTGTATTCGCCAAACTCCAACCGCCCCGCCAATCGGCGGGTTTCTTTATTGAAAGGGCCTGACAATGGCGCACAACTACTTCAAGAACCAGTCCCTCCCTGTCACCGGGCCTTTGGTTAATCTGGCTGCGGTCACGCCGAGTGACAGCACGGACCTCGACTATCTCACCCGCGCGGTCTTCGTCGGCACTTCGGGCAACATGGTTGTTCACACCGCTGACGGCACCAGCGTGACGCTTTCCAGCCTGACGGAAGGTTGGCATCCAATCCGCGTGGCCCGCATTCTGGCCACGGGCACGACCGCAACGAACATCGTGGCGGGCTGGTAAAATGATCGGCGTCGGAATAGGGCCGACATTCATTCGGCGTTACGATCCCTTTGGCTACCTCGCGGCCAATGGCTTCACGCCCGCAATGGTCGCGGACACCGTGCGGGGGTGGTATGCCTATGCGGACAATGTGCTGGGGCCGGAGCTTGTTACGAATGGCACATTCGACAGCGATACAACGGGGTGGACGGCCGGGACGGGGGTAACTCTTTCCGCAACGGGAGGTGATTTAAGGATCACCCGTGGAGGCAGCTTAAACCAGAACAACCACACCAGCTTCTCCACAAATTCTGGAAGTCTTTACACGGTATCTTGGGAGTATAAGGGGCGCAGTTCGGCCAGCACACACTACACGGACTTTAGAGTAGGGACGACGACCGGAGGGGTTGACTACTACCGCTCTGTTGACAGTTCGGCCAGTGAGTTTTCGGAAGAAGTTAGGAGTGGATACTTCGTAGCGACCGGAACCACAGCTTACATAACCGTCCTCTTGCGTGATGGAACTTCTGGAGATTGGGTTGAAGTAGACAACATCTCCGTCCGCGAGGTCACGTCCTACCGCCCGCAACGCTGCGACTTTGCCGAGCTGTTCACCTTCGCGCGGTCTTCAACGGCCACCTACGGGGATGCGACCGGCACCTTGCAGACCGCCGCCGCCAACGAACCCCGCCATAATCACCACGTCTATGAAGGTGGGCAGTGGGTCAACAAGGGGCTGCTGATCGAAAGCGAGCTTGGAACCCAGCTCCTCCACGAGACGGGCGCCCTGACGACGCAGACGGAGACCGTCACGGCCCAGCCCTACACCCTGCACTTCACCGGCACGGGCACCGTCACGCTGTCGGGCGCTTCCACGGCCGGACCCCTTGTCGGCACCGGCACGGGCGAGGAAAACCGCGTCAGCCTGACCTTCACGCCCTCCGCTGGCACCCTGACGCTGACGGTATCCGGCACCGTGACCAACGCGCAGTTGGAGGCGGGGTCAACTCCGAGCAGCTATATACCGAACCTTGCCGCTTCCGGCTCTGTCACCCGCGCCGCCGAGACGCAATCCGCCGCGAGCGGTAATTGGGCCTACGACAGCTCCGCCATGTGGGGTGCCTTCGATTTCACGGAGACCTACGCCGACGAAGGCACGGCGGGGCAGGTGGAACTGCTGGACATTCGCGCCGACGCAAACAACCGCATCACGATTACGCTGGACACGGACGGCGCCGAAACCGGCGAGCTAACGTTGACGATGGTAAACGGCGGCACCTCCGCCTCCGTTGCGGTGGATGCGCTTTCCCCCGGCATCTGGCAGGAATCCAAGTTCGCCTGGCGCGTGACGGACAGCGACATTGCCATTTCGCTGAACGGCGCCTCCGAGGTCAGCACGGCCACAGCCATTGGCATTCCCAACCTGTCGGCTGCGGCAATGCAGTTTGAAGGCATGGGCACACGGGCGCTGATTACCCAGGGCGCGGGCGACGTGGGCGCGGCAGGCATCGAGGAGGCGAGCGCATGATCTACCTCACTCCCAAGGGCACTCTGACGACCGAGGACGACCCCGACGCCATCCCCTGCTTTGCCAACTTCAACGGCGGCTTTCTGGACGCGGCACTGCGGGCCGACAGCCTGCTGGCCTTCGAAACGGCGGCCATCGCTGCGGGGCTGTGCCTTGCCGACACCGAGGACACCCCCCGGAAGCGCGGGCACCTGCAAAGCGCCCCCGGCGTGTCCATCAGCTACATCGGGCCGGTGGTCACAAAGCAGGCCGAGCTGGACGCTCTAGGCGTGGTTCTGAAAGCGGCGGAAATGGATACCCGCTATCACGTCAACGTGCGGCTCTCTCAGCGCGCCATGCGGACGCTCGCCAAGGACGCCGAGGGCAACGACATGGGGCCGCGATGGGCGCTCACCGTGGCGGAGTGGATGACCAAGGGGCACCTCGTTCTGATGACCAACAGGGACGAGCGGGCCAAGAAGTACCAGGGCGTTGAACTGATCGACGCCGACCGCATCGCAACCCCGGTCAATCGCTGGGCCTGATGCTCCGCGCCCTGTCATGGCTTTCCCGGCAGGCCTGCTGCCTGCTGACGGGCTACGACATGACGCTCTGTGCCTACGCCCATTGGCGGCAAGACAAGCGGTTCTGGCGGGGCTGGTGCCGGGTGTTTGATGCGCTGGTGCGGCCAGATCGGCCCCACTGCCAGAACAGCTATAAGCGGAGATTCCCATGAAAACCTCAGACCGAGGCATTGCGGCGCTTGTCGCCCATGAGGGCATTGTGCCCGCGCCTTATTTGGACTCGGTGAATGTCTGGACCTACGGCGTGGGCCACACCAAGTCCGCAGGCGCACCGGACCCGGCCACCATGCCGCGCGGAATGCCGCAGGACATGGATGCGGCCCTGAAAGACGTGTTCGACCTGTTCCGCAAGGATCTGGCGAAGTACGAGGACGCCGTGCGCCGGGCCATCCGAGTGGAGATGGAACAGCACGAGTTCGACGCCGCCGTGTCCTTCCACTTCAACACCGGGGCCATTGCCCGCGCTTCGTGGGTTCGCCTTTGGAACAGCGGCGACAAGGAGCGGGCTGCCAAGGCCATCATGAACTGGCGCAAGCCCGCCGAAATCATCGGGCGGCGCGAGGACGAGCAGCGGCTGTTCCTGACCGGCGAGTACCCGATCAAGAAAGCGGCGGTTTGGCGCGTCACCGATGGAGGCCGCGTTGTCTGGCGTCCCGAGCGGACGCTGACGCAGGGCGAAATCCTTGACCTCATGTCGCCCCCGAAGGCCAAGCCCGCCAACTGGCTGGCCTCTCTCATCAACGCCATTCTCAGCATCTTCAAACGCTAATTCGGCAAGAAGCCGTTTCGCCCGCCCGAGCGTCAACGGTCAAGCTCACAGGAGAACGCTATGAGCAACGAAACCACCATCCCGTCCTCCAATCCCTCCGGTTCCGATGTGGTCGCAGAGACCAAACGGCTCACCGAAGAGCTAATGGAATACATCCGCGCCAACGTCCCGGAGAACCGCCAGCGGTCGATTGCTCTGACGAACTACGAGCAGGCCGCAATGTGGGCGGTCAAGGCAAACTTCGTCTGAATCACATGGGGCGGCTTCGGTCGCCCCTTATTCAAAAGGAACTGACCCATGAACGCAGCAACACCCTTTGTTCGCATCGCCCTTCGCTACATCGCGGGCGTCCTGCTGGCGCACGGCCTGGTCGACGCCGAAACCGGCAACATGATTGCGACCGATCCTGACCTCATCGCCCTTCTGGCGGGCGGCGTGATGTTCGCTGTCACCGAGGGCTGGTTTCTGATCGAGCGCCGCAAGTGAGCGACCTCCTGTGGGGCGCTGTGGCGCTCCTGGTGACCTTCGTGGCGGGCTGGTTCGTCAGAGGCAGGGGTAACGCCAGGAAGCGCAGAGAGGCCGACGCACGGGCCGCTGAACGGGTCCGCGAGGCGGGCGACAAAGCACGAAGGAGGGCAGCCGATGAAGTGGCTACCATGGATGACGCTGGCCTTTCTCAGCGCCTGCGGGAATTACGGCGAGAAACTGACGCGCGCGGAGCTGTGCGAGCAGTGGCGAAAGAGCATCGTGACGACAAGCCCGGCTGATACGCGGGCGACCCGCGAAGCCGAGGCGACCGAGCGCACGGTGTGGCTTGATCCTGAGGTTTGCGGATGAGGATCGCCACAGTATCAGACCGGATCGTCCAGATCGCAAAAGTCCTGGGCGCAGTTGGCGTGATATGGGCGGTTTGCGGGTCAGCCTACTCGGTGTCCTTCGGCAAGGCGCGGGAGCTGCTGGACGCTCACTATCGGATGCAAGCCGACATTATCGAACTTAAGGCAGAAGTTGCTTCGCTCAAGGGAGAGGACAAGATCATCCGGGAAAAGCCGGGCCTGACCTACGTTTCCGAACCCGTCTATGAGAACGAACCCATCATATTCAACATGGTGGCCGAGAGGACGCGGCTGGGCGAGGGCTGCATTCTCCAGTATTCCCAGCCCATTTTCACCGACCAGATGAACGTGCCGACGCCCGGCCAGAGGCGCATGGCGGCGCGGCAAATCGACAGAGACCCCACGCCCCTGCGGCCCGGTTACATGCCGCCCGACAATCTGCGGCCCGGTCGGGTCACGGTCTACCTGATCCTGGCCTACGAGTGCGACGGCAACACGCTGTTTGACCAAACCAGCACGGCGGCTTTTGAGCTGCTGGCGGGGCCGCGACCGGAGGGTTAATCGAGAGCGGGCAGGGCGCTACTCCTGCTTCTGGGTTGGTTCGGCTTAAGCCTTTCGGCCCCCCTCTCCACTTTCGGTCCAGCATCATCTGAACCTACGGTGGGTCAACGGTTCGGCCCCGCAGCTACGACCCCAAGGGGGTGATCCAGCTTACTGCGTTGTTCTGCGTGTCTGCTTTCCACGCCGCCGCTCTCCCTCCCCATATAGCACCGCCACTCCCATTCGACAAGTTTCACCCCGCGCTTCGGCGCCCCCAGCAACGCATATACGGAGGAACCCGATATGCGCATGGTACTGATGGCCCTTTTCATGGCGCTGGCCACGCCCGCACTCGCGCAGCGATGCGCGCCCTCAACCGTTGTCATCCAGACCCTCGGCGAGAGATACGGCGAAGTCGCCGTAGATACTGTTGTTAGGGTGGCTGATGACGGTCTCCCCGTGGAGTGGATCATGTGGGTCAACCCTGAGACCGGGAGCTGGTCACTGACGGGCACCCGTGGCGGTATCACCTGCCTCTTCAAAGCCGGTCGCAGCGGTTACGCGGGCCAAACGGTGGCCGACTTCCTAGACGGCCCTGCCGCGTAGGAGGCCCGACCGTGCCCAACCCAGGACTGACCCCGGAGGAGATGCGCGAGGCCGTCGAGGCATTCCGTCGCGTCGGCACTATCTCGGTATTATGGAGCAAACTCACCAAATAAAGTGATGTACTAATCATATTTGATGATGTATCGTGCCGCTCATGAAGGACATTGCAGAATATGAGCGCCCGAACACCGTATCGGGACTGGTCGCAAAGCACGCTGATCTATCCGCGCTGCGCGACCGTTACAAGGCGGAGATCAAGAAGCTCACCGTCGATATAGACCACCTGGACGCCGCTATCCGGCTCTTTGACCCTGACGCCGACACCTACGCGATAAAGCAGTACGTGACGAAGCACCGGGCACAGAAGGGCACCGTAAAGCGGTTTGTTCTGACTGCGCTCCGCGAGGCTGACGGGCCTCTCACGTCACGCCAGATAACGGAACAGTGGGCCGCTGAGCGCGAGCTGGTCTGCGACGACGCGACATATGCCACGCTGCGCAAGCGGATCGGGGCTTGCATAAAGGGCTGTCGGGATCAGGGGCTTGTGGTCGATCATGGGTGGACAAAGGACCATGATGGAAACGGCCCGTACAAGTTGTGGAAACTGAAGGAGGGCGGCGCGTGAGCCGCCCTCAATCGA
The DNA here is from genome assembly GCA_965212515.1 of Sulfitobacter sp. Taxonomy (GTDB): domain Bacteria; phylum Pseudomonadota; class Alphaproteobacteria; order Rhodobacterales; family Rhodobacteraceae; genus Sulfitobacter. The sequence goes on from OZ243122.1 coordinate 3,104,101, forward strand.
CTCTAGGCTGCCTTATTGAAGGCGTTTTTGAATGCTTGACCGTCAACAAGGAGCTTTGTCCATGCCGCACTCTTACACTCAACCACCAACAGCAAGTCCTCGTTGCCGAGAATGGTTTGCAGACGATCACGAAGCGCCGCAGCCGTACCCGGATAATCAAGCCACCATACTGTTTCTAGCAGGCGGCCAGAGTTTACCCCCAGCTTCGGGATCAGCTCGTCCATCTGTTTGTGAGACGGACTAGGTCCATTTAGGTCATAAGTGACCAACATATTTGCCATGTTTTCAGGGCTCCATATTCATGGCGACCGAGCGTCAGACTTGACGAAACAATTCAAATGAAGCATCTGTCAGGTGCTTGCTGTCCTTTACTCGGTCAGTTGCAGGGATGGCGTCGAGGCCGAAGCCCCGACACCTACCGCCCTAAATGGCGGCTGCTCACCTAATCAGAACTGGTACTTCCGATTAGATCAGGGTGGTCGTCATATGGGCATTTCTAACCTCCATGCTCCTCGTCAAAAAGATCCCGAATAGCTTGTGGTCGGTGTGGTGCGGCCTCGGGGAAGGACTCGTAAAAACGGGTTTCAAGCTGCCTGCGTGACTTGCACCCCCGTCCAATACCGATGACCTGCCAGATCTGAGCCTTTACTGCGGGCATTCCGACTTCGTCGCTTAGAAATTGAAACAGCTTGTAGCGCCTTCCGCCGTTCGCATACACGACCGGATTCTTCTCTTCCAAAGCCTCAAGAATGGCCCCGTTGGAGTTCAGCAGTGGCTGATAGATGTACTTTCGGATTAGCTTCGAAAAAAAGCGAGGATGCTTAGTGCTTTCAGGGCTGTGACGGCGAAGGCCGTAGACCTCATAGAACATGCTGAACAGATCATCTGGAAACTCGGCCTGCTCCCATTTGCGCGCTTCGTCACGAATGAACTGATCCCAGTACTTTCGGTACTCGTCATGTCTTTTGTCTTCAGTAAAGCCAGTAGCCTCGTCGATCAGGGCGATGATCCCTAGCCGGGCTGCTGACCGCACAATGACTTCCGCCTGGCGGGCCAGGAACTTTTGAGATGGCAGAAGATCGTCCCGCGCGTCCATGAGCGCATCGCAGAGTTCAATCAAAACCGTAGCTTCATACCCGTGGGCTGGATCCCCATTCAAGGGTTTGAAAACAATGTGATTTTCGATCTTTTGGCGCAGTTCCTTTGGGATCTTGGATCCTAAGTTCTTCCCGTTCAGCGTCTTGGAGAATGCGTTCCCACCGGTCGATTTCAAGCCGAGCGCACGCGCCATAGCTCGCTTATGGATAAGCCGCCTGCGGTCTTTCAGGACGTAGCAGTCAACGCTTACATCCCCGATGTGGAAGCTGCCCTGAGATCTGGCCTCTGGCAGCGCGCCCGTCAGTTCGGGCCGCCAGCGTGCTCTCGCCGCCGCTTTCGCGATCTCTGACCGTTCGGCTGGGGTGAGCTTTTCGGCTCTGGCCTTGCCGCCCGCGCTATGCTTGCTAACCATTTTCGACTCCATGCTTGCATGCAACTCATAGGTGATTTCCCAATATCGCGCAAGCATGTATTTTTTGGCGGGCCGCTATGCTTGCAGCCGACTTTGCCAATAGCCACACCACCGCGCTGATTTCTCCGCCGCCGCTGCCGCACCAACAGCCATGGCGAACTGGTGCCCGTTTGGCTGGCGGTTCATGTCTTCACGCCACGCCATTTCGGCAGCGTAGGCCGAGAGGTGCTTCCCTGCGATGTGGTGATGGATGCCGATCTCAGCGCGGCGCAGGCGGCTGAAGAAGCTTTCGGCTTGGTTGGTGCAAGCCCCATCCTTCGAGTAAGCTTCCTGGTGGTTCACGCGCTTTATCGGGAAGTAGGCGGCCAGCTTATCCCAGTGTGACGCCTCGTCGGCATGAACGGTGGCGCCGCGCTCGACATTAGCGGCGACGTGGGCAACGCCCTCGGCCTCAGTAGCGGCGACGTAGGTGCGGGTTGCACCGCCGCGCTCACGGGTCACGATCACCGATTGGCGCTTGCCTGACTGGTGGATCTTCTTGCGGCGGTCCCTGCGATCCTTCTTCTCGTTGGCGGGCTTCACGTAGCCGCCAAAGTAGGCGCCATCGACCTCAACATCACCGGACAGCGCGCCAGCGTCACGGGCAAGCTCTATGCTTTCGCGGACCTTGTGCAACAGGACAAACGCTGTCTTGTAGTCAACTGACAAGTCACGGGACAACTGCAACGCGCTGTAACCCTTAGCGCCATTTATGAAGATGGCGATGGCGGCGAGAATGTCGCGGACCCGGAGCTTGCGTCCGTGGAAGATGGTACCGGACGTGATGCTGTACTGCTTGCCGCACCCTTTGCACTTGTAGACCTGACGGGTCTTGAGGTCGTAATGATCGACGCAGCCGCACTCGGGGCAGATCGGCTCGCCTTCAGTTTCGGTCCAGCGGATTTTGCGGAAGGCGTCACGAGCTTGCTTCTCGGACATGCGCATGACCTTGACGAGCGAAAGCGTTTTTGCGGCGGGCGAGAGGAGAAAATGCTGAGACATATCATATCCGATGATGTTATACACCGTATATAGGTGTAGAAATCACCGAATGCAAGGTTTATATCATCAGATATGATGTAAAGCGAGAAAGGCGGAGCCATGCCGAAGGACGTTGCCGTTGTCAGCGAGTATGAGACCAGGGCTAAGAACATACTCAAGGCCGAACTCAAGCGGAGAGGGGTAACCTACGGCCAGCTCGCTGACCGTCTCACGGCGCTAGGCACGCCAGAGAACGAGCGGAACATAGCGAACAAGATAAGCAGGGGGAGCTTCACGGCAGCGTTTTTTATGATGTGCATGGATGCGGTTGGCGCAACAAATTTGTCTCTAGACGTGTAAAATCCTCTTGACTTTAGCCTTTCGTTCGCGACCGGAAAAAAATAAATGTATTGAATCATCTTGTAGGAAACTACTTGACATGCAATATCGTTGGTGAGCCACAGAACTGACGCAATCTTCCGTTAGGTCTTCGGCGAACCGAAACCGCGCCAAGGTGGATCCTTCACTTTAGCGCCAGAACAGAGGTGAAACATGGCTGACCAAATGCAGCTCGCGAAGAACCGCCTCTACGGCGAAAGCGGGTTGAAAGCGAGTGACGTAAAGCTTTTTCCAGGCACTTCCAGAGACGTGTCGAAGGAGAGTTTTGCGGAACAAATCAACAAGTCCCTTGCTGAAATCGAGGCTGGCGACTATGAACTTGTGGATGAGTTTGACGACTAGTCTGCAAGTTTAGGTGTAGAGTGGCTTTCAAGGAACTGTACGATTATGTCCAGGAACTGGACATACACGTAAATCGCAACCTGATAAAGTCTAAAGCGATCCGCATCGCCGGAGTGGAGGACGTGAAGTTCGTCCGCTCCGGCCTTGATATTGAAAAATGTCGCGGATACTGGCTGACCCCCACCAACAAAGAACATCATCTAGTCCAACAGTTTGGGTGCCATGTGGCTGTGATCGCCCGTGGCCTTAATCGATGTTGGGATAGGTTCGTCACGGTCAAAGAGATGATGCACCTTTTTGATGACGAACATCAGCTTGCAGGCAACGCCGATACGTTTGATGATCTACTATCAGAGTTTTCGTCGCCAATGATTGAAACATCAGATCAGATGGTATCTGAGATAAACTGTTTCTGGAGGGCCTTGTCAGTTCTCTGCCCTGAGAAAAACCGGCAAGAATTCATCAAGTTGAAAGGCGATATGGCGATAGACGAATACGAAATCGCCTTGCGACTAAGGATACCCCAGCAGTATGTGCCGAGATTGTTTGAGCCGCGTTATCAACGATGGCTAGACAATCTGGGATGATAAACATCATCATATCTGGTGAGTTTGCTCCATAATACCGTAGATGGTGCGGGCGTCATCTTCGCCCGCACCATGTTCTTCGCACCAGACCAGAAACGAAGGTGGGCAGTGATGCGCGCCCACATCCCACTTCTGGCAGATCGGGCATCTCGCAAAAGCCATCTGAGTGTCCTTCTATGCGTTGCCAGTAAGGCGGTTGTAGCGGTCAAGCCAATACTGGCTTTTCTCATAGCAGCGTTCTGCCTTGGCGGTGTTGCCACGCTCGGCGGCTTCGTTGCCATCCGCCAGCCATCGGCTCGCGCGTTCTTCTGCGTCAAGCACTTTCGGGTCGGTCATGACTTCGGTCCTTTACGATGATGGTTCGTTAGCTGAGTTTATGAGGCTGGCAATCTCTCTGTCGTGCGCGGCCTTTTCTCGTCCCATGCATTCGTCTAGGAGGTCGTGCTCATCGGCGGTGAGATTGGCCATAGGTTTGAACATCATGCCGTGTGGATGCACAAAGTAGTCGCAGCAGTAAACTCTGCCATCCGGCCAATCACCTGAATACCAACCCTCGAAAATGCCGGTGCTGCCATACTGGATGACGGCGAATGGCGTGGTGTCCTTTGGGCAGTATTGCGCCTCGCGCCAGCCTAGAGCCCTAAGCCGAGAGAACCCGCTCTGCATTGCCCGAAGCGCGTCCGCTGTCGCGGGCATGTCCTTTGCCGCTCTTTCCTCGGCCTCCTTACCCGCCTTCCATAGCGCCTCTGCCTCTTCCTCTGTGAGCGGGACGTGGGTGCCGTCATCAAGTGTGGCATGTCCGTGGTAGTCGCCCATCTGAGTGTCCTTCTATTTGTGCCCAAAGTCGCGGCGCTTGATCTTCGCCATCCGCCCGTCTGGATGATGGAAAACAACGCCCTCATGCGGTAGATCGGAAAGCCAGACGGAAAGCCCGTCGAAGTCACGGGGGCAGTCCGGGTATGTTTCGGCCAAAGAGTGCGCGACCATCACGTGCCGGTCGAAGCCCTCGGGGTTGCCTTGCACCTTCGGCCCGCACAGTTCGTAGGTCTCCGGCTCTTGGAGGGGCGTGTTGCGGATGCCCTCAAGGTGCCATTTGTCATCATCGGTCACAGGCACCCAACCCACGCGCTTGCCGGTGTTCTGGTCGTGCATTTCCTCACGAAAATCTGGCGGGGCTGTCTTGCCCTTCTTGACCTCTCGCCGCTTCCACCAGTCCGCGCCATCGAACATGCAGCAGGTCCCGTCATACTTGCGTGTTGCGGTTCCCTCGCCGTCGAACACCCAAGCGCACTCCGGGTTTTGGACCGGGAGAACTCTGGACGGATCGCCCTCGAAGTCGCGTTCGAAGATAGTGGGAATCTTACGCATCTGAGTGTCCTATTCGTTGATGATCGGGTTGGCCGGAAAATCCCGCCACAGCAGGGGGGTTCCAACCACGTCGTTTGTGTTTGCGAAGTACCAGGTTTCTTGACTGGCAACATACTGCGCGGAGAACGTGGTCTCGCGTTCGCTTGCTGCCATGATGACCTCTCTCGTATCGTCGGGAACGCTGCCTTCAAAGGCCTTGTTCCAGCCTCTCGCCATATCCTGCGGTCCTATTCGTTGACGGCGATCACTTCGCCTTTGAAGCCCATTTCACGCAGTACGGAAATCGGGTCTTTGTCGTCGGCCAGCACGTCCTTCAATGCCGGATCAAGCGTGAACGTCTCGCCGTGTTCGGCGATGAAGGCATCACGGTGCGCCTCCCACCCGCGCTCGTCAACATCACGTGGCAATTCGGGGTGGCATAGAACAAGCGTGTCTGCCGCTTGCTTGCCGTAATGTGCGATTTCGTGGGTCATCACAGAGCGCCCCGTGAGGTAGCCAATCACTTCATAGACGCCGCCAATGTCCCCCATGAGGATGCCGGTGCTGACGCTCAGGACGCCGTGGGTGGGAAATGCGGTCATAGTCGGGTGTCCTTATGTTGGCTTGTATTCGGGCGGATTTGGGAAGTCTGAGAAGAAGGGCCAAACGGGGTCCTCCACGTCCCCCGTTGCCTCAACGCCGTGATCGTCCAAGATGCTGAACTCGTCAGCGCAATTCTCGCACAGCCACGCACCGTCTGGCATCACCGCCAACTCCTCGCGGCTCCATCTGCCGCAGGCTTCCGGGTTGTGCTCCGCACATTCCTCGCAGACGTACATTATCTTGCGGTCGCCCATCGGTTCGGTCCTTATTTACCAAGAGGCCAGACGGCCTGTTCAAGCATATGAATGCGCTGGTCAAAGTCCTGACCTATCTGAAGGCGTTCAGCCTCCGACAAGATGCGCGGGTGTTCGCAATTCGTGCATTCGGTTTTGCCGATGATCGCCTCGCCCAAGCCGGGATAGGCGAGCTTCCAACCGCATTTTTGGCAGTCTTCCCATGTGGCGCTCATTCGGGTGTCCTTCTGTTACTCGTTTTCGGCTGACAGCCCGAGAGCGACGTAGCCGTTCTTCAAGCCCCACCCGGAAAGCACATATGTGATCGTCTTAATGATCACTTGTTTCTCTATTTCAGGCTTCCCTGGAACAGTGCGAACAAGGCGCAACTTGTCGCCTGTCTGAAAACCCCTGTCATTCTCACGAACCTCAAAGGTCTTTGAGCCATCAGCGATAGCTTCCCAAAAATTCCAGAGTGTTTTCAATTCGTGCGTCTTCGGCATGGCTGCGGTCCCCTTAGTTACGTGCTTCGCGGATGCGCCATTGCAGCCGCTTGAGCATGTTCCAGAGGGCGTAGATGTGACGCCACCTTGCCCATGCGCGCTGACCTGCAACGGTGGCCACATAGACACCCTCAATCTCGTCGTATCCGATATACCCTTCACGCTTAAGTTTGCGCAGGTTCACCTTGTCAATCTGGTCGCCAGCCCATACGCCACCGCTCTCGACGTGGTGCCCGATGATCTCAAGATCGTTTCGCCATGACATATCTGGGTGTCCTTGTCTGCGTTTCGTCTTAAAGTGAATCTAGCAAATTTTCGACCCGAGTCAACAGTCAACTCAGACCGTAGTTGAATCTTGACTAATTCCGCTTTTCCTGCGCATGTAGAAAATATGAGCAAGACCTTCGGATACGCCCGCGTTTCGACCGACGAGCAGGACATCGCCCTACAGGAAGACGCGCTGAACAAGTACGGCGTTGACCACATCTTTTGGGAGAAGATGACCGGCGCCCGCATGGACCGCCCGCAGCTCGCGCGCTGCATCAAGGTCTGCCGCAGGGGCGACAAGATCGTGATCTGGAAACTGGACCGGCTGGGCCGCTCCACCGTGGGGCTGATCGAGGCCGTGGAGGCGTTGGAGGCGAAGGGCATTCAGCTTGTGTCCATCGTGGATCACATCGACACGACAACGGCCATGGGCAAGTTTTTCTTTACCATCATGGCAGCTATCGCGCAGCTAGAGCGCGACATGATTTCAGAGCGGACCAAAGCCGGTGTGGCGGCCTACAAGGCGCGCGGCGGCAAGATGGGGAAGCCCCACTTCGTCCGCGATTTTCCCAAGCGACTTGCCCGGTTCAATGAATTGTGGCCCCTGATCTACCGGGGCGCACTGACCGGCTTGGAGGTGATCGAGGAGATGAACAAGGCCGATCCCGACGCGCCCAAGGTCAAGACGCCGCAGTCGTTCTACAACTGGAAAAAGAAGGGGTTTGAGGGGTTCTACCCGGCTGAACCGATTGAAGAGGATGAAGAGGAGAGCGGCAAATGAGCATTTTTCTTACCGGAGCCGGGATCGGCATCGCTGTGTTTTTTCTGCTGCTCTACGGCGGAAGGCATGAGCCGACCGCACACGGGCAGTCAGTCATAGCGATGTACGGCCTCATTCTCGGCCTGATCGCTGCCGCCGTCACTTGGGTGATCGGCATTGTTATGTGGCTATTCTGAGGGGTGATCTGATGGCTGAACGACTAACCGCAGGAGAGCTTGTCGCGCTCACAGCCGACGCATGGGAGGCGGTGCCCCCGGTCTCGTGGTGGCGTCACAAGAAGTCGGGCGGCATCTACGAGGCTCAAGGCGTGGCCCTTACCTCCGACGATCTGACACCCGTGGTGATCTACATCAACGTCGAGCGGCACGGCCCGTCCTTCACCCGACCTGCCGCCGAGTTCCTGGATGGGCGGTTCGAGCGCATTGAGTCCAAGGAGGCCGACTGATGCACACAGGTACTTGCCGAACGTGCAGCAAGTTGCGGGTTCTGGCCCACGGGTTCTGTTCTGAGGAGTGCCGCGAAAGCTACACCCCACCATGTCCCGTCCGCAACTCGACGCCCGAAAGAGGTAAGTTCAAAGGAAAGCTGAGGTCCAGGGAACGGCACTAGCCGCCGGAGACTTCAAGCGTGGGACGCCACGCGAAACCGCTGGTATGCGGGAGACTTCCGGGGTGGCCTCCGCTTCCCTCATATCCCCGGAGGTCGTTTTTTGAACCGCAGCCCGCATATTTTACGCCAAGGGCCACGCAACCCACTGATTGCAAATAGAAGCACGACGCTCTCCGACCGCACCACTGGCGTCCTTCCCGCGGAAGGCGCCGCCGATATTCCCCTCGGGAATCTTGAAATTCTGGCCCTTGGCGGGGTGTTATGTCTTTTGCCATCGGTGCTCTGTGCCGGTGTTTTCGTGGGCTGAAATCGCCCTGCGCCTCAACGGACACCTAACGCGAGGATCGCCCGCCAAGATGCTGGAAATCAAACATTTTCAGGCCAACACCTCCAGCCAGAACCAGGCCGTGAACACCGAAGCTCCGGTGGCGATCAGCACCGCCGAGGCGGCCACCCGCTTGGCGCGGCCGTAGAGGTTGGCGAAGATGTAGGCGTTGAAGCCCGGCGCCATGGCGGCGGTCAGCACGCCCGCCCGGAAGAGCTCCTGGTTCAGACCCGCAGCGCTGCCGAAGAGCCAGACCAGGCTGGGGTGAATCAGCAGGGCGATGACGCAGACCATGGCGATGGTCTTCATGTCGCCCTCGGGCCGGTACTGGATCAGCACCCCGCCCAGGGCGAAGAGGGCGGCGGGCAGGGCGGCGCGCACGATGAGCGAGAGGGCATCGTCCACCACGCCGGGAATCGGCAGGCCCGAGAGGTTCACGGCGAAGCCTGCCAGGATGCCCAGCACCAGGGCGTTGCGGAACATCGCCCGGGTGACCGAGCGCACCAGGTCGCGGAACCGCTGGCCGCGGTTGCGCACCACCTCCATCACGGTGATCCCGAGCCCGTAGCAGAAGGGCGAATGGAAGGCGATGATGGCGAAGTTGCCGGTCAGGGCATCGGGCCCGTAGGCCCTTTCGGCGATCGGCAGGCCCAGCAGGACAGAGTTGGAGAAGAGGCAGCAGAAGCCGATGGCGACGCAGTCCTCCCAGTCGCGGTGGAAAAAGAGCCGCGCCCCGAAGAGCCCCAGGGCAAAGCAGATCGCCGCCCCGGCATAGAAGGAGCCGAGCAGGGTCGGCGCGAAGGAGGCCGAGAGATCGAGCTTGGCGATGGCCTGGAAGAGCAGGCAGGGGATCGCGAAGTTCTGGGTGAAGCGCATCACTCCGTCGATGCCCGAGAGCGGGAAAAGCCCGCGCCAGACCGCGACATAGCCGAAGCCGATCACCAGGAAGACCGGCAGGATGACGTCAAGGAGGCTTTGCATGGGGCCTTGGAGGGTCCGGTCTGGGAGGGCGGGCCGGGGGCCAGGCCCCGGTCCCCCGTGAAAGGGGGTCAGCGGGGCGTGGTCAGGGCAGCGGGAAGCTCAGCTGCATGCCGTCGTAGGCCGGCTGGATGTGGTCGGGCGTCTCCTCCGCCAGGGTGCGGTAGTCGAGATCGTTGTGCATGTTGGTCAGGACGGCCCGCTTAGGGGCAAGCTGGGCGATCCAGTCGAGCGTCTTGTCGAGGTGGGCGTGGGTCGGGTGCGGATCGCGGCGCAGGGCATCGACGATCCAGCAGTCGAGCCCCTGGAGCCGCTGCCAGGCCGCCTCGGGAATCTCCACCACGTCCGGCAGGTAGGCCACATCGCCGATGCGGAAGCCCAGGGCATCCATGCCGCCGTGATTGACCAGGAAGGGCGAGAAGGTGAGGGGCCCGCCGGGGCCCTCGATGGTCACGTCGCCCTCGATCTCGTGCATGTCGAGGATCGGCGGGTACATGGAGCCCTCGGGCCGGATGAAGGCATAGCCGAAACGCTCCAGCAGAGCCTCCCGCGTCGGGGCATCGGCCCAGACCGGCAGGCGGGCGCGCATGTTGATGACGATCATGCGCAGATCATCGAGCCCGTGCACGTGATCGGCATGGGAATGGGTGTAGATCACCCCGTCGAGCCGCCCGACACCGGCCTCCAGGAGCTGGTTGCGCATGTCCGGCGAGGTGTCGATCAGCACCGTGGTGGTGCCCTCGGGGCCGACCCGTTCCACCAGGGCGGAGCAGCGCTGGCGGCGGTTCTTGGGCTCCGCCGGATCGCAGGCGCCCCAGTGGCCGCCCAGGCGCGGCACGCCGCCGGAGGAGCCGCAGCCGAGGATGGTGATGCGCATTTCCGCCATCAGGCGGCCTGCCGGTAGGCGACGGCCTTGGAGAAGAGCCGGTCAAAGTTGGCCTCGGTGCGGGCGGCGAAGCTGGCATAGTCGAGGCCGAAGGTCTCGGCCGCGCGGCGCGCCGTGTGGGCGGTGAAGGCGGGCTCGTTGCGCTTGCCGCGATGCGGCGGCGGCGCCAGGTAGGGGGCGTCCGTCTCCACCAGTATCCGGTCCAGCGGGGCGGCGGCGAAGATCTCGCGCAGCTCCCCGCTTTTCGGGAAGGCCGTGATCCCCGACATGGAAAGGTAGAAGCCCAGATCGAGGGCCGCGCGGGCCAGCTCGGCGCCGGAGGAGAAGCAGTGCATCACACAGTCGTAGGCGCCCTGGTGGTGCTCCTCGGTGAGGATGCGGGCCATGTCCGCGTCGGCGTCGCGGGCGTGGATGATCAGGGGCAGGCCGGTCTCGCGGGCGGCCGCGATGTGGATGCGCAGGGACTGCTGCTGAATCTCGGCGCTTTCGGCGGTGTAGTGGTAGTCCAGCCCGGTCTCCCCGATGCCGACCATCTTCGGATGGCGGGCGATGGCGAGCAGCTCATCAACGCTCGCCAGGGGTTCGCTGGCGGCGGACATGGGGTGGGTGCCCGCGGCATAGAAGACGGGCTCGTGGGCCTCGGCGATGGCGCGCACGGCGGGCTCGTTCTTCAGCTTGGTGCAGATGGTGACCATGCGGGCCACCCCGGCGGCGCGGGCCCTCTCGATGGTCTCCGGGAGCTGCCCCTCGAAATCGGGGAAATCGAGGTGGCAGTGGCTGTCGGTGATCTGGGGTGTTTCGGTCATGCGGTCCTTCTAGCGCGGCGCTTGGTCGCTGATCTTGAGCAGGGTATCTAGGACCAGTGCGGCAGGGTCAAGGTTGACCGCCAGCCCGTGCGCGGTGCGGGCGGAAAGGCTCTGCGCCAGCTCGGCCCAGAGCCGGGCCTGGGCGGGCGAGGGGGAGAGCCGTTGCATCAGGGCGGCCTCGCCCGGGGCGGCCTCGGGGCTGGGCGGCGCGCCGGTGGCGCCGGTCCGGGCCAGACGCGCCAGGAGCAGTTCCACCAGCGTGAAGAGCAGGCGCAGCTTCTCCTCGGCGCCGCGCTGGGCGGCGGCCTCGGCCAGCTTGACGGCGCGGCCCCGGTCCAGCCGGGGCAGGCTTTCCAGCAGGGCCACCAGCTCGGCGTAGATCTCCAGCCCGCCCATCAGCGAAAGCCGAAGGGCGCCCCCGACGGAGCCGCCGGAGAGGGCGGCGAGAGCGGCGGGATCGCCCTTCACCTCGACGCCCGAAAGGGCCAGGGCCTCGGCCATCTGATCCGCGTCGAGAGTGCCCAGACGCAGGGTGCGGCAGCGCGAGCGGATGGTCGGCAGAAGGCCCGAAGGGCGGTGGCTGATGAGCAGCAGGGTGGCCCGCGCCGGCGGCTCCTCCAGCATCTTTAGGAGGGCATTGGCGGCGGTGGCGTTCATCTCGTCGGCATCGTCGATGATCACCACCCGGCGGCCCCCATCCGGCGCGGAAAGCTGGAAAAAGCCGTTCAGGCTGCGGATGTCCTCGGCCACGATCTGCTTGCGCATGCGCTTGGTGTCGGGGTTCACCGTTCGGGTGACGGACTTGAGCGCCGGCTCGCCGCCCGCCAGGAGGCGGCGCGCGACCGGGTGCTCGGACGGCACATCGAGGCTGGTGGGAGGCTCGGGCGCGAGGAAGCCGCCCTGGTCGAGGTCGGGCGTGGCCAGCAGGAACCGGGCGATACGCCAGGCGAGGCTGGCCTTGCCCACCCCACGCGGTCCGGTGAGGAGCCAGGCATGGTGCAGCTTGCCCCCGCTCCAGGCCTGGAGAAAGGCAGCCTCGGCCGCCGCCTGGCCAACCAGGCGCGCTGTTTCGCGCGGGTGGGGGGCCCCTTCGAGCTGTTCCGGGGCGGCGATCTCGTCACTCATGGGGAGGGTCTATCACGATTTGCCGCCAAGGGAAGCGGCGGCTCAGGCGCCATCCCGGGCGGCAAGGCGGGCGGCGACGGTCTCCTGGACATCGGCGGCCACAGCCTCGACCGGGCGGTCGCCGTCAAGGGTCACGAAGCGTTCGGGGTACTCCGCCGCGAGCTTGAGAAAGCCCGCGCGCATGGCCGCCTGAAGGCCCTCGCCGAAGTCCTCGAAGCGTTCCTCCACGGTCTGCCGCGAGAGGGCGCGGGAGAGGCCCTGGGCGGGCTCCATGTCGATCAGCAGGGTCAGGTCCGGCTCCACCCCGATCATCAGCTCGTGCAGCCGGTCCACCAGACCGCGCAGATCCCCGCGCGAGAGGCCCTGGTACATGCGGGTGGAATCGGCGAAGCGGTCGCAGATCACCGTCTTGCCCGCGGCCAGGGCCGGTTCGATGGTCCTTTCCAGGTGGTCGCGGCGGGCGGCGGTAAAGAGCAGGATCTCCGTGCGGGCGGACCAGCGGTCGGGATCGCCCTGGAGCACCAGGGCGCGGATCTCCTCGGCCCCCGGAGAACCGCCCGGCTCGCGCGTCAGGACCACCTCGTGGCCCGCATCGCGCAGGTGCTCGGCCAGGAGCCGCGCCTGGGTGGACTTGCCCGAGCCGTCGATGCCCTCGAAGGAGATGAAGAGACCGCGGCCCGCGCCGCCTGCGCTCACGAGGCCTCCTGAGGGCCCGCGTTGAGCCTTTCGATCAGATGCAGGGCGGCGGCCTGAAGCTTGACCATGAAGCCGCCCGGATCGACCGAGGCAGCCGCCACCAGGGGCACCCGGACCTCGGGCAGGTCATCGCGGGCGATGACCAGCTCGGCCAGGCGGTCGCCCTTGGTCACCGGGGCATGCAGCGGGCCCTGGAAGACCACCTCGGCCTGAAGCTCGCTGCCGCCCATGACGGGGGCCAGGATCTCCAGCCGTTCCTCCAGCTCCAGCCCGACCGTCTGGCTTGTGCCGAGGGCCACGGGCGCCTGGGCGATCTCCTTGCCGGCCTCGCCCAGGGTGCGCTGGGTGAACTGGCGGAAGGCCCAGTTGACGATGGCCTCGGATTCCTGCGCCCGCGCGGCCGCCGTCTCCAGCCCGGTGATGGCGAAGATGATGCGCCGATCGCCCTGCTTGGCCGAGCCCACGAGGCCGTAGCCCGCCTCCTGGGTGTGGCCCGTCTTGAGCCCGTCGGCGCCGATGCCGAGGCCCAGCAGGGGGTTGCGGTTGGCCTTGTTCTGGGGCGCGCGGCCATCGAAGGCGAATTCGCGCTCGGCGAACATGGGGTAGTACTGCGGGTAGTCGGTGATGATCCGGTTGGCAATCAGGGCGAGGTCGCGCATCGACATGCGGTGCCCGGCCTGGGGCCAGCCGTTTGAGTTGGTGAAGGTGGAGTTGGTCATGCCGATCTGCTGGGCGCGCTGGGTCATCAGCCGGGCAAAGCCGTACTCCGTGCCGTCGGGGCTCAGGGCCTCGGCGATGACGGCGCAGGCATCGTTGCCCGAAAGCACGATGATGCCGCGCAGCAGGTCCTCCACCTCGACCCGGTCGGTGGTGTCGAGGAACATGGTGGAGCCGCCGTAGGACATGGCGTGCTCCGAGACGGGCAGCCGTTCCACCAGGTCCAGGCCGCCGTTCTGCTTGCCCCGCTCGATGGCCTCGAAGGCCATGTAGAGGGTCATCAGCTTGGACATGGAGGCCGGCGGCAGGGGATCGTCCGCGTTCTTGTCCAGGAGCACCGTGCCGGTGGTCTGGTCGATCACGAAGGCGGCCCGCGCGCTGGTCTCGAAGGCGCCGGCCGAGAGGGTGGAGAGGATCAGCGCCAGGCTGGCGACGAGTAGGCGGATCATGGGGCGGGAATGCTCCTTTGGATCAGGTCAGCTGGACACCGCGTAGGCGTCCGAGAAGCCCTCGGCCTTGATGGCCTTGAGCAGGGTATCGAGTTCGGATTTCGTCTGCGCCGGGCCCACGACGACGCGCCAGAAGGGCTTGCCGTTGATCTCCGAGCGCTTGACCGTCGGCACCATGCCCGCGCCGCGCATCTGCTTGGCGGCGCGCTCGGCGTTGGCCTCGACGCTGAAGATGCCGATCTGGACGAAGGGCTTGGCCAGGGCCGAGGCGGGTTTCGGCTTGGGCGCCGGGGCAGGGGGCGGCGTCGGGGTGGCGGCGGGGGCCGCCTCGATGGCCGCACCGGCGGCGGCGGCCACCGGATCGAGCGTGCTCTCGGCCACCTCGGAGGGGGCCTCCAGCGGGGTCATGCCGCCTGTGTCTTCCTCGGTCACGGGCACCTCGGCCTCTTCCCGGCGCAGGGCCGTGACGTTGAGCGGGGCGGGCGCGCCGGCCAGCATCCCGAGGGCGGCGGCGGCGTCCGAGGAGATCTGCAGCTTGGGGCCGGGGAGGTCCCGCTCCTTGCGGAAGAGGGCGCCGATGACGAACTTGTTGTTGGCCTCGTTGCGGATGATCACCCGCTCCGGCTCGTCCACGTCGGGGTGCGCCACCCAGACCCCGCCGAGCGAGGGGCGGCCATCCCAGAGCCCCTGGTCGGAGACCGAGAAGACCTCGGGCGCCTCCACGTCGCGCTCCACCGTGCGGCCGGGGGCAGCGGCACTGGCGCCCGCCTCCGTGCTGGCACTGCCACCGAGGTTGGGCATGGAGAGGTTGAAACCGCCGTTCTCGTCGCAGCCCGCGACCAGAAGCACGCCGAGCGCCAGAAGGGCGCTGCGCCGCCGGGCCCCGCCCCGAACCGGAGGGGATGCTGCCTTGCTGCCGATGGGACTGCTCATGGTGCCTCTTTCCTTGCCTGCAGGCCCCCTGCCGGGGCCCCTCCTGCGCCCGCGGACCGCACGGTCCGACAGGACAAACCGGCCCCTTGAGGAGCCTTTTGCGGCAGACTAGCGGCTTGCCCTGCGCGTGAAAAGGCCGACCGGCGGCGGTCGGCGATTTTCCCCGCGACAGGGCGGCGGGCATTTGGGCATTTGCCGAATCAATCCGACCGGGCTACCGAAGGCGCCAGCGGAGGTTTGGCAGAGTGGTCGAATGCACCGGTCTTGAAAACCGGCGGGCGTGAAAGCGTCCCCAGGGTTCGAATCCCTGAGCCTCCGCCATCCCGCGCTCCAGAACTGCGCCTCCTGACCCCCCTACCGCGCCAGCCACCCCCCATCCACGGGCAGCACCGCGCCGTGGACGAAGCTTGCCAGGTCGCTGGCAAGGAAGGCGACGGGGCCCGCGATCTCCTCCGGGCGGGCCCAGCGGGCGACGGGCACGCGGGCCATCAGGGCCTCGGTGCGGGCGGGGTCGGCGCGCAGGGCGGCGGTGTTGTCGGTCTCCACGTAGCCGGGCGCGACGGCGTTGACGTTGACCCCTCGGGCCGCCCATTCGTTGGCCAGGGCGCGGGTGAGCTGGACGATGGCCCCCTTGGCGGCGGCGTAGCCGGGGACCAGGATGCCGCCCTGGAAGGAGAGGACGGAAGCCAGGTTGATGATCTTGCCCGTGCCGCGCGCCACCATGCGGGCGCCCAGGCCGCGCGAGAGCAGGAAGACCGCGTCGAGGTTCACCGCCATGACCGCGTCCCAGTCCGCCGCCTCGTGCTCTGCCGCCGGGGCGCGGCGGATGATGCCCGCGTTGTTGACAAGGATCTCCACCGCCTCCAGCTCGGGGCGCTCCAGCAGGCGGGTGATCTCCGCCCGGTCGGAGAGGTCCGCGTCCAGCAGCGTGATGCTGTCCGCGCCAGGGCCGAAGTCCCTCCGGTAGCGCTCGGCCCGGGCCGTCAGATCGGTGCCGTGGCAGATCACCTCGGCGCCGCAGCAGGCCAGCTGCCGGGCGATGGCGAGGCCGATGCCGCGGCTTGCGCCGGTGACGAGGGCGCGGCGGCCGGTGAGGTCGATCGCGACCGCCATCCCTAGAGGAGGAGCCGCCGGGGATCGCCCAGCAGCGCCGCCAGATGGACCAGGAAGCGCGCCGCTTCGGCCCCGTTGATGACCCGGTGATCGTAGGAAAGGTCCAGCGGCACCATGGGCACGGGGCGCGGTGTCCCCTCCTCCCACTGGGTCACCACCTCGGTGCGGGTGAGGCCCAGGATCGCCACCTCGGGCGGGTTCACGATGGGGGTGAAGCCGATGCCGCCGATGCCGCCGAGGTTGGAGATGGTCATGGAGGCGCCGCCCATCTCGTCGGGGCTGATCTTGCGGGCCTGGGCGCGGCCCGCGAGATCACCGATCTCGGCGGCGATCTGCCAAAGCCCCTTGCGGTCCGCCTCCCGGATTGCCGGCACCATGAGCCCGTGGGCCGTGTCGATGGCGATGCCGATGTGAACATAGTCCTTCAGCACCAGCCTTTCGCCATCGGCGGAGAGGGAGGCGTTGAAGCGAGGGAAATCGCGCAGCGCGCGGGCCAGGGCCTTGACCTGGAAGGCGAGGGCGGTCAGGCGGACGTCCCTTGCCCGCGCCTCGGCCTTGAGCTCGGCGCGCAGGGCCTCGATGGCGCGCATGTCGGCCCGGTCATGGTGCGTCACCTGGGGGATCAGGGCATTGGCCGCGCCGAGGTTGGCGGCGGCGACCCGGGCGAAGCGGCTCAGCGGCTCTTCGGTGACGGGCCCGTAGGCGGCATGGTCCACCTCCCAGTAGCGGCGGGCCTCGGTCGCTTGCTCCGGGGCCGGGGCGGCGGGCACCGCGGCGCCCGGCTCCAGGTCCTCCGGGCCGATGGTGGTGCGGCCCAGGGCGCGGGCCCGGGCCTCTATGTCGATGCCCCTTTCGCGGGCGAGCGCCCGGACCGAGGGGGCGGCCTTGAGGTGGGTCATGGCGCTCACCAGGAAGCCGAGATGTACTGGGTTTCCATGAATTCGAGCATCCCCTCGTGGCCGCCCTCGCGGCCCAGGCCGGATTGCTTGGTGCCGCCGAAAGGGGCCGCCGGATCCGAGACGAGGCCCCGGTTGAGCCCCACCATGCCGTAGTCCAGCCGCTCGCAGACCTGCAGCGCCCGCTTCATGTCCCTCGAGAAGACATAGGCGACGAGGCCGTACTCGGTGTCGTTGGCGCGGCGGATCACCTCCTCCTGGTCGCTGAAGGTCTGGAGCGCGGCGACCGGGCCGAAGATCTCATCATGCACGCAGTCGGCGCTTTCCGGCACGTTGGAGAGGACCGTGGGCGGATAGAAGAAGCCCGTGCCCCCGGGCGCCTCGCCGCCGCACTCCACCCTGGCTCCCTTGGCGACCGCGTCCGCCACGAAGGCGGCCACCTTGTCGCGGGTGTCGGCATTGACCAGCGGCCCGACATCGACGGAAGGGTCGGTGCCGTCCCCCACCTTGAGCTTGCCCATGGCCGCTGTCAGCTTCTCGGTGAAGGCCCCGGCCACGGCCTCGTGGACGTAGATCCGGTTGGCCGCCGTGCAGGCCTCGCCCAGGTTGCGCATCTTGGCCAGCATGGTGCCTGCCACGGCCTCCTCCAGGTCGGCATCTTCGAAGACGATCAGGGGTGCGTTGCCGCCCAGCTCCATGGCCGGTTTCAGCACCTGGTCGGCGGCGGACTTGAGCAGGGTGCGGCCGACGCCGGTGGAGCCGGTGAAGGAGATGACCCGCACCCGGGGGTCCTGCATCATGTGGTCCACCAGGGCGCCGGTGCGGCGCGACGGCAGGACGTTGACGAGGCCGCGCGGCACGCCGGCCTCCTCCAGCAGGGGCATGAGGGCCAGCATGGTCAGGGGCGTTTCCGAGGCGGGCTTGATCAGGACGCCGCAGCCCGCCGCCAGGGCCGGGGCGATCTTGCGGGTGCCCATGGCCGCCGGATAGTTCCAGGGCGTGACGAGGACGGCCAGGCCCGCGGGCTTGTGCTGGACCAGGATGCGCGCGCCCGAGGCGGGGGCGCGGGTCAGCAGACCGTCGGCCCGCACCGCCTCCTCGGCGAACCAGCGGAAGAACTCGGCCGCGTAGGTGGCCTCGCCCATGGCATCGTTGCGGGCCTTGCCGTTCTCCAGGGTGATGAGGTGGGCGAACGCGTCCAGCCGTCCGGCCATCAGCTCCCAGGCGCGGCGCAGCACCTCCGATCTCTCGCGCGGGCTGCGCGCGGCCCAGTCCGCCATGGCCCTTTCAGCGGCATCGAGGGCCGCATCGGCATCCGCCAGCTCGGCCGAGGCGACGGAGGCGATGACCTCCTCGGTGGCCGGGTTGAAGACATCGAAGCGGGTGCCCTCGGCGCCGGGGCGGAACTGGCCGTCAATGTAGAGGTCCGTGGGCAGGGGGGCGATCTTGGGGTCGTGGGCTGTCATCTATCGGTCCTTTTCTGGTCAGAGCAGGGCGCGGAGCGGCTGGCTCAGGCGCCCGGCGAAATCGGTCAGAAGGCGCAGCGCCGCCTGGGGGCTCATCTGGCCCGGCGCGGCCTCGAGCGTCAGGCTCAGGCCGGCCCCCTTGGAGAGGAGGCTCAGCACCGGCGCCGCCTCGGGGCCGAGGCGCAGGCCGGTGATCGCGCTGTCGCGCAGATCCCGGAGGATCAGGTCGGGCGCGGCCTCCTCGGCCGGCGCCACCGCCCCGAGACTGACGGGATCGGTGGTGAAATACAAGGTCCGGTTGAATTGCTCCAGGCGGACGAGGGCCGCGCCGCGCCCCAGGCAGGGGCCGGCCAGGGCCGCGAGCAGGGCGTTCCGATCCGTCAGGTCGGCCTCTCGCGCGGCCCAGTCGGCGAAGCCGGTGAAGCCCTCCTGGGGCACCTCGGCCGTCAGGTGCAGGCCAGTCGCGGCGGCCTCGGGGGCCGGGGCGGCGGCAGGCTCCGGGGGCAGGGCCTTGAGCCGCTCGATGTCGCGCGCGTGGTAGGGCTGGGGCAGGCCCTCGGAAACCAGGCGGTTCAAGTCCAGCCCCGCCTCGAGCGCCAGGCGCCGCGCCTTGGGCGAGGCCAGGATGCGCCCCTCCGCCGCGGGCGCGGGGGCGGCCTTGGGGGTCTCCTCGGGGCGCTCTGGCGCGGGGGACGGGGTAGGGCGCTCGGCCTGCTGATCGCGCGCGGGGGCGGCGGCCCCGGCGGCGCTGCGCTGCAGGGTCTCGGCGGGGGCCTCGGCGGTGAGGATGGCGATGACCTGCCCGGTCGGCACCTCCTCGCCGGGCTCGGCCAAGAGCGCGGCAAGGTATCCCTCGGCCCCTGCGGGCACCTCCACGGTGCTCTTGTCGGTCTCCACCTCGAAGAGCGGATCCTCCGGCCCGACATGGGCGCCGGGGGCCACCAGCCAGCCCACCAGAAGGCCGCTGTCCTGGGCCATGCCGAGGGTCGGCATGATCACCTCCCGGCCTTCGGGCAGGGAAGGGGCCTCGGCCTGCGCCCCCGCATCGGCGGGCGGCTCCTCGGCCTCGGGTTCCGCCGCCGCCCCCTCGGCGCTGGCGCTGATCCGGGCAATCACCTGGCCCACCGGCACCTCGTCACCGGCCTTGGCCGAAACGCCGGTCAGGAAGCCCGCGCCCTGGGCCTCGACCTCGACGGTGGCCTTGTCGGTCTCCACCTCGAAGAGGATGTCGCCCTCGGCCACCGCCTCGCCCGGATGCTTGTGCCAGGCCACGATGACCCCGCTTTCCTGGGCCATCCCGAGGGCCGGCAGGATCACGTCAAGCGGCATGGATCATCTCCCCCGCCACCAGCAGGCGCGCCTTTTCGGCCACCCGCTCGGGCGTCGGCACGGTGATGTCCTCGAGCGCGGGCGAGAAGGGCACGGGCACGTCCATGGCGCCCAGCCGCAGGACCGGGGCGTCGAGATGGTAGAAGGCCTTCTCGTTGATCCGGGCGGCGATCTCGGCGGTCACGCCGTAGCTCTGGTGGCCCTCGTCCACCACGATCACGCGGCTGGTCTTGCGGGCCGAGGCCAGCAGCGCCGCCTCGTCCAGCGGCACGATGGTGCGCGGGTCGATCACCTCGGCCGAGATGCCTTCCCCCGCCAGCAACTCCGCTGCCGCCTCGCAGACCTGGACCATGGAGGAGGTGCCGATGAGCGTCACGTCGCGCCCCTCGCGCTTCACCTTGGCCTCACCGAAGTGGATCAGCAGTTCCTCCTCCTCGGGCACCGGGGCCTTCTCCTGGTACATGAGCTTGTCCTCGAAGATCACCACCGGGTTGTCGTCCCTGATGGCCGTCTTCATCAGGCCCTTGGCCTCCAGCGCGGAGGAGGGCATGGCCACCTTCAGGCCCGGGATGTGGGCCACCAGCGCATGGAGCGACTGGCTGTGCTGGGCGGCGGAGCGCCTCGTGGCGCCGAGGTTGGTGCGCAGCACCAGCGGCACATTGAGCTTGCCGCCGGACATGTAGTGGGTCTTGGCCGCCTGATTGCAGAGCTGGTCCATCACCAGGAAGATGAAATCCCCGAACATCAGGTCCACCACGGGCCGGGCCCCGGTCATGGCGGCGCCCACCGCCATGCCCATGAAGCCCGGCTCGGCGATCGGGGTGTCGATCACCCGCTCGGTGCCGAATTCCTCCACCAGCCCCGAGAGGACCTTGAAGGGCGTGCCCGCCTCGGCCACGTCCTCGCCGATGATGAAGACCGTCTCGTCCCGGCGCATTTCCTCGGCCAGGGCTTCGTTCACGGCCTGGGACAGTGTGATCTCTCGCATGGTCAGTCTCCCTCAGGCGCAGGCATGTTCGATGTCGGTGAAGACGTGCATGTCCACCTCGCTTTCGGCGGGGTAGGGGGCCTCCAGCGCGTAGGCCACGGCAGAGGCGGCGTCCTCGGCGATCTCTGCGTTCATCGCCTCCACCTCCTCTTCGGTGGCGATCCCCTCGGAGACGAGCCATGCGCGGAAGCGCTGGATCGGGTCGCGGTTCTCCTTCCAGTCCTTTTCCTCGGCCTTGGAGCGGTAATACTCGCGGTTGATGTCGCCGACGTGGTGGCCGTGGTAGCGGTAGGTCATGAGCTCAACGAAGAAGGGGCCCTCGCCCTTGCGGGCCCGCGCCACCAGCTTCTGGGCCAGGGCATTGACGGCAAGCACGTCCTGCCCGTCCACCTGGTGCGCCTCGATGCCGAAGGCCTCGGCCCGGGCGGTGATCGACCCGGCGGCGATCTCCTCGGTCCGGGTGTACTCGGAATAGCCGTTGTTCTCGCAGGCGTAGATCACCGGCAGCTTCCAGAGCGCGGCCATGTTCATCACCTCGTAGAGCAGCCCCTGGGCGGTGGCCCCGTCGCCGAAGAAGCAGACGGTCACATCGTCGGCCTTTTGCAGCCGCGCCCGCAGGGCGGCGCCGGTGGCGATCCCCATGGAGCCGCCGACGATGGCATTGGCCCCCAGGTTGCCGTGGCTCTGGTCGGCGATGTGCATGGAGCCGCCCTTGCCGCGGCAGTAGCCCTCCTCCTTGCCCAGAAGCTCGCAGAACATCTCCTTGAAGTTGGCCCCCTTGGCGACGCAGTGACCATGACCGCGGTGGGTGGAGGTGATGCGGTCGCTGTCCGTCAGAGCCTCGCAGATGCCCACTGCCACGGCCTCCTCGCCTGAGTACATATGTGTCAGCCCCGGCATCTTGGCCGAGAGGTAGAGCTGGTTGGCATTGTCCTCGAAGGTGCGGATGCGCACCATCTGGCGGTACATGCGCAGATAGTCCTCGGTATTGTCTTTCGCCTTTGCCATTCTGGTCCTGCCCGCTGCGGGGCACTCTCTGGTTGCGGTCCCGGGCGGGCCGGGACGGGTTGCGGGGGCGGCGGCGCCCTTGCGGGCGCGCGCTCAGTAGCGGTTGGCGATGGGCAGATCCTCGGCCGGGAAGAGCGAGATGACCTCGCAGCCGGTCTCGGTCACCACCACCTCCTCCTCGATCCGCGCGGCAGAGTAGCCGTCGGCGGCGGGGCAGTAGGTTTCGAGTGCGAAGACCATGCCGGTCTGGATCTCCATCGGATGCTCCATGGAGACGGCGCGGCTGATGATCGGGCGCTCGTGCAGCGCCAGGCCCAGGCCATGGCCGAACTGCAGGCCGAATGCGGAATCCTCGTCCGGGAAGCCGAACTCCTCGGCCTTGGGCCAGACCGCGGCGACCCTGTCGGTGGTCACCCCCGGCTTGATCATCTGGATGGAGGCGTCGATCCATTCGCGCGCCTTCACGTAGGCATCGTTCTGCGCGGGCGTGGCGCGGCCGATGTTGAAGGTCCGGTAATAGCAGGTCCGGTAGCCCTGGTAGGACTGCAGGATGTCGAAGAAGGCCTGGTCGCCGGGGCGGAAGTAGCGGTCGGTGAAGTTGTGCGGATGCGGGTTGCAGCGCTCGCCCGAGATGGCGTTGATCGCCTCCACGTCGTCCGAGCCCATCTCGTAGAGCATCTTGTTCGACAGGGCGACGATGTCGTTCTCGCGCACCCCCGGTTTCAGCTCTTCGTAGATCATGTGGTAGACGCCATCGACCATGGAGGCGGCCTGGGTCAGCAGCTGGATCTCGTCCCAGTTCTTGATCTCGCGCGCGGCCAGCATGATCTGCTGGCCATCGACCACCTGCAGCCCCTCCTCCTGAAGGGCGTGGAACATGGCCGTCTCGGCATAGTCCACGCCGACCGGCATGTCGGCCATGCCGGCATCGCGGATCAGTCCGGCGATCTGCTTGGCGTACTTCTTCATCAGGCCGAACTCGGGCGGGATGGTGCCGCGCATCCCCACCACGCCGGCCAGGCAGTGGTCGGGCTCCAGCCAGTCGGAATGCAGCTTGTGGTGCTGCGCGGCCGAGCCGAAGTCCCAGACATAGGGGGAATCGTCGCCCGTGAGCAGGCAGAAGCGGCACATCTTGTCGCGCTCCCATTCGCCGATCTTGGTGGCGCTGACGTAGCGGATGTTGTTCACGTCAAAGAGCAGCAGGGTGCCCGCGTGGGAATTCTGGAGCGCCTGGCGGGTGCGGGCCAGGCGGTAGCGGCGCAGGCGGTCGTGGTCGATCCGGCGCTCGAAATCCACCGACATGTGGCCCCAGGCGGGCAGGCGGTCGCGCCACTCCCAGTTGGGTTCGAGATCCTGGGGCGTGAGCATGTTGGGCATCAGGGCTCTGGACATGGGTTCCTCCGTCGGGTGCGCCCGCAGGCGCCCCTTTGCTTCATGGGTATTGGGGGGCGGCGCGCCCGGGCGGGCGCGGTTCAGGTGATCACTGGATGCACCAGCCGCCGTCGATGTGGATCATCTGGCCGGTCATGTAGTCGCTGTCGGGCGAGGCCAGGAAGGCCGCCGTGCCGCGTACGTCCTCGGGGTAGGAGACCCGCTTGATCTGGAGCGCGTCGCGCACGATGTCCTCGTAGGCCTGGCCCTCCTTTTCCTTGAAGCCGATGTCCACGAGGTCCTTGTCGAGCTGCTCCCAGAGGGGTGTGACCACCACGCCCGGGGCATAGCCGTTGACGGTGATGCCGTGCTCGGCAAGGCCGATGGCGCCGCAGTGGGTGAGGGCGAGGCAGCCGTACTTCGAGGTGCAGTAGACGGTCACGTCCACCAGGGGCTTGCGGCTGGCGATGGAGCCCACGTTGATCAGCTTGTAGGGATAGTCCCGCTTGCCCTGGGCGATCATCTGCTTGGCGGTTTCCTGCATGCCGAGCCACATGGCCTTGGTGTTCACGTTCATGATGAGGTCCCAGTTGTCCTCGTCGATGTCCATGAAGAAGCGGGGCTTGTTCAGGCCCGCGTTGAAGAGCCCCACGTTGATCTCCCCGAAGGCCTCCACCGTGGCGGCGACGGCGGCGGCGTTGTCGGCGCGCTTGGTCACGTCCATCCGGACCGCCACCGCCTGGCCGTTGCCCGCCCCGTTGATCCGGTCGGCGACCTCCTGCGCCTCCTCGAGGTTCAGATCCCCCAGGCAGACGTTCGCGCCCTGGGCGGCGAAGTGTTCCGCATTGGCGGCGCCCATGCCGCGGGCGGCCCCGGTGATCAGGATATTCTTGCCTTTCAGGCGCTGGGGGTCCATGCGTGTCTCCTCCTCGTCACAGTCGCATCAGTCTCTTGATCTCATCAGGGCCTCGGCCCTCTCCTGGGCGCGGCGCAGGGCCTCGCGCGGGGTTGTCGTGCGGCGCAGCATGTCGTGGAACTCCTCGCCGCAGATCTGCACCAGCCCGGCAATCTCGGGCACCGGCGGGCGCGGCCAGAACTGCAACTCGTCGCGCCAGGCCATGCCGTCCACGGCCTCGAAGATGGGCGAGCTGCGGCGCACCTGGGGGTCCGCCGCCACGGAATAGCGCGGGTTGGTGCGGCTGCCGTTCTGGACAAAGAGCTTCTGCGCCTCGGGCGAGGTGAAGACGGTCAGGGCCTCGACCGCCGCCTCCAGCCGCTCCGGCGGCAGGTTGGCCGGGATGCCCATGACATAGCCGCCCACCGGCGCCACGGGGGCCGCCCCGGGGCCAAAGGGGTGGGGCAGGTAGCCCGTCTGGCCATGGGCGGGCGAGGTCTCGTCCAGCTCGAAGTAGGGGGCCAGCAGGGTGTATCCGTAGGCCATGGCGACCTGCCCCGAGGCATAGGGGCGGATGCGCTCGTACCAGGACATGGAAAGGATGTCGGGCGGCGAATAGTCCAGCAGCTCCATCATGAACTCGGCCGCCGCCAGGCCGCGCTCCGTGTCGATCGTGGGGCGGTAGCCGCCCTGGGCCAGGTGGTCCGTCTCGTAGCCGCCGGCGATCTCGGGCAGGTCCAGCACTGGCTGGCCGAAGTCCGCCAAGGTCATCAGGACGGTGGTGCCAAGGGCCGTGCCGCGGGCGGCGTTCCAGGCGATGCCGTAGCGGCGGCGGCGCGGACGGTGCAGCATCCGGGCCGCGGAGAGCAGCTCTGCGGTGGTGCGGGGCGCCTCCAGGCCGGCCTCGGCAAAGAGATCGCGGCGGTAGAAGAGCAGCTCGGGCGTGGTCTGGGCCGGCACGCCGTAGGCCCTGCCGCCCCAGTGGGCCGCCTTCCAGCCGGCCGTGTGGAAATCCGCCGGATCGAGCCGCTCCACCGCCATCACCGCATCCAGCGGCATGAGCACGCCGCCCTCCGCGAACTCCCCGATCCAGGGCAGATCGACGGCGATGATGTCGTAGCGGCTGGCGGGGCGGTCGGCGTTGCGCAGGGCCTCCTCGCGCAGCCGGTCGATGGAGAAGGCGCGCTGGTTGATCGGCACGCCCAGGTTCTGCTCGAAGTGGCGCTTGAGGTTCTCCATCACCATGAAGGTGGGATCACCGTGGACCAGCACCCGCAGCCCGCCCGGCACCTTCAGCGGCTCGGGCCGGACGCTGAGCGGCGGGATGCTCTTGCCCGCGCTGTAGCTGCCGCCGAAGTAGTAGTCATTCACCCCCGCCGTGCCCGCCTCGGCGCCGAAATGCAGCCCGGCCAGGCGGCGCACCCGGTCCGAGAGCTGGGTCCACTGCGCCAGGAGCTTGTCGCTGGGGTGCAGGGAGAAGCTCTTGCCGCTCTTTGTGCGGGGGCGCTGCTCGATCAGGCCCGCCTGCATCATCTCCTTCAGGCGCCGGTTGGCGGTGGCGTAGGGCACGCCGCTGGCGTCGATGAGAGAGGTCGGGGTGACGGGCTTGCCATCGAAGTGGCCGCGCAGCAGGTGCAGGGACATGCGCAGGTGCGGATTGGTCTGGATCAGGGCGACCGAGCTTTCCAGCTCCTCCGCCAGGCTGTCGAGGAAGGAGAGGACGTCATCCATGTCCGCCTGCGGCATCGGCAGGGCGCGCTGCGCCATATCCTGTGCTCTGAGGGCGTTCATGGATGTCTCGTGCTTCCTTGGGTCGCGGTGCGTCTCGGGCGCTGGCGGTCTATCCGATTTGGATGGGTTGGATCGGGTCACGGTCGCGCTCCTTGAGATTGTCCAGATTGGCGGGGGTGGGACACGGTGAAAAAGTCCATAATGGACATCTTATCATCCATAATGGATGAAATGCATGTCTCTTTGACCTTGGGGAAGGGGCACCCTAACGGTCAGCCGGACAGGTCCCGGCGGCGCTTTCCAACCAGCGCCCCGCGCGGACCGGCTGGAGACAGACACACACTCTGGGAGGAGATCAGATGAAGACCATCCAAACACTTGCAGCAACCACGGCCCTGGTGGCCCTGGCGGGCACGGCCTCGGCCGAGGCCATGAAGATCGGCATCACGCAGAACAACGTCGGCGTCGACAGCTACCAGACCACCTACGAAAAGGCCTTCATCGCCGCGGCCGAAGGGAACGAGAACGTCGAGGCCGTCGTGCTGGACGCGGGCGGCGACGTGGCCCGCCAGATTGCCCAGGTGGAGGACCTGATCCAGCAGGAGGTGGACGCCATCATCATCTGGCCGACCAACGGCGAGGCGGTGATCCCGGCGGTGCGCAAGGCCCACAAGGCGGGCATCCCGGTGATCGTCACCAACTCCAACATCGCCGAACCGGGCTTCGACTTCGTGAAGTCCTTCTCGGGGCCCGACAATATCACCCAGGGCGCCCGCTCGGCCGAGATCATGTGCGACAAGTTCAAGGAAATGGGCATCGAAAAGGAAGCCCAGGTCGTCCACATCACCGGCCAGCCGGGCTACACCACCGCGATCGAGCGGGCCAAGGGCTTCGATGACCGGCTGCCCGAGATCTGCCCCGACGTGACCGTGCTGGAGACCCAGCCGGGCGACTGGAACCGCGAGAAATCCCAGC
This sequence comes from Sulfitobacter sp., assembly GCA_965212515.1. GTDB lineage: Bacteria > Pseudomonadota > Alphaproteobacteria > Rhodobacterales > Rhodobacteraceae > Sulfitobacter. The sequence goes on from OZ243122.1 coordinate 3,130,989, forward strand.
AAGTGATGGAGGCCTTCCTGGTCAAGTACGAGGACATCGACGGGGTCTATGCCGGTGACGACAACATGGGCGTCGGCGCCCTCAACGCCGCCAAGGCGGCGGGCCGCGATGGCATCATCTTCGTCGGCGCGACCAACTTCGCCGTGGGTTACGAGGCCATGGAGGCGGGCGACTACTGGGGCTCGATCTATCAGTCCCCGGTGGATGACGCCGAGGCCGCGCTGAAGACCGCGATCGACGTGCTCGAGGGCAAGGAGGTGCCCTTCCTCAACTACTTCGACACGCCGAAGATCACCCAGGACAACATGGGCGACTACACCAAGCCTGTCTTCTAAGGCTCCTCCCCGGGGCGGGGTGCGGTTCCGGCCGCGCCCCGACTTTTCCGGGGAAGGCGAGAGGGACGCACGGGGGAGGTGCGACATGGGACGAGTGGCGGGCAAGGTCTCCATTGTGACCGGCGCGGCCCAGGGCATTGGGCGGGCCATCGGCGAGGCCCTCCTGGCGGAGGGCGCCAAGGTCTGCTTTGCCGACATCAACGGCGACAAGGTGGCAGAGACGGCAAACCAGGCCCGACAGGCCGCCGCCTGCCGCAGCGCTCAGGTGACCCACGCCCGGGTCGACGTGACTGACCGGGCCCAGGTCCGGGCCATGATCGCCCACACGGTGGAGACCTTCGGGAGGCTGGACGTAAAGTTCAACAACGCGGGCGTCAACCGGCCGATGAACTTCATGCAGGTGACGGAAGAGAACTGGCGCTTCATCATGGAGGTGAACGGCCTCGGCTGCCTGATCGGCATGCAGGAGGCGGCGCGCCAGATGATCGCCCAGGGCGGCGGCGGCAAGATCATCAACACCGCCTCCATCGCCAGCCGCCAGGGCTTTGACACGGTGGCGCCCTACTGCGCCTCGAAATGGGCCGTGGTCTCTCTTACCCAGTCGGCGGCGCGCGACCTGGCGCGCCACGACATCACCGTCATGGCCTTCGCCCCCGGCGTGGTGGCGACCGAGATGTGGGAACAGGTGGACCAGGACCTGATGGAGATCGGCGCCGCCGAGCGCCCCGGCCAGGCGATGGAGGAGTTCTCGGCCGAGATCCTCAAGGGACGCGTGGCCACGCCGGCCGACATCACCGGCACGACAACCTTCCTGGCCTCGAAAGACAGCGATTACATGACCGGCCAGGTCGTTATGATCGACGGAGGGATGACGCTCGTATGACTGGGCTTATCAAACAGAAGGGGCAGGGGGCGGAAGCAGCTGCGCCCGCCCCGCAGAAAGGAGGCGCGGAGGCCATGCCAAGCAGCAAGCAGATCGGCCGGATCTTGGCCAGGCAGGGCATCCTCATCGCCTTCCTGCTCTTCATGGTGGTCTTCACCCTGGCCAACCCCAAGTTCCTCACCCCCGACAACGTGCTCAGCGTGGTCCGCTCCTCGGCGATCCTCGGGGTCATGGCGCTGGGCGTCACCTTCGTCGTGATCAGCGGCAACCTCGATCTCTCGGTGGGCTCGATGATGTCCTTCTCCACCATTGTGGTGCTAGACCTGCACGACAAGATCGGCCCGCTCCTCGCCATCCCCTCGATGTTCGCCATGACCCTGGGGCTGGGGGCGGTGATCGGCCTCCTGGTGGGCTATCTCAGGCTCAACTCGCTGATCGTCACCCTGGGCATGCTTTCGGCCATCCACGGCCTGACCCTGACCTACTCGGGCGGCAAGAACATGGACATCGCCGACAAGGAGGGCACCTGGTTCAGCCTCTTCGGTCAGGGCGACGCGCTGGGCATCCCGGTGCCCATCCTGCTCTTCCTCGGCCTCGCCGCCCTGCTCGGCGTGATGCTCTCGCGCACCCCCTTCGGCCGCAAGGTCTATGCCGTGGGGGGCAACGGCACGGCGGCCACCTTCTCGGGCATCCACCGGGCCCGCACGGTCTTCTGCTGCTACCTCATCTCGGCCTTCTGCGTGGCCACCGCAGGCCTGATCCAGGCCAGCCGCTCTCTCGGCTCGCAGAACACCGTGGGCCAGGGGCTGGAGCTGGAGGTGCTGGCCGCCGTGATCCTCGGCGGGGCCTCCCTGCTGGGCGGCTCGGGCACCATCTTCAAGACGGTGATCGGGGTGCTCATCCTGGGCTTCATCCAGAACGGCCTGCTGATCATGGGGCTGCCCTTCTACGTTCAGTACGTCGTCACCTGGGTCATCATCATCCTTGCCGTCTGGCTCGACATCGCGGCCAAGCGCGGCAAGCTCTGGTCCCCCATCGCCTGAAGGAGGCAGCGCCATGGAACGCAGATCCCTCTCCACCCTGCTCAAGCGCGGCGCCATCTGGGGCTTCATCCTGCTCGAGCTGATCTTCTTCTCGATCGCCGGGGAGTACCTCTCGCTCTCCGACAAGGCCTTCATGGACCTGGAGAACATGCTCCTGCTGCTCAAGCAGTCGGCCCCCATCGGGATCATCGCCATGGGCATGACCATCGTGATGATCAACGGCAACATCGACCTCAGCGTCGGGGCCACCTTCGCCATCGCCGCGATCATCCTGCTCGACAGCCTGACCTGGCCGATCTTCGCGGGCCTGGGCGACTGGGTGATCCCCCTCTCCTGGCTGCTGGCGCTGGCCGCGGGCACGCTCCTGGGGGCGCTCAACGGGCTCATCGTCTGGAAGACCGGGGTGGATGCCTTCATCGTCACCCTGGGGGCCATGCTGGGCTACCGCGGCATCGTCTTCATGTTCAACGGCGAGAACCCGACAAGCCACCTCAACTGGACCCTGGTGGACTTCGCCGAGGCGCAGTTCCTGGGCCTGCACACGGCCACCTGGTTCCTGCTCGGGGCCACCCTGGCGGTCTGGTTCCTGCTCACTCGCACGGTCCACGGGCGCAACGCCTATGCCATCGGCGACAACCGCGAGGCGGCGGTCAACGCGGGCATCCGGGTCGGGCCGCACATGATGATCAACTTCGCCATCATCGGCTTCCTCGCCGCCCTCTCGGCGGTGGTCTTCTACTCCGAAAGCGGTTCGGTGAACCCCAACGACGGCCAGCTCTACGAGCTCTGGGTGATCACCGCCGTGGTCCTCGGCGGCACCAAGATCACCGGCGGGGCGGGCAACGTCATCGGCACCTTCGGCGGGGTCATCGCGATCCAGCTGCTGCGCAAGGGGCTGGGCCACATCGGGGCCGATACCTCCACGGTCAACCTGGTGATCGGCATGATCCTGATCGCCGTGCTGATCCTGGACCGCCAGCTCAACATCAAGGGCAAGCAGGAGTTGCGCCTATGACCGACCAGACAGCCGTTCTGCGCCTCGAGAAGATCGTCAAGACCTTTCCCGGCGTGCGCGCCCTCGACGGGGTCTCCTTCTCCGTCCTGCCGGGCGAGGTCCATGCCCTGATGGGCGAGAACGGGGCGGGCAAGTCCACCCTGATGAAGGTCCTCGGCGGCATCCACCAGCCCGACGGGGGCGAGATCTACATGGGCGAGCGGCGGGTCCGCATGGCCGGGCCGCTGGAGGCCAAGGCCAAGGGCATCGTCTTCATCCACCAGGAGCTGAGCCTCGCCGAGGAGCTGACCGTGGCCGAGAACATATACCTCGGAGAGCTGCCCCGGCGCAGCTTCGGGCGGATCGACTGGCCCCGGCTCTGGCAGCAGACCGACGCCATCCTGGCCAAGCTCAACGTTCAGTTCGACGCCCGCACGCGGGTCGGTGATCTCTCCATCGCCAACCAGCAGATGGTGGAGATCGCCCGCGCCCTGACCCACGAGGCCAAGGCGGTGATCTTCGACGAGCCCACCGCCTCGCTCACCGACGCCGAGAAGGTCGTGCTGTTCGACGTCATCGCCGACCTCAAGGCCAGCGGCGTCGGGATCATCTACATCTCCCACCGCATGGAGGAGATCTTCCGCATCACCGACCGCATCTCCGTCCTGCGCGACGGCCAGTACCGCGGCACGGTGGAGACGGCGGCGACCGATGAGGAGGCCATCACCCAGCTGATGATCGGCCGCAAGCTGGACCTCAGCCGCGCCGCCGTGACCCACGAGATCGGCGAGGTGGCGCTGGAGGTCCGCGGCCTGAGCTGCGGCGCCCTCTACCGCGATGTCTCCTTCCAGGTGCGCCGCGGCGAGGTGGTGGGCTTCTACGGCCTCGTCGGGGCGGGCCGGACCGAGATCGCCGAAACCCTCTTCGGCCTGCGCACCCCCTCGGCGGGGGAGATATTGCTGGCGGGCGAGCCGGTGCGCGTCCAGTCCCCGGCCGATGCCATCGCCCGCGGCATCTCGCTCGTCCCGGAGGACCGCAAGGGCCAGGGCCTCGTGCTCGGCATGAACTGCCGTGACAACATGACCCTGCCCCAGGTGGACGACATCAAGGCCGGCCCCTTCATGGCCGAGGGCGCCGAGATCGCCATTTTCGACCAGTACCGCGACCGGCTCGACATCCGCACGCCGGGCTGGAAGCAGCAGGTGGGCAACCTCTCGGGCGGCAACCAGCAGAAGATCGTCATCGGCAAGTGGCTCTCGATGCATCCCAACGTGCTGATCGTGGACGAGCCGACCCGCGGCATCGACGTGGGCAGCAAGTCCGAGATCCACAAGCTCCTGCGCGCCCTGGCGGCCCAGGGCTACGCCGTGATGGTGATCTCCTCCGAGATGCCCGAGGTGCTGCACGTCTCCGACCGCATCGTCGCCATGTACGCCGGCCGCATCATGCGCACCTTCGGCGCCGAGGAGGTGACGGAGGAGAAGCTGATCCAGGCGATCTCGGGGATCGAGGCGGAAAGCGCCGCTTGAGGCGGGGAAGGGCTCTGCCCAGCCCCCCTGCCTCAGCCCGCCTCCGCGCGCTTCCGTAGCCGGGCGGGGCGGATCCGCAGGAACCAGATGAACATGGCCGTCATCAGCAGGAACACGAGGCTTCCCGGGCTGCGCAGGAAGATCGTGGGGTCGCCCTCGGAAACGATGAGGGAGCGGCGCAGGAATTCCTCCAGGTAGGGGCCGAGGATCACCCCCATGAGGGCCGGCACCACCGGGTAGGAGAAGGTCCGCAGCAGGAAGGCCAGGACGCCGATCGCGAGGGCCATCCACATCTGGAAGAAGGAGAAGGAGGAAGCGAAGACGCCGACCATGGAGATCATGCCGATGAAGGCATAGAGCAGGCCGCGGTTGATCTGCGAGAGGCGCAGGTAGAGCGGCCCGAAGGCCAGCACGGAGAGAAAGACAAAGATCGCCGAGACGAAGAGCGCGGCGAACATCGGCGCGATGGTGACGAAGTTCTCTCCCAGGAGCGCCGGGCCGGGCACCAGCCCGTGGATCAGCAGCACGCCGAAGATGATTGCCGTGACGGCGTCGCCGGGGATGCCCATGGTCAGGAGCGGGATGACCGCGCCGCCGCACATGCCGTTGTTGGCGGATTCGGAGGCGGCCAGGCCCTCGTAGGAGCCATGGCCAAACTTGTCGGGCGCCCGGGAGGCGCGCTTGGCCTCCGCATAGGCGATGAAGGAGGCCATGGAGGCGCCGCCGCCGGGCAGCATGCCGATCAGCACGCCGATGGTCGAGCTCTTGGCGTAGGTCAAAAAGCCGATCTCCTTGATCAGCTTCCGGTCGGGCAGGAAGCCCCTGCGCTTCGGGCGGGCGACCTTGGCAACCGTCTGGGCTTGGGCCAGCCTCGTGGGCACGCCGGCCTGCGCGATGAGCTCGCAGGTGGCGAAGAGGCCGATGACCGCGGGCAGCAGGCCGATGCCCTCGATCAGGTGGTAGCTGTCGAAGTCGAACCGGCCCAGCGGCACCATCGGGTCGATCCCGACGGTCGAGATCATCAGGCCGATGACCATGGCGAGAGTGGCCTTGAGGAGCGACCCGGAGGCCACGATGGTGACGGTCACCACCGCCAGGAGCACCAGGGAGAACTTGTCGGGCGTCTGGAAGAGCAGCGCCAGGGCGCTGATCGGCTGGGCCAGGGCGATCAGGACGACAACCCCGACAAGGCCGCCGATCGCGGAGGAAAAGGCACTGATGCCAAGCGCCTGTGTGCCCTGGCCGCTCTTCATCAAGGCGTGGCCGTCCAGCGTGGTGATGGCGCCGGAGGGGGCGCCGGGAATGTTCAGGGTGATGCCGGTGATGGAGCCCGCGTAGATGCCGGCCATGTAGATGGCCGCCACCATCACCAGCGCGTCCTTCACCTCCATGCCGAAGGTGAAGGGCAGGAGCAGGGCGATGGCCAGGGTCGCCGTCAGGCCGGGGATCGCCCCGAAGGCCAAGCCCAGCAGAAAGCCCGCGATCAGATGCAGGAAGGTGCCGGGGCTGGCGAGGGTGAGAAATCCGTCAAGGACCTGGCCTGACATGTCAAAGCTCCCAGATTGGAAGGTAGAGATCGAAGAGCTTCACGAAGAAGAGCCAGCCCGACAGGGTGATGCCGAGGGCCGTCGCCAGCGCCTTGAGGGCGGACCCGAGCCACTGGCGGCTGCTCTCGTAGTTGAAGAACAGCGCGATCAGAAAGGTGTAGCCCAGGGTCGCGACGGCGTAGCCGGTGTAGACGAAGGCCAGGATGTAGAGGATGGTCAGCGTGATCGCCAGGATCGGCCCCAGAACCTCCACCCGGAGGAGGGCACCTGCGCCGCGCGGCGCGCTCTCGGAGGGGCTATCGCGGAGGTCGGAGAGGATGATTGCGGCGATGCAGAGGTAGGCGAGGGTGCAGAGGATCATCGGGAAGAAGGCGGGGCCCGGTTCGCCGTTGGCAAAGGGCAGCTCCATCTGGGCGATCTGGCTCGCGTAGGTGCTGTTCAGGATCGCCAGGCCGCAGGCAAAGACAATCTGGCCGGTCAGTATCTTGGGCATCGCTTCACTCCGCGGGGGCGCCGGGCCCTTGCCCGGCGCGGTCGGACGGGGGCCGGGGCAGGGCCCCGGCCCGCCGGATCACTTCTTCTTCTCGAGCACGCCGTCGGCGACCAGCTTGTCCATCAGGGAGAATGCCTTCTCCTGGGACGCGGCGATGTAGGCGCGGGTTTCCTCGCCCGACATCCAGACGGCGCCCATGCCGGTCTCCTTGGCCTTCTCGGCAAAGGCAGGGTTCTCGAAAACGTCCGAAAAGGCCTGCTCGAGCGTGGCCCGCTGCGCACTGTCGACCGCGGCTTGGGTGGCGATCAGCCGGAAGCTGCCCCAGACAACGTCATAGCCGGATTCCTTGAAGGTGGGCACGTCCGGGAAGTTCGGGTCGCGTTCGCTGGACATCATCGCCAGGACCCGGGCCTGGCCCGATTCCACGGCGGAGTAGGCCGCCGAGACGCTTGTGGCCGCGGCCTGGGTTTCACCCGAGAGAAGCGCCTCGCGCTGCGGGCCGGAGCCCTTGGGGTAGGGGACGTGCAGGAACTCGACCCCGGCCTGCTGTTCGAAGTCGAGAACCGGCAGGTGCCAGACGCCGCCGGTGCCCACATTGGAGATCTTGATCGTGCCCGGCGCTTGCTTGGCGGCGGCAACCATCTCGTCCAGCGTCTGCCAGGGCGCATCGGCGCGGACCACGATGGCGGTGGGGTGGACCGTGACGGAGCCGAGGTAGGCCAGCTCTTCGGTGTCGTAGCCCGGCACCAGCTCGTAGTAGGGCACGGTGATGACGCTGTCCCAGGTCAGGGAGCCGATGGTGTAGCCGTCGGGGCGCGATTTCATCAGCCGCAGGGTGCCCACGCCGCTCTGGGCGCCGGTCACGTTCTGGGTGTTGATGCCGACGCCCAGCTCCTCTTCCGCGAAGCTCATGAAGGTGCGCATGACCGTGTCGGTGCCGCCCCCGGCGCTCCAGGGCATGACGTGCATGATGTCCTTTTCGGGGTAGCCATCCGCCCAGGCGGCGGTGCCGAGACCGGCGGCAAGGGCCGCGGTGGCCAGGATGGTCCTTAGCGAAGTCTTCATGATCTTTCTCCTCTTAAATGGAACTCTGAATGGGCTTTCTTGGGGTGGGGATCAGGCGAAGTAGGGAAGCTTCTTCTTTCTCGCGACATCGACCCAGGGCGGCACGAAGGGGATGATCTTGTCCTGCGAGGGGACCATCATCTCGATGAAGTTCGCGCCCGGATTGCTGATCGCGTGAGCCAGGGTTTCCTCGATCTGGTCGGCGGAGGTGATGCGCGCGGTCTCGAACCCGAAGCCCTCGGCGACCTTCACGTAATCGACCCCGCCGAAGTCCGTCGTCCAGGGCGCATCGACATCGTCGAGCAGAATCGCCTCGGCGCGGATCCAGCCGTAGTTGTCGTTGCGGGTGAGGATCACGGTGACGTTTTTGCCGCTGCGCTTGATGGTCTCGAAATCCCCCAGGACAAAGGCGATGGAGCCGTCGCCGGTGAAGGAGATCACCGGCCCCTCTTGGGCGTAGGAGGCGCCGAGCCCGGCCGGGACGGAGTAACCCAGGGCGCCCATGGAGTAGTTGGTGAGGTAGCGCCGCCCGGCCTCGCGCACCGACAGGAGCGCCGAGGGATAGATCGCGCTGACGCCGGGCTCGGCGGTGACAATGGCATTGGCGGGGAGAAGCCTGTCCAGCGCCTCTGTCAGCTTCACCGGGGAGACTGTGCCCTCGGGCATGGGGATGTTTGACTTGAAGACGGCATCGAGGGCCGTCTGCTTCATGCTTGTGAGATCGAGCGGTGCGCGCGTCAGGTCGGGGTGGTCCTGGCGGATGACCTCGGCCATGTACTCCAGGCTGGCGCGGGCGTCGCCCACCATGCCCACCTTGAGCGGATAGTTGTTGCCCACGTGGGCCTCGGCGATGTCCAGGTGCATGAAGGTCGTGCGCTCGGGGTCGCCGTAGAGCTTCCAGTGGTTGGTGCCGCTCGAATCCGTGTTGGAGCCGACGAAGAAGACGCAGTCGGCCTCCTTCACGTAGCGGTTGGCATAGTCCATCCCGCCCCGCGCACCGATCACCCGCAGGGACAGGGGGTGGGTCTCGGGGATCGTGCCCTTGCCCGGCGTCGTTGTGCCCACGGGGATCTGCAGCAGCTCGGCCAGGGCCAGCACCGCGTCCGTCGCCTGCGAGATGAGCGCGCCCTGGCCGCAGATGATGACGGGCTTCTCCGCCGCCAGCAGGGCCTTCACGGCCTTGCGGATCTTGCCGTGATCGGCCACGGGCCGGTGGGCCGGATAGGCGCCGTATTCTTCCTCCGCGTAGAGATCGTGGATCTCCGCCTCCTCGTGGAAGACATTGATCGGCACCCGCACATGGACCGGCGCAGGCCGACCCGAGGTGGCCACGCGGAAGGCCCGGCGCAGCAGGTGCGGAATGTCCCGCACGTTCGTCAGGTAGAAGGATTCCTTGCAGATGCTGGCATACATCGCCGTCTGATCGACGCCGGTAAGGCCGTGCTTCTTGTCCTGGTTCACCGGAATGTCGGAGCTGAAGTAGATGACGGGCACGGAGGAGAGGTAGGCCTCGGTGATCCCCGGGGTGCAGTGGGTCACGCCGGGGCTGGGCGCTTCGAGCACGGCGGGGCGCCCGGTGACCTTGGCATAGGCTTCCGCCGCATAGGAGGCGGTACGCTCGTCGCGGGTCAGGACGTATTCGATGTCCGAGGATTTCTGCCACTCCTTGTACCAGCCGATCGTGGTCTCGCCGGGCAGCCCGAAGACGTGGCGGACGCGTTGGAGTTCAAGCATCCGCAGAATGACCGCCGCCCCGTTCATCTTCATCCGATCCTGTCCTTCAAGTCGTGTATGCTAAATTGTATACAGACCGAAACACAGGTTAGAATGCAAATCAATTGATTTCTTGTCGGGATGGTTCTAGCTTCACCCGAAAGCCCTCTAGAAGTGGAACGCTCGCGCGATGCAGACCAGTCCAGCCACCGTCGAGCGCACCTATCTCAAGCTCAAGGAGATGGCGGTCAATTTCGACTTCAAGCCCGACACCCGGCTCAACGAGACCGAGCTCGCCAGGCGTCTGGAAACCAGCCGCACCCCGCTGAGGGAGGCGCTCAACCGCCTGGTGGCCGAGGGCTTTTTCACCTTCCGCAGTGGCAAGGGGTTCTTCTGCCGGTCCCTGAAACCGGCCGGCATCATGCACCTCTACGAGGCCCGTGCGGCCATCGAGTGCGAGGCCGCCTCTCTGGCGGCGCGCCGGGCCGACCCGGACAAGCTCAAGGAACTCGAAGCCTTCCTCGAGCAGTCGCGGGAAAGCTACCGGCCCGGCACACCTCCGACGGAGCTGCTGCGGCTGGACGAGGCCTTCCACATGCGGCTGATCTCCCTCACCGGCAACACCGAGATGATGCGCCTGCTCGGCAACGTGAACGACCGCATCCGCTTCGTCCGCCTGATCGACCTCAAGTCGCTTGGCGAAACGGACGGGCACGAGCGCATCACGACGGCACCCCACGCGCACATCCTGGCGGCGGTCAAGGAGGGCGACAGCGAAGCGGCGCGGAAGCGGATGGACGACCACATCACCCGGCGCCTCGAATCCGTGACGGACAATGTCCGCAACGCCTTCGCCGAGCTCTACTCACCGGCCTCCTAGCGGCCGCCAGCACTCTTGGAGACCGCCCCATGTCCCATCCCGTGACGGGCATTGATCACTGCCTCGCCCTGGTCAAGGATCTCGACGCCGCGGAAGCCCAGTTCCGCAGGCTGGGCTTCACCCTCTCCCCGCGCGGGGTCCATTCCAAGGCCAAGGGCTCCGCCAACCACACGATCATGTTTCCCGATGATTACCTGGAGCTTCTCGGTATCCTGGCCCCGACGGAGCTGAACGCCGAGCGGCGGGAGCTGCTTGCGAAAGGGGAGGGCCTGCATCTCATCTCCTGCCGGATCGGGGAGGCGGCCGACGCAGGGGCGCGCCTGGCCCGGCTCGGCCTCGAGACGACGCAACCGGCGGACTTCTCCCGGCCCGTCCAGCGCCCCGACGGGACCGAGATGACGGCCGCCTTCTCCACCCTCTCCTTCATGCCCGACGCGGCGCCCATCGGCGCCGTCTTCATGTGCCAGCACAAGACGCCCGAGGCCGTCTGGCTGCCCGAACTGCTGGAGCATCCCAATGGAGCCTGCGGGCTGGAGACCCTCCTGGCGATCTCGGAACGGCCGAAGGAGAACGCCGAAGGCTTCGCGCGCCTCTGGGCGGCGGGGGCCGTTACGCCCGAGGCGGGCGGCTACGCGGTGACCACAGGCGCCAGGTCCGCCCGCCTCCTGCTGCTGCCGAATGAGGAGCTGGCCGCGCTCTATCCCGAGGCCGATCTGGGGGCGACGCCGAAGGGCGGCTTTGCCGGGCTGAGGATCAGAACGCGGGACATGGCGGCGGCCCGGGCCAGCCTGGCGGCGGCGGGCATCCCTTGCCATGGACGAGGGGCGGGCCTTTACGTCTCGCCGCAAGAGGCCGCGGGTGTCTTGCTCGAGTTCGTGCCGACGTGACCCCGTAGCCTGTCCTTGGCGCCACCTTGACAACCCGCCCGCGCGCCCCATCTTCCGGCCCAGGATAACAAGTCCGTGAGCATCATGCCCCGCGCCCTTCCCCTCGCCGAGAGTGCCGCCCTGCCGGGCGCGGCGGGGCGCCGCCAAGGAAAGCAGACCCCCCTATGAACGTAGTCGCAGGCCCCGAGGCCCTTGCCCCCGTCCCAGGCCCGGCGGCGGAGATGCCTCAGACCGTCGCTTTCCTGGGCCGGGCCGAAGGCGACTGCGCCCTGATCCGCCGCATCCTGGCCCGCGAGAAGATCGAGGCCCGAGAAGTCAGCTCTCTGGCTGAGCTGGCCGGGCTCGTCGGGAAGGAGTTGCAGGCCGTCGTGGTGACCGAGGCGGCCCTGGCGGGCCCGGGGGGCGAGGCCCTCCAGGAGGCCCTGGCGGCCCAGCCCGCCTGGTCCGACCTGCCCTTCGTCGTCCTGGGCGAGCCCGCGGGCGAGGGCCCCTCGGCGGAGGCCCTTTCCCGGCTCGACGGGCTGCACAGCGCCATCCTCATTTCGCGCCCGCTGCGCCCCGAGGTCTTTGCCCGGGCCCTGCGCGCGGCCCTCAAGGCGCGTCAGCGCCAGCACGAGGCGCGCGCCCGCATGGCCGAGCTCCAGCTGCGCGACCGCCAGCTCTTCGAGAGCGAGGCGAGCTTCCAGGCCATCGCCAACTCCGTCGACCAGATGATCTGGTCCACCCGGCCCGACGGCTTTCACGACTACTACAACAGCCGCTGGTACGAATATACCGGCGTCCCCGAGGGCTCGACCGACGGGGAGGCCTGGAACGGCATGTTCCACCCCGAGGACCAGGAGCGCGCCTGGGGAGTCTGGCGCCACAGCCTGGAAAGCGGCGATCCCTACGAGATCGAATACCGGCTGCGCCACCGCACCGGCCAGTACCGCTGGGTGCTTGGCCGGGCCCACCCGGTGCGTGACGCGGGTGGCAAGATCCTGCGCTGGTACGGCACCTGCACCGACATCCACGACATGAAGGTGGCCGAGGAACAGCGCCGCCTGATGCTGGCCGAGATGAACCACCGGGTGAAGAACACCCTGGCCATGGTCCATTCCATCGTCTCCCAGACCCTGCGCCAGGCCGAGAGCGTGGCCGAAGCGCGGGACTCCATCCAGTCGCGCATCACCATGATGTCCCAGGCGCACGACCGGCTGATCAACTCGGCCTGGCTCGATGCCCGCCTGCGCGAGGTGGTGGAAACGGCCCTGGCGCCGCACCAGGATGAAGAGCCGCGCATCGCGCTTGAGGGGCCGGATATGGCGATCGGCGCGCGCCAGGCCCTGGCCCTGACCATGGCCCTGCACGAGCTGGCCACCAACGCCGCCAAGTACGGCGCCCTCTCGGCCCCCGGCGGGCGGGTGGAGATCGCCTGGCAGGCGCCCGAAGAGGGACCCTTTAGCCTTACCTGGCGCGAGGTGGGCGGGCCCGAGGTGGCCGCGCCGCGCCGCCGCGGCTTCGGCAGCCGCATGATCGAGCAGGCCCTGGCTGGCTATTTCGGCGGCGAGGTGCGGCTTGAATATCCCAAGAGCGGGCTATTCTTCGAGATGTCGGCGCCGCCCGAGGGCTTGACCGGGTAGGTCACTGCGCGCCAAGTCGTTCAAAGAGTAGCCTTTTACATGACCGGCCCCCAGCAAGACGCCCCCGTAATCCTCGTCGTCGAGGACGAACCGCTGATCCGCATGGAGGCGGTGGACATGATCGAGGAGGCGGGCTTCCGCACCTTCGAGGCCGCCTCCGCGGCCCAGGCGCTGCAGGTGCTGGAGCAGGAGGGCGAGATCGCCGTTCTCTTCACCGACGTGGACATGCCCGGTGGCATGAATGGCCTGGCCCTCGCCGCCGAGGTGCGCGACCGCTTCCCCGAGATGGGCATCATCATCGCCTCGGGCATCGTCGATCTGGAGGGCCGCGAGATGCCCCCCGGCTGCCGCTTCTTTCCCAAGCCCTATCCCACCAGCCGCATCACCGCCGCCCTTCGCGAGGTCACCGGCCAGGGCTAGCGCCGCGCCAGAAAGCCATTGCGGCGGGGCGCCAAGTGCGGCCATCTGGCGCCATGGATCTCAGCCGCATCAGCCTTCGCCCGCCCCGCCCCGAGGATGCCCCCCGCATCCGTGAAATCGACGCCGCCGGTCTGGCCACCGGCCATGCGACCTTCCGCGACAAGGCGCACGACTGGCAGAGCTTTTCCGCAGCCTACCTGGGGCGCGGCGGGCTGGCCCTGGTGGCCGAGGAGGGCGGGCAGGTGCTGGGCTGGGCCGGGGTCGGCCCGACCTCGCAGCGCGCCGTCTATGCCGGGGTGGGGGAGGTTTCGGTCTACCTCGATCCGGCAAGCCAGGGCGCGGGCCTGGGGCGACACCTGCTGGGTGGCCTGGTGAAGGCTTCCGAGGCGGCGGGCTACTGGACCCTGGTGGCCCAGATCTTCCCCGAGAACGGCGGCAGCCTGGCGCTGCACGCGGGCCAGGGCTTCCGCACCCTGGGGCGGCGCGAGCGGCTGGGCCGGATGGGCTACGGCCCGCTGGCCGGCCAGTGGCGCGATGTCCTCATGCTGGAGCGCCGCAGCACCACCGTGGGGTGAGTTTGGGCGGTCTTTCGCCGCTTCCCTGCATCCTTGCGTTGAAAACGCTCGGAGGGGGGAACTCATGGGCTAGCTTGGGGTTAACGCGGCGTAAGTGGTTACTCGGTGAGGATGGTGAGGATCAGGCTTGAGGAGGCTGCAATGGCGAATGCCGTGAAGAAGGTTGTCGAAGCGTTCGAGAAGGAGGGGCTGAAGCATCAGGCCGTCCGCTACCTTGAGAAACATCCCCACAGTGCCGAACACCTGACCCTGAACGAACTGCGCGAACAGATCGTCATGCACCCCGACGCCCAGCCGCACGCCGTCGCGGGCCGCTGAGCGTCCGGCTCAGGAGGCCTGGCTGTAGCGGGCGGTGCCGCCCTGGTGGGCGTCGAACCGGCTGGCGATGATGCGGGTCAGGGCACGGCCCTCGGGGCGGATGGCAAAGCCCCCCTTTCGCATATGGAGCAGCTCGCCGAACTCTGCTGACAGGCGCGCCAGGATCGGCGCCAGCAGGGTCTCGGCTGGGGCGGGCAGGCGGGCCAGATCCAGCGCGAAGTCACACATGATCATCTCGATGGCACATCCGCGCAGGCGGTCCTCCGCGCTGAGCAGGTGGCCGCGCGCGCAGGCCAGGGTGCCCTCCGCGATGCGCTGGGCATAGGCCGCCGTGGCGGGGGCGTTCTGGAAGTAGCCCCCCGGCAGGCGCGAGATGGCGGAGGCGCCGAGCCCCAGAAGGTGGCGACAGTCGTCCGCCACATAGCCCTGGAAGTTGCGCCGCAGCCTTCCTGCCTTGGCGGCCCGGGCCAGGCCATCCTCGGGCCGGGCGAAATGGTCAATCCCGATGGCCTCGTAGCCCGCCTCCGCAAAGCGCGCCGCCGCCTGCCCGGCCAGGGCAAAGCGTGCCCTCTCGTCGGGCAGGCTCTCGGCGTCGATCAGGCGCTGGCGCTTGGACATCCAGGGCACATGGGCATAGCCAAAAAGCGCGATCCGGTCGGGCGTCAGGGCCAGCACCTCCGCCAGGGTGCGCTCCAGCCTCGCGCTGGTCTGGTGCGGCAGGCCGTAGACCAAATCGGCGTTGAGCGAGGCGATGCCCGCCGCCCGCAGATTGGCGATGCAGGCGCGGGTGACCTCCACCGGCTGCTGCCGCCCGATGGCCCGCTGCACGAGGGGATCGAAGTCCTGGATGCCGATGGAGGCCCGGGTCATGCCCTCCGCTGCCAGGGCGGCGATCTTGGCGCCATCCACCAGCGTCGGGTCGATCTCGACCGAGAACTCCCAATCCTCCGTCGGCGGCAAGGCTGCCTTCACCGCCCGTGCCAGGCGGTGGATCAGCTCGGGCGGCAGGATCGTCGGGGTGCCGCCGCCCCAGTGCATCTGGCCCATGCGGATGCCCTCGGGCAGGTGGTCGCGCAGGAGCGCCAGCTCCGCCTCCAGGCTCTCCAGGTAGCTTGCCACGGGCGAGAGGGTGCGGGTGCCCTGGGTGCGGCAGGCGCAGAACCAGCAGAGCCGCTCGCAGAAGGGGATGTGAAGGTAGAGCGAGAGGGGCTGCGCCGGATCGAGCCGGGCGAGGGCCTCTCCCTGGTCGCGGGCCCCGACGGCGGCCGAGAAGATCGGCGCGGTGGGGTAGGAGGTGTAGCGGGGCACGCGGGCCTCGAAGAGGCCGAGCTTTTGCAGGCGGTCGATCTGTGTCATGGCTCCCTTATGGCCCCTGCCGCGCGGGGCAACCTTGCGCCGGATCAAGGTTTGCCGCCTTTCTGCGCCGCCGGGGCAGGATTTGGACCCTTGAAGCGGGCCTTCGCTTCGATTATTCGCGAAGCATGGAAAAGACAGATGCCCTCGCCGCCTTCGCGGCCCTCTCCCAGGAGACCCGGCTGGAGGCCCTGCGCCTGCTGGTCCAGGCGGGGCCGCGCGGCCTGGCCGCCGGAGAGATCGCCGCCGCCCTCTCGGTGCGGCCCAACACCCTCTCCTCCAACCTTGCCCAGCTGCGCGCCGCGGGCCTGATCCGCAGCACCCGCGAGGGCCGCTCGATCCGCTTCTTCGCCGAGATGGCGGGCCTGCGCGGCCTGGTGCAGTTCCTCCTGGCCGACTGCTGCGGCGGACGGCCCGATCTCTGCCAGCCGCTGATCGAGCAGATCGACCTGCCGGACTGCGCCCCATGAGCGACAGCACCGCGACGCCGCCCCCCGCCATGGCGGGCTTCGAACGGCTGCTCAGCCTCTGGGTGGCCCTGGCCATGGCGGCGGGCATCGCCCTCGGCAGCCTGGTGCCGGGCCTCTTCGAGATGGTCGCCGCCGCCGAGGTGGCGCGCATCAACCTCGTCGTGGCGCTCCTGATCTGGGCCATGGTCTATCCGATGATGGTGGGGGTGGATTTCGGCGCCGTCGCCGGGATCGCGCGGCAGCCGCGCGGCCTCCTCATCACCCTGGCGGTCAACTGGCTGATCAAGCCCTTCTCCATGGCCTTCCTCGCGGTGCTCTTTTTCGAGCACCTCTTCGCCCCCCTGATCGCCCCCGAGGATGCGGCCCAGTACATCGCCGGGCTGATCCTGCTCGGCGCCGCGCCCTGCACGGCCATGGTTTTTGTCTGGTCCCAGCTCACCCGCGGGGACGAGACCTATACCCTGGTCCAGGTCTCGGTGAACGATCTCATCATGGTGGTGGCCTTCGCCCCCATCGTGGCCCTGCTGCTGGGGGTGACGGAGGTTTCCGTGCCCTGGCAGACCCTGGTGCTGGCCACCGTGCTCTACGTGGCCCTGCCGCTGGCGGCCGGCCTGCTGACCCGGCGCGCCCTGGGAGCGGAGGCGCGCATCGCTGCCTTCCAGGCCAGGATTAAGCCCCTCTCGGCCCTCGGGCTGGTGGCGACGGTGATGATCCTCTTCGGCCTCCAGGGCCAGGTGATCCTCGAGCGGCCCTTGGTCATCGCCCTGATTGCCGTGCCGATCCTGATCCAGAGCTACGGCATCTTCGCCCTGGCCTATGCCGCCGCCTATGCCCTGCGGGTGCCCCATAGGATCGCCGCACCCTGCGCCCTGATCGGCACCTCCAACTTCTTCGAGCTGGCCGTGGCCGTCGCCATCAGCCTCTTCGGGCTCAACTCCGGCGCCGCCCTGGCGACGGTCGTGGGGGTCCTGGTGGAGGTCCCGGTGATGCTCTCGCTGGTGGCCTTCGCCAACCGCACGCGCGGCCGTTTCGCGGCAGGCTAGGGGCCTAGCGCCAGGGCCCGCCCTGGGGCCGCCCGCCCGCCTTGGGGATGCGGCTTTCCGAAAGCCGCCCGGCGGGCCGGGAAGCGGGCCGGGGCGTGCCGCTGCCGCCGCCTGCCATTTCCCGCAGGGCCGCGATGCGGTTCTCCGTTGCCGGGTGGGTGGCGAAGAGGCTGTCGTGCTTGTGGGCGTGCAGCGGGTTGATGATGAACATATGCGCCGTCGCCGGGTTGCGCTCGGCGGCGTGGTTGTCGATCCGGGCGGCACCGCTGGCGATCTTCTCCAGCGCCCCGGCAAGCCAGAGCGGGTTGCCGCAGATCTCGGCCCCGGCGCGGTCCGCCGCATATTCGCGGGTCCGGCTGATGGCCATTTGCACCAGGGCGGCGGCCAGGGGGGCGAGGAACATCATCATCAGCGTGCCGATCAGGCCCATGCGCTCGCGCGCGCCGCCGAAGAAGAGGGCGAAGTTGGCCAGCATGGAAATGGCCCCGGCGAAGGTGGCGGTGACCGTCATGATGGCCGTGTCGTGGTTGCGGATGTGGGCCAGTTCGTGGGCGATCACCCCGGCCAGCTCCTCGCGGCTGAGGCTGCGCACTAGGCCCGAGGTGACGGCCACGGCGGCATTGGCGGGGTTGCGCCCGGTGGCAAAGGCGTTGGGCTGGGGCGTGTCGATCAGGTAGAGCTTGGGCTGGGGCAAATCGGCCTTGCGGGCCAGCTCCATGGTCAGGGCGTGCAGCCCCTGGGCGTCGCCCGGCAGGAGCGGCTGGGCGCCATGCATCCGGAGCACCATGCGGTCCGAGTTCCACCAGGTGAAGGCATTCATCGCCGCCGCCACGACAAGCGCGATGAGCGCGCCGCCGCTGCCGCCGATCAGGTAGCCCACCCCCATGAAGAGGGCGGTCATGGCCGCCATCAGCAGTGCCGTCTTTGCATATCCCATGAGCGTCATCCGGTGTTTCTAGGGCTCTGGGAAGAGATATGGGGAGGCTTTGCCGCGAGGCAATGGGGGCAGGGAGCTCAGGCCACGTCGGCCAGGGGCTCGGCATCCTCGTCCAGGTCGTCGCTGCCGGTCAGGCGGTCGAACTCCACATAGAAGGTGGAGCCCACGCCAAGCGCGCTGACATAGCCGATGTCGCCGCCGTGGCGCTCGACGATCTGCTTGGTGATGTTAAGCCCCAGGCCAGTGCCGCCGACCTTGCGCTCGTCCGAGGAATCGACCTGGCTGAACTTGCCGAAGACGCGCTCCTCGGCGCCCTCGGGGATGCCCATGCCCTCGTCGTGCACGGAGATGCGGATGCGGTCGCTGCGGGTCTCGACCCGGACGGTCACGGTGCCGCCCTTGTCGGAGAACTTGAGCGCGTTCGACAGGAGGTTGTTCATCACCTGCACCAGGCGGTTGCGGTCCCCCAGAAGGCGGCAGTCCTCCAGGCAGGGGATGGTGGCGACGGAAAGACCCAGCCTGTCGGCATAGCCGGTGATGGATTCGACGGCCTCCTTGACGAGGCCGTTGCCGTCCACCGGCTTGAAGTCGAGGGCGATCTCGCCCGCCTCTAGCTTTTGCAGATCCAGCAGGTCCTCGATCAGGGCGGCCAGACGGCGCCCGTTCTTGCCCGCGATCCCCAGGACCGGCTTCACCTTGTCCGGCACCTCGCCCAGCACACCGTTGTTGACCAGCTCCAGCGAGCCCAGAATCGAGGTGAGGGGCGTGCGCAGCTCGTGGCTGACGGTGGCGAGAAACTGCGACTTCACCTCCAGCGCGGCCTTGGTGCGCTCGTTCTCGGCCCGCATCCGCTTCATCTGGTCCAGCCGGTACTGGTAGTTGAGGAAGAATTTCACCGACATGTCGATGATGAAGTAGAGCACGAATATGATCGTGAAGAACTCAAGCCAGATGTGCGAGGTGATGGGCGGGAAGAAGCGCACCACATCGAGAAGGCCGATGAAAAGGAAGGCCAGGGCGTAGATCGACAGCCGCAGGAGCAGGATGCCGATCATCTGGCTGTTGTACATGGCCGCAAAGACGGAGGCCGAGAAGAGGAAGAAGAGCGGCGTGAAGTGACCGCCCGAGGGCTGCTGCACCGCCATGTTGATCACGAAGAGGCTGATCGCCGAGGCGCTGAGCACCGTGTTGAGGGCGATGCGCCGGAAGATCCGGCGGCCCTCGACGGGGTCGTTGCCGTCCCAGGCGCGGGTCCGGCGCCCCAGGAACTCGTCGAGCAGCTCGGTGACCACGACCAGCGCGTAGCAGATCAGGGTGGAGATCGGATCGAAGTAGAAGGCCGCAAGAATGGCGGCGGCGAGAAAGCTCGCCTGCCTTTGCCAAACCAGCCGGTTGGCGAGAATCAAGTAATCCTTGATCCGCTTCTCGCGTCCCTTGGGGCTGAACCAGTTTCCCCGGGCTGCCCAAGTGGCTTTCAGAGCCTTCATGCGTGCCTCTACGCTGCTACTTGCTCAGGCACTACCGGGCCAATGTGGTGAAAATCCGTCCTTCGTCAGGCGCGAAGGGGTCAATCCTTAGAAAATTTGCGGCGATGGGGCATAGCAGGGCGGCGCGGGGCGGTCTCTGCCGCCCCGGCGCCCGGTGTCAGGCCGCTTCGGAGCGGCTGCGCTCGGAGGGGGCGTAGATGCCCGTGAGGGCCGGGAAGTCGATGTCGGCCTCGGGGAATTCGGCCATGGGGCCAAAGACGGGCACCCGTTCCAGCACCCGGTCGCGCTCCTCGCGGAAGTTCGCGGTCAAGAGCTGGATGGGCTTCTTCAGCCCCGGGTAGCTGCGCGGCTCAAGCGCCAGGCTGTAGCCCAGGTAGCGGCGGTAGAAGGCCGTGTGCTCGGCCCGCACCGGGGCCAGGGCCAGGTCGATGTCGTAGAACATGGCCGCCAGGAAGGGGATGCGCAGGGCCAGGAAGTGCAGCGGCACCTGCCGTTTGCGCGCCTCGGGATCAATGACGAAGCGGGTCGGGTCCAGCACCGTGAGATCGGGCGCGGCCTCGGCCATGATCTCGGGAAAGACCTCCAGCGTCGGGGCACAGTGGGAAAGCTTGGAGACCAGGTGCAGCCGCACCGAGGCCAGCATCTCGCCCTCCATCTCCACCGCCACATGCAGACAGTTGGCGCTCTCGTCGAAGGCATCGGCCATCCGGCCGGTCTCGTTCTCCGGGATGGAGCCGTTGCCCCGGTAGGAGCGGTAGCGCAATCGGTAAAGCGCCTCGAGGTCGGCGCTGTCGGTCAGCACCCGGTAGCGGGCGTCCTGCAACGCCGCGATCACCTGCTCGTTCATTCTTTTTTTCCTTCCGATCCGACGATCAGGAGACAGCGTGACAGACCAGAAGGTCGCTGTAGTCCCGATAGACGGAATCCTGCCTGAGGATGTCGAAGCCGGCGTCGCTGACGGCCGAGGCCAGCTCCGCGCCGCTGTGGGTCCAGTAGAGGCCGCTCTTCTGAGCCTTTCGGATGGCCGCGTTCTGCTTGGCGATTTCCCGCCCCTGCCAGAAGACCCGCAGCGCACCCGCGAGCCCCCTTTCCTTCTTCAGGTGGGAAAAGAGATAGCCGCGCCAGTCGCCGACGTTCATGTCGCGGCCAAGGTCGATGAGGTAGAGCAGCCCGCCCGGACGCAGCAGGCGGCGCAGATCGTCCAGCCGCTGGCCCTGGCCGGGCATGGCGTAGAGGGCATGGACACAGATCACCAGATCGGCCGCGCCCTCGGCGGCCACGTCCTCCAGCGCGATATTGTGGTAGCGCACGTTGTCATGGGCGGCGAGCTTGGCGCGCGCGTGGCCGATCATGCCCGCGTCGGGCTCCATCAGGTGGACCTCGCTCTCCGGGCAGAGGCGGGCGGCCACCTCGGTGTAATTGCCGGTGCCGCCACCGATATCATAGATCACCCGGGGCCGCTCGATGCTGCCGAGAAAGGCCGTGAAATCCGCCACGAGCGCCCGGTAGGCGGGGTTGTGATCGGAAAGCAGATCGTAGGCCGTGGCGTAGGCGCTCCAGTCCGGGCGCACCTCGCGGGCCTGCGTCTTGGGGCTGTGGATTTGGCCGGAAGGGGGCGCCGCGTGACCGTCGGGCATTGGGGAAACTCCAAGACTTAATTGTTACTGGCGGCACAGATGCTCAGTTTTCATGTTAAGAGCGTACTATAGGAAGTTGAACTCACAAGGTTTTTGTCCACAGTGTGGATTTGTCGCCGAGAATAGTTCCAATTTGGCAACAAGAGCAACGGCACGTTGCACGGGAATTAGGCTGACTTTGGGTCAGCCCGGTGATGCCGGGTGAAGCGCCTTCCGCGCGCTCATGGCGGCCTTTGCGGGACGTCCCGCCGGGCCCGCGCCGGGCCCTTTCTTAACCATTTCTTCAGACTTGGGCGTCAACAAGGCGGCGCGCCCGAATTGCGGGAGGAATTCCGCCGAACCAACAAATTGTGGCCCCAGTTCTGGGCGACCAAGGGGGCGGGTTGGACGGGCGTAACGAATTTGGAGTCGTAATGGATTTGATGACCTTGGACGCGGACCGCGTCATGCTGGATCTCGTCGCCCATTTCCTCGGCATCGCGGAGCACGACAACATCAACGCGGCCCCCTCGGCGCTGGCCGCCGGAACGGCGCGCGCCGATTCGTCCGAGGGCGCGCCTTCCGAGGGCTGCCTCGCCTTCCGCCAGCGCCTCGCCTCGGAACCCGCCCCCGCCCCCTGGGTGCTGCCCCATCAGGCGGCGGAGGGGTGGCGGATCACGCTCCTGCCGCCCGCGCAATGCCGCGCGAAGGGCGGCGCTACGCCCGCGCCCGCCAACAGCGACCGCGCCGCACCGAAAAGCCGGAACGGCTGACCCCTCGGGCGCCCCGCAAGGGGGCGCCCCCTTCACCTAACAGCTAGATCAGAAGCTCACCGCCCGCCGGTAGAGGTGCCAGGTCGCATGGCCCAGCACCGGCAGCACGATGATCAGACCCACAAAAAGCGGCAGCGAGCCGAGGAAGAGCAGGGCGGCCACGAGGAAGCCCCAGGTGGCGATCACGCCGGGGTTCTGCCGGAAGACCTGCCAGGAGGTGCGCACCGCCAGGGGCACGCCGATGTTGCGGTCCAGCAGCAGCGGGAAGCTCACCACGCTCGTGGCCAGCACCGCCACGGCAAAGCAGAAGCCCAGCACCAGGCCGATCAGGGCCATCGCCCAGCCCGCCCCGGTGGTCAGGACCGAGGTGACGAAGGCGGCGACGGAGGTGGGCTGCGCGGGCCCCAGGGTGAGGGACCAGACCAGGTGCGCCGTGAGGATCCAGGCCAGGAAGAGGGCGATGAGGTAGAAGCCGAGCACCATGATCGCCCCGAAATTGTGCGACCCCGTCACCGACAGTGCGGCCAGCCAGGAGACCTGCTCGCCCTCCTCGCGGCGGCGGCTCACCTCGTAGAGCCCCACGGCCGCGAAGGGCCCGAGCAGGACAAAGCCCGCGGCGGCCGGGAAGACCAGCGGCAGGAGGTTCGCGTTAAGCCCGACACCGGCCAGCATCAGACCGAGCAGCGGGTAGATCAGGCAGATAAACATGACATCCGCGCGGGCCGCCTTGAAGTCCTCGTAGCCGCGCCGCAGGGCGATGCGCAGATCCTCCCGCGTGAGTGTCTGGATCTTGGGCTCCGCCTGGGCCTCGCCGCCGATCCGTTCCACCGAATGGGCCACATGCAGGGCCCCATCGACGACGTTGCGGGTTGTCCAGGTGAGGGGATTTCCGATTGTCTTGACCATGGCTGCATCCTCCGCTGAGCCCGGCCGCAGACAGGATGCTGGTCCCCTGGGTGACCGGTGCTGGTCCTCCACGTGAGCAGTGTAACATCTTCTTTCCCCGGCGTCTTTCACTTCTGCGTAGGGGCAGGGGGCCGCCCCGCCGGCGTGCCCCCGCCGATCGCCGCAAGAGCGTGGCTCGACTTGCCGGGAAACTGCGGCTAGTCACGAATGAGTGAAGGGTAAGCCGCGTGAAACATCTCGAATCGCTTTTTGACCGCGCGCTCGACGCCGTTGTCGGCATGGACGAGGCGGGGCGCGTGGTGGCCTGGAACGGCGCGGCGGAGAGCCTCTTCGGCTGGACCCGGGAAGAGGCGCTGGGCGGCTCCATGGGGCAGCTCATCGTGCCGCCGCAGCACCGCAGCAACCACGCCCGGGGCCTGGCCCACTACAACCGCACGGGCGAGGGGCCGGTGCTGGAAAAGCGCATCAGCATCACCGCCCTGAACCGCGACCGCACCGAGTTCCCCATCGAGATCTCCATCTTTCCCATGCCCCAGGACGGCGGCGGGCGCACCTTCTACGCCTTCATCCGCAGCCTCGTGGCCGAGGAACAGGCGCGCCGCGAGCAGGAGCTGCGGGCCCGCGAAGCCGAGGCCCTCCTGGCCGTGGCCGAGCGGCTGCTCGACGAGGTCTCGCTCGACGAATTCACCCAGTTCTGCCTCGACACGGTCTGCGGTGTATCCGGCCTGGAGGCGGGCCATTTCCTCGTCCTGCGCGGGCGCGGCGATCACGCGCGCCTGCACCCCACGGGCACCTGGCACCTGGCGGACCCGCACTTCCAGCCCATCGTCGAGGCCACCGACAGGGTCTCCTTCGCCCCCGGCGAGGGGCTGCCCGGGCGGGCCCTGCGCTCGGGTCAGCTCGAGGCGCTCGAGGATCTCTCCGCCTCGGAGGGCTTCCTGCGCCGCGAGACCTTCGCCGAGGTCGGCCTGACCCGCGCCGTGGCCCTGCCCGTCGGCCAGGGCGGCGAGATCCACGGCGTGCTGGAGTTCTTTGGCTCGCCCCGCGCCCGGCTCGACCCGCAGGTCCTGCGCATGCTCCAGACCATCGGCAGCCAGGTCGGCGTGGCCATCGGGCGCAAGCAAAGCGCCGAGCACCGCGAGACCCTGCGCCGCGAGATGAGCCACAGGGTGGGCAACAGCCTGACCGTCCTGGCCTCGATCTACCGCAGCTGCTCGCGCGCCGCCGCCAGCAAGGAAGAATTGGACGAGGCCTTCCTGGGCCGCCTCGTGGCGGTGGGCCAGGCCAACCGCATGGCGATCGAGGATGCCAGCGTCGGGGTCGCCCTGCCGGCCCTCATCGGCGAGGCCATCGGCATCCTGCCCGAGGGCGAGCGCACCACCATCGAGGCCCCCGCCCTGGTGGTCGACAGCGATTCCGTCATGCCCCTCTCGCTGGTGCTGAACGAGCTCGCGACCAACGCCCTGAAGCACGGCAGCGCGGAGGAGGGGGTCCGCCTGACCATCCGGGGCGCCCTCTCCGAGACGGGCGACACCCTGCTGCTCGACTGGCACGAAGAGCGCACCACCGCCCGCGCCGAGACACCCCAGCCCGCGCAACGGGTCGGCTTCGGCACCCGCCTGATGCAGCTCATGGTGGAGGGCCGCCTCGGCGGCAGCGTCGAACGGTGGCTCGACGATACCGGCTTCCACGTGCGCCTCAGCCTGCCCCGCGCGCGGCTGGAGGCAGCGGCGGCGCGCGAAGGGAGTGGCACGCGCTACGGGGCGTCGGGGCTGGAGGGGTAGGGGGCCGGTATTCCATGCTGATAGGCCAAGTGTGTCAGGAGGATGGACTTTGATTAGGCCAGGATTTCCACCACCATCAAGGATCAAAATTGGAGAGTAGTGGAGTAGATTCTGGCAAGCATCGACGCTCTACATCATCGCGCTACCGTCAGCTATGCGAGCTCTGGCGATAATATCTTTAGCCTTTTTCTATCTTGCGGCTGGCAACACAGTCTTCGCGCGAGTGGCTGGCACATGCACGCATGGTGACGCGGACCGATTGTCCGGCGTTGTGGTCTCCGCGGCGCTGTATGGCTTGGCACTCCTTGGGCTTTGGTTTTCGGCACAGGCCCGCGCGCTGACCCTGTTCTTGCTGCCGCTGGTGCCGATTGTGATATGGCAGGTCTGGTTTTCGGCCCGGTTGGCGCTTGAAGTCTTCGTTCTCGAAAGGTCAGCATGCAGTGTGCTTGTGGGGTCTGTTCCCGAGTATCCGATGAGTGGGTCGGAAACTTTCCTAGCCATTACCTGGCCGCTGATGTCTGTCGGTGTATTGGTTGGGTTATCAGCACTTTTGTTACGTCCTTCAGGTGCAGATCGCGCCGCTCAATAGTCGTCGATCAAAGTACAGCGGTTTGTGCCGAGAGGTCTTCAGCATTAGCCGCCGTTTTCTTTCGGTGACGCTTCTTGAGATGAGACTTCGGCGCATTCTCAGCCAAATGATGGACCGTCGGCACAGCTGACTTCCAGAAAACCGATGGCTCCGCGGACCACCCGTCATAGCCGTTGCTCCCGTTGCAGAAGAGGCTGCCAACAGGGGAGGCTTCTTCGCCCCCCCCCAAATCCACCAAGGGGGCGCATGCCCCGTAGCAGGGGCATTCCTGGGGGCCTTTCCCGCTTAGAACCGACCTTCGGGCCGATAGTCGCAATGTAAGGAGAGTGTTGGCTGGGGTGGTAGGATTCGAACCTACGGTACACGGTACCAAAAACCGCTGCCTTACCGCTTGGCTACACCCCAGCAACGAGGCGGTAATTAAGCCGATGGGGCGGCGGGTGCAAGACCCGAATTGGCAAAAAGTGGCGGTTCTTCGGTGTCGGTTTCGGGGGCCGCGTTGGGCGGCAGGGCGCCCATTGCACCTGCGGTTGCGGGGCGCCTTGCCCTGTCGCGCGGGGGGCGGAGAGGGGCGCCACGCGTTCACGGCGCCCCCTCCCGTCAGACGGCAGCCATAGCCACCGCCCCTCTACCCGCAGTCCACCAGGATCGCCCCGCGGCGCGCGCCGGCCTCGACCGCCTCGTGGGCCGCCGCCGTCTCCGCCAGCGGGAAGGTTCGCTCCACCGGGCACTCGAGCGCCCCCTCGAGCA
Organism: Sulfitobacter sp.; assembly: GCA_965212515.1. Classification (GTDB taxonomy): domain Bacteria; phylum Pseudomonadota; class Alphaproteobacteria; order Rhodobacterales; family Rhodobacteraceae; genus Sulfitobacter. The sequence continues at coordinate 3,157,001 of OZ243122.1, forward strand.
GGGCGCGGTGCAGGCGCGCGGTGGCGGCGGCGCGTTCGGCGGGGCGCAGCAGGTAGACCAGGATGATGTCCAGGGTCACGGCCTTGAAGAGCAGCTCGAAGAAGGGCAGGCGCGGCTCAAGGTCCTTGGCCGAACCGTAGGCGGCGATACGGCCGTTGGGCGCGATGATGGCACTGTCGAGCGGCAGGTTGGCGCCCAGTTCCACCTCGATCACCTGGTCCACCGGCGCGCCCCCGTTGGCCGCCAGGATCTGCTCCGCCAGGTCCGCCGCGCCATAGTCGAAGACCGCCTCGGCGCCGGCCGCAAGCACCCGCGCGTGATCGCGCGGCGAGGCCGTGGCGAGCACCCGGGCGCCGCCCCAGCGGGCGAGCTGCACCGCCAGGTAGCCCACCGTGCCGGAGCCCCCCTGCACCAGGAGCGTCTGGCCCGTCACCTCGCCGCCGGCAAAGACCGCGTGGCAGGCCGTCAGGCCCGGGATGCCAAGGGAGGCGGCAGTCTCGAAGGAGATGCCCTCGGGCAGGAGCACCGCCTGCTCGGCGGGCAGGGCGATGTGGGTCGCGGCGGTGCCGAAGGGGCGCTGCCACTGGCCGTTCCAGATCCAGACCCGCTGGCCGATGCGCGCCTCGTCGATGCCCGCGCCCACCGCCTCGATCACGCCCGCGCCGTCGCTGTGGGGGATGATGGCGGGGAAGGCGGGCTTGCCGAGGCCGGGGCGGCCGCGGCGGCTCTTCACGTCCGAGGGGTTCACCCCCGAGAGGGCCAGCCGCACCAGGACCTCGCCCGCGGCGGGGGCGGGGGTCTCCATCTCGGTCAGGGAGAGAACGTCTTTGGCCGGACCGAAGTCCGCGTAGGTGATGGCCTGCATGGGGGAGGATTCCTTGAAACTTGAAAGTCGTGCCTGTGTCGCCCAGTCTGGCGCAAAGGAGACCCCCATGCAATTGCACCGCACCGAGGATAGCCGCTTTGACGGCCTGCCCGATTTCGACTTCGCCCCCCACTACCTGGAGGTCCCCACCGGCGCGGGCGGGATGCTCCGCCTGCACTACCTGGACGAGGGGCCGCGCAACGGGCCGCCGGTCCTCCTGCTGCACGGGGAGCCCACCTGGTGCTACCTCTACCGCCACATGATCCCGCCCCTGGTGGCGGCGGGCCACCGGGTCCTGGCGCCGGACCTGCCGGGCTTCGGCCGCTCCGACAAGCCCGCCGCGCGGGAGGATTACACCTACGCCCGCCATGTCGCCTGGATGGATGCCTGGCTGACGCAGATGGACCTGCGCGATCTCACCCTCTTCGCCCAGGACTGGGGCGGCCTGATCGGCCTGCGCCTGGTGGCCAAGCAGCCCGACCGTTTTGCCCGCCTGGTGCTGAGCAACACGGCCCTGCCCACCGGGGATCAGCCCATGGGCCCGGCCTTCGAGGGCTGGCGCGACTACTCCCAGACGGTCGAGCACTTCAATGCCGGGCGGATCGTGCACGGCGGCACCGTCTCCAAGCTGACCGAGGCGGAGGTGGCGGCCTACAACGCCCCCTTCCCGGAGGAGAGCTACAAGGCCGGGGCGCGGCAGTTTCCGGTGCTGGTGCCCGCCAGCCCGGAGGACCCGGAGGCCGTGCCCAACCGTGCCGCCTGGGAGGTCCTCTCGGCGCTCAAGACCCCGGTGCTGACCCTCTTCGGCGCCGAGGACAAGATCATGGCCGGGGTGGAGAAGGTCTTTCAGAAGCACCTGCCGGGGGCCGCGGGCCAGGCCCACGCGATCCTGCCCGGAGCGGGCCATTTCCTGCAGGAGGACGTGGGGCCGGAGCTGGCCCGGCGCATCGCCGCCTTCGCGGCGGGTTAGGGGGCCGGGGGCGGCGCTACTGGCGGATCTCCTGGGCCCCCACGCCCCAGACACGGGCCTTGGGCGCCCAGCCGCTGTAACCGCCCGAGCGCAGCTCGCACCATTCGATGTCGCAGTCGCCCAGGCGCGCCACCACCCCCACCTCGAGCGCGGCCATCACAGGCGCCTTGGGGTCGGGCCTTGCGCGCAGGGCCAGCATGTCCTGCTCCACCAGCACCGTGCGGGTGCCGGACAGGAGCGAATAGTGAATCCAGCCGCCCATGCCGTCGCGGTCCTCGACCCGGCGCCAGTGGCCATGCTCGGCGGTGATGCGCAGCGGCATGTCGCGCCGCTTGAAGACCCAGTCGATGCGGTGCGAGAGCGAGGGCCCGCGCCGCACGTTGCCCTCGGACGCCTTCATCGAGACGAAGCGCGGCAGGGGCAGGTTGGTGACCGGGCCGCGCGTCTCTTCGGCGCCGAGAGGAGTTTGTCCCACGGGGATCAACAGGGCGGCCAGCAGAAGGGCCCTAATCGTCGCGGTAAGCATGAGGTGCTGCCTGCACTGTTTTTTGTTTTTGCTCTTTTGCGCCGCGGGGTTCTTGTGCCTCGTCGCCGCTTGCGACACGATGCACCCCGAAGCGATCAGCGCCAAGCCCCGGGGAGGATTTGATGCCAAAGAAACGTCTGAGTGTTGTAGTCACGCGACGGTTGCCCGATGCGGTGGAAACCCGCCTGTCCGAGCTCTTCGACGTGACCCTGCGCGAGGACGAGGGCCCCATGTCGAAGGCCGATCTGGTCCAGGCGATGAAGGGGGCCGACGTGCTGGTCCCCACCATCACCGACACGATTGACGCCGGGATGATCGCCCAGGCCGGCGAAAGGCTCAAGCTGATCGCCAACTACGGCGCCGGGGTGGACCACATCGACGTGGCCACCGCCCGCCAGCACGGCATCCTCGTCAGCAACACCCCCGGCGTCCTGACGGACGACACGGCGGACATGACCATGGCCCTGATCCTGGCCGTCACCCGCCGCATGTCCGAGGGCATGGCACTCATGCAGAAGAACGAATGGACCGGCTGGTCCCCCGCCGCGCTGCTGGGCGGGCGGGTCTCGGGGCGGCGGCTCGGCATCCTCGGCATGGGCCGCATCGGCCAGGCCGTGGCGCGCCGGGCGCGGGCCTTCGGGATGCAGGTCCACTACCACAACCGCCGCCGCCTGCACGCCGACATCGAGGCCGGGCTGGAGGCCACCTACTGGGAGAGCCTCGACCAGATGGTCGCCCGGATGGATGTCATCTCGGTCAACTGCCCGCACACCCCCTCGACCTTCCACCTGATGAACGCCCGGCGGCTCAAGCTGATGAAGCCGGAGGCGGTGATCGTGAACACCTCGCGCGGCGAGGTGATCGACGAGAACGCCCTGACGCGGATGCTGCGCGCGGGCGAGATCAAGGGCGCGGGGCTCGACGTCTACGAGCACGGGACCGACATCAACCCCCGCCTGCGCGAGCTCGACAACGTGGTGCTCCTGCCGCACATGGGCTCGGCCACGGTGGAGGGCCGCCTGGAGATGGGCGAGAAGGTCATCATCAACATCAAGACCTTCGACGACGGCCACCGCCCGCCCGACCAGGTCGTCCCCTCGATGCTCTGATCCGCCGCGGCGCCCCCGCGGGCGCCCGGCCACCGCCACGCAACGCAAAGGGGGCCCGGCGCGGCCCCCGCCCCCGGCACGCCGGGGCGCCAACCGGAGAGGGCCCAGAAGATGTTCCACAAGTCACTCCTGCCGCTGCTGCTTTGCCTGCCCCTGGCGGGCCAGGCCCAGCAGGCCGCCGATGCTGTCGCCCCCGAGGCCGCCGGGGCCGGTTCCTTCACCAACATGGGCCCCGCCGTCGCGGCGGCGCTGGAGGCCAAGGCGGCGGGTCGGCCCGTCATGGCGGCGGGCTGGATGGTGGCGGCGGCCAACCCCCACGCCGTTCAGGCCGGGGCCGATGTCCTGGCGCGCGGCGGCACGGCGGCCGATGCCCTGGTGGCCGTCCAGGTGATGCTCGGGCTGGTGGAGCCCCAGAGCTCGGGCCTGGGCGGCGGCGCCTTCCTGGTCTGGTACGATGCCGCCAGCGGCGAAGTGACCACCCTCGACGGCCGCGAAACGGCGCCCCTGGCCGCCACGCCGCGGCTCTTCCAGGATGAAAGCGGCGCCCCCCTGGGATTCTTCGATGCCGTCGTCGGGGGCCGCTCCGTCGGCACTCCCGGCACGCCCGCGCTCCTGGCCGAGGTTCATGCCCGCTGGGGCACCCAGGACTGGGCCGAGCTGCTGGCCCCGGCGCAGCGCCTGGCCGAGACGGGCTTCGAGGTCTCGCCGCGCCTGGCGGGGCTCATCGAGGGCGATCAGGAGCGCCTGCAAAGCGATCCCGACACGGCGGCCTATTTCATGCCCGGCGGCACGCCCCTCGCGGCGGGTGACCTCCTCAAGAACCCCGCCTACGCGCAGACCCTGCAAAGCTTCGCCGAGGAGGGCGCCGATGCCTTCTACGGCGGCGACCTGGGCCGCGCCATCGTCGCCAAGGTGCAGGGCGCGGCGGGCAACCCCGGCGTCCTTTCCGAGGTCGATCTCGCCATCTACCGGGTCAAGGAACGGCCCGCCACCTGCGCCCCCTACCGCGGCCACGAGGTCTGCGGCATGGGCCCGCCCTCCTCGGGGGCCGTCGCCGTGGGCCAGATCCTCGGCCTGCTCGAGGGCTTTGACCTGAGCGCCGGGCCGCAGGACCCGGAGGTGCGCCGCCTGATGGGCGATGCCGCGCGCCTCGCCTTCGCGGATCGGGGCCGCTACCTGGCCGACAGTGACTTCGTGCCGGTCCCCGTCGAGGGCCTGCTGGACCCGGCCTACCTCGAAGCCCGCGCCGAAGAGCTCAAAACCGGCGCCGCGCTGGAGAGCGTGGAGCCGGGCGAGCCCGCCTTCGACCATGCCCTCAACTGGGCCGACGACACGAGCCTCGAGCTGCCCTCCACATCGCACATCTCCATCGTGGACGGGGCGGGCAACGTCGCCTCCATGACCACCACCATCGAGAACGGCTTCGGCTCGCGCCTCATGACCAACGGCTTCCTGCTCAACAACGAGCTGACGGATTTCTCCTTCCGCTCCCATGCCGACGGCGTGCCCATCGCCAACCGGGTCGAGCCCGGCAAGCGGCCGCGCTCCTCCATGGCGCCCACCATCGTTCTGCGTGACGGGGCGCCGGTGCTGGCCCTCGGCAGCCCCGGCGGCAGCCGCATCATCGGCTACGTCTCTGAGGCCATCGTCGGGGTGATCGACTGGGGCCTCGACGTCCAGCAGGCGACCCAGATCCCCCACGCCGTCAACCGCTTCGGCACCTACGATCTGGAGGCGGGCAGCGCCGCCGTGAGCCTCGCCGAGCCCCTCACCGCCATGGGCTTCGAGGTGAACGAGCGGGCCCTCACCTCGGGCCTGCACCTGATCGGCATCGGCGAACGGCTCAGCGGCGGGGCGGATCCGCGCCGCGAGGGCATCGCCCTCGGCAAGGGAGGGGAGTGACATGGCGGACGGCGGCCTGACCCGCAACGCGGCGGGCATCGAGACGGCCCTGGGCATCCTCAAGCAGAAGTTCGGCGAGAGGCTCCAGACCGGCCAGTCGATCCGCGAGCAGCACGGCCACACCACCACCTGGATCGCCAACGAGCTGCCCGACGGGGTGGTCTTCGCCCGCTCGACGGAGGAGGTGGCCGAGGTGGTCAAGGTCTGCGCCGCCCACCGGGTGCCGATCATCGCCTACGGCACCGGCACCTCGCTCGAAGGCCACGTCAACGCGCCCCTGGGCGGCATCTCGCTGGACCTGAGCCAGATGGACCGGGTTCTGGCGGTGAACGCGGGCGATCTCGACTGCCGCGTCCAGCCCGGGGTGACCCGCGAGGCGCTCAACACCCACCTGCGCGACCAGGGGCTCTTCTTCCCGATCGACCCGGGCGCCAATGCCTCGCTCGGCGGCATGGCCGCCACCCGGGCCTCGGGCACCAACGCCGTGCGCTACGGCACGATGCGAGACAATGTCATCTCCATCGAGGCGGTGATGGCGGACGGGCGCATCATCCGCACCGCCAGCCGCGCCCGCAAGAGCTCGGCGGGCTACGACCTGACGCGCCTCCTGGTGGGCTCCGAGGGGACCCTCGGCATCATCACCGAACTGACCCTGCGGCTCCAGGGCATTCCCGAGGCCATCTCGGCAGCGCGCTGCTCCTTCCCTTCGGTCTCTGCCGCCTCGGAGACCGTCATGGCGGTGATCCAGTATGGCCTGCCGGTGGCCCGGATCGAGCTGCTCGATGCCCAGATGGTCGGCGCGGTGAACCGCTATTCCAAGCTCTCCCTGCCCGAAACGCCGCTTCTGCTGCTGGAATTCCACGGCTCCGAGGCCGGCGTGGTGGAGCAGGCCGAGACCTTCGGCGCCCTCGCCGAGGAGTTCGGCGGCACCGGCTACGAGGCCACCACCAGCCTGGAGGAACGCAACCGCCTCTGGCAGGCGCGCCACGATGCCTACTGGGCCATGCTCCAGATCCGCCCCGGCTGCACCGCCGTAGCCACCGATGTCTGCGTCCCCATCTCGCGCCTGGCCGAGGCTGTCGGCGCCGCCGAGGCGCGGGCCACCGAGCTGGGCCTCCAGGCCCCCACCGTGGGCCACGCGGGCGACGGCAACTTCCACGCCACCGTCCTGGTGGACCGCGACAACCCCGACGAGAGGGCCCGCGCCAAGGAGTTCGTGAGCTGGCTCAACGATCTGGCCATTTCCATGGACGGCACCTGCACCGGCGAACACGGCATCGGCCAGGGTAAGCGCCCCTACCTGGTGCGCGAGCTGGGCGCGGCCACGATCGACACCATGGCCGCCATCAAGCGCGCGCTCGATCCCGAGAACATCCTCAACCCCGGCAAGATCCTGCCCGAGTAAACCACCAAGAGAGCCCGCCATGAGCCACGCCCTGCCGCCCCGCAGCGATCTGACCGGCCACGAGGTCCTCAACCAGCCCGAGGGGCGCGGCGACCTGGACCTCTGGCAGGGCGATCCCCTGCTGCGCAGCCTGATCGCCGCGGGCGGCGGGGACGGGGCCGAGACCCTGGCCCCCTACGGCGCAGCCCTTGGCCGCGAGGCGACGCGCGAGGCGGGCCGCGAGGCCAACCGCCAGCCGCCCGAGCTGCGCCTCTTCGATAGGGCGGGCCGCCGCCTCGACGAGGTGCATTACCATCCGGCCTACCATCAGCTGATGCAGCTTGGCCTGGAGGCGGGCTATGCCGCCATCGCCTGGGAGGGCGGGCAGGGCGGGCACCAGGCCCATGCCGCCATGGTCTACCTCGCCAGCCAGGTGGAGCCGGGCCACTGCTGCCCCATGACCATGACCTACGCCGCCGTGCCCGCCCTCGCGGCGGATGAGGCCCTCGCCGCCCTCTGGCAGCCCAAGCTCACGGCCCGCCACTACGATCCCGCCGTCCGGCCCCTGGCCGAGAAGCGCGCCGCCACGCTCGGCATGGCCATGACGGAGAAGCAGGGCGGCTCGGACGTGCGGGCCAATGCCACCCGCGCCGAGCGCACCGCCGACGGCTGGCGCCTCACCGGGCACAAGTGGTTCTGCTCGGCCCCCATGTCGGACGGCTTTCTCACCCTGGCCCAGACCGAGACGGGGCTCTCCTGCTTCCTGGTGCCGCGCTGGCTGGAAGGGGGGCGCAACCCGATCCAGATCCAGCGCCTCAAGGACAAGCTGGGCAACCGCGCCAACGCCTCCTCCGAGATCGAGTACCACGGCGCCCTGGCGCATCTGCTGGGCGAGGAGGGGCGCGGCGTCCAGACCATCATCGAGATGGTCCACCACACCCGGCTCGACACCGCCATGGCCCCCGCGGGCCTGATGCGCGCCGCCCTCGGCGAGGCCCACCACTGGTGCGCCCACCGCAGCACCTTCCAGCGCCGCCTGATCGACCAGCCGCTGATGGCCCAGGTCCTGGCCGACCTGACGCTCGACTGGGCCGGCGCCCTGGCCCTCGGCCTGCGCGTCGCGCGGGCTTTCGACGGGGCAGGGGAGGCGCCCCGCGCCTTCGCCCGGATCGCCGTGGCCCTGGCCAAGTTCCTCTCCAACAAGCGCTGCGGCCCCCTCATCGGCGAGGCGATGGAGGCCCTCGGCGGCATGGGCTACGTGGAGGAGACGCCCCTGCCGCTGCTCTACCGCGAGGCGCCGCTGAACGGCATCTGGGAGGGCTCGGGCAATGTCATCTGCCTCGACATCCTGCGCACCCTGGCGCGCGACGGCGCCGCCCGCGAGGCCCTCCTGGCCGAGCTGGAGGGCGCCCGCGGCCTGAACCGCCACTTCGACGCGGCCTTCGAGGCGCACCTGGCCCGCTGGCCCGCCCTCCCGGAGGAGGCCGAGGCGCGCTGGTTCGCCGAAAGCGCCGCAACCCTGCTGACCGCCGCCACCCTCCTGCAGAGCGGCGAGACGAGCCTGGCCGAGCCCTACGCCGCCACCCGCCTGGCGGGCCCGCGCGGCCAGGTCGCGGGCGCCCTCGGGCGGCTCGACGCGGGCCCCATTCTCGCCCACCTCGGCCCCGCCGCCTGAGCCCGCCGGGCTCCGGGCCAAGTGGCCACAGTTGGTCGGTTTTTCGCCATGAGGCGTCGTCAGCCGGGGGCGCTTTCGCGGCGGCGCCAGTACAAAGGGCGCAAACTCCGGGACGAGGGAATCGGGACATGAAAACGCAAGTGAAGGCCCTGGTCGTGGGCGGCGGCGCGGTGGGCACCTCCATCGCCTATCACCTGGCCAAGGCGGGCTGGGACGATGTCATGCTGCTGGAGCGCGACGAGCTCACCTCCGGCTCCACCTGGCACGCGGCGGGCCTGCTGCCCTACTTCAACATGTCCTACGCGACGACCCACATCCACGACTACTCGATCCGCTTCTACAAGACCCTGGAGGAGGAGACCGGCCTCAACGCGGGCTTCGCCGTGGTGGGCAACCTGCGCATGGCCCAGACGGACGAGCGCATGGACGAGTACATGCTCTATGCCTCCACCGCCGAGACCTGCGGCGTGCCCTATACCTTCATGACCCCCGATGAGATCAAGGCCAAGTGGCCGCTGATCCGGACGGAGGACCTGAAGGGCGCGCTCTACCACCAGACCGACGGCTACATTAACCCCGCCGATGTCACCATGGCGATGGCCAAGGGGGCCCGCCAGCGCGGCGTGATGATCGAGCGGAAGTGGCAGGCCGATGCCTTCCGCTGGACAGGCAAGGCCTGGGAGGTGACCTGCACCAAGATGGTGGAGAAGGGCGGCAACCTCGTCCCTTCCGAGGAGCAGGTGGTCATCACCGCCGAGCATGTGGTCACCGCCTCCGGCAACCATGCGCAGCGCACGGCCAAGATGCTGGGCATCAAGATGCCCGCCATCCCGGTGGAACACCAGTTCATCGTCATGGACCAGGACCCCGAGCTGGTGAAGTGGCGCAAGGAAGCGGGCAACCCGGAGCATCCGGTGATCCGCGATGCCGACGCCCAGAGCTATGTCCGCGAAGAGCGGGGTGGGTGGATCCTCGGCGTTTACGAGAAGGACGCGCCCGCGCGCTTTGAGTATGGCGTGCCGGACAGCTTCCGCGCTGATCTCTTCCAGCTCGATCTCGACCGGATCGAGGACCAGTACATGGCCATGAACCACCGCATCCCGTCGGCCGAGAATTGCGGTCTGAAGGACGATTTCAACGGCCCCATCTGCTACACGCCCGACGGCAACCCCCTGGTCGGCCCCGCACCGGGGCTGCGCAACATGTGGCTGGCCGAGGGTTTCTCCTTCGGCATCACGGCCGCGGGCGGTACGGGCTATTACCTCGCCCAGCTCATGGTGGAGGGCGAGGCCGAGATCGACATGGCGAGCCTTGACCCCAAGCGCTACGGCGACTGGATGACGACCGAGTATGCCGCCCGCAAGAACGAGGAAGCCTACGAACACGTCTACATCCTGCACCACCCCGACGAAGAGCGCCCGGCCTGTCGCCCCCTGCGGACCTCCCCCGCCTATGACCGGCAGGCGGCGCGCGGTGCGCAGTTCGGCCAGGTGAACGGCTGGGAAAGGCCCAACTACTACGCCCCCGAAGGCTTCAGCGACCATGACAGCCGCTCCTTCCGGCGCGGCGGCTGGTGGCAGCACGCGGTGGAGGAGGCCAAGGCCATCCGCGAGGGCGTGGGCCTGATCGACGCCACCGCCTTCACGAAGCATCTGGTCCGGGGTCCGGGGGCCACGCAGTTCTTGGACTGGTTCACCTGCAACAGGCTGCCTTCGGTGGGCCGCATCAACCTCACCTACGCCCTGACCGGCCACGGCACCACGCGCACCGAATACACCATCGTCCGGCTGGCCGAGCATGAGTACTACCTGGTCTCAGCCGGGGCCTGGACGGCCTACGACAGCGACTATCTGCGCAAGGCGATCGAGGACAAGGCGCCCGAGTTCGGCTACATCGAATGCCACGATGTCACCACCCAGTGGGGCGTCTTCGCCATCGCCGGGCCGAAATCGCGCGATGTGCTGAACGCGCTGGTGAAGGATGCGGACCCCGCAACCGTTCTCTCCAACAAGCGCTTCCCCTGGCTCACCATGCGCAACATCGAGCTGGGCATGGTCCCAGTACGCGCCATCCGCGTCGCCTACACGGGCGAGCTGGGCTGGGAACTGCACCATCCCATCGAGATGCAGAACCACCTCTTCGATCAGCTTGAGAAGGTAGGTGCGCCCCATGGCATGAAGCTGGTCGGCGCCCGCGCCCAGAACTGGCTGCGGCAGGAGAAGAGCTACCGCGCCTTCGGCACCGAGTTGGGCCGCGACGCCACCCCGCTGGAGGCCGACCTGCCGCGCTTCGTGGACCTCTCGAAAGACTTCCACGGCAAGGACGCGATGGAAAAAACAGGCATCCGCGCCAAGTGCGTGACCCTGCTGATCGACGGGCCCGAGGATGCGGACCCCTGGGGCCGCGAGGCGCTCTATCTCGGCGAGGAGCGCACCGGGCGGCTCACCTCCGGCGGCTACTCCGTGGCCTTTGGCAAATCCATCGGGATGGGATATGTCAGGCCCGAACACGCCGAGGTGGGGACCAAACTCAAGGTGAAGATGTTCGACCAGCTCTGGGAGGCCGAGATCGTGCAGGACAGCCCCTACGATCCCAAGAACGAACGCATCCGGGTGGACGGATGATCGGGCGCAGGCTTCTGCTTCTCCTGGGGGCGGCGCTCTGCGTCGCCCTTTCGCTTTTCATCGCCCGCGCAGGAGAGGACCCCCTGACCGGCACGGCCCAGTCCTACGCCGCCGACGTGGCCACCAAGGCGGCGGGCACCTACGTCACCCTGCGCACCCTCAACGCCGTCCTCTCCACCGCCCAGGAGCTGGAGGTGGGCATGTCCTTCATCGCCTCCGGCACGGCCCGCCCGCTCAAGGTGCTGGAGCCGGTGGACGACACGGTTGAGCGCATCGCCGGGCTGGTCTTCGGGGTCATGGTGGCCACCGGGGTGCTGGCCGTGGCGCTCGGCCCGGTGAGCGCCCTGGGCCTGGGCCTGCTGGCGCTCGCCTTCGCCATCGCCGCGCTCTTCCCGCAGCGCCGCATGGTCCGTCCCCTGGGCTGGTACGGGCTCTTCTTCGGCCTCGCCCTGCCGATTTCCCTGGCCCTCGCCACCCCCCTGGCCGAGGCCCTGACCCAGGCCGCCTATGCCCGCAACCTCGCCACGGTCAGCGAGATCACCCAGCAGGTGGGCGGCGGCGACGTCCTTGCCGAGGCGGACCTGAGCCTGAACGACTACCGCAAGATCGCCGCCAACGTCTGGACCCGCGCCGACGAGCTGATCGGCGCCATGGTGGCCATCGTCGGGGTCTATGTCTTCCGCATCTTCATCCTGCCGCTGCTGCTGATCGGCGGGCTCTTCTTCGCCGCCCGCAGCTTTGCCCGGGGGCCCGCGCCGCAGGGCTGAGGGCGCCCCTAGCGGGTCCGCGCCGCGACCCAGGCCTGCCAGGCGGCGGGCGAGCCGTTGAAGGCGTTGAGGTCCACCTCCCCCGCGATGCCGGGGATCAGGCCGGTCGCCGAATACTGCCAGAAGCGCCAGGGTTGGCCGGGGTAGGCCTCGGCGGGGGTCTTGGCAGTCGTGCGCAGCCAGAAATCGTAGCCCTTGAAGCGCCCCAGGTCGTTCTCGCGGTAGAACTTCGGCGTGGTGTAGATGATCGGCCGCTGGCCGTAGGCCGCCTCCACCAGGCGCAGCCAGGTGCGCATCTGGGCCCGCACCTCTGCCCCCGGCGGGCGCACCGTCGCGCAGGTGGGCGAAAAGGGGTTCCACTCCATGTCGAGCACCGGCGGCAGGGCGCCCCGGGTGCGCGGCACGTTGCGGATGAACCAGCGCGCCTGCACCTCGGGCGCGGTGCAGAAGTAGTAGAAATGGTAGGCCCCGCGCCAGAGCCCGGCGCGCCCGGCCCCGGCCCAGTGGTCCTCGAAGGCGGGGTCCAGCAGGTCGCCCCCCTCGGTGGCCTTGATGAAGGCGAAGTTCACCCCGTGGGCGCGCGCCCGGTTCCAGTCGATGCTCTTCTGGAAGCGCGCCGCGTCGATCCCCTGGACCGGGTAGCGCGCGGGCCCGCCCCGGCCAAAGTCCACCGGATCGGCGTCGCGGAAGTTGGCGGGGAAGAGCACGCCGGGCGCCGCCGGGGGCTCACCGGCGGGGCCGCCACAGGCGGCGAGGAGCAGGGAAAGGCCGAACAGGCAGGCACGCCAAGGGGACATCAGAGGGGCTTTCGGGCCAGCATGACAAGGTTGTTGGCCGGCATCTCGAGGGTCTCCGCCAGCGCGATTCCAGCTTCGCCAAGCCAGCGCGCCATGTCCAGATCGTCCTTGTAGCCGATCGCCGGATCGGCGGCTCTCAGCTCGCCGTCGAAGCGGGCATCGCCTGGACTGGTGAGTTGGCCGTTGCGCTTGAAGGGGCCGTAGAGGAAGAAGAGCCCGCCCGGCGCCAGGGCCCGGGCAACCTCGCCCAGAAGGGTGCGCAGGGCCGCCTCGGGGATGAGGTGGGTAAGGTTCACCAGCACCACCAGGTCCTGCCCGGCCCAGTCCGCCCCCCAGCCCGGCGCGCAGGCGTCCAGAGGGGCGGGCTGGGCGATGTTCTCCAACGCGCTCTCGGCGCGGTAGGCGGCAATGCTCGCCAGCCTGTCGGGGGCCACCTCGGTGGGCTGCCAGGTCAGCCGGGGCAGGGCGCGGGCATAGGCCACCACGTGCTGCTCGGTGCCGCTGGCGATCTCCAGCGCGCGTCCGCTCTGCGGCGACCGGCGGGCCAGCTCTGCGGCGATCAGAGGGGCATTGCGCGCCGCCGAGGGGGCAAAGAGCTTGCCCCCCTCGCCGGGCTCCGCCACCGAGGCGCTGGGCGGCAGGGAGCGGCTCATGCCCGCAGCCGCTCGGGCCGCAGGGCGCCGACCACCGCCTCGGGCAGGGCGGGCGCCCGGCCAAAGCAGAGGTCCGCCACCAGCTGCGAGGCGGCGGGCGCCGTCTGGAACCCGTAGCCGCCCTGGCCCGCGCACCAGACAAAGCTCGGCTCCGCCGGGTCCGGGCCCAGCACAAGGGAGCGGTCCGGCGCGAAAGAGCGCAGCCCGGCCCAGGTCGCCAGCGGTCGGGTCACCTCGGGGCGCACCATCTCCTGGTAGCGCGCCAGCCCCTCGGCCAGGACCATGTCGTCGGCCCAGGCATCCTGCGGCGGCACCGGGTCCTCGTCGGCCGGAGAGACCAGCAGCGCCCCGGCATCGGGCTTGGCGTACCAGCTCTCGCCCACGCCGAAGAACATCGGCCAGGCGGCCAGGTCGGCCCCCTCGGGGGCGGCCAGCCGCGCCATGGAGCGGCGGTGCGGCACCAGCCCGATGGGGGCGATCCCCGCCAGCGCCGCGATCCCATCGGCCCAGGCCCCGGCGGCATTGACGATGCGCGCCGCCTCGAACTGGCCCGCCGCGCTTGTCACCTGCCAGCCCGCCGCCGTCCGCGCGATGGCGCTGACGCCCGCCCCGGTCAGGACCTCGCCACCATTGGCCCGCACCGCGCGGGCGAAGTCCTGCAGCATCCGGTCCGTGTCGATGTCGTAGGCCGCCGCGTGGTAGCCCGCATAGGCCAGGCGCGCCTCCTCGAGGATGGGCACCAGCGCCAGGGCCTCCGCGCGGCTGATCTCGGGGGCGCCCAGGGTCTCGCTGTCGGCGCGGAAGGCCTCCTCCTGGTCCGCCCGCGCCACCAGCAGAAAGCCGCGCGGGCTGAGATAGCCGCCGTTGGCCTCGAAGTGGTAGGGGGCGCTGGCCCGGTTCAGGGCGATGGTGCTGGGCAGGCCGTAGTTCTGCTCGAAGAGCGCGGCCGACCGGCCCGAGGCGTGGTAGCCCAGGGCCGCCTCCTGCTCCAGCACGGTCACCCGCGCCTCGGAGGAAAGCCGCGCCGCCGCCGAGAGGCCCGCGATGCCGCCGCCGATGACGATGATCTCCTCGGCGCGGCTCATCCCGCCTCCTCGAGCCGGTCGGTCGCCGGGGGCGGGGCCGGCATGAGCGCCGAGAGCCGGGCATATAGCTCCGGGCTCATCTCGAAATCGAGCGCCGCCAGAGAGGGGGCAAGCTGCGCCGCCGAGCGGGCCGAGATGATCGGGCTCGGCCCCGTCGGATGGGCCGCCACCCAGGCCACCGCCAGGGTCGCCGGATGGGTGCCCAGCTCCGCCGCCAGCTCCGAAAGGCCGCGCGCAGCCTCCCGCATGGCGGGCGGGCCGTAGCGTGTGGCATAGCGCGCGTCCTCGGTCAGGCGGCCTGCCTCCCCGGTCTCATACTTGCCGGTCAGAAGCCCCCCGCCCAGCGGCGAATAGGGTGCCACCAGGATGCCCAGATCATCCGCCATGGGAAGGATCTCCACCTCGGCCTGGCGCTTGACGAGGCTGTACATGGGCTGGAAGACGGCAATCTCGAGCCCCTCCGCCGCCGCCAGGTGGGCCGCCTTGACCACCTGCCAGGCGGCGAAATTCGAAAGGCCGACATGGCGGATCTGCCCGCGCGCCTTGAGCTCGGCCAGGGCGGCAAAGCTCTCTGCCAGGGGGGTCTCGGGATCAAAGCGGTGCAGATAGAGCACGTCGAGCGTGTCGATCCCCAGGCGCCGCCGCGAGGTCTCGGCGCTCGCGAGGATGTTCGCCCGCCCGGCGCCGCCTGTGTAGGCCGCCTTGGTGGCGATCACCAGGCGCTCGCGCTCCTTGCGGATGAAGCCCCCCAGAAGCTCCTCCGAGCGGCCCTCGGTATAAACATGGGCCGTGTCGAAGTGGGTGATGCCCGCCGCGCGGCAGGCCTCGTACATCTCCTGGCTGGCGCTGGCGTCGGCCTTGCCGCCGAACTGCATGGTGCCGAAGGCGAAGCGGCTGGCGGGGCTGCCGTCGAGGCTGGTGAGGGTCTGTTTCATGTTCAGTCGTTGCCCTTCTCCACGGCGCGCTGGTAGGCCGGGCGCGCCTGGATGTCCTCCACGAAGCGCGCCAGGTTGCCGAATTGCTCGCCGTAGCCCAGACGCAGCGCGATCTCGGCGGGAAAGCTCAGCATGATGTCGGCGGCGGAAAGCCGGTCGAGCACGAAGTGCCCCGAGGGGCGCAGCATCCGGTCCATGTAGGCGAAGTGGTTCTTCAGCTCCGAGGTGATGCGCGGATGGAGCGGCTTGCCGGCATCGCCGAGGCGGCTGACATAGAGGTTGAGCAGGATCGGCGTCATGGCCGAGCCCTCGGCGAAGTGCATCAGCTCCAGGTGGGTGATGTGATCGTCGCTACCCGCCTCGGGCACCATCTGCGGCGCGTGCCGGGCGCAGAGCACCTCGACGATGGCCGCGCTCTCGGCGATCAGCCGCCCCTCCAGCTCGATCATCGGGGACTTGCCCAGGGGATGCACCGTCAGCAGCTCCGGCGGCGCCAGGTTGGTCTCGGGATCGCGGCGGTAGTAGGAGACGTCGTAGTCCACCCCCAGCTCCTCGAGCAGCCAGAGGATGCGGTGCGAGCGCGAGCGGTTGAGGTGATGCAGCAGGATCATATCGGGCCTTTCCTTGGGTCGGCCCCACTCTAGGCAGTGGCGCGGGAATGGAAAGGGAGGGCAGGCGCCGCGCATCGGCAATCGCCCGCGCAGCCCCGCGCGGGCTGGTTCCGGCGGCGCGGCGTGTTAAGTAACATCAGGCTTCCATCGACGAGGTAGAGAATGCTCCGAAAGACCCTTTGCGCCCTCGCCACCGCCAGTGCCCTGGCCGCCTGCGCGGTGACGCCCCTGCCGCCCGAGGGCGCCGAGCGGCCCCAGCCGCGCGCGCCCCAGGCCCAGGCCGCCGCCGGGCCCACCCTCAGCCCGACCCAGGCGGCGCGCACCTTCGCCCAGGTGATCCGCACCGTGGAGCCGGTGGCCGAGCAGGAGTGCCGCGCCCGCACCCGCGGCGTCAACTGCGACTTCGACATCCGCGTCGATGACCGCCCCGGCCAGCCCGCCAACGCCTTCCAGACCCTCAGCAAGGAGGGCCGCCCGCTGGTGGTCTTCACCCTCTCGCTGATCGCCGATGCCCGCAACGCCGACGAGCTGGCCTTCGTGCTGGGCCACGAGACGGCGCACCACATCGCGGGCCACATCGGCCGCCAGCAGCAGAACGCCGTCGTCGGGGCGGTGATCTTCGGCAGCCTGGCGACCCTCACCGGGGGTGATGCCTCCGCCGTGCGCACCGCCGAGCAGCTCGGCGGCCAGGTCGGCGCGCGCTCCTATTCCAAGAGCTACGAGCTGGAGGCCGACGCCCTGGGCACGATCATCACCAAGCGGGCGGGCTACGACCCCCTGCGCGGGGCCGAGTTCTTCTTCCGCATCCCCGATCCCGGTGACCGCTTCCTGGGCACCCACCCGCCCAACGCGGCCCGGCTCGACACGGTGCGCCGCACCGCCGCGGCCCTGTGAGCCTGCGCAAGCTCGGCCAGATCCTCAACGACCGCGGCTCCAAGTATGCCGTCTCGGGCGCCCCGGCGGGCGACCGGGCGGCGGTGGACCGCGCCCTCAAGGCCCTGAAGCGCGACAAGAGCTACGCCAAGGCGACCCACAACACCTGGGCGGTCCTGCTTTCCGACGGCACGCCCCTGAAGGGCGACGACGGCGAGGCCGGGGCGGGCCTGGTGATCCTGCGCATGCTGGAGCGGGAGGGGCTGGAGGACCATCTGCTGATCGTCACCCGCTGGTACGGCGGCAAGCACCTGGGCGGGGACCGCTTCCGCCACGTCCAGACCTGCGTGCGCCACTATCTGGAGGCGCTCTGAGGCTCAGAGGCTGAGGGCGATGGCAGCGAAGAAGCAGATCGAGGCGGAGAGCACCACCAGGTGCCAGAGGGCATTCTGGAAGGGCATGCCGGGGTGGGCGAAGATCCAGGTGCCCGCCGAGTAGATCAGCCCGCCCGCGACCACGAGCGCCAGGGCCGGGCCCGGCAGGACCTGCCACATCGGATAGATCAGCAGCACCGAGAGCCAGCCCATGCCGAGGTAGAGGGCCAGCGAGGCGCGCCCGCCCGCGCCCCAGAAGGAGAGCTTGGCCAGGGCCCCGAGGAGCGCCAGCAGCCAGACCAGGAGCAGCACCCCGTAGGCGAAGGCGCCCCCCACCAGGGCCACCAGGGGCGTGTAGGTGCCGGCGATCTTGAAATAGATGGCGGCATGGTCGATCCGGTGCAGCAGGGGCCGCCCGCGCTCCGCCGGGGAAAGGTGGTAGAGGGCCGAGGCGGCCAGCGACAGGACCAGGCAGAGGCCATAGAGCAGGGCCGCCCAGAAGGGCCCCTCGCCGGCCTGCACCAGGAGCAGCGGCAGGGCCGCCAGGGCGAGCACCAGCCCCAGGGCGTGGACCAGCCCGTCGGCCAGGGTCTCGGGTATGGAATAGGGGTAGGCCATGGGGCGAGGATAACATCCAATTGTGGCGGCGGCGTGGATGACGGAGGGTCAGGCGGGGGCATGGTCGGGGCGCGGGGCGGGCTGGTTTTGTCCGTTCCGGTCCTGCTTGCGGGCGAACGTCAGCCTCCCCAGAGGTTTCCAGGCACCTCCCGCTCCGATGTCCCGCCCGGCGGCACGCCGGGCAGCGCCCGACCTCCCCCCGGAGGGCGCATTTGCTAGGGTTGATCACAGCACGAACGGTCCGATATTGGCGCGCATCCCTCCAAGCCCTTCCCGCCGAAAGCGCCCTCCAGGTCGGTCGCCGCCCGGCTTCTGTTGCGATGACAGCCCCAAGGTGTTTACAGGTCCCCACTTCCAAGCGCGGCCTCAACTCAACAATATGATGGGCTTGTCGGGCAGTCGCCGGTTCGCGCAGCACCCAGACCCGTCTCATCTCTAGGTGCCCCCTCAGCCACACCCTCCCGCCCGGCGGCACGCCGGGCAGCGCCCGACCTCCCCCAGGAGGGCGCTATTGCGAGGGTTGATATCAGCCCAGGTGGTCCAAACTTGGCGCGCATCCTTCCAAGCCCGTCCCTCCCAAAGCGCCCCCCAGGTCGGCCGCCGCCCGGCTCGCGTCGAGCTCAAGAAGCCCCGCGCAACCCAACCCGCAGCCCTACCGCCGCGCAGCCCCCCGCCGTTCCCGCCGCAGATGCAGCCGGTAGAGCAGCGGCGCCGCCACTCGGTCGTAGCCCCAGCAGCCCAGCCCGTGCAGCCCCGGCAGGGAGAAGAGACGCGCCAGCCAGCGCAGGCGCGGGATCTCCTGCCAGAGGGCGATGAAGGCCGGCAGCCCGGCGTAGATCTCGCCGCCCCTGCGCAGGTGGAACCGGCGCGCCGCCGTCTCGCGGTCGAGCGGCCAGCGGGCCAGGGCCTCGGGGTCGGAGAGATCCTGGTAGTCGATCGCCAGCCCGGCCTCGCGGCTCAGCCTCGCGTAGTGATCCACCTCGCGGCTGCAGATCGGGCAGGCGGCATTGTAAAGGACTTCGGTCTTCTGGCTCATGCCCTCCAGATAGCCGCCAGGGGCCCCCCGGAAAGGCCCTAGCGGGGGCGGTTGCTGTCGATCCACCGCGACATGAGCGCGCGGTCCCGGAAGCACTCGGGCGGCACCTCGCCGCGTTTCAGCCGGGCGATGCGCTCGGCGAAGGCCACCTGCTTCGAGGAGGGATAGTCGCCGAAGCGCCCGGCGGGGGCGCGGTGGGCTTCGATCCAGCGCGAGAGGGCGGCGCGGTCCGCCGTGAGCCCCTCGGGCAGGGGCCGCCCGGCCCGCGCCGCCAGGCTGCGGGCATAGGCGATCTGCTTCTCCGTCGCGGGCCGCGGCGCCGGGGGCGCGGCGGGCGCGTGGGTGGCGGGCTCGAAGAGGCCGGGAAAGGCGGGCTGAAGGGTCATGGCGGCACCTCGGGTTGCGTGTTCCACATATAGAACATATAGGGAACATTTGCAAGATGGCGCCGCCCGGTCGCCCCCGCCGTTGCGCCGCCACCGCGCGCTGCCGCCGGAATCGCTTTACCTTTGGGCGCTAAACCTCTGCCCGTCATGACGCTTTGGGACCAGAGTACCGGCCCTAGGATACAGAGGTCCCGAGAGGGGCACGACCGAACGGTTCACCCGTGCGGGCGAAAGCCCGTCCTCACCATCCGGACTGGCGGCGCCGCCTTTTTTTTCCATCGCGGAAACGGCTCACCACCGAAACGGAAAGCAGATGCCCCCCGGCGAGGAAAGCCCCGCACGGGGTCTTCGGCGTGGGCCGTTTCTATGCTGTGGGGTGGGGGCATCCACCACACCCCCCAAAAAGCCCTAAACCAACCGCCCCCAGAGATCATACTCCCCCGCTTCCTCCACCTCGACCCGGACGATCTGCCCGGGCTGGAGCCCCTCGAAGCCCTCGTCGATGAAGAGGTTGCCGTCGATCTCCGGCGCGTCGGCCTGGGTGCGGCAGGTGGCGGCCTCGGCGTCCACCTCGTCCACGATCACCTCCAACGCGCGGCCCACCTTGCGGGCCAGCTTGGCCTCGGAAATGGCTTGGGCCTTCTCCATGAAGCGCTCCCAGCGGTCCTGCTTGATCTCCGGCGCCACCTGGTCCGGCAGGTCGTTGGAGCGGGCGCCCGCGACATTCTCGTACTGAAAGCAGCCGACCCGGTCCAGCTGGGCCTCCTCGAGCCAGTCGAGCAGCACCTGGAACTCCGCCTCGGTCTCGCCGGGGTAGCCCACGATGAAGGTGGAGCGCAGGGTGATCTCGGGACAGACCGCGCGCCAGGCTGCGATCTCCTCCAGCGTGCGGGAGGCGGCGGCGGGCCGCGCCATGCGCTTGAGCACATCGGGGTGGGCGTGCTGGAAGGGGATGTCGAGGTAGGGCAGGACCAGCCCCTCGGCCATCAGCGGGATGAGTTGCCGCACGTGGGGGTAGGGATAGACGTAGTGCAGCCGCACCCAGGCCCCGAGGGAGCCGAGGTCGCGCGCCAGATCGGTGATGTGGGCCCGGTGGCCGCGCTCCTCGGCGTGGCGGATGTCCACACCATAGGCCGAGGTGTCCTGGCTGATCACCAGGAGCTCCTGCACGCCCTTCTCCACCAATCGCTCGGCCTCCCGGATCACCGCATGGGCCGGGCGCGAGACCAGGCGCCCGCGCATGTCGGGGATGATGCAGAACTTGCACTTGTGGTTACAGCCCTCGGAGATCTTGAGGTAGCTGTAGTGCCGCGGCGTGAGCGAGACCTGCTGCGCCGGGAGCAGATCGACGAAGGGGTCGGGCGCGGGCGGCACCACCTGGTGGACCGCGTCGAGCACCTGCTCGTACTGGTGCGGGCCGGTCACCGCCAGGATGCGCGGGTGATGGGCGCGGATGTACTCGGGCTCGGCCCCCAGGCAGCCGGTGACGATGACCTTGCCGTTCTCCTTCAGGGCCTCGCCGATCGCCTCCAGGCTCTCGGCCTTGGCGGAATCCAGAAAACCGCAGGTATTGACGATCACGGCATCGGCCCCGCCATAGTCGGGCGAGATGCCGTAGCCCTCGGCGCGCAGCCGGGTCAGGATGCGCTCGCTGTCCACCAGCGCCTTGGGGCAGCCCAGGGAGACCATGCCGATGGTCGGCTGGCCGGGGCGGGAGGTCTCGCGCAGGCTGGCGGCGGGGGCGATGTCGGGGCGCAGATTGGGTGGGTTTGTGCTCATGGCGTGGCTATAGTGCAAGCGGCGCGGCTGGAAAAGGCCGCAGAGGCGGGGAGGCAGAGCGATGAGATGGATCTTGCGGATCGGGGGCGCCCTGGTGCTGGCGGCGCTCCTGGGGCTGGTGGGGCTGCTGCTGATCCCCGCCGACAGGATCGCCGCCATCGCGGGCGACCAGCTGCGCCGCCTCACCGGGCGCGAAGTGACCATCTCGGGCGACGTGCAGCTCACCCTCTGGCCGGTCCTCGGGGTCTCGGCGGGCGGGCTCGAGGTGGGCAATGCCGACTGGGCCGGGGAGGGGGCCATGCTCTCCACCGGCTCGGCCGCCATCGGGGTCGATCTCATGGCCCTTTTGGGGGGCGAGATCCGCATCACCGAGGTGCGCGCCGAGAGCCCCACCATCCGCCTCGAGAGCCGAAGCGACGGGCGCGCCTCCTGGCGCTTCACCGATGCCGGCGGAGAGGCCGCCATCGCCACCGAAACCGGTCCGGCCCGGGCGCCGCGGCCCTTCTCCATCGCCAGGCTCGAGATCACCGACGCCACCCTGATCTACCTGGCCGAGGGGGCTGCCCCGGTGCGTCAGGAGGGGGTGGACCTGACCCTCGACTGGCCCGAACCAAGCGGCCCCGCGCGCCTCGCCGCGCGCCTGCGCCCGGCGGGTGAGGTCCTCTCGATCGCCGCCGAGGTGGGCCAGTTCGACCGCTTCCTGGGGGGCGCCGTCAGCCCCCTGGCGCTGGAGCTGGAGGCCCCCGGCGGCAGGGCCCGCCTCACCGGGCGCGGCGCGCTGGAGGGGGCCCTGGCCGGGGACCTGGCGCTTGACCTGGCGCGCACCGAAGACTTCCTCGCCGCCCTCGGTGCCGGGCCGGTGGCGCTGCCGCGCGGCCTCGGGCGCAGACTCGATCTGACGGGCCAGCTCACTCTCACCCCGGACAGGCGGCTCTCCCTGCGCGAGATGGTCGCGGAGCTGGGCGGCAACAGCCTGCGCGGCGCTCTGGACCTGCGCCTTGCCGCGGTGCCCCAGATCACCGCCGAGCTGCGCGCCGGGGCGCTGGACCTCACCGGCCTGACCGAGGGCGCGGGCGGCCCCGCCGCCACGGGCGCGAGCAGCGCCCCGAGCCCCGCCCCCGGCGGCTGGCCCCGCGCTACAATCGACGCCAGCGCGCTCAACCGCTTCGGCGGCCAGGTCTCGCTCCGGGCCGAGAGCCTGGACCTCGGCGCCCTGACCCTCGGCGCCACCCGGCTCCTGGCCACCAACGAGCGCGCCCGCCTGGTCCTCGCCCTTGAGGAGGTGCGCGCCTACGATGGCCGCCTGGTGGGGGAGTTCGTGATGAACAACCGCGCGGGCCTTTCCGTCGGCGGGCGGCTCCAGGGCACGGGGCTGGCGCTCAACCCCCTGCTGCGCGACCTCGCCGGGATCGACCGCTTCACCGGCGACGCCGCCCTCAACCTTTCCTTCCTCGGGGTCGGCCAGTCCGTCGATACCATCATGAAGAGCCTCTCGGGCGAGGCGAGCCTGGCCCTGGGCCGCGGCTCCATCGAGGGGATCGACCTCGACCGCCTCCTGGGCAACTTCGACGTGGCGGGCGGCACCACCGTCTTCGACAGCGCCAGCGCCAGCTTCGTGGTCAGCGAGGGCCTGGCCCGCAACGAGGACCTGACCATGCTCCTGCCCAACTTCGAGGCCACGGGCGCCGGAACGGTGGACCTCGGGCGGCGGCTCCTGGACTATACCTTCACCCCCAAGGCCCTGCGCCTCAACGGCGCGCGCGGTCTGGCCGTGCCCGTGCGCATCACCGGCCCCTGGGAGGACCCCAAGGTGCGCCCCGACCTGGAGGCGGCGCTCGACCTCAATTTCAAGGAGGAGCGCCAGCGCGCCGAGGAGCGGGTGAAGCAGAAGCTGGAGGAGAAGCTGGCCGAGGACCTCGACCTGGTGCGCCAGCCCGACCAGTCCGTCGAGGAGGCGGTGAAAGAGAAGCTGGAGCAGGAGCTGACCAAGGAACTGCTCAAGATCTTCGACTGAGCGCCCCCCGCGCCGCTGCGCCCATGAGTCTCGCCCCCCGGCGCCCATCGGGGGTTCCGTGCCCCGGCCCTCTGCGCTAAGGGAAGGGCCTGACCAGAGGTGGGAGCCTTCGATGAACGATCTTTTCAACTCCTTCATGACCGGCCCGGATGAAAATGGCCGCTTCGGCGATTTCGGCGGGCGCTTCGTCTCCGAGACCCTCATGCCGCTCATCCTCGAACTGGAAGAGCAGTACGAGCGTGCCAAGACGGACGAGAGCTTCTGGGCCGAGATGCACGACCTCTGGACCCACTACGTGGGCCGCCCCAGCCCGCTCTACTTCGCCGAGCGCCTGACCGAAGAACTGGGCGGGGCCAAGGTCTACATGAAGCGCGACGAGCTGAACCACACCGGCGCGCACAAGATCAACAACGTCCTGGGCCAGATCATCCTCGCCCGCCGCATGGGCAAGAAGCGCATCATCGCCGAGACGGGTGCCGGGCAGCACGGGGTGGCGACGGCCACCGTCTGCGCCAAGTTCGGGCTCAAATGCGTCGTCTACATGGGCGCGCACGATGTGGAGCGCCAGGCGCCCAACGTCTTCCGCATGAGGCTCCTGGGGGCCGAGATCGTGCCCGTTACCTCCGGGCGCGGCACCCTCAAGGATGCCATGAACGACGCCCTGCGCGACTGGGTGACCAACGTGCGCGACACCTTCTACTGCATCGGCACCGTCGCCGGGCCGCACCCCTATCCGGCCATGGTGCGCGACTTCCAGTCCATCATCGGCAAGGAGGTCCGCACCCAGATGGAGGAGGCCGAGGGCCGCCTGCCCGACACGGTGATCGCCGCCATCGGCGGCGGGTCGAATGCCATGGGCCTCTTCTATCCCTTCCTCGACGACAAGGAGGTGGGCATCATCGGCGTCGAAGCGGGCGGCAAGGGCGTGAACGAGAAGATGGAGCACTGCGCCTCCCTCACCGGCGGGCGCCCCGGCGTGCTGCACGGCAACCGCACCTACCTGCTGCAGGATGATGACGGCCAGATCCTTGAGGGCTTTTCCATCTCCGCCGGTCTCGACTATCCCGGCATCGGGCCGGAGCATGCCTGGCTGCACGACATCGGGCGGGCCCAATATGTCTCGATCACCGACAAGGAGGCGCTGGCGGCCTTCCAGAAGTGCTGCGAGCTGGAGGGGATCATCCCGGCGCTGGAGCCCTCGCACGCCCTCGCGCACGTGATGAAGATCGCCCCCGATCTGCCGAAGGATCACATCATCTGCATGAATATGTGCGGGCGGGGCGACAAGGACATCTTCACCGTGGCCAAGGCGCTGGGCTTCGAGATGGGCGAATTCGCCTGATCTTCTGAGACGCGGTCTGCGGCGCCCTCAGCGCCGCAGCTCCAGGATGTCGAATTCCGATTCAGTCGCGGGCGCGGGGAACATCAGCCGCGCCCGGTCCGGCCCGACCCTTTCGAACAGCGCCACCTCCGTTTCCACCCGCCCGTCGGGCTGGAAATCCGCAGGCAGCTCCGCGTAGGGCGGCGGATCCTCTCCGGCCACATAGCCCACGCCTACGTAGACGGCCCGCCCGTCGAGGTAG
The DNA here is from genome assembly GCA_965212515.1 of Sulfitobacter sp. Classification (GTDB taxonomy): domain Bacteria; phylum Pseudomonadota; class Alphaproteobacteria; order Rhodobacterales; family Rhodobacteraceae; genus Sulfitobacter. The sequence continues at coordinate 3,181,567 of OZ243122.1, forward strand.
CGGATCGTGCCGCGCGTGCGCTGCGAGCCGGTGAGCTTCTCGAAGCCCACCCCGTCGGGCCGCAGCGTGAAGCGGCACTTGAAGTAGCTGTAGACGATGAGATCGCTGAGCCCGCCAAGCTTCAGGGTGCGGCACTGCCACTCCCCGGCAAGGCTCTGGTCCAGCGCCACCTCCGGCTTGCCGGAGAGGGCACCGCTGAGGCTCTGCACGTCGCCCGGCGCGCCCCCCGCGAGGGCCGCCAGGAGGCCCCGGGCGGCGCTCTCCTCGAAACCATTGAGGCGGGCCGCGTCGCCGGGGCGCAGGCCCTCCTGGGCCGCGAGCGGTGCCGCCAGGCAGGCCAGGCAGAGGGCCAGGGCAGGGGCGCGCATCACTCCTCCTTCGCGGCCGGCGCGTCGATGGCGTGGGCGCGCAGCACCTCCAGCGGCACGATCTCGAGCGCGCGCTGGTGGGTGGCGGCCAGATGGATCTGCGGCGCGCAGCCCTCGTCCGCGGCCTGGAAGAAGCGCGCGGCACAGAGGCACCAGCTGTCGCCGGGCTTGAGGCCCGCGAATCCGAAGGCGGGCTGCGGGGTGGAGAGGTCGTTGCCCACGTACTTGGAGTAGGCGAGGAACTCCTCGGTCATCACCGCGCAGACGGTGTGGCTGCCCCGGTCGGCCTCGCAGGTGTTGCAGTAGCCGTCCCGGAAGAAGCCGGTCATCGGGTCGCTGCCGCAGAGGGCGAGGGTCTCGCCCAGGACGTTCAGGCTCTCGTCGGGTTCCATGTCAAAGGCTCTCCGTGATCTGGCGGAAGATGGCGACGTTCCTCTCGGAGACGCCCTCCGCGCGGAAGGACCTGTCGGCGGCGGTGGTGACGATCACCACCTCGGCGGCCTCGTCGATCCAGATGTACTGCCCGTAGATGCCGCGGGCCATGTAGGTGCCCGGAGGCGATCCGTCGGGGATCCACCATTGGTAGCCGTAGCCGATGCGGCCCGCTTCTGTGGGGGCGCTGGCGCGGGTCGATTCCGCGATCCAGTCCGCCGGGACGATCTGCCGCCCCTGCCACTGCCCGCCCTGGAGGATCATCTGGCCGAAGCGGGCAAAGTCCCGCGTCGTCAGGTTGAGCCCGCCCAGGGCAAAGGCGGTGCCCTCTCCGTCGGTGACGTAGGCCGGGGTGCGCTCCAGGCCAAGGGGCTGGATGATCTTTTCCGTCATCAGATCGGTCAGCGACCGGCCCGTGGCCCCGCGCAGCGCCATCGCCACCACGTGGGTGTCGATGGAGACATATTGCCAGGTTTCGCCCGGCGGCGCGAAGGTTTCCGTGAGGCCCGCGGCGAAGGCATCCATGGAGCCGCCGAGGGCCAGCACCCGGCCCATGCGGTTGATGTCTGAATTGAAGTCCAGGTAGTCCTCGTCGAAGGTCACGCCGCTCGACATCTGGAGCACCTGGCGCAGGCTCACCCCGTCATAGGCGCTGCCCTCCAGGGCGGGCACGTAGCGGGTCACCGGATCGTCGAGCGACTCGATCGCCCCCTCGGCCAGGAGGATGCCGGTCAGGGCCGAGAGGAAGGATTTGGCCACCGACCAGGAGATCCGCCGATCCTCCGGCGCGGTGCCCAGGAAGTAGTTCTCGTAGCGGATCTCTCCGCCCTGCATGACCAGCAGGGAGGTGACGGCGCGGTCCTCCACCCAGGCCGAGACCTGGGGCGGCAGCTCCCACTCGGGCCCGTAGGGCAGGGGCGCGGTGGGGCCCTCGCCCCGGTCCAGCGGCAGGGTCAGGAAGGCCTGATCCATGTTGGAGAAATTCTGCACGATGCGCTCCTCGGAAAAGAGCGAGTTGACCGCCATCAGGCGGGTCAGCTCCTCGCGCTTCCAGAGGCCCACGACGAGGGCCGCCAGGGCCAGGGCGAGGACAAGCCTCAGCAGCCATTTGATGAAGGTGCGCATCGCTCACTCTCTCCCCCGCTTTCGGGCCATCCAATCACAGGCGCGGGGGGCTGGAAAGGGTCAGCTTTGCGAAGGCCAGCGCCAGTCGATCCAGCGGCCGTGAAAGTCCGCGCGGCCCAGGGCGAGGTGCAGATCGCCGGGCCAGAGGCGCAGCACCAGGGCGGCGCCGAGGGCGCCGGAGCGGTCCCCGTCGCTCTCCATCGAGAGCCAGGCGAGGGGCGTCTCGGGGGTGGCGCGGGCGCCCGCCGCCTCGATCAGGGCGCGGCCCCGGGCCTGGGCGGCTTCGGGGAAGTACTGCCAGGCGACGGTATGCTGGATCAGGTGCAGATGGCCTTGCCGGGGCTGGGCCAGGCGCGCCGCCAGCCAGTCGATCGCCTCGCCCCGCGTCACCGGCCCGCTGGCGCGGGCGGCGGCGGCGCGGGTCAGGGCCAGGCGCTCGGGCTGGTCGGGCCAGAGGTAGGCGGTGAGGCGGAGCAGGTCCGCCGGATCGGTCGGGTCCAGCGGGTTGAGGTCCACCCCCTCGCGCGCGGCGATATGGGGCCGGGCGGCGGGCGGCGGCGGGCCGCGCCACTCGGGCCGCAGGGTCAGGGCCGGATCTTGGGGGCCGATGCGGGTGCCGCCCGCCTCCAGCGCGAAGTGATCCCAAAGCAGGTTGAGCCCGCCGCTGGCGCCCAGCTCGGAGAGCTCAATCGGCCTGTCGAAGTGGGCCAGCGCCACGGCGGCCCCGGCGATCAGGGCGGCGCTGCGGCGCACCTCGTTGGTCTGGGGCGGGGAGGTCATCCAGTCGATCAGGAAGGTCTCGTGCCGGGCGAGGGCCGTCAGCAGGGCCGCGCGCAGGGCCTCAGTGCCCGGGGCCTGGGGCGGGTAGCAGGCTTTGAGTTCCGGGTCCCGCCCGCTCAGCACCAGGGCGTGCAGCCCGCCCGCGAGGCGCAGGGGCAGGGAATGGCCCGCCGGGCCGATGTCACCGCTGAAGCGGGCGCAGCAGGCATCCAGGGCGCTGCCCTCGGGCCAGTGCCGAGCCAGGAGCGTGAGCAGATCGACCATGAAAGGGGAGCCCATACGCCCGCAGCTTGCCGCCTGGTCGCGCAGGGCCTCCGCGAGCCTCACCGGAAGCGGTCCACCAGCCGTTGCAGCGGGCTCTTCGCCTCCGCCTCGGGCTCGGACTCCGGCTCGGGGGCGGGCGCGGTCTTGGCCGGGGCGGTCTTCTCGCCGCCCTTCTGGCCGGTGCCCGACCGCGGCGGGTTGAGCCGCAGGGCCACGGCATTCATGAAGCGCCCCGTGTCGCCCGCGGCCAGGTGCGGCGCCCCCTCGCCGATGCCGCGCAGCAGATCGTCGAGCCAGGCCTCGTCGGCCTTGGGGAAATCACGCAGGACGTAGCCCGGCACGGCATCCTTGTGGCCCGGGTGGCCGACGCCGAGGCGCACGCGGTCGTAGTCCGGGCCGATGTGGGCGTGCAGCGAGCGCAGCCCGTTGTGGCCCGCGTGGCCACCGCCGCGCTTGCACTTCACCTTGCCCGGCGCCAGGTCGATCTCGTCGTGCAGGACGATCACGTCGGCGGGCTCAAGCTTGTAGAAGCGCAGGGCCGCCTGGACCGACTGGCCGGAGTTGTTCATGAAGGTCTCGGGCTTGAGCAGGACCGCCCGGTCCGCGCCGAAGCGGCCCTCGCTCACCTGGCCCTGGTGCTTGACCCGCCAGGCCGGGAAGTGGTGCTCCTCGGCGATGCGGTCGAGGGCCATGAAGCCGATGTTGTGGCGGTTGCGGGCATACTTGCCGCCCGGATTGCCGAGGCCGACGATGAGTTTCATGGGGCTGCTCCTGTCCTTGGGCGCACTCTAGCAGGCTTGGCGGAGGGCTTACATCCCTCGGCCCGATAGCAAAAGGGGCCGCCGAAGCGACCCCTTGCAGGCTGCGCGAAAGCGCGGCGGTTCAGCTTTCCTCGCCGTCCGGCGGGCCCATCTCGGTGGTCGGGACCTCGTCGGCCTCGACATCCTCTTCCTCGTCGTCGGACTGGGAGGCCAGGCCGGAGGGGGCGGAGATCTGGGCGATCACGAAGTCGCGGTCGATGGTCGGCTTGACGCCGGCGGGCAGATCGACGCTGGAGATCGTGGCGCTGTCGCCGATGTCCAGGCCGGAGACATCAATGGTGATGCTCTCGGGGATGTCGGCGGCGGTCACGACCAGCTCGACCTCGGGACGGATCAGGGTGAGCACGCCCCCCTTCTTCAGGCCGGGGCTCTCCTCTTCGCCGGTCACTTCGACGTTGATGAAGAGGTTGATCTTGGTGGTGCGGCGCAGGCGCAGGAAGTCCACGTGGGTGGGCAGGTCCTTGACCACGTGGCGCTGCACGTCGCGGCAGATGACGCGCACGTCCTCGTGGCCTTCCACCTTCATGTTGAACAGGGTCGACTTGAAGCGGCCCTTCTTCAGCATGGTCAGCAGCTTGTTGAAGGGAATGTTGATGGGCAGGGGCTCTTTGTCCCCGCCAAACACGATCCCCGGTACCATGCCGTCACGGCGTGCCTGACGAGCGGCGCCCTTGCCTGTCCCCGTCCGTACCTGGGCTTCAAGATCTGGAATCTCTCCGGCCATTTTAATCTCCAATAGGTTAGGGCGGGAATCCTCCAAGGCTGTATTCCCGCGTGAAGTGGTGCCTATAGACGGGTTTGGGGGGCGGGGAAAGGGGGAAAATGGGGGGTGTGGGGGGCTTCACTCGTGGGGCGTCATGCCGGGCCTGACCCTGGAACTCCCCCGGGGTTGGGGGGGCGTCGGGTCCTGGGGACTAGGCAGGCAAGCACCGTCCCGGGAGACCCTCGGATCAAGTCCGAGGGTGACGCGTTCCCTGCAACAGAAGCCGTGCCAGCGCCGGACCGGGGGGCGGCGCCGCAACCAGCCCGCTACCGTCCTTTATGGTGGCCACGTACATCCTAGCCCCGCGCTCCGCGCTGCCGACAGCCAAAGCGCCGGCCCACGGGGCCGGTCCGGCGCTGGCACGGCGGTCGCTGGCGCGACCTTGATTCCGTGCCGGGATAAGCAGTGCAGCCGTCATCCCGGGGCAGTAGCAAAGCCGTCATCCCGGGCTTGACCCGGGATCTCCTGCCGCTGAGAGCGGGTCCCGTACACCCCCCCAGCCTGAGGAGAAGCGCGCAGCGGCCCCTCACGGGCTGCCACTGTTGCTACGTCGGTGTTTGACCTTTCCCCGGGAGACCCTCGGATCTGGTCCGAGGGTGACGGCGGAAACCCCCGCCCCTACGCCTCCCAGCGGCCCGAGAAGCCCTCCGGCACCAGCAGGTTGTGCCGCCCCAGCCTCCCCACCGAGGTCTCGCCGCAGAGCGCCATGGTCGTGTCGAGCTCCTTCTGGATCACCTCCAGCGCGGTGGTCACGCCCCTCTGGCCCATGGCGCCCAGGCCATAGACGAAGGCGCGGCCGATCATGGTGCCCTTGGCCCCCATCGCCAGGGCCTTGAGCACGTCCTGGCCCGAGCGGATGCCGCTGTCGAGATGCACCTCCACCTCGTCGCCCACCGCCTCGAGGATCGCGGGCAGCATGCGGATCGAGCTGAGCGCCCCGTCGAGCTGGCGTCCGCCGTGGTTAGAGACGACGATCGCATCCGCCCCCAGCTTGGCTGCCATGCGGGCATCCTCGGGGTCCAGGATGCCCTTGAGGATCACCTTGCCGCCCCAGAGCGCCATGAGCTTCTCGATCTTCTTCCAGTCCAGCGTGAGGTCGAACTGCTCGGCCGTCCAGGCGCCCAGCGAGGAGGCATCCGAGATGCCCTCCACGTGGCCCACGATGTTGCCGAACTCGCGCCGCTTGGCGCGCAGCATCTCCAGGCCCCAGCCCCACTTGGTGGCCAGGTTGGCGAGGGTCCGGGCGGTGAGCTTGGGCGGAGCGGAGAGGCCGTTCTTGAGATCCTTGTGGCGCTGGCCGAGGATCTGCAGGTCGAGCGTGATGACCAGGGCCGAGCAGCCGGCCGCCTTGGCGCGTTCGATCAGGCGGCGCACGTAGTCCTCGTCCTTCATGGTGTAGAGCTGGAACCAGAAGGGGGCGCCGGTGGCCTCGGCCACATCCTCGATGGAGTTGATCGACATGGTGGAGAGGGTGAAGGGCACGCCGAAGTCGCGCGCCGCCAGGGCCGCCTTGATCTCGCCGTCGGCGTGCTGCATGCCCGTCAGCCCGACCGGCGCCAGGGCCACCGGCATGGCGACATCCTGGCCGATCATTTGTGCGGCGGTGCTGCGGCCCGACATGTCCACGGCGACCCGCTGGCGCAGGCGGATCTGGTCGAAATCGGCGCTGTTGTCGCGGAAGGTCTGTTCCGTCCAGGAGCCGCTCTCGCAGTAGTCGTAGAACATCCGCGGCACCCGCCGTTCGTAGATGCGCTTGAGGTCTTCGATGTTGGTGATGACGGCCATGGGGATACTCGCGATATTGGTCACCTTTTCTTACCGATCGGGGGGTGGTGGGTCAATCGGCCAGGCGGGCGGCGCGGCGGACCTTCGGACAGGCCAGATCGCGGCGCGCGGGGCGGCGCGCCGGGGGCAACTTTCAGGGTCGGGGCAGGGGGCCCGGGTCAGGCGGCGTGGGCGCCCTCGGTCAGGCTCTTGACGAAGGCCAGGACCTCCTCGACCGGCCCGCCCTGGGCGATGCGGCTGACGATGGCCGAGCCCACCACGACGCCATCCGCCACCTCGGCGATGGCGCGGGCCTTCTCGGGGGTGTTGACCCCGAAGCCGACCACCACCGGCAGGCCCGAGGCCTTCTGGATGCGCGCCACCTCGGGGCCCACGTCTTCGGCCTGGGCCTCGGCCGAGCCGGTGATGCCGGTGATCGAGACGTAGTAGACGAAGCCCGAGGTGTTCTGGACCACCCGCGGCAGGCGCCTGTCGTCTGTTGTGGGCGTGGCGAGGCGGATGAAGTTCAGCCCGGCTGCGTTGGCGGGCAGGCAGAGCTCGGCATCCTCCTCGGGCGGCAGGTCCACCACGATGAGGCCATCGACCCCGGCCTCGGCGGCCTCGGCGAGGAAGCTCGCCACGCCCTTGGAATAGATCGGGTTGTAGTAGCCCATGAGCACGATCGGGGTCTCCGCATCCTCGGCGCGGAAGCGGCGGACCATTTCCAGGGTGCGGTTGAGGGTCATGCCGCCTTCGAGCGCGCGCTGCCCGGCGAGCTGGATCGTCGGCCCGTCGGCCATGGGATCGGTGAAGGGCAGGCCCAGCTCGATCACGTCGACGCCCGCGCCCGGCAGGCCGCGCATCACCTCGAGCGAGGTCTCCATGTCGGGATCGCCGGCCATGATGTAGGCGACGAAAGCCTTCCGGCCCTCTTTCTTCAGGGCGGCGAACGTGGCGTCGATACGGGTCATGGGCACTCTCCCTCGGTCTGCCTTGGCCTTCTGTCGCAAGCGGGGGGCGATTGCAATGCGGATGTGGGGGCGGGGGGCGGCTTGAAGGAGGTGGGTCGTTGCCAGGTTGCCGCTCAATATCCAAGGGCGGCGCCGTCCCGCGGGGGGGCGCAATAGCGCCGCCCGTCAACCCGGAGGTTTGCCTTCGGCAAAACGGGGGCGGGTCGGCGCTGCCCGGCGTGCCGCCGGGCGGTACTTTGAGGCTGAGTGTGCGAAGGGATGGCAGAGAGAGAGTGCCGATTCTCCTGCCTTGATTTTGTCCGGACAAAAGTTATACTGGGCCATGCACGAGTTGAAAGAACTTCGGTTCGACTGGGACGCAGGCAACTGGCCGAAATGCGGCAAGCATAGGCTCAGCCAGGCTGACATTGAAGAGGCTTTCCGGGCGGACCCGCGGATCGCACCCGACCCAAACCCCGACGAGACGCGGTGGCGGGCGATCGGGAGGCTGACCACCGGACGGATGGTTTTCGTGGTCTTCGCCTTCAGGGAGGCCGACGGCGCACTTGTGATCCGGCCCATCTCGGCCCGTTACATGCATGAAAGGGAGGTGAGGAAGTATGAGCAACAGAAAGACCGATAGGCCCCTTCCGTCCTTCAAATCGGACGCCGAAGCCGAGGCCTTCACCGATACGGCGGACCTGTCGGAGTACGATCTCTCCGGCTTTCGCCCCATGAGCGACTTCGCCTTCGCGCAGAAGAAGGATGCGCGGTTGGAGATGCGGATTTCCCAGGCCGAACTCGAGGCGTTGAAGGCAGAGGCCAAGCGGCGCGGCATCCCCCACTCGCGGCTGGCGAGGGCCCTGATCGAGCAGGGTCTGCGCGCCATCGCGCCGACGCGGTAAGGAGAGGGGACGGGCATTGCGGCTAGATGACTTAGGGCGGCGCCGTCCCGCGGGGGGGCGCAATAGCGCCGCCCCAGGGGGGCGGGTCGGCGCTGCCCGGCGTGCCGCCGGGCGGGACCTTGGGGCTGAGTGAGCAAAGGGATGGCAGAGGAAGTTGGCGGCCTGCCCCGGCCCGGCGTGCCATCGGCGGGACCTTGGGGTTGGGGTCGTAATGGGCGTGGCAGGGAGCAGAAGGGTGTTGAGCCTATGCCTTACGATTTGGCACCCCCCCCACACCACCCCTTTCCCCGCGCCCCGATCACCCCATATCTATCCCATGAACTATCTCCTCGCGCTTCTCCTGCCGCCCGTCTCGATCCTCCTCACGGGGCGGCCGATCCTGGCCATTTTTGTCTTCATCATCTGGGTGCCGGCGATCATTTTCTCGGGCGGCCTGACCCACCCGATGTTCATCCTGCTGGCCTGGATCCTGATCTTCCAGTCCCGCCAGGACCGGCGCGACGCGCGGGCCTTGCGCCGCGACGATTGACACCCTAGGAAGCCCCATCCTCGGACAAAAGGACGCTGTGATGGGTTTCAAAATGGGTATCGTGGGGCTGCCGAACGTCGGCAAGTCCACCCTCTTCAACGCACTGACGCGCACCGCCGCCGCCCAGGCGGCCAACTTCCCCTTCTGCACCATCGAGCCCAACGTGGGCGAGGTGGCCGTGCCCGATGCGCGGCTGGACCGGCTGGCGGAGATCGCCAAGTCCAAGCAGGTGATCCCCACCCGCATGACCTTCGTGGACATCGCGGGCCTGGTGAAGGGCGCCTCCAAAGGAGAGGGCCTGGGCAACCAGTTCCTGGCCAACATCCGCGAGGTCGATGCCATCGCCCACGTGCTGCGCTGCTTCGAGGATGGCGACGTGACCCACGTCGAGGGCCGCGTGGACCCGGTGGCCGACGCCGAGACCATCGAGACCGAGCTCATGCTGGCCGACATCGAATCCATCGAGAAGCGGCTCCAGAACATCGTCCGCAAGGTGCGCGGCGGCGACAAGGAGGCGGTTCAGCAGGAGCGCCTGATGCGGGCCGCGCTGGAGGCCCTGGAGGCGGGCCAGCCCGCCCGCGTCGTCGAGGTGGATGCCGAGGACGCCAAGGCCTGGCGGATGCTCCAGCTCCTCACCACCAAGCCGGTGCTCTATGTCTGCAACGTGGGCGAGGGGGATGCCGCCGAGGGCAACGCCCATTCCGCCAAGGTGGCCGAGATGGCGGCCGCCCAGGGCAATGCCCAGGTGGTCATCTCCGCCCAGATCGAGGAGGAGATCAGCCAGCTCGAGCCCGAGGAGGCCGAGATGTTCCTCGAGGAGATGGGCCTCAAGGAGGCGGGGCTCGACCGGCTGATCCGCGCGGGCTACGAACTGCTGCACCTGGAGACCTACTTCACCGCGGGCCCCAAGGAGGCGCGCGCCTGGACCATTCCGGCGGGCACCAGCGCGCCGAAGGCGGCGGGCGTGATCCACGGCGATTTCGAGAAGGGCTTCATCCGGGCCGAGACCATCGCCTACGAGGACTATGTCTCGCTCGGCGGGGAGCAGGCGGCCAAGGAGGCGGGCAAGATGCGCGCGGAGGGCAAAAGCTACGTCGTCAAGGACGGCGACGTGCTGCACTTCCTCTTCAACAACTAGGACAGCCCCGCCAGGGAACTGCGCAAAACGTTAAGGGCCCGGCGCCAAGCGCCGAGCCCTTTGGACTGAGTGTCAGTCAGTGTGCCTTAGCGGCTGTCGTTGCCGGGGCCCCAACCACCGTAGATGTAGCCTTCGCCGTTGGTCCGCAGTTCGTTGCGGGTCGAGAGGCGCATGTCGGCGTTGAAGTCGTCGTCGGCGGTCGTGATGATCTGGTCACGGCCACGCTGGGCGCCGTCAAGGTCGGTGCCGCGCACTTCGTCGGAGTAGGTCACGGCTGCGGACTCGGAGGTGTCGAGGCGCAGATCGTTGTACTTGGTGCTCTCGTCAGCCAGTGCGACGGTACCCAGAAGGGCGGCGGCGGCGGATGCGATAAAGAGTTTCATGTCGTCTTTCCTTTCAGTCTGTGAGGCGTGCGCCCCGTTGCTGTCGGGAATAGAACCGCAAAGGCAGGCAAAGGTTTCCGGGGGTGACCTCGGGGAAGCGGGCCGATGGGGGTGTTTGGCGGGGTTTGCGCTAACGGCGTTCGGTTGAAATTCTTTTTTTATCAGTTGGTTGCAGGGTTTCTCGGGTGCGACATTCTGCCTGCCTCACAGGGCCATCACAGGATCGTGGGGCGGGGGAAACCGGCCCCGCGCGGGCCGGTTCCGGGGCCTCAGCGGCTGTCGTTGTAGGGCCCGACGCCGTAGGGACTGGCATAGGCGTAGGGCGGTTTGCGGGCCTCCGAACGGGTCGAGAGGCGCGGCGCGGCCTTGGGCGCGGGGTCCGCGCCGGCCTGGGCAGAGGTGTCGAGCCGCAGGTCGCGCTCGCGGTCCGACAGGTCCGCCGTGGCGGCGCTGGCCCCCAGGGCGAAGAGAAGTGGCAGGAGGTATCTCATGTCTTCGGTCCTTTCCGTGGGTTTGGGATACCTCCAAGGTGGCGGCTGGGGCGGCACGGCGCAAAACACAAGCCCTCACCGCGCGGTGTCGGGCAGGGCCGCCCGCGTGAGCCGCTGTAACCTAATGGACCGCGCCCGCGCCCGCGCGCGAGGCTTTTCAGAGGCTTGCCGCCGCCGGGTGCTAGCCGGGGCGGCGGGAAAAAGTGAACGCCCCTGTGGCGCCCTTCCCGCAGGGCGTGTGCGGGGCGGGGCGATGCCCAGCAAAGCGGCATCTGGCGCGCAAAGGAGCAGCTTTCCGCCCTCCCGTTTCGTCAAGGCTGCTATTCCCATTCTCCACGTTGCCGAACCGAGAAAGCCGCCCTACCTCTGCACTGCGGCACGGAATTCTGCGCCGCGGCAATGAGCAGAGGTGAAGGCCATGGGCCGACTGAGACAGATTGACGAGGTGACCCTGCGGCGGCTGCGGCGGCGGGATCTTCCGGCCCTGCGCGGCCATCTGCTGCGGCTTGACCGGGAGGCGCGGCGGCTGCGCTTTGCCGGGGCCATGAGCGACAGCGCGCTGGAGCGTTACGCGGCGCGCAGCCTGGGCGCGGGGCGCGTGCTTTGGGGTGCCTTCCTGGGCGGCGAGCTGCGGGCCATTGCCGAGCTCTGCATTCCGGCGGGGCCGCGCGGCGCGCCCGCCGAAGTGGCCCTCTCGGTCGAACGGCAGTGGCAGAACCTGGGGATCGGCGATGCCCTCTTTGGCCGCCTGCTGCTGGCGGCGCGCAACCGGGGCGTGGCGCGGGTGGACCTCGTGTGCCTGAGCGAGAACGATCCCATGCTGCACCTGGCGGTCAAGCACCATGCCCTGCTGAAGATCGAGCGCGAGATGGTGGAGGCGCGGATCGCCCTGCCGGGGCCCTCGCCGCTGTCGCTGCTGCAGGAGCATCTGCCGGACCTGGGCGCGCCCCTGCAGCGCCTGGCGCGGCAGCTGCGCGGGCTCAGGCCGCAGGGCGCTCTGCGCGGCCTCTGGAGCGGCCCCCAGCCAGGGCGCTGAGCCGCCTCAGCCGCCCGCCTGAAGCTGCGGCAGGAGCCTTTCGAAGTAGGAGACCGTGTCCCTCAGCCCCTCCTTGAGGGGCACCTTGGGCTGCCAGTCGAGCAGCCTTTGCGCCAGGTCGATCTCGGGCTTGCGCTGGCGCGGGTCGTCGGCCGGCAGGTCCTGGAAGATCAGCTCGGAACGGGCGCCGGTGAGGGCGATGACCTCCTCGGCGAGCTCTCGGATGGTGAACTCCACCGGGTTGCCCAGGTTGACCGGGCCGGTCACCTCCTCCGCCGTTTCCATCAGGCCGGTGATCGCCGTCACGAGATCTGAGACATGGCAGAAGGAGCGGGTCTGACTGCCGTCGCCGTAGATGGTGATGGGCTGGCCGGAGAGGGCCTGGACGATGAAGTTGGAGACCACGCGTCCGTCGGCGTGGTGCATGCGCGGCCCGTAGGTGTTGAAGATGCGGGCCACCTTGATCTCCAGCCCGTGTTGGCGGTGGTAGTCAAAAAACAGGGTCTCGGCGCAGCGCTTGCCCTCGTCGTAGCAGGAGCGCGGGCCGATGGGGTTTACGTTGCCCCAGTAGTGCTCCGGCTGGGGGTGTACCTGGGGATCGCCGTAGACCTCGGAGGTGGAGGCCTGGAAGATCTTGCAGCGCAGGCGCTTGGCCAGGCCGAGCATGTTGATCGCCCCGTGCACGGAGGTCTTGGTCGTCTGCACGGGATCGTGCTGGTAGTGGACCGGCGAGGCGGGGCAGGCGAGGTTGTAGATCTCGTCCACCTCGACATAAAGCGGGAAGGTCACGTCGTGGCGCAGGAACTCGAAGCGGGGATTGCCGTGCAGGTGGTCGATGTTGCGCTTGGTGCCGGTGAAGAGGTTGTCGATGCAGAGCACCTCGTGGCCCTGGGCCAGCAGTCGGTCCATCAGGTGGGAGCCGATGAATCCGGCCCCGCCGGTCACCAGGATACGTTTCCGGCTGTCGTATAGTCGGGCCATGTCTGTCCTCTTTGGTCGCTGCCCCCGGTGCCTGCCGGGCCTGGCGCCAGCTTAGGCGATGGAATCGGCATCCTGCCAGATGCTGATTCCGCTGATCTTGGGATTCTCCACCTCGCCCACGGCGAGAAGGGTGAGGGCGCCGTCCGATACCGTGACCATGGTGCTCTCGACATGGGCGGCATACTGGCCGCCCGCCGCCGCCACCGGGTCCATATCGTCGAGCGCCAGGTCCCCTTCGAGGAAGATGTCGAAGACGCGGGCGCCCGGCTGGGTCAGGGGGGCGTAGATTTCGGCGAAGTGCAGGTCCACCCGGTAGGTGCCGTTCTCGATCGGGATCTCGTAGGTGAACTGGTTCCAGTTCCAGGTTTCGCTCTGGTAGAGCGTGTCATCGGTGGTGCCGGAGATGGCGGCGCTGGTGCCGTGGCTGCTGCCGACGCCGAAGGTATCGGCCTGATAGAGCGTGCCGTCGCTGGCCAGGTAGTCGCCGCCGCCGGCGTTGAGGGCAAAGACCAGGAGATCCTCGGCGGGGCCGGTGAAGAGGAAATCGGTGCTGGCGGCGGCGCTGAGGTTGCCCGAGGTGTCGGCGAAGGCGCCCTCGGCCAGGGCGAAGGTCACGGCCTCGCTGCTCCAGCCGCCGCTCTGGGCAATGCTGTAGCTGGCCGTGGCACTCAGCCCGTCGGGGGCGAGGCTCAGGTCCTGGCTGAGGATGCTGTAGCTGCCGGGGCCGCTGATCGCCAGGTCCGCGAGGGAGAGGGTGGCGGGGTCGAGCGCCACCGTGTCGCTGTAGGTGAGGGTGAGCTGAAGCGGCTCCGTCGCCGTGCCGCCGCCCGCGAGGGAGAAGGCGACCGTGGGGGCCGTGACGTCGGGCGGCGGGGCATCGTAGGTGAATTGCGCGCTGGCGGCGGCGCTGAGGTTGCCCGAGGTGTCGGCCACGGCGCCCGCGGCGAGCGAGAAGGTCACCGCCTCGCTCGTCCAGCCGAGGTCCTGGATGATGCTGTAGCTGGCGGTGGCGCTGCCGCCGTCAGGGGCGAGGGTCAGTTCCTGGCTGAGGATGCTGTAGCTGTCGGCACCGCTGATCGTAAGGTCCGCGAGAGACAGGGTGGCGGGATCGAGGGCGGCATTGTCGGTATAGGTCACGGTCAGCGTCACCGGATCGTCCGCCACGGTGCCGCCCGCAAGCGCCAGGGCCACGGCGGGCGCGACAAGGTCGGGCGGCGGGGTGCCGGAGCCCTCCAGGCGCAGGTGATCCCAGTCCGCCGCGAAGGGGCTGGCGGCGCCCGCGAGGTCGCGCACCAGGAGGCCGGAGAGCTTGGCGTTCTCCACCTGGCTGGCGAAGGCGATGTCGAGCACGCCGTCGCTCACCGTGGCCTCCACCGTGACGACGTAGTGGGCATTGGCGCCGACGGCGGCGAAGATGTCGAGCGCCGGGGCGACGGTGGCGCCCTCCACCAGCAGGTCGAAGACCCGGGCGCCGGGGGCGAAGGTGCCGCTGTAGATCTCGGCGAAGTAGAGATCCACCTGGAAGGTGCCGTTGCCGCTCTCGATCGCGTAGCCCCAGGGGGCGCCGCCCGCGGCATAGCGTTCCTCGGTGTGCAGCTCGTTCAGGGGGCCGCCGCCGAAGTCGATGGACTCGCCGGTGCCGTAGGTGGCCGAGGCGCCGGTGAGGCTGACGTTGCTGGCCGCCGTGTCGGGCACGAAGGTGACGGGGGTGCCGTCGATCTCTACCGTGAAGCTTTCGTCCCCGCCGGCGCTGAGGGCCGCCACGGTGCCCCCCGGCGTGCCCCCGCCGCTGCCGCCCGCGCGGGAAGAGACGACCCCCACGGCGAGGCCGGTGGCGACCTGGCCGCCGCTGTTGTCGGGCAGGGTCAGGGTGCCTTCGAGGGCGGCAAGGGCATCGCCCTGGAGGGCCACGGCAGCGCCCGTGCCGGTGCTGGTGACGCCCGCGACCTCATGGCTCCAGCGCGGGGTGACGAGGCCGCCCGCGACGGTCACGTCGAGGAAGAGCTCCACCCCGTCGAGCGGGCCCGCGGCGGCAAGTTCGGGCACCTCGTAGAAGGTCACCTGGGGCGGGGTCTCGCCGATGAAGTCGAAGGCGAACTGGGAGGTGACCTCGTAGCCGGTGCGCCCGTCCGCCAGCCGCACCAGGGCGAGGGAGACGAAGTTGTTCTGATCGCCCGCGCCGAGGAAGATGCCCTGGGAGAGCTTCTCGCCCGCCACCTCCGGGACCTCATCGAGGAAGTTGTCGATCAGGCTGGAGAGGGTGAAGGCATTGGTGCCCTCGCCCAGGGTGGTGCCGATCTGGAAGCCGTTGCGCTGGCTGTCGGTGGTGGCGTCGCCCGGGTCCACCTGCTTGACCTGGAGCACTCCCGGGGCGCCGCCGAAGATGATGTTGTCCTGCACGTAGAGGCTTTCGGGCAGGCCGCCGCGGTTGGTCATGATGCCGGTGAAGCCCACGTCGCCGCCGTTGTAGAGCCCGCCGGTGCCGTCGAAGAGGCTCTCGCGGTCGTTCGGGAAGGGCTCGCCGTTGACGAAGCTCCAGAAGAGCACCTCGCCGGGGTTGATCGGGTCCAGCAGGCCATTGTCGGGGTCGGCGGCGAAGGGGTCGATGGTGTCGTCGATGCCGTCCTGGTCGCGGTCCGTGGGATCGGGCAGGACGCCCGCGCCCGCGTCGGGCGAGAGGATGACGATCTGGTCCGCGCCGTAGGCCGCCACGAAGATCACGCCGGGGTAGGGATCGACGGCGCCCTGGGTCACCAGATCGAGCGGGGCCGAGGTGAGGGCGCGCGACTCCACGGTGCTCACGCTGCCGTCGGGGGCCATTTTCACGGCGTAGATGCTGCCGTTGAAGGAGACGGTGATGAGGTCGCCCTGGAGCGCCCCCGCGCCCTCGTAGAGGTCCAGCCCGTTGGTGGAGGAGAAGAAGGTGTAAAGGGCGCCGTTCGGGGTGTCCGTCAGGCCCTCCTGGCGGCTGCCGGTGCCCAGTTGCAGGGCCTGGCGCGGGTCCGTCAGGGGGCTGCCGTCCGGCCCCTGGCCGCTGAGCAGATCTGCGTTGGGGATGCGGCCCGCAAGGTCCACCGGCTGGGCGGTGGGGGTGAGGGCGCCGCCCACCACGTCGAGCGGCGTGCCCGCGCCGACGCCCCAGGGGTTGCTGCTGTCGGCGAAGAGGTAGACCCCCGCCTCGGCCCCGTAGGCACGGAAGAGGTTGGGGTGGCCGCCGTAGTAGATCATCCCCTCGGGCGCCCAGAGGTTGTCATCGAGCCGCAGCAGGCTGTCGGCATTGTCGGGGCCCGCGTTGTTGGGCAGGTTCACCCCCGGGCCGTTGTCGGCCAGGCCGTCGCCGTCGAGATCCAGCAGGGGCGCGCCCGCGGCATTGACGGTGACCCCGCCCCAGCCCGTGTTGGAGCCGTTGTCCACGGTATAGACCTCGCCCGCCGGGGTGACGGCGATGTCGTAGTGGTTGCGGAAGCCCGCATAGACCACGCGGACAATCTCCAGCGGATCGTGGATCGCCTGGTTGAGCCCGTCATTGCCGCCGAAGACGTCCGCCGTGGTGCTGCCGTCGCCCGCCAGATCGCCGCCGCCGGGGCCGTTGGCGCGGGTGATGTCGTCCAGCGTGGGCAGATCGTAGAGGTAGGCGTGGGCCGTGCCGCTGCCCCCGGGCTGGTAGCTTTGCACGCCGCCCGCCGCCTCCAGCGCGGCGAGCTGCGGCAGGTCGATCTCCACCACCGAGGCGGAGTAGTAGTATTCCGAGGTGTAGGCGAAGTTGTTGCTCTGGGCGCCGGTGTTGGTGAAGCCGCCCACCGTCAGGAGCAGCACCTCCTCGCCCTGGGCGTTCTGGTGCAGGGCCATGCCGTTAATGGCGTGGTTCTCCTCCGAGCGGGGCAGGCCGCGCACCAGGTCGAGCTTCTGCCAGGAGCCGTCTGCCTGCTGGGTGAGGCGCGAGAGGATGCCGGAGTTGGTGTCGAGGTCGAGATCGTTGCCCGAGCCGCCGCCGCCGATTCGCGGATCGGAGGAGCCCACGTAGAGGACGATGTTGCCCGCCGCGTCGGTGGTGGTGACAAGGCCGGTGACCTGGCGGTTCTGGACGCCGGGCTGGTAGATGCCCGTGTCGTCGTGGTTGGGCAGGGACTGCACCAGGTCGATGTCCTCGCGCCCGGTGACGGCCCAGGTTTCGCTGATGTTGCCACTGGCGTCGGTCTCCACCGTGCGGGCGATGGTGAGGGCGACGATCAGGCCGTTCTGCTGGCTCACGTAGAGCCGCCCGTCAGCGCCCACGTCGATCGAGGTGGGGTTGTTCAGGCTGACCCCCTGAAGGGCCAGCTGGGTGAAGTCCGAGAGGCTGTCCACCTCGGGGCCGGGCGTCGGGGCGAAGAGGCTTTCGGCGAAGGCCGCGTCGCTGCCGTTGCCCGCGAGGTCCTGCGCGGCCCCGGCGGCGAGGGCGAGGCTGAGGGTCTGGCTCTCCCAGGTGCCCGCCTCGGGCAGGAAGCCGTAGCGGGCCGTGGCGCTTTGGCCATCGGCGGCGAGGGTCAGGTCCTGCCAGAGGGTCTCCAGCGGGCCGCCGGCGTAGCTGGCCTGGAGCGCGGCGAGGGAGAGGCTGGCGGGGTCCAGCCCGTCGGGATCGCTGTAGGTGACGGTGATGGCGACGGGGTGCAGGGCGCTTTCCGCCTCTGTGAGGCTGATTTCCACCGTGGGGCCGCCCTGGGGCGCGGGCTGGAGGTAGAGGGGCGCGCTGGCCGGGCCGATGGGATTGCCCGCCGCATCCACAAGGACGGTGGTGAAGGCCAGGGGCAGGGCTTCGTCGCCGGGGAAGGCGAGGGCGCCGCCGGGGGCGGAGAAGTCGAAGAGCGGGGCAATCTCCTGGGGCGCGCCGGTCAGGGTCACCTCCACCACCTGGAGCGCCAGGGCGTTGTTGGCGAGGAAGGGATCGCCCGAAGCGGCGAGCCGGGCGAGGGTGCTGACGGGGGTGCCGTCGGGGGCGGTGTAGTCGAAGGGCTGGGCAAAGCCCTGCATCATCACCACCTGGGCGCGCTGGCCCGCCGGGCCCTCGATCGTCACGCTGTTGCTTGCGCCCCAGGTACCGCTGCCGCCCGCAGCGGTGCCATTGACCGTGAGGGTGGCCGACATCTCGGGCCGGTCCTCCGCCGCGAGGCCGAGGGCGCCGCCCTGGCTGCCGTCGCTGATGAGCTGGGTCTCGACCACCTGGCCATCGGTGAAGAGCACCTGGACGGAGGCGCCGATCAGCTCGGCCCCCGAGACGCCTCCGATGTCCCAGCCCGAGAGGCGCGGGTCCGCGCCCGTGTCATCCACCGGCGACTGGGGGATACCGATGATCGAGTTGGGGTCCACGTCCACGCCGAAGCTGAGCACCTCGCCGCCCTCGAAACCATTGTCCGTGCCGGGATCGAAGGTGAGCAGCAAGCCCTCGTAACCCGCGCTGCCGCCCGCGCCGCGGAAGGGGGTGAGCAGATCGGCCCCGCTGTAGAGGGCCGCGCCGGTGGCGCCGGTGCTGCCGTAGGTGACGCCGCGCGCCACATCGTCGCCCGCCAGGCCCTGGGGGTCGAAGACCGCATCGCGCAGGAGGGCGCCCGAGATGTCGATGTAGAGGGCGGCGATGCGCTTGTCGCCAAGGTTGGTGACCTGGAAGGAGGTCTCGCCGTAGGTAGAGCTTTGCACGCCGCTGCCCGGGGTCACGGCGATGCCCAGGCGGCCCACCGCGCCGCTGCCGTAGCTCTCCACCGGGGCGATGCCCGCGAAGGGGCTCTCGGGCGTGAAGCTGGTGCTGAGGGCGGCGCCGGGGTTGCCCGCCGCGTCGCTGTAGGCGCCCGCCGCGAGGCTCAGGGTGAGGGGGGCGAGGCTCGGCGTGCCCTCCTGCAGCAGGCTGTAGGTGGCCGTGGCGCCGGTGCCGTCGGGGGCGAAGCTGAGGCTCTGGTCCTGGATGACGTAGCTGGCGGGGCCGCTGAGGGCGAGGTCCGCCAGTGCGATGGTGGCGGGGTCGAGTGCGAGATCGTCGCTGTAGGTGACGGTGACGATGAGGGGCGCGGCGATGCCGTCGCCGCCCGAGAGGATGATGGCGGCGCTGGGCGGGGTGACATCGGGGTCCGGGTCGGGCGCGCCGGTGACGGACCAGATCGAGAGGGCGCTGAGCTTGGGGTTCTCCACCCCCGGCAGGAGCGAGAGGTTCAGGGTGCCGTCGGTCACGGTCACCTCCTGCTCGATCACGTAGGCGGTGTTGGCGCCGACGGTCTGCACCAGGTCCAGATCGCTGGCGACGGTGCTACCTTCCAGGAGCACGTCGAAGCTGCGCTGGCCCGCCGAGGAGAAGTAGATCTCGGCGAAGTTCAGCTCCACGATGTAGGTGCCGGGCGAGAGGGCGAAGCCGTAGGCCAGGGCGCCCCAGGACCAGGCCTCGCTCTGGTAGAGGGTATCCTCCAGGGTGCCCGCGATGGCGGCCCCGGTGCTGTGGCTGTTGCCGATGCCGGTGCTGTCGGCCACGTAGAGGTTGCCGAGGCTGTCCGTGTAGCCAGCACCGCCGGCGTTCATGCCATAGAGGAACTGATCGCGGGGCACGGCATCTCTCCAATCGAATCACGAATAAAGGCAAGAATATGGCACTGAGGATACACGGATTCCGGGATGTGCCTTGCGCCTTGGTGCCACTGTCGCGCGGGCGGAAACAATCGGCCCTGCGGGGGCCTCACCGTTGCGCTCGGAGCGCCGGGCGGGGGCCTCAGCGTGCCATCCTGTCGACCAGCCGCAGCAGCCGCGGGACGTCGAGCCGGTAGCCCTCCGCCTCGGGGGTGATCACCAGGGTGGCCTGGCGGCCGCCGAGGGCGCCCGCGTAGTCGGCGTAGAGGTTGTTGAAGCGGTCCGCCGGGTTGAGCGTGATGAGGCGGGTGTGGTCCGTGCCGGGCAGCAGGAAATGGGCCAGGTGACTGCCCTCCACCCCCACCACCATCTCGGCCCGGTCGGCGGCGCGCAGGATCCGGTCGAGCGGATCGCTGTCGGAGAGGATCAGGAAGCCGCGCTCTTCGAGACGGGGCAGGAGCTCGCCCTCGTTCAAAAGGCGGCGCGGCGCGCCCCGGGTGCGGCGGATGTAGACCCGCTGGCCGCCCGGCCCGGCGATGCGCGAGAGGAGATCGGCCCGCAGGGCGCGCATCCTTTCGCGCAGGCTGGCGTTCTTGCCCAGGTCCAGCGCCAGGGTGAGCCTTTCAAAATGCACGAAGGGCGCCCGCAGCGGCGCCAGGCCCAGCAGATCCACGTAGCCGCGGGCGTGTTCCCAGCCGGGCGGGACCGGCAGGAAAAGGTCCTCGTCGCTGCCGCGCAGGGCCACGGTGGGCAGGCCGTCGAGCAGCCAGTGGGCGAAGTAGGGGATGCCGAAGGGCGGCAGCGGGAAGAAGCCCGCCGGGCGCTTCAGGATGGGGCCGCGCAGCGTCTCGGCCAGGGGCGGCGTGCCATGGGCGCAGGGGGCGCCGCGCCAGGTGAAGAGGCCCCGGGGCGTCGCCAGGACGTTGCGCAGATCATAAAGCACGGTGGCCCCGTGCTGGGCCTGGGGGCGGCCGGCGATGCGGGCCCACTCGGCGGGAAGATCTGTGTCGGCCTGGGCGGCGATGACCCTGTCGCGGTCTTCGGGGTCCATTTCCACCCCGGGCAGGGCCGAGACCTCGGCGGGGTGGAGGATGCGGCGGGACCGGGCGAGCGCTTCGGGCGGGCGCGGGCCGCGCAGCCTCTCCAGCAGGCGGGCGCTGAGCGGGTAGAGGCGTTCGATCATGGCGCGGCCCCCCTCTGGCGGGCGCCTCAGCCCTTGGCGAAGACCTCGTCGAGAGCGCGCGAGACGTCGCGGATGCGGACCAGGCCGCTGTCGGAGCTTTCGACCAGGCTGCGCAGGACCGAGAGCTTCAGGCCCTTGGTGTTGCTGCCGTAGGCGGGGCGCGGCGCGGCGGCGGCCTTCTGGTGGTCTGCGGCGGCGGCGCGTGGCCCGCGGCTGGGGCCGGTGGATTGTGCGGCCCGGTAGGCCGCGACGCTGCGCCGCCCGGTGGCAGTCGAGGCGGCGGGCGCGGATGTGGCGTTCCAGAGGGCCTCGGTGCCCGCGCCGGTCAGATCCGGTGCGGAGTTGAGGCCGGCCTGGCGCAGACGTTCCCCCTGACGGGCGTAGGCCCGGTTGGCAGATGGTGGCATGAGCATTTTGGCACCTGTTAAAGTGTCCCCCGCCAAGAAGTGTCGGGAATGTGGCGCATCCGATCAAGGACTTTCGGATTTTTGCCCCATTTGGGCCCGCGGATGCCACATTTGGCGTGGCAATGACATATTTCCGAACGGCTTTGGCGCGGGCCGGGAAACAGTGCCCCGCGACTCGGCCCCACAGGGTGCCGATTCCGGACCAAAGGTGATTGACGCTGGGTCAGCGTTTGCGGGACGGGGCGTGCCGCTGGCCGCCATAATTTGGCCACAATTGGGGGCGAGTCTAAGGAACGCGCGCGCGGGCCGCCCGGCCTGCCGCCGTCTCTGCCAGAAGGCAGTTTGTTTATTGGATCGACAGGCCAAAAGAAGCTCCCGGACCGATCCCGGCCCCTGACGGGGCGCCCTTCCTTTCCCCGCCCCAGCCGCGCCGCCCAGATCGGGGCCGCGCCCGGGCATCGGAGAGGGGCGTCGCCAGCCAGGGGACCCCCCGTGATCGCAGGGTGGCCCGAGACGGGCCCCGGACCGGAGAGGCGCTCAGCAGAGGCGTGCCGTCGATGACCAAGCGGGCCGCGAAGCGGCGCGCGGCGGAGACTGGATCGGGCATGGGCAGCGGATTTCATCACAGGGCCTTCGGGCGCAAAAGAAAGCGGGCCTCCCTGGGCCTTGGGCTGGCACTGATCGTCACCCTTTGCAGCCCCATGGCGACGGCGCAGGAGGCCGCCCCGGCCGCCGCGCAGGAGCTGACGCTGGGCATTCTCGTCAAGGAGGGGGCGACCCGCACGCTGGAGGCCTGGAGCCCCACGGTGGCGCGGCTGAACGCCCTGGCCGAGGCCTCGGGCCTGGGCCTCACCGTCAAGATCGAACCCCACACCCGCCGCTCCCTGGAAGAGGAACTCTCGCTCGGCCGCCTGGATCTGGTGCTGTCGGACCCGGACCAGTTTGTCGTGGCCGAGGTGGAGCAGGGCGCCCGGGCGCTGCTCTCGGCGGCCCAGACCCGCGAGGGCATTGCCTACGACATGGGCGGCGCCCTGGCCTTCGTGCGCCGCGACAGCGACATCCGCAGCTTCGCCGACCTGGCGGGCAAGCGCGTCATGGGGGCCTCGGCGGACGAGGTGATGGGCTGGCAGCTTTTGCGGCTGGAGGCCCGGCGCCAGGGCACGGACCTGAGCCGCGAGGCTGGCTCGGTGCTGTTCAGCGGCAGCAACCAGCGCGAGATCGTCTATGCGGTGCAGAACGGCCTGGTGGATGCCGGGGTGGTGCGCACCGGGATGCTGGAGCAGCTGGCCCGCGAGGGGGTGATCTCCTTGGCTGACTTCCGCCCGGTGGCGCCGCGCAGCTACCAGGACTTCCCCTTCTGGGGCTCGACCGAGATTCACCCGGGCTCCGTGCTCTGGGCCTTCCCGGAGGTGCCGGAGGAGGCCCTGGCGCTGGTCATCGACGCGCTGCTCGAAGGGGCCGGGCAGGGCAGCGGCGCGGGCGACGGGGACATCGTCTGGCAGGCGCCGCAGAACTATCAGGGCGTGCACGACATGCTGATCGGGATGCGCGCGCGGCCCTACGAGAACTACATGATGCAGGCCGCCCTGCGCATCTACAGCACCCACAAGTGGGCCGTTTGGGGCCTCTCGGCGGTGATCCTGCTGTCGCTTCTCTTCCTCGGCCATCAGGTGCGGCGCACCTGGCGCGTGACGGAGGACAGCAAGGACCTCCTGCGCTCCGAGATCCGCTCCAAGCAGTTCTATCGCAACGCGGTGGAGGAACACACGGTCTTCTGCATGCTGGACCGCGAGGGCAACATCAGCCACGTGAACGGGCACCTCCTGAGCACCGTCGAGGGCAAGCGCAACGAGCTGCTGGGCAGCGATTTCCGCGCCCTCCTGGGCGAGCGGGACCACGAGCGCTTCGGCGGCGAGATCATGCAGGCGCTCCAGGCCGGGGCCTCCTGGGGCGGCGACATTCAGTTGCGCCGGACGGACGGGGCGCCCGCCTGGGTCAACTGTACCTTCATCCCGATCCAATCCCACAAGGGCCGCCTGACCGAGGTGGCGCTGGTGGCCTCGGATGTGAGCGAGATCCGCGAGAAGGTGACCCGCAAGAGCCTGGCCGACACGCTGGAGCTGATCCGGGACCAGGTGGTGGTGCTGCGGCCCGGCACGCTCGACATCCTCTACGCCAACAGCGCCGCCGAAGAGGTCCTGATCAATGCCCGCGTTGGCGGCGACTGGGAGGGCAAGCGGGCCCACGACTTCATCCCGCCGAGCGCCCTGGAGACCCTTCAGGAAAAGATCGCGGAGGTGGCCGAGGCGCCCGCGCGCCACATCTCCTGGGAGGTGGCGGCCAAGAACAACGTCACCTACGAGATCAGCCTGGAGCTGGCCGAGCCGGAGGACAGCGAGGCCCTCCTGATCGCCATCTACCGCGACGTTTCGGAACGCACCAAGGTGGAGCGGACCAAGAAGGAATTCATCGCCACCGTCAGCCACGAGCTGCGCACGCCGCTCACCTCCATGAAGGGCGCGCTGGGGCTTGTCGCCTCGGGCCGGGTGGGCGAGGTGCCGCCGAAGATCGGCAAGCTGGTGGGCATGGCCTCGAGCAACTGTGACCGCCTGGCCGACCTGATCGAGGACATCCTCGACCTGGACCAGATCACCCCAGAGGCGCTGGGCCCCCGGATGCAGGTGCTGGACCTGGGCGAACTGGCCGCCGTGGCCCTGGGCCGCAACGAGAAGCTCACCGCCAAGCACCGGGTGCGGCTGGGCCGGTCTGGCGCCGAGGAGGGGGCGGCACTGCTCACCTTCGGCGATCCCATTCGCCTGATGCAGGTGGTGGAGAACCTGCTCTCCAACGCGGTGAAGTTCTCCAACCCCGGTTCCGAGATCGAGCTGGGCCTGGAGGACCGGGGCGACCATCTGCGGCTGACGCTTCAGGACCGGGGTCTGGGCATCCCGGCCCGCGCCCAGGCCTCGATCTTCGACCGCTTCTCCCAGGCCGACAGCTCCGACACCCGCAGCAAGGGTGGCACGGGGCTGGGCCTGAGCATCGTCAAGCTGATCGTGGAGGCCCACGAGGGGCGCATCTCCTTCGTCAGCCAGGAAGGTGTCGGCACGGAGTTCTTCATCGACCTGCCGAAGGTGGAGGGGGAGCGCGTGCTGCCCCTGCCTGCCGCGCCCGAGGGCCAGCAACGGGCCGATCTGGAACAGTTCCTGAAGGCCGCCGGGCGCGAGGACGCGATCCTGATCGAGGGCGAGAGCGCGCCCCCGGCGGAGCGCCTGATGCGGCTGGCGCGCGACAGGGGCTTCCGCGCCCTGCGCAGTGATGGCACGGGCACCGGGGGCGACCTGGCGGCGCAACTGCCCGAGTGGCTGGAGGCGGCGGCCCGCGAGGACCTGCTGCAATGGCGGGCCCAGGCCGAGGGCCCGGCGCGGCCCCTGGTGACGCTGGAGCTGAACCACGAGGCACGGCGCAACCACGGCACCGCCGAACAGGCGGGCCTGATGGCCGACCTGCTGCGCCGCTGGCTCAACGCCTGCACCGATCTCACCTCCGAAGGGCAGGCGCCGCGCTGCGCCGTCCATGCCGGGACGGACGATCTGGAATTGCTCTTTGCCGGGGCGCCCCTGAGCACCTTTGCCGACTGGACCGACCGGCGGCTGCGGCTGCTGGAGGGGAGCGTCGATCTCATCGCCCGGCCGGCCTTCGGCCAGGACCTCTCCGCCGTGGCGCTCCTGCCCACCGCCGGGGCTGACCTGCCGGAGGACTGGCCGCTGATCCTGATCGGCGCCCGGGCGGCGCAGATCCGCAGCGGTCAGGGGCTTGTCTCGAAGTTTTCCAGCCTGCAGAGCCGCGGCGCCTGAGCCGGTGCCCCGGCGGCGCGGGCCTCAGCCCTGGCCGGGGGCGGGCCTGCGGCGGGCGGCGATAAAGGTGAGCCGGGCCGCCTCGTCCATCTCGAGCGATTCCGCGCGGCGCCGGTCGAGCGCGATGTCGGTGCGGGCACGGCCCGCCGTCTGATCGGCCACCTTCTCGTTCAGGAACCGGCCGTAGAGCTCTTCCTTGACCCGCTCCAGTTCCTCGCGGAGCTGTTCCTTGCGGGCCTCGATGTGGCCCTCGGTGCGGCTCACCGCGTCGAGGTAGGGGGCCAGGAAGGTGCGGGTCTCGGCGCTGCTCTCGCGGGCCTCGCGCAGGGCCTTTTCCTTCAGCTCGGCCAGCTCGCCCTCCAGCCAGGCTTCCTGCTGGCGCAGCTCGGCCATGGCGGCGCCGGTCAGCTCAAGCTCGTGGCGGCGCAGGCGCTGGACCTTCTGCAGGGCTTCGAGACGGCGGCGCTTGTCCACCGGATCAGGCGGCCTCGGGCACGGACTGCCGGGCCTCCTCCATCTCGTAGAAGGAGGGCTGAAGCGAGGTGGGGATGTTGCCGCGGCCGATCTCGGTGCAGATGGTGGGCGAGTGGTTGTGCAGGATGGCGATGAAGATGTCGCGGATCACGGCGTAGTACATGCCGTCCTGCTCCTCGATGGCCTCAAGCCGGTTGGCCACCGGGGCCACGAAGAGGTAGGCAAGGAAAACCCCGAGGAAGGTGCCGACGAGGGCGCCGCCGATCATGCCGCCGAGCACGGCGGGGGGCTTGTCGATCGAGGCCATGGTCTTGATCACGCCGAGAACGGCCGCGACGATGCCGATGGCGGGCAGGGCGTCGGACACGGTGGTGAGGCCGTGCGGCGCCACCAGGGCCTCGTGGTGGTGCTTCTTGAGCTTGCGGTTGATCACGTCCTCGGTCTGGAAGGGATCGTCGAACTGGAGCGCCAGGAGGCGGAAGCTGTCGGTGATCAGCTCGATGGCGAAGTGATCCTTCTGGACCCGGGGATACTGCGAGAAGATGGAGCTTTCCTGGGGGTTCTCGATGTGCTCGTCGAGCTTCAGCATCCCGCTCTGCTGATACATCTTGGCCAGGGTATACATGAGGTTGAGCAGGTCGATGTAGTCCTGGCTTTTCCACTTGGGGCCCTTGAAGGCCTTCACCAGGGCCTTGCCCGCGCCCAGGATGTTGCGGAAGGAGTTGGCCGCGATGAAGGAGCCGAGGGCGGCGCCGCCGATCATCATGCCCTCGAAGGGCAGAGCGTGGGTGATGATCCCCATCTCGCCGCCGGAGAGCATGTAGCCGCCAAAGACCATGCCGATGACAACGATGAATCCGAGTATGATTGGCATAACGAACCTGCTCTTATCTTTGGGTCAGAATAGCACCATTCTGGGGTTATTTTCAAGGATAGGGAAACAATCTCAAGTATAAACTTGGCTTCCCAAAAATAGTTGACGCGGGGCAGTCGTGGAAGTTACTGATAGTCAAGGATTGGAAGGCACTTGGGGACGCCAAATCATGGACCGACAGGCGGATATTCTGGTGGTGTTCATTGATGCTGACGACATGCAGCACATCTTTACCGGCTGGCCCGCGCACATCTGCCTGGCCGCCTGCCTGTCTTCCGAGGGCACCTGCAAGCTGGTCGTCTTCCACCGCGAGGAGCGCGGCGAGATCGCGGCGCGGCTGGTCCGGGCTCAGGGGCTTGACCGGACGCACACCTGCTTCGTGCCCCAGGTGCCTGGCTTCCGCACCCGCAGCTTCAAGTACTCCGACGAGCGGCGCCTGCTGGCGCTGGTGGGCTCCAACCCGGAGATCCTGCACGAGGCCGTCGACTACGCGATGAACTACACCTACGCCCTGGAGGAGGGGCTGGACCCGGCGGCGGTGCTGGGCCTGCCGCCCGCCGGGGCGGAGAGCGCGGCGGAGGCGGCGCGCGAGCCCAATCCGCTGCTGCCGGAGTTCCTGCGGCGCTCGGCCCTGAACGGGGGCCGGCCGCGCTTTTCCAGCGTAAGGGCGCGCAAGGCCGAGGCTCTGGCGGGCTGACATCCGATCAACGCAGCGCGTTGCGCAGGTTGAGCACGACCTGCTCCTGCGCCATGCGGGTCGCTTCGGGCGCTTCCGGGGCGGGAGCCTGCTGGGCAGGGGCGGCCTCGGCGCGCTTTTCCGTGGGGGCGCCTGTCACCGGAGAGGGCGAGGCCTGCTGCGGCGCCGGGGCCATCTCGGGCTTGGCGGCCTTGCGGGGGGCGGCGGGGCGGCGCTTGGTCTCCTCGTATTTTACCAGGATGGAGATGCGGCGGTTGGAGGCATCGGTCGGGTTCTCGGGCACCAGGGGCTTGGTGTCGGCCAGGCCCGAGACCCGCAGGATGCGGTCCTTCGAGACGCCGGCCCCCTCGAAGACCCGGCGGGTGGCGTTGGCGCGGTCCGAGGAAAGATCCCAGTTGTCATAGTCGGCCCCCGGGGCGAAGGGCACGGCATCCGTGTGGCCCGAGAGGATCACCGGGTTGGAGATTTCGGAGAGGGACTGGCCCATGCGGCCCAGGAGGGTCTGGAAATCGCCCGTCATGGCGGCGCGGCCGCTGGCGAACATGGGCTTGCCCTCCTGGTCGACGATCTGGATGTGCAGGCCCTCCGGGGTCTGTTCGAAGATCACGTTCTTTTCCAGGGTGCGCAGCTCGGGGCTTTCCTGCATGGCCTGGAGGATCTCGGCCTTCAGCTCCTCGAACTTCTTGTCGTCGGCGGCGTGGGGATCGGCGCCCGAGGCGGCCTGGCGGCTGGCCTCGCTCTTGCCTTTGCCTGCGAGGGTCTCGGGGCTTTCGCCCGCGCCCTGGGCACTGGCGACGCCCGCGGCTGCGTTTTCCTTCTGGCCCTCGGCGGCGAAGTCGGAGGCGGCGCCGCCCACCGGGTTGTCGTGCACGCCCTCGTTGGTGCCGGGGTTCTCCTCGTTCGGATCGGCGGTGGCGGTGACGTCGCGGACCTCCCACTGGGCGGGGGTCATGTCGTCGATCTTGCCGTTCTCGGAGCCGCGCGCGACGATGGCGCCGTTGGAGGCGGTCAGGGTGCCGGGCGGGCCCAGGGTGGCCCCGTCAAGCACGCCGCTGCCGCCGGGCAAGGTGGCGTTGGTGAAGTATTCGGCGATGCCGCGCAGCTTCTGTTCGTCGGAGCTGGCGAGGATCCACATGAGCAGGAAGAAGGCCATCATGGCGGTCATGAAGTCGGCATAGGCCACCTTCCAGCCGCCGCCGTGGTGGCCGCCGCCTTCGATGATTTCGTACTTCTTGAATACCTTGGGCTGTACCGTAGCTGCCATCAAACTTGCCTCACCATGCCGATTGCTCGGACATTCCGGCGGCAGTGCTTCTGCAACTCCGCGTCAGCAGCGGTTTTCGGTTAACATTCGGTATAAAGCAGGGCTGAATTAAGGTAATTCGTGGGCGCCCCGCCCGGCGCTCAGGCCGGGCTGCCCTGGCCCTCCTCGCCGGCCCCGTCCTGGCGGGCGTATTTGCCGAGCCCGACGCGCTTGGCATATTCGGCCTTGCGCTGGGAATAGCTGGGGGCGACCAGGGGGTGGCTTTCCGGCAGATGGAAGAGCGCCCGGTACTCGGCCTCGGTCAGGCCATGCTCGGCGTTGAGGTGGCGTTTCAGCATCACGAAGGACTTGCCGCAGCAGAGGCAGACCACCGCGCTGTCGCTGACCGAGTCGGCGATCGGCACGGCCGGCTCGGCGCTGCGGGCGGGCACCTCGGGCGCGCCGGCCGGGGCGGCGGCGGTGCCGGGGGCGGCGGGCCGGTTCAGGATTTCGGGCAGGTGGCGGGCGAGGGTCAGGACCTCCTCCACGGTGGCACTTTCGCGGGCGGCGAAGGCCTCGACCACCCGCAGGGCGGCATCGGATAGGCTCTTGTCGTGATTTTCCATCGTTACGCTCCAGGCCGCGATTCAGACGGTTTCTCTTTGGTCTCGAATGAATATCGCGGCAATTTCAATGAACTGCATCGCGCCTGTCAAGGAAAGAGCGTCCCTACTCCTTCCAACTGGCCCCCTCTTGCCGGGTGGTGCATCTACAAAACGAGGCGCGACTCACCCCGCCCGGACTGCGGTACGGGCAAAGGGGCGGCCCCGCAAGGGGCCGGACGATCAGTGCAGGGTGACGCGGCGGGGCAGGGGCGCTTCGCTCTCATCCAGGCCGGTCAGGGACCGGCAGACGACAAAGCGGGCGACGCGCATGGTGCCCTGGAGATGGGGATCATCCCCGGCGGCGGCGATGATGGCGTCCAGCCGCCTGACGGTGGCCCGGACAGAAGGAAGATCAGCGGTCCTCACAACGGTTTTTTGCATTCTCGTGTACCTGATTTCATCTGGTGTGCGGATCGCTTCTGCGAACGTACAGCAAGTATTTACCATCCGAAGTTAAAGGAAGGTGTCGGTTTGGCGGAAACCGGAAGAAAAGTGCGGCGACTCCAGGAAGTTGCCGCCCTTGCGGCGTTTTTCGGTGCGGTCAAGGGGCGCAGGCGCGGCGGTAAATTTGGTGCGAGCCGCGTGGACCGTGGCGCCGCGATGGGGTAGCCTCGGGACGGGTCAGGGAGGTGACGCTGCGTGATGATGCCCGCAGGGGTTGCGCGCCGCAAAAACTGTCGGGCCCTTTGTTCGTTCCGATTTGTTTAGTTATTCCAACCCCTTGAAGAACCGTTCCCATATAGTGACTCCCGCCGCCACTCCCCTTCTTGTCCTCTCCCGCGATGCTTCCCTCCTGACGGGGCTTGGCCTTGCGTTGCAGGCCCTTGGCCACTTCAAGCGCCGCGAGGTCGCCGACATCGCCGAGGCGCGCCGCCTGGTGGCGGAGGAGGGCGCGCCCGGGGCGGCGCTGATCCACCTCACCCGGCCCTGCGCCGATACCTTCGATTTCATCTCCAAGCTCAAGGCCGGGGCGGCGCCCGAGGCGGGGCCCGTGATCGTCTTTCAGCCCGAGGGGGCGCGGCTGGGGGCGCCGGCCTTTCGCGCCGGGGCCGACGATACCGTCACCTGGCCCTGCGACCCCGAGGAGCTGCCGCTGCGCCTGGCGGCCCGACTGGGCCTGCCGCGCCCCAGGGCCGAGGCCACGGGGGGCGACTGGCAGCAGGTGCTGAAGATCGTCGCGCGGGCCGGGCTCACGGCTTCGGAACAGCAGGTCTTTCAGGTGCTTTACCTCCACGCGGGCAAGACCGTGAGCCGCGAGGAGTTGAGCCAGGCGGTGGAGGGGCGGCCCTGGCGCTACGGCGACCGCAAGTTCGACGTCCACGTGGCGACGATCCGCAAGAAGCTGGCCCTGCACTTCGGCGAGCGGCTCAGCGTCACCTCCGTCCGGGCCCAGGGTTACCGGCTGGAGGGGGACCTGGGGGCGGCGCTCGAATCGACCTAAAGGCGAACCCCTGTCTGCGGACTTGCGCGCGACGATTCCGCGCCGGGGGCGGCTGTTACCGGTATCACGGCAAAAAGAAAGCGGAGAATTGTTAAGGTTGCGGCACTGTGCTTTCCGCGACAATTTGGGGGCACCGCTACAGATTGTTGCCGGACTGGAATAGTTACCCACATCTGGTAGGGCCGTGATTGCGGGCGAAAGCGGGCTTTTCCACAGTTTCGCGGCCATTTCCCGTTCAGGTTGCCGCTGCGGCAGCTTCAGGCGGCGCCCGCTCTTCGGCTTAAAGCAGTTTTACAATCCGACAGTTCATTTTGCGTTTAACACGTGGTTAATCTTGTGGTGGGCACTAAATCTAGGGGGATTGGGACAGTGAACATACTTGAGGTGGTGTGGGATTCGGGCACCTTTCTGCACGTGGAACAGGATCTGCCGCCGGTGGCGGGGCTGCTCAATTCGCTGCTCGCGGCCCCCGTGGTGGCCCTCTCGACCGGCCTGGCCGGGGGTGACCAGCGCGCCCTGGCGCTGATGGCCGGGACCGAGGTGATGCCGGGGGCGAGCCTGGCAGACGTGCTTTTTGAGGAATTTTCGGTCGAGATCAGCGAGGGCACGGTGGTCCTTGTGCTGCCCGACAACGGCGGCCCGGCGGAGGGCGCCAGCAGCCAGGAGATGGGCACGGTGCTGGGTGAAATACTGGTTCAAGTGTCGGGCCTAAGTGCCAGCGGACACTACGATAAGTCTGCGCTGCACGCGGGCCTTGCCGGAGCGCGTCAGGCCGGAACGGGCGCCGCCGAGGGGCGTGCGGGGATCGTACAGTAGGGCGCCTACGGGCGCCGAAAAGTCTCAAAATTTGGTGCGGGCGGCGGCCGGAAGGCCCTGCGCCCGCACAAAGCGTGACTCCTGAGCAACGGATCACGCTTTCCCGGCCCCCGCGGGGCCCATTCCACAAACGTTAAATTTGCGTTAACCGCGCTCCTTTAGGCTCGGCTGCCATAAAAATACGAAATGTAGGCAGGCAGAAGCATGAGCATTTTCGCATATAAGCGAACCATCACCCGTACCGAATCCCCAAGGCAGATCGAAAGGCGCCTCCTGGCCAAGACAACGGCCGACCTGGAGAAGCACTACCGCGATTTCGACACGACCGAGGACCGGTCCGAGAAACTCAAGATGCTGGCCGAGGGCCTGCGTCACACCCTCTGGGAGAACCAATCCGTCTGGGCCACCTTCAAGATGGACCTGATGGAGAAGGAAAACAGCCTCAACGCCGAACTGCGCGGATCGCTGATTTCCCTCGCCATCTGGGTCGAGAGGCACACCCAGGGGGTTCTGGCGGGCCAGCGCGCGATCAAGCCGCTGGTGGACATCAACCACAGCATCATCAGCGGCCTGTCGGGCAGCGAGCTGGCGCGGGCGGCGGAGTGACATGACATGGGCCTGAGACTGACCCTGAAACCGAACGAGCGGGTGCTGATCAACGGCTGCGTGGTGCGCAACTCGGACCGCCGCCAGACCCTGACGATCGAGAACACCGCCGACATCGTGCGCGAAGCCCACCTGCTGCGCGAGAACGAGGCGCGGACGCCGGTGAAGGAGGTCTACTTCTTCATCCAGGCTTCGCTGCTCGATGCCAAGGTGCGCGAGAAGCTGGTGCCGGTGGTGCTGAAGAAACTGGCGCAGCTCACCACCGTGTTCCACGACGACATGAGCAACCGGATCATGGAGGCGGCGAGCTTCGTCTCCCAGGCGGACTTCTACAAGGCGATGCGCTGTCTCCAGCCCGTCATGGCCTACGAGGAGAAGCTGCTGGAACGCATCCAGGCGCGCAACGTCGCCACGGCGGCGGAGTAGGGCGCCGTGATCCCCATCGGCGGACTGGACAGCCGGACGGCGCTGGGGGTCATCGACGCCACCCGCGACAAGCAGGATACCCTGCTGCGCAACGATCCCACCAACAAGCGCGGCGAGGCCGCCTTCCGCGAGCGGATCGCCCAGATCACCACGCCCGAGGAGCTGGTGGCGGACTACGAGGTCTACAGCTTTGTCATGCGGGCCTTCGATCTGGAGGACCAGATCTTTGGCAAGGGGATGATCCGCCGGGTGCTGGAGAGCGATCCGGTGGCGCCCGAGTCCCTGCTCAACCGGCTGACCGACAGCCGTTTCCGCGAGATGCACCTGTCGCTGGGCTTCACCACCGAGGAGGGGCCCCAGGTGCCGGACTTCAGCGACCCGGCCTTCGTCGAAGGAATCGTGGACCGCTTCTACAACCGGGCCTTCATCTCCACCAATGCCGACCAGAACGAGACCGTGGGCACGGTGCTGGAGTTCCGCGACGGCTATGCCGACCTCAACAGCTGGTTCGACGTGCTCAAGGACAAGACCCTGACCAACTTCTTCCAGGTGGCCCTGAACCTGCCGAGCCAGATGTCGGGGCTCGACCTCGATCAGCAGAAGCGGATGCTGGAAGAGAAGTTCGACCTGGCCGATCTGGCCGATCCGGCGGCGCGGGAGAGGCTGGTGACCCGCTACATCGCCATTTCCGATGCCACCACGGGGCTCTCGGCCCAGACCAATACGGCGGTGAACCTGCTGTCCATCGCCGCCTCGGGCGGGCAGTTCGTGCCCTTCACCTTCGATCTCGCCCTGATCAACTACCGGCCAAGCCAGATCTACCGCTGACGCCTAGTCGGCCAGCATCTCCTCGGTGCTGTCGTCAAGCTCCACCGTGCCATCGGCCAGGAGCCGCGTCGCCGCCTCCACCAGCCGGGCCTGGGCTTCCTTCACCTCGCGCAGCTTGACCGGCCCCATGGAGGACATCTCGTCCTGGAGCATCCCGCGCGAACGGGATGGCAGGGAGGAGAGGAAGTGCTCGCGCAGCTCCTTCTTGGCGCCGCGCAGGGCCAGGGGCAGGGTGTTGCCGCCCACCTCGCGCATGATCTTGCCAAGCTGGTTGGGGTCGAACTTGATCAGGTCGTCGAAGACGAACATCTGCTGGCGGATCGCCTTGAGCCGGTCCGGGTCGCGCTCCTCGATGGTCTGGGAGATGCTGTTGAAGAGGTCCTCGTCGAGCTTGTTGAAGATGGAGACGAGCTGACGCTCGATCCGGCTGCCCGCGCTGCTGCCGGTCTGGGGCAGGACATCCTCGCGCAGGGTATTCTCAATGGATTGGATGGCCTCGTTGGGCAGGTTCTCCAGGGCGATCATGCGCTCGATCAGGTCGGGCGCACGCTCCGCGCCCAGCTTGGGCAGGACCTTGGCCGAGGCATCGGGCGAGATCCGGCTGAGGATCACCGCGACGGTCTGGTTGTGCTCCTTGCGCAGCAAATCGGCCAGGCGGCCGGCCTCCATCTCACTGAGGTTCTTCCAGACGTTGTCGGTGGCGTGGCCGTTGATCTCGAGAAGGATCTCGTCCACCCGCTCGTCGGGCAGGAATTCCTTGAGCAGGCTGCGCGCCGCATCGACGGAGCCGGTGACGCCGCCGTTGTGATTGATCTTCTCGCCGAATTCCTTGAGCACCTCCTCGACCACGGCGGCATCGACCTCGCCCATGGTGGAGATGGCGGCGGTGATCTGGCGGATCTCCTTGACCTCGAGCTGCTGCATCAGGGCCCCGCCGCGGGTCTCGCCCATGCAGAGGAAGAGGATCGCCGACTTCTGGGCGCCGGTGAGGGGGCGGGGTTTGATGAGTGGCACGAACTGGTTCATGGATAGTGCTGCTTTTTCTTGGTTATTGTTGAATTGTACATGGATTGAACGTCCATTCCAATGAATTAATCCAACGTTTGCTAACCCGAGAGGTAGGACTGGATCAGCGATCCGGCCAGCATGTACCAGCCGTCGATCAGCACGAAGAAGATCACCTTGAAGGGCAGCGAGACAAGCACCGGCGGCAGCATCATCATGCCCGCGCTCATCAGGATGGAGGCGACGATGAGGTCGATTGCGACGAAGGGCAGGTAGATCAGGAAGCCGATGGTGAAGGCGCGGCGCAGCTCGGAGATCATGAAGGCGGGGACGAGGACGCGCCAGGTGGGCGGGCTTTCGGCGTCGATCGCCGTCTCCGCCTCGGCCCCGTCGGCATCGGCGGCGATGTCGCGGAAGAGCTGGAGATCCTTCTCCCGGGTGTTGACCAGCATGAAGGTGTAGAACGGGTCGGAGATGTTGCGCACCGCCTGCTCTTCGGTGATGGCGTTGTTCAGCAGGGGCCGCAGGCCGCCCTCCCAGGCATCCTCGAAGACCGGCTGCATGACGAAGAAAGTCATGAAGAGCGCCATGGCGTTGAGCACGATGTTGGGCGGTGTCTGATTCAGCCCGAGGGCCAGGCGCAGCATCGAGAAGACGATCACGAAGCGGGTGAAGCTGGTCATCACCACCAGCAGGCCGGGGGCCACGCTGAGGGCGGTGATCAGCAGGAAAAGCTGGATCAGGCGGCCCGAGAGGCTGGCGCCCGCGTCGCTGCCCGGGGGCACGTCGCCGAACTGGGAGGCCAGATCGCGCAGCAGGCCGCCGGCCTGGTTCTCCTGGGCGAGGGCGGGCAGGGCGCAGAGCAGCGCCAGCGCCAGGCCCAGGCCAAGCGTCAGGAGGGGCCGGGGCCCGCAGGGATGCCCGCCGCGTGCCACCTCAGCTGTCGGTGATGAAGTCTTTGGCGATCTCACGCAGGGAGACGCCCAGCATGTCGCCCTGGACGCGCACCAGATCGCCGCGCGCCACCATGCGGTCGTTGATCATCAGGTCCACCGGCTCGCCCACGCGGCGGTCCAGCTCGATCACCGAGCCGCGTGTCAGCTTCAGCAGCTCCGAGATCGGGATGCGGTTGCGCCCCAGGACGACCTTCACGTCCAGCTTGACGCCGAAGATGGCGTCGAGGCTCTTGCCGCTGCCGCCCTCGGGGCGCTCGGCCTTGCTCTCGGGGGCCTTGGCTTCGGCCTTGTCGGCCTTGTCGGCGGCGGGGGCGGCCTCGGGCCCGGCCTCTTGGTTCTCAAGCATCCTGCTGCTCCTCCGTGTCTGTGCTGCTCGGGGTTTCGTAGTCGCGCGCGGCGGTCCGCAGGGCCTCCAGGACGGCCGCGGCGGCCTCCTGGGGGTCATGGGCCAGGCGCCCGCCCTCCCAGGAGACGGCGACCGCCTCGGGGGCCATCTCGGGCTCGGCCGAAAGGGCGATGGTGGCGGCCTCGGCGGCGCTGCCGAACCAGTCGGGCAGGGCGGCCTGGAGCGCGTTGATCAGCTCGGGGCGGGCGGTGACGCGCAGGGAGGGGGCGCTGCGGCCCTGGCGAAGCGCCTGGCGCACCTGCTCCAGCGCCAGCCCCTGGCCGTAGCGGGCCAGGAGATCCGGGAAGAGCCGCTCGCCGATGCCGAGGAAAAGCTCCACCATGTCGCGCTCGGCCAGCTCGGCGCGGGCCGCCTCGCCCGCCATCAGATCGGCAAGCTGGGCGCGCAGGGCGGCGCGGTCCTGTTCCAGGCGCTCGGCGGCCTTGGCCTCGAACTCCTCCAGGGCCTCGCGGCGGCCCAGGTCGCGGCCCGCGTCAAAACCCTGCTGGCGGGCGCGGGCCTCGGCCTCGCGCTCTTCCTTCTCGGCCCGGGCCTCGGGGCTGAGCGGCGGCTCCTGGGGCGGGGCCGCGTCGAAGTTGTGGCGGAAGAGGTCGATCATGCCTCAGCCTCGGTCATCAGCCAGCCCTTGAGCACGCGCAGCACGTCCTCAGGCTGATCGTCGGCGAGCTGCTGGATGGTCTCCACCGAGCGGCGGTTGAGATCGCCCTTGATGCCCTGCTTGGTGATGTAATCCTCCGAGGCGGCATCCCCCCCGGCCAGGGCCAGGGCCGTGTCGCGCGGGGCGAGGGCGGCGGGGGGCCGGGCGCCCGTGGCGGTGCGGCCATCGGGCAGGAGCGCCTGGGGCTGGCCCGCGCCCTCCTGTGCGGCGGCCATGGCGGCCGCCTCGGCGCCATCCTCGGGCACCGGCAGGGCGGCCTCGCGCTCGGCCTTTTCGGAGCTGTCAGGGGCCAGGCGGGCGATCAGCGGGCGCACCCCGAGGACCAGCACCAGGGCCACCACCACCAGCGCCAGGAGGCCCTGGACGATGGAGACGATGTTGTCCGACAGGGTTTGGCTCATGGTCCGCTCGACGGGATCGCCGAGATCCATGGAGTAATCCATAAAGCGCATCGAATCGACGGAGACGCTGTCGCCCCGGGACTCGTTGAAGCCCACGGCGGACTTCACCAGCTCGGTCAGGCGGTCCAGCTCCTCGGGGGTGCGCTCGGCGTAGGCCACGTCGGAGCCCTCGACGTTGTAGATGCCGTTGACCAGGACCGCGACGGTCAGGCGCTTCACGTCGCCGGCCTCGCGGACCACCTCGCGGCGGGTGTTGCCGATCTCGTACTGGACGCGCTCGTCGGCCTCCTGGCGGTTGGTCGAGGTCCCGCCGGCGCCATCGGCCAGGGCGGCGGGGATGTTGTTCTCCACGCCCACGTTGCCGCCGCCTTCCACGCCGGTCTGGTTCTCGCTCTTGGTCTCGGTCGAGCGGACGACCTGCTGGTCGGGGTCGAAGCTCTGGGAGACGATCACCTCGCGCTCCGTGGTCATCTCCACGTTGACCCGGACCCGGGCATTGCCGGCCCCGACGCGGGCGGTGAGGATGTTGGTGATCTCTGCGGCCAGACGGTCCTCGATGCCGGACTGGGCGGAGTGGCGGTCGGCCGTGCCGTCGCCGTCGTTGTTGTCGGCCAGGATGGTCTCGCCGCTGGCCGAGAGGACGGTGACCCGGTGCAGCTCCAGGTCGGGCACGGCGGAGGCCACGAGGTTGCGCACCGCGATGGCCTGCTTGCGGGTCACGGCGTGGCCCGCCTCGGGGCGCACGATGATCGAACCGCTGGGCGAGGAGGCGACGCGGCTGAAGGGTTCGCGCTCGGGCAGGACGAGGTGGACCCGGGCGCTGGAGATGCCGTCCAGGGTCTGGATCGAGCGGGCGAGTTCACCCTCCAGGGCGCGGATGCGGTTGATCTTCTGCAGGAAGGAGTTCATCGCCAGGCCGCTCTGGTCGTCAAAGAGCTCCCAGCCCGGCTCGCCGTCGATGGCGACCCCGGCCTCGGCCAAGACCATGCGCGCCCGCGGCCCCTCCGCGCGCGGCACCGAGACGGAGGAGCCGTCGGGCGAGACCTCGACCGCGAAGCCCGCGTTCGCAAGCGTGCTCTCGATGGAGTTGGCCGCCGTCACAGAGAGGTTGTTGTAGAGGGGCTGGAAGTCGGGCCGGGAGATGGCCCCGAGGCCCAGCAGCAGGGCCGCCACCATGCCAATGCCGGCCGCCGCCAGCACCATCAGCCGCTGCCGCCCGAGGGAGAGCAGGTTCTCGAGAAGGTTCTGCATGGATCGCGCCTCCGGCCGGGGGACAGGGTCTGGTGGTTAAGAATCCATTAAACGGAAGATTTGGCGAAAAGTAAACTTGCAATTCATGTAAAACTTGCGGATTATCCTTGAAAGGAGGGCGCTCTATCCATGGCGGGCAAGTCCAAGAACAAGCAGAACGCCGAAGCGGACGGCGAAGAGGGGCAGGCGACCAAGAAGTCGCGCAAGATGCTCCTGGCCGCCGCCTTCATGTGCATGGCCTCGCTTGGCGCGGGCTTTTTCCTTGCGCGCAGTGCTTTCCTGGAGGATGCCGAGAAGTACGAGGCCGACAGCCCGATGGCCGAAGAAACGGCAAAGGCCGAAGAAGAGGACTACGCCGCCAAGGATGGGGGCAAGGAGAAGGCCAAGGAGGGCTACGGCGCGGAGGGCAAGGAGGCCGCCAAGGGCGGCGGCAAGAAGGACGACGAGGACTACCACGAGCAGAAGGAGGTGGAGATCGTCGACGACGGCCTGCTCGACTTCGGCGAGGTGATGACCAACATCGAGAGCATCGGCCGCGACGGCCAGCCGGTGCGCGGCTTTCTCAAGGTCAACCTGATGGTGGTCTACCGGGCCGAGGAGGGGGCGGGCGATCTGCTCAAGAAGCGCCAGGCCTTCATGCGGGATCTCTTCAACGGCTACCTGCGCGGCCTGACCGAGGAGGACGTGCGCGGCATGGCCGGGCTGCTCTACGTCAAGGCCGAGCTGCTCAAGCGGGCGCGGGCGGCGGCGGGCAACGACCTGCCGCAGGAGATCCTCATCAAAGACCTGATCGTGCAGTAGGGGCGTGACGATGGAAGGCCAGCAGATGGAAAGCCAGAGCCGGGATCTGATCGAGGAGATCATTCGCCTCTCCGACCACACGGTCGAGCGGCTGCCGATGCTCAACATCATCGGCGAGCGGCTGGTGGACAACCTTGCCGTGGCCCTGGCCGAGCTGAACCGCTGCCCCAACGAGGTCAAGCTCAGCTCGCTCGACTATCTTTCCATCGGCCAGGCCATCGAGGAGATGCCGGAGCCGGGGCTGATGGTGGCCGGGCAGGGGGCGCCCTTCGACGGGGAGGTGATGATCGTCCTCGACCGGACCTTCCTGCTCACCTCCACCGAGCTGATCCTGGGCGGCTCGGGCCGCGGCTTCGACCCGAAGGGCACGGACCGCTTCACCGCCATCGAGGTGGGCTTCGGCGAGAGCCTGGCCGCCACGATCCTCTCCGAGCTGCAGCGGGCCCTGTCGGTGATCTGCGCCGCGCGGCTGGAGATCGGGCGGGTGACCCACGACCGGGGCAAGGTGAACCTGGGCAAGTCCAACAGCCTCTGCGCCCGGATGAAGGTCACGGTGGAGCAGGCGGGCCACCAAGGCCACCTGGAGCTGATCCTGCCGCACGACAGCCTGGAGCCGATCCGCCCCGACCTGGGCAAGGTCTATTTCGGCGACCGGTCGGAGGACAGCGGCAACTGGCAGGAGGTGCTGGAAGCCCAGATCCTGCGCGCCCAGATGGACCTGGAAGTGGTCCTGGCCGAGGAATCCTTCCCGATCCAGCGCATCCTGGCCTGGCAGCCGGGCGACACCATCGACTTCGGCATCGAGGAGGGCAGCAACGCCCTGCTCACCTGTTCCGACCAGACCATGTTCGAGGTCTCCCTCGGCAAGCGCAACAACGGCTTCGCCGCGGTCCAGATCACGGAAAAACTCTCACTCGACAAGGAGGCCCGAAAAGATGGCGATGATAGTTGACGGGGTGATCATAGCGCTGCTGATCGGCAGCATTGCCTACGGCTATGCCGTGTCCCGGCGGGTCAACCGGCTGATGGGCATCCTGCGCGAGATGGAGCCCCTGGTGACCCAGTTCTCCTCGGCGGTGGACCAGTCGCAGGAATCGGTGCTGCGGATGCAGGACACCCTGCGCGAGGCCGAGCGCGCCCCCGAGGCGGCGCCCGCCCGCCAGGAGCCCGCCCAGGTCAGCCTCTTCGCCTCGCGGCGCGGGGCGGCGGCGCCGGGCCAGCGCGCCCCCGGCACCCATGTGGTGCGCGACAAGAAGGAGCTGGTGCGCGCCTTCTTCGAACAGACCGACCGGGCGAGGGCGTAGGATGCGGCTCCTGAGCGGAAAAATGGTCCTGGGCGGTCTGGGCGTGATGCTCTGCGCCAAGGCGGCCCTCTCCTTCCCGATCCTGCCGCTCTTCGATCTGGAGAGCCTTGGCCCGGACCAGTACCTGGTGCGCACGGCGGCGGCCGAGAAGACGGACAAGGGGGAGGAGAAGAGCAAGCCCATCGAGGCGGCCAAGGATGCCCCGCCCCTGGTCGAGGACCTGCCCCAGAAGATGGCCTCCAACGACACGCCCGAGGCGGTCCTGCGCTCGCTGGCGCGGGAGCGCGAGCTGGTCGAGGCCCAGAAGCAGGAGATCGCCGCCCAGAAGGCCGAGCTGGCCCTGGCCCAGGAGCGCCTCGCGGTGGAGCGCCAGTCCCTGACCGAGCTGAAGGACTCCATCGAGGGCCTTCTGGCCCGCGTCGAGGCCGCCCAGACCGAGGACCTGAACCGTCTGATCGACTTCTACAAGAACATGAAGCCGGCCGACGCGGCGCGGATCATGAACGACATGGACATCGAGACGACGATCATGATCATGGGCACCATGAACCCCCGCATCGCGGCCCCGATCATGGCGGAGATCTCGCCGGTGAGGGCAAGGGCGATCTCGAAGATCATCCTGGAGCGCTCGCAGTTGCCGGGGGATCAGGACCTGCGGGGGATCAAGCTGAACTGAGGGGGGCTATCGCCAGTAGCTGGCGTCATCCCGGGCCTGACCCGGGATCTCCCGGGGCGGGGAGACCCTCGGATCAGGTTCGAGGGTGACGGCGCAAGCGGGAGAGGGCTTCGCATATCCCCATAAAGCCGTCGTCATCCCGGGCGTGACCCGGGATCTCCCGGTGCGGGGAGACCCTCGGACCAAGTCCGAGGGTGACGGCGCAGGAGGGACGGAAGCCGGGCCAGCGCCGGACCGGGGGGCGGCGCTGCGAGAGGCCCGCTACAGTACTTTATGGCAGCCACGTACATCATAGCTCTGGGCTCCGCGCTGCCGACAGCCAAAGCGCCGACCCACGGGGCCGGTCCGGCGCTGGCACGGCGGCCGCTGGCGCGACCTTGATTCCGTGCCGGGTGCTTTGCCCTACCATTGGAGCAGCGTCATCCCGGGCTTGACCCGGGATCTCCCGGTGCTGGGAGACCCTCGGATCAAGTCCGAGGGTGACGTTAAAGGCTGGGAGGAACCCCTAGAGCCGCCGTCATCCCGGGCCTGACCCGGGATCTCCTGGTGCGGAGAGGCCCTCGGACCAAGTCCGAGGGTGACGCCACAGCAAGCGCCACGCCCCCCCCAATCACCCCGCCGCGATCGCCCGGGCGGCGGCCATGCCGGAGGACCAGGCCCACTGGAAGTTGTAGCCGCCGAGCCAGCCGGTCACGTCCACCGCCTCGCCGATGACGTAGAGCCCGGGCAGGCCACGCGCCGCCATGGTGCGGGCCTCCAGGGCGTCGGTGTCGATGCCGCCGAGGGTCACCTCGGCGGTGCGGTAGCCCTCGGTGCCGGAGGGAGTGAGGGACCAGCGGGTGAGCTGGGCCACCAGGTCGCGCAGGCGGGCGTCCGAGCAGTCGGCCAGGTTGCCCGAGAGGTCCATCTGACCGGCCAGGTGCTCCACCAGCCGGGCTGGCAGGTGCTGGGACAGTTCCGTCGTCAGGTTGCGGCGCCCGGCCTGCTGACGCTGGCGGCGCAGGGCCTCCAGCAGGTCGCCCCCGGGGGCCAGGTCCACGGTGATCGCCTCGCCCTCGCGCCAGTAGGAGGAGGCCTGGAGCACGGCCGGGCCCGAGAGGCCGCGGTGGGTGAAGAGCAGGGCCTCCTCGAAGGCCGTGCCCCCGGCGCCAAGCCGCACCGGGGTGGCGACGCCCGAGATGGGCGCGAAACGCTTGTCGGAGAAGGTGAAGGGCACCAGGCCCGCGCGGGTCTCCGTGACCGGCAGGCCGAACTGGGCGGCCACCTCGTAGGCAAAGCCGGTGGCCCCCATTTTGGGAATGGACTTGCCGCCGCTGGCCAGGACCAGGTTGCGCGCCGTGACCCGCTCGCGGCCGCCCGGGCCCTCGAGATCGAAGGCGAAGCCGCCCGCCGTGCGCGCGATGCCGCTGGCGCGGCTTTCCAGCCGCAGCTCGACGCCGGCTGCCCGCATCAGGCCGCGCAGCATCTCGACGATCTGCCTGGCGCTCTCGTCGCAGAAGAGCTGGCCCAGGGTCTTCTCGTGCCAGGCGATGCCGTGGCGCTCCACCAGGTCGAGGAAGTCCCACTGGGTATAGCGCGCCAGGGCCGACTTGGCGAAGTGCGGGTTGCCGCTGATGAAGCGGTCCGGCGCGCAGTGCAGGTTGGTGAAGTTGCAGCGCCCGCCGCCGGAGATGCGAATTTTTTCGCCGGGGGCGCGGGCGTGGTCGATGACCAGCACTTGCCCGCCCGCGTGGGCGGCACACATCATGCCTGCGGCACCCGCCCCGATGATTGCCGTATCGACCTGCATGGCGGCGCTCTGCCCCGAACCCGGTCCAAGGTCAAGTTGCCGTGAGGCCGCTTGCGCCGCCGGGTCGCAGGGCGCAGGTGCAGGCAAGCACAACGAATGAGAGGAGTATCCATCATGACGACACTGGAAGCCGGACAGATTTTCCCCGCCATCACGGTCAAGACCCTGGGCGGCGGCGAGGCCACGCTGGGCAGCCCCGAGGGCGGCCATGACTGGCAGATGGTCGTGGTCTACCGCGGCCTGCACTGTCCGATCTGCAAGAAGTACCTGGCCACCCTCGAAGGGCTCCAGGGCAAGTTCGCAGAGCAGGGCGTGGACGTGATCGCCATCTCGGGCGACCCCGAGGAGAAGGCCAAGTCCATGGCGGACGAAAAGGACCTGACGCTGAAGATCGGCTATGGCCTGAGCATCGCCGAGATGAACCAGCTCGGCCTCTATGTCTCCGATCCGCGCAGCCCGCAGGAGACCGATCAGCCCTTCCCCGAGCCGGGTCTCTTCGTGATCAACGGCGAGGGCCGCATCCAGATCGTCGACATCTCCAACGCGCCCTTCGCGCGGCCCGATCTCGAGGGCGTGCTGAACGGCATCAAGTTCGTCCGCGAGAACGACTACCCGATCCGCGGCACCCACTCCGAAGCCGCCTGATCGGGGCTTTGCGAAAAACGCGCCCCGGGCTGGCGAAAGGCTAGCCCGGGGGCAAAATTCCCGCTACACTGGCCGTTACAAAACCCCGCAAAGGGGCGCCCGGAAAGGGCATATGAGGCAGTGTAGGACAGACCCATGACAGAAATGGTCTATGGCGCGGTTCCCCTTCGGGACGGCGAACCCATTCTTCCCAAATGGTGGCGGACGGTCGACAAGTGGTCGATGTCCTGCATCCTGATGCTCTTCGGCGTCGGGCTGCTCCTGGGCTTTGCCGCCTCGCCGCCGCTGGCGG
This sequence comes from Sulfitobacter sp., assembly GCA_965212515.1. Lineage (GTDB taxonomy): Bacteria > Pseudomonadota > Alphaproteobacteria > Rhodobacterales > Rhodobacteraceae > Sulfitobacter. The sequence goes on from OZ243122.1 coordinate 3,224,583, forward strand.
CCAAGAACGGCTTCGATCCCTTCCACTACGTCGAACGCCAGGCCGCCTTCGGCTCGCTTGCCGTGATCGCCATGATCCTCACCTCCATGATGTCGCCCACCCTGGTGCGGCGCCTGGCTGTGCTGGGTTTCCTTGCGGCCTTCGTGGCCCTGGCCCTGCTGCCCTTCTTCGGCACGGACTTCGGCAAGGGGGCGACGCGCTGGTATTCCCTGGGCTTCGCCTCCCTGCAGCCCTCGGAGTTCCTCAAGCCCGGCTTCGTCGTCGCCTCGGCCTGGATGATGGCCGCGAGCCTTGAGATCAACGGCCCGCCGGGGCGCACCTGGTCCTTCGCCCTCTGCATCTCCATCGTGCTGATGCTGGCCCTGCAGCCGGACTTCGGCCAGGCCTGCCTGGTGCTCTTCGGCTGGGGCGTCATGTACTTCGTGGCCGGGGCGCCGATGGTGCTGCTGGTCGTCATGGCCGGGCTGGTGGTGGTGGCGGGCACCGTCGCCTATGCCCATTCGGAGCACTTCGCGCGCCGCATCGACGGCTTCCTCAGCCCTGAGGTGGACCCCACCGCGCAGCTTGGCTACGCCGCCAACGCGATCCGCCAGGGCGGGCTCTTCGGGGTCGGCGTGGGGGAGGGCGAGGTGAAGCGCTACCTGCCCGACGCCCATACGGACTTCATCATCGCCGTGGCCGCCGAGGAGTACGGCCTGGTGCTCGTCCTCTGCGTCATCCTGCTTTACACCGTCGTCGTCGTCCGCTCCCTGCTGCGCCTGGTGCGCGAGCGCGATCCCTTCATCCGCCTGGCGGGCACGGGCCTGGCCTGCACCTTCGGGGTTCAGGCGATGATCAACATGGGGGTGGCGGTGCGGCTCCTGCCGGCCAAGGGCATGACCCTGCCCTTCGTCAGCTACGGCGGCTCCTCGGTGATCGCCAGCGGCATCGCCGTGGGGATGCTCCTGGCCTTTACCCGCTCAAGACCCCAGGGTGAGATTTCCGATATACTTGGCCGCGGCCGGATCCGGTGATAGGGCGCGCCTGACACAGGCGTCGGAGGTAGTCATGAGCGCACCGCTCCTCATCATCGCGGCCGGCGGGACCGGCGGCCATATGTTCCCCGCCCAGGCCCTGGCCGAGGTCATGCTGGCCCGCGGCTGGCGCGTGCGGCTCTCCACCGATGCGCGCGGGGCGCGCTACACGGGCGGCTTCCCGGCGGAGGTCGAGATCGAGCAGGTGAGCTCGGCCACCTTTGCCCGGGGCGGCCTGCTGGCCAAGGCCCTGGTGCCCTTCCGCATCGGCTTTGGCACCCTCGGCGCGGCCCTGCGCATGATGCGCAGCAAGCCCGCCGTGGTGGTGGGCTTCGGCGGCTACCCCTCGATCCCGGCGCTAGGTGCTGCGACCCTGCTGCGGCGCCCGCGCATCATCCACGAACAGAACGGCGTGCTGGGCCGGGTCAACGCGCTCTTTGCCAAGCGGGTGGACCGGGTGGCCTGCGGCACCTGGCCGACGGAGCTGCCCGAGGGGGTGGAGGGCCACCACGTGGGCAACCCGGTGCGCGCCGCGGTGCTGGAGCGGGCCGGGGCGGGCTACATCCCGCCGGGCGACTACCCGATGGAGCTTCTGGTGATGGGCGGCAGCCAGGGCGCGCGCATCCTGAGCGACGTGGTGCCGCCCGCCATCGCGGCCCTGCCCACAGCGCTCCTGAAGAACATCCGCGTCAGCCACCAGGCCCGCGACGAGGACGGCCAGCGGGTGACGGACTTCTACGCCGAACAGGGCATCGACGCCGACGTGCGCCCCTTCTTCGAGGATGTGCCGCGCCGCATGTCCGAGGCCCAGCTTGTCATAAGCCGTGCCGGGGCCTCCTCCGTGGCCGATCTCTCGGTCATCGGGCGGCCCGCCATCCTGATCCCCTTCGCCGCCGCCACGGCGGACCACCAGAGCGCCAATGCCCGCGGCCTGGTGGAGGCCGAGGCGGCCATCCTCATGTCGGAAAGAGGATTGACGCCCGAGGCCCTGTCCACCCAGATTGCAACAGTGCTCGAGCAGCCGGAGGCGGCCCTGCGCATGGCCCGCAACGCCCTGGCGGCCGGCAAGCCGGAGGCCGCCGAGGCCCTGGCGGCGCTGGTCGAAGACCTGGCCGAGAAAGGAAAACAAGCATGAACGCCGCCGCCACCAAGCTCCCCACCGATGTCGGGCCGATCCATTTCGTCGGCATCGGCGGCATCGGCATGTCGGGCATCGCCGAGGTCCTGATCAACCATGGCTACCGGGTCCAGGGGTCTGACTTGAAGGCCACCAAGATCACCGACCGCCTGGCCGAGCTGGGCGCCACCATCTTCGAGGGCCAGCGCGCCGAGAACATCGAGGCGGCCGAGGTGGTCGTCATCTCCTCCGCCATCAAGACCGGCAACGCCGAGCTGGACGCCGCCCGCGCCCGCGGCCTGCCGATCGTGCGCCGGGCCGAGATGCTGGGCGAGCTGATGCGGCTCAAGTCCAACATCGCCGTCGCGGGCACCCACGGCAAGACCACCACCACCACCCTGGTGGCGGAACTGCTGGTGGCCGGCGGGATCGACCCGACGGTGGTGAACGGGGGCATCATCCACGCCTACGGCTCCAACGCGCGCATGGGGCAGGGGGAATGGATGGTCGTCGAGGCGGACGAGAGCGACGGCACCTTCAACCGCCTGCCCGCCACCATCGCCATCGTCACCAACATCGACCGCGAGCACATGGAACACTGGGGCGATTTCAACGCCCTGCGCCAGGGCTTCCACGATTTTGTTTCCAACATCCCCTTCTACGGGCTGGCCGTCTGCTGCACCGATCACGCCGAGGTCCAGCGCCTGGTGGGCCGGATCACCGACCGGCGGGTGATGACCTACGGCTTCAACGCCCAGGCCGACGTGCGGGCGCGCAACCTCCGCTACGAGGCGGGCAAGGCCCACTTCGACATCCAGCTCCAGGCCGAGGACCTGCTGATCGAGGACTGCACCCTGCCCATGCCGGGGGATCACAACGTCTCCAACGCCCTGGCCGCTGTTGCCGTGGCCCGGCACCTGGGCATGAAGCTGGAGGAGATCCGCAGCGCCCTGGCCAACTTCGGCGGGGTGAACCGCCGCTTCACCCGCGTCGGCGAGGTCAACGGCGTCACCGTGATCGACGACTACGGCCACCACCCGGTTGAGATCGCCGCCGTGCTCAAGGCGGCGCGCCAGGCCACGGAGGGGCGAGTCATCGCGATCCACCAGCCGCACCGCTTCTCGCGCCTGAGCCACCACTTCGACGACTTCTGCGGCTGCTTCCAGGATGCCGACGTGGTGGGCATCGCCGAGGTCTACGCCGCGGGCGAGGAGCCGATCCCGGGCGCCGACCGCGAGGCCCTGGTGGCCGGGCTGGTGCGCCACGGCCACCGCCAGGCCCATGCCGTGATGGACGAGGAGGACATGGCCCGTCTGGTGGCCGAGGAGGCCCGCCCCGGCGACATGGTGGTCTGCCTCGGGGCCGGCACGATCAGCGCCTGGGCCCATGGCCTGCCCGCCCGCCTGGAGGCCCTGAAGGGGGCGGCGGCGTGAGGCGGGCCGGGGGGCAGGGCGCGTGATCCTGCTCTGGCTCTGCATTCTCTGGGTCTTTGCCGCCACCGCCGTGGCCTTCCTGCCGATGCGGCGGCAGTACCTGCCCGGGGTGCTCCTGCTCCTCGCCGCGCCGGTGCTGATCGCCCTGATTTACCTCCAGGTGGGGCTCCTCGCCGGGCTCGCCGCCCTGGCGGGGTTTCTCTCCATGTTCCGCAACCCGCTGCGCTACCTCTGGGCCAAGCTGCGCGGACGCAACCCGCAGGTGCCGGAATGAGCCTCTCCCTGACCCTGGCCTGCCTCTGGGCGGTGGCGGCCAACATCATCGCCATGACCCCCAGCCGGGATCAGCACTGGCGCAACGCCTACCTGCTGATCGCCCTGGGCATCCCCGTGCTGGGCTACGTGACGGCGCAGCATGGCCCCTGGGTGGGGCTGCTGGTGCTGGCGGCGGGCTGTTCGGTGCTGCGCTGGCCGGTGATCTACCTGGCGCGCTGGCTGCGCCGGGGTGGTCAGCGGGGCCCGGCCGAGTGAGCCAGCTGGTGCCCCTGCTGGTGGCGGTGCTGGGCCTCTGGCTGTGTCTCTGCCTCTATGCGGGCTTCGCCCTCCGGCTGGGGCTCTTCTGCCTCGTGGTGCTGGCGGGCCTGGGGCTCAACATGGCCTGGATGGTCACGGCGCTGGAGGCCCACCCCTTCGAGGTGAACGCCCTGGTGGCCCAGGGCTCGCTTGTCACCTATGGCCTCTGCGCCTTTGGCCTGGGCTGGTTTGCCGGGCGGATGCACCGGCGCTGGCAGGCCAGCCGGCTGGACAGGGACGGGGATGAGGACTAACTCCGCCCCCATGAAGGACATCGACATTCCCCCCGTCCGGGGCAGGCTCACCCCCGGCAAGGCGCTGAGCGAGCTCACCTGGCTGCGCGTCGGCGGCCCGGCCGACCTGCTGTTCCAGCCCGCCGATCCCGAGGACCTGGCCGACTTTCTGCGCGCCCTGCCGACGGAGGTGCCGGTCTTTCCCATGGGCGTCGGCAGCAACCTGATCGTGCGCGACGGCGGCCTGCGGGCGGTGGTGATTCGGCTGGGCCGGGGCTTCAACGCAATCGAGATTGACGGAGGCCGGGTGACGGCGGGCGCCGCCGCGCTCGATGCCCACGTGGCGCGCAAGGCCGCCCAGGCGGGGCTGGACCTGACCTACCTGCGCACCATCCCCGGCGCCATCGGCGGCGCCGTGCGCATGAATGCCGGCTGCTACGGCACCTACACGGCGGATCATTTCATCTCCGCCGAGGTGATCCTGCGCAGCGGCGATCGGGTGACCCTGGGCCCCGAGGATCTCAACTTCCGCTACCGCCAGACGGACCTGCCCGAGGGGGCGGTGATCCTCTCGGCCAGCTTCGCGCCGCCCGAGGGCGACCCGGAGGCGCTGGAGGCGCGTATGGAAGAGCAGCTTGCCAAGCGCGACGCCACCCAGCCCACCAAGGAGCGCAGCGCGGGCTCCACCTTCCGCAATCCGGCGGGCTATTCCTCCACCGGGCGGGCCGATGACGTGCACGATCTCAAGGCCTGGAAGGTGATCGAGGAGGCCGGGATGCGCGGCGCCACGCAGGGCGGGGCGCAAATGTCGGAGAAACATGCCAATTTCCTGATCAACACCGGAAATGCCAGCGCCGCGGACCTCGAAGGTTTGGGCGAGGAGGTCCGAAAAAAGGTTTACGGCCACAGCGGCATAAGGCTAGAATGGGAAATCATGCGGATCGGCGAACCCTAATAACGCCGGGCGCACGGGCAAGGCCGCGCTGGCGGCAAACAACAAATGACAAAGGGTCGGAAAAGGCCCGGGAACAAAGGCACTCAAGTGGGAACGTCGAGCAGGACAGTCCCGACAGTGGCAGTACTCATGGGCGGCCCCTCCGCAGAACGCGAGGTGTCGCTGGCAAGCGGTCGCGCTTGTGCTGCGGCGTTGCGGGAGAGGCAATTCGAGGTGGTCGAGGTCGATGCGGGCCCCGACCTCGCTCAGGTTCTGACCGGGCTCAAGCCCGATGCCGTTCTGAACTGTCTGCATGGCCGCTGGGGCGAGGACGGCTGCGTCCAGGGCCTCCTGGAGTGGCTGCGCATCCCCTACAGCCATTCCGGTGTTCTCTCCTCCGCCCTGGCGATGGACAAGGAGCGCACCAAGGCGATCTACCGCGCCCACGGCCTGCCGGTGGTCGAGAGCCTCATCGCCTCGGCCGAGGAGGTGCGGGCGCGCCACGTCATGGTGCCGCCCTACGTCGTCAAACCGAACAACGAGGGCTCCTCCGTCGGGGTCTACCTCGTGATGGCGGAGAACAACGGCCCGCCGCAGCTTGGCCCCGAGATGCCCGCCCAGGTGATGGTCGAGGCCTTCGCGCCGGGCCGCGAACTGACCACCACGGTGATGGGCGAGCGTGCCCTGACGGTGACCGACATCATCACCACCGGCTGGTACGACTATGACGCCAAGTACAAGGAGGGCGGCTCCTCCCACGTCCTGCCGGCCGATATCCCGCAGGAGATCTTCGATCTCTGCATGGACTATGCCCTGCGCGCCCACCGCGCCCTGGGCTGCCGGGGTGTCAGCCGCACCGATTTCCGCTGGGACGAAAGCCGCGGCGCCGCGGGCCTGATCCTGCTGGAGACCAACACCCAGCCGGGCATGACGGGCACCTCCCTCAGCCCCGAGCAGGCCCAGCACTGCGGCATCTCCTTTCCCGACTTCTGCGCCTGGATGGTGGAGGAGGCCTCATGCTCCCGCTGATCCGCCGCCGCCCCGAGAGCCCCGCCAAGGCCGATCCGGCGCCCTCGCGCTGGTCCTGGCGGATGCAGCGCCTGATGCTGACGCCGGGCTTCCGCTTTGGCCTGCGGGTCGGTCTGCCCTTCTGTCTGAGCCTCCTGGCAGGGGCCCTCTACCTCAGCGACGCCGAGCGCCGCGGCGCCATCGCCGAGGCCGTGGCCGAGGCCCGCGCCTCCATCGAGGAGCGGCCCGAGTTCATGGTCAAGGTCATGGCGATCCACGGCGCGGGCGACAGGCTGTCCGCCGACATCCGGGCGACCGTGCCGCTGGAGTTTCCCTTCAGCTCCTTCGATCTGGACCTGGCCGAGCTGCGCGCCGACATCACCGCCATCTCCGCCGTGGAGCGCGCCAGCGTGCGCATCCGGCCCGGCGGCATCCTCCAGGTGGAGGTGACGCCGCGGGTGCCGGTGGCGCTCTGGCGCCATGCCGAGGGGCTTTCCCTGGTGGACCGGTCCGGCGCCATCGTCGTGGCCCGCGCGGAGCGGGCGCAGCATCCGCAGCTTCCGGTGCTGGCCGGGCGGGGCGCCCAGGCGGCGGTCCCCGAGGCGCTGGAGCTGATGCAGGCCTCCCAGGCCCTGGGCGACAGGGTGCATGGCCTGGTGCGGGTGGGCGAGCGGCGCTGGGACCTGGTGCTCGACCGCGAGCAGCGCATCCTGCTGCCCGAGCGGGGCGCGGTGCAGGCGCTGGAGCGGGTGATCGCCCTGGAGAATGCGGAAGAGGTTCTAACGCGCGACGTGATGCGGGTCGATCTGAGGCTGGCCCAGCGTCCCACCGTGCGCATGAGCGAAAGTGCCACCGCCACCTGGTGGGACATCAAAGAGGCCTCCGGCCAATGAACCGGAAGGGCCCGATAATCGAGTTGTTGAGTACGGGGCAGAGATGACAGATTTGTACGAGAGCCAGCGGTCGATGAGGCACATGCGCAAGCTGGCGATGCAGCGCGGCGTCGTGGCGATCCTCGACGTGGGGTCTTCCAAGATCGCCTGCCTGGTGCTGCGCTTCGACGGCACCGGGCCCCTGAGCGAGGATGGCGGCATCGGCTCGCTCGCCGGGCAATCGGGTTTCCGGGTGATCGGGGCCGCGACGACCCGCTCGCGCGGCGTCAAGTTCGGCGAGATCTGCGCCATGGGCGAGACCGAGCGGGCGATCCGCACGGCGCTCCAGGCGGCCCAGAAGATGGCCGGCATCCGCGTCGACCACGTCATCGCCTGCTTCGCCGGGGCCGAGCCGCGCTCCTACGGGCTCGATGCCGACATCGAGGTGGAGGGCGAGACCGTCAGCGAAAACGACGTGGCCCGCGTCCTGGCAAGCTGCGACGTGCCCGACTACGGCGAGGGCCGCGAGGTGCTGCACGCCCAGCCCGTGAACTTCGCGCTCGACCACCGCACCGGTCTTTCGGACCCGCGCGGCCAGATCGGCAGCCGCCTCTCCGTCGATATGCACATGCTGACGATCGACTCCCCCGCCGTGCAGCACCTGGCCCACTGCATCAAGCGCTGCGACCTGGAATTGGCGGGCATCGCCTCCTCGGCCTACGTCTCGGGCATCTCCTCGCTGGTGGAGGACGAGCAGGAGCTGGGCGCCGCCTGCATCGACCTCGGCGGGGGCACCACCTCGCTCTCGATCTTCATCAAGAAGCACATGATTTTCGCCGACACGGTGCGCATGGGCGGGGATCACATCACCTCGGACATCTCCATGGGGCTCCAGGTGCCCCAGGCCAACGCCGAGCGCATCAAGACCTTCTACGGCGGCGTCCACGCCACCGGCATGGATGACCGCGAGCTGATCGAGATCGGCGGCGACACGGGCGACTACGAGCACGACCGCCGCACCGCCAGCCGGGCGGAGCTGATCGGCATCATGCGGCCCCGGGTGGAGGAGATCCTCGAGGAGGTGCGCGTGCGGCTCGACGCGGCGGGCTTCGATCACCTGCCCAGCCAGCAGATCGTCCTGACCGGCGGCGGCAGCCAGATCCCCGGGCTCGACGGGCTGGCCAGCAAGATCCTCGGCCAGCAGGTGCGCCTGGGACGGCCCCTGCGCGTCCATGGCCTGCCCCAGGCGGCCACGGGCCCCGGTTTTGCCTCTGCGGTGGGCCTGTCGCTCTTTGCGGCGCACCCGCAGGACGAATGGTGGGACTTCGACATCCCGGCGGACAGCTACCCCTCGCGGTCGCTCAAGCGCGCGGTCAAGTGGTTCCGCGACAATTGGTGACCACAATATCGGGTGGAGGCTTCGAAATGGAGCGAAAGAAGCGAAAAATCGCCTATATTTAGCGCCAAAATGGCGTTTTTCTGGTGACCTTGCGACCCATGGTGGTTAGTATTGGGGCAATTTAAGAGCAAAAGCCCGCAGGGGACGTGGGCCATAACGAACAGGCGGACTGACATGACACTGAACCTTTCGATGCCCGGACAGGAAGACCTCAAGCCCCGTATCACCGTTTTCGGGGTCGGGGGGGCCGGCGGCAACGCCGTGAACAACATGATCGAGAAGGAGCTGGACGGGGTCGACTTCGTTGTCGCCAACACCGACGCCCAGGCCCTTCAGCAGGCCAAGAGCGAGAACCGGGTCCAGCTGGGCATCAAGGTGACCGAGGGGCTGGGCGCGGGCGCCCGCGCCTCCGTCGGTGCCGCCGCGGCCGAGGAGAGCATCGAGCAGATCGTCGATCACCTGGCCGGCGCGCATATGTGCTTCATCACCGCGGGCATGGGCGGCGGCACCGGCACCGGTGCGGCCCCGATCATCGCCCAGGCGGCGCGTGAGTTGGGTGTCCTGACCGTCGGCGTCGTGACCAAGCCCTTCCAGTTCGAGGGTGCCAAGCGGATGCGCCAGGCCGAGGAGGGCGTCGAGGCCCTGCAGAAGGTCGTGGACACGCTGATCATCATTCCCAACCAGAACCTCTTCCGGCTCGCCAACGAGAAGACCACCTTCACCGAGGCCTTCTCCATGGCCGATGACGTGCTCTACCAGGGTGTGAAGGGCGTGACGGACCTGATGGTGCGTCCAGGCCTCATCAACCTCGACTTCGCGGACGTGCGCGCCGTGATGGACGAGATGGGCAAGGCCATGATGGGCACCGGCGAGGCCGACGGCGAGGACCGCGCCATCCAGGCCGCCGAAAAGGCCATCGCCAACCCGCTGCTGGACGAGATTTCCCTGCGCGGCGCGAAGGGCGTGCTGATCAACATCACCGGCGGCGAGGATCTGACCCTCTTCGAACTGGACGAGGCGGCCAACCGCATCCGCGAGGAGGTGGACCCGGAGGCCAACATCATCGTCGGCTCCACGCTCGACACCTCAATGGGCGGCACCATGCGCGTGAGCGTCGTGGCCACCGGCATCGACGCCTCCGACGTGAACACCGAAATTCCGGTGCCGCGCCGCTCCATGCGCGAGCCCCTGAAGCAGCCCCAGAAGGTGGAGGAGCCCCGCGCCGTCGCGGCCGAGCGCGCCCCCGCCGCCCTGGAGGAGGAGGACCAGCAGGGCCTCTTCGAGGATCTCGAGAGCGACCGCGTCGCCGCCGAGGACCGGGCCGAGGATCTCTTTGCCGAGGCCCCCGCCGAGGAGGCGCTCGAGGACGATCTGCCGCCCCCCGCCTACCGCCCCCAGGTCGCCGCCTTCGAGCCGCGCCAGGAGGAGGAGATCGAGGCCCGCGAGGAGCCCTACGTGGCCCCCCGTGCCCCGGCGCCCGGCACCCCCTCTCCCGAGGCCCTGGCCCGGCTCCGCGCCGCCGCCCAGAAGGCCGCGCCGCAGCAGGAAGAGCGCCAGCCGCAGCAGCCCCAGCAGCGCCCCGCCGCCGCCGCGGCCGAGAAGCCGCGCTTCGGCATCAACTCCCTGATCAACCGGATGACGGGCCACGGCGAGGGCGAGAGCCAGCAACCCCGCCCGGTGCGCCAGCAGCCCCCCGTACAGCAGCCTCGCGCCGCCGCAGCGCCGCAGCAGCAGTACGACCAGGAGGCCGACGACGAGCGCATCGAAATCCCCGCCTTCCTGCGCCGCCAGGCCAACTGAGGCGCTCAGGATCACGCGAAGGGGCCGCCCTCCGGGGCGGCCTTTTTGCGTTTGGGGGAGGGGGCTTAGTCGTCCCGGGGGATGGCCTTTAGCTCTTCCAGCCGCGCCGGATCATTCCCCAGCAACCGCAGCGCGGTGTCCGCTGCCTTGCTCACCAGGACGTCGCCCGCCTCGTACTTCTGGAAGGCATTGGGCCCGCCCCCGATCAGCAGCCCCGCCGCCTGCTGGGAGAGCTTCAGCCGTTTGCGGATCTGCCGCACTTCTGCGGGTGTCAGAAGGCCGAAGGCGCGGGCCTTCATGCGGGTCAGCGCCCGGTCCGAAACCAGCATGTCGCGCGGATCATGGATGCCCTGGTCGGCACCCGGGTCTTCCTCGGGGTACCAGCCCGGCAGGTCGATCTCCTCGCGCTCCTCGCGGAAGGTCAGGGTGACCCGCCGGACACCCCGCCGCAGCGGCGCGCCTGTCTCCGGGTGCAGTCTCGTCTGCAAGCTCGCGTCCATGTCAGCGTTCCTTGAAAGAGGTGCAGGTGAAATCCGTCACGACGTCCTGCACAAACTTGATGTAGATGAGATAGCCGTCGCTCCGGCCGTGGTAGACGTCCATCCAGACGCGGTGATCGTGGTAGGTCGTCATGGACTTGTAGAAGTCCCGCTGGGTCAGCCTCTGGATCACTCCCACCATCTCCTTTCGGGTCATGCCCATCGCGGCCCCGCCCCGCAGCGCGGCCTGGGTGAAGGCCACCTTCTCGGGCGCCGCTGCCTGGATGTCGGCCAGCAGATAGGACGGCTTTCGCTTCTCCATGAAATAGCACCATAATGGTGTCACTTCAACATTTCTACCTATAAGTGTGGCCGCCTTTTCTGGCCCATTTCGTCCTGTTACAAAGCCCGCAAAACCTGTCACATCGTTCACGAAAGGCGTCGGGACCGCTCAAGAATTGCCGTAGCGCGGGTTCACTACCCCACGTCATTTCCCGCGCCTTTTCAGCGCCTTACCCAGCGGCAGGCACGTTTCTGCCTATCCGTTACAGGCATGTTTCAGATGGTTGCAAAGATTGAGTTGAGCCCCAGGACCCTGCCGCTTAGTTCGGGGTTGGCGTTAGAGACCTGTAAAGGGTTAACGCAAACACTTGGGGAATACATCTCGTGCAAACCACGCTCAAATCGCGGATCAGCTTCTCGGGCCGGGGTCTTCATACCGGCCAGCCCGCGACCGTGACCGTGCGCCCGGCGGGCGCCCATCACGGCATCTGGTTTTGCCGCACCGACGTCGCCCTGGGCGACCGCCTGATCCCGGCGCGCTGGGATGCCGTCAACCGCTCGCCGCTCTGCACCAAGCTGGAGAACCGCGCGGGCCTTTCCGTCTCCACCGTCGAGCATCTGATGGCGGCCCTGGCGGGCTGCGGCATCCACAACGCCCTGATCGAGATCGACGGCCCGGAAGTGCCGATCCTCGACGGCTCCGCCGTGCCCTTCGTGCGCGGCTTCATGGCCCGCGGCGTGCGCCGCCTGGAGGCCCCGGTGATGGCCTTCGAGGTGCTCAAGACGGTCACCGTGGAGGAGGGCAATGCCCTGGCGCGCCTCTCCCCCTCGGACAGCCTGCGCATCGACTTCGAGATCGACTTCGTGGATGCGGCCATCGGGCGGCAGCAGAAATCCCTGGTGATGAGCAACGGCACCTTCGCGCGCGAGCTTTCCGACAGCCGCACCTTCTGCCGCCAGGCGGACGTGGACGTGATGCAGGCCAACGGCCTGGCCCTGGGCGGCGCGCCCGGCGAGAATGCCGTCGTCTTCGACGGCGACCGCGTGCTCAGCCCCGGCGGCCTGCGCCACGCGGACGAGCCGGTGCGCCACAAGATGCTGGACGCCCTGGGCGATCTGGCCCTGGCCGGGGGCCCGCTGCTGGGCCACTACACCGGCATCCGGGCCGGCCATTCGCTGACCAACACGCTGCTGCGCGAACTCTTCGCGACCCCCGGCGCGGTGCGCCGCATTGCCTGCGACGCAAGCCAGGTGGCCCGCCTGCCGGGCCAGGGCCTGGTCTGGGACGAGATCCCCGAAGTCGCCTGACACCGCCCCCCACCGCAAAACCGCCCGGGCACCATTGAATGCCCGCCCAAGCCCATGTAACGCTTGGAACAATGCGGCCCCGGCGCCGGCCCCAAGGGCCGGGCAGGGGGGCCGGAGCAGACCCGTGCGAGGGGCCGCGCAATCGGCGTTTTGCACGGCGGGATATTGTGCTAGGCAAGGCCGCAATAGGGCGCAGAAGAACATGGGTGAGACGGTGCAGAGGGTGAAGCCATGAGGGGGGCGCAGGCTCGGAAATGGATGGTGTGCGTGCTTCTGGCGGCCGGACTGGCGGCCTGCGGGGGCAGCCGCGACACGGGCCGCGTCACCGGCAACTTCTTCAACCCGCAGGAAATCCCGCTCGAAACCTACACGCCCGAACAGATCTTCGAGCGCGGCGAGTACGAGCTGAACCGCCGCCAGCCCGACGAGGCGGCCTTCTACTTCTCCGAGATCGAGCGGCTCTACCCCTATTCCGACTGGGCGCGCCGGGCCCTGATCATGCAGGCCTTCGCCTATCACCAGGATCAGGACTACGAGAACAGCCGCTCTTCGGCGCAGCGCTTCATCGACTTCTACCCCGACGATGACGATGCCGCCTATGCCCAGTACCTCCTGGCGCTCAGCTACTACGACCAGATCGACGAGGTGGGCCGCGACCAGGGCCTGACCTTCCAGGCGCTGCAATCGCTGCGCGACGTGATCGAAAACTACCCCGACAGCGAATATGCCGACAGCGCGATCCTGAAATTCGACCTGGCCTTCGACCACCTGGCGGGCAAGGAAATGGAGATCGGCCGCTACTACCTGCGCCGCGATCACTATACCGCCGCGATCAACCGCTTCCGGGTGGTTGTCGAGGATTTCCAGACCACGACCCACACCGCCGAGGCCCTGCACCGGCTGGTGGAGGGCTACCTTTCCCTCGGCCTGACCAACGAGGCCCAGACGGCGGCGGCGATCCTGGGCCACAACTACCGCTCCTCGGAGTGGTACCAGGACAGCTACGCCCTGCTCACGGGGCAGGGGCTGGAACCGGCCTTCTACAGCAACAACTGGCTGGCCGCGCTCTATCGCCAGACGATCAAGGGCGAGTGGTTGTAACGCGGGGGGTAGAACCCCACCCTACGGGCGGACCTGATGCTGCGCGGACTTGATATATCTGACATGCTGATCATTGATCGGCTGGAGCTGGGCTTTCAGCCGGGGCTGAACGTGCTCACCGGCGAGACCGGGGCGGGCAAGTCGATCCTGCTGGATTCGCTGGGCTTCGTGCTGGGCTGGCGCGGCCGCGCCGATCTGGTGCGCCAGGGCGCCAGGCAGGGCGAGGTGACGGCCTGGTTCGATCTGCCCCCGGGCCATGCCGCCCACGCGGTGCTGGAGGAGGCGGGCCTGCCCGGCGGCGAGGAGCTGATCCTGCGCCGGGTCAACACCGCCGAGGGCCGCAAGACCGCTTGGGTCAATGACCGCCGCTGCTCGGGCGAGATCCTGCGCGCCCTCTCCGAAACCCTGGTGGAGCTGCACGGCCAGCACGATGACCGGGGTCTCCTGAACCCGCGCGGCCACCGCGCCATCCTGGACGAGTTCGCCGAGGCCTTTCCCCTGCGCCAGGCCACGCGCGAGGCCTGGTCCGCCCTCAACGGGGCGCGCAAGGCCACCGCGGCGGCGCGCGAGGAGCGGGCCGCCATCGAGGCCGAGGAGGAGTTCCTGCGCCACGCCGTGGGCGAGCTCGACGCGCTCGACCCGCAGGAGGGCGAGGAGGCCAGCCTGGACGCCAAGCGCCGCCTCATGCAGGGGGCCGAGAAGATCCGCACAGATGTCCTCAAGGCGCACGAGATCATGGGCCCCGAGGGGGCCGAGGGGCTGATGGGCGATGCCCTGCGCTGGCTCGACGGGGCGGCGGAGCGGGCCGAGGGCGCGCTGGAGGCGCCCATGTCGGCGCTGAACCGCGCCATGGTGGAGCTGGACGAGGCCCTCTCGGGGGTCTCCGACGCGATCGAGGCCATGTCCTTCAACCCGCTGGAGCTGGAGGAGACCGAGGAGCGGCTCTTTGCCATCCGCGGCCTGGCGCGCAAGCACTCCGTCGCCCCCGACGAGCTGGCGGGCTTTGCCGCCACCCTGCGCGACAAGATCGCGGCGCTGGACGCGGGCGAGGCCCGCCTGGCGGAGCTGGATCAGGAGGTGCGCCGCGCCGAGGCCGCCTACGAGAGCGCCGCCGAGGCCCTCTCCGGAGCCCGGCGTGGGGCCGCCGCCCGGCTCAACGCCGCCGTTTCCGCCGAACTGGCGCCGCTCAAGATGGAGCGGGCGCTTTTCGAGACCCAGATCACCGAGGAGGCGCCGGGCCCCGAAGGGCGCGATGCCGTGGCCTTCACCGTCGCCACCAACCCCGGCGCCCCGGCGGGGCCCCTGGGCAAGATCGCCTCGGGCGGGGAGCTGAGCCGCTTCCTGCTGGCGCTCAAGGTCTGCCTCGCCAAGGGTCAGTCCGGCGTCACCCTGATCTTCGACGAGATCGACCGCGGCGTCGGCGGGGCCACCGCCGATGCGGTGGGCCGCCGCCTCTCGGCCCTGGCGCGCGAGGGGCAGGTGCTGGTGGTGACCCACTCGCCCCAGGTGGCGGCCCTGGGGGCTCACCACTGGCGCGTGGAAAAGGGCGTGGCCGACGGCATGACCACCTCGCGGGTGATCCCCCTGTCGCGGCCCGAGCGGGTGGACGAGGTGGCCCGGATGCTCTCGGGCGACCGCATCACCGACGCGGCCCGCGCCGCCGCCGAGGCCCTTCTGGCAGGCTGATGGCCGCCCCGGTGCCCATATCGCCATCGGCCCCCCGCCAGGCGGGGGCGGAGAGATGAGCGAGGCGCCCAACTCCTTCTTCGGCGATCAGATCCGCCTCGCCGCGCGCTCCTGCCGCCAGGGCTGGACGGTGGTGCGCACCCGCGGGCCGGGCAAGGTCACCTTCTGGTTCATCGCCCTCCTGATCGGCATCGCCGCGGGCTTTGCCGCGCTCTTTTTCCGCAAGGGCATCAACTGGTTGCAGGCCACTCTTTATGGCACGGAGGATGTCCAGTACCTGCACACCTTCCTCTCGGGCCTGGACTGGTACTGGGTCGTGCTGATCCCCACCCTCGGCGGCCTCACCGTGGGCCTGATCCTGCACCGCTTCACCCCCGACGCCCGCGCCCGCTCCGTCGCCGACGTGATCCTGGGCGCCGCCCTGCACGAGGGCCGGGTGGAGCGGCGGGCCGGCATCGCCTCGGCCGTTGCCTCCTGGATCACCCTCTCCACCGGCGGCTCCTCGGGGCGGGAGGGGCCGGTGGTCCATATGGCGGGAGTCATCTCCACCTGGGTGAGCGAGAAGATCAACGCCGACGGCATCACCGGGCGCGACCTTCTGGGCTGTGCCGTGGCCGCCGCCGTCTCGGCCAGCTTCAATGCCCCCATCGCCGGGGCGCTCTTTGCCCTGGAGGTGGTGCTGCGCCACTTCGCGGTCCATGCCTTCGCCCCCATCGTCATCGCCTCGGTCGCGGGCACGGTGATCAACCGGATCGAGTTCGGCGGGGTGACGGAGTTTGTCCTGCCCACTTACGGCGATCTGCAATTCTACGTGGAGCTGCCGGCCTTCCTGCTGCTCGGCCTCACCTGCGGCATGGTGGCCGTCCTCCTGATGCGCTCGATCTTCTGGGCCGAGGACTTCGGCAACCACCTCCAGGGTCGCCTGCGCCTGCCGCGCTGGCTGCGCCCCGCCATCGCCGGGGCCCTGCTGGGAATCATCGCCCTCTGGTTCCCTCACATCATCGGCGTCGGTTACGAGACCATGTCCCTCGCCCTCACGGGCGAGCTGATGCTCTACGAGGCCATCGTCTTTACCATCCTCAAGGTGGCCGCCGTGGCCATCACCCTCGGCGGGCGCATGGGCGGCGGAGTCTTCTCGCCCTCCCTGATGATCGGCGCCCTCACCGGGCTCAGCTTCGGCCTGATCGCCACGGGCGTCTTCCCGGATGTCTCCGGTTCCTCCTCGCTCTATGCCCTGGCCGGCATGGGGGCGGTGGCGGCGGCGGTGCTGGGGGCGCCCATCTCCACCACCCTCATCGTCTTCGAGCTCACGGGCGACTGGCAGACCGGCCTGGCGGTGATGGTGGCCGTCAGCCTCTCCACCGCCCTGGCCTCGCGGCTGGTGGACCGGAGCTTCTTCCTCACCCAGATCGAAAGGCGCGGCGTGCACCTGGCAGCCGGGCCCCAGGCATACCTCCTGTCGATGTTCACCGCCGCCCGCGTCATGCGCCGCCCCGATGACCCCCGCGCCGCCGACGAGGAGACCTGCTGGGAGCTGATCAACGAGGGCACCTACATCGACGGCACCGCCACCCTGGAGCAGGCCATGCCGCTCTTCGAGGCCTCGGGCGCGCGCTTCATCCCGGTGGTGACCCTCAGCGCCAACGCCCCGCCGGACCTGCTCGGCGCGCTCTTCCACGTCGATGCGCTCAAGGCCTACAACCGCGCCCTGGCGGCGACGGCGGCGGAGGAACATTCCTGACTGTTGCCAGATTGGCGACAATGGCGGCGGGTGCGCCCCATTGTGAGGAGCGAGAGGCGGTCTGGCAAAGGCGCTTCGCCGCCCCCGCGCCCGCCTAGATCTGCTCGACGGTGATCTCTTCCATCGGGTAGAAGGCCAGGTGCTCGCGGATCTCCGAGACCCCCGCCTTGGGGTCCTCGTAGGACCAGGCGGCGTTCTCAAGCGTCCGGCTCTTGGTCACCACGGAGAAGTAGCTGGCGTCGCCCTTGTGGGGGCAGTGGCTGGTGGCCTCGGTGGCATCCAGGAAGGCCATGGCGATGTCGCCGCGGGGGAAGTAGATCACCGGCGGATAGTCGCCCTCGCGCAGTTCCAGCGCCGCGTCGCTCTCTGCCAGCACGGCACCGCCCGCGCGCACCGTCCAGGTGCCGGACGCCTTCTTAATGGTGATATGGCTCGCCATCTCTTCCCCCCAGATTAACCAATCAAGACACTACAGCGGTGCTGTGGCCGCATCCAACCACAGTTTTGTTTCAGGGGACACCCGCGGGCCGATTTTTTCCGCCACGGCGCGGTGATAGCCGTCGATCCAGTCGCGCTCGGCGGGGCTCAGCATCTCCCTCACGATCAGGCGGCGGTCGATCGGGGCAAAGCTCAGGGTCTCCCAGCAGAGCATCGCGCGGTGATCGTCGCCCCCCGGCAGGGGCGGCGCGGCGCGAACCACCAGCAGGTTCTCGATGCGGATGCCGAAGGCCCCCTCGCGGTAGTAGCCGGGCTCGTTGGAAAGGATCATGCCCGGCCGCAAGGGCACGGCGCTGAGCTTGCTCAACCGCTGCGGCCCCTCGTGGACCGACAGGTAGGCGCCGACCCCGTGGCCCAGCCCGTGGTCGAAGTCCTGCCCGGCGAGCCAGAGCGGCATCCGCCCCACGGCCTCGATCTCGCGCCCGGCCAGGCCCGCGGGCCAGCGCAGGCGGCTCATGGCGATCATCCCCGCCAGGACGCGGGTGAAGGCGGCGCGGGCCTCCTCGGGCGGGGGCCCGATGGCGACGGTGCGGGTGATGTCTGTCGTCCCGTCGAGGTACTGGCCGCCGGAATCGAGCACCAGGAGGTGGCCCTCCTGAAGCAGGCTGTCGGTCTCCTCGGTCACCCGGTAGTGCATGATGGCGCCGTTCGGCCCGGTCCCTGCGATGGTCTCGAAGGAGATGTCCTGAAGGGCATTGTCGCGGCGGCGGCAGGCCTCCAGCTTGGAGACCACCTGGGTCTCCCGCACCGTGCCCGGCGCCTGGCCGTCGAGCCAGGCCAGGAGCTCGCAGAGGGCCGCCCCGTCGCGCAGATGGGCGGCGGCGGAGCCGCGGATCTCGGCCTCGTTCTTGATCGCCTTGGGCAGGGCGCAGGGATCCTCGCCCCAGGTGCCGCGCGGGCCCAGGGCCGCGGCCACCGCCAGGGGCACGCTCTGGCGGTCCAGCCGCACCGGCCCGGCGAGGGTGCCGAGGTGGGGGATGAAATCCTCCGGCGGATGGATGCGCACCTCCGCGCCCAGGTGCGCTTCCAGCCCCTTGAGCTTCTCTGGCGCCATGTAGAGATCCACCGCCGCATCGTCCTGAAGCACGGCAAAGCCCTGGGCCACCGGGTTGTGCTTGATGTCGGCGCCGCGGATGTTGAGCAGCCAGCAGAGACTGTCGGGCAGGGTGATGACGGCCGAGCCCTGGCCCGCCGCACGCAGCTCCTCGGCCAGGCGGGCGCGCTTCTCGGCGTGGGCCTCGCCCGCAAAGTCAAGCGGATGGGCCTTGACGGGCGCCATCGGCGGGGCGGGCTGGTCGGGCCAAATGCGGTCTACCAGGTTCTCCGTGGCGACAAGCTCGACCCCGCTGCCGTCGAGCGCGGCGCGCACCTTCTCGATCTGGATCGGGGTGTGCAGCCAGGGATCGAAGCCGATCCGGTCGCCCGGCTCCAGCCGCCCGGCCAGCCAGGGGCCCAGCTCCACCTCGGGCCAGGGCACGGGGGTGAAATCAGGCGCCACCTGGGCCTTCACCTGGGTCCTGTAGCGGCCATCGACGAAGATCCCCGCCTCGCCGCGCAGCACGGCGCAGAAGCCGGCCGACCCGGTAAAGCCCGTGAGCCAGGCCAGGCGGTCGTCGCGCGGGGCGACATATTCGCCCTGGTAGGCATCGGCCCGGGGCACCAGGAAGCCCGCCAGGCCCGCCCCGGCCATCTCCGCGCGCAGCGCCTTCAGGCGCGGCGGCCCCTGCTCGGGCCGGGCGGTAACCTCGAATGACTGGAACATCGGCCCTCCTTCCAAATGGCAAAAAATCCCCGCCGGAGGCTCCCGCCCCCTCAGCCCGCGCGCCGCATCCCCATGACGCGCGCCCGCGCCCGCGGGTCGCTGTCGAAGAGGGCGGCCAGCTGCTCGGTCATGGCCCCGGCCAGCTGCTCCACGTCGGTGATGGTGACGGCGCGGTCGTAGTAGCGGGTCACGTCATGGCCGATGCCGATGGCCAGAAGCTCCACCGCCTTCTTGCGCTCCACCATGGCGATGACGTCGCGCAGGTGCTTCTCCAGGTAGTTGGCCGGGTTCACCGAGAGGGTGGAATCGTCCACCGGGGCACCGTCCGAGATGACCATGAGGATCTTGCGCGCCTCGTGCCGCGCCATCATCCGGCGGTGCGCCCATTCCAGGGCCTCGCCGTCGATGTTCTCCTTCAGCAGGCCCTCCTTCATCATCAGCCCGAGGTTCGAGCGGGTGCGCCGCCAGGGCGCGTCGGCGCTCTTGTAGATGATGTGGCGCAGGTCATTCAGGCGACCGGGCTGGACCGGGCGGCCCTCGTTGAGCCAGGCCTCGCGGGCCTGACCGCCCTTCCAGGCGCGGGTGGTGAAGCCCAGGATCTCGACCTTGACGTTGCAGCGTTCCAGGGTGCGCGCCAGGACATCGGCGCAGATGGCGGCAATGGAGATGGGCCGCCCGCGCATGGAGCCGGAGTTGTCCAGGAGCAGGGTCACCACCGTGTCACGGAACTCCGTATCCTTCTCCACCTTGAAGCTGAGCGGCGTCGTCGGGTTGGCCACCACGCGGGCCAGGCGGCCGGCATCGAGGATGCCTTCTTCGAGGTCGAACTCCCAGGAGCGGTTCTGCTGCGCCTGGAGGCGGCGCTGGAGCTTGTTGGCGAGGCGGCTCACGGCCCCCTTGAGCGGTTCGAGCTGCTGGTCGAGGTAGGCGCGCAGGCGCTCCAGCTCGACCGGCTCGGCCAGCTCCTCGGCGCCGATGATCTCGTCGTGGCTGTCGAGGTAGACCTGATAGTTGGGATCGGCCTCCGAGACGGGCTGCGGGGCAGGGGGCTCCAGCGGCGCCTCGCCCTCAGGCATCTCGGCCTCCTCGCCCATTTCCTGGTCGGCCATGTCGTCCATCGAGACCTGGGCCTCGGCGGCGTCCTGCTGCTCTTCCTGGGACTGCTCGGCGCTGCCCTCGGCCTCCTCCTGCTGGTCCTCCTCCTGGCCCGAGCTGTCGGGGTCCTGCTCCTCCTCGGCGCCCTCCTCGGCCTCGTCCTCCTGGTCCTCGTCGATGTTGTCCGGGTCCTCGCCCAGCTGGTCGCCGTAGCCCAGATCGGTGATCATCTTGCGGGCGAACTTTGCAAAGGCGGTCTGGTCGTCGAGGATGTCGCCCAGCTCCTCCAGGGTGGCCCCGGCCTGCTCCTCGATGAAGCCGCGCCAGAGCTCCATGGCGTTCTCCGCCCCGGTCGGCAGGTCGCGCCCGGTGGCCAGGTGGCGCACCAGGTAGCCCGCCGCCGTCGCCAGGGGCACGTCGCTGGCCTGCTTGGCCTGGTCGTAGCCGCGGCGCAGAGCCTCGTGGCGGATCTTGACGTCGATGTTGCCGGCCGTGCCGGGCATGTCGCGGGCGCCCATGGCCTCGCAGCGGGCCGTCTCCATGGCCTCGTAAAGGTCGCGCGCCATCTCGCCCTGGGGGGCGTAGCGGGCGTGGGTCTGGCCATTGTGGTAGCGCCGGTTGAGCGCCAGGGCATCGGCGGTGCCGCGCGCCAGGAGCACCTCGTCACGGGTCATGCGGCGGCTCACCTGGGGCAGACGCATGGCATCGCCCGACAGGCCCGAGGGATCGACCGAGTAGCTGACCGTCAGCTCGGGATCGTTGGCCATGACCTTGGAAGCCTCGGCCAGGGCCTTCTTGAAGGCATCTGCGGGATTGTCGGTTGGCTTAGACATGGGGCTCCCCCGTGGCGCTCTCTAGGTCGATCTGGCCGGTGGCGAGCCGGGCCAGCACATCGACGTGGATGTCCAGTGCGTCG
Source organism: Sulfitobacter sp. (assembly GCA_965212515.1). Taxonomy (GTDB): domain Bacteria; phylum Pseudomonadota; class Alphaproteobacteria; order Rhodobacterales; family Rhodobacteraceae; genus Sulfitobacter. The sequence goes on from OZ243122.1 coordinate 3,245,833, forward strand.
ATCACCGGATAGTCGGTCTCCTGCCCGTCAAAGGCAAGGTTCAGGTCGGTCCCCGCCAGGACCACGGCATCGGCGCCCCGGTCCCGCACCAGCCGTTCGGCGGCATCGAGGAAGAGGGCCCGCTGGGCGGCCGAGCAGGTGCCCGCCACGGCCATCTCCTGGTAGGCCTGGCCGAGCCCCTCGATCTCCTCCTCCAGGGCCACCGCGCGGGTGCGCTCCAGCATCCCGTAAAGCCCGGTGCGCATGACGACGCGGGTGCCCAGAAGGCCCACCGTGCCGTAGCCCCTCTCGGCGAAGGCCGCATCGAGCGGCGCCACCGCCGAGATCAGCGGCAGGGGCGAGAGGGCGCGGGTCTCCTCGAAGCAGAAGTGCCCGCCGAGCGAGGTGATGGCGACGCAGTCGGCGCCCGCAGCCTGAAGCTGGCGGATCTGGCCCAGGTAGACCTCGGCCTGGGCCTGGCGCTCGTCGGCCAGGTTGTTGCGGATCAGGGTCTGGACGTCACCGTGCGAGATGGTGAGCGCCAGTGGCCGCCCGCGGGCGGCCACGGCGGCGGTCAGCCGCTGGTAGTAGACGACCGTTGCCGCAACCCCGATGCCGCCGATCAAGCCGATGTGCATGGGTCAGCCCAGGCTGACGCTGGCCGCGCTTTCGGGCAGTTCCTCGTCGAACAGGCGCTGGTAGAACTCGGCCACGGTCTGGCGCTCCAGCTCGTCGCACTTGTTGAGGAAGGAGAGGCGGAAGGCGTAGCCGATGTTGCGGAAGATTTCCGCGTTCTGGGCCCAGGAGATGACGGTCCGCGGCGACATGACGGTCGACAGCTCGCCGTTCATGAAGGCGGTGCGCGTCAGGTCCGCGACGGTCACCATCTGCTTGACGATCTTGCGGCCCTGGGCCGTGTTGTAGTGCGGGTTCTTGGCCAGCACGATGGCGCTCTCGGCGTCGATGCTGAGGTAATTCAGCGTCGCCACCAGCGACCAGCGGTCCATCTGGCCCTGGTTGATCTGCTGGGTGCCGTGGTAGAGGCCCGTCGTGTCGCCCAGGCCCACAGTGTTGGCCGTGGCGAAGATGCGGAAGTGCGGGTGCGGGGTGATCACCTGGTTCTGGTCCAGCAGGGTGAGCTTGCCGTCCACCTCCAGCACGCGCTGGATCACGAACATCACGTCGGCCCGGCCCGCGTCATATTCGTCAAAGACGATGGCGGTCGGGTTGCGCAGGGCCCAGGGCAGGATTCCTTCCTGGAATTCAGTCACCTGCACGCCGTCCTTCAGCTTGATCGCGTCCTTGCCGATGAGGTCGATCCGGCTGATGTGGCTGTCGAGGTTGACCCGCACGCAGGGCCAGTTGAGGCGGCTGGCGACCTGTTCGATGTGGGTCGACTTGCCGGTCCCGTGGTAGCCCTGGATCATCACCCGGCGGTTGTTGTTGAAGCCCGCCAGGATGGCCAGGGTCGTGTCGGGATCGAACTTGTAGGTGCTGTCCAGCTCGGGCACGCGCTCGGTGCGGTGGGCAAAGCCCTTGACCACCATGTCCGTGTCGATGCCGAAAACGTCGCGGACGTTGATCTCTTCGGTGGGTTTCGTGTCGATATCCAGCGCGCCGTCGGCCATGCTACCTTCATCCTTCAACTGTTGTCCGCCCGCGCGGGGCGATCCGATGTCCGGCGCCCCATGGCCGGAGGTTCGGCCCGTGGTGCACCATATCAGCCGGCCCTGCAAGGGTCGGCCCGCGGCTTTCCGGGGGTTTACGCCCCCATATATGGATCAACCGGCTGCCATGGCAACCTGGGCGCAGCCGCAGGCGGCGCGCACCGGGCGGTCGGCGCGGGCCTCGGCCAGGTCCAGGCGCAGCTTGACGTGGGGCGCCTCGGTGGTCTTGCCCGCCGCGATCAGGCAGTCGTAGAGGCCGCGCAGGGCCCAGACGTTGTCCGGGTGCTGGCAGGCCCGGGGCAGGCCCGGCGAAAGGCCCAGATCCTGCCGGAAGACCCGCTCGGCCTCCTCCAGGCGGCCCTGTTCGAACAGCAGCGCGCCAAGCGCGTGGCGCGTCGGCTGCATCCAGCCCCAGGGCTCGTCGTAGGGCAGGGCATCGTCCAGCCGCACGGCCTCGCGCAGGTGGTCGAAGGCCGCCGCGTGCGCTCCCTTGCGATAGGCCAGCTCCCCCTCCAGCATGGCGCTGGCGATCTCCAGCAGGTCCACCACGCGCACGTTGTGCAGCAGGCGGCTTTCCGGGACCCGGGCCTTGGCCGCCAGGAAGGTCTCCCGCTGGCGCTCGGCCTCCTCCACGCGCCCCAGGGCCGACAGGGCCAGCCCCTTGGCATATTCGATCATTGCCACCTTGGTGCAGCGCAGCTCCCGGTCCTCGGGCAGCTCCAGCTTCAGGATCTCCTCCCACATGCCGAAGCGGATGAGGATGTGCGGCTCCATGCTCAGGTAGCTCTCGAAGAAGTCCGCCATGGGCGGCGAGGGGATCTTCAGGAGCGCCTCGGGCGTGGTCTCGTCCAGCCCGCGCAGGGCCTCCAGCGCCGGGGCCAGGGTGCCCTGGAAGAGGGCGCCGTAGATGACGAAGTGGTAATTGTGCTGGCGGTAGCCGGTGTAGACGTTGAAGGCCCCCTCGCGGTGGTAATAGATCAGGTCCGCCTCGACGGCCTTCTGGTTCCAGCGCACGACGTTCTCGTAGTGGCCGCAGAGGACGTCGATGTGGGTGGGCATGTGCACCAGGTGGCCCGCGTCGGGCACCAGGGTGCGCAGCAGGTCGCCGGCGGGCAGGGCCTTCTCGGGCGTAGGGGACATCTCCATCAGGTGCACGTAGAGGTGCAGCAGCCCCGGGTGGCGCTCTCCCTCGGGGGCGCCCAGCAGGGTCTCCAGCACCAGCTTGGCCTCGATCGTCGCGGCGCCGGGGGCCACCTGGCCGGTGGTGATGTCCCACATCTGCCAGGGCGTCAGGGTCATCAACCCGTCCACGAAGATGGCGCTCAGGTCCGGGTCGGTGGGGTGGGCCTGCTGGACGGCGCGCATGGCCTCGGCAAAGGCGCGGTCCCAGGGGGCCATGTCCTCGATCGGGTCGCTCTGCGGGTAGCGGGCGGTGAGGGCGCGCACCAGGGCCTTCTCGGCGGGCGTCACCTCGGCCCGGTCCAGGCAGGCGAGGGCGCGCTCGGTGGCCTCGAAGGCCTCCGCCAGGGCCTCGCTGCGGCCTTTGTTGTCCAGGACCGCCCAGGGCATGTTGTAGTTGGGCCCGGCGGCATAGGCCTGGCCCCAGTGGGCCATGGCGCAGTCGGGGTCCGCCTCCTGGGCGCGGGCGAAGCAGGCGATGGCTTCCTTGTGGTTGAAGCCGTAGATCCAGTTCAGGCCCCGGTCGAACCAGAGCTGCGCCTCGGCCGAGCCAGTGGTGACGGGGCGGCTGTAGCGGCCCAGGTCATAGGGATAGTCCATCGTGCCCTCCTCCGCGCAGGCGGCCCCGATGGCAGGGCCGCGCGCCTTGCCCCCTGGCCCCGAGGGGCACGGCGGGGGCTACTTTTCCTTGAAGTTGCGGCTGCCCTTGATCTGGTCCCAGGCCCACATGACCTGCTGCAACTGCTCTTCCTGGCTGCGGTCGCCGCCGTTCATGTCGGGGTGCAGCACCTTGATCAGCGCCTTGTAGGCCTTGCGCACCTCAGGCTTGGTCATGTCGTCGCGCACCTCGAGGATCTCCACCGCGCGGCGTTCGGTTGCGGGCAGGCGGCGGCCGCCGCCGTTGCTCGAGCGGCCGGGGTTCTGGGTGGCGTTCTTGCCCAGCACCTGGTGCGGGTCCTCGATGCCCAGCCGTGCCCAGGCCCGCTGCTCGGGGTCGCCCAGGGGCTTGGTCTTGCGTTCCCAGACCTTGTCGGCGGACATCTTCGCGTTCATCTCGGCCTCGGTGGTGCCGTCGAAGAAGTTCCACTTCAGGTTATACTCGCGCACGTGCTTCTGGCAGAACCAGAAAAAGTCGTCCAGCACGTCGGGCGCCTTGGGGGCGCGGAACTTGCCCGGCTCCTCGCAGCCCTCGTGGTCGCAGATGCGGGTCGATGTCTCGGACGCGCCTGACATGCCCCGCCGTCCGCGCGGGTTTTTCTTCTTGGAGGACGACACCGACATGTCGAATCCGAAGGGATCGGGTTTGCTCATCTGATTGACCTTTCCGACTCAGGCCGGTCAGTTTAGACCCTGCTCGGCGAGATTGAAGGGGGCGATGGTAAAAAAATGTCCAAGACACGTGAGATCGAGGAGCGGTTGCAGGCGGCCTTTGCGCCCCGGGAATTGCAGGTGGTGGATGACAGCGAAAGCCACCGGGGCCACGCCGGATTCCAGGAGGGCGGCGAGAGCCATTTCAACGTGATGATCCGATCGGCCCACTTCAAGGGCATGAACCGGCTGGCCCGGCATCGGGCGATCCATGCCGCCCTGGGGCCCGAGCTGATCGCCCGGATCCACGCCCTGGCGCTTGATGTGGATATCTAGCTTCGGCCTCTAGGCCTTTGACGTCTCAGCGGTTTTCTCGCCTTCCTCGGTCGGCTTATCCACAGGCTTCTCGGCCTTCTCCCCGGTCTCTTCCGCGGAAACGCGCCGCGGCTCGGCAGAGACCAGCGGCCCGGCATCCACCGGCGCGCCCTGGGGCTTGCGCAGCTGCGGCTCCGGGCGGCCCTTTGCGGGCATCGGCACCTCTTCGGGGGCGGGCAGCAGCTCGGGGCGGAAATCGCCCGTGTCCGTCGCGAGGCGGCGGAAGATCAGCAGGTTGCGCCATTCCGTGGTGCTTGAGGTCAGGCCCGAGCGCTCCAGCGAGGGCAGCATCTCGGCGCGCTGGTACTCCCAGCCCTCGGCGGCCATCTCGTTCATCAGGCCCTCGATGGTCAGGGCAAAGCGCGCCTCGGGCGCCTTCACGCCCTTCGCCTTCTGGCCCTTCTGGGGGGCGGGAACGACCTTGTATTCGTAGTGCGGCATGGGAAACCTCTTGGCTGGCGCGGCAGGGTGTAGCCCAGGGTGCGGCAAAAGGGAACGGTCCAGCGCGCCCGGCGCGGGCGGATTGCCGCCGCAGGGGCGCGCCCGGTTAGCGCTTGAAGCCGATCTTGCGGCCGATCCGGGCCTCCTCGGGCAGGGGGCCCTGGGCCGCCTGGTAGTCCGCCAGCGCCTGCTGGATCCGGGCGGGCATGGGGGCCACCTTGGGGCCCGACTGGTCCACGTGCAGGGTCAGCCCCTCGGCGGTGGCGGCGAGCCAGCCGTCGGCGTGGCGCAGCTCCTGGTAGGCGTGGAACCGCTTCTCGTCGTGGGCCACCAGATAGAAGGTGCAGGTCACCTGGTCATGGACCTTCAGCTCCTGCAGGTAGCAGACGTGGAACTCGGCCACGTAGGTGGTGCAGCCGGTCTGCTTCACGTAGTCGTAGCCGAAGCCGATGTGCGGATAGAGCTCGTCCACCGATTCATCGAAGAGCACGTTGTAGTAGGCCATGTTGAGGTGGCCGTTGAAATCAATCCATTCCGGTTTCACGGTCATGGGGGAGGAACGGAAGGGTGCCTGCATCGGGGGTCTTTCTGTCTTACTTGTCACGCTTGGGCCGGGGGCGGCGGCCTACTTGAGCTTCTGGGCCACCAGCTGGTTCACCACCTTGGGGTTGGCCTTGCCGCCCGTCGCCTTCATCACCTGGCCGACAAACCAGCCCGCCAGCTTGGGGTTTTCCTTGGCCTTCTCCACCTGGGCAGGGTTGGCGGCGATGATCTCGTCCACGGCGGCCTCGATGGCGCCCGTGTCGGTCACCTGCTTCATGCCCTCGGTCTCGACAATCTCGTTCGGCTCGCGGCCCGTGGTGTAGGAGATCTCGAAGACCTCCTTGGCGATCTTGCCGGAGATGGCGTCGGAGGCGATGAGATCGACGATCTGGCCCAGCTGCGCGGGGGTGACCGGGCTGCTGGTGATGTCGCGCTCGTCCTTCTTGAGGCGGCCGAAGAGCTCGTTGATGACCCAGTTGGCGGCCATCTTGCCGTCCCGGCCCTCGGCCACGGCCTCGAAGTAGCCGGCCGAATCCAGATCGGCGGTCAGGACGCTCGCATCATAGTCGCTGAGCCCGAAATCCCCCATGAAGCGGGCCTTCTTGGCGTCCGGCAGCTCCGGCAGGTTGGCGGCGATATCATCCACCCAGGCCTGCTCGATCTCCAGCGGCAGGAGGTCTGGATCGGGGAAGTAGCGGTAATCGTGCGCCTCCTCCTTGGAGCGCATGGAGCGGGTTTCCTGGCGGTCCGGGTCAAAAAGCCGGGTCTCCTGCACCACCTCGCCGCCGCCTTCGACGATGGCGATTTGGCGCCGCGCCTCGACCTCGATGGCCTGCTGGATGAAGCGCATGGAGTTCATGTTCTTGATCTCGCAGCGGGTGCCCAGGTGCGAGAAATCCTGCGTTTCCTGGTACTTCTCGTAGGCGCCCGGCAGGCAGATGGAGACGTTCACGTCGGCCCGCATGGCGCCCGACTGCATGTCACCGTTGCAGGTGCCGAGGTAGCGCATGATCTGGCGCAGCTTGCCGAGGTAGGCGGCGGCCTCCTCCGGCCCGCGGATGTCGGGGCGGGAGACGATCTCCATCAGGCAGACGCCGGTGCGGTTGAGGTCCACGAAGGACATGTTCGGGTCCATGTCGTGGATCGACTTGCCGGCATCCTGCTCCATGTGGATGCGCTCGATCCGCACGGTGCGCGCCGTGCCGTCGCCCATCTCCACCAGGACCTCGCCTTCGCCCACGATGGGTTCGTAAAGCTGGGAAATCTGGTAGCCCTGGGGCAGGTCGGGGTAGAAGTAGTTCTTGCGGTCGAAGGCGGACTTGAGGTTGATCTGCGCCTTCAGCCCCAGCCCGGTGCGCACCGCCTGCTCGACGCAGAATTCGTTGATCACCGGCAGCATCCCCGGCATGGCCGCGTCCACGAAGGCCACGTTGCTGTTGGGCTCAGCGCCGAACTTGGTGGAGGCGCCGGAAAAGAGCTTGGCGTTGGACGAGACCTGGGCATGAACCTCCATCCCGATGACCAGTTCCCAGTCGTGCTTGGCACCGGCGATGGTCTTGGGTTTCGGTGTGTCGTAGGTCAGATCGAGCATGGGGCACCTGTGATCGCGCAAGAAGGTCTCGAGCGGTCATAAGTCAGGGTGTCTTGGCCTGCAAGGGCCGGGGCTCAGGCGCTGAGCGCGCGCGGCCCCTCGTTGGTGAAGACGATGCGCTTGCCCGCCGCGATCTCGTGCTCGAAGAGGCCGGTGATGATGCGCACCGCATCGGCCCGCCCCGAGGCGGCGAACTTCTCCGCCGAATAGACTCGCAGGTTATTGTCAAAGCCGCGCGCCGCGTGGGCCCAGACCATGGGGTGCAGCTCCGTCAGGTGGCTGCGGATGATCCAGGTGGCGCAGTCGGCGATGCGGGCGCGGTTCTCCTCGGCGCGCGGAATGTCGGGGGCCGCCCGGGCCACGGCATTGGCGCAGAAGGCCGCCAGCAGGTTCACCGTGTGCGGATCGGGGCGGCGGTCGAGAATGTCGTGCAGACCCTCGATGAAGAAGTCGATGTCGAGGTTGGCCAGGGCCTGCTCGTCGCAGGCGACGGCATCGAACTGGACCCAGGTGTAGCCCCCGGCGCCCCACTGGGCGTCACTGCGCAGGGCGGTGCGGCGGGCCGCCAGCTCCAGCGCCTCGTAGCTGCCGTGGAAGCGCGGCAGCAGGTGCACCCCCAGCGCCCGGTAGGGGCGGGGATTGCCGGGCATGAGGTCAATGAGCCGGTTGTAGCGCGCCTCCACCGGGCTCTCGCCCGGGCCGCGCCCGCCCAGCAGGGCACAGTGGGTGGCCACCAGAAGCGCGCTGTCGCTCTCTTCGGGGGCAAAGTCCGAGAGAATGTCGGCAGCCCGGTCGAAATGGGCGGCAAAGACCTCGCGGTTGTAGCTCTCCACCTCCGTGGCCGGGGCCGTGCCGCGCCAGGCCCATCCCATGTCCATGTGCGCCTGGGCCACCACGGCGGCCACCATCGGGTCCTCCGGCGCCTCGCTCAGCACCTCCTCCAGGGCCTCGATCCCGGCCATGATGGGGGCATCCTTGGGCGGCAGCCCGCCGAGCAGGGCATGCTCCGCCGCGGCGATCACGTCGGCACGGGCGCCATAGGCAAAGAGCTCGGCCAGGGGCATCCCGCCCGGCGTCGTTTCGCGCGCCCGGTCGGCATCGGCGATCATCTCAGACAGGTCCGCCCAGCGTTCCTGCCGCGCCAGGAACTGCGCCTGGCCGGTGTGGCGGTCGCGCAGGGCATCCTCCGCCGTCGGATCGGGGCAGCGGATGCGCAGCAGCTCTGTCCCCTCGGGCCGGGGCCGACGCGTCAGCATCGGGACCGGTTCCACCTCCTCCGGGCCCCCGCCGGGGCGCAGCCGCGCGGTCAGGGCGCTCAGAAGGGTTCCGGGAAGCAGGCTCATGGGACGTAAGGGAAGCATACAGGGGAAGATCCATCGTTAATTACAGGTTGAATCTGACCCTCCAATTGGGCCGAACGATGGCGCCCCCGCGGAGACATCGCGAAATGTCCCGGACCGGCGGAAGGCCGCCGGGCGCGGCACTGGCGCGGCGCTGGCAACAGAAAGCCCCGGGATCGCAGATTTGTGCCGATCTGGGCGCGAATTGCGGTGGAAGATTGCAAAATCCGTGCCGCCTGCCTCATATGGGCGCCATGAGGGGGATCCTGACCAGCCTCGGCCTGGCGCTTGCCATGGCCGCCACGCCCGTCGCGGCGGAGCTGTCGCCGGTGTCGGTGCTGCGCCCCGAGGCGCGCCCGGATCACCCCGGCCTTGTCTCCCGCGCCATCGTGCCGACCGCGCTCGAGGTGCTGCCCGCGCTGCCCGGCGAGAGCACCGCGCCGGACCTCACCACCCGCGCGCCGCTCTTTGCCCCGGGCTTCCGCCCGCCCGCCCGCAGCGGCCTGGTGCCGCGCACCCGCTGGCAGCACATGCGCGGCAATGCCGTCTGGACAAGGGCCGCCCTCTCGGCGCTCAAGGATCACGGCCGCCCGCTGGTCGATCTGGTGCCCGGCGACATCGCCGACTGGTGCCCGGCCTATCCGACAAAGTCCGAGGCCGAGCGCCGGGCCTTCTGGGTCGGCTTTATGTCGGCGCTGGCCAAGCACGAGAGCACCTACAAGCCCTGGGCCGTGGGCGGCGGCGGGCTCTGGTACGGGTTGCTGCAAATCCTGCCCTCCACCGCGCGCGGCTACCGCTGCCGCGTCGGCACCGGCGAGGATCTCAAGAACGGCGCCGCCAACCTAAGCTGCGCGGTGCGCATCATGGCCCACACGGTGCCCCGCGACGGGGTGATTCACGGCTACCGGGGCCGCAAGGGGCAGGGGGTCACCGCGGACTGGGGCCCGATGCACTCCGCCGCCAAGCGGCGCGACATGGCGGGCTGGCTCAAGCGCCAGACCTACTGCCAGAGCCCCGAGACAGTGCGCCCGCGGCTGCGCCCGCTCCTGCCGCGCGGCTGATCGTTTCCGCTACTGGGTGAAGGTGAAGTGGTGCCGCTCCGTCGGCACACCGCGCGCCTGCAACGCCGCCTCCAGGGTGCGGTGCGGCGGGGTCGATTCGAAGGGCAGGCGCAGCTTGCCGCCCTCCTTCATCACCAGCGTCACCCGCACCGAGAAATCGAGCCGCGTGTCGAAGCGCACGCGCGCCACCTCGCTCAGGGAGACCTCCGCCGCGCGCCGCCCGGCGTGCCAGCGCAGCCGGTCCGCCGTGAGGCTGAGCCCCGCCTGGGGGTTGCGCAGCAGATCCCAGAGCCCCGGCAGGGTAAAGAGCGCCAGCACCCCCAGCACCCCCCAGTGGGCCTCGACCGTCAGCCGCAGCGCCAGAAGGAGAGCCCAGATCGCCGCCAGCACCAGCGCCAGGCGCAGGCTGCGCCCCGCCCGGGTGTAGCTGAGCGGGGGCGGAGCGGTCAGGTTCAGGCCCCCCGGATGCGGGTCAGCATCTCGGTCGTGTCGCGGCTCAGCTCGGGCTGGGCCAGGATGCGGTCCAGCTCCACCGCGATCATCTCCTGCCGGGCGCTGTCGTAGCGCTTCCAGGTCTGGAAGGCGGCGCACATGCGGGCCGTCGTCTGGGGGTTCAGGGGGTCGAGCTTGATCAGCCAGTCCGCCAGCAGCCGGTAGGCGGCGCCGCTCTTATGGTGGAAGCCCGCGTGGTGCGCCGCCAGGGTGCCGAAGACGGCCCGGAAGCGGTTCGGGTTCTTCCAGTTGAAATCCGCATGGTCGGTCAGGCGCTGCACCGTCTCGGCCACCGCATCGGGCTTGGCCTCCATCACCTGGAGCCCGAACCACTTGTCCATGACCAGCCGGTCGCCACGCCACTGCGCTTCGAAGGATTTCACCGCCTCGGCGCCCCGCTCGGCCCTAATCAGGTTGGCCAGGGCGGCCAGCTGCTGGGTCATGTTGTCCGCCGCCGCATACTGCCGGGCGGCCAGATCGCCGCCGTCGCGCCGGGTGATGAGGGAGAGCATCGCGTTGGCCAGGCTGCGCTTGCCCGACTGTTCGGCGTCGGGGGCATAGGCCTCGGTCACCCGGTTGGCCTCGTAGATCTCCGGCGCGTCACGCTCGAAGCGGTCGGCCAGGGCCTCGCGCATGGCCTCGCTGGCGCTGTAGATGGCCGCCGGATCGGGCACCGTGCCCGCCTCTTCCAGAGCGCGGGCCAGGTCCGACTGGCTCGGCAGGCCCAGCATCAGGGCGCGGGTCGCCGGGTCCAGGCTGTTGTCCGTCACCACCGCGTGGATGCCGTCCAGGTAGGCGCGGTCCGGCGCGGCGCCCTCCCGCACCATCGCCAGGAGAGACTGGCGCGCCAGGGTGCGGCCCGCCTCCCAGCGGTTGAAGGGATCGCTGTCATGGGCCAGCAGGTGCGCCCGGTCCGCGTCCGACAGGGGATGATCCAGCACCACCGGGGCCGAGAAGTCCCGCAGGATCGAGGCGACGGGGCGCTGGCCCAGCCCCTCGAAGGTGAAGCTCTGCTCCGCCTCGGTCATCTCCAGCACGCGGGTCTCGGCCACCTCCTCGCCGTTGTGGCCCACCAGGCCCACGGCGATGGGGATGACCTGGGGCTGCGGATCGGGGCTCGCCGCCGAGGGGGGCGTGTCCTGGCGGAAGGTCAGGGTCAGGGTGCCCGCCTCCCAATGCTCCTCGACCGACAGGCGCGGCGTGCCCGCCTGGCTGTACCAGCGCTTGAACTGCGACAGGTCGCGCCCGGTCACCTCCTCGAAGACCCTGAGCCAGTCCTCGATGGTGCAGGCCTCGCCGTCGTGCCGCTCGAAGTAGAGGTCGAGCGCCTTGGCATAGGCCTCGTCCCCCACCAGGCGCTTCAGCATCCCGATCACCTCGGCCCCCTTCTCGTAGACGGTGGCGGTGTAGAAGTTGTTGATCTCCTGAAAGCTTTCGGGCCGCACCGGGTGGGCGAGGGGGCCCTGGTCCTCGGGGAACTGGCGCGCCCGCAGGTCGATCACGTCCGAAATCCGCTTCACCGGGGCGGAGCGCATGTCGGCGGTGAACTGGGCATCGCGGAAGACGGTCAGCCCCTCCTTGAGGCACAGCTGGAACCAGTCGCGGCAGGTGATGCGGTTGCCCGTCCAGTTGTGGAAGTACTCGTGCGCGATGATCGCCTCGATGCGCTCGAAGTTCATGTCCGTCGCCGTTTCGGGGCTGGCCAGGACGGCGGAAGAGTTGAAGATGTTCAGCCCCTTGTTCTCCATCGCGCCCATGTTGAAGTCATCCACCGCGACGATGTTGAAGACATCGAGGTCGTATTCCCGGCCATAGACCTCCTCGTCCCAGGTCATGGACTTCTTCAGCGCCTCCATGCCGAAGGCGCATTTGCCCTCGTCGCCGGGGCGGACATAGAGGTTGAGCGACACCTCCCGGCCCGAGCGGGTGGTGAAGCGGTCCGAATGGGCCACCAGATCGCCCGCGACGAGGGCAAAGAGGTAGGCGGGCTTCGGCCAGGGGTCGCGCCACTCGGCCTGGTTGGGGCCCTGGTGCGCGGGGTTGCCGTTCGACAGGAGCACCGGGTGCGGCCCGTGGACCGTCACGTCGAAGGTTGCCATCACGTCGGGGCGGTCGGGGTAGTAGGTGATCTTGCGAAAGCCCTCGGCCTCGCACTGGGTGCAGTACATGCCGTTGGACATGTAGAGCCCCTCCAGCGCGGTATTCTCGGCGGGCGCGATCTGCACCTCCGCCTCCCAGACAAAGGGCCCCTCGGGGACCGCGCAGGTAAGCCCGCGGGGCGTCACCTCGGGGCTGACCGGCTGGCCGTCGATCCGAGCGGAGATCAGCTCAAGCTCCTCGCCATGCAGGAAAAAGGTGCGGTCCGTTGCCGCAGGGTTGGGCCGGAAGGCGATCCGGCTGCGGACCCGCGTGGCCTTGGGATCAAGCTCGAAGGTCAGTTCCACATGGTCGATGAGAAAGCCGAAGGGGCTGTAGTCCGACAGGTAGATCGTCTGGGGGGCGGCGTCGCGCATCAAAGCACCTTCTCGGTTGGAACCATCGGGGATTGGCGCACGTTAGATTTGCAACACGCGCCCTGCAAGCAGGTCGCGGCCAAAGGAATGGAAGGAGACCGCAATGTCAGCCCCTGACACAAACGTCGAGAAGCAGGAAAAACGCCACAGGCCCGCCCTGTGGGGCATCAAGGGGGCCCTCGTCTGGGGCGCGCTGATGCTGCTGCTGATCGTCGGCTTCTCGGTCATGCGCGGCGAAGAGCCGACATCCGAGAACATCATTGGTGACGAGGGCGCCGTTCAGACCGAAGAGGTCGAGGGCGTCACGGTGGACCCGGTCGAGCCGGGCACGAACGTCTCCAACTGACGGGTTGTGCGTAGCGAGTGACGGGGCGGTATCTGGCAAGCCAGATGCCGCCCTTTTCCTATGCGAAACAGACGAAGGGCGAGGGTGTGAAGAACCGCAAGAAGGCCGATCTGCCGCAGAAGGTCTGCGCCGCCTGCGGCCGCCCCTTCGCCTGGCGCAAGAAATGGGCCAAGGTCTGGGACGATGTGAAATACTGCTCGGACCGGTGCCGCCGCAAGCGGTGAGCGGCGCGCGCGGCCGCTTTGGTAAGGTTTCTTTACCAAAATAGCTTGTGTCGTAGCATCGGAAACTTTAGAGACCTTTGGAAACATCACGGAGAGCGGGGGAGAAGTCCATGACCGAGAGAACCGATCGGCACGGCCTGCAGGTGGCAAGCGCACTGGCGGCCTTCATCGAGGATCGGGCGCTGCCCGGCACGGAGGTCGATCCCGAGCGGTTCTGGCGCGGCTTTTCCGACCTGGTGCACGAGATGGGGCCGCAAAACCGCGCCCTGCTGGAGGAACGGGCCGAGATCCAGCGCCTGATCGACCAGTGGCACCGCGACCACCGCGGCACGGCGCACGATGCCGGGGCCTATCGCGCCTTCCTGGAGGAAATCGGCTACCTGGTGCCCGAGGGCGAAGACTTCGAGGTGGAGACCCAGAACGTCGATCCCGAGATCGCCCTGGTCCCCGGCCCGCAGCTTGTCGTGCCGATCACCAACGCCCGCTTCGCGCTCAACGCCGCCAATGCCCGCTGGGGCAGCCTCTACGACGCCTTCTACGGCACCGACGCGCTGGGCGACCTGCCTGAGGGCGGCGGCTACGATCCGGCCCGCGGCGCCCGCGTGGTGGAAAAGGCCAAGGCCTTCCTGGACGAGGCGGCGCCGCTCATGTCGGGCAGCCACCGCCAGCTCGTCGGTTACCGCGTCACCGAAGGGCGGCTCGAGGGCGTGCTGCTCAACGATCAGGACTGGCGCGGCGCCCAGATGACCCAGAGCGTCGCCCCCGGCGCAGGCGAGACGCCCCACGTCCTGCACGGCATCCCGCTGGAGAACCCCGACCAGTTCGTCGGCTACCGCGGTTCCCCCGAGGCCCCCGAGGCGGTGCTCCTGCGCCGCAACGGGCTGCACATCGAGATCCAGATCGACGCCGGACACAGCATCGGCAAGGGCGATCCCGCCCATGTCGCCGATGTCCTCATGGAGGCGGCCCTCTCGACCATCATGGACTGCGAGGATTCCGTCGCCGCCGTCGATGCCGAGGACAAGGTGGTGGCCTACGGCAACTGGCTCGGCCTGATGAAGGGCGACCTGGAGGAGAGCTTCGAGAAGGGCGGCAAGCGCATCACCCGGCGCATGAACCCCGACCGCGACTACCTTTCCCCGAAGGGCGAGGGCTTCAGCCTCAAGGGCCGCTCTCTCATGCTGGTGCGCAACGTCGGCCACCTCATGACCAACCCCGCCATCCTCGACCGCGAGGGCAATGAGGTGGGCGAGGGGCTGATGGATGCCATGATCACCACCCTCATCGCCATGCACGATCTCAAGCGCGCGGGCGGCAATTCGGTCACCGGCTCGGTCTATGTGGTCAAGCCCAAGATGCACGGGCCCGCCGAGGTGACCTTTGCCGATGCCATCTTCGATCACGTGGAGAAGGTTCTCGGGCTGCCCGCCCACACCGTCAAGCTGGGCATCATGGACGAGGAGCGCCGCACCAGCGCCAACCTCAAGGAATGCATCCGCGCCGCCAAGCACCGGGTCGCCTTCATCAACACCGGCTTCCTCGACCGCACCGGCGACGAGATCCACACCTCCATGGAGGCCGGGCCGATGGTGCCCAAGGGCGAGATGAAGAACGCCACCTGGATTCAGGCCTACGAGGACCGCAACGTGGACATCGGCCTGGCCTGCGGGCTCAAGGGCCGGGCCCAGATCGGCAAGGGCATGTGGGCCATGCCGGACCGCATGGCGGACATGCTGGAGGCCAAGATCGGCCATCCCCAGGCGGGCGCCACCTGCGCCTGGGTGCCCTCGCCGACGGCGGCCACCCTGCATGCCATGCATTACCACCGCGTCGACGTCTCCGCGCGCCAGGAGGAGATCCGCCAGGGCGGCCCGCGCGCCGATCTGGGGGCGCTCCTGACCATCCCGGTGATGGCGGGCCGCAACCTCAGCGAGGAGGAGATCACCCGCGAGATCGAGAACAACGCCCAGGGCATCCTCGGCTACGTGGTGCGCTGGGTCGATCAGGGGGTGGGCTGCTCCAAGGTGCCCGACATCAACGACGTGGGGCTGATGGAGGACCGCGCCACCTGCCGCATCTCGGCCCAGGCCCTGGCCAACTGGCTGCACCACGGCACCGTGAGCGAGGCGCAGGTCCTGGCCGGGCTGAAGAAGATGGCCGAAGTGGTGGACCGCCAGAACGCGGGCGATCCGCTTTACCAGCCGATGGCGCCGGGCTTTGACGGGATCGCCTTCCAGGCGGCCTGCGACCTGGTGCTCAAGGGCCGCGAACAGCCCTCGGGCTATACCGAGCCGGTGCTGCACGCGCGGCGCCTGGAGCTCAAGGCGGCGCGCGGCTGAGGGGGCGGCGGCGAGGGGCCAGCCCCTCGCGCTCCCCGGAGTTTATTGGGCAAAACGAAGAAGGAGAGAGAGGCATGACGATTTCCCTGCGCAAGGCGCGCACGATCATCCGCAAGACGCTCGAGAAGGGCCGCGAGATGGAGCTCAAGCCGCTCTCCGTGGTGGTGCTCGACGCGGGCGGCCACGTCCAGGCCTTCGAGCGCGAGGACGGGGCCGCCCCGGGCCGTTTCGCCATCGCCCAGGGCAAGGCCTACGGCGCCGTCATGCTGGGCATGGCGGGCCGGGCCCAGATGAAACGGGCCGAGGAACAGGCCTACTTCATGGCGGCGGTGAACGGTGTCTACGGCGGTCAGGTGGTGCCCGTGCCCGGCGGCGTCCTGCTGCGCGACAAGAAGGGCGCGATCGTCGGGGCCGTGGGGGTGACCGGCGACAGCTCCGACAATGACGCCGAGGCGGCCCTGGCCGGGATCGCCGCGGCGGGGCTCGAGGGGGAGGCCTGAGCGGCGGTTGAGGGTCCCGCCCGGAGGCCCTATAAGGGGCCAAAGCGTGATGCGAGGTGATCCATGGACCGGCCCGTCGTCGGCATTGTCGGCAATTCCTACCTTCTGAATGACCAGTACCCCGTCCACGCGGGCGGGCAGATGAACACGGCCGCCATCTCCGAGGTGGCGGGCTGCATGCCCCTGATCATCCCGGCCGATCCGGCCCATGTCAGCGTCGAGGAACTGCTGGAGACCTGCGACGGCTTCCTGCTCACCGGGGGGCGGCCCAACGTCCACCCCGAGGAATACGGCGAGGCCGCCACCGAGGCCCACGGCGCCTTCGACCGGGCGCGCGACGCCATCGCCCTGCCGCTGGTGCGGGCCTGCGTGGAGCGCGGCCAGCCCTTCCTGGGCATCTGCCGCGGCTTCCAGGAGGTCAACGTGGCCATGGGCGGCACCCTCTACCCCGAGATCCGCGAGCTGCCGGGCCGGATGAACCACCGGATGCCGCCCGACGGCACCCTGGAGGAGAAGTTCGAGCTGCGCCACGACATCAGCTTCACCCAAGGGGGCGTCTTTCACCAGCTCATGGGGGCGCCCAAGGTGCGCACCAACACGCTGCACGGCCAGGGCATCAAGCGGGCGGGCGCGCGCATCGTGATCGACGGGCAGGCGGAGGACGGCACCCCCGAGGCGATCTACGTCGAAGGGGCCAAGGGCTTTACCCTGGCCGTCCAGTGGCACCCGGAATGGAACGCAGCGGGCGATCCCGTCTCCCGGCCGCTCTTTGCCGCCTTCGGCGACGCGGTGCGGGCCTGGAAGGCGGGCGGCCGCCGGGCCCCGGCGCTGAAGGCGGTCTGAGCGGGGCAGGGCGGAGGGCCGCCCTTCAGGTGCGGTCGGATCTGGTCCGGGTGATCTGAGACGCTCGGCGTACCCTTCTTCGCGAAGGGTGCGGCACGGATTGGTAGCGCCAGATCCGTTTCAAACAGGGAAAATAGGCAGGCGGCGCGTCCCTCAGGCCCCGACCCGCGGCGCTTTTTCTTCAGGGTCGCGCCTTCTTTGGCACGAGGGACGTGCCGCCCGTCGCGATCCGACAGGTCCCGGACTCCGCCCAGGTTTTGGCGCACCGCACTGCCCGGCAAACCCACTTAACCCAGCCTAACCCATCATCAGCCCCTCCTCCTCGTCGATCAGCAGCGGCTCCTCCTCTTCATCCACCACCCCCGGCGCCCAGGCCGCGACCTGGCCCATGCCGCCGCGCCGCAGGTCCCGGTGGATCGAGCTGAAGGGCCAGTCCTGCGGCCGGGCGCAGAGCCCGGCCAGCACCGGTGCCCGGTGGATGCGGGCGCGGCAGCGGGCCAGGGGCGGCCCCTCCGCCACCCGCTCGGCCCAGTGGCCGCGGCACCAGATGCCCTTCTCGCGCCGCCGGAGCTGGCCCGGCGTGCGCCCCTCGGGGGCGGGCAGAGGGCGCGAGAAGCCCGCCTTGAGGAGCGCGACCCGGCGCGCCAGGGCGCCCGGCGCCTCGGGCAGGCACCAGAGGGCGTGCAGCCGGTTGGGCAGGACCACCATGGCAATGACCCGCGTGGGATGGCGCGCCAGGAGCAGCCGCATGGCCCCCCGCAGCGCACCGACGTGACGGACCAGCAGGTCCGCCTCCCGCCGGGCCAGCCGCAGGGTGAGGAAATGATGCGAGAGTTCGAGATCGGGGCCCATGGGCCCGAGGCTAGGGGGCCCTGGTTAAGGCCCCCTTAACGGCGCTACATCTGGCCGCCGGCGATCTCGATGCACTGGCCGTTGACGGACTGCGAGCCCGGCCCGGTGAGCCAGGCGGCGGCGGCCGCGATCTCGGAGACCTCGAGCAGGCGGCCGTGGCGGTTGGACTTGACCATGATGTCGCGCGCCTTCTCCGCGTCGAGCCCGGTGCGGGCCGCGATGCTGGCGGTGTTGCGCTCCACGATGGGGGTGTCCACGTAGCCCGGGCAGATGGCGTTGAAGGTGAAGGGCTGGCCCATGTAGTCCTCCGAGAGGGAGCGGATGAGGCCGATCATGCCGTGCTTGGACGCCGAGTAGCAGGCAGCGCCGGGCAGGCCGCGCAGGCCGGCCATGGAGGAGATGGCGATGGTCCTTCCCCAGTCCGTCTCGCGCATGGATTTCAGGCACTCGCGGATCGTCAGGAAGGCGCCGTCGAGGTTCGTCGCCATCATGTCGCGCCAGAAGGCCATGTCGGTCTTGTGCAGGGCCCGACCCTCGGCCAGGCCTGCGTTGGGGATGCAGATCTGGATCGGGCCGCGGGCCTCGACCGCCGCGGCGATCTTCTCCACCACCTCCGCCTCGGCGCGCACGTCCATCGCCAGGCCCGTCATGCCCGGTTCCGCCACCGCGTCGAGCACCTCCTGGCGCCGCCCGGTGATCGTCACCTGGGCGCCCCGGGCCGCCAGATCCTGCGCGATGGCCAGCCCGATGCCCGTGCCGCCGCCGGTGATGAGCGCGTGTTTTCCCTTGAGATCCATGGTCTTGCCTTTCCTGTTGCCGGCGGAGCCTAGCAAGGCGCCCGCCCCGCGCAAGGGGTGGCCCAAGTGCCGCTGCGTCCCGCGGGCCTGCGCGATTATTTCGCCGAAGGCCATAATTCCGTCATTTTCCTGCGATTGTTTCGGACCCGTCCGCAGCCGCAGGGGGAAGAGCCACGTGAAAGCCTTTGTCATCATCCTGGTCGGGGCCCTGGCCGTCGTCGTCTCGCCGCTCAAGGCCGAGGCGCCCTGGCCCGGCGCCCGCCTGCCGCTGCCCCTGGCCAGCGAACTGCCCTAGCGGCAGGTCCTCCCGGCGCCCTCGCAAAAAGGTGATTGCCGCAGTGCCGCAAAAAGCGGCAGGGCTGTGCATTTTGGGGCACGGCCCGGGGAAATGCCGCGGCGATCTGCTTGTGCTATCTTTCTGCGCCCTATATCAGCCACGCAATAAAGTTGCGCCACGGGGGCGCCGCTGAGTGATTGAGGGGGGTTCAGAAGTGAAGATCGGAACGCCGAAAGAGGTTTTCGAGGGGGAAGCGCGGGTCGCCATGACGCCGGAGTCGGCGCAGGCCCTGCAGAAACTGGGGCACAGCTGCCTGGTGGAGACCGGAGCGGGCCTGAAGGCCGGCTTCGACGATGCGGCCTACGAGGCGGCGGGTGTCGAGGTGGTCAAGACCGCGGCCGCGCTCTGGAAGGCGGCCGATGTCGTCGCCAAGGTGCGCACCCCCACCGAGACCGAGATGAAGCGCCTGCGCGACGGCCAGACCCTGATCTCCTTCTTCAGCCCCGTGGCCAACGAGAAGGAGATGCAGCAGGCGGCCAAGAAGGGCGCCACCGTCGTCGCCATGGAGATGATCCCGCGCATCAGCCGGGCCCAGAAGATGGATGCCCTCTCCTCCATGGCAAACATCGCCGGCTACCGCGCGGTGATCGAGGCGGGCAACAACTTCGGCCGCTTCTTCACCGGGCAGATCACGGCGGCGGGCAAGGTGCCCCCGGCCAAGGTCCTCGTGGTGGGCGCCGGGGTGGCGGGCCTTGCGGCCATCGGCACCTCGACCTCGCTCGGGGCCATCACCTACGCCTTCGACGTGCGCCCCGAGGTGGCCGAGCAGGTCGAGTCCATGGGCGCCGAGTTCGTCTACCTCGACTTCGAGGAAGAGCAGCAGGACGGCTCCGCCTCGGGCGGCTACGCCTCCGTCTCCTCGCCGGAGTTCCGCGAGGCCCAGCTGGCCAAGTTCCGCGAGCTGGCGCCCGAGATGGACATCGTGATCACCACCGCGCTGATCCCCAACCGCGAGGCGCCCGAGCTCTGGACCGAGGACATGGTCGCCTCGATGAAGCCGGGCTCGGTTATCGTCGATCTCGCAGCCGAGAAGGGCGGCAACTGCAAGCTCACCAAGGCCGATGAGAAGATCGTCACCGAGAATGGCGTGACGATCATCGGCTATACCGATTTCCCCAGCCGCATGGCGACCCAGGCCTCCAGCCTCTACGCCACCAACATCCGCCACCTGATGACCGATCTCACCCCCGAGAAGGACGGCGTGATCGTGCATGACATGGAGGATGACGTGATCCGCGGGGCCACCCTGACCCATGCCAAGGAGGTGACCTTCCCGCCACCGCCGCCCAAGGTGGCGGCCATCGCGGCCCAGCCCAAGAAGGAGGCCCCGAAGGAGCTCTCTCCCGAGGAGAAGGCCGCCCAGGAACTGGCCGCCTTCAAGCAGCAGACCCGCAACCAGGTGACCCTCTTCGCCGTCGGCGGCGCGGCCCTGCTGGCCGTGGGCCTGGTGGCGCCCGCCTCCTTCATGCAGCACTTCATTGTCTTCGTGCTGGCGGTCTTTGTCGGCTTCCAGGTGATCTGGGGCGTGGCCCATTCGCTGCACACGCCGCTCATGGCCGTGACCAACGCCATCTCCTCGATCATCATCCTCGGCGCCCTGATGCAGATCGGCTCGGGCTCCTGGCTGGTGATGATCCTCGCGGCGGCCTCGGTCTTCATGGCCGGGATCAACATCTTCGGCGGATTCATGGTGACGCGCCGGATGCTCGCCATGTTCCAGAAGTCCTAAAGAGTAGAGGAAGAACCCATGGAATTCGGTTTCACAACGGCGGCCTACGTGGTTGCAGCCGTGCTGTTCATCTTCTCGCTCGGCGGCCTGTCGGGGCAGGAGAGCGCCAAGCGCGCGGTCTGGTACGGCATCGTCGGCATGGCCCTGGCCGTGGTGGCGACGCTGATCGGCCCGGGGGCCGGGCTCTGGCTCCTGTCGCTGGTCCTGATCGCGGCCGGCGCGGTCATCGGGATGCAGCTGGCGCAGCGCGTCCAGATGACCCAGATGCCCGAGCTGGTGGCGGCGATGCACAGCCTCGTCGGTCTGGCCGCCGTCTTTGTCGGCCTCAACGCCCATATCGAGATCGGCCGCGTGGCCGCCGCCTTCACCGAGGCGGGCCTGCCCTTCCCGCAGGAGACCTACGGCAGCCTCATCGGCCCCGCCAAGGAGGTGGCCGACCAGTTCCGCGGCTTCGCCGCGATCGTGGCCAAGAAGACTGGCGTGGAAATCAACATCCTGCGCGTCGAGCTGGTGCTCGGCATCTGGATCGGCGCCGTAACCTTCACCGGCTCGGTCATCGCCTACGGCAAGCTGGCGGGCCGGGTGAACTCCGCCGCCACCAAGCTGCCCGGTGGGCACCTGCTCAACATCGCGGCGGGCGCCATCTCGGCCATCTGCCTGATCTGGTACCTGGCCTCGGGCAGCCTCCTGCCGCTCCTGCTGCTGACCCTCGCGGCGCTCTTCATCGGCTACCACCTGATCATGGGCATCGGCGGGGCGGACATGCCCGTCGTGGTCTCCATGCTGAACAGCTACTCCGGCTGGGCGGCGGCGGCCATCGGCTTCAGCCTGGGCAATGACCTGCTGATCGTGGTGGGCGCCCTGGTGGGTTCCTCCGGTGCGATCCTCTCCTACATCATGTGCAAGGCGATGAACCGCTCCTTCATCAGCGTGATCCTGGGCGGCTTCGGCGGCCCGGCGGGCGAGCAGATGCAGGTCGAGGGCGAGCAGGTGGCGATCGAGGCCGACGGCGTGGCCCAGGCCCTGAACGAGGCCGACTCGGTCATCATCATC
Organism: Sulfitobacter sp.; assembly: GCA_965212515.1. Lineage (GTDB taxonomy): Bacteria > Pseudomonadota > Alphaproteobacteria > Rhodobacterales > Rhodobacteraceae > Sulfitobacter. The sequence continues at coordinate 3,267,342 of OZ243122.1, forward strand.
CCCGGCTACGGCATGGCCGTGGCGCAAGCCCAGGGCGCCGTCAGCGATCTGGTCAAGAAGCTGCGCGCCAAGGGCAAGACCGTGCGCTTCGCCATCCACCCGGTGGCGGGCCGCCTGCCGGGGCACATGAACGTGCTCCTGGCCGAGGCCAAGGTGCCCTACGACATCGTGCTGGAGATGGAGGAGATCAACGACGATTTCCCGGACACGGATGTGGCCATCGTCATCGGCTCCAACGACATCGTGAACCCGGCCGCCCAGGACGACCCCAACAGCCCCATCGCCGGCATGCCGGTGCTGGAGTGCTGGAAGGCCAAGCAGGTCTTCGTCTCCAAGCGCGGCCAGGGCACGGGCTACTCGGGCATCGAGAACCCGCTCTTCTTCAAGGAGAACACGCGGATGTTCTACGGCGACGCCAAGGCGAGCCTCGACAAGCTCCTGCCGATGATCGACTGATCGCCGTCGCAGGATGGCAAGAAGGCCCCCCGGTGCCGCCGGGGGGCCTTTTTTGTTGGGAAGTCCCCGGACCTTTTTGAAAGGTCCGTCCCGTTTCCTTCAAAAGGAAACGGGGCCCCCGGAGATCGCCAAAGCCAAAATCACCTCCGCGGACCCTTCAAAGGGTCCGCCTCGTTTCCTTTAAAGGAAACGAGGCCCCCGGGGGGCCCGGACCCTTTAAAGGGTCCGTCCCGTTTATTTTGAAAGAAACGCTGTTCCGGCCTGGCCCCTCCGCCCCTCAGCCGCGCAGCGGCAGGGCCCGCAGCGGCAGCACCAAGAAACGGCTCTCGCTCTCCAGGAGACCCGTGCCCCGGGCCGCCACGATGGCCGCCCAGGCGCCCAGCAGGTTGGCCAGCACCGCCGCCGCCACGATCCCCGGAAAGCCCAGCGTCAGGGCGCCGACCCAGGCCAGCGGCAGGTAGACCAGCCCGATCCGCCCGAGGCTGATCGACATGGACCAAAGCGCCCGGTCGCGCGCATTCATGGCCGAGTTGGCCGTCACCAGGATGCCGTAGCCGAAGAGCGACAGGCCCACGTAGCGCAGGTAGGTGGCGGCATAGGCGGCCACCTCCTCGCTGGAGGCGAAGAGCCCCGCGATAGGATCGGCGAAGAGGACCAGCACCAGGGCCAGGAGCGCCCCGTAGCCGAGGCAGAACCAGAAGCCCGTGGCGGTGGCGCCGCGGGCCCTGTCGTGGCGCTCGGCGCCCCAGTTCTGGCCGATCACCGGCGACATCCCCGCCGAGAGCGCCAGGAGCGGCACCAGGGCGAGGGACTGGACCCGCGTGGCCGCCCCGAAGCCCGCCACCGCGGCCTCGCCCAGGGTGGCCACGGCGGCCGTCACCAGGGCCATTCCGGCCGGGTTGATGGCATTGGAGAAGGCGGCCGGCAGGCCCACCTTGAGGATCCGCCGCAGGCTCTTCCCCAGTTCCGCGAAGAGCCGCCCGCACCAGCCCAGCAGGCCGCGCCGCCAGGCCACCCAGAGGGCCAGCCCGGTGGCCAGGATGCGGCCCACCGTGGTGGCCCAGGCGGCCCCCTCGATGCCCAGCTCGGGCAGGCCCCACATGCCGAAGATCAGGAGCGGGTTGAGCCCGACGTTGACCAGCGCCGCCAGGACCATGATCAGCGCCGCCGTGACGCTGTCGCCATGGGCGCGAAAGACCGAGTTGGTCACCATCATGGTCACAAGGAAGGGAAAGCTGATTGCCCAGACCGGCACATAGAGGGCGATCTGGCCCGCCACCTCCTCGCCCGCGCCGAGGGCCGAGAAGAGCAGCGGATAGGCGAGGTAGAGAAGCCCCGCCACCAGGAGCGACAGGACCAGCCCCAGGCCGATGGCGTGCAGCCCCAGGCGCTGGGTCGCGCGCGCGCTGTCGCCGCGCCCGATGCCCTGGCTCAGGGCCGCGTTGGCCCCGGCGCTGAGGCCGATGGAGAGGGAGGTGATGGCCGTGGTGACGGGATAGATGAAGCCCACCGCCGCCAGGGGCGCGCCGCCGACCTGGGCCAGGAAGAAGGCATCGGCCAGGCCCACCGAAAGGACGGCGAAGATGCCGAAGCTCATGGGCGCCGACATGGCCGCGAGGGCGCGCCAGATCGGCCTCTCGGTCAGGTCGCGCTTGCGGGCCTTGCGCTGATGCTCCTGGTTTGCTGGGTCCGACACACGGCGCCTCCACTCCGTTTCACGATGGCAAGGACATAGGCCCGCACCCCGGCAGGACCAGCCAACCTGACGCCAAGGTGAGGCGGCCGCCGCCCCGCGCCCCGGTCCGTATACTGTCGCACACCGCCAAGCTGCTGAAAAAATTGAATTTTATTTGGCGCCTTGGGGAAATCGGCCTATCTTGCGACGAAAGAGCCCACCTCCGCGAAAGATTCCATGGCCCCGATCACCGACTATCCCCAGCGCTACGCTCTCACCGGAGAGCTGCACGCGCGCCCCTTTCCCTCGCTCCGGGCGCCCTCGCGCGCGGTCTTCCTGGCGATCAAGCAGCCGAAGGACGCGGCCAGCCGGGACAGGGCGCAGGACCTCGAGCATCTGGTGACCCTGCTGGATCACTACGGCGCGCCGCGGCCCTCGGCCAATGCCACCCACTACTACGGCAAGATGGGCAAGTACCGGCTCAAGTGGGAGCAGCACACCGAGCTTGTCACCTACACGGTCTTCTTCGACGAGGCGGGCGAGCGGGCCTTCGACCCGGACGAGTTCGAGGTCTTTCCCGACTACTGGCTCGACGCCGCCCCCGGCGGGCGGATGACCTCAGCGCTCCTGCGGCTCCTGCCGCGGCCCCAGGACGATGCCCAGATCGCCGCCCACCTGGCGGACTGGTTCGTCCCGGAAAGCCTCGCCGTGGCCGAGGTGCTGGAGGGGGCGGCGGTGATCGCCTCGGACTTCCGCATTGATCCGGCGGGCCACCTGCGCATGGCCATCTTCACCAACGAGGAGACCGGCGGCCGCCGCACCGGGCGCATCGCCCAGCGGCTGACCGAGATCGAGATGTACAAGTCCGCCTCCATGCTCGGCTTCGCCATGGTGCGCGACATGGCGCCGAAGCTGAACGCGCTCGACGCCAAGCTGACCGATCTCATGGCCGAGATGCGCGGCCCCGCCAGCCGCTCGGAGGATACGCTCCACGCCCTGCTCGACATCTCGGTGGAGCTGGAGACGCTGGAGGTCCAGTCGGCCTTCCGCTTCGGCGCCACGGGGGCCTACAAGGCCATCGTCAGCCAGCGCATTGAGGCCCTGCGGGAGGGCCGCTTCATGGGCCGCCAGGGCTTTGCCGAGTTCATGATGCGCCGCTACGAGCCCGCCATGCGCACCGTCCAGTCCACCGAGGCGCGGCTCCAGGCCATGTCGGCCCGGGCCCTGCGCGCCGCCAACCTGCTGCGCACCCGGGTCGATGTGGAACGCTCGGCCCAGAACCAGGAGATCCTCGCCTCGATGGACAAGCGGGCGGACCTGCAACTGCGCCTGCAGCGCACGGTGGAGGGGCTCTCGGTGGTGGCCATCAGCTACTACGCGGTCTCCCTGGCGGGCTACCTGCTCTACCCCCTGGCGGAGGCGCTGGAGATCAGCAAGGGGATGCTCACGGCGGTGGTCACCCTGCCGGTGGTCCTGGCCGTCTGGTGGATGGTGCGGCGCCTACGGCGGCACCTCTCCTAGGGGAGGAAACCCCGGCAGGCGGCTGCCGGGGCAGGGGGGCTCAGCGGCCCCGGATGCGCGGGTCCAGCGCGTCGCGCAGGCCGTCGCCGAGGTAGTTCACCGACAGCACGGTGAGAGAGATGGCAATGCCCGGCAGAAGCACCCGCTCGGGATAGTCCTGCATCCGCTGCACCGCGTCGGCCAGGAGCTTGCCCCAGGTCGGATAGTCCGAGGGGAAGCCCACGCCGAGGAAGGACAGGGCGCTCTCGGTGATGATCGCCGTGGCCAGGCCCAGGGTGGCCGAGACCATGATCGGCGAGATTACGTTGGGCAGCAGGTGACGCCGGATGATGGCCCCCGAGGTGGTCCCGATGGAGCGGGCGGCGAGGATGAACTCGCGCTCCTTCAGGGCCAGGATGTCGCCCCGCACGATCCGCGCGGTCTGCATCCAGGAGGTCAGGCCGATGATGCTGACGATGAGGATGAACATGCCCCCCTCGGGCCCGAAGCGGGCGTTCAGCGGCTGCCGGAAGAGGGTCACGGCCAGCAGGGTCAGGGGCAGGATCGGCAGCGAGAGCACAAGGTCCGTGAAGCGCATGAGCCAGAAGTCGAGCTTCTTGAAGTAGCCCGCCAGCACCCCGAAGGCGGTGCCGATGATCAGGGCCAGGGCCATGGCCAGCCAGCCCACCGCCATGGAGACCCGCCCGCCGGCGATCATCTGGGCCAGGATGTCCCGCCCCAGCTGGTCCGAGCCCAGCGGATGGGCCCAGCCGGCCCGGGCCTCGGAATCCCACAGCAGGGTGTAGATCGGCCGCCAGTCCTTGTTGCGGATGTCGAGCTTGGTGGGCTCGACCGTCCAGAGATAGGGGCCGAGGATCACGGCGAGGGTGATGAAGATCAGGAAGCCGCCGCCAAAGACGGCCCCCTTGTGCTTGCGGAACTGGTCCCAGACGTCGCGCCACTGGGAGCGTGGCGGCTTCTGCGGTTCCTTGTCCGTGAGGGCGCCGTAGACCTCGATGTCGGCCTCGACGGGGCTGGCGGGGACGGCTTGCTCAGTCATAGCGGATCCTTGGGTCAAGAAGGCCGTAGAGGATGTCGGCGACGAGGTTGAAGAGCACAATCAGGATGGCGAAGATGAAGGTCAGGGTCATCACCATGGGCAGATCGTTGGCGAAAAGGGCGGTCAGCAGGAGCTGGCCGATGCCGTTCACCTTGAAGACGTTCTCGGTGATGATGGCGCCGCCGAAGATGGCGGGCATCCCCAGGGCGATCACCGTGACCACCGGGATCATGGAGTTGCGCAGCACGTGCACCATGACAACCACGCCCTCGCGCAGGCCCTTGGCGCGGGCGGTGCGCACGTAGTCCTGGTTGAGGTTGTCGAGCATGGCGCCGCGCATGTAGCGGCTGATCTGGGCGGTGGTCTGGAGCGCCAGCACCATCACCGGCATGATCATCTGGCGCAGCTGCACCATGAAGCTGTCCCAGTCGTTCACCACGTGGGTCGTGTCGTAGATCGAGGGCAGCCAGCCCAGCATGACGGAGAAGATCACGATCAGCAGTGGCCCGGTGAAGAAGGGCGGGATCGAGAAGCCGATCATGGTGATGAAGGTGCCGGCCTGGTCGAAGACGGAATAGTGCTTGTAGGCCGAGTAGATGCCGATTGGAATGGCGATGACGATGCCCACGATGTAGGCCAGCCCCACCACCCAGAGCGTCTGGGGCATCCGCTGGGCCACGATGTCCATGACCGGCGAGCGGGTCTGCCAGGAGATGACGCGCAGCTCGCCCTGGTAGAGGTTGGTGTCGGGCAGCCAGCCCAGCAGGGCGCTGCTGTTGGTCAGGTAGTCGATGAAGACCTGCGGCTCGATCCAGAAGAACTGCACCAGCCACTTCCAGTACTGGACGTAGATCGGCGCGCCCAGGCCCAGGGCCTCGCGCATCTTCTGCTTCACCTCGGGCGGCACCGTCAGGGGCACCTGCGCCATCGGATCGCCCGGCGCCAGTTGCAGCAGTAGGAAGATGACAAGGCTGATGAACAAAAGCGTCGGAATCGACAGCAACAATCGTCGGATGGTGAAGGTCAGCATGGCCCACGCCCTTGTTGATCGGTCTCGGTATGTCGGGTGGCTCGCCTCCGGCGCCCGATCCGCGGCCTCTGCCAAGTGCGAGGCCCGGGGTCAAGACCGGGGCAGGGGGTTCGGGCCCGGATCACGCCGATCCGGGCCCGAAAAGGAAATTATTCCTTCTTGCGGTACCAGTCCGCCACGTTCCACAGCTCGGAGTCCCAGACGTTGAGCACAACGCCGCCGAGGGAGTTGGAGTGGGCCGAGACACGGGCACGGTTCACCAGCGGCACGATGGTCATCGTGTCCTTGGTCACCATGTCGTTCATCTTCTTGGCGATCTCGGCGCGCTTGTCGATGTCGCCGGTCTGGGCCAGCTCGTCGATCAGGGCGTCGTAGGCGGGATCGCAGAAGCGGTTGATGTTCTCACCCTGCCACTGGCTCGCGGGCTTGGGCTCGTTGCCGCAGCGGTAGGCCGAGAGGTAGGCCTGCGGGTCCGTGCCGTTGAAGGTGTTGGCGTACATCTCCACGTCGGCATAGAACTTCTGGAAGGTGTCCGGGGAGCCCGGGTCACCGCCGAAGAACACGGAGGCGTCGAGGTTGCGCAGCTCGGTTTCGACACCGATCTGGCTCCACCAGTCCTTGATCAGGGCCTGGAAGTCCTGACGCACGGCGTTGGTCGAGGTCTGGTAGAGGATGGAGAGCTTCACGCCATCCTTGTCGCGGATGCCGTCGCCATCGCTGTCGACCCAGCCGGCCTCATCCAGCAGCGCCTTGGCGCCCTCGATGTCCTGGGTCAGGCACTCAGTGTTGTCCGAGGCGTAGATCGCCGGGGCGGGCACCAGGTTGCAGGTCGGCGCGCCGGCCTTGCCATAGCCCACTTCGGTCAGCAGCTCGCGGTCGATGGCCATGGAGAGGGCCTTGCGCACGGCGAAGTCGCTCAGGAAGGGGTGCGGTTCCGCCACGGTGGAGCGGGTCTCCGGCGGCAGGTCGGGCGAGGGGTTGGTGAGGTTCATCTCCAGGCGCTCGACCAGCGGGCCGAAGCCTGCGATGGCCACGCCCTGGCCGCCCTCTTCCATCTTGGCGATGACATCGGGGGCCAGCTGGAGGTTCCAGGCGTAGTCGAACTCGCCGGTTTCCAGCACGGCGCGGCCCGCGGCCGTCGCATCGCCGCCGCCCTTGAAGGTCAGGGTCGCGAAGGCGGGCTTGCCCTCGTGGCGGAAGTTCTCGTTGGCCTCCATCGTGATCACGTCATTGGGGCGGAATTCCACCACCTTGAAGGGGCCGGTGCCGATCGGGTTGAAGTTGGCCTCGGTGCACTCGGGCGCCTTGGCGCCCAGGCAGTCCTGGAACTGGGCCTTCTGGATGATCGGGCTCTCACCGCCCACGAAGGGGCCGTAGGGGTTCGGCTTGGGCGAGGAGAAGGTGACCTTCACGGTCTGGGCGTCCAGCGCCTCGACGCTCTCCACACCCTCGAACTTGGCGCCCTGGGCACAGCCGCCCTCGGGGTGCATGCAGTACTCGGCGGTGAAGACCACGTCCTCGGCGGTGAAGGGGCTGCCGTCGGACCAGGTGATCCCCTCGGCCAGCTTCCAGGTGATGGTGGTCAGGTCCTCGGACACGCCGCCGTTGGCGACGGTCGGCACTTCGGCGGCCAGGAAGGGGATCATCTCGCCCTTCTCGTTGTAGCGCGCCAGCGGCTCGATGATCAGGGAGGCGGATTCAATGTCCTTGGTGCCGCCCGAAAGGAAGGGGTTCAGGATCGAGGGCGCCTGCCAGTAGAGGATCTTGACCTCGCCGTCGCGGCCCCGCTCGCCGACGTGGCCGTCGGCAAAGGCAGCGGGGGCGAAGGCAGCCGTGGCCACCGCACCCATCAGTAGGGTTCTCAGTTTCATTTCGTACTCCTTGTTGGACACAAATGCTGTGCCGTTGTCGTGCGGGATGATCCCACATTCTTTTTTACGAGACCGGAATTGGTTGAAGAAGCTCGGCTAACTCAACGTAATGACGTAGAATTAGTTGACGTTATTCCCCACAGCCCCGGCGCGCATGGGCCACATCGAAACAGGTTTTGTTCAAAATGCAAGCCCGTTGATCGCGGCGACCTTGAATTTTCGCCGCCCCCGCTAAGGAAGTTTGACCTGCCCGCCGGATCGCCGTAGTTTCGGGCTTTGATTGCCTCCTCCGATGACAGGGACGACCATGCTGGACCAGCCCACAGACACGCCCATTGCCCAGATCAAGGGGCTCCGCGTGCAATTTCAGACCAAGGACGGCCCGGTCCTCGGGGTCGAGGATGTCTCCTTCGACATCAACCCCGGCGAGACCGTCTGCGTGGTGGGCGAATCCGGCTCGGGCAAGTCGGTCTCCTCGCTCTCGCTGATGCGCCTGGTGGAGTACGGCGGCGGCGAGATCGCGGGCGGCCAGCTCATCTTCGACGGCCGCGACGTGGGCCGCGTCAACCTGGCCGAGACCGACCAGCGCAAGATGCGCCGCATCCGCGGCAACGAGATCGGCATGATCTTCCAGGAGCCCATGACGGCCCTCAACCCGGTCTTCACCGTGGGCCGCCAGATGACCGAGGGCCTGCGCCTGCACAAGGGCCTGAGCAAGGCCGCCGCCGAGAAGCGCGCGCTGGAGCTGCTCAAGCAGGTCCGCATCCCCGAGGCCGAGCGGCGGCTGAAGCAGTACCCGCACGAACTCTCGGGCGGCATGCGCCAGCGCGTGGTAATCGCCATGGCCCTGGCCTGCGAGCCGCGCCTGCTGATCGCGGACGAGCCCACCACCGCGCTCGACGTGACCATCCAGGCCGAGATCCTGGCCCTGATGGACCGCCTCAAGCGCGAGACCGGCACGGCGGTGATGTTCATCACTCACGACATGGCCGTGGTGGCCCAGATGGCCGACCGCGTCGTCGTCATGTACCGCGGCAACAAGGTCGAGGAGGGGACCGTCGAGGAGATCTTCGAGAACCCCCAGCACGGCTACACCAAGGCGCTCCTGGCCGCCGTCCCCAAGCTGGGCGAGATGCGCGGCAAGAGCTGCCCCGAGCCGATGAAGCTCCTGGGCCGCGAGAACAAGGAAATCGCCCCCATCACCGGCACCGACGAGACCCTGCTGACGGTGAAGAACCTGACCACCCGTTTCCCCGTCCAGGGCGGCTTCTTCCGGCGCACCGTGGCCAACGTCCATGCGGTGGAGGACATCTCCTTCACCATCAACAAGGGCCAGACCCTCAGCCTGGTGGGCGAATCCGGCTGCGGCAAGTCCACCGCCGGGCGCTCCATCCTGCGCCTGGTGGAGCCCCAGTCGGGCGAGATCAACCTTGATGGCAAGGACATCATGGCCCTGAACCAGCGCGACCTGCGGACCGCGCGGCTCGACATGCAGATGATCTTTCAGGACCCCTTCGCCTCGCTCAACCCGCAGATGCAGCTGGCCGATCAGGTGGCCGAGCCGATCCACAACTTCGGCACCCTCAAGGGCCCCGACGTCGCCAAGCGGGTGGAGATGCTCTTTGACCGGGTGGAGCTGCCGCGCTCCTTCATGCGCCGCTTCCCGCACGAGCTTTCCGGCGGCCAGCGCCAGCGCGTCGCCATCGCCCGCGCCCTGGCGCTCAACCCCAAGCTCATCATCGCCGACGAGGCCGTCTCTGCGCTCGACGTGTCGGTCCAGGCCCAGGTGCTCAACCTGATGTTGGAGCTTCAGGCCGATCTCGGCCTCTCCTTCCTCTTCATCAGCCACGACATGGCGGTGGTGGAGCGGGTGAGCCACTACGTGGGCGTCATGTACCTGGGCCGCATCGTCGAGATCGGGCCGCGGGCCGCGGTCTTCGAGAACCCGCAGCACCCCTACACCCAGGCCCTGATGAAGGCCGTCCCGATCGCCGATCCGCGCAAGCGCAAGGACGAGAAGGACCTCAACTTCAAGCCCATCCCCTCGCCGATCCACCCGGTCGGCTACGAGCCCGATCCCACCGTCTACCGCCAGATCGAACCGGGCCACGAGATCCTGCTCACAGACAGCGGCTACTGAGCCCCGGACATGCGCCTGACCCAGATCACGCCCTTCGTGCCCTGCACCGATCTTGCGGCGCAGGTCCACTTCTACGGCGCGGTTCTGGGCTTCGAGACGGGCTTTCTGGCGGACAACTACGCCTTCATGCGCCGCGACGGCGCCGCCCTGCGCCTGGTCGAGGTGGACCGCACGGTCGATCTTTCGGACCCGGCGCGCGAGGGCTCCTTCTACATCGACGTGGCGGGCCTCGATGCCCTCTACGCATCCCTCAAGCCCCGGCTCGACGGCCTGCCCCAGGGCCGCGTCCGGGCACCCTTCACGCAACCCTACGGACAGCGTGAATTCCGCGTCGCGGACGAGGATTGTACCCTGGTATTTTTTGGCGAGGCAGTAAAAGACAATGGCTGAACGGCTCACCCCCCTGGCGCTGATGGAGAAACTCATCAGCTTTCCCACCGTGTCGCGCGACACCAACATCCCGCTGATCGACTGGGTCGCCGAGTACCTCGCCAGCCACGGCATCGAGAGCCACCGCTACGTGGACCCCGAGCAGCCCAAGCACGCGCTCTTCGCCCATGTCGGCCCCTGGGAGGAGGGGGCCGTCGTCCTCTCCGGCCACACCGACGTGGTGCCGGTGGACGGCCAGCCCTGGGACAGCGATCCCTTCACCGTGGTGGAGCGCGACGGCAAGTACTTCGGCCGCGGCACCTGCGACATGAAGGGCTTCGACGCCCTGGCCCTCTGGGCCCTGGTCGAGGGCCACCACGGCGCCCTCAAGCGCCCGCTCCAGCTGGCGCTTTCCTTCGACGAGGAGGTGGGCTGCACCGGCGCCCCGCCGATGATCGAGGCCATGCAGCCGATCCTGCCCAAGGGGGAACTGGCCATCATCGGCGAGCCCTCCACCATGCAGGCCGTCACCGGCCACAAGGGCGGCATCGGCTTCAACACCCACCTCATCGGCTTCGAGGTCCACTCCTCGCTGCTGCACAAGGGGGTCAACGCGATCATGGCCGGGGCCAAGCTGATCGAGTGGGCCAACCAGATGAACACCGAGAACATGGCCGCCAAGCCGACCGAGCTGGCCGCCATGTTCGACCCGCCCTTCACAACCCTGCACGTGGGCGTGATCGAGGGCGGCACGGCCCACAACATCACCGCCAAGGATTGCCGCTTCGCCATGGATTTCCGCGTCGTGCCGGGCGAGGACAAGGATGTCTGGGGCCAGCAGTACCTGGAAAAGGTGCGCGCCGTGGAGGCCGAGATGCAGGCCGTGGTGCCGGAAACCCGGATCGAGATCACGCCCCGCTTCGACGTGCCCGCGCTCCAGCCCGAGGAGGCGGGCGCCGCCGAGACCCTGGTGCGCCAGATCACCGGCGACAATGCCAGCCACAAGGTGAGCTACGGCACCGAGGCGGGCCAGTTCCAGGAGGCGGGCTACTCCGCCGTCATCTGCGGCCCCGGCGACATCGCCCAGGCGCACCAGCCCAACGAGTTCATCGAAAAGAGCCAGTTCGAGGCGGGCCACCGCTTCATGCAGGATCTCCTGGCCCGGCTTTCCGCCTGAGCCCCTGTTCCGGGGGCAGGGCAGGTGGCCCGGCCCCCGCCCTGTCGGCGCGGCGGCCTTCCGAGGCCCCGTGCCACCCCCCGTAACGAGGACGACCCGTGACTGCCCAGCCCATTTCCATCGCCACCCCCATCTCCTATCCCGGCCCGCCCCCCGCGGCGGTGGACGTCGCCGTCATCGGCGGCGGCGTCGTCGGGGTCACCACCGCGCTCTACCTGGCCCGCGCGGGCCTGAAGGTCACGCTTTTGGAAAAGGGCCGCATCGCGGGCGAGCAGTCCTCCCGCAACTGGGGCTGGATCCGCCAGCAGGGCCGCGATTCCGCCGAGCTGCCGCTGATGGTGGAGGCCCGCCGCCTCTGGCAGGAGCTGGCCGCCGAGAGCCCGGTGGACTTCGGCCTTCGCGAGACCGGGGTGGCCTACCTCGCGCGCGACCGGAAGGACCTGGCGCGCTACGCCGCCTGGCTGCCCCTGGCCCAGGCCAACGGGGTGGACAGCCGCCTGCTCGACGCGACCGAGATGCGCGCCCGCCTGCCGGGCCTCGAGGGGCCCGTGGCCGGGGGCCTGCTCACCCCCTCCGACGCCCGCGCCGAACCCTGGCTCGCCGTGCCCGCCCTGGCCGCCCTGGCGGCCCGCGCCGGGGTCCGCATCGTGGAGGAGTGCGCCGTCCGCACCCTGGAGATCGCCGCCGGGCGGGTCTCGGGCGTCATCACCGAAGAGGGGCCGGTGCGGGCGGAATCCGTCGTCCTGGCCGGGGGCGCCTGGTCCCGGCTCTTTCTGCGCCGCCACGGGGTGGACCTGCCGCAGCTCTCGGTGCGCGAATCCGTCCTCGCCACCGGCCCCATGCCGCAGATCACCGAGGGCGCCGTCTCCCTCGGCAAGCTCGCCCTCCGGCGCCGCACCGACGGCGGCTACACCCTCTCGCCCAGCGGCGCCTCGCGGCTCTACGTGGGCCCCGATGCCTTCCGCGCGCTGCCCGCCTACCTGCCGCAGCTCCGCGCCGCCCCCTTCGCCCAGACCTATCACCCCAAGGCCCCGCGCGGCTTTCCCGACGCCTGGGGCACCAGGCGCACCTGGGACCCGGACCAGGCCAGCCCCTTCGAGGCGCAGCGCGTGCTGAACCCCGCGCCCGACGGGCGGCTCTTGCGCCGCCTGGTGCGCCGCTTCGCCCGGGCCTTCCCCGAGATGCCCCCCGTGGCGCCCCGCACCACCTGGGCCGGGATGATCGACACCATGCCCGATGTCCTGCCCGTGGTGGATCACTGCGCCACCCTGCCGGGGCTGGTGATCGGCACCGGCATGTCGGGCCACGGCTTCGGGATCGGCCCGGCCATCGGCCGCGCCCTGGCGGCCCTGGCCACCGGCGAACGCCCGGGGCACGACCTGAGCCGCTTCAGCGCCGCCCGCTTCGGCCCCGGACAGCGCGTCACCCTGGGCGACGCGCTCTAGCAGGCCAGGGCGCCGCGCCGCGCTTGGCCTTCCCGCGGCCCGCGAAGCGCCCGCGCCGGGCTTTCGCCGCCCCGCGCCAGCCTGTATGGAGGCGGCAAAGCAAATCAGCCCCAGAGGAGGCCCCATGCCCGTCAAGAACCGCTTTGCCGAACTCCACGCCGATATCACCGAGTGGCGTCGCGACCTGCACGAACACCCCGAGATCCTCTTCGAGACCCACCGCACCGCCGCCACCGTGGCCGAGAAGCTGCGCGCCTTCGGCTGCGACGAGGTGGTCGAGGGCATCGGCCGCACCGGCGTCGTGGGGGTCATCAAGGGCCGCCAGACCGCCTCGGGCAAGGTCATCGGCCTGCGCGCCGACATGGACGCCCTGCCGATCCACGAGCAGACCGGGCTGGACTATGCCTCCAAGACCGACGGCGCCATGCACGCCTGCGGCCACGACGGCCACACCGCCATGCTGCTGGGCGCCGCCCGCTACCTGGCCGAAACCCGCAACTTCGACGGCACCGTCGTGGTGATCTTCCAGCCCGCCGAAGAGGGCGGCGGCGGCGGCCGCGAGATGTGCAACGACGGCCTGATGGAGCGCTGGGGCATTCAGGAGGTCTACGGCATGCACAACTGGCCCGGCGTGCCCACCGGCCAGTTCGCCATCCGCACCGGCCCCTTCTTCGCCGCGACGGACCTGCTGGAGATCGAGATCGAGGGCCGCGGCGGCCACGCCGCCAAGCCCCAGGAGACCATCGACACCACCGTGGTGACGGCCCACATCATCACCGCGCTCCAGACCATCGTGAGCCGCAACGCCGATCCGATCGGCAACATCGTCGTTTCCATCACCTCCTGCGAGACCTCCTCCAAGGCCTTCAACGTGATCCCCCAGCGGGTCAACCTGATGGGCACCGTGCGGACCCTCTCGAACGATCTGCGCGACCTGGCCGAAAAGCGGGTGACCGAGATCTGCGAGGGCGTCGCGGCCTCCTTCGGGGCCGTGGCCCGGGTCAACTACAAGCGCAACTACCCGGTCATGGTGAATCACGACGAGCAGACCGACTTCGCCGCCGAGGTGGCCCGCTCGGTCTCCGGCCAGTGCGACGACGCGCCCCTGGTGATGGGCGGCGAGGACTTCGCCTTCATGCTCGAGGAACGGCCCGGCGCCTACATCCTCGTGGGCAACGGCGAGGAGAGCGCCATGGTCCACCACCCGCTCTACAACTTCAACGACGAGGCCATCCCCGCGGGCTGTTCCTGGTGGGCGGGCATCGCCGAGCAGCGGATGCCGCTGGCGAGCTAGGTTTGGGCGCTGGGCCAGGTTTTTGCCTGGCCGGGTGTTGCGCGCGGCCCCCGGACCGCGCGCGCTCCCACCGGCAGGGGTTAACCTTCGTCCGGTAGACCTCTGCCCGTCATGACGCCATTGGGGCCAGAAGATCGGCCCTAGGATACCGAGGTCCCCCGAGAGGGGGGCACGACCGAACGGTTCACCCGTGCGGGCGAAAGCCCGTCCTCCCCATCCGGACTGGCGGCGCCGCCTTTTTCTTACGCGGAAACGGCACACCACCGAAACGGAAAGCAGATGCCCCCCGGCGAGGATAGCCTCGCGCGGGGTATTCGGCGTGCGCGAAGGCCGGGCTGTGCCTGCCTGGGCTGGCGCCTGCGTGAAACACCTAAAGCGGCTCAACGGCCCCGCAAAACGTCAACCGTGCCACCAGCGGTGAGGTAAATGCGCCTGCCGGGGGGCAGGCAAGCGCAGCCCGGCCGGGGGCCGGGCGGGACATCTGGTATCGCGACGCGCGACCCTGTGATAGACAGGCCCCCGACGAGCGCCCCCTCACGCCCCCGACCAGAGCGCCTCGTAGACCGCGTCGATGCCATCCGCTTCCCGCGCCGCGCTGTGGCTCTCCAGGGCCACCGCCCGCGCCCGGGGCGCCACCGCTTCCGACCGGCCGAGCATCTCGCGCACCGCCGCCTCGGCCGCCGCGACCTCTTCCAGGGGCACCACCCGGCCCAGCGTGCCCTGGGCCGAGAAGGCCCGGTAGTAGCCCGTCTCCGTACCCACAAAGGGCACCCCCGAGGCCAGGCCCTCGAGAGGCACCATGCCGTAGCCCTCGTAGCGCGGCAGCTGCACCACCAGGGAGAGGGCGCGCATCAGGGCGGGCAGGGTCTCGGGCGGGCGCTCGCCGATGAAGAGCAGCCGGTCTCCCAGCCCCGCCGCTGCCACCCGGGCCTTGAGATCGCTCAGGAAGGCCTCGTGCTTGCCGCCCGCGCGGCCCACCACCAGGGCCACCAGGTCGGGCTCTTCCGGCAGGACCCGCAGCATCGTCTCCACAAAGAGGTCCGTGCCCTTCTCGGGCCGGATGCGCCCCACCGTCGCCACCCCGCGCCGCCCGCCGTAGCCGAGCGCCGCCCAGGCCGCCGCCCGGTCGGGTGCCGGGGCGAAGCGGGCGCAGTCCACCCCGTGGGGCACCACGGCGCGCACGTGGGGGACAAAGCGGGCCGCCTCCTCGGTGGTGGCGATGACGGCATCCATGCGCGAGATCAGCCAGCGCGGGTAGGCCGAGTGGCGCCGCTGGGCCGCCGAAGTGAAGACGATCCGAATGGGCAGGCGGCGGACGTCGCGCAGCCAGAGGGCGACCCGCATCTCGGGGTTGCGGCGCACGTGCCAGAGGGCGAAGGGCCGCCCTGGCGGCGGGCTGGCGCTGGCCCGGCGGGCGGCGGCGCGGCTGATCGGGGCGGGGCAGTCGGGCAGGGGCTGGCCGACGAGCGAGAGGTCGTAGCGGCCCACCTGGGCGCGCAGGACATTGGCGGCGGTGGCCGAGACCCCGGTGAAGTGGGGGTTGAAGTTGGTGACGAAGAGGGCGCTCATGGCGCCCCTCTGGACCGGCAAAGGGGATCACTCATCGCGCCAGTCCGCAAGCTGGGCGGGCTGCGAGAGCCCCAGGGCGGCGATCAGGCGCGCCGCGATCTCGTCGAGCCGCTCGGTCTGGGCCTCGGCGAAGGTGCGGGCGGCCTTGAGGCGTTTTTCCCGCAGGGGCGCGTCGAGCAGCAGTTCGGCCACCTTCTCGGCCAGGTCCTCGGAATCGGCCACCAGCCGGGCCGCGCCCGCCGCCTCCATCTCGGCGAAGGTCTCGGCGAAGTTGGCCACGTGGTTGCCCGAGAGCACCGTCGCCCCGGCCTGGGCCACCTCGAAGGGGTTGTGGCCGCCGATGGGCCGCAGGGAGCCGCCGAGAAAGACCAGATCGGTCAGGGCGTACCAGGTGCCGAGTTCGCCCAGGGTGTCGGCCAGGTAGACGGCGCCGCTGGGCGCCTCGCCCCGGGTGCGGCGGCTGTAGGAGAGGCCCGCGCGGGCGATCTCGTCGCGCACCTCGGTGCCGCGCTCGGGGTGGCGCGGGGCCAGGATCAGGCAGAGATCGGGAAAGCGCGCCAGGAGCTGCCGGTGGGCCGCCAGGACAACCGCCTCCTCGCCCGGGTGGGTGGAGGAGGCGACCCAGAGCGGCCGCCCGCCGAGGGCCGCGCGGGCCGAGACCAGGGCCCCCTGGTCCACCGGCAGGGGGTCGGAGAGGGACTTGAGGTTGAAGCCCCGTTCCAGCCGCCCCTCGGGGGCGCCGATCTCCTTCAGGGCGCGCTCCATGGCGGCATTCTGGGTCAGGATCAGGTCGAAGACCTCGAAGAGGTGGCGCGCCAGGGCCGGGCGCCGCCGCCAGGCGGCGATCGAGCGGGCCGAGAGGCGGGCATTCACCAGGGCCATGGCAGTGCCTCGCGCGCGGGTGCGGCGCAGCATCTGGGGCCAGAGCTCGGATTCCACGAAGAGCGCCGCCTCGGGCCGCCAGTGGCGCAGAAAGCGCTTGAGCGGCCCGGGGGCATCGAGCGGGGCGAACTGATGAACCGTGCGCGGCGGCAGGCGGCGGGCGATGAGATCGGCCGAGGTGGCGGTGCCCGAGGTGATGAGGAAGCGCGCCTCGGGCAGGAGGTGCCCCATGCGGGTGATCAGCGCCAGGACCGAGAGGCTCTCGCCCACCGAGGCGCCGTGGAACCAGATCAGCGTCCCCGGCGCGCGCGCCTCTGTGGCATGGCCGAGCTTCTCCCAGGCGCGCGCGAGCGGCAGGCCCGCGCGGCGCAGCTTCTTCACCTCGCTGCGGGCGAGGAAGGGCAGGAGGACCAGGCTGGCCCCGACCCAGGCGCGGTAGAGGAGGGGGGTGGCCAAGGCCCTAACCGCCGGTGTGGCTCATGTGGCGGGTCATCTGACCCTCGGCCCGCTGGCGCGAATAGTCGAAGTCGTGCCCCTTGGGCTTGCGGGCGATGGCGGCGCGGATGGCCTCCTGCAGGGGGGCGTCGTCGGCCGGGTGGCCGCGCAGGGGGGCGCGCAGGTCGGCCACGTCCTCCTGGCCCAGGCACATGTAGATCTCGCCGGTACAGGTGATCCGCACCCTGTTGCAGCTCTCGCAGAAGTTATGGCTGAGGGGGGTGATGAAGCCGATCTTCTGGCCCGTCTCCTCGAGCCGCACGTAGCGCGCGGGCCCGCCGGTGCGTTCGGCCAGGTCGGTGACGGTGTAGTGCTCGGCGTAGCGGGCCCGGACATCGCGCAGCGACCAATACTGGCCGACCCGGTCCTCGTTGCCGAGATCGCCCATCGGCATGACCTCGATCCAGGTGAGGTCCATGTCCCGCGCGGCGCACCATTCGGTGAGGGCGGGCAGCTCCGCCTCGTTGAAGCCCTTGAGCGCCACGGCATTGATCTTGACCCGCAGGCCCGCCCGCTGCGCCGCCTCGATGCCGCGCAGGACCTGGGTCAAGCGGCCCCAGCGGGTGACCCGGGCGAACTTCTCCTCGTCGAGCGTGTCGAGCGAGACGTTGACCCGCCGCACCCCGGCGGCAAAGAGCTGATCGGCGAAGCGTTCCAGCTGGCTGCCGTTGGTGGTGAGGGTCAACTCCTTCAGGGCGCCGCTTTCCAGGTGACGGCCCATGGCCTGGAAGAAGGTCATGATGTCCCGCCGCACCAGCGGCTCGCCGCCGGTGATGCGCAGCTTCTCCACACCGAGCTGCACGAAGTTGCTGCAGAGCCGGTCCAGCTCCTCCAGGGTGAGAAGCTCCTTCTTGGGCAGGAAGGTCATGTTCTCCGACATGCAGTAGAGGCAGCGGAAATCGCAGCGGTCCGTGACGGAGACCCGCAGGTAGGTGATGGCGCGCGCGAAGGGGTCGATCAGGGGGGTGGTCATGTCTCCCTAGGTAATGGTCCGCCGACCACCGGGCAAGCGGCATTTGGGCGATTGCAGGCCCCGGGCCGGGGGCCTAGGCTGGCCCCATGAGACAGTTTCTTCCCCTGGCCCTTGTCGGCCTCGCCCTCTCGGGCTGCACCCTGATGCAGGGCCCGGGCGATGCCACGCCCGCCGCCCCGGCCCCCGCCGCGCCCGCCGTCGAGGCGGCCCCGCCGCCCCCCGCGGGCGCCCGCAGCGCCGAGGCACTGGACACCACGACCCCCGAACAGCGCGCCGCCGCCAGCGCCCCCGCCGCCGGGCCCGAGCGGGCCCTGGGCACCACCGTCGCGAGCCTCGGCAGCGCGACGGAGCCGGGCCTCTGGCTGAAGACGCCGCTGGTCAAGGAGGAGCAGGCGGGCCGGGTGACCAACCCCGCCACCGGCAAGAGCGCCGCCGTGACGCTCCTCCCCCTACCGGGCCCGGCCAGCGCCGGCAGCCAGCTCTCGCTCTCGGCCATGCGGCTCATCGGCGCGGACCTGACGGCCCTGACGGAGGTGGAGGTGTCGCGCGCGGGGTAGGCGTTGGGGGGATGCGCCGCTCGGTGCTGGCGGACTGCCGTCCCGGGAGACCCTCGGATCAGGTCCGAGGGTGACGTTGGAAGAGGCGCCACCCGGAGGAACAGCGTCATCCCGGGCCTGACCCGGGATCTCTTCGTATCAATGCAACCCAAATACAGGCCCTCGGATCAAGTTCGTGGGTAACGTTTCTCTTGCGACAGAAGCTGTGCCAGCGCCGGACCGGGGGACGGCGCTGCAACCATCCCGCTAAAGTACTTTATGGCGGCCACGTACATCCTAGCCCGGCGCTCTGCGCTGCCGACAGCCAAAGCGCCGGCCCACGGGGCCGGTCCGGCGCTGGCACGGCGGGGGCTGCGCCCCCTTGTCCCGTGCCTTGGGAGATAGCACAGACGTCCTGCGGGGCTTGACCCGGGATCTCTTGGTCTCCATGCCACCCACGCCCGAAAAAAAGGCCGCAGCGGCCCCCGTGGGCCAGGACCTCTGCGGGGCTTCGGCTTCTTGCTGGGAGACCCTCGGAGCAAGTCCGAGGGTGACGTTTTTTTTATGGGACTGAAGCCGGGCCAGCGCCAGACCGGGTGACGGCGCTGCAACCGTTCCGCTACGGCGCTTTATGGCGGCCACGTACATCCTAGCCCCGCGCTCAGCGCTGCCGACAGCCAAAGCGCCGGCCCGTCACGCCAAAGGCGTGCCGACTTTCAATGGCGCACCTTCGGTGCGACGGGCCGGTCCGGCGATGGCACGGCGGTCGCTGGCGCGACCTTGATTCCGTGCCTTGGGAGTTAGCACAGACGTCATCCCGGGCTTGACCCGGGATCTCTCTGGACGGGGAGACCCTCGGAGCAGGTCCGAGGGTGACGGCGGGAGGGGGGGCGGCCCGGAGCACCAACGCCCTCCCGAACCTCACCCGGCCCCCCAAACCCCAGCCCCTACCCCTTCCGCAGGTGCCGCAGCGCCTCCTTCACCGCGAAGGGCTTCATCTCCCCACCGTGGGCGGCGATGAAGGCCTCGGTGCGGGCGGGGTCGTGGCGGGAGAGGTCGCGCAGCCACCAGGCGATGGCCTTCTGGATGAACCAGCGCCGGTCCGGCACCATCTCGGCGGCCCAGCCGAGGATGCGGTCGCGGGCGGCCAGCTCATCCGCCTTGGGGTGGTTCTGCTTGGTCCAGGGCAGGGTGATGACGAGGGCCGCGCGGCGGGTCCAGAGGTGCTCGGAGGCGACCCAGCCCGCCACCCTGTCGAGCCGCGCGGGATCGGCCACCAGGCGCTTCTGGCCCGCCATGCAGGCGTGATCGGCGATGGCCCAGCTGTCGAAGCTGGGCACCCAGGAGGCGATCAATTCCCAGGCCGCGGCGTCGGGCCGGAGGCGGGCCTGGGTCAGGAGCTTGGCGGCGGCCAGGCGGGCCTCGTAGATGTCCGTCTCCCAGAGGGCCGCGGCGAGGGCCACGCGCGCCTCCACGGTGAGGGCGCGGCGCCACTCCTTGGCCAGGGCGTCGATCTGCGGGTTGCTCAGGCCCAGGTAGCGCCGCTCGACCTTGTGGTAGGCGCGCATCCCCTCGGCGCGCGCCGGGTCGGCCTCTTCCTCAAGCGCGGCGAGGTAGGGCTCATGCATCCTCGGGCCCCAAGACATGGGTGGGCAGGCCGTCGATGGAGTGGCGGTTGCGCTCGCGCCAGTAGCTCTCGATCCCGGCCGGGCCCTTGTCCTCGGTCCACTTCTCCAGGGTGTCGCGGGGGCCCGCGTGATCGAAGTAGGGGACGGCGTAGCCGCAGCTCGACTGGACCAGCTCGACCGTCACGTCGTAGATCTGGCGCGCCCCGTCGCTGGCGGGGAAGAGCCCGTTGAGGGCGGCGAAGTCACCGTCGCGCGGGTGCAGGGTGCGGGCCTTGCCGTAGGCGCGCAGGATCAGGGGCCGCTTTTCGAAGCCGCACCACATGAGGGTCAGGCGGTTGAGCAGGGCCAGGTGGGCCGCCGTCTCGTTGCCCGAGCCGGTGAGGTTGCGCCAGACGATCCGGTTGGGCCCCAGGACGCGCAGCGAATCCATGCCCTTGGGCGAGATGTTGACGCGGCCCTCGGCGGCGGCGCTGCCCACGAAGAAGATCTGCTGGGCCGCGATGAAGCTGCGGTGATCCTCGCTCAGGCTCTCGAACTGCTTGCCCATGGGCGCTCCTATTCCACGGTGACGGACTTGGCGAGGTTGCGTGGCTGGTCCACGTCGGTGCCCTTGGCGACGGCCGTGTGGTAGGCCAGAAGCTGCGCCGGGACGGCATAGAGGATCGGGGCCAGGGCATCGGGCACGACGGGCATCTCGATGGTGGCCCAGGTGCCCTCGCTGGCCTCCTCCAGGCCCTTGGCGTCGGAGATCAGGAGCACCTTGCCGTCGCGCGCCATGACCTCCTGCATGTTGCTCACGGTCTTGTCGAAGAGCCCGTCGCGCGGCGCCATGACGATCACCGGGACCTGATCGTCGATCAGGGCGATGGGCCCGTGCTTGAGCTCGCCCGATGCATAAGCTTCGGCATGGATGTAGCTGATTTCCTTCAACTTCAGTGCCCCCTCCAGGGCCAGTGGGTACATCTGGCCGCGCCCCAGGAAAAGCACGTCGCGGGCCACGGAGAGGCGCTGGGCGGCCTCCCGCATGCGCTCGTTCAGGGCCAGGGAGGAATTGATGATGGCGGGCAGGGAGCGCAGATCCGAGACCTGGCGGGCCAGGGCGTCGGCCTCCTGGGCGCCGCGGTCCCCGGCGGCCTTGAGGGCCATCAGCAGGAGCACCGTGAGCTGGCAGGTGAAGGCCTTGGTGGAGGCCACGCCGACCTCGACGCCCGCGTGGATCGGCAGGGCCAGATCGCTTTCCCGGGCGATGGAGCTTTCGGCCACGTTCACCACCGAGGCGATGGTGGCGGCCTTGCCCGCGCAGTAGCGCAGGGCGGCAAGGGTGTCGGCGGTCTCGCCCGACTGGCTGACGAAGATCGCCAGGGTGCGTTCGGAGATGGGCGGCTCGCGGTAGCGGAACTCGGAGGCCACATCCACCTCGACGGGCAGGCGGGCGATCTTCTCGAACCAGTATTTCGCCGTCAGGCAGGCGTAGAAGGCGGTACCGCAGGCCACCATGGTGATGCGGTCGTAGCGGGTGAAGTCCAGCCCCTTGCCGGGCAGGATGATCCCGTCATCGGCATCGAGGTAGTGGGTCAGGGCCTGGCCGATGACCCCGGGCTGCTCGGCAATTTCCTTTGCCATGAAGTGCTTGTGGCCGCCCTTGTCGATCCGGGTGGAGTCGATCTGGATGGTGCGCACCTCGCGGTTGGCGAGCTCGCCGTTGGCATCGGTGATCTCGACCGAGGTGCGGGTGATGACGGCGATGTCGCCCTCCTCGAGGTAGGAGATGCGGTCCGTCATGGGGGCCAGCGCGATGGCGTCGCTGCCGACGAACATCTCGCCCGCGCCGTGGCCGATGGCCAGGGGCGAGCCCTTGCGCGCGGCCACCATGAGATCCTCCTCGCCGTCGAAGAGGAAGGCCAGGGCAAAGGCCCCCTCGAGCCGGGCGAGGGTTTTCTTGGCGGCATCGGCGGGGGCGAGGCCCTGGTCCAGGTGGTGCTGGGTCAGGAGGGCGACGGTCTCGGTGTCGGTCTCGGTGACGAAGGACATGCCATGGCCGCGCAGCTCCTCGCGCAGGTCGCGGAAGTTCTCGATGATGCCATTGTGCACCACGGCGACGGGGCCTGCCTGGTGCGGGTGGGCGTTGGTCACGCTGGGCGCCCCGTGGGTGGCCCAGCGGGTGTGGCCGATCCCGGCCTTGCCGCGCAGGGGCTCGTGGACCAGCAGGTCCGACAGGTTGACCAGCTTGCCGACGGCACGGCGGCGCTCCAGGCGGCCCTCGGCGACGGTGGCGATGCCGGCCGAGTCGTAGCCGCGATATTCCAGCCGTTTCAGGGCTTCCACGAGGATGGGGGCAACCTCATGGTTGCCAAGGACCCCAACAATTCCACACATTCTTAGCTGCCTCTCTGGCTCTTTGCCTTCTTGGCTTTTAACATTTCGAACAATTTGCGCGCCATGCCCGGTTTTTCCACCTGGGGCGCGCGGGACAGGGCGAGAGCGTAGGGTTCCACGTCCGAGGTGATGACGGAGCCGCTGCCCGTCATGGCCCCTTCGCCCACCGTGACGGGGGCCACCAGCATCGTGTCGGAGCCGATGAAGGCCCCGGCGCCGATGTGGGTGTGGTGCTTCATCACGCCGTCGTAGTTGCAGGTGATGGTGCCCGCGCCGATGTTGGCCCGGGCCCCCACGGTGGCATCGCCGATGTAGCTCAGGTGGTTGACCTTGGCGCCCTCGTCGATGCGGGCGTTCTTGATCTCCACGAAGTTGCCCACACGGGTCTCCTCGGCCAGTTCGGCGCCGGGGCGCAGGCGGGCGTAGGGGCCGACTGTGGCACCGCGCGAGACGTGGCAGCCCTCGAGATGCGAGAAGGCGCGGATCGTGGCGCCGCTCTCCACCGTGACGCCGGGGCCGAAGACCACGTTGGGCTCCACCAGGGCATCGCGGCCGATCACCGTGTCGCGGGCGAAAAAGACGGTTTCGGGGGCCATCAGGGTGACCCCGTCCTCCAGCGCCTCGGCGCGGCGGCGGGCCTGGAAGGCGGCCTCGGCGGCGGCGAGGTCGCTGCGCGAGTTGACGCCCAGGGTCTCCACCTCGTCGCAGGAGACGGCGGTGGCGCTGAGGCCCCTTTCCCGGGCGATGCCGGGCAGATCGGTGAGGTAGAACTCGCCTGCGGCGTTCTCGTCGCTGACCTGTGCAATCAGGTCGAACATCAACTCGGCCCGGCAGGCGATAAGGCCACTGTTGCAGAAGGTTATGGCGCGTTCTTCATCCGTTGCGTCCTTCCATTCGACGATCCGGTCGAGCCTGTCACCTTCCATCACCAGGCGCCCGTAGCGGCCCGGATCGGCGGCCTCAAAGCCGAGGACGACGATCTCGTGATCGGCCAACGCGGCCTGCATCCGGTCCAGCGTCTCGGGGCGCACGAAGGGGGTGTCACCGTAGAGCACCAGGGCCGTGCCCTCGAAGCCCGCCAGGGTCTCGCGGGCCTGGGCGACCGCGTGGGCCGTGCCGCGCTGTTCCTCCTGGGTGACCACCGTGATCTCGGGATCGTAGTCCAGGGCGGCGGCGCGCACCTGCTCGGCGCCGTGGCCGGCCACCACCACCTTGTGCGCGGGCTCCAGGTGGGCCGCGGCGCTCAGGGCGTGGATCAGCATGGCTTCGCCCGCGATCGGGTGGAGGACCTTGGGGAGGTCCGAGTTCATCCGTGTGCCCTTGCCCGCGGCAAGGACGATCAGTGCCGTTTTCATCAATAACTCGTCTGCTCTTGCTTGCTTTCTCTTTACGCGCTTACCACAAAGGCGCAAGGGAGCCGACCATCAAACAAGGTTGCGGCTTGAAACAGGGCGGGCGGCGATCCGCCCAAAGCCGAGGGGATTGGCGTGAAGACGGTGGTTTTCGACCTGGACGGCACCCTGGCCGACACGAGCGGTGATCTCATCGCGGCGGCCAATCACTGCTTCCGGGCGATGGGCGCGGGCGACGTGCTGGACCCGAAGGCGGACGCGGGCGTCGCCCTGCGTGGCGGCCGGGCGATGCTGACGCGCGGGCTGGAGAAGCTGGGCCGGTCGGACGAGGAAGAGCTGATCGACCGCTACTATCCGGTCCTGCTGGAAGCCTACGGCGATGAGATCGACCGCCACACCTACCTCTACCCCGGCGCCATGGAGGCCGTCGTGGCCCTGTCGGAGGCGGGCTACCTCTGTGCCATCTGCACCAACAAGCCCGAGGCCCTGGCCGAGACCCTGATGCGCCGCCTGGGCGTGCGCGACCATTTCGCGGCCCTCCTGGGGGCCGACAGCCTGCCGGTGCGCAAGCCCGACCCCGAGCACCTCTTCGAGACCGCGCGCCGCGCCGGGGGCCTGCCCGAGCGCTGCCTGCTGGTGGGCGACAGCGACACCGACCGCAAGACCGCCCGCGCCGCCAAGGTGCCTTCGGTGCTGGTCACCTTCGGCCCTTCGGGCGATGACATGGCGGCCCTGGAACCGGAGGCGCTGCTGCATGATTACGCCCACCTCGGCGGCATCGTGCGCGATCTGATCGGGGAGGCGCGGGGATGAGCGAACGCTTTCACGGCAGTTTCACGCAGCAGGAGCCGATCCCCGAAACGGCCATTGCCGCGGCCGTGGAGGTGATGCGCAGCGGGCGCCTGCACCGCTACAACACGGCCCCCGGCGAGACCTCGGAGGTTGCCCTGCTGGAGCTTGAGTTCGCCGCCCAGATGGGGGCCCGCTACTGCCTTGCCGTGGCCTCGGGCGGCTATGCCATGGCCACCGCCCTGCGTGCCCTCGGCATCGGGCCGGGCGACCGGGTCCTCACCAATGCCTTCACCCTGGCCCCCGTGCCCGGTGCCATCGCCGCCGTTGGGGCCCTGCCGGTCTTTGTCGGGGTGACGGAGAGCCTGACCATCGACCTGGAGGATCTGGAGGCCAAGGCGGGCCAGGCCCGGGTCCTGCTGCTCAGCCACATGCGCGGCCACCTGGCGGACATGGAGCGGCTCATGGCGCTCTGCACCGCGAAGGGGATCACCGTGGTGGAGGACTGCGCCCACACCATGGGGGCGGCCTGGAAGGGCGTGCCCTCGGGGCGGCAGGGCGTGGTGGGCTGCTATTCGTGCCAGACCTACAAGCACGTCAACTCGGGCGAGGGCGGGCTGCTGCTGACCGACGATGCCGAGCTGATGGCGCGGGCGACGATCCTTTCGGGCTCCTACATGATGTACGGGCGCCATCCCGCCGGGCCGCCGGAGGAGACCTTCGCCCGGATCCGTTACGAGACGCCCAACATCTCGGGCCGGATGGACAATCTGCGCGCCGCCATCCTGCGGCCCCAGTTGCAGGACCTGTCGGAGCGCCGCGACCGCTGGAACGAGCGCTACCACCGGATCGAGGCGGGGCTGCGCGGGGCGCCGGGGCTCACTCTGATCGAAAGGTCGGAGGCGGAGAGCTTTGTCGGCTCCTCCATCCAGTTCCTGCTCAAGGGCTGGCCCGAGGCGTCGATCCGGCAGGTGGTGACGCGCTGCGCCGAGCGGGGGGTCGAGTTGAAGTGGTTTGGCGCGGCGGAACCCCTGGGCTTTACCAGCCGCTACGATTCCTGGCGCTACGCCCCGAGCGCGCCCATGCCCGCCTCGGACGCGATCCTGGCGGGGATCATGGACATGCGCATCCCGCTCACCTTCTCGCTGCCGGATTGCGACATGATCGCGCGCATCATCCGATCGGAAGTGACAGCGGCGCGGGGCGGGGCCGCCTGATGCAGGAGGGGCCGATCCCGAAGGACCGGCCCCTGTTCGCGTGATCCGAGCTTAGAAGATCACCGTGTCGTGCTGGCCCACCTCGGGCAGCTTCTCGGTCGCGTTGGCCTTGGCGATCTCGTAGAGGAACTTGGCGCTGCCGTCCGTGATCCAGACCTCGGCCTTGGTCAGGGTGAAGCGCATGAGCTGCACGTCGCTGTCCTCGCGGCCCTCCTCGAACCAGGCGGCGGCGAAGGCGTTCCAGATCCGGTCCAGCTCCTCCTCGTTCTCCTCGCGGGCGAGGCGGCCGTCGATCCGGGCGTAGAGCTGCTCGTCCTTGGAGGTGATGAGGTACTGGCCGGTCACTTCGGGTGCGGCGGCCTGGGCCAGATCGGTGTGGCGGTTGGTGATGAACCAGATCACCGGGCCGTCGTTCTTGTCGTCGATGTAGTGGGTCATGGGCACCGCGGGCGCGCCGTTGGCGCTCAGCATGCCGGCGCGGGTGTCCTTGAGGCGTTTCCAGAATTCGGTCTTGATATCGGTGCTCATAGTTCCTCGCTCTGTGTTACTGTTACCCCGGCCCAACGGGTGGAGTGACGATATGTTCCGCAGGCCACGCTTGACCGGTGCGCGGCGCGGCAGTAGGTAATGAACAAGCGTTCAATAACGGGAGAAGACCATGTTCACTTCATCCATGAAGTTCGATCTGGGCGAGGACATCGAAGCCATGCGCGAGATGGTCCACCGCTGGGCCCAGGAGCGGCTGAAGCCGCTGGCCGCCGGGATCGACCGGGAGAACGACATGCCGCGCCATCTCTGGACCGAGATGGGCGAGCTGGGGCTTCTCGGCATGACCGTGGAGGAGGAGTTCGGCGGCTCGGGCCTGGGCTACGCGGCCCACACCGTCGCGGTGGAGGAGATCGCCCGCGCCTCGGCCTCGGTCTCGCTTTCCTACGGGGCCCATTCGAACCTCTGCGTGAACCAGATCAAGCTCAACGGCACGGCGGAGCAGAAGCAGAAGTACCTGCCCAAGCTCTGCTCGGGCGAGCACGTAGGCGCGCTGGCCATGTCGGAACCCTCGGCGGGGAGCGACGTGGTCTCGATGAAGCTGCGGGCGGAAAAGCGCAATGATCACTACCGCTTGAACGGCAACAAGTACTGGATCACCAACGGGCCCGATGCCGAGACGCTGGTGGTCTATGCCAAGACGGACCCCGATGCGGGCTCCAAGGGGATCACCGCCTTCCTGATCGAGAAGGAGATGAAGGGCTTCTCCACCTCGCCGCACTTCGACAAGCTGGGGATGCGCGGCTCCAACACGGCGGAGCTGATCTTCGAGGACGTGGAAGTGCCCTTCGAGAATGTCCTGGGCGAGGAGGGGCGCGGCGTGGCCGTGCTCATGTCCGGGCTGGACTACGAGCGCGTCGTGCTGGCGGGCATCGGGCTGGGCATCATGGCCGCCTGCCTGGACGAGATCATGCCCTACATGGCGGAGCGCAAGCAGTTCGGCCAGCCGATCGGGAACTTCCAGCTCATGCAGGGCAAGATGGCGGACATGTATACGGCCATGAACTCGGCACGCGCCTACGTCTATTCCGTCGCGCAGGCCTGCGACCGCGGCGACGTGACGCGCCAGGATGCGGCGGCCTGCTGCCTCTATGCCTCCGAGCAGGCCATGACCCAGGCGCACCAGGCGGTGCAGGCTATGGGCGGGGCAGGGTATCTCAACGACAACCCGGTGGGCCGCATCTTCCGCGACGCCAAGCTGATGGAGATCGGGGCGGGGACCTCGGAAATCCGGCGGATGCTGGTGGGTCGCGAGATGATGGCCGCCATGGCCTGAGCCGATGCCCCGCTGGTTCTGGTGGCTGCCCTTGGGGGTGCTGACGGTGGTGGCGGGGCTGTTCCTGTTCCGGGCGGGCTGGATCGTGGCCAACCTGACCGAGACGGACGTGATCAACCACTTCGCCGCGCGCTACGTGGCGGACCAGGGGGAGGGGGCCCGTATGACAGACTGTACCGCCGTGCCCGCCGCCGATCCGGGCATCTGGCTCGTGGTGCGCTGCGGCGGCAAGGTGAGCTACCCGGTCGACCGCTTCGGCCGCCTTGTGGCGCCCCGGCCCGCGCCGCCGAGCCTGTGACGGGAGCCTGACGATGGAAGCCATACTCGACATGGAGACCGAGGGCGGGCTGCTGCACCGCGAGCTGCACTGGCTGGTGGCGGGCCTGGAGGGGGCGGCGGCGGTGATCGACCTCTTCGCCATCGCCCTCCTGCTGATCGGGGCGGTGCGCTTTGTCTGGGACGTGGCCCTTTCGGAGATCGGGCACCGCGGGTCTGAACGGGTGCGGCGCACCAACCACGCACGCGTGGAGCTGGGCCGCTATATCCTTGCGGGGCTTGAACTTTTCATCGTCTCGGACGTGATCCACACGGCCCTGAGCCTGCGCTTCTCGGACCTGCTTTTCCTGCTGATGCTTGTGATCATCCGGTCGATCACGTCTTACTTCCTGGATCGGGAGTTGGAACAGCTGAAAAGGGAGCTGGGCGATGTCTGACCTGAAAGCCCTCTACATCAACACCTCGCTGAAGAAGCAGAAGAGCGAGAGCCACACCAAGCTGCTGATGAACGCCAGCGCCGGGATCCTCGAAAAGCAGGGTGTGGCGGTGGAGCATCTGCACCTGCTGGACCACCAGGTGCCGCCCGGCGTCTACCCGGACATGAGGGAGCATGGCTGGGAGAGGGACGATTGGCCCGCGCTCTGGCAGAAGGTGCAAGCGGCGGACATCCTGATTGTCGGCACGCCGATCTGGCTGGGCGAGGAATCCTCCACCTGCCGGGTGCTGATCGAGCGGCTGTATGCCATGAGCGGCGAGCTGAACGAGAAGGGACAGTCGAGCTTCTACGGCAAGGTGGCGGGATCCGTCATCACCGGCAACGAGGATGGCATCAAGCACGTCGCGATGACCCTGGGCTTCGCGCTCAATCACCTGGGCTATACGATCCCGCCCCAGGCTGATTGCGGCTGGATCGGGGAAGCGGGGCCGGGGCCATCTTACGGGGATGAACTGGAGGACGGCAGCCGGGCTGGCTTTGACAATGGCTTCACCCGGCGGAATACCACGATTATGACCTGGAATGCCCTGCACCTGGCGCGGATGCTCAAGGCGGCGGGCGGTTATCCGAACGAGGGCAATGACCGCAACGCCCTGCAGGCGGGGCAGGATTTCGGCTTCGAGAACCCGGAGTACCGCAGCTGATGCAGGACCTGCCGGGCCTTGACGCGACGGGCGGCTGGGTGATCCCGGCGCGGCTGAACATGGCGCGGCAGTGCCTCGATCAGCCCGACGCGCGGTGCGCCATCGTCGATCTGACCGGGCCGGAGCGGCGCGAGGTCACCTACGGCGATCTGGCGCGCATGGTGGATGGGCTGGCCCGGGCGCTCATCGCGCGGATCGCGCCGGGGGACCGGGTGGGCGTGTTGCTCAGCCAGTCGCCCTGGTGTGCGGCGGCCCACCTGGCGATCTGGAAAGTGGGGGCCATTTCGGTGCCGCTTTTCAAGCTCTTCAAGCGGGAGGCCCTGGCCTCCCGGGTGGGGGACGCGGGCTGCGCGGTGGTCCTGACCGATGCCGAGGGCGCGGCCCTGCTGGGCGATCTGGCCGAGCCCTGGCTGGCGGCGGAGGCGGGCCAGGCGGGCGGACCGGTGGACTTTGCCGATACAGGGCCGGAGGACCCGGCGGTGCTGATCTACACCTCCGGCACCACGGGCACGCCCAAGGGGGCGCTGCACGGGCACCGGGTGCTGACCGGGCACCTGCCGGGCGTCGCCCTGAGCCATGATTACCTGGGCCAGCCCGGGGACTGCCTCTGGACCCCGGCGGACTGGGCCTGGATCGGCGGGCTTTTCGACGTGCTCATGCCGGGGCTGGCGCTGGGCGTGCCGGTGGTGGCGGCGCGGATGCTGAAGTTCGACCCCGCCCGCTGTGCCGAGATCGTGGCGGAGGGCGGCGTGCGCAACGTCTTTTTCCCGCCCACCGCCCTGCGGATGCTCAAGGCGGCGGACCTGAGCCTGCCCGGCCTGCGCTCCGTCGCCAGCGGCGGCGAGCCGCTCGGGGCCGAGATGCTGGCCTGGGGGCGGCGCGCCTTCGGGGTGGAGATCAACGAGTTCTACGGCCAGACCGAGTGCAACATGGTGGCCTCCTCCTGCGGCGCGGCCTTCCCGGCGCGGCCCGGCTGCATCGGCAAGGCGGTGCCGGGGCACGCGGTGGCGGTGATTGATGGCGACGGGCGGCCCACCATGGGCGAGGGCGACGTGGCGGTGCAGCGCGGTTCGGCCGCGATGATGCTCGGATATTGGCAGCGGCCCGAGGCGACGGCGGAGAAGTTCCGCGGCGACTGGATGCTGACCGGGGACCGGGGCACCTGGGAGGGCGACTTCCTGCGCTTCCTGGGGCGCGAGGATGATGTGATCACCTCGGCGGGCTACCGCATCGGCCCGGCGGAGATCGAGGATTGCCTCCTGACCCATCCCGGCGTGGCCACCTGCGGGGTGGTGGGCAAGCCCGACGCCCTGCGCACCGAGATCGTCAAGGCCTACGTGGTCGCCAGGGAGGGTGCCGCGCCGAGCGCGGATGAGCTTCGGGACTGGGTGAAGGAACGGCTGGCAAGCTATTCATACCCAAGGGAAATCGAGTTTCTGGAGGCCCTGCCGATGACCGTCACCGGCAAGGTGATCCGCAAGGAGCTGAAGGCCCGCGCGGCGGCGGAGGGCCAGACATGAGGCTTGCTGCGCTCCTCCTGGCGTTCTGTCTGTCTGCCGAAGCGTCGGCGCAGGAGGTGGACCCGGCCATCGTGACGGATTGCCTGGTGCATGCCCTGCCGGGCGAGGTGGCGCCGCGCTGCCTGGGGGCTGCTGCCAATGCCTGCCAGGCGGCGGGGCACGAGACGACCCTGGGCATCAGCGCCTGCATCCAGGCCGAGACAGCCGCCTGGGATGCCCATCTCAACGACCAATACCGCGCCCTGCGGGCCGAACTGGCGGCCCAGGAGCCGGACCTCACCACCGCCCTGCGGGATGCCCAGCGGGCCTGGATCGCCTTTCGCGATGCCCAGTGCGCGCTGGACTACGCCCGCTGGCAGGGCGGTTCCATCCGCACCATCGTGGCGGCCAACTGCATGATGACCATGACGGCGCAGCGCACCATCGAACTGCGCGACATGAAGGGAAACTGATATGAAGCTGACATCCCAGGCGATGCCCGCCTCCGAACAATTCAAAGCCAACGAGGCGGCCCACCTGAAGGCGCTCGAGCAGGTCTCCGAGGCCGCCGAGGCCGCGGCCCTGGGCGGCGGGGAGAGGTCCCGCGCGCGCCACGAGAGCCGGGGCAAGATGCTGCCCCGGGCGCGGGTGGCCAATCTGCTCGATCCGGGCTCGCCCTTCCTGGAGGTGGGGGCCACGGCGGCCCACGGGCTTTACGATGGCGCGGCCCCCTGTGCCGGGGTGATCGCGGGCATTGGCCGGGTCCAGGGGCAGGAGGTCATGGTGGTCTGCAACGATGCCACCGTGAAGGGCGGCACCTACTACCCCATGACGGTGAAGAAGCACCTGCGCGCCCAGGAGATCGCCGAGCAGAACCATCTGCCCTGCGTCTATCTGGTGGATTCGGGCGGGGCCAACCTGCCCAACCAGGACGAGGTCTTCCCGGACCGCGACCATTTCGGGGCGATCTTCTACAACCAGGCGCGCATGTCCTCCAAGGGCATCCCGCAGATCGCCGTGGTCATGGGCTCCTGCACCGCAGGGGGGGCCTACGTGCCCGCCATGTCGGATGTCACGATCATCGTGAAGGAGCAGGGCACCATCTTCCTGGCCGGCCCGCCCCTGGTGAAGGCGGCGACGGGCGAGGTGGTGAGCGCCGAGGACCTGGGCGGCGGCGATGTCCACACCCGGCTTTCGGGCGTGGCCGACTACCTGGCCGAGGATGACGCCCATGCCCTGGCCCTGGCGCGCCGCGCCGTGGCCCAGCTCAACCGGGGCAAGCCAGGCACCGTGCAGTGGGAGAGCCCGGAAGAGCCGGCCTACGACCCGGCGGAGATGCTGGGCGTCGTTCCTGCGGACCTGCGCACGCCATACGACATCCGCGAGGTGATCGCCCGGCTGGTGGACGGCTCGCGCTTCGACGAGTTCAAGTCCCGCTTCGGCGAGACCCTGGTCTGCGGCTTTGCCCACATCAAGGGCTGCCCGGTGGGGATCGTGGCCAACAACGGCGTGCTCTTCTCGGAGGCGGCCCAGAAGGGGGCCCACTTCGTCGAGCTCTGCTCACAGCGGCGCATCCCGCTGCTGTTTTTGCAAAACATCACCGGCTTCATGGTGGGCCGCAAGTACGAGAACGAGGGCATTGCGCGCCACGGCGCCAAGATGGTGACGGCGGTGGCCACCACCAACGTGCCCAAGATCACCATGCTGGTGGGGGGCTCCTTCGGGGCCGGCAACTACGGCATGGCGGGGCGGGCCTACCGGCCGCGCTTCCTCTGGACCTGGCCCAACAGCCGCATCTCCGTCATGGGCGGGCCCCAGGCGGCGGGCGTCCTGGCGACGGTCAAGCGCGACGCGATGGAGCGGGCGGGCGAGACCTGGTCCGCCGAGGAGGAGGCCGCCTTCAAGCAGCCCACCATCGACATGTTCGAGGAGCAGAGCCACCCGCTCTACGCCAGTGCGCGGCTTTGGGACGATGGTATCGTGGACCCGCGGCGCTCGCGCGAGGTGCTCTACCTGAGCCTCTCGGCATCGCTCAACGCTCCCATCGAGGAGACCCGCTTCGGGATCTTCCGGATGTGATGGGGATGGCCCCGAACGTGACAGGGGGCGCTGCCCCCGCCGCGCCTGCGGCGCGACTCCCCCGGAGTTTTCCGGGCAAGACGAAGGAAGGATGTGGCACCTATGTTTGACTGCATATTGATCGCCAACCGGGGCGAGATCGCCTGCCGGGTGATGGAGACGGCTCAGGCCATGGGGGTGCGCTGCGTGGCGGTGCATTCGGACGTGGATGCCGGGGCCAAGCACGTGATGATGGCCGACACGGCGGTGGCGATCGGCGGGGCGACCCCGGCCGAGAGCTACCTGCGCGGCGAGCGGATCATCGCGGCGGCGCTGGAGACGGGCGCCCAGGCGATCCACCCGGGCTACGGGTTCCTCTCCGAGAACCCCGATTTCGTGGAGGCGGTGGAGGCGGCCGGGCTGACCTTCATCGGCCCCTCGGCCAAGGCGATCAGGGCCATGGGCCTGAAGGATGCGGCCAAGGCCCTGATGGTGGAGGCGGGCGTGCCCGTCGTGCCGGGCTACCACGGGGCCGACCAGTCGGACGATCTGCTGGCGGCGGAGGCGGATAAGATCGGCTATCCGGTGCTCATCAAGGCCGTGGCGGGCGGCGGCGGCAAGGGGATGCGGCTGGTCGAGGCGCCGGGAGACTTCGCGGCGGCGCTCAAGTCGGCCCGCTCCGAGGCCAAGACCGCCTTCGGCAATGCCGACGTGCTGGTGGAGAAGTTCGTCACCAAGCCGCGCCACATCGAGGTCCAGGTCTTTGGCGACGGCAGCAAGGCGGTGCACCTCTTCGAGCGCGACTGTTCGCTCCAGCGGCGCCACCAGAAGGTGATCGAGGAGGCCCCCGCGCCGGGCATGACGCCGGAGATGCGCACCGCCATGGGGGCCGCGGCGGTGCGCGCCGCCGAGGCCATCGGCTATGCCGGGGCGGGCACCGTGGAGTTCATCGTCGATGGGGAGGGCGGGCTGGACCCGGAGGGCTTCTTCTTCATGGAGATGAACACCCGCCTTCAGGTGGAGCATCCCGTCACCGAGGCCATCACCGGGGTGGACCTGGTGGAGTGGCAGCTCCGCGTCGCCTCGGGCGAGCCCCTGCCGGCCGCCCAGGAAGAACTGACCATCAGTGGCCATGCCTTCGAGGCGCGGCTCTATGCCGAGGACGTGCCCAAGGGCTTCCTGCCAGCCACCGGGACCCTCACGCACCTCTCCTTCCCGCAAGGCGTGCGGGCCGATTCCGGTGTCCGCACCGGGGACACGATCAGCCCCTTCTACGATCCGATGATCGCCAAGGTCATCACCCACGGCTCCACCCGGGCCGTGGCCCTCAAGCGCCTCTCGGCGGCCCTTGCGGGCACCCAGGTGGCCGGCACGGTGACCAACCTGGCCTTCCTGGGCGCCCTGGCGCGGCATGGGGGCTTTGCCCGGGGCGACGTGGACACGGGCCTCATCGCGCGCGACATCGAGAGCCTGACCGAGGCCCCCGAGGTGAGCCCGCGCCAGGCGGCCCTGGCGGGCATGGCGGCCCTGGGGCTGCTGGAAACTAGGCCCGAGACCGGCTTTCACCTCTGGCGCGCCCTGCGCCGCCAGGTCCTGCTGCGCTGGGGCGGCGAGGTCCATGCGCTCCAGGTGCGGGTCCAGGGGCCAGATCACCAGAGCTGGCAGGTGGGCGAGGCCGAGATCGAGGCGCGCCGCGTCGGCGGGCGCTGGCAGGTGGGCGGACGGCCCGCCGCCCCCGTCACCCGGGCGGGCGCCACGGTTACCCTCTTCGAGGATCACGGGCTTGTCTTCGAGGTGGTGGACCCGCTGGAGCGGGCGGGCGCCGCGGGCGGCGACGGCAACCTCATCGAGGCGCCAATGCCGGGCCTGGTGCGTTCCGTGGAGGCAAGCGTGGGTCAGGCGGTGGCCAAGGGGGACCGGCTTGCGGTACTGGAGGCGATGAAGATGGAGCACGCCCTGCTGGCCGCCCGCGACGGCGTGGTG
Source organism: Sulfitobacter sp. (assembly GCA_965212515.1). GTDB lineage: Bacteria > Pseudomonadota > Alphaproteobacteria > Rhodobacterales > Rhodobacteraceae > Sulfitobacter. The sequence continues at coordinate 3,301,954 of OZ243122.1, forward strand.
GCCGAGGTCCTGGCCGCCGAGGGCGACCAGGTGGAGGCCGGCGCGGCCCTCGTGCGCCTGGAACCGCAAGAGGAGGAAAGCGCGGCATGATCGTCCTGCACCACTGTCCCCAGACCCGTTCGATGCGGACGCTCTGGCTGATGAACGAGCTGGAGCTGGACTTCCAGGTCAAGCTCCACGCCTTCGACAAGTCGCTGCGCGCGCCCGAGTACCTGGTGCTCTCGCCCGCCGGGCGGGTGCCCGCGCTGGAGATCGACGGCGAGCGCATGTTCGAGACCGGGGCCATCACCGAGTACCTCTGCGAGCGCTTCAGCCCCGAGCGCCTGGGCCGCCCCGCCACCGCGCCGGACCGCATGGCCTGGCTGGTCTGGGTGCACTTCGCCGAGACCCTGAGCCAGCACACGGCGGCCCTGACCCAGCAGCACGTGGCCCTGCGCGAGGACTGGATGCGCAGCCCCACGGTGATGAAGCTGGAGGCGGCGCGCATCGCCAAGTGCTACGACGCCATCGAGGCCCGGCTCTCGACCCCGGTGGAGAACCGCGACTACCTCCTGACCAGCGGCTTCTCGGCCGCCGACATCTCGGTCGGTCAGGCGGTCTACATGGCGCGCCACTTCGTCAAGCTGGAGGGCCACCCGGCCTTGGCCGACTGGTACGAGCGGATCACCGACCGGCCGGCCTTCCGGAAATCCCTGCCCCAGGGCACGGGCATCTATGATAGGGAATTCTACGAGCCCTGGCCGGTGGGCGAGGGGGCATGACAGCGCGGGGGGAAGCGGCATGAGCCTGGGATACTGCGAGATCTTCGAGGTGGGGCCGCGCGACGGCCTGCAGAACGAGGCCCGGGAGATCCCCGTGGCCGAGAAGGTGGCCCTGGTGGACCGCCTCACCGGGGCGGGCTTCCGGCGCATCGAGTGCGCCTCCTTCGTCAGCCCCAAGTGGGTGCCCCAGATGGCAGGTTCCGGCGAGGTCCTGGCCAAGATTAGACGCGGCGAGGGGGTGCGCTATGCCGCCCTCACGCCCAACCTGCGGGGCTACGAGGATGCGCTCGCCGCCGGGGCGGACGAGATCGCCGTCTTCGGCTCGGCCTCCGAGGGCTTCAGCCAGAAGAACATCAACGCCTCCATCGCGGAATCGCTCGAACGTTTCGCTCCGGTGATCGAGGAGGCCCGGCACCGCGACATCCCGGTGCGGGGCTATGTCTCCTGCGTGGTGGAGTGCCCCTATGACGGGCCGGTGGCCCCCGCGGCGGTAGCGCAGGTGGCCGACCGGCTCTTTGCCATGGGCTGCTACGAGATCTCCCTGGGCGACACGATCGGGGCAGGGACCCCGGACAGCATCGCGCGGATGCTGCTCGCCGTGCGCGACGTGGTGCCGGTGGGGCGGCTTGCGGGCCATTACCACGATACCGGCGGGCGGGCGCTGGCCAACATCGACGCCTCGCTCTCGATGGGGGTGCGCACCTTCGATGCCGCCGTGGGCGGCCTGGGCGGCTGCCCCTATGCCCCCGGCGCGGCGGGCAACGTGGCGACCGAGGCGGTGAACGCCCACCTCGTCGCCCTGGGCTACGACACCGGGCTCGATCAGGCGGTGCTGGAAGAGGCGGCGGAGATGGCGCGGGCCATGCGCGGCGAGAGGGAAGGGGCCTGATGTACGAGACCATCACCATAGAGCGGGACGAACGTGGCGTGGCCACCCTGACGCTCGCGCGGGAAGAGAAGCACAATGCCATGTCGGCCCAGATGATCGCCGAGCTGACCCAAGCGGCGGCGGAGCTGGCGGCGGACACGGCGGTGCGCGTGGTGGTCCTCACCGGGGCGGGCAAGAGCTTCTGCGCGGGCGGTGATCTGGGCTGGATGCGCGACCAGCGCGACATGGATGCCGAGACGCGCTCCGCCGAGGCGGGCAAGCTCGCCGCCATGCTGGGGGCGCTCAACCGCCTGCCCAAGCCCCTGATCGGCAAGCTCCAGGGCAATGCCTTCGGCGGTGGCGTGGGCATGGCCGCCGTCTGCGACGTGGCCATCGGGGTGGAGGGGCTCAAGATGGGCCTGACCGAGACCCGGCTGGGGATCATTCCGGCCACGATCGGTCCCTACGTGATCGCCCGGATGGGCGAGGGCCGGGCGCGCCGGGTCTTCATGTCGGGGCGGCTCTTTGGCGCGGCGGAGGCGGTGGAGCTGGGGCTCCTGGCCCGGGCCGTGCCGGCCGAGGAGCTGGCGGCGGCGGTCGAGGCGGAGGTGGTGCCCTACCTCTCCTGCGCGCCGGGCGCCGTGGCGGCGGCCAAGGCCCTGGCGCTGGAGCTGGGCGGCGCGGCCAGCGCGGCGGCGGTGGAGACCTCCATCGCGGCCCTGGCGGCACGCTGGGAGACCGAGGAGGCGGCCGAGGGCATCGGCGCCTTCTTCGAGAAGCGCAAGGCGGCTTGGATGGCCTGACCCCTCAGCCCGTTTCGGCCAGCCAGGCCTCGGCCGCGTCGCGCTGGTCGGGGCGGAAGCCGCGGATCAGCAGGCCGGGGATCAGGGCGCCCTCGATCTCGGCGGCGCGGCGCAGCCACTCGGCATCGGCCACGACGGCGCAGCGTTCGTACTTGGAGAGCAGCGACAGGAGGGCGGGCAGGCGGGTCAGTTCGATCCCCAGGGCGCCCATGGTGGGCAGGGCGAAATCGCTCAGGGTGTAGAGCATCCGGCCGCCGCTGACCCCCTCCGAGAGGGCGATCAGCTCATCGAGGCCGCGCCGCATGGTGGCACCGTCGATGGCGCCGCTGACGACAATGTCCACACGGTTCTCGGCGGGCTGGGTGATCTCGAGCATGGCCTCTCCCTCCTGGCTGGGTCACTCTAGGGTAACCCGGGCGGGCCGCGGGACAAATCCCTAGCTGGTCAGGCGGTAGCTGAAGCCGTTCTCGCTGCGGCTGATCTCCCCCTTGCCCGAGAGGTGGGCGGGGAAGATGCGGGTCAGGATCTCCGTGCCGAAGCCGCTGCGGGCCTCCCCCTCGGGCGGCGGGGCCAGGCCGCTCTCCTCCCAGGTCAGGGCGAAGTGCGCCTCGGGCGCGCCGGACCAGCGCACCGAGAGGCGCCCGCCCTCGCGCGCCAGGGCGCCGTGCTTGGCGGCATTGGTGGTGAGCTCGTGCAGGGCCATGGAAAAGGCCTGGGCCTGGTTCGCGGTGAGCCGCAGCTCGGGGCCCGAAAGGCTGATCTCGGCCCCCTCCTCGAGATAGGGGGCGAGGTGCTCGCGCAGGAGCGCCTCCAGCGCCACGCCGCGCCACTGCTGCCCGGTGAGCAGCCGGTTGGTGGCGGCGAGCGAGAGGACGCGCTTCTCGAAGGTCTCCAGGAAGGCGGGCAGGCGGCTGTGGCTGCGGGCGCTGCGCTTGGCGATGTTGATCACCAGGGTCATGAGGTTGCCGATCCGGTGCTCCAGCTCGGCCATGACGGCCTGGCTCAGCTTCTGGGCCTTGACCCGCTCCGTCACCGGCTCGGCCACCTGGATGACGTGGGTGATCTCGCCCGCGCGGTTGCGCAGGGGGCGGTGGGTGGCGCTCCACCAGATGTCCATGAGGGCGCCCGGCGGGCCGTCGGGATCGGGCAGGGGATAGTAGATGTCGTTCACCGAGGCGTCGTGGCCCGCGAGGGCCGCCAGGCAGGCCTCCTCCACCGGGCGGCGGATCTCCTCGGGGGCGTCGAGCACCTCGAAGATCTTGCGGCCCATGAGGTCTTCGCGGCGGGTGCGGGTGTTCTCGTGGTAGCGGCGGTTGGCGTCGGCGAAGCGCAGCTCGCGGTCCAGGATCAGGAGCTGGACGGGGAAGTGCTGGAACTGCGCACGGTAATCGAGCTCGGCCGTCGGGTCATCGTGATCTTTCACTGGTCAACCTCTCCCAAGGGGGCCGGCACAGACGCAACAAGGGTGGCCCCCGCGCCATGAATAGCCCTTCCGCGTGCCGCTGCATAGGGCCAGGCCCGGCGTCCGGCGGGCTGGCGCGGGCCTGCGCCAGAGGGCCGCAATGCGACCCAATTGCCCAGCCCCTTGCCGTTGACCCTGCCCCTGTCAGCGAGTAGACCCGACGGCGAATGCAACAGCAGCCGATCAGCCTGTGATCTGAGTGGCCAAGCCTAGAGGAGCCTGCCTTGGACGAGATGCTGCGGGAATACCTTCCGATCCTTGTTTTCCTGGCCGTGGCCGTCGGATTCGGGATTATCCTGATCCTCGCCGCCGTGGTTGTCGCGGTGCGCAACCCCGACCCGGAGAAGGTGAGCGCCTACGAATGCGGCTTTAACGCCTTCGATGACGCGCGCATGAAGTTCGACGTGCGGTTCTACCTGGTGTCGATCCTCTTCATCATCTTCGATCTCGAGATCGCCTTCCTCTTCCCTTGGGCCGTGGCCTTCAAGGACATATCTATGGTGGGCTTCTGGTCGATGATGGTGTTCCTCGCCGTCCTGACGGCCGGGTTTGCATACGAGTGGAAGAAAGGGGCCCTGGAATGGCAGTGACGCAAGCGGGCGGCTATACCGCCGCACCGGACCGCGATGTGGCGACGCAGGAGCTGAACGCCCACCTGCAGGACAAGGGGTTCCTCGTGACCTCCTCGGCCGACGTGATCAACTGGGCGCGCACCGGCTCGCTGCACTGGATGACCTTCGGCCTGGCCTGCTGCGCGGTGGAGATGATGCACACCTCCATGCCGCGCTACGACCTGGAGCGTTTCGGCACCGCGCCGCGCGCCTCGCCGCGCCAGTCGGACCTGATGATCGTGGCCGGCACCCTGACCAACAAAATGGCGCCCGCGCTGCGCAAGGTCTACGACCAGATGCCCGAGCCGCGTTACGTGATCTCCATGGGCTCCTGCGCCAACGGCGGGGGCTACTATCACTACAGCTACTCGGTGGTGCGCGGCTGTGACCGGATCGTGCCGGTGGACATCTACGTGCCCGGCTGCCCGCCGACAGCGGAGGCGCTGCTCTACGGCATCCTGCAGCTCCAGAAGAAGATGCGCCGCACGGGGACGATCACGCGCTGAGGCGCGGGCGAAAGGAATTGGCATGAGCGAACACCTGCAAGAACTGGGCGCCTACATCGAGGCCAAGCGGCCCGACTGCGTGCTCTCCTGGGACGTCACCCAGGGCGAGCTGAACATGGACGTGACCCTGGCCAACATCACCGGCCTGGTGGAGTTCCTGAAGGGCGACGCCACCTGCCGCTTCTCCACCCTGGTGGACATCACCGCGGTGGACTATGCCGGCCGGGCCAAGCGCTTCGACGTGGTCTATCACCTGCTCTCGATGTACCAGAACCACCGCATCCGCCTGCGGGTCGCGGTGCGCGAGAAGGACATGGTGCCCTCCCTGACCCCGGTGCATCCCTCGGCCAACTGGTTCGAGCGCGAGGTCTTCGACATGTTCGGCATCCTCTTCTCGGGCCACCCGGACCTGCGCCGCATCCTCACCGACTACGGCTTCCGCGGCTACCCGCTGCGCAAGGACTTCCCCACCACGGGCTACACCGAGGTGCGCTACGACGAGGCCCAGAAGCGGGTGGTCTACGAGCCGGTGAGCCTGGTGCAGGAATACCGCCAGTTCGATTTCATGTCGCCCTGGGAAGGGGCGGACTACATCCTGCCGGGAGACGACAAGGTGGCCGCCGACGGGCACGTCAGCAAGGGTGACAAGTGATGGGCGGCATCTGGTGGCTCATCCTCTCGGCCCTGACGGCCATCCCGATGCTGAAGCTGCTGCCCTTCTTCGGCATCAACAAGTACTGGGCCCTCGTCTGCGTGGTCCCTCTGGGCACCATCGGCCTGCTCTGGTGGATGGGCCTGAAGCTGCAAGAGTTGGAGAAACTGTGATGATTGCCTTTCTCGAGGAACTGATGGCCAAACTCTTCGGCGCCCGCGAGACCCTGCCGGTCCGGGTGCGCAGCGATGATGACCGGCGGCCCCAGGACCGCCAGCTGAAGGGACGGAGATGACCTCTCTGACTTTCCCGGTTCTGCTCGGTGTCTTCGTGACGCTGAAGTCTGCGCAAAAGGGGTACCGCGCGGCCTGTCTGATCGGGACCGCCTTCGCCCTTCTGCCCAGTCTCCTGCTGGCGTTGCATTACGGCTTTGACGTGGTCTTCCCCGAAGGCACCTCCGGCTTGCTGGTGATGCTGGCTCTTAGCTTTGTCGGGTCTGCTCTCACCCAGGTTTCCTGGTACTTTTTTCGACCCTCGGATACACAGGCATCCAAAAATGAAACGGCCAAGAAGGTTGTAATCGAATGATGGACGGCGACATTCGCGTGAACACCTACGACGACGGCTCGACCGACTTCGTGACCGGTGAGCAGAAGATCCGCAACTTCAACATCAACTTCGGGCCCCAGCACCCGGCGGCCCACGGCGTGCTGCGCCTGGTGCTGGAGCTGGACGGCGAGATCGTGGAGCGCTGCGATCCGCACATCGGCCTGCTGCACCGCGGCACCGAGAAGCTGATGGAGAGCCGGACCTACCTCCAGAACCTGCCCTACTTCGACCGGCTGGACTATGTCTCGCCGATGAACCAGGAACACGCCTGGTGCCTGGCCATCGAAAAGCTCACCGGCACCGAGGTGCCGCGCCGCGCCTCCCTGATCCGGGTCCTCTACTGCGAGATCGGGCGCGTCCTGAACCACCTGCTGAACGTCACCACCCAGGCGCTTGACGTGGGCGCCCTGACGCCGCCGCTCTGGGGCTTCGAGGAACGCGAGAAGCTGATGATCTTCTACGAGCGGGCCTGCGGCGCGCGCCTGCACGCGGCCTACTTCCGGCCCGGCGGGGTGCACCAGGATCTGCCCGACGACCTGCTCGACGACATCGAGGCCTGGTGCAAGAGCTTCCCCGCCGTGCTCGAGGACATCGACGGCCTGCTGACCGAGAACCGCATCTTCAAGCAGCGCAACGTCGACATCGGCGTGGTGAGCGAGGAGGACATCCTCGACTGGGGCTTCTCCGGCGTCATGGTGCGCGGCTCGGGCCTGGCCTGGGATCTGCGCCGCGCCCAGCCCTACGAGTGCTACGACGAGTTCGACTTCCACATCCCCGTGGGCAAGAACGGCGACTGCTTCGACCGCTACCTCGTCCGCATGGAGGAGATGCGCCAGTCCGTCCGCATCATGGAGCAGGCGATCGAGAAGCTGCGCGCCCCCGAGGGCCGGGGCGACATCCTTGCCCGGGGCAAGATCACGCCCCCCAGCCGCGGCGCCATGAAGACCGACATGGAAAGCCTGATCCACCACTTCAAGCTCTACACCGAGGGCTTCCACGTGCCCGAGGGCGAGGTCTACTGCGCCGTCGAGGCCCCCAAGGGCGAGTTCGGCGTCTACCTGGTGGCCGACGGCACCAACCGGCCCTACCGGGCCAAGCTGCGCGCGCCGGGCTTCCTGCACCTCCAGGCCATGGACCACATGTCGAAGGGCCACCAGCTGGCCGACGTGGCGGCGATCATCGGGACCATGGACGTGGTCTTCGGAGAGATTGATCGTTGACCTTGGAGGAGATCAGCTTCTTAGCAGCAGCCGTCTCAGCAGTTGTTGCCACTTTGACCTTCATTGTCTTTGTATGGAATTCTCTGTCAGCTTCAAAAAACGAAGAAAAACGAGATTGGCAGCGTGTGGTAATTTCCGAGATTTTTCAGCAGCACCCAGAGAAGTTCTTTTCTTTCGCCGAACTCCTTGAGAAATATCGTTCAGCGTCCGTGGATTACAATGGCACTCCTCTGAAGCGGAGTGAACTTACAAAAAATGCCTTGCGGCGAATAATCGTTGATCTGGTCTCTTCCAGAATCATCGATCAGTTCCACGAAGACAGATACAAGCTAAATTCCACAGATTGGGATGAGCGTGAAGAAAAAAGCCTTGCCGGCCTTTCAGCCACGATGCATGAGGTTATGGGGCCATTAGTAGCAGCATCTCAGAAGCGAAGCACAGACGCGATGCAAAAATTGATGGGTGAACGGGATTTCGGAGATGTGCTGGAAGAAGTGATCTCGTCACAGATGTCCAAACAGGAAGCGATTTCTGCGAGCGTGATGAATTTCCTTCACGAGAATCCCGCAAGATATTCTGGCCTAGAAGCCGCTGCCAAACTAACGAGTGAACTCACCGAGGACGTTGCTGTAATTCAGGCCAAGGTAAACGAACTACTAGTCGCAGGAACACTATCCGCTGCTCCTGATGGAAAGATTTCTGTGACTAGTAACTTTGAGATTGGAAATGAGGGAAGCAATCCGTAATGCTCCGTAGACTCCACCCCGACCAACCCGACAGCTTTGCCTTCACCCCCGCCAATCAGGCCTGGGCCGAGGCGCAGATCACCAAGTATCCCGAGGGGCGCCAGGCCAGCGCCATCATCCCGCTGCTCTGGCGCGCCCAGGAGCAGGAGGGCTGGCTGACCCGCGCCGCCATCGAGCATGTCTCGGAGATGCTGGGCCTGGCCTATATCCGCGGCCTCGAGGTGGCGACCTTCTACTTCATGTTCCAGCTCGCCCCCGTGGGCTCGGTGGCCCACATCCAGATCTGCGGCACCACCACCTGCATGATCTGCGGCGCCGAGGATCTCGTCTCCGTCTGCCGCGAGAAGATCGCCGATCGGCCGCACGAGCTGTCGGCCGACGGCAAGTTCTCCTGGGAAGAGGTGGAGTGCCTGGGCGCCTGCGCCAACGCCCCCATGGCCCAGATCGGCAAGGACTACTACGAGGACCTGACCGCCGACGGCCTGCGCGACCTGCTCGACCGGCTCGCGGCGGGCGAGGTGCCCACGCCGGGGCCGCAGAACGGGCGCTATGCCTCCGAGCCGCTCTCGGGGCTGACCAGCCTCAAGGAGCACGACAGCGGGCGCACCCAATACAATGCCAGCGTCGGCCTCGCCAAGGAGATCGGCGACACGGTGAAGCGCATCGACGGCACAGAGGTGCCCCTGCTGACCCCCTGGGTCACCCATGGCGCCAACCACGGCGCGGCGCCGGGCGGCAAGTCCGTCGCGCGCGACGAGATGATGCCGCCCGATGGCCCCGACGGCAAGCAGGGTGGCCGCGCGGCGGGCGAGGGCGATGCCCCGCGCGACCGGGGCGAGGCCTCGGACAAGCGCAGCGAGGTGGCCGGCGAGGCCCCCAAGACCCGCGCCAAGGGCAAGCCGGCCCAGGGCTCCGTCGCCCCCGAGGGGGCCGAAGACGCGGGCCGCAAGCCGAGCACCCTGGAGGCCCCGCGCGAGGGCAAGGCCGATGATCTCAAGCTGATCAAGGGTATAGGTCCGAAGCTGGAAACCATGCTACACGGAATGGGCTTTTATCACTTCGACCAGATCGCCAAGTGGGGCCCCGAAGAGGTCACCTGGGTGGATCAGAACCTCGAGGGCTTCAAGGGCCGGGTTTCGCGGGACGATTGGGTCGATCAGTCGGTCAAGCTGGCGGCGGGAGAGGAGACCGAATTTACGGCCCGTGCGCGCAGGACCAAAACGGACTAGGCCGGGGCTTTCCCGGTCTACGGGAGGATTTGAACCATGTCTGAACGCGACGAAAAACTGTCTTGCACCCTCAACTGCTGGATTATGGGCGGCCTGGCCGGCCTGGTCTTTGCGGCCGTGCTCTGGGTGGTCACCGCGGCCTTCACGCCCCTCCAGGTGGTCTTTACCGGCCTCCTGATCGCGGTGGCGGTGGGGCTGCTTCTCAGTCTTTTCGTCTGCGGCGGACGCCGCACCGGCCCGCCCCAGCAGATGCCGCGCAGCGCGGCGCCGCGCGCCGCAGCGCCCGAGGCGGCCGACAGCACCCGCAGCGCCTCTGCCGCCGCCGGGGCTGCCGCCGCCACCCACGGGGTGGCTTCCGTGGCCGCGGGCACCGCGGCGGGCGCCGCCGTGGCGCCCGAGCCCGCCCCCGCCGAGCCTGCGGTGAAGCCTTCCAAGGAGCTGCCCGGCCAGCGCGAGCTGGCGGCGCGCAGGGGCACCTGGCGCTACGAGAAGGAGGGCCAGCCCTCGGCCACCGAGAAGGCCCCCGAAAAGACACCGGAGCCCGACGCGGAGGTGCCCGGCGCGGGCCAGGCAGCCCCTTCGGACGAGAGCGCGCCCTCGCTCATGCAGGGGCCGCGCGGCGGCAGCAAGGACGATCTTCAGCGGATCAACGGGGTCGGCCCGAAGATGGAGCAGACCCTGAACGAGATGGGCATCTGGCACTTCGACCAGATCGCCGCCTGGGGCGACCGGGAGGTGGCCTGGGTGGACAACCGCCTGCGCTTCAAGGGCCGCATCCGCCGCGACGACTGGATCGGCCAGGCCAAGAGCCTGGCCTCGGGCGGCTGACGGGGGCGAGCGCATGACCGAGGACCAGGAGAGGGCGCTGGCGCGCCGGGGCAGGGTGATCGGGCTGGTCATCGCCGGCACGATGCTGATCTGGCTCGCCGCCAACTGGGCGGGCCCGGCCCTGGGCCTGCCGGGGCGCTTTGCCTTCCTGGTCGACATGCTGGCCCTGGCTGCGCTCTTTTGGGCCATGGTGATGACCTTCCAGATCTGGCAGGTACGCCGGGCGGACAAGGATTGAGGGCCCCGCGGGGCCGCGAACAGAATGGATCTGGCCCCGGGCGGGCCAAAGGACACGAGTAGGACGCACATGCTTGCAGATCAGGACCGCATCTTCACCAACATCTACGGGATGCACGACCGCACCCTGAAGGGCGCCCAGGCGCGGGGCCACTGGGACGGCACGGCGGGCATCATCGCCAAGGGCCGGGACTGGATCGTCGACCAGATGAAGGCCTCCGGCCTGCGGGGCCGGGGCGGCGCGGGTTTCCCGACCGGGCTCAAGTGGTCCTTCATGCCCAAGGAGAGCGACGGGCGGCCCGCCTACCTGGTGATCAACGCGGACGAATCCGAGCCCGGCACCTGCAAGGACCGGGAGATCATGCGCCACGATCCCCACACCCTGATCGAGGGCTGCCTGATCGCCTCCTTCGCCATGGGGGCCCATGCCTGCTACATCTACATCCGGGGCGAGTACATCCGCGAGCGCGAGGCGCTCCAGGCGGCCATCGACGAGGCCTACGAGGCAGGCCTGGTGGGCCGCAACGCCAGCAAGTCGGGCTGGGATTTCGACATCTACCTGGCGCACGGCGCCGGGGCCTACATCTGCGGCGAGGAGACGGCCCTGCTGGAAAGCCTCGAGGGCAAGAAGGGCATGCCGCGCATGAAGCCGCCCTTCCCGGCGGGCGCGGGCCTCTACGGCTGCCCGACGACGGTGAACAACGTGGAATCCATCGCCGTGGTGCCGACGATCCTGCGGCGCGGGCCGGAATGGTTCGCGGGCTTCGGCCGGGCCAACAACGCGGGCACCAAGCTCTTTGCCGTCTCGGGCCACGTGAACAACCCCTGCGTGGTGGAAGAGGCCATGTCGATCACCTTCGAGGAGCTGATCGAGACCCACTGCGGCGGCATCCGCGGCGGCTGGGACAACCTCAAGGCGGTGATCCCCGGCGGCTCCTCGGTGCCGCTGATCCCGGGCAAGGACATGCGCGACGCGATCATGGACTTCGACTACCTGCGCGAGCAGCGTTCCGGCCTCGGCACGGCGGCGGTGATCGTGATGGACAACTCGACCGACATCATCAAGGCGATCTGGCGGCTGTCGAAGTTCTACAAGCACGAGAGCTGCGGCCAGTGTACCCCCTGCCGGGAGGGCACGGGCTGGATGATGCGGGTGATGGACCGCCTGGTGACGGGCGACGCGGAGCCCGAGGAGATCGACATGCTGCTCGACGTGACCAAGCAGGTCGAGGGGCATACCATTTGCGCGCTCGGCGATGCGGCGGCCTGGCCGATCCAGGGCCTCATCCGGCATTTCCGCGACGAGATCGAGGACCGCATCAAGCACAAGCGCACGGGCCGCGTGAGCGCCGTGGCGGCGGAGTAGGGGGCTTCTCTGGCCCCCGACGGGGGGCTGGGAGCTGAGGGCAGCGCCATCCGAAGGGGTGGCGCTGTTTTGTTGTTTGGCGTGCGCCCCGCGGCATCCGTCTCGCCCGGCGGCACGCCGGGCAGCGTGTCCGTAGGAGGTAGCGCTGTTTCACTTTGGAGTGCGCCCCGAACCTCCTGTTCCGCCTGGCGGCACGCCGGGCAGCGCCGTCCCGCCCCCCTGGGGCGGCGCTTTGCGCCTCCCCGCGGGACGGCGCTGCCCTTGTCTCTGAAGTGCGTCCGTAGGAGGCAGCGCTGCGTCTTTCTGAGTGCGCCCTGCACCACCTGTCTCGCCCGGCGGCACGCCGGGCAGCGCCGACCCGCCCCCCTGGGGCGGCGCTTTGCGCCCCCCCGCGGGACGGCGCTGCCCTACTTTCAAGAGCCGGACCCTTTGATCCCCGTCTCCTCCAGACCTCGTTCACCCCCCGACAAGCCTGATGACAAGCGCCCCCCGATCGGGCAGTCTGCCCACGCGGGGGCCTGTCCCCGCGTGCGGAGGAGGGGAATATGGACCAGTTCGCAGCCTATTCACACGCCATCGTGGCCCTGGCGGCCTTTGCCCTGCTGGGCCTGGCGATCAATCCCATCGGCGCGGCCATGAAGCCGGCCCAGGGGGTCACCGCGGGGGCCCTGCCGCCGCCGGACTACAGCAACAGCACCTACCGCTGGAGCCGGGCTTACCAGAACGCCGCCGAGATGGCGGGCCTCTTCGCCGCCGTCACTCTGGCGGCGATCCTGGCCGGGGCCGATCCCTTCTGGACCAACCTCTTCGCCTCGGTCTTCTTCCTCAGCCGCATCCTGGTGCTGGTGGTCCACGTGGCGGGCATCGGCAAGGAGAACCTCGGCGCCCGGACCCTGATCTTCGTCGTCGGCTGGCTCTGCTGTCTGGCGCTTGGCGTCATGGCGCTGCTGGCGGCCTTCTGAGTGCCCCTCGCCGAAAGCTACGGCCACGCCATCGCGGCCCTGGCCCTCTGGGGCCTGCTGGTGGTGCTCCTGGGCAACCTCTCGACCCTCGGCCGCGAGGAGGCCAACCGCGCGCCCTGCGGCAAGCCCAAGCGCAACTACGCCGACCCCTGGTACCGGCGCGAGAGGGCCTTCGCCAACGCCATCGAAACCTCGCCCGGCTTCCTGGCGACGGCGCTCGCCGCCATCCTCGCCGGGGCGCCGCCCTTCTGGGTCAACCTCTTTGCCGCCCTCTTCCTGGTGGCGCGGGTCGCCATGGCCGGGGTGCACATCTACACACAAAACCAGCCCTGGCGGTCGGCCTTCTTCGGCTTCGGCTGGCTCTTCATCATCCTCCTGGGGCTCCTGGCCCTAGGGGCAATCTTCTTCTGAGCCCGGTGCGCCCTCCCGCCGGGCATCACCTGGCCGAATTCAACCTCGGCCTGCTCAAGCACGACTGGGAGGACCCCCGGGTGGCCGATTTTGTCGCCGGGCTGGGGCCGGTCAACGCCCTGGCGCGGCGCAGCCCGGGCTTTGTCTGGATGATGGGGGAGGCGGAGATGGAGCGCGCCCAGCTTGACCCGGCGGGGCCGCTGGGCGGTCATCCGCGCCTCGCCTCCACGCTTTCCGTCTGGCAGGACGTTGAAAGCCTTGAACATTTTGTCTGGCATACCTTGCACAAGCGGTTCTACGACAGGCGCGCGGAGTGGTACGACATGGGCCATGCCCTGCGCCTGGTGCTCTGGTGGGTGCCCGAGGGCCACCGGCCCGATCCGGCCGAGGCCATGGCGCGCTTCCGGCTGCTGGAGGCACAGGGGCCAAGCGCGCGGGCCTTCGGCTGGGCCTGGCTCAAGCAAAGGGAGACCAACCCATGAAAGGGAAGCATCTGGCAGAGCTCAACGTGGGCCGCCTCCTGGCCCCGACGGACGATCCGCGCGTGGCGGAGTTCATGGCGAACCTCGACCGGGTGAATGGCCTGGGCAAGCGGATGCCGGGGTTCGTCTGGATGATGGAGGGCTCGGGTGAGCCGGGACGCGGCAACACCGAGACAGCCATCGGGGGCGATCCGCAGCTTGTCTCGAACCTCACCGTCTGGGAGGATGTGGCGAGCCTGGAACGCTTCGTCTGGGGCACCATCCACAAGCAGTTCTACGAGCGCCGCGCGGAATGGTTCGAGCTGCTGGGCGAGATGCACTTCGTCATGTGGTGGGTCGCGCCGGGGCACCGGCCCAGCCTCGAGGAGGGGCTCGCACGGCTTGACCATCTGCGCGCAAAAGGCGATAGCGATCATGCCTTTGGCTGGTCCTATCTGAAAGAGGCGACCCGCTGGCGCAGCGATGGCTGTGCCGGGGTGGCCGCGGAGTGACGCAATGAAGATCCTTATCCCCGCGCTGCTGGCCGCCCTGGCCCTGGGCGGGTGCAGCAACGACGATGACCGCATCGCCTTCGACGGCCACTTCTACCGCACCAAGGTGCAGAAGGTGGACCGGCAGCTCGATGTCTTCACGGTCCGGGTGCGCGACGTGGCCCAGTCGCTGGAAGGCGCGCGCGAGGCCGGTGAATATGCCGCCATCGAGCACTGCGTCGGCCTCTTCGGCTCCTCCGACATCGACTGGGCCGTCGGCCCCGACACCCCGGCCGAAGCCCTGGTGATCGAGAACAACAGCTTCACCCTCGCGGGGACCTGCCCCTCCACCTAGGCCGCTTGCCGCCGCCAAGGCGGCGCGCCTGGGCGCTGTTATTGCATAACCCCCCGTGTCGGCCCATGTGGAGCCCGGGCAGCCAAGCCCGACCATGTGAGGAAAGAGTGATGAAAAGACTTCTCAGCGCCGCCCTGATCGCCGCCCTGGCCTGGGGCACGACCGCCACCGCCAAGCCGCCCTTGCGCGAGGTGTCGGAGATCGACGATGCCCTCTTCGACCTCGGCATCGCCGACATGATCCGCAAGGAATGCCCCGACATCTCGGCCCGGATGTTCCGCGCCATCGCCTACGTGAGCGATCTTCAGAGCCGCGCGCGCGATCTGGGCTACAGCGACGAAGAGATCGAGGCCTACACCGACAGCGATGCCGAAAAGGACCGGATGCGCGCCAAGGCCGCAGCATTTTTTGCCGAGCGAGGGGTCGATACTTCCGACCCGCAAAGCTATTGTGCGCTCGGATTGGACGAGATTCAAAAATCGAGCCGCATCGGTTCGTTACTGAGAGCGAAGTGAGCATATGAGCGATACCCGCAAGATCATCATCGACGGCAAGGAAATCGAGACCGACGGGGCCATGACCCTGATCCAGGCCTGCGAGCAGGCGGGCATCGAGGTGCCGCGCTTCTGCTACCATGAGCGGCTCTCGATTGCCGGCAACTGCCGCATGTGTCTTGTGGAGGTCGTGGGCGGCCCGCCGAAGCCGGCCGCCTCCTGCGCTATGCAGGTGCGCGATCTGCGGCCCGGCCCCGAGGGCCAGCCGCCCGTGGTCAAGACCAACAGCCCGATGGTCAAGAAGGCCCGTGAGGGGGTGATGGAGTTCCTGCTCATCAACCACCCGCTCGACTGCCCGATCTGCGACCAGGGCGGCGAGTGCGATCTTCAGGACCAGGCCATGGCTTACGGCGTGGACTTCTCGCGCTACCGCGAGCCCAAGCGCGCCACCGAGGATCTGGATCTTGGCCCGCTGGTCGAGACCCACATGACGCGCTGCATCTCCTGCACCCGCTGCGTCCGCTTCACCACCGAGGTGGCTGGCATCCACAAGATGGGCCAGACCGGGCGCGGCGAGGATGCGGAGATCACCTCCTACCTGGGCGAGACGCTCGACAGCAATCTCCAGGGCAACATCATCGACCTCTGCCCGGTGGGCGCGCTGGTCTCCAAGCCCTATGCCTTTACCGCCCGCCCCTGGGAACTGACCAAGACCGAATCCATCGACGTAATGGATGCGCTCGGCTCCAACATCCGGGTGGACACCAAAGGCCGCGAAGTGATGCGCTTCCTGCCGCGCAACCATGACGGCGTGAACGAGGAGTGGATTTCCGACAAGACCCGCTTCGTCTGGGACGGTCTGCGCCGCCAGCGGCTCGACAGCCCCTACATCCGCGAGAACGGCAAGCTGCGCAAAGCCGAGTGGCCCGAGGCCCTGGAAGCGGCCGCCAAGGCCATGAAGGGCAAGCGCGTCGGCGGCCTGGTGGGCGATCTGGTCCCGGTCGAGGCGGCCTTTGCGCTCAAGCAGCTGATCGAGGGCCTGGGCGGCGCCGTGGAGTGCCGCACCGATGGCGCGAAGCTGCCCGCGGGCAACCGCGCGGGCTATGTCGGCACCGCCACCGTGGAGGACCTGGAGTTCGCCGAGGCGGTCATGCTGGTGGGCACCAACCCCGCCGTCGAGGCGCCGGTGCTCAACGCGCGCATCCGCAAGGCCTGGCTGCGCGGCGCCGATGTCGGCCTGATCGGCGAGGCGGTGGACCTGACCTATGACTATGACCACGTGGGCTCCGATCCCGCGACCCTCAAGGCGCTCGTGGAGCGTGACCACGCCGACATGAAGGACAAGCCCTCCGTCGTGGTGGTGGGGCAGGCGGCCCTGGCGCGCGAGGACGGGGCGGCGATCCTGGCCGAGGCCCAGGCCCTGGCCGAGGCCACCGGCTCGGGCTTTATGGTGCTGCACACGGCCGCGGGCCGGGTGGGCGCGATGGACGCGGGCTGCACCGCCGAGGGCGGCGTGACCGAAGTGCTCGGGGCGGAGGTGATCTACAACCTCGGCGCCGACGAGGGCGACATCCCCGCCGGGCCTTTCGTGATCTACCAAGGCAGCCACGGCGACCGCGGCGCGCACCGCGCCGACATCATCCTGCCGGGCGCCGCCTACACCGAGGAGCCGGGCATCTTCGTCAACACCGAGGGCCGTCCCCAGATGGCCTACCGGGCGAGCTTTGCCCCCGGGCAGGCCAAGGAG
The DNA here is from genome assembly GCA_965212515.1 of Sulfitobacter sp. Lineage (GTDB taxonomy): Bacteria > Pseudomonadota > Alphaproteobacteria > Rhodobacterales > Rhodobacteraceae > Sulfitobacter. Next base: position 3,318,773 of record OZ243122.1, read on the forward strand.
AACTGGGCGATTCTGCGTGCCCTCTCGGCCGAGCTGGAGGCCACGCTGCCCTTCGATTCCGTCGCCGCCCTGCGCCGCGCGCTGGTCTCTGAGGTGCCGCACCTGGGCGAGATCGACGCGATTCCCGAGAACCAGGGCGAGAGCCTGCCGCGCGGCGAGCTGGGCTCTGCCCCCTTCGGCGTGGCGGTGCGCGACTTCTACCTCTCCAACCCCATTGCCCGGGCCAGCCCGCTGATGGCCGAGCTCTCGGCCGCCCTCGCGGAGCGGCGCAAGAGCCCCATGGCGGCGGAGTGAAACGGATCCTGGCCCTGGCCATCCTGTCCCTGAGTGCCTGCGAACCGGCGGTGCCGGTCGCCTCGGACTTCATCCCCGAATACCGGGGCGTGAAGACCCGGCTTCTGGATGGCGATCTGGTCCAGTTCGAGGTCACCATGACGAAGGCCCAAAGCACAGAGAACGTGGGCGATTACGCCGAATGCGCGGCGGCCCAGTATGCCCTGATCCGGGGCTACGGATTTGCGCGCCACGTGCGCACAAATGTCGTGCAAGAGGGTAGCATTTGGCGGGGTGATGCTGTTTATACGGTCTCGCCAAGCCTGCCACGAGGCATAAGGACAATTGATGCCGAAGTCGTCGTAGCGAACTGCGTCGAACAGGGCATACCGACGGTATGAGGACCAATGGCTGAATTCTTTACACAAACCGGCCTCGGCATGGGGCTCTTGATGGTGGGGCAGGTGCTTCTCATCATGCTGCCGCTGCTCCTGTGCCTCGCCTTCCTGATGTATGCGGACCGCAAGATCTGGGCCGCGGTGCAGATGCGCCGGGGGCCCAACGTCGTGGGTGTCTGGGGCCTGCTCCAGTCCTTTGCCGACCTGCTGAAGTATGTCGTGAAGGAGGTCGTGGTGCCCGCCGGGGCGGACCGCGCGGTCTTCTTCCTGGCGCCGATGATCAGCCTCGTCATGGCGCTCATCGCCTGGGCGGTGATCCCCTTCAACGAGGGCTGGGTCCTGTCGGACATCAACGTGGCCATCCTCTATGTCTTCGCCATCTCCTCGCTCGAGGTCTACGGCGTGATCATGGGCGGCTGGGCCTCCAACTCCAAGTATCCTTTCCTGGGCTCGCTGCGCTCCGCCGCGCAGATGATCTCCTACGAGGTCTCCATCGGGCTCATCATCATCGGGGTCATCATCTCGGCCGGCTCCATGAACCTGAGCGCCATCGTCAACGCCCAGGAGGGCGCGGGCGGCATCCTCAACTGGTTCTTCCTGCCGCACTTCCCGATGCTCTTCCTCTTCTTCATCTCCGCCCTGGCCGAGACCAACCGCCCGCCCTTCGACCTGCCGGAGGCGGAATCGGAGCTGGTGGCCGGCTACCAGGTGGAATATTCCTCCACGCCCTTCCTGCTCTTCATGATCGGAGAGCTGGTGGCCGTGGTGCTCATGTGTGCCCTGGTGTCGCTGCTCTTCCTCGGCGGCTGGCTGAGCCCGGTGCCCTTCCTGCCGGACGGGTTCCTGTGGATGTTCATCAAGATGCTCTTCGTTTTCTTCATGTTCTCCATGGTGAAGGCGATCACCCCGCGCTACCGCTACGACCAGCTCATGCGCCTGGGCTGGAAGGTCTTCCTGCCCTTCTCCCTGGCCTGGGTCGTGTTCGTGGCCTTCGCGGCAAAGTTCGAATGGTTCTGGGGCATCTATGCCCGCTGGCCGATGTGAGGTTGACATGACGCAGATCGACTACTCCCGCGCCGCCAAGTACTTCCTGCTGCAGGATTTCATCAAGGGCTTCGCCCTCGGCTTCAAGTACATGTTCGCCCCCAAGGCGACGGTGAACTACCCCCACGAGAAGGGCCCCCTCTCGCCCCGGTTCCGGGGCGAGCACGCCCTGCGCCGCTATCCCAACGGCGAGGAACGCTGCATCGCCTGCAAGCTCTGCGAGGCCATCTGCCCTGCCCAGGCGATCACCATCGACGCCGAGCCGCGGCTCGACGGCTCGCGGCGCACCACGCGCTACGACATCGACATGACCAAGTGCATCTACTGCGGCTTCTGCCAGGAGGCCTGCCCGGTCGATGCCATCGTCGAGGGGCCCAACTTCGAGTTCTCCACCGAGACCCGCGAAGAGCTCTACTACGACAAGGAAAAGCTGCTCGACAACGGCGAGCGCTGGGAAGCCGAGATCGCGCGCAACCTGGAAATGGACGCGCCCTACCGATGAACCAGTCCGCGAACCCCTTCGAGGCGCTCTTCCGCCAGGCCCAGGAACTGACCCGGGCCTTTCCGGCGGTCGATGCCTTCTCGCCCAAGGTCTTTGAGGCGATGATGGGCACCATGCCGAAGGACATGATGGAAATGATGTTCGGCAATACCGTCAACAAGGGCGGGCTGGACGCGCGGACGCGGCTGCTGCTGACCCTGGCGGGGCTGACCATGCAGGGCGCCCAGAACGACACGGCCATGCGGCAGACGGTGCGCCACGCGCTCGAGGCCGGATCGACCGAACAGCATATCAAGGAAACCATCGCCCAGATGTCGGTCTTCGCGGGCCTGCCGGCCATGACCCGCGCGCTCGACCTTGCCGGGCAGGTCTTCGACGAGAAAGAGAGTGACGGATGACTGTCTTTGCCTTCTACCTTTTCGCGATCTCGGTGATCACGGGCGGCCTTTTCACGGTCATCAGCCGCAACCCGGTCCACTCGGTGCTCTGGCTGATCCTGGCCTTCCTCAGCTCGGCCGGGCTCTTCGTCATGCTGGGGGCGGAGTTCGTCGCCATGCTGCTGATCATCGTCTACGTGGGCGCGGTGGCGGTGCTCTTCCTCTTCGTGGTCATGATGCTCGATGTGGACTTCGCCGAGCTCAAGGCCGAGATGGCCAAGTACATGCCGCTCGCGCTGCTGATCGGCCTGGTGATCCTGATGCAGTTCGTCATGGCCTTCGGCGCCTGGGAAAGCTCGGCGGCGGCCGAGGGCCTGCGCACCCAGGTCCTGGACACCAGCCGCTACAACACCGAGGCCCTGGGCCTGATCCTCTATGACGACTACTTCCTGCTGTTTCAGCTGGCCGGTCTGATCCTGCTGGTCGCCATGATCGGCGCCATCGTCCTGACCCTGCGCCACCGCGTGGACGTCAAGCGCCAGGACGTGGTGGCCCAGATGATGCGCGACCCGGCCAAGGCCATGGAACTGAAGGACGTGAAGCCGGGGCAGGGGCTCTAGGCCTTGCGCGGCGCCCGCCTGCCCGCGCCCGGCGCGGGGCTGGCGGGGCAGATTTGGCGGATGGGCCGCCTGGAAGGAACGGAACAATGTCGAGAACAACAATCGTCGTGCTGGTGGTGGTCCTGATCATCCTGCTGGGCGGCTACAACTTCATCGGCTGACACCCTTTGAACCCGGTGGAAGTCGGGAAGAAGACAGACTAGAAGCCCGGCAACAAGGGCACGCGAGGGACGACATGATCGGACTTGAACATTACCTGACGGTGGCGGCGACGCTCTTTGTCATCGGCATCTTCGGGCTATTCCTGAACCGCAAGAACGTGATCATCCTGCTGATGAGCATCGAACTGATGCTCCTGGCGGTGAACATCAACTTCGTGGCCTTCTCCTCCTTCCTGGGGGATCTGGTGGGCCAGGTCTACACGCTCTTCGTGCTGACCGTCGCCGCCGCAGAGGCCGCCATCGGCCTGGCCATCCTGGTCTGCTTCTTCCGCAACCGCGGCACGATCGCGGTCGAAGACGTCAACGTGATGAAGGGGTAAGGACAGATGGAAACGACACTCCTCTTCGCCCCCCTCGTCGGCGCCATCCTCTGCGGCTTCGGCTGGAAGGTCATCGGCGAGACGGCGGCCCAGTGGGTCGCCACGAGCCTCCTGTTCCTTTCTGCGCTGCTCTCCTGGATCATCTTCCTGAGCTTCGACGCCAGCGCCTATCCCAACGGCACCTACACGGTGGAGATCCTGCGCTTCATCCAGTCGGGCAGCCTGGACACGAGCTGGGCCATTCGCATGGACCGGCTGACCGCCACCATGCTGATCGTGATCACCACGGTCTCGGCGCTCGTGCACCTCTATTCCTTCGGCTACATGGCCCACGACGAGAACTTCGGCGAGGGCGAGAACTACAAGGCGCGTTTCTTCGCCTACCTCAGCCTCTTCACCTTCGCCATGCTGATGCTGGTCACGGCCAACAACCTGGTGCAGATGTTCTTCGGCTGGGAGGGCGTGGGCCTGGCCTCCTACCTGCTGATCGGCTTCTACTACAAGAAACCCTCGGCCAATGCCGCCGCCATCAAGGCCTTCGTGGTCAACCGGGTCGGTGACTTCGGCTTTGCCCTGGGCATCTTCGCGCTCTTCGCCCTCACCGGCTCCATCTCCTTCGACGTGATCTTCGCCGAGGCCGAGGCGCTCTCGACCCAGACGATCAGCTTCCTCTGGCGCGAGTGGGCGGCCCTGGAAGTGGTGGCCGTGCTGCTCTTCATCGGGGCGATGGGCAAATCCGCCCAGCTGATCCTCCACACCTGGCTGCCCGACGCCATGGAGGGCCCGACCCCGGTGTCGGCGCTGATCCACGCGGCCACCATGGTGACGGCGGGGGTCTTCCTGGTCTGCCGCATGTCGCCGATCATGGAGTTCGCCCCCTCGGCCACCGGCTTTGTCGTCTTCCTTGGCGCCACCACGGCCTTCTTCGCGGCCACCGTGGGCCTGGTGCAGAACGACATCAAGCGCGTCATCGCCTATTCCACCTGCTCGCAGCTCGGCTACATGTTCGTGGCGGCGGGCGTCGGCGTCTACTCCGTCGCCATGTTCCACCTCCTGACCCACGCCTTCTTCAAGGCCATGCTCTTCCTCGGCGCGGGCTCGGTGATCCACGGGATGCACCACGAGCAGGACATGCGGAACTACGGCGGCCTGCGCCACAAGCTGCCCTACACCTTCTGGGCCATGATGATCGGCACGCTGGCCATCACGGGCGTCGGCATTCCGCTGCTGTACCTGGGCTTCCCGGTGGGCTTTGCCGGCTTCGTCAGCAAGGACGCCATCATCGAGAGCGCCTTCGCCGCGGGGCAGGGCTATGCCTTCTGGCTGCTCGTCGTCTCGGCGCTCTTCACCAGCTTCTATTCCTGGCGGCTCATGTTCCTGACCTTCTACGGCAAGCCGCGCGGCAACAAGCACACCCACGAGCATGCCCACGAGAGCCCCACCACCATGCTGGCGCCCCTGGCGATCCTGGCGGTCGGTGCGATCTTCGCGGGGATGGTCTTCTACAAGCCCTTCTTCGGCAACGCCAAGTATGTCGGCCAGTATTTCGGGGTGCCCTACGCGGCCCAGGAACACCACGCCGGCGAGGGCGAGGACCACGGCACCGAGGCGACCGAAGCGGCCGCGTCCAAGCCCGAGGGCGGCGAGAAGGCCAAGGAGAAGCAGCACTACGCCTTTGCCGGCGCGCCGGGGCAGGGGGCCATCTACGTGGCGCCCGAGAACACCACCCTGGACGATGCCCACGAGGTGCCCGTCTGGGTCAAGCTGGCGCCCTTCTTCGCCATGCTCTTGGGCTTCGCCACCGCCTGGCTCTTCTACATTCACAACCCCGCGCTGCCGAAACGGCTCGCGGCCAACCAGCAGCCGCTTTACCAGTTCCTGCTCAACAAGTGGTACTTTGACGAGGTTTATGACGTGGTCTTCGTGCAACCGGCCAAGGCCATCGGCCGCTTCTTCTGGAAGCGTGGCGACGGCAGCGTGATCGACGGCACGCTCAACGGCATCGCCATGGGGATCATTCCCTTCTTCACCCGTCTCGCGGGCCGGGCCCAGTCCGGCTACATCTTCACCTATGCCTTTGCCATGGTGATCGGCATCGCGGTGCTGGTGACCTGGATGACGATGACCGGAGGGGCGCAGTAATGGACACCCAACTGCTTTCCATTATCACCTTTCTGCCCGCCTTCGCGGCCCTGATCCTGGCCGTCTTCCTGCGCGGCGACGACGAGGCCGCGCAGCGCAACGCCAAGTGGCTGGCGATGATCACCACCAGCGTGACCTTCATCGTCTCGCTCTTCGTGCTCTTCGAGTTCGATCCCAACGACACGGGCTTCCAGTTCGTCGTCGAGGCCGAGTGGCTGCTGGGCCTGAAGTACCGCATGGGCGTGGACGGCATCTCGATCCTCTTCGTGATGCTGACGACCTTCATGATGCCCCTGGTGATCCTGGCCTCCTGGAACGTCACCGCCCGGGTGAAGGAATACATGATCGCCTTCCTGGTGCTGGAAACGCTCATGCTGGGCGTCTTCATGGCGCTGGACCTGATCCTCTTCTATCTCTTCTTCGAGGCCGGCCTGATCCCGATGTTCCTGATCATCGGCATCTGGGGCGGGGCGAACCGGATCTACGCCTCCTTCAAGTTCTTCCTCTACACCTTCCTCGGCTCGGTGCTGATGCTGGTGGCGATGGTGGCCATGTTCTCCGAGGCGGGCACCACCTGCATCGGCGGTTGCGACATCAGCCTGCTGAACCACAACTTCGCCTCCGAGGACTTCGAGGTGCTGGGCATCCACATCGTCGGCGGGATGCAGACGCTGCTCTTCCTGGCCTTCTTCGCCTCCTTCGCGGTGAAGATGCCCATGTGGCCCGTCCACACCTGGCTGCCCGACGCCCACGTGCAGGCCCCGACGGCCGGCTCCGTGGTGCTGGCGGCGATCCTGCTGAAGATGGGCGGCTACGGCTTCCTGCGCTTCTCCATCCCGATGTTCCCCGTGGGCAGCGACGTGCTGGCGCCGCTGGTGCTCTGGATGAGCGCCATCGCCATCGTCTACACCTCGCTCGTGGCGCTGGTGCAGGAAGACATGAAGAAGCTCATCGCCTACAGCTCGGTCGCGCACATGGGTTTCGTGACCATGGGCATCTTCGCGGCCAACCAGCAGGGCATCGACGGGGCGATCTTCCAGATGATCTCCCACGGCTTCATCTCGGGCGCGCTCTTCCTCTGCGTCGGTGTGATCTACGACCGGATGCACACCCGCGAGATCGACGCCTACGGCGGCCTGGTGAACCGGATGCCCGCCTATGCGCTGATCTTCATGCTCTTCACCATGGCCAACGTCGGCCTGCCGGGCACCTCGGGCTTCGTGGGTGAATTCCTCACCCTCATGGCGATCTTCCAGGTCGACACCTGGATCGCCGCCGTGGCCACCTCCGGGGTGATCTTCTCCGCCGCCTACGCCCTCTGGCTCTATCGTCGGGTGGTCCTGGGCGACCTGATCAAGGAAAGCCTGCGCTCGATCACCGACATGACGGCAAGGGAACGCTGGACCTTCGCGCCGCTCGTCGTCATGACCCTGCTGCTGGGGGTCTATCCGGCCCTGGTGCTGGACATGATCGGGCCCTCCGTGGCGGCCCTGGTTGAGAACTACGAAGTGGCGCTGGAGGCGGCCGACCGGGCGCTCCAGACCGCCGACGCCTCGAACTAAAAGGACCAGATGCGATGATTTCCGCTGATCTGACAGTCATCCTGCCCGAAATCCTGCTGGCGGTCTTTGCCATGCTGGGGCTCCTGGTGGCGGTCTACACCACCAAGGATCGCCTCGGGCCCACCCTGGTCTGGCTCACCGCCCTGGTCTTTGTCCTTCTGGCCGCCTGGATCGGCCTGATGGGCGAGGGCACGCGCGTCGCCTTCAACGGCATGTTCATCGAGGACGGTTTCGCCCGCTTCTCCAAGGTGGCGATCCTGCTCTCCGCCGCCGCCGTGCTGGTCATGTCCGAGGGCTACATGAAGGCCCGGGGCCTGCTGCGCTTCGAGTATCCCGTCCTGGTGGCCCTGGCCGCCGTGGGCATGATGATCATGGTCAGCGCGGGCGACCTCATGGCCCTCTACATGGGCCTGGAGCTGCAATCCCTGGCGCTCTACGTCGTGGCCGCTTTGCGCCGCGATTCCGTGAAGTCCACCGAGGCGGGCCTCAAGTACTTCGTCCTCGGCGCCCTTTCCTCGGGCCTGCTGCTCTACGGCGCCTCGCTGGTCTACGGCTACGCCGGCACGACCCTCTTCTCGGGCATCATCACCGTCGCCCAATCGGGCGAGACCTCGGTGGGGCTGCTCTTCGGGATCGTCTTCCTGGTCGCGGGCCTGGCCTTCAAGGTCTCCGCCGTGCCCTTCCACATGTGGACGCCGGACGTCTACGAGGGCTCGCCCACGCCGGTCACCGCCTTCTTCGCCACGGCCCCCAAGGTGGCGGCCATGGCACTCTTTGCGCGGCTGCTGCATGATGCCTTCGGCCAGGCCGTGGGCGACTGGCGCCAGATCGTGGCGCTGCTCTCGGTCCTCTCCATGTTCCTCGGCGGCATCGCGGCCATCGGCCAGACCAACATCAAGCGCCTCATGGCCTTCTCCTCCATCGCCCACATGGGCTATGCCCTGATGGGCCTGGCGGCGGGCACGGCCTTCGGGGTCCAGGCGATGCTGGTGTACCTCGCCATCTACGTCACCATGAACGTGGGCACCTTTGCCTTCATCCTGATGATGTCCAAGGACGGCGCCCCGGTGACCGACATCTCGGCGCTCAACATGTACGCCCGGACCAATCCGGGCCGCGCCCTTGCGATGCTGGTGTTGCTCTTCTCGCTGGCCGGCGTGCCGCCGATGCTGGGCTTCTTCGGCAAGCTCTACGTGCTGCGCGCGGCCTACGAGGCGGACATGGTCTGGCTCGCCATCGCGGGGGTCATCGCCTCGGTGATCGGGGCCTTCTACTACCTGCGCATCGTCTTCTTCATGTACTTCGGGGATGAGCAGACGGAGCAGTTGGACAACGGTTCGAGCCGCATCCTGCCGATCTTCCTGATGGCCTCGGCGATCATCATGGTGGTGGGCATCGCCAACATGTTCGGGGTCGAGGCCGCGGCCCAGGCGGCCGCCGGCGCCCTGGTGAACTAGGCTGCGGCGCCGGTCCCCCTGATGCGCGACTGGCCCGCAGGATACAGTCGGCACGTCTTCGACGTGCTGGACTCCACCCTCTCCGAGGCGGCCCGGATGCTGCCCACCCTGAGCGGCCCGGCCTGGATCATGGCGGTCGAGCAGACCGCCGCCCGGGGCCGCCGGGGCCGCGCCTGGGCCACGCCCCGCGGCAACTTCGCGGGCACCCTGGTGATGGAGCGCCGCGAGCCGCCGGGCCAGGCCGCCCTGCGCTCCTTCGTGGCCTCCCTCGCGCTCTACCGCAGCTTCGTGGCCGTCACCGGCTATGAGGATGCCTTTGCCCTCAAGTGGCCCAACGACGTGCTCCTGCGCGGCGGCAAGGTGGCGGGGATCCTGCTGGAAAGCGTCGGCGATCACCTGGTCATCGGCATCGGGGTGAACCTCGTCCATGCCCCCGCGCCCGAGGCGGTGGAGCCCGGCGCCGTGACCCCGGTGAGCCTGCGCGGCAGCCTCAACATGAGCGTCGCGCCGGAGGACTTCCTCGATACCCTGGCCGCCGAATATGCCACCCTGGAAGAGCAGTTCACCCGCCAGGGCTTTGCCCCGATCCGCCACGCCTGGCTGGAGAGGGCCGCCCGCCTGGGCGAGGAGATCACCGCCCGCACCATGCGCGAGAGCCAGCGCGGCACCTTCGAGGGGATCGACGCGGAGGGCTGCCTGATCCTGCGCACCGCGGAGGGCCGCCGCACCATCACGGCGGCGGACGTCTTTTTCTGACACCGGAGGATTTCGGATGCTACTGGCCATCGACTGCGGCAACACCAACACGGTCTTTTCCATCTGGGACGGAGAGCAGTTTCTCTGCACCTTCCGCACCTCGACGCACCATGCGCGCACGGCGGATGCCTACTTCACCTGGTTCTCCACCCTGCTCAAGCACCACGGGATCGAGCCCGACATCAGCGATGTCATCATCTCCTCCACCGTGCCCCGCGTCGTCTTCAACCTGCGGGTCTTCTGCGACCAGTACTTCAACTGCCGGCCTTTCGTGGTGGGCAAGCCCGATTGCGCCCTGCCGGCCCAGCCGAGGGTGGACCAGGGAACGATCGTCGGCCCGGACCGGTTGGTCAATACCGCCGGGGCCTTCGACAGGCACGGCGGCAACCTCATCGTGGTCGATTTCGGCACCGCCACGACCTTCGACGTGGCGGGCCACGACGGGGCCTACGTGGGGGGCGTCATCGCCCCCGGTGTGAACCTGAGCCTGGAGGCGCTGCACATGGCCGCAGCCGCATTGCCGCATGTGGACATTACCAAGCCGCAGCGTGTAGTAGGAACCAACACCGTTGCCTGCATGCAGTCGGGCATCTTCTGGGGCTACGTCGGGCTGTGCAAGGAAATCTGCGCCCGCATCAAGGCCGAACGCGACCAGAGCATGAAAATCATCGCGACCGGCGGGCTGGCCCCGCTTTTCGCGCAAACCGAAGACCTATTCGACACGATCGAGGATGACCTGACCATGCATGGTCTCGTGGTCATCTACAATCACAACAAGGAAACAGCTGAAGAATGAGCAGCGAACGTTTGATCTATCTGCCCCTCGGGGGGGCGGGTGAAATTGGCATGAATGCCTACGTCTACGGCTACGGCAAGCCCGGCAAGGAGCGGCTGATCGTCGTGGACCTGGGCGTCGCCTTCCCCGACATGGACACAAGCCCGGGTGTGGACCTGATCCTGCCCGACATCACCTGGCTGAAGGAGCGGGCCGACCGCATCGAGGCCATCTTCATCACCCACGCGCACGAGGACCACGTCGGCGCGGTGGCCCACTACTACGCCGATCTCAAGGCGCCGATCTATGCCCGGGCCTTCACCGCCCACATCGCGCGCCGCAAGCTAGAGGAGCACGGCCATCCGCCGGAGGCCGTCCAGACCGTCGGCGCCTGGCCGCACCAGCAGGGTGCCGGGCCCTTCAAGGTCGGCTTCCTGCCGATCTCCCACTCGATCCCGGAAAGCTCCTCGCTGGTCATCGACTGCGACGAGGGCCGCCTGATCCACTCGGGCGACTTCAAGATCGACCTCACCCCCGGCGTGGGCGAGCCCTTCGACAGCGGCCTCTGGGCCGAGGTCTGCAAGGAGGGCGTCAAGGCCCTGGTCTGCGACAGCACCAACGTCTTTTCGCCCCTGCCGGGCCGCTCCGAGGCGACCCTCTCGGCCGACATCGAGAAGCTGGTGAGCGCCCAGCCCGGCATGGTGGTGGCCACCACTTTCGCCTCCAACGTCGCCCGGGTGAAGACCCTGGCCGAGGCCGCCGAGAAGGCGGGCCGCTCCGTTGTCCTGCTGGGCCGGGCCATGAAGCGGATGGTCGATGCCGCCCTGGAGACCGGCGTGATGACGGACTTCCCCGCCACCGTCAGCCCCGAGGATGCGCGCAACATGCCGCGCGAGAACCTGATGCTGCTGGTCACCGGCTCCCAGGGCGAACGCCGCGCCGCATCGGCGCAGCTGGCCCGGGGCAAGTACCAGGGGCTGGAGATGAAGGAAGGCGATCTCTTCCTCTTCTCCTCCAAGACGATCCCCGGCAACGAGAAGGGCGTCATCCGCATCATCAACCAGTTCTCCGAGATGGGCGTGGACGTGGTGGACGACAGCACCGGGCTCTACCACGTCTCGGGCCACGCCAACCGGCCCGACCTGGAGACCCTGCACGACGTGGTGAAGCCGCAGATCCTGATCCCCATGCACGGCGAGCACCGGCACCTGCGCGAGCACGTCAAGATCGCCGAGCAGCGCGGCATGAAGGGCGTTCTGGCCGTCAACGGTATGATGATCGAGCTCTCGGGCAACAAGGCGCCCAAGGTGACCGAGTACATCGAGACCGGCCGCACCTACCTTGACGGGTCGGTCCAGGTCGGCGCGCTCGACGGCGTGGTGCGGGACCGCATCCGCATGGCCCTGAACGGCCACGTGACGGTCACCGTCATCATCGACGAGGAGGACGAGATCCTGGGCGATCCCTGGGTCGATCCCATGGGCCTGCCCGAGCTGGGCCGCTCCGGGGCGCCGCTGGTCGATGTCCTGGAAGAGGACCTGGGCCAGTGGCTGGGCCGTGCCGCGGCCAAGACCCTGCGCGACGATGACAAGCTCAACGACGAGATGCGCCGCCTGGTGCGCCATTCCGCCCAGAACGAGATCGGCAAGAAGCCCGAGGTGACGGTGGTGGTGAGCCGCCTGAGCTGAGGGCAGGGGGGCTTCAGGGCCCCTGCCGAGGTCGCGAGATTTGAACCGGCGCGGGGGGCTCCCGGCGCCGGTTTTTTTTGTGTGGGGATGGGGTGGAGCGCAAAGAAAAAGCCCCGGGCGCGGGGCCCGGGGCTTTCCTGTCATCTGTCGCCGGGGGTCAGCCCTCGCGGCGGTCGGCGAAGCTCAGTTCGATGAATTCCGGCGTGTGGTCGCCCAGGCCGACGACGGGCTTGCCGCCCCGGTCGCTGCCTCGGCCGCGGCCCCGGCCTTCGTCCTTGCCACGGCCGCCCCGGCGGGATTTCTCCACCGGCTTGCTGTCGCGGCTTTCTTTCTTTTCGGGCGCCTTGGCCTCCTCCTCCTTCTTGGGGGCCTCCTTGCTGCGCTCCTTGGGCTCCTGTGCGGGGGCCTCGGCCCGGCGCTCCTCGCCCTCGTTCCGGCGGCCGCGGCCCCCGCGCGAGCGGCCGCGCTTGGGCTTCTCGCCGGCCTCGGCGCTCTCCTCGGGGGCGGCGCTCTCGCCCTCTTTCAGGGGGTTCTCCAGGCGCGGGATCTCGCGCTGGACCAGGCGTTCCACGTCCTCGAGGTTCTTCTCGTCGCGGGGCACGCAGATCATGATCGCCTTGCCGTCCCGGCCCGCGCGGCCCGTGCGGCCGATGCGGTGCACGTAGTCCTCGGCGTGGCTCGGCACGTCGAAGTTGAAGACGTGGCTCACCGAGGGCACGTCGAGCCCGCGGGCCGCCACGTCGGAAGCCACGAGGAAGCGCAGCTTGCCCTCCCGGAAGCCCTCCAGGGTGCGGGTGCGCTGGCTCTGGTCCAGGTCGCCGTGGATGGCGGCGGCGTCATAGCCGTATTTCTTGAGGGACTTGGCAACGATGTCCACGTCCACCTTGCGGTTGCAGAAGATGATCGCGTTGGTGCACTTCTCGCCCTCGCCGTCGATCAGGGCGCGCAACAGGCGGCGCTTCTCGCTGCCCTCGCGGTCCCTGCGGGAGCCTATGAACATGACCACGCCCTGGGTGATGTTCTCGCCCGTGGTGGCCTGGCGCGCCACCTCGATCCGCTCGGGGGCGGAGAGGAAGGTGTTGGTGATGCGCTCGATCTCGGGCGCCATGGTGGCCGAGAAGAAGAGCGTCTGGCGGGTGAAGGGCGTGAGCCCGAAGATCCGCTCGATGTCGGGGATGAAGCCCATGTCGAGCATCCGGTCGGCCTCGTCCACCACCATGACCTTCACGTCATTGAGGATCAGCTTGCCGCGCTCGAAATGATCGAGCAGGCGGCCCGGGGTGGCGATCAGCACGTCGACGCCCTTGTCGATCAGGGCGTCCTGCTCCTTGAAGGAGACGCCGCCGATCAGCAGCGCCTTGGTCAGCTTCACGTGCTTGGCGTAGGTGTCGAAGTTCTCGGCCACCTGGGCGGCCAGTTCCCGCGTCGGGCAAAGCACCAGCGAGCGCGGCATCCGCGCGCGGGCGCGGCCACGGGCCAGCAGGGTGATCATCGGCAGGGTGAAGGAGGCGGTCTTGCCGGTGCCCGTCTGGGCGATGCCGAGGACATCGCGGCCTTCGAGCGCGGGGGGGATGGCGCCGGCCTGGATCGGGGTGGGGGTCTCGTACCCGGCCTCTTCGATGGCCTTGAGTACCTTGGGGTTCAACTTCAGATCAGAGAATTTTGTCATATATGTCCGGGTTGTGCGGACACTGACTTGGCCCGCTGCGTCTAGTCATGGGGCCCCTTGGCCCGCCGTGGCCCTCGGGCCACATGCCGCGTCCGCATAGCAACAAGTGCCTGCAAGGTCAAACGGTTGCGTGTTCAACGCGCGAAGGCGGGAAAATGTTCACCGATTGTGGCTTTCAGGCCCAGATCGGCGCGCCTTAGCAGGCCATGGGCCGCGAGCTTCTCGCGCAGGGCCGGGCCGTCGGCGCAGACCTCCTCGAAGAAGGCGCGCAGGCCCGCCTCGCCGCCCTCGGCCTCGATCATGGCAAAGAGCTCGTGCATGGTCAGGCCGCCCTTCTCGTGCGGGCGGTTGGGCGCCAGCTCGGCCCTGTAGGAGCCGCGCGCCAGGCGGAAGCGGTAGGCGGCGAGCCAGTCCTCCCAGCTCTTGGCGTGGGCGTGGGCCAGGTCGATCCCCGCCTGGCGCTCGGGCGTGGGCACCATCTCGCCGCCCTGGAAGACATTGTGGATGCGCACCTGGATGCGCTCCAGCCCGGTGCGGGCAAAGACCTTGCCGGCCAGGTGGCTGAGAAAACCGCCCTTCAGCCAGGCGCCGTAGGTGGGATAGAGCTCGGCCACCAGGCGGGTGCGCCCGGGCCCTGGCGGGATGAAGCCCTTGAAGAGGTCGGCGCTGCCCGAGAGCTGCTCCATGGGGCGGATGCGGGCGGTGGGCTGGTCCGCCGGGAGCGTGGCGAGGATCTCCGCCACGGGCCGCTCGGCCACCAGGAACTCGTCCACGTCGAGGTGGATCAGCCAGTCCACCTGGGGATCGCGCCGGTAGGCGTGGGTGGCGTTGACGGTCTGACGCTGCTGGTGCGCCTCGGGGCGGTGGCCGCGGCGCTTCTGCCACCAGGCGGCGTCGCAGAGGGTGACGCGGATTTGCGGGTGGCCCTTGAGGGCGTTGAGAGCGGCCTGGTTGTCATCGTCGAGGTAGATGTGCAGCCGGTGGGCGCCGGCCTCCAGGTGGTAGGCGGCCCACTGCAGGATCTGCTCGGAAGGGGCCTTGACGGTGGCCGCGAGGCCCCAGGTGGTCATGGTTCTGCTGCTCGTCTCTGGCGTCGTTGCGCGTCAGGGTAGCAAGGAATGGGGGGCGGGGGAACGGGTGTTGGGCGCCTGTCGCACCGCGAGCCGGGCGGCGGCCGACCTGGAGGGCGCTTTGGGACGGTTGGGCTGTGGCGGGGCGGTGCTGCTGTCGCGACGGTGGTGCCGGGGGAGGCGATGCAAGAGCGCCCTCCTGGGGGAGGTCGGGCGCTGCCCGGCGTGCCGCCGGGCGGGACGTTGGGGGTGATGTGGGAGGGGGATGGCGGGCAGGGGGCCGGGCGAGACCCTGGCGCTCCTGTTGAAACGTCAGCCGGGCGGCGACCGACCTGGAGGGCGCTTTGAAAGGGTGGGATTGCGGCGGGGCGGTGCCATCCTTTCATCGGTTGCGCAGGGAGAGGCGGTGCAAGAGCGCCCTCCGGGGGGAGGTCGGGCGCTGCCCGGCTTGCCGCCGGGCGGGACCTCGGGGCTGATTGGAGAAGGGATGGCGGGCAGGGGGCTGCGGCGAGACCTGGCGCCCCTGTTCAAACGCGAGCCGGGCGGCGACCGACCTGGAGGGCGCTTCGGGACGGTGGGACTACGGCGGGGCGGCGCCATACTTTCAACGGTGGTGCGGGGTGCGGCGGTGCAAGAGCGCCCTCCGGGGGGAGGTCGGGCGCTGCCCGGCGTGCCGCCGAGCGGGACCTCAGGGCCGATGTGGAAAACGGATGGCGGGCTCCGCAGGGCCGCCCCCCTAAACCATCATCTCCTTCGTCGCCGTCAGCCGCACCTGCGGGTAGTCCCGCTCCACCCGGTCAATGTCCCACTGCAGGCGCGTGAGATAGACGATGTCCCCGTCGTGGTCGTGCGCGATGTGCTGCTTGTTGGCATTGGCGAACTTCTCCACCGCCGCCTTCTCGCCCGAGACCCAGCGCGCCGAGGTGAACTGCGAGCCCTCGAAGCGCACCGGCAGGCCGTATTCCAGCTCGATCCGGCTGGCCAGCACCTCGAACTGAAGCTGCCCCACGACGCCGACGATGAAGCCCGAGCCGATGGAGGGCTTGAAGACCTTGGCCGCGCCCTCCTCGGCGAACTGGAAGAGCGCCTTCTCCAGGTGCTTGGCCTTCATCGGATCGCCCGCGCGCACGCCCTGCAGGAGCTCCGGCGCGAAGGAGGGGATGCCGGTCACGCGCAGGGCCTCGCCCTCGGTGAGGGTATCCCCGATGCGCAGCTGTCCGTGGTTCGGGATGCCGATGATGTCGCCCGCCCAGGCCTCCTCCGCCAGCTCCCGGTCGGCGGCGAGGAAGAGGACCGGGTTGGAGATCGCCATGGGCTTCTTGGAGCGCACGTGGGTCAGCTTCATGCCCCGCTCGAAGTGGCCCGAGGCGAGGCGCACGAAGGCCACCCGGTCGCGGTGCTTGGGGTCCATGTTGGCCTGGACCTTGAAGACGAAGCCCGCCACCTTGCCCTCCTCGGGCAGGATCTGGCGCGGCTCGGCGCTCTGGATTTGGGGCTCGGGGCCGTACTTGGCGATCCCCTCCATCAGCTCCTTCACGCCGAAGGAGTTGATCGCCGAGCCAAACCAGATCGGCGTGAGCGAGCCCTCGGCCATGAGCGCGGGATCGAGGGCGGGCATGAGCTCGCGCACCATCTCCAGATCCTCGCGCAGCTTCTCGAGGAGGGTGCCGGGCACGTGCTCGGCCAGCTTGGGGTCCTCCAGCCCCTCGATCTTGATCGATTCCGAGACGCGGTTACGGTCGGCCCGGTCCATCAGCTCAAGACGGTCGCGCAGGATGTCGTAGCAGCCGATGAAGTCCCGGCCCACGCCGATCGGCCAGCTGGCGGGGGTCACGTCGATGGCCAGGTTCTCCTGGATCTCGTCGATGATCTCGAAGGTGTCGCGGCTCTCGCGGTCCATCTTGTTGCAGAAGGTCAGGATCGGCAGGTCGCGCATCCGGCAGACCTCGAAGAGCTTCTGGGTCTGGCTCTCCACGCCCTTGGCGCCGTCGATCACCATGACGGCGGCATCCACCGCCGTAAGCGTCCGGTAGGTATCCTCGGAGAAGTCCGAGTGGCCCGGCGTGTCCACCAGGTTGAAACGGTAGTCACGCCCGCCGCTGGCGAAATCGAAGGACATGGCCGAGGCCGAGACGGAGATGCCCCGGTCCTTCTCCATCGCCATGAAGTCCGAGCGGGTGCGCCGCGCCTCGCCCTTGGCCCGCACCTGGCCGGCCATCTGGATGGCCCCGCCAAAGAGCAGGAACTTCTCGGTCAGGGTCGTCTTGCCCGCGTCGGGGTGCGAGATGATCGCGAAGGTGCGGCGCCGGGCAATCTCGGCGGGCAGCTCGGGGCGGTTCTGGGGGCTCTGCAACATGGCGCCCATATAGCCCCGGCGCCGGGGGCGCGCAATCGCCGTTGCGGCGAATCGCCAGCCGTGGCAGCATGAGAACATTAAGCGAACATCAGGGGAGGATGAGATGCAACTCAAGGAGATCGCGCAGGAGCTGGTGGCGGGCTGCCGGGCCGGCAGCGCCCAGGTCAGGGCCAACCTCGACAGGCTCTATGCGGAGGATGCCGTCTCGGTGGAGGCGGCGGACATGAACGGCCAGGGCCGGGAGACCCAGGGGCTCAAGGCCATCCACGGCAAGCACGACTGGTGGGAGGGCGCCATGGAGGAGCACGAGACCAGGGTGGAGGGCCCCTTCTTCTTCGGCGAGGATCAGTTCAGCTGCCTCTTCGCGGTGGATGCCACCGACAAGGAAAGCGGCAACCGCTTCCAGATGCAGGAGATCGGCGTCTACCACGTCAAGGACGGCAAGATCGTCCGGGAGGAGTTCCACTACCCGGTGGAGGCGGGCTGAGCCCTAGCGGGTCGAGGCGCGGCGCAGCAGATCGGCGGCGTCGGGCCGGTCCACCAGCCCCTCGCTGATCTCCAGATGGGCGTGGGGCCTGTCTGAGTGGCCGGGGATCACCGGGCCCAGGCGCTCGGCCAGCTCCTCGGGCAGGATCTCGCGGGTGCGGGCATCGAGCAGCATGGTCTCGGCGGCGATGCCCTCGGCATAGATGATCTGGTGGGCGTCGAAGAGCAGCTGGAAGTAATCGACGAAGCCGCCCTCCTGGCGCAGCACGCTGGCGCCGTTGACGAGGTGGCGGGCCCGCACCAGCAGCTCGGCCCGGCCCGCGCCGACGCGGTCCTGGCGCTGGTAGACAAAGAGCCGGTGCTCGGGGCTCACCACCAGGTCGCCGAGGTTGTTGAGGGTGCCCGCGCGGATGCGGATCGGGGCGAGATCGCCCACCGCCCGCAGGGTGCTCTGGCCGATCCAGCGCAGCGGCTGCACCCCGTCGTCCCGGGTCAGCACCCTGTCGCCGGGGCGCAGATCCTCGACCGGGCACTGGGCGCCGGTGGCCAGGGTGATCCGCGTGCCCCGGGTGAAGGAGGTGCAGGCAAGGCGGGCAAAGTGCTGGCGCGCGCCGGCCCGGTCGATTCCCACCAGGCGGTAGGCGGTGCGCGGCCGCAGCGGCACCAGGGGCAGCAGGTAGGTCTCGCGCGCCGCCCCCGCGGCATCGAGCTCGACCAGGAGGAGCACCTCCTGGGTGGCCCCGTCTCGGCTCATGAAGGTCAGGGCACTGTCCAGGTGCAGGGGCG
This sequence comes from Sulfitobacter sp., assembly GCA_965212515.1. Taxonomy (GTDB): domain Bacteria; phylum Pseudomonadota; class Alphaproteobacteria; order Rhodobacterales; family Rhodobacteraceae; genus Sulfitobacter. The sequence continues at coordinate 3,337,275 of OZ243122.1, forward strand.
CCCCGGCCCGGCCCAGGGGGCTCTCGGGGGCCACCTTCAGGGCCATCTCGGGCCCCGCCAGGAAGCGCATCATCTGGGGCGCGCTGCCGCCCGTCAGTTCGTAGGAATCGTCCAGCTCCAGCTCCTCGGCAAAGGAGAGGGCATCGCCGCGGTTGGCCCCGTCGCAGCAGCGCAGGCAGGCCCCGGGCAGGAGGGGCAGGCTCTGGGCGGCGGTCTGGGCGGACATGGGGGGCACCTGTTGCTGCGGCATCTGAGCCGGAAGACTAGGCTAGGAATATGGCCCGGGTGGGTCAAGCGGGGGGTGTTTTGCTGGCAAGCCGGGCCTGCCGTGGTAGGTCTTGCACCGTCAAGGAAAGGAATCAACTGATGGATCTTGGGATCAAGGGAAAGAGGGCGCTGGTCTGTGCCTCCTCCAAGGGGCTGGGCCTGGGCTGTGCCGAGGCCCTGGCCGAGGCGGGCGTCGAGCTGGTGATGAACGCGCGCGGCGCCGAGGCGCTGGAGGCGGCGGCCGAGCGGCTGCGCCAGGAGCACCAGGTCTCGGTCACCACCGTGGCCGCCGACGTCGCCACCGAAGAGGGCCAGCGCGCCGTGATCGAGGCGGCGGGCGAGGTGGACATCCTGGTCAACAACGCCGGCGGCCCGCCCCCGGGCATGTGGCACGACTGGGACCGCGAGGACTTCATCAAGGCGCTCGACGCCAACATGCTGGCCCCCATCGCCCTCATCAAGGCGCTGGTGCCGGGCATGATGGAACGCGGCTGGGGCCGGGTCGTCAACATCACCTCCCAGTCGGTGCGCGCGCCGATCCCCGTCCTGGGGCTGTCCAACTCCGCCCGCACCGGCCTCACCGGCTACGTGGCCGGCACCTCGCGGCAGGTGGCGGGCAAGGGGGTGACGATCAACAACCTCCTGCCGGGCATCCACGCCACGGACCGGGCGGATTCGCTTGACGGGGCGGTGGTCAAGGCCCGCGGCATCACCCTGGACGAGGCCCGCGCCGAGCGCCAGAAGGGCATCCCGGCGGGCCGCTACGGCACCCGACAGGAATTCGGCGCCGCCTGCGCCTTCCTCTGCTCGCAGCACGCGGGCTTCATCGTGGGCCAGAACCTGCTGCTCGACGGCGGCGGCACCAACCTCACCATGTGATGGCCCAGGGCTTCTCGCTCGCCGACCAGCTCTTCAACGCCGAGACCATCGGCCAGCTGGCGGCCGAGCAGGCGGCCTCCCGGCCCGGCTTTGACCGGGCGGGCTTCGAGGCGGCGGTCCTCGCGGGCCGGCCGGAGCGCACCCTGCTGGCCCGGCTGGAGTGGATCGCCGACTGCCTCGAGCCCCACCTGCCGGGGGACTTTCCTGCCATGGCCGCAGCACTCGAGGCGGCCATGCCGCCGCCGCTCGATCCCACGCTCACGGATGACGACTTCGGCCAGTTCATCCACGCCGTGCCCGGCATCCTGGCCGTGCGCCACGGGTTGGAGGAGCACCGCGAGCGGGCGCTGGACCTGCTCCACGCGGCCACCCGGCGCTTCTCCATGGAGTTCTACATCCGCCCCTTCCTGACGCGCTGGCCCGAGGAGACCTTGGCGCGCCTGGCGCTCTGGGCCGGGGACGAGAATTACCACGTGCGCCGCCTGGTGAGCGAGGGCACGCGCCCGCGCCTGCCCTGGGCCGGGCGGCTCGATCTGCCGTCCGCGCGCACCCTGCCGCTGCTCGACCTGCTCCGGGCAGACGGCACGCGCTACGTCACCCGCTCGGTGGCCAACCATCTCAACGATCTAACGAACCAGGAGCCGGACCTGGTGGTGGCGCGGCTGGCGCTCTGGCGCGCCGAGGGCGGAGAGGCGCCGAAGGAGCTCGACTGGATCACCCGCCACGCCCTGCGCAGCCTGCTCAAGGCGGGCCACCCCGGGGCGCTCGGGCTTCTCGGCTACAGCCCCGAGGTGCCGGTGACGGCGGTGCTGCGGCTCGCCCCCGAGGCGCCGCGGATCGGCGGGGTGCTGGAGATCGAGGTGCGCCTGCGGGCCAGCTCGGCGGTGCCGCTGCCGGTCCTGGTGGACTACCGGCTCTCCTTCGCCCGCCCCGGCGGCCGCCGCGGCGAGAAGGTCTTCAAGCTCCGCAGCGGGGTGATCGCGCCGGGAGAGGAGCTGGTGCTGCGCAAGCGCCACCGCCTGAAGGGCGACGCCACGACCTTCACGCTGCACCCCGGCGCCCACGGGGTGGTGGTGCAGGTCAACGGGGTGGACCGGGCCGAGGCGGGGTTCGAACTGGCGGGGTAGGGGGGCTATCCGTTCGTGGTGAGAGGGGCCACGGTGCCGTTGGATTGGTGCTCCGCACCCATCTTTAATGCCCTGCCCCCGGCCAGAGAACACCGCGCGGCCGGGCTGCGCCTGCCTGGGCGGGCGCCCGCGCGGCACCGGGCCACCGGCGCACCCGCGCCGCGATGATCCCTACCGGCCCGCCAGCTCGTCGGGGGATTGCGCCTGCCGAGGGGCAGGCAGGCGCAGCCCGGCCCGGGGGCCGGACGGTGAAGTCGATGCCTCTGTCGGGGCCCCGCTCCGATAGGCGCGCCTCACCCACTTCCCAAAGCCCCCCTCACATTTCCGCCATCCCCCCATTCCCGGCTTCCCGCCCCCGCGCCCCTGCGCTACCTCTGGCCCGTCCAAGACCGGAGCCAGACCATGCAAACACCCGTCCTCGTTGCCCTTTTCGGCCTCATCCTGGTGGCCAGCCTGCTCGCCGCGCCGCGCCGGGCCTCGGTGGAGGGCTTCTTCAGCGGGCGCAGCGCCAGCGGGGCGGCGCCGGGGCTCTGGACCCTGGTGCTGAGCCAGGTCACCACCTGGATCTTCGCCCGCTCGCTGATGAACTCGGCCATCCTGGGCTACTACTACGGCATCGCGGGCACCCTGGCCTATGCCGCCTACTACCTCTCCTTCCTCACCGGCGGCTTCATCGTCGCGCGCCTGAGGGCCGAGGGCGTGGGCTCCCTGCAGGACTGGCTCGGTCGCCACTTCGGGGCCTGGGGCCAGGGCAGCTACAATCTGGTCATCGCCCTGCGCCTGCTCTCCGAGGTCTTCGCCAACCTCCTGGTGGTGGGGCTGATCTTCGGCGCCGCGGGCGCCGGTTCGGGCACCGCGGCGATCCTCATCGTGGCCCTGCTCGGCCTGGCCTATTCGGCCTGGGGCGGGCTCTCGGCGGCCCTGCGCACCGACGTGCTCCAGATGAGCCTTTTCCTGGTCGTCTTCGGCGCTGCCCTGGTGGCCCTGGCGCTCAGCCCCGGCTTCGATCTCGGCGCGATCCTCACGGCCCCCGGCACGGCGGGCGCCTGGAACGGCTGGGTGCTCCTGGCGGTGGCGCTTTTGCAGGTCTTCTCCTACCCGGCGCACGATCCGGTGATGATGGACCGCGGCTTCCTCGCCGATCCCGCCACCACCCGCGCCTCCTTCCGCCATGCCTTCTGGATCTCGACCCTCTGCATCCTCGGCTTCGGCGCCTTCGGCATCCAGGCCGGGCTTGAGGGCGCCGCCTACGAGGGCGAGCTGATCGGCACCTGGAGCGGGATGTTCCCGCCCTGGGTCTTCCTCGCCCTGATGCTCTCGCTCCTGGTCTCGGCCCTCTCGACGCTCGACAGCGCCCTCTCCTCGGCCGCCCGGCTGGTGGTGGAGGAGCTGCGCCTGGCGCCCCGCAGCCTGGCCGGCGGGCGCGCCGCCATGGTGCTCTTCATGGCGCTGGGCACGCTCCTGACGCTCTGGGGCAATGCCACCCTCTTCGACGCGGTGGCCGTTTCGGGCACGGCCTCGATGTTCCTCACCCCGGTCCTGCTGGTGGGCCTTGTGGGCGGGCGCCGCGTCGCCCCCTGGGCTTACGGGGTGGCCTTCGCGGCGGCCCTCGCCGGGGCCTTTGCCTACTTCGCCCGGGCCTGGCCCTGGGTCGCGGCGCTCCTGACCGAAGGGCACAAGTACGAGCAGCTCCTGGTGATCTGCCTTGTCGTCCTGGGCGTGGGCTTCGCGGCGGTGCTTGCGGGCGCGCGGCGGGGCTGATAGCTGCTTTCCGAGCTTTTTGATCGGATACCCATGACCCCCGAACCGCCCCGGCTAGAGATCAAGGACCTGCGCCGCTCCTACAGCGGCCGCCGCGTGGTGGACGGGGTCTCTTTGCAGATCATGCCGGGGCAGGTGACCTGCCTCCTGGGCCCCTCGGGCTGCGGCAAGTCCACCACCCTGCGTATGATCGCCGGGGTCGAGATGCAGGACAGCGGCACGATTCATGTCGACGGCAAGCTCATCTGCGACACGGTCTTCCGGGTCCCGCCGGAGCGCCGCGAGATCGGCCTGATGTTCCAGGATTTCGCCCTCTTTCCGCACCTTTCGGTGGCCGACAACGTGGCCTTCGGGCTCAAGGGCAAGGGCCGGGCCGAGAAGCGCGCGCGGGTCGAGGAGCTGCTCGAGCGGGTCGATCTGAGGCGCTACATCGACGGCTACCCGCACCAGCTCTCGGGCGGCGAGCAGCAGCGCGTGGCCCTGGCCCGGGCCCTGGCGCCGAAGCCCCGCATCATGCTCATGGACGAGCCCTTCTCGGGCCTCGACAACCGCCTGCGCGACGGCATCCGGGACGAGACCCTGGCGATCCTCAAGGAGGAAGACACGGCGGTCCTGCTGGTCACCCACGAGCCCGACGAGGCGATGCGCATGGCCGACGAGATCGCCCTCATGCGCGAGGGCCGGATCGTCATGCAGGGGGCGCCCTACAATGTCTACACCCGGCCCGTGGACCGTGCCGCCGTGGCCTTCTTCTCGGACGCCAACGTTATCCGGGCGAAGGTTTCGGGCGCCCTGGCCGAGACCCCCTTCGGCCAGTTCCTGGCCCCCGGCGTGCCCGACGGCACCTGGGTCGAGATCGTCTTCCGGCCCCAGCACGTGCGGATCGACTTCGACCGCAAGGGCCGCGGCCCCCTGCCCACGGCGAGCGACGGCACTCCGGCCCGCGCGGTGGTGGAGCGGGCCCGCTTCATGGGCAACGAGAGCCTGGTGGAGTTCATCATGGATCACGACGGCTCGCGCCTCATAGCGACCGTGCCGAACGTCTTTCTGCCCCAGCCCGGGGCTGTCATGTGGCTGACGATCCGGCGCGACCGCTGCTTCGTCTTTCCGGTGAAGGAGGGGGCGGATGGCTGAGCCGCTGCTGGTGGAATTCGGCATGGGCACCTCGCTGCGGCGGGGCGACTACACCCAGGCGGCGGAGCGCGCCCTGCGCGATGCCCTTTGGCACAACTCGATCAACCTCGCGGAGCTCTTCGGCTTCGGCAAGGAGGACATGCGGATCACCCTGCGGGTCGCCGTGCAGCGGCCCGACCTGGTCGATGTCTCGGTGCTGGAGCGGGTCTTTCCCTATGGCCAAGTGACCGTCGAGCTGGTCCGCGGCGGGCTCGACGTGCCCCGGCCTGAAGGGGAGGGGGCGCCGACGGTGATGGCCAACGTCGCCCTCTCGGTGGGTTTTGACATGGAGCGCCGCGATGACTGAGCAGCGGGTGATCATCGAGATGGGCATGGGCAACGACCTGCACGGGATGGACTACACAAAGGCCGCCGCCCGGGCCATCGAGGATGCCCTGCGGCACTCCTCCCTGCCGCTCTTCTCGGTGACCGGCCTGGCGCCCGCGCAGATGCGGGTGCAGGTGACGGTGGCGGTGCAGGAACCCGAGGCCGTGGACTGCGCCGCCCTGGCGGAGAAGCTGCCGCGCGGCCGGGCCGAAGTGCGGGCCACCTTCGGCGGCATGAACGTGCCCGCGGGGGGCGAGACCATCGTTGTCGCCCAGGCCGCCGTGGAGGCTTTCCTGCCGCGCCAGGAAGGCTGGCGGTTGCGGGAGCGGGGCGAGCGGTAGGCCGTTCGTTGGTGCTCCGGCGAATTGGTTGCGGCGCCCCCATCAAGAGCCCCCGCGCGGACGGGCTGCGCCTGCCTGGGGAGGCGCCTGAGCGGAACAGGGACAGTGGCGGGAACGCGGCGCGGCATGCCAAGCGTCCCACAGGCGGAAAGGTTTCATGCGCCTGCCAGGGGGCAGGCAGGCGCAGCCCGGCCGGGGGCCGGGCAGGACATTTCCTTAGTTAGCTCTTTACACCCAATCACCCGCCATAGTCCCCCAACCCCTTCCCCGGCTCGGCCACGAACAGTTCCGGCAGGGCCTCCAGCCCCTCGATCAGGTCCAGCCGGTACTCCCCGAAGTCCCCCGCCTCCTCGCACCAGCCCAGCAGGTGCCAAAGGCGCCCGCGGTAGCCCAGGCGCAGGGGTCGCAGGGTCAGGGCGCGGGCCTCTCCGGCGTAGGAGAGGCGCAGCTTCTGGCGGGCCCGGATGGCGGCCTGGATCAGGGCCCGGTGGCTGAGGTTGCGGGTCGGGTCCGAGAGGGGGGCGAGGGCCGCCTCCCAGGCCGCGCCGCCGGCCTCGGCGCCGCCAGGCAGGACCGCCTCGATGCGCGCGGCCAGGGCCTCTGCGGCGGCGCGCAGCTCCGGGTCCGCCGCCTCGGCGACGATCACCAGCCCGAGGTTCAGCGCCTCCAGCTCCGCCGCCGAGAGCGCCAGCGGCGGCAGGGACAGGGCCTCCTCCAGCCGGTAGCCGGTGCCGGGCGTGCCTCGCAGCGGCAGGCCGGTGGCCGCCAGCCGCGCCATGTCGCGGTAGATGGTGCGCTCCGACACGCCGAGCCGCGCCGCCAGGTCGCCCGCCCGGTGCAGTGCCCCGTCGCCCAGCAGGTCGATGATCCGCAGCAGCCGCGCCTTGCGCGCCATGGGCCCCTCCTGTCGCCTCAAACCCCACTACTCCTGCCATAAACCTGTCAGGAGTCCGCGACAAGCCCCGCCCGCGCGTGCAAAAGGCCGCCCCCGGGCCCGCCGCAGCCCCGATCAACGCTTCTAAGGCCCGCGCGGCGCCGCTAGACAGGGAGCCGAAGACGCACCCCGGCGGGTGCGCCAGAGATAGGAGAACAAGATGGGACTGGGAAACATCGGCCTGCCCGGCCTGCTGCTGATCGCGATCGTGGTGCTGGTGCTCTTCGGACGGGGCAAGATCTCCTCGCTGATGGGCGAGGTCGGCAAGGGCATCACCAGCTTCAAGCGCGGCATCAGCGAGGGCGAGGATGACATGAAGCGCGTCGACGCCGAAGATGTGGACGGCGCGGACCTGCCCAAGCACACCGACATCGGCACCCACCCCAAAACCGACAAGCGGGCCGACAAGGACCCGGTGTAAGGTCATGTTCGATCTCGGCTGGACCGAACTTCTGGTCATCGGCATCGTGGCCCTGATCGTGGTCGGGCCCAAGGACCTGCCCGTGCTCTTCCGGCGCGTCGGGCAGTTCGTGGGCAAGGCCAAGGGCATGGCGCGCGAATTCAGCCAGGCCATGAACGATGCCGCCGACGAGAGCGGCATCCGCGAGGTCTCCTCGGGGATCAACAAGTCGCTCAAGGCGGCCTCGAACCCGCTCGGTACGGCCATGGACGGGGTCAAGGAGGCCACCAAGGGCCTGACCGACATCGACCCCGAGAGCGAGACCGGACGGCTCTCGGCGGAGCGGCGCGAGGAGGCGGCCCGGATCAAGGCCGCCGCCGCCCGCAAGGCCGCCGAGCGCAAGCAGCGCGAGGCCGCCGATGCCCTGGCCAAGGCCGAGGCCGCGGAGGCCGAGATCGCCCGCCCGGCGCCCCCGGCGGAGGTGCCTGGGGGGGAAACGCCCGCGCCCAAGAAGGCCGCACCCAAAAAGGCCGCCGCCAAGAAGGCCCCGGCCAAGAAACCCGCCGCCCAGAAGACCTCCTCCGAGAAGAGCAAGACATGAGCAGCCCCGGCGACATCGACGACAGCGCGGCCCCCCTGATCGAGCACCTGGCCGAACTCCGCACCCGGCTGATCCGCTCGGTCCTGGCCTTCATGGCGGCCATCACGCTCTTCTTCATCCCGATCCAGGGCGACTTCATCGCCGAGCACGTGATGGAGTTCCTGCTCGATCCCATCGTCGATACCCTGCGCGATCTGGGCGATCCCTCGCCCGCGTTGCAGTTCACCAGCCCGCAGGAATACCTCTTCACGCTCTTCCGCATCTCCATGGTCGGGGGCTTCGCCATCGCCTTCCCGATCATCGGCTACCAGCTCTGGCGCTTCGTGGCCCCGGGCCTCTACCGCAACGAGAAGAACGCCTTCCTGCCCTTCCTCATCGCCTCGCCGGCGATGTTCCTGCTGGGGGCCAGCTTTGCCCAGTTCGTGGTCACCCCCCTGGCGATGACCTTCCTGCTGGGCTTCGCCGATGCCTCCTCCATCGTCACCAACCTGCTGACGACGGCCACCGGCGGCACCCCGGCCGAGCCCCTGCCGCGCGAGGGGGCGACCATCACCTTCTTCGGCAAGGTCAACGAATCCCTCGACATCACGCTCAAGTTCATCATGGCCTTCGGCGTCTGCTTCCAGCTGCCGGTGCTCCTGACCCTCATGGGCAAGGCCGGCCTGGTGAGCGCCGAGGGCCTGGCCAACGTGCGCAAGTACGCCATGGTGGGCATCCTGGTGCTGGCCGCCCTGGTCACCCCGCCGGACGTCATCACCCAGCTCATCCTCTTCGTGGTGGTCTACGGCCTCTACGAGATTTCCATCCAGCTCGTGAAGCGGGTGGAGGTGAAGCGCGAGGCCAAGCTGCGCGCCGAGGGCTACTACGACGACGAGGAGCTCTTCGACGAGCTCGAGGACGAGACGGACGACCTGAAGTGACCCAAGATACCCTGGAGAGGATCGCCGCCGCACTCGAGCGGATGGCCCCCGCGCCGCCGGAGGTGCCCGACCTCGCCTCCGCCGCCGCCTTCGTCTGGCACACCGGCCCGGACCGGTTGGAGCCCGTGCCCCAGGTCTCGCGGGTGGCGCTGGAGCTGCTCCTGGGGATCGACCGGGCGCGCGACACGCTCCTGGCCAACACGCGCCAGTTCGCCGCCGGGCTGGGGGCCAACAATGCCCTGCTCTGGGGCGCGCGCGGGATGGGAAAATCCAGCCTGGTCAAGGCCGTGCACGCCGAAGTTCAGGCACAGTACGGGGATCTCAAGATCGTCGAGCTACAGCGCGAGGACCTGCCCTCGGTGGGCCGCCTGCTGAACCACCTGCGCGGCGCTTCGGGGCGCTTCATCCTCTTCTGCGACGATCTCAGCTTCGGCCACGACGATGCCCACTACAAGTCCCTCAAGGCGGTGCTCGACGGGGGCATCGAGGGGCGGCCCGAGAACGTGGTGCTCTATGCCACCTCGAACCGCCGCCACCTGATGCCCCGCGACATGATCGAGAACGAGCGCGGCTCGGCCATCAACCCCGCCGAGGCGGTGGAGGAGAAGGTCTCCCTGTCGGACCGCTTCGGCCTCTGGCTGGGCTTCCACGCCTGCGACCAGGAGCAGTTCCTGGCGATGATCGCGGGCTACTGCGCGGCCTACGGCATCGAGATCCCGCCCGAGCGCCTGCGCGCCGAGGCGGTGGAATGGCAAGCCACCCGCGGCGCCCGCTCGGGCCGTGTCGCCTGGCAGTTCTTCGTGGACCTGGCAGGCCGGGAAGGGGTTGCCCTGGGGTAGGGGGCGCGGTGGGTGCGGAGCACCCATCGGGGTTGTGTCCCACGTGCTCCAATATGGCCTGCCCGGCTGCGCGCTGGTGTCAGCGCCGCTTGCGCCGGGGAATAGCTACTCCGCCCAGAATCACTCGATGTAGGGCGCCGGGTCCACGCTGTCGAAGCCCTCGCGGACCTCGAAATGCACATAGGCGTCGCTGCCGCCGCGGAGCTTGGCGATCTGCTGGCCGCGGCCCACGCTGTCGCCCTTCTTGACGCTCACCTCGGCCACGTTGGCATAGACCGTCAGGAGGTTGTCGGCGTGGCGCAGGACCACGATCGGCACCCCCTCGGCGCTCTTGGTGATGGCGGCGACGGTGCCCTTGTCGGCGGCCTTCACGGGGCTGCCGGGGGCGGCTTGGATGTTGATGCCCTCGTTCTTGCCCTTGGCGTAGCCGCGGATGATGGCGCCCTGGACGGGGACCACCATGCGGCCCTGGCTGACGGGCTTGGTCGGCTCGCCCAGGTCGGCCACGGGCTCCGCCGGGGTGGCGGCGGCGGCCGCCTCGACCTCGGCCTTGGCCGGCTCGTCGCGGGGCAGGGGGGTGGCCGCGGAGGGCGGCGTGGGGGTCGGGCTGCCGGTGCCCGGGCGGGTCACGGCGGCGCTCTCCACCTGGGGTGCGGCGCTGCGCGGCGGGGCCTGCTTGGGCACCGGGATGAGCAGGAACTGACCCTCGCGGATGGCGAACTCGGGGCCCAGGCCGTTCCACTCGGCCAGGGCCTGGACCGGCACGTTGTAGAGCCGCGAGATGGTATAGGCCGTCTCGCCCCGGGCCACCCGGTGGCGGATCGGCTCGCGCGCGGCGGGGGCCGTCTCGGCCGGGGCCGAAGCGCTCTGGGCGGGGGCATTGGCGGGCGCCAGGGTGCTGGTCTGGACCGAGGGCGTGGCCGGGGCCCGGGCGATGGCGCCGCTGGCCAGGGTCGAGATGTCCACCCCGCCCGGCGCCGTGCCCGAGGCGGCGACGCGGCTCGGCAGGGCGACGATCTCGCCCCGGCGCAGCTCCACGTCGGGCTCGATGCCGTTGTAGCGGGCCAACTCGGCGGCATCGAGGCCGACCCGCTCGGCCACATCGATCAGGGTGTCGCCGCGCTGGGCCACCGCCACCTGGTAGTTGGGGTAGGAGATGACGCCCCGGGCATCGGGCTGGGGGCGGCTGGCGACGGCGCCGCTGGCCGCCTCGGCGGTGCTGAAACCGCCGTTCAGGCCGCGCAGGTCGAAATCGAGCGGCTGCTCGGCGCAGGCCGACAGGAACAGGGCGCTGCCGCCCGCCAGGAGCGCCAGGCGCGGGCCACGGGTCCGGGGTGCATGGATCATCTGCAGGTCCTCATCAGGCTCACCCCCGCTATCTCCGGGGTTCCCGCGCTTCTTAGCGCATTACGTCTCCTTGCCCAACCCTTCCAGTAGCGGGACAAAGCGCACCGCGCGCATCTCGTCGTACTCCAGGCCCTGGGCCGTCTTGCGCACCCGGATCAGGTGCTGCACCGCGTCCGACTGGCCCACCGGCAGGACCATGATGCCGCCCTCCTTGAGCTGCGCCAGAAGCGGGCCGGGCGGGTCCTCGGCGGCGGCGGTGACGATGATGCGGTCGAAGGGGGCCTGCTCCTCCAGCCCGAAGGAGCCGTCGGCGGTGATGGCGGTAATGTTGACCAGGCCCAGCTCCTCGAAGGTGGCGCGGGCCTCCTGCACCAGGCGGCGGTGCCGGTCGATGGAGTAGACCCGGCGCGCCAGTTTGCTCAGGATCGCCGCCTGGTAGCCCGAGCCGGTGCCGATCTCGAGCACCTTGTCGCGCGGCTGAATCTCCAGCGCCTGGGTCATCAGGCCCACCACCGAGGGCTGCGAGATGGTCTGGCCGCAGGCAATCGGCAGGGGCATGTCCTCGTAGGCGCGCTGGGCGAAGAGGCCGCGCACGAAGGGGCCGCGGTCGATGCTCTCCATGGCCTCCAGGACGCGGGCGTCGGTCACCCCCTTGGAGCGCAGCGCATAGAGGAACTGCATCTTGCGTTCCGCGTCGCTGATCCCCTCCTGGCTCATCTGTCGAAGCCGTCCAGCCTGGCAAGCAGGGCATGGTCCGTCAGGTCCGCCCGCATCGGGGTGACCGAGACGTATCCCTCCAGGTTGACCGCCGCGTCCGTGCCCGGCGCCGTCAGGACCTGCTGGTCGCCGCCCTTGATCCAGGCAAAGCGGCGGCCCGAGGGGGCCACGTGGGGCTCGGTGCCGAAGACGACCCCGGGGCGGCGGCCCTGGGGCGCCAGGCGGATGCCCTTGACCGCATCGGCGGGCACCGGCGGGAAGTTGACGTTCCAGAAGAGCGGATAGTCCGCCTGCTCCTTCGGGGCGGCCTCAAGGATGCGCCGGATCACCGCCTCGCCGTGCCGCGCGGCGGCCTCGAAGGGGTCTTCCAGCTCGCGGTTGGCGGGACCGTAGTACTGCGACAGGGCAATCGCCGGGAAGCCCTGGAGGGCCCCCTCCATGGCGCCGCCGATGGTGCCGGAATAGAGCGTGTTCTCGGCCGAATTGTTGCCCCGGTTGACCCCCGAGAGGACTAGATCGGGCGCCTTGCCCTGCATCACCTCGTGGATGGCGATGAGCACGCAGTCGGCGGGCGAACCCTCGGCGGCGAAGCGGCGCGGCGCCAGCTCCGTCATCATGGTGGGGTGGACGTAGTTGATGCAGTGGCCGACGCCGGACTGCTCGAAGGCCGGTGCCACGGTCCAGACCTCGCCCTCGGGCCCGGCCAGGGCCTCGGCGATGGCCTCCAGAATCCGCAGGCCCGGCGCCGTGATGCCGTCGTCGTTGGTGATGAGAATGCGCATGAATGGCCCCTTTTTGCCTTGATAAGCGAGGGGCGCAGGGGCGGCAAGGCGGGCCGCTGCCCTGGCCCGGCCGCCCTGCGTCAGAGTTGCGCGATTATCGCAGCGGCCTCGCTGCGGGCCTCGGCCAGGGCGCTGCGGTCCTCGCCCGGGAAGAAGCGCGCGCGGGTGGCGCTGGGCATGGGGGCGGGCGTGAGGATCTGGATCTTCGGCCCGATGCGGGCCCGCTCGGCCTGCCAGGAGCGCGCCAGGGCGATCTGGGCCGCCTTGGTGGCGCCGTAGCTGCCGAAGAACTTCTCGCCCGCGCGGGGATCGTCGAAGAAGACGGCCTGGCCCTCGGCCCCGAGAAGCGGCGCCACATAGGCGATCAGGGTGGCCGTGGCGGTGACGTTGCCCGCCACCGACTTGGCCATGTCCTTGGCGTCGATGTGATCGACCGGGGCCAGGGGGGCGGCGTGGATGGCCGTGTGCAGCCACAGATCGAGACGCCCCCAGCGGTCATGGATGCCGCGGCAGAGGGTCGCCATAGCGTCGGCGTTGGTCACGTCCATCGGCGCCAGGGTGGCGCTGCCGCCCTTGGCCTGGATGCGGTCGTCCAGCTCTTCCAGGCCGCCGGTGGTGCGGGCCACGGCGATGATGTGGTGCTCGGGCGCGAGCGCCTCGGCCAGGGCGGCGCCCAGGCCGCGCGAGGCGCCGGTGATCAGTGCGGTTTTCGTCATGGCGGCGATGTGCACGGTGCAGCGCGGCCCGTCAAGGCCCGCGTGCCCAAGGGCGCGAGATCAGGAGGCTCAGGGCAGGCGCAGGACCTTGGTCTGGCCGCCGCGGGCCAGGACCAGGTGATCGTCGCCGATGGCCTCGACGCGGCGGCCCTCGATGCTGTCGCCGACCTGGACGCGCACGGTCCGGCCCGAGCTTTCGCGCACCAGGGCGCCGGGCGCGCTGCTGCTGCCGAAGATGCCGATCAGGGCGGTCCGATCCAGCTCGGCCTCCTGGTTGGCCATCCGGGCAATCTTGGACGGCGTCGGTTCCTGATCCTTGCGAAGTGTCATCTGTCCCCCTGCGCCCTCTGGCGCGACTCGCTCTTGGTACAAACCGAGGGGCAGGTAACAGGGGAAGGGGCTGATCAAAAGGCCCCCCGGCCCGGGGTGGCGCGCCCTTGCCGAGGGCTGGGCGGCTTTCAGCCGAGGCGCGGGGCGGCGGGGCGCAGATGGTAGGTGAAGGTCATCTCCGCGAGGTGGGCGATGGCCTGTTCGGGGAAGGGCGCGTCGAGGCGCAGGGCGATCCGGCGGCGCAGGTCATTGGGTCCGAGCGCGGGGTAGAGCTGGGCCAGGCGGGCGGCGAGGTCTGTCTTGCAATCGACCAGCAGGCAAAGCCGGTCGGGCAGGGCGGCGGACCAGTCCAGCCGCAGGGTCGATCCGGTGCGGGGCCGGGCGGGGCGCCAGGCAGGCTGGCCCCACTTCAGGCTCTCGGAGAGGGGGCCGATGGCGCGCGCCGCCGCCACCTCGTGAAAGAGCGTGCGGCAGCGCCAGAGATGGGCCTGGGCGGGCTCCGGCCAGGCGGCGATGCGGCTCAGCAGGGCGGCGGGGGGATGCTCCATCGCGCGCTCCTCGGCCCGGCCCGCGACGCGGGCCGCGCTCAGGCCCGGCGCGTCACTCGGCAGCGGGCTTCATCTGGAACCCCTGGTCGATCTGGTCGGCGGGGGTGACGGGATATTCGCCCGAGAAGCAGGCGTCGCAATATTGCGGGCACTTGCTGTCGCGGCCCTGGCCCTCGCCCACGGCGCGGTAGAGCCCGTCGAGAGAGATGAACTTGAGGCTGTCCACCGCCAGGTGCTCGCACATCTCCTCCTCGGACATGGTGGCGGCCAGCAGCTTCTCGCGCTGCGGCGTGTCCACCCCGTAGAAGCAGGGCCAGGCGGTGGGCGGGGAGGCGATGCGGAAGTGCACCTCGGCGGCGCCGGCATCGAGGATCATCTCTTTGATCTTGCGGCTGGTGGTGCCGCGCACCACCGAATCGTCCACCAGGATCACCCGCTTGCCCTTGATGAGCGCGCGGTTGACGTTGAGCTTGAGGCGCACGCCCATGTTGCGGATCTGCTCCGTCGGCTCGATGAAGGTACGGCCCATGTACTGGTTGCGGATGATCCCCATGGCATAGGGGATGCCCGATTCCAGGCTGTAGCCGATGGCCGCAGGCGTGCCGCTGTCGGGCACCGGGCAGACCAGGTCCGCCTCCACAGGGCTCTCCTTGGCCAGCTCGCGGCCGATGGCCTCGCGCGTCTGGTAGACGGAGCGGCCGCCCAGGATGCTGTCGGGGCGGCTGAAGTAGACATGCTCGAAGATGCAGAACTTGGAGGGCTGGGGGCGGAAGGGGAAATGGCTCTCCACCCCCTCGGCGGTGATGACCACCATCTCGCCGGGCTCGATCTCGCGCACGAACTCGGCGCCGATGATGTCGAGCGCGCAGGTCTCGGACGAGAGCGCCCAGCCATCGCCGACCTTGCCCAGCACCAGGGGCCGCACGCCCAGCGGATCGCGCACGCCGATCAGCTTGGTGCGGGTCATGGCGACGACGGAGAAGGCCCCCTCGACGCGGCGCAGGGCGTCTTCCATGCGCTCGGGGATGTTGCGCTGCAGGGAACGCGCCATGAGGTGGATGATGCACTCGCTGTCGCTGGAGCTCTGGAAGATCGAGCCGCGCTCGATCAGCTCGCGGCGCAGGGCGTTGGCGTTGGTGATGTTGCCGTTGTGGGCGATGGCCGCGCCGCCCATGGCGAACTCGCCGAAGAAGGGCTGCACGTCGCGGATCGCCGTCTGGCCCTTGGAGCCGGTGGTGGAGTAGCGCACGTGGCCGATGGCGATCTCGCCGGGCAGGCTCTCCATCATCGACTGGCTGGTGAAGTTGTCGCGCACGTAGCCGAAGCGCCGGGCCGACTGGAAGCCCGCCACCTTGTCGTGGCTGACGATCCCGCCCGCCTCCTGCCCGCGGTGCTGCAGCGCGTGCAGGCCGAGGGCCACGAAGTTGGCGGCATCGGCAACGCCGACGACACCGAAGACCCCGCATTCCTCCTGCAGCTTGTCCTCGCTGTCGGTGTCGCGAAGGTAGGAGCTGTCGAAGGGATGGGCGGGGGGCATGATCTTGGACAAGGCGGGACTCCGAATCCGTCAGGGGTCAGGGCACTAGATAGGGCCTCTGCGGCAGGCTGTCACCCCACCGCCTTGGCGGGGGGGCCGGATTGTCGGGTCTGCGGTCCGGGGGCGGCCTACTGGCCGCAGGTGCCCACGAGGGTCTCGTACTGGGTGGTGATCCAGCCAAGGGCGGCCTCCGGGTCGCGCTCCTCGATGCGGTCGGTGAAGCGGCTGAAGACCACGGCGGAGCGGCTCTCCTCCACGATGGTATATTGCTGGCCGGTGATCACCGTGTCGTAGACGAAGAAGGCGATGGCCACCAAAAGGATGCCGCGCGCCACGCCGAAGACAAAGCCCAGGCCCTGGTCGATCCCGCCCAGAACGGAGCGCTGCACCACGGAGGAGAAGAGCGGCGTGAAGAGCGAGACGACGATCAGGGCGACCGCGAAGACCAGCGCGAAGGCGCCGATGATCGAAAGCTCGCAGCTGTCGGCGAGGAATTCACCCACCACCGGCAGCTCGCGCACCAGGGGCTCCACCTGGGGGGCAAAGAGAAAGGCCAGAACCGCCGCCGCGATCCAGCCGACGATGGCCATGCCCTCGCGGACCAGGCCGCGCCCGTAGGCCAGGAGTGCCGAAAGCACGATCACCAGGGCGACCACGCCGTCGATAATGGTAAAGCCTTCCATTCGCTCGCCTCTTTTGCGCGCCTAGCCGGCGCCGAAAATCTCACCTACGACTTCTGACAGATCAGACATCCGGTGCAAAGACAGGCCCGCACTGTCGGCGGCCTTGCCGCCCTTTGGGGCGATCGCGCTGGTAAAACCAAGTTTCTGCGCTTCTTTCAACCTGTTTTCGGTCTGGGCGGCGGGCC
The DNA here is from genome assembly GCA_965212515.1 of Sulfitobacter sp. Classification (GTDB taxonomy): domain Bacteria; phylum Pseudomonadota; class Alphaproteobacteria; order Rhodobacterales; family Rhodobacteraceae; genus Sulfitobacter. The sequence continues at coordinate 3,353,689 of OZ243122.1, forward strand.
TCAGCGCACCGGAGAGGCTGATCTCGCCGAAAACCACCGTCTTGGCGGGCAGGGCCACGTCCTCGCGCGCGCTCAGCAGCGCGGCGGCCACGGCCAGGTCCGCGGCGGGCTCCGAGATCTTCAGCCCGCCGGCCACGTTGAGATAGACGTCGAGCCCGGCAAAGGGGATGCCGCAGCGCGCCTCCAGCACGGCGAGGATCATCGCCAGTCGCCCGCCGTCCCAGCCCACCACGGTGCGCCGGGCCTGGGCATGGGGCGAGGGGGCCACCAGCGCCTGCAGCTCCACCAGCACCGGGCGGGTGCCCTCGATCCCGGCAAAGACGACGGAGCCCGCCGCGGGCTCGCCCCGCTCGCTGAGGAAGAGGGCGGAGGGGTTGGTCACCTCCGACAGGCCCGCGCCGGTCATCTCGAAGACGCCGATCTCGTCCGCCGGGCCGAAGCGGTTCTTGACCGAGCGCAAGATGCGGAACTGGTGCCCGCGCTCGCCTTCGAAGTAGAGCACCGTGTCCACCATGTGCTCCACCACGCGCGGCCCGGCGATCTGGCCCTCCTTGGTGACATGGCCGACGAGGATCACCGAGACGCCGCGCCGCTTGGCGAAGCTCGTCAGCTCGTGCGCCGCCGCCCGCACCTGGGAAACGGAGCCGGGGGCGGCCTCCACGTTGTCGGCCCACATGGTCTGGATCGAATCGATGATGGCAAGCTGCGGGCGCTCCTCCTCAAGGGTCGTGAGGATGTCGCGCAGGTTGGTCTCGGCGCCGAGCTGGACGGGGGCGTCGCGCAGGCCCAGCCGCTGGGCGCGCATCCGCACCTGGGCGCTGGCCTCCTCGCCGCTGATGTAGATGGTCTTGAGGCCCGCGCGGGCAAATTGCGCCGCCGCCTGCAAGAGTAGGGTGGACTTGCCGATGCCGGGATCGCCGCCGACGAGGGTGGCCGAGGCGGGCACCAGGCCGCCGCCGAGCACGCGGTCCAGCTCCTGTAGGCCGGACTGGCTGCGCGGCGGCGGGGCCTCGTCTGTGGTGAGATCGGAGAGCACCATGGCGGCGCCGCGCCGGGTGCCGAGGGAGCGCGCGGGCGGCCCGGCGGAGAGGCCCGCGTCCTCGACGATGGTGTTCCATTCGCCGCAGGCGTCACAGCGCCCGGACCACTTGTTGAAGCTGGCCCCGCAGGCGCTGCAGGAGAAGGTCTTGGAGTTCTTTGCCATGGGGCCTTGTGACCCGCCCGGCGGGGCGGGTCAAAGGAAAAGCGGGGACCTACTCGGCGGCCTTGGGCATGTCCACGACGGTATTGTCGATGTCGGTCGTGCGGTCCGTCTCGGGCAGCTTCTCGCCCTTCTTGCGCTCCGCCGCCTCGGCAAACTCGGGGGCCACGGGAACGGTGCGCTCGGTGCCCATTTCCGGCATGATTTCAAACATTTCCTGGCGCAGGCGCTCCAGCTGGGCGGCGGCGACGCTCTCCTCCAGCTCCACCTCGTGCAGCCAATGCTTCATCTCGTTGGAGATGGCCTTGGCCTGCTCCAGCCGGTCGTTGAAAAGCTCCACCTCGGCCTGGCGTTCCTTGAGGAAGGAGCGGGCGCGGTCGATCTTCTCGTCGGCATAAACGGTGGCCAGCTCGCGCGAGATGTGGCTCATCTGGGCGGCCAGCTCCAGCACCTGGGGCTCCAGGGTGGAGAGATCCGGGTGATCGCGCAGGTAGGCCAGGCGTTCGCGCACCGCGTCGAACTCGGAGCTGAGCTGGAAGGTGCTGCGGCGGTCGGCGGCATGGACCTCGGCATAGGCGCGGGCCACGTCCTGCATGCCGATCTGGAAGGAGCGGTGGCTGTTCTCCAGCCGCAGGACCCGCAGGTTGGTGGGCAGGAAGAAGCAGAGCCCCAGGGCCAGGACGGTGAGGCCGACCTGGAGATAGAGCCCGGCTTCCGCCACGGGGGCGCCGCCGTAGCTCAGCGGCAGCTCGAGCCAGGGCAGGATGCCGAGGGCCGCCAGGAGGGTGGACAGGGCCAGGGCGATGGCGGCAGAGACAAAGACAAGCAGGGCACCCCACTGCATGATGTTGCGTGTAAATCCGGCGATAATTCTGAGCGATTGCACGACTGCTCTCCTCACGAGGCCATTGATAGGCAAGATTATGCCGAAGAAACCGCCCCTCGTTGAAAAAAGTTCCAGTCGGTGAGGGAGAATTCACACAAAAGCGATAGGGGCCGGCTGAAGAATGCCCGCTATGTTTCCGGTTTAGAAACAATTTCTGGATTCAGATGGCATTGGCGGATTTTTCGCGTTGAATCTCGCCGCGCCGGCGGGGCCGCCGCCGCTGCGGCGCCGTGCCCCATTTCCGCCCCGATTCTCTCAGTGGTCGGAGAGGTAGATCCTGTCGTACCGGGCCCCCAGCGCGGTGAGGATTTCGTAGCCGATTGTGCCCGCCGCATCGGCCAGATCATCGACCCCCTGGGCCTGGCCCAGAAGCTGCAGATGTTCCGGCACCTCCTCCAGGTCGGTCACGTCCACCGTCAGCAGATCCATCGAGACCCGGCCCAGCAGGGGCAGGGGCCGGTCCTCGTGCATGACCTGGGCCTTGCCGCCCATGGCGCGGATCACCCCGTCGGCGTAGCCCGCCGCCAGGGTGGCCACCCGCGTCGGGCGCCGGGCCTGGAAGGTGGCGCCGTAGCCCACGGTCTCCGCCGGGGCCACATCGCGCACCTGGATCACCGGCACGTCGAGCCGCACCACGGGCCGCGCCTCGGCGAAGGGCAGGCCGCCGTAGAGCCCGACACCGGGGCGGCAGAGATCGAAGTGGTAATCGGGCCCCAGCAGGATGCCCCCGGTGGCCGCCAGCGAGAGCGGCACCTGGAGCCCCGCCGTCATCTCGCGGAAGGCCGAGAGCTGGGCCGCGTTCATGGGATCCTCGGGATCGTCGGCGCAGGCCAGGTGCGACATGATCAGCGTCGGCCCCTGGGCCAGGGCGATGTCGCGCAGGGCGGCCCACTCGGCGGGCTCCATGCCGAGCCGGTTCATGCCGCTGTCGAGCTGGATGCCGAAGGCATGGCCCGGCAGGCTCTCCACATGCATCAGGAGCTGATCGACCGAGTTGATCATGGGCACCAGATCGGCCTCGCGGATCATGTCCGCGTCGCCCGCCATGTGGCCGGAAAAGACGCTGATGCGCGGCCCGGGGCCGAGGGCGCGGCGCAGCTTCAGGCCCTCCTCGGCCACCGCCACGAAGAAGTTGCGCACCCCCGCCGCGGCCAGCGCCGGGCCCACCTTGGCGGCCCCGAGGCCATAGGCGTCGGCCTTGATGACAGCCCCCGTCTCGCCGCCGTTCAGCCGGTCCAGCGCGCGCCAGTTGGCGACGATGGCGGGCAGGTCGATGGTCAGGGTCGGTGTGCTCATGGGATGGGGGGCCTTCCTGGCTTGAAGTGACGCAAGGGCGCGGCGCGCATGGCCCGGTCTCTAGCCCAAGGGACCTTTACAAGGCCAGAGCCCTTGGCCCACCCTGAGAGCGAAATTGCGCCGAGAGGGAGGGCGGGGGCATGGAAAGGCTGACAATCATGGCACGGCATCCGTCGCTCATCGCCATGGGGGCCTGCTGCCTGCTGGCCTTCGCCGCCCTGGCCTGGGGCGCCCCCGGCTGGGTCTGGGCCCTGGTGCCGCTGGGGATCGCGGCCCAGATGCTGAACGAATACAACCTGCACCGCTTCGTCTTTCACATGGCCCCGCCGCGCCGCCAGTGGGCCTTCGATCTGCTCTACCAGGCGCACTACGGGCACCACGACTTTCCCACCAACCAGCCGCTCTTCTTCGTGCCCATCTGGGTCGCCCTGCCGATGCTGGCGGGCAACTTCCTGCTGCTCTGGGGGATCGGCGCGCTGCTGGGCCTGCCCGCACCGCTCTGGATCGCCACGGCAGTGGTGCCCGCGGGCGGGGTGCTGATGTTCATGGTCTACGAGTGGTTCCACATGACCGCCCACCTGAACCTGCCCAAGGGCCGCATCGCCCGGCGGGTCACCACCCTGCACAACCAGCACCACTTCCGCGACTTCGCGCGCTGGTTCCACGTCAGCCCCGGCGGCCAGATCATCGACCGCGCCATGGGCACCGACATCGACCGCGAGGCGCTGAAATCGCAGCAGCGCATCGCCTTCATGCGGACCCTGGGCCTGGCGCCCGACGATCCCCGCCTGGTCGCCGCGCGGGCCCGCTTTGCCCCACGCTACGGGCTGTCCCAGGCCGAGATCGAGGCCGCCGCCCGGCGCCCCCGCGCCGCCTGAACGGGGGTAAACTTACCCTCCGTCACTTTGCACCCTTCCGGCTTGCGGTACGGCGTTCCGTTGCTACCCTGAAGCGACAACAGGAGGAGTGCGAAACAAATGACCAAAATCACCCGTCACCTGGCCGCCGCAAGTGCGCTGGCCGTCCTTGGAACCAGCGCCATGGCCGAGAACCGCATCGACAGACAATTGCCCTCGGCGCCCGAGCTGGCCGCCTACGGCGACCTGGCCGTCGGCGTGCGCCAGCTTGAGCTGACCAACCCCGACCAGATCGACATCCTGGCCATCGACCCGGCCGCCGACAAGCCCGCCGAGATGCCGCGCTACGACCGGCCGCTCACTGTGGAACTCTGGTATCCCGCCGCCGAGGGCGCCACGGGCGACACCGCCCTCACCGCCTACCTGCGCGACGGCACCACCGAGGTGACGCTCCAGGGCCGCGCCCTGCGCGACGCCGCCCCGGCCCAGCCCGAAAGCGCCTATCCCCTGGTGCTGATCAGCCACGGCTACCCGGGCAACCGGTTCCTGCTCTCGCACCTGGCCGAGAACCTGGCCTCCAAGGGCTACGTGGTGGCCTCGATCGACCACACGGACAGCACCTACCGCACCCAGGCGGCCTTCGGCTCGACCCTGGTGAACCGCTCGCTCGACCAGCTCTTCGTGCTGGAAGAGATGGCCAAGATGGCCGAGAGCGGCGAGATGGCGGGCCTCTATGACGCCAGCAACACCGGGCTCATCGGCTATTCGATGGGCGGCTATGGCGCCATCATCACCGCCGGCGGCGGCGTTACGGAGACCTCCGTGGGCTACAGCTGGGGCGCGCCGCACGGCACCCTGGGCATCCACCAGGCGGGCAGCGAGACCCACAACAACCTGCCGGACGAGCGCATCAAGACCGCCGTCGCCTTCGGCCCCTGGGGCATGAACACCGGCTTCTGGGACGCCGAGGGCCTCTCGGGCATCCGCATCCCGATGCTCTTCCTGGCCGGTTCGCAGGATGACGTGTCGCTCTACGAGAAGGGCATCCGGGCGATCTGGGAGAATGCCAGCGCGGGCAAGGGCCACGCGCTCCTGACCTACATGAACGCGGGCCACAATGCCGGCGCGCCCATGCCCGCCCCGGAGGAGAGCTTCTACTTCAACGAGGAGAAGGGCTTCAACATCTCCGAGCACTACACCGATGCCGTCTGGGACACGACGCGCATGAACAACATCGCCCAGCACTTCGTCACCGCCTGGCTGGACCTGCACCTGAAGGGCGAGGCCGCCAAGGGCGACTACCTCGACCTGGTGGCCGACAGCAACGCGGGCACCTGGTCCATGAACGAGGATGGCACCCCGAAGGAGGATCACAGCTACTGGAAGGGCTTCGCCAAGGGCACGGCCAAGGGGCTGATGTACGAGGTGAAGGAATAGAGCCCATAAAGGGCTGAAAGGCCAACGCCCCCGCGGGACCTCGCGGGGGCGTTTTTTGTTGCGCTGGCGGGGCTTTGCCCGGCCTCAGAATTCCTGATCGTTGCCCTGCTCCCAGGGCCGCGCGAGGTTGCCGAAGCGGGTGAAGCGGCCCTCGAAGGCCAGGTCCACGGTGCCGATGGGGCCGTGGCGCTGCTTGCCGATGATCACCTCGGCCCGGCCATGCAGGCGCTCCATCTCCTCCTGCCACTTGGCCATGGCCTCCAGATCGTGATCGCCGGGCTTCTCGCGTTCCTTGTAGTATTCTTCGCGGAAGACGAACATCACCACGTCGGCGTCCTGCTCGATGGAGCCGGATTCACGCAGGTCCGAGAGCTGCGGGCGCTTGTCCTCGCGGCTCTCCACCTGGCGCGAGAGCTGCGACAGGGCGATGACCGGAATGTCGAGCTCCTTGGCGATGGCCTTGAGACCCATGGTGATCTCGGAAATCTCGTTCACCCGGTTCTCGGACCGCCCCGTGCCGCGCACCAGCTGAAGGTAGTCCACGATCAGCACGTCGAGCCCGTGGGTCCGCTTGAGCCGCCGCGCCCGGGCGGCGAGCTGGCTGATCGGCAGGGCGGGCGTGTCGTCGATGTAGAGCGGGCAGGCCTCGAGCGCCTTGGCGGCATCGACGAAGCGGCGGAACTCGGTCTCCGACATGTCGCCCGAACGGATCTGCTGGGAAGGGATCTCGGCCGCTTCCGAGAGAATACGCGCGGCCAGCTGCTCGGCGCTCATTTCCAGGCTGTAGAAGCCCACCACGCCGCCATCCACGGCCCCCTCGGAGCCATCGGCGGTGACGCCGCGCTTGTAGGCCTTGGCCACGTTGAAGGCGATGTTGGTGGCCAGTGAGGTTTTCCCCATCGAGGGACGCCCGGCGAGGATCAGCAGGTCCGAGCGGTGCAGGCCGCCCAGCTTCTTGTCCATGTCGATGAGCCCGGTGGAGACGCCAGAGAGGCCCCCGTCCCGCTGGTAGGCGGCGTTGGCCACGTTCACCGCGTCCGTGACGGCGCGCAGGAAGGACTGGAAGCCGCTCTCCACCTGGCCCTGCTCGGCCAGCTTGTAGAGCTGCTGTTCGGCCTCGACGATCTGCTCGCGCGGCTCGGAGGAGACATCCACCTTGGCCGCCTTGGCCGAGATGTCGCGGCCCAGCTGGATGAGGTCCCGGCGCACGGCCAGATCGTAGATCATCTGGGCATAGTCGCGCGCCGCGAAGGCGCTGATCGCCGCCCCGGCGAGGCGCGCCAGGTAGGCCGGGCCGCCCAGCTCCTTCAGGCCCTCGTCCTCCTCCATGAAGGCCTTGAGGGTCACCGGCGAGGCCAGGTTGTTCTTGGCGATGCGGGCGGCGGCGATGTCGAAGATGCGGGCATGGACCGGCTCGTAGAAGTGCTTCGGCCCGATGATCGAGGCGACCCGGTCGTAGATGTCGTTGTTGGTGAGAATCGCCCCGAGGAGCTGCTGCTCGGCCTCGGTGGAATGGGGCATCGTCTCGGCCTGTTGCACGGCGATGCCGGTCGCGTTCAGCGATGTGATCTCGTTCATGTCTGTCACCCCGTTTGTCCCCCCGTCCTGATAGCCAGAGTGGGGGCACGGCGCAAATTGTATAAACCTGTGGATAGTCCCTGAGCTTCTTGCCGCCTACCGTATCTTGCCCCCTGAAGGGGCAAGAGGTCAACATGCGGTAGGGCCGGGCTCAGGCGCCGCGGGCCGCCTGCCAGGCGCGCGGGTCTTCGAGGAAGCGCTCGACCTCCTCTAAGGTCGCGCCGTCAAAGGCCTTTTGCGCCCGCGCCTCGGCCAGCACGTCCCACCAGGTGCAGAGGTGGTGCAACGTCACCCCGTGATCGCCCAGGGTGGCGCGGGTTTCGGGGAAGATGTCGTAGTAGAAGATCACCGCCGTGTGGCCGCAGGTGGCGCCGGTCTCGCGGATGGCATCCACAAAGGAGAGCTTGGAGCCGCCGTCGGTCGTCAGGTCCTCCACCAGGAGCACGCGCTGGCCCTCGCTCATGGCCCCCTCGATGCGGGCGTTGCGGCCATAGCCCTTGGGCTTCTTGCGCACGTAGGTCATGGGCAGGGCCATGCGCTCGGCCACCAGTGCGGCGAAGGGGATGCCCGCGGTCTCGCCGCCCGCGATATTGTCGAAGGCCTCGAAGCCCGCGTTGCGCATCACCGTGACGGTGAGGAAGTCCATCAGGGTGGCGCGGATGCGCGGGAAGGAGATGAGCTTGCGGCAGTCGATGTAGGTGGGGCTGGGCAGGCCGGAGGCCAGGGTGAAGGGCTCCGCCGCGTTGAAGTGCACGGCCTCGATCTCCAGCAGCATCCGGGCGGTGAGGCGGGCCATCTCTTCGGCGGGGGGGTAGGCGGTGGGGATCATGGCGCTTTCCTTGACGGCGGTGCCGGAGTTTCATGCCTCCGGCGGGGATTTTTTTCCATTTGGAAGATCAGGCGGACCAGTGCAGCTTCATCTGCGGATCGAAGAGGGTGACGGGACCCTCCGCCGTCTCGATCTGGGCGGGGAAGTGCGGCGCGGTCCGGGTCAGGGTGACGCGGGCCTCGTTCGGCGGCAGGCCGTAGAAGGCGGGCCCGTTGAGCGAGGTGAAGCCCTCCAGCCGGTCGAGCGCGCCCTCCTGCTCGAAGACCTCGGCCAGGATCGAGAGGGTGTTGGGCGCCGTGAAGCAGCCCGCGCAGCCGCAGGGCAGGAGCTTGTTCTCGTCCGTGTGGGGGGCGCTGTCGGTGCCCAGGAAGAAGCGCGGGTGGCCCGAGGTGGCGGCCGCGCGCAGGGCCAGGCGGTGGCGCTCGCGCTTGGCCACCGGCAGGCAGTAGTAGTGGGGCCGGATGCCGCCCGCCAGGATGTGGTTGCGGTTGATCACCAGGTGGTGCGTCGTGATCGTGGCGCCGAGGTTGTCGCCGCCTCCCTTGACGTAGGCCACGGCCTCCTCGGTGGTGATATGTTCCATCACCACGCGCAGGGCCGGGTGGCGCTGGCGGATCGGGTCGAGCACGCGCTCGATGAAGGCGGCCTCGCGGTCGAAGATGTCCACCTCAGGGTCGGTCACCTCGCCGTGGGTGCAGAGCGGCAGGCCGATCTCGGCCATGCGCTCCAGCACCGCCTCCACCTTGCCGAAGTCGCGCACGCCGCTGGCGGAGTTGGTGGTGGCCCCCGCCGGGTAGAGCTTCACGGCGGTGACGAGGCCGCTCTCGGCGGCCGCGGCCAGATCCTCGGGGTCCGTCTCCTCGGTCAGGTAGAGGGTCATCAGGGGGGTGAAGTCGGCCCCCTCGGGCAGGGCCGCCAGGATGCGGTCGCGGTAGGCGCGGGCGTCCGCCGCGGTGACCACGGGCGGCACCAGGTTGGGCATCACGATGGCCCGGGCGAAGTGGGCGGCACTGTGGGGCAGGACGGCCCGCAGCATGGCGCCGTCGCGCAGGTGCAGGTGCCAGTCGTCGGGGCGGCGCAGGGTCAGGCTCTCGGTCATGGGGACCGGCTAGCATAGGCGGGGGAGCCGGGGAAGAGGCTTTGCGGGCGTGCCGCTACTCGGCCGAGGCGCGGCCCGCGGCGCGGCTCTCCAGACGCGCCTGGTGGGCCGAGAACATGCGCGCCCGCATCCGCCCCGTCACGTTGCGGCAGAGCATCAGGGTCAGGGTATCACGGCCCGCCCGGTCCAGGGTCTGGAGCAGATTGCGCAGATAGGGGCGGTAGTCGCGCCGGGCGCGGTAGAGCTGGGCGAAGCTCTCGGCATTGAGGTGGCCCTCGGCGGCGCCGGTCAAGAGATCCTCCCAGAGGCCCATGTCGAGCAGATCGGTCTGGAGCGCGTCGCCCATGAAGCGCATCCGCAGCTTGGTCACGTTGGGCCGCGTGAAGAGGGCCGCGTGCATGGCGTCGAGCGCCTCGCGCGGGTCATAGAGCACGAAGGCCGCCTCGGCCGCCTCCAGCATGTCGGGGGCATAGCCATAGCGCGAGGTGAAGTCGCGCGCGCGCATGTCGGCAAAGCGGGGGTCCCACTCGGTGATGCGGGGATCGAGCGTGGCCTGGGGCTGGATCGCCAGGACGGTGGCGCCGGGGGCGGCGACCGAGTAGGCGGCGGCGGCATAGCCGCAGGGGCCCGCGCCGTAGAAGAGCACCCGGTCGAACTCGTCGAAGAAGCCATCGTCCACCAGCCGGTCGAAGTAGCCGTAGACCGCCGGATCGCGGAACCAGGTGTCGCCGTCGCTGGCCAGGCAGAGGTGCGACCAGCCCTCCGACTTGACCATCTCCCAGCCCAGCGGCTGGGCCAGCTCCGACAGGGCCTGGATGCCCTGGAGGGTCTCGAAGGTGACCAGCAGGGTGGTGCCCTCCTCGACGAAGATCGCCTGGTGGCGGCGGCCCAGGGGCTCGCTGTAGCCATCCTCCTCGACGATCCGCGCCACGGCCTCGAGCCAGGCGCGGCGGTTCATCCCCGTGAGGGAGGATGCGATTGTCAGGCTCTCTTCTGCCATGGCCTTGTCCTCAAGTCGGGCGGCGTACCTTAACGCGGCACGTTCTTTGCGGGAAGTACCCGGCCTTTGAGGCGAAAGTGAGATAGAAGGGGGTGGAATTGGGTCTATTCCGGGTCGCTTTGGTGGGCGGCCCGGGCCTGGGCCAGCAGGAAGCCCGCCCGGTCGGGCATCAGGGGGATGCTCGGCGGGGTCATCAGCAGGCGGCCGTAGAGGGCGCGGTAGGGCTCCTCGCGCAGCAGCGCCAGGAAGCGGGCCTTGCGCCAGGCCACCGCCGCCTCGTGCAGGGGGCCAAGCACCGGGTCGGCGCGCAGCCGCGCCTCCTCGACCCGGCGGGCGGGAGCGAGGGCGAGGATGCTCGCATCCTCCTCGGCGTTGAAGTTGCGCTCCACCCAGTAGTCCATGCCAAGCGGCTGATCGCCGTGCACGGCGCGGCCCCGGTCGCACTTCAGCAGGTAGCTTTCCATCGAGCCCAGGGGATAGTGGTTGAGCTGCACCAGGGCGTGGTTTTCCTGGGCCACCGGAGAGAAGATGCGCCGCTCCTTCAGCTCCTCGGGCAGGGCACGGCCCGATCCGTCGAACCAGCGGGCCGCGGCCAGGCGCTCGGGCCGCGGCGCGCGGGGCCGGTGCACGCCCGGTTTTCGGTAGGTGCCGTCGTTGCGGTAGAGGGTCTTGAACATGGCGGCGCGCCAGGGCCAGGCCATGCGGCGCGGGGCGCAGCGCAGGAAGCTCTCGGTCACCGGCTCGTCCTCGTAGCGCCGCCGCCCGGAGGAGCCGAAGAGCCGCCAGGTGAGGGTGATCGCCGTGGCCTCGGGCAGGGCGCCGTGAAGCGCCGCGAGGGTGTGGTCGCCCACGTGGATGTTGACGAACTCGTCCAGATCGAGCGGCAGGATCCAGTCCGCCGCCTGCACCTCGGGGCGCGCGGCGGCCATCTGGAGCGCGGTGAACTGGATGCCGCGGCCCTCGTAGGGGCCGGGGTTGCGCACGTGGGTGAGCAGCCCCAGGGCCGCCAGCCGGTCCAGCATCTCATCGGTGCCGTCCGCGCAATCGTTTGAAAAGACAGTGAAATGGTCGAAGCCCACGGCACGGTGGTGGGCCAGCCACTCGAGCAGGAAGGCGCCCTCGTTGCGGACGCAGAGGAGGGCCAGGTGGCGCATCGGCCTACCAGCTCTTGCGGAAGGACACGACCTTGTTGATCGAGCCACGGTGGTAGTAGGCGAGCCCCGCATCCATGAAGGCGCGGAAGAGCCGGTTGATGCCCGCCGCATCGGTCCATTGGGGGTGGGTCTCGATCACGGCGGCGCGCAGGCCGGAGAGGTCGAGCTGCGGCAGGAGGTCGATCTCGGCGCCCTCGATGTCGCAGATCAGGACGCTGGGCTTGATCCGGGCAAAGACCTCGGCGGCGGCATGGACGGGCACCTTGACCGGGTGGCCCGGCTCCTCGCCCTCGGGCGGGGTCAGGGAGGAGGCCAGGATGTTGGGCCGCACGTAGAAGTCCGCCTCGCCGGCCTCGGGGCCAAGCAGGCCGTGCACCACCTTGGCGTTCTCCAGCCCGTTGGCGGCATGAACCTGCTGGATATAGGGGATCAGGTGGGGATTGGCCTCGAAGGCGTGGACGGACTCGATCTCGCGCTTGGTGGCCACCAGGGTGGACATGTAGCCGATGCCCGCCCCCAGCTCGATCACCCGGTCGCCCGCGCGCACCACCCGCAGGGCGCAGTGGGTCTCCTTGGCCTCGTACTCGTTGGTGCGCAGCAGGCGGCGGATGCGGCCCTGGATGATGTCGCGGTGCTTGGGAAAGCGCATCCCCTGGCTCTTGATGAAGCGGGCCTCGGCCCGGGTCTCGGCGTCCTTTGCCATTCAGCTCTCCATGTCCAGCGCCAGGGCATAGGCCACGCGCTCGGTTTCGTTCAGCTCCACCCCCAGGGCCTGCTCGTAGAGGGCGCGGAACTCGGGCTCGGCGCGCAGCTCGGCGGCCTTGGCGCGGTGCCAGTCAAAGCCCGCCCGGTGGGCCGCGGAGAGGGCCGGGTCCGCCATCAGACGGTCCATCTCGGCCGCGAGGCGCGGCAGGTTGCGCTGGATCGTGATGTCGCGCACGTCGGACCAGTCCATGCGGATCCAGTAGTTGAGCCCGATCGAGCGGTCCACGTGCAGGGCGCGGCCGCGCTGGCGCTTGATCAGGAAGCTCTCGGCCGAGCGCAGGGCATAGTGGTTGAGCTGGATCAGGTCATAGCCGACATTGGCCTGGGAGGAACGCCAGCCGTTCTTGAGGGCGTCGGCGGTCATGTCCCGCCCCGAGCCGTTCACCCAGCGCACCCGGTCCGCCAGGGCGGGGTCAAGCCGGTTGGGCCGGTGGCACGAGAGCTTGCCGTAGGCGCCGATGTTGCGGAACATGGTCTTGAAGCCCCAGACGGTGTGCGGCTTGGGGCAGAACTTCGGCGCGCAGCGGTCGAACTGGGCGATGACGGGACGGTCCTCCAGGTGCCGCACGCCATTGTGCCCGAAGAGCCGCCAGGTCATGGCGACGTTGGTGGCCTCGGGCACCCGGGCAAAGAAATCGTCCAGGGTGCCGTTGCCGCAGCGCACGTTGATGAACTCGTCCACGTCGATGTGGATGATCCAGTCGGCCCCCTGCACCAGGGGCTCCTTCAGGGCCTGGTTCAGGGCATGCTGCTGCGGGGAGTTGCCGCGCCAGAGATCATTGTTGCGGTGCTCGACGATGCCCATCTCCATCAGCCGCGCCAGGATCGCGTCGGTCCCGTCGGTGCAGTCGTTGGTGTAGATCAGGAAGTGATCCACCCCGATGGCGCGGTGATAGCCGATCCACTCCAGGATGTAGGGCGCCTCGTTCTTCATGCAGGCGACGATGACCCGCCCGCCCACGCCGGGGCCAAGGCGGCGGCGCGGGGCCGGGGCGTAGGGCGGGGCGGGCGCCTCCTCGGCCACCGCGCCCAGATCGTTGTGGGGCCGGAAACGGGTGGAAAGGACCATCCGGTGGTTCACCTTCACGCGGGTGCGCAGGGCCTCGCCCGTGCCCTCGGGCAGGAGCCTGTCAAAGCGCTGCGCCGCGCGCTGGGCCGCCGCCTCCTCGGCCCGCAGCTCCGCCAGGGGCCTGGCCGCCCGGCGCAGTCCGTGCAGGTGCGCCGCCAGCACCTGGGAGGCGCGGTAGCCGAAGCGCGGGTTGGCCTCCTCCCAGGGGGCCTCGGGCGGATCGGGGCGCAGGGCCTCCGCCAGGTCGGGGAAGTCCGCCACCAGGGCGGCATTGTCGGGGGCAAAGCGCTGCGAGAGCACCGCCAGCGCACCCGGCGCCAGGGGCGGCCCCTCGATCCGCACGGACATGCGCATCTGCTGCCAGAAGGCCCGCGGCACCTCCCGCTCATGGCGCGCGCAGTAGGCGATCACCAGCTCGTTCAGCTGCCGGATGCGGGCCAGAGAAGGGGCAGGCTCGGGCCGGAAGGGCCGGGCGGCCTCCACCGGGCCGATCTCGCCCGCCCTGCCGCTCAGGGCCAGGAGCTCCCCCGCGGCCCGCTCGGAGCAGAGCGCCGCCATGTCCAGCGGGCGGAAACGGACGTTCTCTGCCCCGAAGGTGCCCGCCCAGAGGCGGCGCAGCCCCGCCAGGTCCAGCCAGAAGGGCGGGGCCTGGATGTCATTGAAGAGCCCCAGATGCGGCTGGGGCGCCTCCCGCGCCGCCAGGGCCGCCTGCCACCAGTCGGGGGCCGAGGCCAGCGCCAGCTCCTGGCTCAGCGGCGCGCGGCGCCCCTCCATCAGGGCATAGGCATAGTGCGCAACGAGGGCGCGGGCCTGCTCCTCGGCATGGATCACCACCTCGATCCGGGCAAAGTGCGGCGCCAGCAGGTCCCGCAGCCGTGCCAGTTCCGACGGCTGGCAAAGCAGGCTGCCAAGCTGCGAGGCGCAGAAGATCAGGTGCCCCGGCCCGGGCGCCGCCGCCGCCTCTGCCAGCAGGGCGGTCATCTCGTGGCGCAGGCTCTCCTGCACCAGCACGGTGTCCAGGCCCCGGTTGTGGCGCAGCAGGCCCACCTGATCAGGTGCTGCGCAGGCCGCATAGAGGCGCACGTGGTTCCAGCCCACCACCGCCAGGTCCAGCGCGGCCAGGGCCTCGGCCTGGGCCTCGCCCGCGGCGCGCAGCCGCGCGCAGAGCTTCTCCGAGGGGCCGATCACCAGGGTCAGGCGCTTGCCGCTCATGCCCGCCGGTCCGCCTGCCGGGGGTTGGCATTGGCCTTGCCCCACCAGGGCAGGTCGATCTCCAGGAAGTTGCTGATCCGCTCGCGGGCCGCCGGATCCTCCAGCCGGTAGGCCAGGAAATGCGGCATCCCCCGAAAGGCGCGCAGGCAGAAGGCGTAGTGGCTCTCGATCCAGCGCACCAGGTGGATCGGCTCGCTGCCAAAAGGGCGCGGCAGGCCGGGCACGTCGTTCTCGGGCAGGCGGCGGCGGCCCAGGCTGTTCCAGCCGATCATGGACTGGGCCACGCGCCCCGGATCGCGCACCGAGAGGAGGAACTTGAGCCCCGGATGGCGCCGCTCGATGGCCATCAGCAGGCCCGCGTCGCACTGCGGCCAGAAGCTCATCTGGTTGTTCACGGCGCTCATCTCGGTCACCGCGTCGAACTCGTGCAGGCGGCGCAGGGGATCGCCGTGATCGAAGTAGTCCTGGTAGATCAGGGGCGCCACCAGCTGGTTGACCAGCGCCGGGTCCGCGCTCTCGCCCTCGCGGATGCGCCAGTCGGCCACCTTCAGCCCGGCGTGGCGCAGGGCATGGGCCAGGGTCGTGGTGCCCGACTTGGGCAGGCTAAGGCTGATCACGGGGCCCTTCAGCATGGCAGGCCAAGCTCCTCGCGCAGGGTCAGTTCGGCGGCAGGATAGGGGGGCAGGGTCAAGAGACGGTTGCGCAGCGCCTGGTAATGGGGCTGGGCCATCAGCTCGGCACAGCGCGCCCGGTGGCGGCGCACCGTCTCCGCGTGCAGGGCGCCGATGCCGGGCAGGGCCTTGAGCCGCGCCATCTCCGCTTCCAGGGCGGGCAGGTGCCGCAGGATGCTCTCCTCGCGCCAGGCGCCATCGTTGCGGTCGCGCCAGTAGTCCTCCTCGAAGGCCCGATGGGCGCGGTTCACGTCGCCGCGGTCGTTCTTCACCAGGTAGCTGTCGAGCGAGCGCAGGGCATAGTGGTTGAGGCTGGCAAAGCGCCTGGCCCCGCGCGCCGGGAAGGCGCGGATGCGGCGCTTGCTGGCCCGGCGCCGGAAGGGGCCGGGCACCGGGCGGCCCGACCCGTCGGTCCAGCTCGGGCGCCGCTCCTCGGGCACCTCCTCGTCGTGGAAGGGCCGGTGGGCACCGTAGTAGTCGAGCGGGAAGTCTCGCCGCACCAGGCTCTTGACCTCGATCGCCGTGTCGGTGGCCCAGATGTCGGGATTGTGGGTCTGCCGGAACTGCCCGATCACGGGCCGGTCCTCGAAGCGCGAGACGCCGCCGTTGGCGAAGAACTGAAAGCTCAGGGAAATCGCCTGGGGGTCGCCGCAGGCGCGCACCAGCTCGGCAATGGTGCCCCGGCCCACCCGGATGTTGAGAAACTCGTCCACATCGGCGATCCAGACCCAGTCCGCCGCCTTCACCAGGGGATGGCCGCGGGCCTTCTTGAGGGCCTGCATCTGGTACTGCCGGTTCTGCGCCGGGTTGGGCAGGTGGCAGACCAGCCCCGCCTCCTGGAGGGCATCGAGAAGGGCATCGGTGCCATCGGTGCAGTCGTTGGAATAGAAGAGGAAATCGGTCACTCCGATGAGCCTGTTGTAGGCCACCCATTCCAGCAGGAAGGGCCCCTCGTTCTTGACGCAGGTCACCGCCGTGACGCGCATCATGCCGCCCCGCCGCTCATCGCCGCCCTCGCAGATCCACCCATGTCACGGCCTCTGGGCCGGGGTCCGTCGCCCCGCGCCTCTTCTTGTTCCGCGGGCAGTATGTCAGGCCACCCGAATCGCGTCAATCTTCGCCGCCATGGGCGGGCCGAGGGCCACTTCGGCGCTTGACCCCGCGCCGCCCTGATGCACCTTTGGCAGCGAGGGAGGCACGCAATGGCGGACATATCAAGCATCGACGGCGTCCAGGAGATGCTGGGCGCCCAGGGCTACGTGAGCGACCGCAGCCTGGCCACGGTGGTCTTTCTCGGCCTGACCCTGGGCCGCCCCCTGTTTCTCGAAGGCGAGGCCGGCGTGGGCAAGACGGAGATCGCCAAGGCCCTGGCCACGGGGCTCGACCGGCGGCTGATCCGGCTGCAATGCTACGAGGGGCTGGATGCGGCCTCGGCCGTCTACGAGTGGAACTTCGCGGCCCAGATGGTGGCGATCCGCACCGCCGAGGCGGCGGGAGAGGCCAGATCGGCCGATCTCAACGCCCACCTCTTCAGCGACGAGTTCCTGATCGAGCGCCCCCTGCTGGAGGCCATGCGCCCCGACGGGCGCGGCGCGCCGATCCTGCTGATCGACGAGCTCGACCGCACCGATGCCCCCTTCGAGGCCTTCCTGCTGGAGGCCCTGAGCGATTTCCAGGTGACCATCCCCGAGCTCGGCACGATCAAGGCGCCCGAGCCGCCCATCGTCATCCTCACCTCCAACCGCACCCGCGAGGTGCACGACGCCCTGAAGCGCCGCTGCCTCTACCACTGGGTCGACTACCCCGGCTTCGAGCGCGAGATGGAGATCCTCGCCGCCCGCGCCCCCGAGGCCGCCGAGAGCCTGAGCCGCGAGGTGGTGGCCTTCGTGCAGCGCCTGCGCACCGAGGATCTCTTCAAAAAGCCCGGCGTGGCCGAGACCATCGACTGGGCCAAGTGCCTGCTGGCGCTCGACGTGATCAGCCTCAGCCCCGAGGTGATCGCCGACACGCTCGGCGCCATCCTCAAGTACCAGGACGACATCGCCCGCCTCCAGGGTTCCGAGGCCAAGCGCCTGCTGGAGGAGGCCCGGGCCTCCCTCGCGCCCGCATGATCCTTCCAAATGGCAGAAAATCCCGGGAGGTCCGGAGGGCAGCGCCCTCCGGTCAGCCGCATGGCTGACCTGCCCGACCTGGAGCTGCCCGACGATCCCAAGCTGGCGGGCAACATCACCCACTTCGCCCGCGCCCTGCGCCGCGCCGGGCTGCCCATCGGGCCGGGACGGGTGATCGAGGCGATCCGCGCGGTGGCGGCGGCGGGCTTCACCGAGAAGCGCGACTTCTACTGGACCCTGCACGCATGCTTCGTCAGCCGCCCCGAGCATAGGCGGGTCTTTGCCCAGCTCTTCCGCCTCTACTGGCGCGATCCGCGCTACCTGGAGCACATGATGGCCGCCATGCTGCCCGCCGTGCGCGGCGTCCAGGAGGAGCGCCGGGCCCAGGCCGCCGAGAAGCGCGCCGCCGAGGCCCTGCTCGACGGGGCCGAGGCGCCAGAGCGCGAGGGGGCGCAGGAGGATGACCCCGAGGAGCCCCTGGTGGAGGTGGACGCGAGCCTCACCGTCTCCAGCCGCGAGCGCCTGCGGACCCTCGATTTCGAGCAGATGAGCCTGGCGGAGATGGCCGCGGCCAAGCGCATGCTGGCGCGCCTGAGCCTGCCGGTGAAGCCCCTGCCGTCGCGAAGGGCGGCGGTCGCGCCGCGCGGCCGGATCGACGCCGCCCGCACCCTGCGCGGCGGCCTGCGCCGGGGCGGCGAGATGGGGCGCCTCTCCTTCCGGCAGCCGCGCCTGCGCTATCCCAACCTCGTGGTGCTCTGCGACATCTCCGGCTCGATGAGCCAGTACAGCCGGGTGATCCTGCATTTCCTGCATGCCGTGAGCAACGCCCGCGGGGCCGGCTGGGCGCGGGTCCATGCCTTCACCTTCGGCACACGGCTCACCAACATCACCCGCCACCTGGCCACCCGCGACGTGGACGCGGCCCTGGCGGCGGCGGGGGCCGAGGCCCAGGACTGGGAGGGCGGCACCCGCATCGGCGCCTGCCTGGAGAGCTTCAACCGCATCTGGTCGCGCCGGGTCATGGGGCAGGGGGCCGTGGTGCTCCTGATCACCGACGGGCTGGACCGGGACGCGCCCGAGGATCTCGCCCGCCAGATGGAGCGGCTCCAGCTCACCGCCCGGCGGCTCATCTGGCTCAACCCGCTGCTGCGCTGGGACGGCTTCGCCCCCAAGGCGGCCGGCATCCGGGCCATGCTGCCCCACGTGGACAGCTTCCGCGCGGGCCACTCCATCGCCTCGCTGGAGGAACTGGCCGCCGTCATTTCGCGCCCCGAGGAGGTGGGCGAGAAGGCGCGGTTGATGGCGGAGCTGGGCGGGTAGGGGAGGCCTTGGCGCACAGCCCCACCGCTGCGCAGAGGCCCCTTCCCCTGGGGGGAAGGGAAGGGGCCATGCAGGCAGGGCCTGCATTGGACTGCGCGGTGGTCGGGCGATGAGCCTCAGAATGCGACGGTTGGGGAAAGCAATCTGGCGCACAGCCTAACCGCTGTGCAGAGGCCCCTTCCCCTGGGGGGAAGGGAAGGGGCCATGCAGGCAGAGCCTGCATTGGACCTAGCGGCGGTCGGGCGATGAGCCTCAGAATGCGACGGTCGGGAAAGCCATCTGGCGTACAGCCTGACCGCTGCGCAGAGGCCCCTTCCCCGTGGGGGGAAGGGAAGGGGCCATGCAGGCGAAGCCTGCATAGGTCGTAGCGGCGGTGGCGCGGCGTGCCTAAGAAACGACCGTCCGGGTCAACGTCAAAGGCGTATCGCCAGAAAAGCCCCCCGTCCCCTACCCAAAAGTCCGCTCGAAGCTGCTCCGATAGAGATCCGACAGCTCCCCGATCGCCGCCGCACTCTCCCCGAAGCGCACCTCCGTGCCGCCGAACCGGCCGACCCGCGCCAGGGGCAGGCCCGCCGCCTCGGCCGCCGCCTCGAGCGCCTGGGCCTGTGCGTCCGAGCAGGCCACGAGATAGCGCGCCTGGTCCTCGCCGAAGAGGGCGGGCAGGTCGCCCGCCTCGAGCGTGACGCCGAGACCGCTGGCCTCGGCCAGCTCGAAGGCGGCGAGCGCCAGGCCCCCGTCCGAGAGGTCCGTGCAGGCGGCGATCTGGGCGCGCTGGGCGCGGATGAAGTCGCCATGGGCGCGCTCGGCCGACAGGTCCACCGGCGGCACCGGTCCCTCGGCGCGGCCGAAGAGGCTGGCCAGCAGGGCCGACTGGCCCAGGTGGCCCCGGCCCGCGCCCAGCACCAGGGCGATCTGACCCTCCGAAACCTCGCTGCCGATCACCTCCTCGGGGCTGCCGATCAGGCCCACGGCGCCGATCGTCGGGGTGGGCAGGATGGCCCGCCCGTCGGTCTCGTTGTAGAGCGACACGTTGCCCGAGACGATGGGCATGTCGAGCGCCTCCACGGCGGCGCCGATGCCCTTGATGGCGCCCACGAACTGGCCCATGATCCTGGGCTTCTCGGGGTTGCCGAAGTTCATGTTGTCGGTCGTCGCCAGGGGGCGGGCGCCGACGGCGGTGAGGTTGCGGTAGGCCTCGGCCACGGCCTGGCGGCCGCCCATCTCCGGGTCCGCCTGGACGTAGCGCGGGGTCACGTCCGAGGTGAAGGCGAGGGCCTTTTCCGTGCCATGGACCCGGACGATGCCGGCCCCGATCCCCGGGGTGCGCAGGCTGTCGGCCATGACCATCGTGTCATACTGTTCGAAGACCCAGTTCTTGGCCGCGTAGTTGGGGTCCTTCAGGAGCCCCTTGAGGGCCTCGATCGGGTCCAGCTCGGGCAGGGCGCCGAGCGGCGGAGGCGGCGGGGTCTCCTCCCAGGGGCGGTCATACTCGGGCGCGGTGGAGGCCAGCTTGGAGAGCGGCAGGTCGGCCTGCACGGTGCCCTCCATGAGGATCAGGAACCGGTCCTCGGGGATGGTCTCGCCGACCACGGCAAAGTCCAGGTCCCATTTCTCGAAGACGGCCCGGGCCTCCTTTTCCAGCTCCGGGCGCAGCACCATGAGCATCCGCTCCTGGCTCTCCGAGAGCATCATCTCGTAGGCCGTCATGTTGGCCTCCCGGGTCGGCACCTTCTCCAGGTCGAGCCGGATGCCGAGGCCGCCCTTGTCGCCCATCTCCACCGCCGAACAGGTGAGGCCCGCGGCCCCCATGTCCTGGATCGAGATGACGGCCCCGGTGGCCATGAGCTCCAGCGTCGCCTCCATCAGGCGCTTCTCGGTGAAGGGGTCGCCCACCTGCACGGTGGGGCGCTTCTCCTCGATGGTCTCGTCGAACTCGGCCGAGGCCATGGTGGCCCCGCCGACCCCGTCGCGCCCCGTCTTGGCGCCGAGGTAGACGACGGGCATGCCGACGCCCGAGGCGGCCGAGTAGAAGATGCTGTCGGCATCGGCGAGGCCCGCGGCGAAGGCATTGACGAGGCAGTTGCCGTCATAGGCCGCATCGAAGCGCACCTCGCCCCCCACGGTGGGGACGCCGAAGCAGTTGCCGTAGCCGCCGATGCCCTCGACGACGCCATGCACCAGCTGCCGGGTCTTGGGGTGATCGGGGCGGCCGAAGGAGAGGGCGTTCATCGCCGCGATCGGCCGCGCGCCCATGGTGAAGACGTCGCGCAGGATGCCCCCCACGCCGGTGGCCGCGCCCTGGTAGGGCTCGATGTAGGAGGGGTGGTTGTGGCTCTCCATCTTGAAGACCAGCGCCTGGCCGTCGCCGATGTCCACCACGCCCGCGTTCTCGCCCGGGCCGCAGATCACCTGGGGGCCGGTGGTGGGCAGGGTGCGCAGCCAGCGCTTGGAGGACTTGTAGGAGCAGTGCTCGTTCCACATGGCCGAGAAGATGCCCATCTCGGTGTAATTCGGCTCGCGGTTGAGGATGCGCTTCACCTCGGCCCACTCCTCGGGCGTGAAGCCATGGGCCGTGACGGTCTCTTCGGTGATGATGGGTTCGGACATGGGCTGTGGTCTCCCGCTCTGCACGTGCCGCGTCTCATAGAGGATGGGGCCGGGCGGTGGAACCGGAAAGTGTGGGGGGGGGTGCGAGGCCTCTGCGGGTGAAGAGGGCTTGGCGAACCGCCGGAGTGTCACACCGGGCACGGCTTCTGTCACAAGAGATACGTCGCCCTCGGACCTGATCCGAGGGTCTCACGGCGTGGGGAGATCCCCGATCAAGTCGGGGATGACGTCCGGAGGAGTGGTGCGACAGTGAAATGGAGACCGGGGGGATGCTCGTTGGTCCAGCGTCTTGGCTGGCTCGGGCGCTTTCAGCTCTACGGCAGACCTTCTTCCCAAGCACGGAATCAAGGTCGCGGCAGCGACCGCCGTGCCAGCGCCGGACCGGCCCGTCGCACCGGAGGTGCGCCATCGAAAATCGGCACGCCTCTGGCGTGACGGGCCGGCGCTTTGGCTGTCGGCAGCGCTGAGCTCGGAGCGCAAATGTACGTGGCTGCCATAAAGTACGGTAGCGGGGATGTGGCAGCGCCGTCCCCCGGTCCGGCGCTGGCCCGGCTTCCGTTTCTCTCCACCGGTCACCCTCGGACCTGCTCCGAGGGTCTCCCCGCACAAGGAGATCCCGGGTCAGGCCCGGGATGACGTTTCCGCTCATGCCCCAGGCACGGAACGAGGGGGCGCAGCCCCCGCCGTGCCAGCGCCGGACCGGCCCCGTGGGCCGGCGCTTTGGCGGGTCTAGGTGCTAAGCCCGAGGCTAGGATGTACATGGCTGCCATAAAGTTTTGTAGCGGGCAGGTCGCAGCGCCGTCCCCCGGTCCGGCGCTGGCACGGCTTCCGTTCCTCTCCACCGGTCACCCTCGGACTTGATCCGAGGGTCTCCCCGTACGCAGAGATCCCCGGTCAAGCGGGGGATGACGCCTGACAGAGGAACCCCCCCCAGCCAAAAAAAAGGCCGAGCGCGAAGCTCGGCCAAGTCCAACAGGGAGGTATGAAGTGACGCGCCCTCGGGCCGTCCGTCTTCATGCTGTGCAATTAGGAGGCAGATCGCCCGCGATCAAGGCATAGCGTGCATTTTCGCAGGCATGGCCGATATGCGCGCCCTGCATGGCTCAGCCGTTGCCGTTGTCTTTCAACTGCTTACGGTAGGTAATGATCTCGTCCTGGACAAAATCCTTGAAGGCGGCCACCCGCTGCGACTGCCGCAGCTCCTCGGGGTAGGCGAGGAAGACCGGCACGTCGGCGGATTCGACATCCGGCAGGACCTGCACCAGATCCGGGAAATCCTGAATCAGGTAGTCGGGCAGAACCCCGATGCCGAGATCGTGCAGCACCCCCTGGAGCACGCCGAAATAGTTGTTCACCGTCAGGAGCGAGCGCACGTCGTTGACCAGGAGCTTCTGGATCAGGTTCACCCCGGCGCCGACCTGGGCGCTGTTGGTGTTCTGGCAGATCAGCCGGTGGTTGATCATGTCCTCCAGCGCCTGCGGCGTGCCCGCCGCCGCCAGGTAGGCGGGGCTGGCGTAGAGGCACATCTTGATCATCATCAGCTTCTTGCGGATCAGGTCCGCCTGGCTCGGCTCTTTCATCCGAATCGCCACGTCGGCCTCGCGCATGGGCAGGTCCAGCACCCGCTCCTCGAGCATCAGGTCGACCTTGAGATCGGGGTACTTCTCGTAGAGCTTTGGCAGGCGCGGCGCCAGCCAGAGGGTGCCGAAGCCGGTGGTGGTGGTGACCCGCAGCTCGCCAAAGACCTCCTCCTCGCTGTCGCGGATGCGCGCCGCCGCGGCATCGACCCGCTTGGTCATGGCCGAGGTGGCGTCAAACAGCAGTTCTCCCTGTTCCGTGAGGATCAGGCCGCGGGCGTGGCGGTGGAACAGATTCGTGTTAAGCTGCTCCTCCAGCCCCCGGATCTGCCGCGACACCGCGGACTGCGACAGGTTGAGCTTGTCGCCCGCGTGGGTGAGCGACCCCGCGTCGGCGACGGCATGAAAGATGCGCAGCTTGTCCCAGTCCATACCGATCTCCTTGCGGACCTCATATAGCATAGACCTCAAATGAGAAGGGGGCAGTAACGGGAATGACCTACACAGTCCGACAGAAACCTGATATACAGGTCAGCAAAGATGACCTATATGGGGCCCGTGGCGCCAGGCGCCGCCCCCGGATGCAGGTGATTGGGAGGATCGCATGAGTACGCCGAAGATTTCGCTGAACGACCGTTTTGACCTGGAAAAGTCCCCCGTGCTGCTGAACGGCACCCAGGCGCTGGTGCGCCTGATGCTGATGCAGGCGGCGCGGGATCAGGCCGCGGGGCTCAACACCGCGGGCCTGGTGACGGGCTACCGCGGCAGCCCCCTGGGCGCGGTGGACCTCAACATGGCCAAGGCCGAGAAGCTCCTGGCGGAGCGCAACATCACCTTCCAGCCGGGCCTCAACGAGGATCTCGCCGCCACCGCCCTCTGGGGCAGCCAGCAGGCCGAGCTGCGCGGCGAGGGCAAGTACGACGGCGTCTTCGGCCTCTGGTACGGCAAGGGGCCGGGTGTGGACCGCTCGGGCGACGTGATGCGCCACGCCAACATGGCGGGTACCTCGAAGAACGGCGGCGTGCTGATGGCGATGGGGGACGACCACACGGGCGAATCCTCCACCGTGCTGCACCAGTCGGAATGGGCGCTGGTCGATGCCTATATGCCGGTGGTCAGCCCGGCGGGGGTGCAGGAGATCCTCGACTACGGCCTCTACGGCTATGCGCTGTCGCGCTATTCGGGGCTTTGGGTCGGCCTCAAGACGATGAAGGACACGGTGGAGGCCACCTCCGTGGTCAACGGCGATCCGCATCGCCTGAGCTTCACCGCGCCGCAGCATGACATGCCCGAGGGCGGGCTGAACATCCGCCTGATCGACACGCCGCACCAGCAGGAAGCGCGGATGATCGACCACAAGCGGTTCGCCGCCGAGGAATTCAGCCATGCCAACCGCATGGACAAGCGCATGTGGGGCAAGGCGGGCGCGAAAATCGGGTTCGTCGCCGCGGGCAAGAACTGGCTGGACCTGATCCACGCCATGAGCCTACTCAACATCGACGAGAACGAGGCCGAGCGGCTGGGCATCACCACCTACAAGGTGGGCCAGACCTTCCCGCTGGACATGAAGGGCTTCCACGACTGGGCCGAAGGGCTCGATCTGATCGTCGTCGTCGAGGAGAAGCGCAAGCTGATCGAGATCCAGATCAAGGAGGCGCTGTTCGACGACAGCCGGTACCGGGTCTACGGCTGGTACAAGGGCGGGGCGGGGATGCTGCACCGCGAGGAACTGTTCCCGACGCGCGGCGCGCTCGACCCGGTCTGGATCGCCGAGAAGCTGGGCAACATCCTGATCGAGGAGGGCCGCGACACGGACGGCATCAAGGCGGGGCTCGCCCAGCTTGACGAGGCGCGGCGCGGCGACAATGCCGAGGAGATTGCGGCACGGCTGCCCTATTTCTGCTCGGGCTGCCCGCACAACACCTCCACCAAGGTGCCGGAAGGCTCACGCGCCTACGCGGGGATCGGCTGTCACTACATGGTGCAGTGGATGGACCGCGAGACCACGGGCTTCACCCATATGGGCGGCGAAGGGGCCAACTGGATCGGCGAGGCACCGTTTTCCAAGCGCGATCACGTGTTCCAGAACCTCGGAGACGGGACCTATAACCACTCGGGCATCCTGGCGATCCGCGCGGCGATCGCGGCGGGCACGAACATCACCTACAAGATCCTCTACAATGACGCCGTGGCGATGACCGGCGGGCAACACAACGAGGGCGACCTCGACGCGCCGCGCATCGCGGCCGAGCTGAAGGCGATGGGCGTGAAGCACATCGCCGTCGTCTATGACGAGAAGGAAGACGTGGACAAGGGCGCCTTCCCCGGCATCCCGCTGCACGAGCGGGCCGAGCTGGAGACCGTCCAGAAGGACTTCGCCGAGCGCGAGGGCGTCAGCGCCATCGTCTACATCCAGACCTGCGCCGCCGAGAAGCGCCGCCGCCGCAAGCGCGGCCTTTTCCCCGATCCCGACAGGCGCGTCTTCATCAACGAGGAGGTCTGCGAGGGCTGCGGCGACTGCGGCATCCAGTCCAACTGCGTCTCCATCGTCCCGAACGAGACCGAGCTGGGCCGCAAGCGGGCGATCGACCAGTCCTCCTGCAACAAGGATTTCTCCTGCCTCAAGGGCTTCTGCCCCTCCTTCGTGACGCTGGAGGGCGCCAAGATCCGCAAGGACCCGACCACCAAGATCGAGATCCCCGATCTGCCCCAGCCCAACCTGCCGCAGATCAAGGGCACCCATAACGTCATCATCACCGGCGTCGGCGGCACCGGCGTCGTCACCATCGGCGCCCTCATGGCCCAGGCCGCTCAGATTGACGGCAAGGGCGCCGGCATGATGGAGATGGCGGGCCTGGCGCAGAAGGGCGGGGCGGTACACATCCACTGCCGCCTGGCCGAACGCCCCGAGGACATCAGCGCGATCCGCGTCGCCACGGGCGAATGCGACGCCCTGATCGGTGGCGATCTCGTGGTCTCTGCGGGCTCCAAGACCCTGGGGCTGACCCGCCAGGGCCGCACCGGCGCGGTGGTCAACGCGCACCAGATCATCACCGGCGATTTCACCCGCGATACCGAGTTCCAGATGCCCTACGACCGGCTGGAGCTGGCGCTGGAGGCGCGCCTGAAGGAGGACGTGAGCCTCTTCGACGCCTCCGATCTGGCCAAGGCGGCGCTGGGCGACAGCATCTACTCCAACATGATGGTCTTCGGCGGCGCCTGGCAGCGCGGCCTGCTGCCCCTCTCGCTCGAATCCATCGAGGAGGCCATCCGCCTCAACGGGGCCGCCGTGGAGAACAACCTGCGCGCCTTCGAGCTGGGCCGCTGGGCCGTGCTGCACCCCGAGGAGGCCGCCCGCGTGGCCGAGCCAAAGGTGGTGGAGCTGCCCAAGTCCCTGAAGGAGCGCATCGCCTTCCGCAAGGAGCACCTGACCCAGTACCAGGGCAAGCGCCTGGCCAACCGCTACGGCAAGATGGTCGATGCCATCGAGGACGAGACCCTGCGCGAGGCCGTGGCGCTCGGCTACCACAAGCTCCTGGCCTACAAGGACGAGTACGAGGTGGCCCGGCTGCTCCTGAAGAGCCGCGAGAAGGCCAAGGCGGAGTTCGAGGGCGACTTCGACATGAAGTTCCACCTGGCGCCGCCGCTGCTGGCCCGCAAGGGGCCCGACGGGCGCCCGCAGAAGCGCGAGTTCGGCGGCTGGATGGAGCGCCCCATGGGCCTTCTGGCGCGCCTCAAGGGCCTGCGCGGCACGCCGCTCGATCCCTTCGGCTACACCGAGGAACGGCGCATGGAGCGGGCCCTGATCAAGCAGTACGAGCAGGACATGGCCGAGGTCCTGCCCAAGCTCAATGATCGCACCCGCGAGGCCATCGTCGCCCTGGCCGAGCTGCCGCTTTCGATCCGCGGCTTCGGCCCGGTCAAGCAGGCCAACGAGGCCAAGGCCGCCAAGCGCCGCGAGGAGCTGCTGGCGACGATCCGCGCGGGCGGCACCGACATGGCGCGCGCCGCCGAATGATCCTGTAACGGCCCTGTCACAAAGGGCCGCTACACCCCTCCCGGAAAGCCACGACAGAGGATGCGCCATGCGCAACCCCGAGATGACGGTCGCGCGCGACATCAGCTACGCCCACTCCGCCGAGACGCGCTCGGGCCGGGCCCTGATCCGCCTGCTGGAAAACAGCACCGGCCGCCGCCGCCTGATCCGCCGTGCCCGCGGCTACCAGGAGGAGGTGGCGGCGGGCCGCTCCTTCTTCGAGGTCATGTGCGACCGCTACGGCCTCAGCCTCGAGGTCACCTCGGGCTCGCTTGACCTGGTGCCGCGCGAGGGGCCGGTGATCTTCATCGCCAACCACCCCTACGGCATCCTCGACGGGCTTGTCCTGGGCCAGGTCATGGCCCGCACCAGGGGCGACTTCCGCATCATGGCCCACGCCATCTTCAACCGCGCGCCCGATCTCGGCGATCACCTCCTGCCGATCAGCTTCGACCAGGACCGCGCGGCCCTTGCACTCAACCTCGAGACCCGGCGCCGGGCGCTGGCCCTCCTGGGGCAGGGCGGGGCCGTCGGGGTCTTTCCGGGCGGCACCGTCAGCACCGGCGCGCGACCCTTCTCGCGCCCGCTCGATCCCGCCTGGCGCGGCTTCACCGCCCGCATGGTCGCCAAGAGCCGCGCCCAGGTGGTGCCCATCTACTTCGAGGGTCACACCAGCCGTCTCTTCCAGATCGCCAGCCATCTCCACGCCACCCTGCGCATGGGCCTCCTGATCAAGGAGTTCCGTCAGCGCATCGACACGCCGGTCCGCATCGCCATCGGCGCCCCCATCGGACGGGCCCATCTGGACCCCCTCGCGGGGGACGCAAAAGCCATGATGGATTTCCTGCGCAAAGCCACGTATGAGTTGTCGCCAGAACCCTTCGCCCCCGGCGAGCTGGGCTTCGAGTTCGAGGAATTTCATCGCGCCTGAAAGGGCTTGGCGGCATGGCGGTAGGCATTTTCGACAGCGGGCTGGGCGGCCTGACGATTCTGGACGCGGTGCAGAAGCGGCTCCCCGATGTGCCCTTCATCTACCTCGCCGACAGCGCCAACGCGCCCTACGGCGTGCGCACCGCCGACGACATCTACGAGCTGACCAAGGCCGCCGTGCAGCGGCTCTTCGATGCGGGCTGCGACCTGGTGATCCTGGCCTGCAACACCGCCTCGGCAGCGGCCCTGCGGCGGATGCAGGAATCCTGGGTGCCCACGGACAAGCGCGTGCTCGGCGTCTTCGTGCCCCTGATCGAGGCCATGACGGAACGCCAGTGGGGCGACAACAGCCCCCCGCGCGAGGTGGCCGTGAAGCACGTGGCGCTCTTCGCCACCCCCGCCACCGTCTCCAGCCGCGCTTTCCAGCGCGAGCTGGCCTTCCGCGCCATCGGCGTGGACGTGGAGGCCCAGGCCTGCGGCGGTGTCGTCGATGCCATCGAGGAGGGCGACCTGATCCTGGCCGAGGCCCTGGTGCGCAGCCACGTCGATGCCCTCAAGCGCAAGATGCCCCAGCCCCAGGCCGCTGTCCTGGGCTGCACCCACTATCCGCTGATGCAGGAGACCTTCCAGGAGGCCCTCGGGCCCGAGGTCACGGTCTATTCCCAGGCCAATCTGGTGGCCGACAGCCTGGCCGACTACCTGGAGCGTCACCCCGACAAGATGGGCGGCGGCGAGGCCACCTTCCTGACCACGGGCGATCCCGCGCGGGTCTCCAGCCGGGCCACCCAGTTCCTGCGACGATCCATCCAGTTCACCGCTGCCTGATCGACTGACACCACCTGCCCATCAAGGGACAAGACCATGAAAAACATCGCCATTCTAGGCGCCTCCGGCTACACCGGCGCCGAACTCATCCGGCTGATCGCGGGCCATGCGCAGATGCGCATCGCCGCCCTCGGAGCCAATTCCAAGGCCGGCCAGCCCCTGGCCGAGGTCTTTCCGCACCTGCGCCACCTCGATCTGCCGCCCCTCGTCACCACCGACGAGATCGACTTCTCCGGCATCGACCTGTGCTTCTGCGCCCTGCCGCACAAGACCTCGCAGGAGGTCATCGCGGCCCTCCCGAAAGACCTCAAGATCGTCGATCTCTCGGCCGATTTCCGGCTGCGCGACCCCGAGGAGTACCGCAAGTGGTACGGCAACCCCCACGCCGCGCTGGAGCAGCAGAAGGAGGCCGTCTACGGCCTGACCGAGTTCTACCGCGAGGAGATCCGCGGCGCCCGGCTGGTGGCGGGCACGGGCTGCAACGCGGCCACCGGGCAATTTGCCCTGCGGCCCCTGATCCAGGCCGGGGTGATCGACCTCGACGAGATCATCCTCGACCTCAAATGCGCCGTCTCGGGGGCGGGCCGGGCGCTCAAGGAGAACCTGCTGCACGCGGAATTGTCGGAAGGTTATCACCCCTACGCCATCGGCGGCACGCACCGGCACCTGGGCGAGTTCGACCAAGAATTCTCGGCCCTCGCCGGGCGCCCCGTGCAGGTCCAGTTCACCCCGCACCTGATCCCGGCGAACCGCGGCATCCTTGCCACCGTCTACGTGAAGGGTGACGCGCAAGTCATTCACGACACGTTCAAAAAGGCCTACGCGGAGGAGCCCTTCATCAGCCTCCTGCCGATGGGCGAGGTGCCCAGCACGCGCCACATCCGGGGCTCCAACTTCTGCCACATCGGTGTGGCGGCAGACCGCATCCCGGGCCGCACCATCGTCACGGCGGCGCTCGACAACCTGACCAAGGGCTCCAGCGGGCAGGCGTTGCAGAACGCCAACCTGATGCTAAATATCGAGGAGACCGAGGGGCTGATGATGGCCCCGCTATTCCCGTGAGCCGCCCATGAAGAGCCTCAAGAAACAGCGCCGCATCCAGGTCATCCTGGTGGCCGTCGCGGCGCTGATCCTCTCCACCGCCCTGATCGGCTACGCCATGCGCGATGGCATCAACTTCTTCCGCGCGCCCAGCCAGATCATGGCCGAACCGCCCGCGCCGACGGAGGTCTTCCGCATCGGCGGGCTGGTGGAGGAGGGCACCCTGGTGCGCGGAGAGAGCGAGACGGTGCGCTTCTCGGTGACCGACGGCGGCGCCTCGGTGCCGGTGGAGTTCACCGGCGTCCTGCCCGATCTCTTCGGCGAGGGCGAGGGCATGGTGGGGACCGGAAGCTACGTGAACGGCGTCTTCCAGGCCACTGAAATCCTTGCCAAACACGATGAGACCTACATGCCCAAGGAGGTCGTGGACGCGCTCAAGGAACAGGGCGTCTACAAGGACCCCGAGGGCTAGCAACGGCCGCTGCCCGCACCCCCTGTTAACATCTGCGCCACCACCCTGCCGCCAATAAGCAGGAGGGACGCGCCATGCCAACGGTCCGGGACATCGCCGCGCAGATCGTGGCCCGCGAGGGCGGCTTCGTCGATGATCCCGACGATCCCGGCGGCGCCACCAACTACGGCGTGACGATCCACACCCTGCGCCGCCTCGGCCTCGATCTGGACGGCGACGGCGCCCTCACCGCGCGCGACCTGCGGCGCCTGACCCCGGAACAGGCCGCTGAGATCTTCATCGAGCACTACTTCCACCGCCCCCGCATCGGCGCCTTGCCCGGCCCGCTCCAGCCCAGCGTCTTTGATATGTTCGTCAACGCGGGCAGCAACGCCATCCGCATCCTGCAAAGACTGCTGACGGAGATGGGCTTTGCCGCCACCGTGGACGGGGTGCTGGGGCCCCAGAGCCTCGCGGCGGCGGCCCGGGCCTGGGCGGCGGCGCCCGATCACCTGGTCGATGCCTACGGGATCGCCCGCCGCAACTACTACTTCCGCCTCGCCGACAGGCGCCCCGCCAGCCGCAAGTACGCCCGCACCCGGGCAGGCGGCAAGGGCGGCTGGATCAGACGGGCCGAGGAATTCATCGCCCCGCGCTACCACCTGAGCGCCGCTGACTTCGCCGAAAGGACCGCCGCATGGGACTGATCGACAGGCTTTTCGAGCTGCTCTTCGGCGGCGGCCGCAACCTGGTGCGCGAGACGGCGACGATCTTCCGCCCCGATGCCGAGGCAGACGCAGCCCGCACCGCCCGGCTTCAGGCGCAGGCCATGGCCCAGCACGGGGCGGAATACGCCCGCCCGCAGCGCGGCGCCTTCGACCGCTTCATGGACGGGCTCAACCGCCTGCCGCGCCCGGCCCTGGCCCTGGGCACCCTGGGGCTCTTCGTCTCGGCCATGGTCGATCCGCTCTGGTTCGCCGCCCGGATGCAGGGCATCGCCCTCGTGCCGGAACCGCTTTGGTGGCTCCTGGGGGTGATCGTCTCCTTCTACTTCGGCGCCCGCCACCAGGCCAAGGCCCAGTCCTTCCAGCGCGAAATCGCGGGCACCATGGGGCACCTGCCGCAGGTGCTGGAGAACCTCGACCGCATCGGCACCCTGCGCGCCGCCCGCACCGGCCCTGACGCGGGCCTGCGCCGCGCCGCCCTGGCGCCCGGCAGCAACGCCGCCCTGGCCGAATGGCAGGCAAGCCGCCGCTGACTGCGACGCTTTGGCCCCGGGGGGCGGGGAGAATGGCGTGGCAGGGGCGCGCCGCAATCCCTATACTCGCCCCCATGGTCAATGAACTCGGACACTTCGCCCTGATCCTCGCCTTCCTGGTGGCGATCGTGCAGATGATCGTGCCCATCGTCGGGGCGCAGAAACGCTGGCCCGCCTGGATGGCCCTGGCCGAACCGGCGGCGGGGGCGCAGTTTGCCCTCACGGCGGTCTCCTTCGGGGCCCTCATGTGGGCCTTCGTGGTCTCCGACTTCTCGCTCCGCCTGGTGGTCCTCAACAGCCACTCGGCCAAGCCGCTGCTCTACAAGATTTCCGGCACCTGGGGGAACCACGAGGGCTCGATGCTGCTCTGGGTCCTGATCGTGACCCTCTTCGGCGCCATGGCGGCCTGGTTCGGGGGCAACCTGCCTCCGACCCTGCGGGCCCGCGTGCTGGCAGTGCAGTCCGCCATCGCCGTGGCCTTCTTCGCCTTCATCATCTTCACCTCCAACCCCTTCCTGCGGGTCGCCACGCCACCCTTCGACGGGCAGGATCTCAACCCTCTGCTGCAGGACCCGGGCCTCGCCTTCCACCCGCCCTTCCTCTACCTCGGCTACGTGGGCCTCTCGATGGCCTTCTCCTTTGCCGTCGCCGCCCTGATCGAGGGCCGCGTCGATGCTGCCTGGGGCCGCTGGGTGCGGCCCTGGACGCTGGCCGCCTGGGTCTTCCTGACCATCGGCATCGCGCTCGGCTCCTGGTGGGCCTACTATGAACTGGGCTGGGGCGGCTTCTGGTTCTGGGACCCGGTGGAGAATGCCTCCTTCATGCCCTGGCTGCTGGCCGCCGCGCTGCTCCATTCGGCCATCGTGGTGGAAAAGCGCGAGAGCCTGAAAAGCTGGACCATCCTGCTGGCCATCCTGGCCTTCGGCTTCTCGCTGATCGGCACCTTCATCGTCCGCTCCGGCCTGCTCACCTCAGTCCACGCCTTCGCCAACGATCCCGAGCGCGGCGTCTGGATCCTGCTCATCCTGGCCTTCTTCATGGGCGGGGCGCTGGTACTCTTTTCCCTGCGGGCCGGCGCCATGGAGGCCAAGGGCGTCTTTGGCCTGGCCAGCCGCGAGAGCGCCCTGGTGGTCAACAACGTGCTCCTGGCGGTCTCCTGCTTCGTGGTCTTCGTGGGCACCATGTGGCCCCTGGTGGCCGAGATGTTCTTCGACCGCAAACTCTCCGTCGGGCCGCCCTTCTTCAATGCCGCCTTCACCCCCTTCATGGTGGCCCTCGGCCTGGTGCTGCCGGTGGGCTCCGTGCTGCCCTGGAAGCGCGCCCGCATTGGCCGCGCCCTGGTGCCCCTGCGGCTGCCCTTCCTGCTGGCCCTGGCCTTCGCCGGGCTCGCCTGGTCGCTCCAGACCGGCAACAGCCTGCTGGGGCCGCTGGGGCTCTTCCTCGGGGCCTGGCTGGTCATGGGGGTGATCGTGGAGCTCTTTCAGCGCACCGGGCGCGCCGGGGACCGGCTGGCGCGCCTGCGCCGCCTGCCGCGCGCCGACTGGGGCAAGGCCGTGGCCCACGCGGGCCTCGGGGTGACCATGGCCGGGGTCGCGGGCCTCACCGCCTGGACCCAGGACGACATCCGCGTGGCTCAGATCGACCGGCCCTGGCAGGTGGGCAGCTACGAGCTGACCCTGAACGCCGTGGAGGAGGTGCGCGGCCCCAACTACGTCTCCACCATGGCCAACCTGACCCTCTCCCAGGGCGGCGAGGTGGTGGCCACGCTGACGCCCGAGAAACGCTTCTACCCGGTAGCCCGGATGCCCACCACCGAAGCCGCCATCGACTATGACCTGGCGCGCGACGTCTATGTGGTGATCGGCGATCAGCAGTCGAACGGCGGCTGGACGGTACGCACCTACATCAAGCCCCTGACCAACTGGATCTGGATCGGCTCGGCCCTCATGGCGCTCGGCGGCCTGCTGAGCCTCAGCGACCGCCGCTTCCGCGTCGCCGCGGGCGCCCGCCGCGCCACCCCGGTGCCCGCGGAATGAGGCGCCTCATCCTCATCCTGGCGCTCCTGGCGACGCCGCTCTGGGCCGTTCAGCCCGACGAGGTGCTGGAGGACCCGGTGCTCGAGCAGCGGGCGCGGGAGCTCTCAAAGGGCCTGCGCTGCCTGGTCTGCCGCAACGAATCCATCGACGAGAGCAACGCCTCCCTGGCGCGCGACCTGCGGCTCCTGGTGCGCGAGCGCCTGGTGGCGGGCGACACGGACGCCGAGGCGGTGGACTTCATCGTCGACCGCTACGGCGAATATGTCCTCCTGCGGCCCCAGGTGACCGGGGCCAACTGGCTGCTCTGGGCCGCCGGGCCGCTGATGCTGCTCCTCGCGGGGGGCGGCGGGCTGCTCTACCTGCGGCGCAGGCAGGCGGCGCGCGACGGCGGCGCCGAGGCCCTGAGCGCCGAGGAGCGCGCGCGGCTCGAGGAGATTCTGAACCGCTGACGTTCGGTTTCACTGGTTCCCATGGGTCAAGCTGCTACCAAGGGGCCCGACACCCTGACCAAGAAGAGGCCGGTATGGACTATCAAACGATCACCTACGAACTCACCGACGGTGTGGCGATCATCACCCTGAACCGACCGGACAAGATGAACGCCCTGACCGCCCAGATGCGCGCCGAGGTGGCCCACGCCGCCACCCAGGCCGGCAAGGAGGCCCGGGCCGTGGTCCTCACCGGCGCGGGCGACAGGGCCTTCTGCTCGGGTCAGGATCTGGGCGACAGGGCCGGCGCCTCGGTCGATCTGGAGCGCACCCTGCGCGACGAATATGCCCCCATGCTGCGCGCCGTGGCCAACTGCCCGGTGCCCACCATCGCTGCCGTTAACGGCGCGGCGGCCGGGGCCGGGGCCAACCTCGCCCTGGCGGCCGACGTGGTCTTCGCCACCGAGAGCGCCTACTTCCTCCAGGCCTTCACCCGGATCGGCCTGATCCCCGACGCGGGCGGCACCTACATGCTGCCGCGCCAGATGGGCATGGCCAAGGCCATGGGCGCGGCCCTCTTCGCCGACAAGATCAGCGCCCGCCAGGCGGACGACTGGGGCATGATCTGGGAGGCCGTGCCCGACGCCCAGTTCGACGCCCACTGGCGCGCCAAGGCGGCCCAGCTCGCCGCCGGCCCGACAGCCGCCTACGCCGGCGTCAAGGCCGCGATCCGCGGCTCCTGGGACAACAGCTTCGAGGCCCAGCTCGCCCTGGAGGCCGAGGAGCAGGGCAAGTGCGGCAAGACCCGAGACTTCAAGGAGGGCGTCCTGGCCTTCACCGAAAAGCGCCCCGCGGCCTTCGAGGGCCGCTGAGGGCAGGGGGGGCGGGGTGCCCGGTGTTGCGGGGCAGTCGCCACGACCCTCCGCCCCCACCGCCCCCCAGGTTAGGTCTGGCTTGAAAACCGCGTGCCCTCGGCGGCAGGTGGTCTGCTGAAAGGGCCGTTCCAAGCGGTGGCGGGGACCCGCCAGCCGCTCGGGGTTAGGTCTGTGCCGGAGGAAGCAGCCCAGCGGCAGCGCTGCGTCGGCTGACTCAGTTGGCCGCCAAGTGGTCGCCAGAACCCGCCGGCCGCGCTCCTCTCAGGTCTGGCTTAGAAACCGCGTACCCTCACCAGCCGGTTGTCTGTCGAAAAGGCCGTTGCAAGCGGCGGCGGGGCCCCTCCAGCCGCCCGGGGGCACCGGGTCAGGTCTGCGCATCCGCCGACCCTCGCGTGGTCACCAGGACCTAGACCCCTTACCGCGCCGCACAGGGCAACGGCTTTCCCTCGGCCAAGGCGGCCTGACCGGATCAAACCGCGCTCAGAGGCAGCGTTCCACCAGCAGCACGTCATCAGCCGAGATGGCCGGGCCCCAGGCGCTGGCCACCACGGCCACCGCCACGCCATCGGCGAGCACCGTCTGGACCTTGCCCGCGCTTCCCTCCACGGTGATCTCCGGCGGCCGTTCGCCCTTGTTGTAGACCACCGCCACCTGGTCGCAGTGGCGCGCGCGGTCCGGCACCAGGGCGCCCTGGGGCGCCTTCTCCTGGCCGCGGCGGGCGGTGGGCAGGCCCGTGGCGCCCGGCCAGTGGTAGCGTTTCTCTTGGGCCATGGGACACCTCTGCGGGCCGGAAGTGGGGCCCGCGCAGCGCCCGGCGGGGCCGGGCAGGGGGCTTTCGTGCGGTCGGTCGCGGGCTGCGGTGGCATGCCGCCGCCCGGCTGGGTTCACGCTAGCGCCGCCGCGCCAGCAGGGTCAAGCAGCGGGCCGCCATTGTCGGAGCGCCGGAAACAGTGCCACATTTCCGCCTTCTTTCCGGGGGGTGTGTTTCCCTTTGCGCAATGGCCGGGCGGGGATTTTGGCTGATAGGCCGGGGGATTGCGGCGGGGTAGGCTGGTTGATTCGGGGGGGGTAGCGTGGTGATGGCGTGGGCGCTGCGGCGGCGGAGGGGCGGGATTGTTTCGCGGCTGGGAACAAACCGTTGCGCGGGGTGGGCGGTGCGCCGAGGCTCCACCGATGCAGGTCACCCTCGGACCTGATCCGAGGGTCTCCTGCCCCAGAAGATCCCGGGTCAGGCCCGGGATGACGTTTCCGCCTCTGTCCCGGGCACGGAACAAGGGGGCGCAGCCCCCGCCGTGCCAGCGCCGGACCGGCCCCATGGGCCGGCGCTTTGGCTGTCGGCAGTGCATAGCCCGCCGCAAGGATGTACATGGCCGCCATAAAGTAAGGTAGCGGTGGTGTCGCAGCGCCGCCCCCCGGCCCGGCGCTGTCCCGGCTTCTGTCGTGAGGAAGAAGCCGTCACCCTCGGACTTGATCCGAGGGTCTCCCTGCCCCGAGAGATCCCGGGTCAGACCCGGGACGACGTCTCCGCTTTTTCCACAGGCACGGAATTAAGGTCGCGCCAGCCCCCGCCGTGCCAGCGCCGGACCGGCCCGTCGCACCGAAGGTGCGCCGTCGATAGTCGGCACGCCTCTGGCGTGACGGGCCGGCGCTTTGCCTGTCGGTAGCGCAAAGCCCGCCGCGAAGATGTACATGGCTGCCATAAAGTACGGTAGCGGGGAGGTCGGAGGCGCCGTCCCCCGGCCCGGCGATGGCACGGCACCGTTCTTCGCAATCCGTCACCCTCGGACTTGATCCGAGGGTCTCCCCACCCCGAGAGATCCCGGGTCAGGCCCGGGATGACGTCGCCGCTTCTTTCCCCCGGCTCCCCCCCACAAAAAAGGCGCCCCGGTCCCCCGGCGCGCCTGTCCTCCTCAAATTCCCCCGCCCTCAGCGGTTCTCGATGTCCACGTAGTCCCGCGCGGTCTGGCCCAGGTAGAGCTGGCGCGGGCGGCCGATCTTGTTCTGCGGGTCGGCGATCATCTCCTTCCACTGCGAGATCCAGCCCACCGTGCGGCTGAGCGCGAAGATCGGCGTGAACATGGAGGTGGGGAAGCCCATCGCCTCGAGGATGATGCCGGAATAGAAGTCCACGTTCGGGAAGAGCTTCTTCTCCGCGAAGTAGGGATCCTCCAGCGCCGCCCGCTCCAGCTCCTTGGCCACCTGCAGGATCGGGTTGTTCTCCACCCCCAGAAGCTCCAGCACCTCGTCGGCGCTCTCCTTCATCACGGTCGCCCGCGGGTCGAAGTTCTTGTAGACGCGGTGGCCGAAGCCCATCAGGCGGAAGGGGTCGTTCTTGTCCTTGGCGCGGGCGATGAACTCCGGGATGCGGTCGGGCGTGCCGATCTCCTTGAGCATCTCCAGGCAGGCCTGGTTGGCGCCGCCGTGCGCGGGCCCCCAGAGGCAGGCGATGCCGGCCGCGATGCAGGCGAAGGGGTTGGCCCCCGAGGAGGAGGCCAGCCGCACCGTGGAGGTGGAGGCGTTCTGCTCGTGGTCCGCGTGCAGGGTGAAGATCCGGTCCATGGCGCGGGCCAGGATCGGGTCCACCACGTAGTCCTCGGCCGGGACGGCAAAGCACATGCGCAGGAAGTTGGAGGCATAGTCCAGGTCGTTGCGCGGATACACGAAGGGCTGGCCGATGGTGTACTTGTAGGCCATGGCCGCGATCGTCGGCATCTTGGCGATGAGCCGGATCGAGGCCACCTCGCGCTGCCAGGGGTCGTTGATGTCGGTGCTGTCATGGTAGAAGGCCGACATGGCCCCGACCACGCCCACCATGACCGCCATGGGGTGAGCGTCGCGGCGGAAGCCGCGGAAGAAGTTCATCATCTGCTCGTGGATCATCGTGTGGTTGGTCACACGGCTCTCGAAGTCCTCCAGCTCCGCGGGCGAGGGCAGCTCGCCGTAGAGCAGCAGGTAGCAGACCTCCAGGTAGTGCGACTTGCTGGCCAGCTGGTCGATCGGGTAGCCGCGGTGCAAGAGCACGCCTTCGCCCCCGTCGATGTAGGTGATGGTGCTGTCGCAGGAGGCGGTGGAGGTGAAGCCGGGATCGTAGGTGAAGACCCCGGCCTGGCCGTAGAGCTTGCGGATGTCGATCACGTCGGGACCCGCGGTGGGCGAAAAGATGGGCAGGTCGTATTCCTTGCCCTCGATCGTCAGCGTCGCGGTCTTGTTATTATCTGTCATGCGGTCCCCTTTGTCCGGTTGGCGGTCCGGCTCCCTGCCGGCCGCTTGGGCAGGGCCCCCGAGGGGCCGAGCCAGGTGAATATCCTACGCGATATTGAGAAGTCGTTAACCAACTTTTTGCGTCGCGTCCGTCAGTCGGGCCAGGGTCTCTTCACGTCCCAGCACAAGCATCATGTCGAAGACAGATGGCGTGACGGCGCGCCCTGACAAGGCCGCCCGAAGCGGCCCGGCGAGTTTGCCGAACTTGGTGTCACGGGCTTCCGCGAAGCCGTTCAACACCTCCTCCAGCGCTTCCCTCGTCCAGCTAGCAGTTTGCAAATGCGGCGTCAATTCTTTCAGTATACCACGGGATACCGTATCCAGATGCTTGGCCGCCTTCTCCTCCACCTCCAGAGGCCGCGACGCCAGGACAAAGTGCCCCTTTTCAAGCACTTCCGGCAGGGTCTTCGCCCGCTCCTTGAGACAGTAGAGGGCCCGTTCCAGCCCCGCCGCCTGGGCCTCGCTCAGGGCGGGCTGCCCCGCCGCCGCCAGGTAGGCCTCGATCTCCTGCCGCAGCGCGGCATCCTCCGCCGCGGCGATGTGCTGGCCGCAGATGTTCTCCAGCTTCTTGAGGTCGAACTGCGCCGGGCTCTTGCGGATGCCATCGAGGTCGAACCACTCCTGCGCCTGGGCGTCGGTGAAGAACTCGTCGTCGCCGTGGCTCCAGCCGAGCCGCGCGAGGTAGTTGCGCATCCCCGCCGCCGGGTAGCCCATGACCTGGTACTCCTGGGCGCCAAGCGCGCCGTGCCGCTTGGACAGCTTCTTGCCGTCCGGCCCGTGGATCAGCGGGATATGGGCCCAGACCGGCACCTCCCAGCCCATGGCCTCGTAGATCATCATCTGGCGCGCGGCATTGTTGAGGTGATCGTCGCCCCGGACCACGTGGGTCACGCCCATGTCGTGGTCGTCGACGACCACCGCCAGCATGTAGACGGGGGTGCCGTCCGAGCGCAGCAGCACCATGTCGTCAAGCTGGTCGTTGCCGATCCGCACCTCGCCCTGGACCCGGTCGCGGATCACCGTCTCGCCCTCCAGCGGCGCCTTGATGCGGATCACGCAGGGGGCATCGGGGTGGCTCGCCGGGTCGGCCTCGCGCCAGGGCGAGCGGAAGAGGGTGGAACGGCCCTCGGCCCGGGCCGCCTCGCGGAAGGCCTCGATCTCCTCTTGGGTCGAGAAACACTTGTAGGCCTTGCCCTGGGAAAGCAGCTCATGGGCCACCTCGGCGTGGCGCGGCGCGTTCTCGAACTGGCTGACGATCTCGCCATCGTGGTCCAGCCCCAGCCAGGCCATGCCCTGGAGGATCGCCTCGGTCGCCTCGGGGGTCGAGCGGGCGCGGTCCGTGTCCTCGATGCGCAGCAGGAACCTGCCGCCCCGGCCGCGCGCGTAGAGCCAGTTGAAGAGGGCGGTGCGGGCGCCGCCGATGTGCAGGAAACCGGTGGGCGAGGGCGCGAAACGGGTGACGACGGGCGCGGACATGGGGGCCTCATTCAAGCTGGATCGGTTGGCCGGGCGGGGCGCATTTACCTTTTGCTAACCACCTGCCCGATAGATTTGGCGCCTGTCTATCCAGTGTCAGGAACGGGGGCAAGCATGGGCGCTTTCCTGCGCCGGGCGGTGCTGCGGCTGGGCGGGGCCCTGCTGGCGCAGCGCGGCCAGGGGCTCTGCTGGGTGCCGCTCTGGCTCGCCCTGGGCATCGGTCTCTACTTCGGCCTGCCGCGCGAACCGGGGCCGGGGCTCTACCTCGCGCTGCTCCCGGCGGCGGTCTTCTGCGCGCTCCTGGTGCGGCGGCTGGGAGAGGCCCTGGCGCCCCTCGCCATGGTGGCCCTGCTGCTCCTGGCGGGCTTTGCCCTTGCCGGCCTGCGCGCCCATCTCCAGGCCGCCCCGGTGCTGGAGTTCCGCTACTACGGGCCGGTGGCGGGGCGCATCGTCGCGATCGACCGCAGCCAGTCCGACGCCCTGCGCCTCACGCTCGACCAGGTCCGCCTGGGCGATCTGCCGCCCCACCGCACGCCCCACCGGGTGCGCCTCTCGCTCCACGGCCATGATCCCCCCGGCATCGCGCCTGCGCCGGGCCTGCGGGTCATGACCACGGCCCACCTCTCGCCGCCCGCCGGGCCGGTGGAGCCGGGGGGCTTCGACTTCCAGCGCCACGCCTGGTTTGCCCAGCTCGGCGCGGTGGGCTATGCCCGGGTGCCCCTGATGGGGGTGGCCTACCCGGAAGAGGGGGATCTCTCCCTCGCCATCTTCCGCCTGCGCATGGCCCTCTCGGCGCGCATCCGGGCGCACCTGCCGGGGGATCTGGGGGGCTTTGCCGCGGCCCTCACGACGGGAGACCGCAGCGCCATCAGCCGGGCCGCGTTGGAGGATCTGCGGGCCAGCAACCTCGCGCACCTCCTGGCCATCTCCGGCCTGCACATGGGGCTGCTAACGGCCCTGGTCTTCGGCCTCCTGCGGCTGCTCCTGGCCGCCCTGCCGCCCCTGGCCCTGCGCTGGCCGGTGAAGGAGATCGCCTCCCTCGGGGCGCTCCTGGCCGCGGTCCTCTACCTGGCCCTCTCGGGCGGCAACGTGGCCACCCAGCGGGCCTTCGTCATGGTCGCCGTGGCCCTTGGCGCGCTCATGCTGGGCCGCCGCGCCCTCTCGCTGCGCGCGGTGGCCGTGGCGGCGACGATCCTCCTGATGCTCCGGCCCGAGGCCCTGATGGGGCCGGGCTTCCAAATGTCCTTCGCCGCCACCACGGCCCTTGTGGTGGTCTTCGGCGGCCTCTCGCGCTGGCAGGCCAACCCCTTGCCCCGGCCCCTGCGCCCGGCCCTCGGGGTCTGCCTTTCCTCCGCCGTGGCGGGCCTCTCGACCGCCCCCATCGCCGCCGCCCACTTCAACGCCATCGCCCACTACGGGCTCCTGGCCAATCTCCTCTCGGTGCCGCTCATGGGGGTTCTGGTGATGCCCGCCGCCATCCTCGCGCTGCTCCTGGCGCCCCTGGGGCTCGAAGGACTGGGCCTCTGGCTCATGGGGCTGGGCCTGCGCTGGATCCTGGGGGTGGCGCACTTCGTCGCCGGGCTGGACGGGGCGCGCGGCTTCGTGCCCGCGCCGGGCCCCGCCGTCCTGCCGCTGATCGCCCTGGGGGCGCTCTTCGCGCTGCTCTGGCAGGGCCGCGCCCGCTGGGTCGGGCTGGCGCCGGTGGTGGCGGGCTTCCTGCTCTGGACCCAGGTGGAACGGCCCGCCGTGCTGATCGCCGAAGGGGGCACCCTGGTGGGCTGGCTGGGCCCCGAGGGCCGCGCCCTGAGCCGCCCCAAGGGGGCGGGCTTCGTCGCCCGGGTCTGGCTGGAGAACGATGGCGACGGGGCGGACCAGGAAGGCGCCGCCGCCCGCGCCCCGCCGCCCGGGGGCGCGGGCCCCGCGGTGCTGCACCTGCCGGGCAAGCGGGCCCTGGCCGCCAAGGCGGGCTGCGAGGGGCCGGAGATCCTCGTCACCTCGGTGCCCGGCGCGGCGCGCGACAGGCCGCTCGGGCCGCCCTGCCAACTGCTCGACCCCGTGACGCTGCGCGAGAGCGGCGCCCTGGCGCTCTACCCGGCGCCGGGCGGCGGCTGGCGCCGGGTCACCGCGCGCCAGAGGTCCGGCGAGCGGCTCTGGACCCGCTGGCCGGGGCAGGCCGGGCGGGGGCCTGAGATATGGGCCTTCT
The DNA here is from genome assembly GCA_965212515.1 of Sulfitobacter sp. Taxonomy (GTDB): domain Bacteria; phylum Pseudomonadota; class Alphaproteobacteria; order Rhodobacterales; family Rhodobacteraceae; genus Sulfitobacter. The sequence continues at coordinate 3,395,178 of OZ243122.1, forward strand.
GGCGTGGGCCGAGGCAGTAGAGGGTGACCGGCGCCTGCGTCGGGCGGGCGCGGCAAAGTAGAAGCAGGCCAAGTAAAAACGCCCGCCCGAGGAGTCGGGTAGGCGCGCAGATCACTGGGTGGGCAAAAGGCGCGGCCAAAGTCGGCTCACCTCTCACCCGCAAAATCACCCCTCAGTAGGTTCGGATCAGCCCCACCAGGCGGCCCTGCACCTTCACCTGGTCGGCGGGCAGGATGCGGGTCTCGTAGGCCGGGTTGGCGGCCTCCAGGGCGATGCTCTTGCCGTGGCGGCGGAAGGTCTTGAGGGTCGCCTCGCTGTCCTCCACCAGGGCCACCACGATGTCCCCGTCGTCCGCCGTCGCGGTCTCCCGGATGACCACGACATCGCCATCGTTGATCCCCACCTCGATCATGGAATCGCCTTTGACTTCAAGCGCGTAGTGGTTGCCCGAGGCGGCGATCATGCCCCCCGGCACGGCCACCTGGTGGGTCACCTGGTTGATCGCCTCGATCGGCACACCCGCGGCGATGCGGCCCATGACGGGCAGTTCCACGGCCTCGGCGCTGACCGGGCGGGCGGCGGCGGGGCGCGGCGCCTCGGGGCGGTCCCCCTCGATCACCCGGGGGGTGAAGCCCTTGCCCCCGGCGGTGCCCGTGGCGGCCAAGCTGTCGGGCAGCTTGACCACCTCGATCGCCCGCGCCCGGTGCGCCAGGCGGCGGATGAAGCCGCGCTCCTCCAGCGCCGTGATCAGCCGGTGAATGCCCGACTTGGAGCGCAGGTCCAGCGCCAGTTTCATCTCGTCAAAGCTGGGTGGCACCCCGTCGCGCTGCACGCGCTTGTGGATAAATGCCAGAAGATCCAGTTGTTTCTTGGTCAGCACGGCCCGTCCCTCCGAACGTATTTTTCGTTTGTTCTAGGGATGTTCCCCTTTTGTGTCAACTCCCTGCCCGCGGGAAAGGGGTTAAAGCGGGATGAAGTCCACCAGATCGCCCGCCGCCTGGGCCGGGGCCTCGGGTGGCCGCACCAGGAGCGCGTCGGCCCGGGCGAGGACCGTCAGGAGCGAGCTGTCCTGGAGCGGCGCGGGGTGGATCGCGCCCCCCTCGAGGTGGGCGCGCATGTAGTGGGCCCGCGGGCCGTTGGCGGGCAGGTCCACCCCCAGGGGCGCCTGGCGCAGGGCGGGCGCATGGGCGCCGAGGCCCAGCATCTTCTCCACCACCGGCAGAACAAAGACCGTGCCGCAGACCAGGGCCGAGACGGGGTTGCCCGGCAGGCCGATCATCGCGGCCCCGCCCAGGCGCCCGGCCATGAGCGGTTTGCCGGGGCGCATCGCGACCCGGTAGAAGGACTGCTCCATGCCGAGATCGGCGGCGACCCGGCCCACCAGGTCATGGTCCCCCACCGAGGCGCCGCCGATGGTGATCACCAGGTCCGCGCCGCGCGCCAGGGCAAAGGCCTGGGCCAGGGCGGCCTCGCTGTCGCGCGCGATGGGCAGGAGCCGGGGCAGGGCGCCCGCCGCCTCAAGCATGGCGGCCAGGCCGAAGGAGTTGGAGGCCACCACCTGGTCCGGTCCGGGCGCCTCGCCGGGCTGCACCAGCTCGTCCCCGGTGGCCAGGATCGCCACCTCCGGGCGCCGCGTGACGGGCACCCGGGCGATGTTCATGGCGGCCAGCAGGGCCACGTCGGCGGGCCGCAGGCGCAGCGGCGGGGAGATCTCCTGGCCCGCCCGGAAATCGACGCCGGCGGGGCGGATGTTGTCCTTCTCGCCAATCCTGTGGCCCAGCGTGATGAGATCGCCGCGCCGGGTCACGTCCTCCTGGATGACGACGAAGTCCGCCCCCTCGGGCAGGGGCGCGCCGGTGAAGATGCGCACCGCCTGGCCAGGCTTCACCGTGCCGTCAAAACGGTGGCCCGCCGCCGCCTCGCCCACCACCTTGAAAAGCGCGTCGGGCTCCACCTCGTCGCGGCGCAGGGCATAGCCATCCATGGAGGAGGCGGCAAAGGGCGGCTGGCTGCGCGCGGCCTTGACGGCGCGGGCCAGCACGCGGCCCCGGGCGGCGCGCAGCGGCACCTCCTCCACCTCCAGCGGTGAGACCAGATCGAAGAGGGCGGCGCGGGCCGCCTCGACGGAGATCATGGCGCCTCGTAGCGGCCCGACTTGCCCCCCTCCTTGAGGCGCAGGCGCAGGCCGCCGATCTCCATGCCCTTGTCCACGGCCTTGGCCATGTCATAGACGGTCAGGGCCGCGACGGAGGCGGCGGTGAGGGCCTCCATCTCCACCCCGGTCTGGCCGGTGGTCTTGACCGTGGCGGTGATGCGCAGCCCGGGCAGGTCCGGGTCCGGCTCCAGCTCTATCCCGACCTTGCTCAGGGGCAGCGGGTGACAGAGCGGGATGAGCGCCGAGGTCTGCTTGGCCGCCATGATCCCGGCGAGCCGCGCGACGCCCAGGACGTCCCCCTTCTTGGCCCGACCTTCGGTAATCATCTCAAGGGTTTCGGGCAGCATCTTGATGTGGTTCTCGGCCACGGCCAGGCGCGCCGTCACCGCCTTGTCCGACACATCGACCATCTGGGCCTGGCCCTTGTCGTCGAAGTGGGTGAGGGCCATCACATGCCTCCGGCGGTGAGGGGATTGGCCAGGAGCGTCCGGGTCGCCGTGGCGACATCCTCCTGGCGCATCAGGCTCTCGCCGATGAGAAAGACGCGGGCGCCGTAGCGGGCCATCTCGGCCAGGTCCTCGGGGCTGTTGAGGCCGCTCTCGCTGACGATCATGCGCTCCACCGGGACCCGCTTGGAAAGCTGGCGGGTGGTGTCGAGCGTGGTCTCGAAGGTCTTGAGGTTGCGGTTGTTGATGCCGATCATGCGGCTCTGGAGGCGGCTGGCGCGTTCCAGTTCCTCGGCGTCGTGGACCTCGATTAGGGCATCCATGCCCCACTCCTGCGCCGTGGCCTCCAGCTCCGCCGCCTGGGCATCGCTGACCGAGGCCATGATGATCAGGATGCAGTCGGCCCCCAGGGCGCGGGCCTCCACCACCTGGTAGGGATCGTACATGAAGTCCTTGCGCAGGGCGGGCAGGTCGCAGGCCGCGCGGGCCTCGCTCAGGAAGGACTTGGCGCCCTGGAAGGAGGGCGTGTCGGTGAGGACCGAGAGGCAGGTGGCGCCGCCCTCGGCATAGGCGCGGGCCAGGGCGGCGGGGTCGAAATCGGCCCGGATCAGGCCCTTGGAGGGGCTGGCCTTCTTGACCTCGGCGATCAGCCCGTAGCCCTCTCGGGAGGCATCGTGCAGGGCATCGGCGAAGGGCCGCACCGGGCCCGCCGCGCGGGCCTCGGCCTCCAGCGCGTCGAGCGGCTTGGCGGCCTTGTCGGCGGCCACCTCCTCCAGCTTGTAGGCCTTGATCTTGTCGAGAATGGTGTCGGTCATGTGCCCTCCGGGTTTGCCCAGTTTATGGCCCCCAGGCCCTGCTTCTTCAACCAGTCATTGGTGCGCGAAAAGGGCCGCGAGCCGAAAAAGCCCCGGTGCGCCGAGAGCGGCGAGGGGTGAGCGCTTTCGATCTTGAGGTTCATTGCGGGATCGACGGCGGCGGCCGCCTTCTGGGCCGGGCCGCCCCAGAGCAGGTAGGCGCGCGGGTGGTCGGCGAGGCGCGCCAGGACCTCCGTGACGAGGGCGCTCCAGCCCAGCCGGGCGTGGCCCTTGGCGCGGCCATCGGGCACGGTCAGCGCGGTATTGAGCAGGAGCACGCCCTGGTCGGCCCAGTCGCCCAGGTCGGTGCGGGTGCGGGGCTGGCCGAGGTCGCTCTCGATCTCCTTGAAGATATTGCCGAGGCTGTCGAGCCGCCCGGGAAAGCCCGGCGGGATGGAGAAGGCCAGCCCGTCGGCCTTGCCCGGCGTGTGGTAGGGATCCTGGCCCAGGATCACCACGCGGGTGGCCTCGGGCTGGCAGCGCTCCAGCGCGTGAAAGAGCCGGGGCAGGGGCGGATGCACCGGGCCCGGCTCGGCCGCCAGGCGGGCCAGGATCGCGGGCAGGTCGCGCGCGAAGAAGGGCAGCTCGCGCCAGGCGCCGAGGCGCGCCAGGTCGGCCTCGCTCATTTCTGGTTCGAGATGGCGGCCACCTGGGCGATCTTTTCCTTGGCGCGGCCGGAATCGATGGACTCGCGGGCCATCTCGGCCCCTGCCTTGAGGTCCGGCGCGGCCTCGGCCACCACCAGGGCGGCGGCGGCGTTCAGCAGCACGGCATCCCGGTAGGCACTTGGCTCACCCTCCAGCAAGGCCTTGAAATCACGCGCGTTTTCCTCGGGCGTGCCGCCCTTGATCGCCTCGAAGGGGTGGGTCGGCAGGCCCGCCTCTTCGGGATGCAGCTCAAAATCCGTCACGGCCCCACCGGAGAGCCCGCTGACCCAGCTCACGCCGGTGATGGTCAGCTCGTCGGTGCCGTCCGAGCCATGCACCAGCCAGGCCTTCTCTGAGCCGAGGGCGAGCAGGGTCTCGGCCATGGGGCGGATCAGATCGCGGTGGAAGGCGCCGGTGAGCTGGCGCTTGACGCCGGCCGGGTTGGTCAGGGGGCCGAGGATGTTGAAGATCGTGCGGGTCCCGAGCTCGGTCCGCGTCGGCATGACGTGGGCCGTGGCCGGGTGGTGCATGGGGGCCATCATGAAGCCGATGCCCGCCTCCTTCAGCTCGCGCTCGACCACGGCGGGGCCGACCATGACGTTGATGCCCATCTGGGTCAGGGCATCGGCGGCGCCCGAGTGGGAGGAGAGGTTGCGGTTGCCGTGCTTGGCGACGCAGACGCCCGCACCGGCCACGACGAAGGCCGTGGCGGTGGAGATGTTGAGCGTGCCCTTGCCGTCGCCCCCGGTGCCGACGATGTCGATGGCGCCTTCGGGGGCGCGCACGCGGTTGCACTTGGCGCGCATGACGGAGGCGGCGGCGGCATACTCGTCTACCGTCTCGCCGCGGGTGCGCAGGGCCATGAGGAAGCCGCCGATCTGGCTTGGCGTGGCCTCCCCCTCGAAGAGGATCTCGAAGGCCTGGGCCGCCTCGTCGCGGTTCAGCGGGCCCTGGGCGGCCTGGTCGATTAGGTACTTGATCAGATCGCTCATGCGGGGGCCTTCATGGTCTCGAGGAAGTTGCGGAGCAGGGCGTGGCCGTGCTCCGAGCGCAGGGATTCGGGGTGGAACTGGACCCCGTGCAGGGGCAGCTCGCGGTGGGCGAGGCCCATGATCAGGCCATTCTCCAGCTCGGCGGTGATGCGCAGGCTGTCGGGCAGGCTCGCGCGCTCGACCACGAGGGAATGGTAGCGGGTGGCGGCGAAGGGGCTCGGCAGGCCCGCGAAAACGCCGCTGCCGTCGTGGCGGATCTGGCCCATCTTGCCATGCACGATCTCGCCCGCGCGCACCACCCGGCCGCCGTAGGCCTGGCCCAGGGTCTGATGGCCGAGGCAGACGCCGAGCAGGGGCAGCCGCGCCGCGCCCGCCGCGCGGGTCAGCTCCAGGCAGATGCCGGCCTGGTCGGGGTCGCAGGGGCCGGGTGAGAGGAGGATGCCTGCGGGGCCCATGGCCAGGGCCTCCTTGACGGTGATCTGGTCATTGCGCCGAACCACCACTTCGGTCCCGAGGATGCCGAGGTAGTGGACAAGATTGTAGGTAAAGCTGTCGTAGTTATCGATAAGCAGCAGCACTTGCGGTCTTTGTCCCTTGCGGCGGCCCCATGGGGCGTGGAGTATGGCGGCGCGGGCGGCCTGTAAACACGGGCCATACTTGTTCAGGCTTGTCCCGTGGCGTCAAGGGCCGGAGGCGCGGCCCCGGGCCCGGAAAAAAGAGCAGGCACCGTGGGGGCACCGCGGGCCGGATGCAGGAGAATTCGACATGGCACGCGGTTTCATTGGCGGGCTCGCGGCGGGGGGGCTGGCAGGGCTCCTGGCCCTGGGGACGGTCTCGGTCATGGCGCCGCCCGATGCGGGCCCGGAGCTGGCCGACGCGGCCCCCGGCGTGGCCCCGCCCGAGGCGGCGGCGCCGGTGCCGCCGGGCGCGCCCCGCGCAACCCCCGACGCCAGCCCGCGCCCCGCGGGCCAGGCCGCCCCGGTGGCCCAGCCCGCCGACGCCCCGGCCGCCCTCGCGCCCGAGGATCAGGACAGCCCCGCCGCGCCGCAGCCCGGCACGGTGGCGACCCCCAGCGCGCCCGAGGCCGGGCCCGAGGCGGGGGCCCTGACGCTGGAGGGGGAGGCGCCGGTCCTGCCGACGCCCCAGTCCCTGGCCCCCCAGGCGCCCGAGGCAGCCGAGGCGCCCCTGGCGCCGCCCGCGGCACAGCAGCCGCCGCCCCCCGCCGCCGAGACCCGCAGCGCCGACCTGAGCGCGCCGGAGGCTTCGGAGGAGGGGCCGCGCCTGCCCGCCGCCGAGGGGCCCGCGCCCCGTGGCCCGGGCGCCGCGCCGGTGCCCGATGCGCCCGATGCGGGGGCCGCGCCGCAGGTGGCGACGGCGCCCGCCGCGCGGCCCGCGCCGCCGGTAGCGGCTGAGGAGGAAGAGGTGGCCGAGACGGAGGTGCCTGCGCCTGCGCCGGAAGGGGCCGAAGTGCCCGAGGCGGAGAGCGAAGTGGCCGAGGCGCCCGGAAGTGAAGCCGAGGCGCCCGAGGCCGAGGCCGAGGTGGCCGAGGCGCCCGAGGCCAGCCCCGAACCCACCGAGACGGAGGAGCAGGAGACCGCCGCCCTCGCCAACCGCCCGGCCATTGGCACCCCGGCGGTGAGCCTGATCGAGCGCGAGGGGGCCGTCACCGTGAACCGCCCCGGCAGCGCCCAAGAAGAAGCAACCGAGGTCACCACGCCGGAGGCCCCGGCCCTGGCCATCGAACGGTTTGCCGTGCCCTTCGAGCGGCCCGAGGAGAAGCCGCTCATGGCCATCGTCCTGGTGGACGAGGGGGCCTCTCCGGTGAGCGGCGCCTCGGGCATCGCGGCCCTGGCCTCCTTCCCCTATCCCCTGACCTTCGCCGTCGATGCGACCCTGCCGGACGCCGCCGAGCGGCTCGCCCTCTACCGCGACGCGGGCTACGAGGTCCTGGCCATGCTGGACCTGCCCCCCGGCGCCCAGCCGCAGGATGCAGAGACCACCTTCGGCGCGCTCCTGCCGCCCCTGGAGGGGGTCGTGGGGGTGCTGGAGGCGCCGGGTGGATCGCTTCAGGAGAGCCGCGCCCTGTCGGACCAGGTGGCCGAGATCCTGGCCCAGGAGGGCCACGGCTGGGTGACCCAGCCTTCCGGGCTGAACACCGCCGCCACCCTGGCGCGCCGCGCGGGCGTGCCCGCCGCCGCCATCTTCCGCGACTTCGACAGCAAGGACCAGACGGCGGTGGTGATCCGCCGGTTCCTCGACCAGGCGGCCTTCAAGGCGGGGCTGGAGAGCGGCGTCATCATGATGGGGCGGCTGCGGCCCGAGACGGTCTCGGCGCTGCTGCTCTGGGGGCTGCGGGACCGGGCCGGGCAGGTGGCCCTGGCGCCGATTTCGGCGGTTCTCTTGGAGGAGTAGGGATTTGGCACTGATGGGGACGGAGCACCCATCGGGATGAGGCACGCCGATAGCCCCGCGCGAGGTCTTCCTCGCCGGGGGCATCTGCTGTCCGTTTCGGTGGGAGGGCCGTTTCTACGTAAGAAAAAAAGGCGGCGCCGCCAGTCCGGATGGTGAGGACGGGCTTTCGCCCGCACGGGTGAACCGTTCGGTCGTGCCCCTCTCGGGACCTCTTTATCCTAGGGCCGATGGTCTGGCCCCAAAGCGTCATGACGCGCAAAGGTCTAGCCCGGAGAGCTTAACGGCCCCGCCCGCCAGCGCGCGCCGTCACACCGCAAAAAGCAACGGCCCAAAGCCTCAGATGATCTCGTCCTCGTCGAAGAGCGGGTCGCTCTCGAGCTGTTCGGCCAGGTCCTCGACCGTGGCGCGTTCGGCGCGCGGGCTGAGCCGGGCGAGGTGGAAGACGGCGTCGCCCTCGTTCACCACCGGCAGGATCGCGCGGCCGATCAGGATGCCCGCCTCGGGGGCCACCAGCTCCGTGTCGACGGCGCCGAAGGGGTCCGAGACGGAGGCCAGGACATCGCCCTTGGCGACGATCTCGCCCTCGGCGCGGAAGGTTCGCAGAAGCCCGCCGGCGGGGGCGCGCAGCCATTGCGAGGAGGTGCAGAGCAGGGGCGCCGTCTTGGCCCGGGCGATGCCCTTGGCGGGCAGCATCTCGGCCCCGCGCAAGACCCGCAGGATGCCCGCCACCCCGGCGCGCACCGCCATCTCGTCGAAGCGCAGGCCCTCGCCCGCCTCGTAGAGCAGGATCGGCACCCCCTGGCGGGCCGCCACGGCCCGCAGGGAGCCCTCGCGCAGGCCCGAGGTGAGGACCACCGGCGCGCCGAAGTCGAGCGCCATGCGCTGGGTCGCCCGATCCTTCGGCGAGACCCTGACCTGGGGCAGGTTGGTGCGGTGGATGGCGGCGGAATGCAGGTCGATCCCGAAGGCGCAGCGCAGGACGACCTCCTGCAGGAAGATGTGCGCCAGCCGCGCCCCGAGCGAGCCCGAGGGGTGGCCGGGGAAGCAGCGGTTGAGATCGCGCCGGTCGGGCAGGTAGCGGGAGCGCGAGAGGAAGCCGTAGGAGTTGACCACGGGGATCACCAGCAGCGTGCCCCGCAGGCTTTTCAGCTGGGGCGCGCGCAGCAGGCGGCGGACGATCTCCACGCCGATCACCTCGTCGCCGTGCACGGCGGCGCTGACAAAGACGGTGGGGCCGGGGCGCTTGCCGTGGATCACCTCCACGCCCAAGCCCACGGGGGTGTGATCGGGCAGGGTGGAGACCGGCAGGGTCAGGGAGGCGCGGGCGCCCGGCTCCACCGTCTCGCCCGCAAAGGCGAAGGGCTCGCGCCGCACCAAGGGCTCAGTTCCGGCCCGGGCCGCCGAAGCGGGCGGCATCGGCGGCGGCGCGGCGGATGGCGTTCGACTTGTGCACCGTCTCCATGTACTCGGCCTCCGGGTCGCTGTCGTAGACGACGCCGCCGCCGGCCTGGATGTAGAGAGTCTCGTCCTTGATGACGGCGGTACGCAGGGCGATGCACATGTCCATGTCCCCGCCCGCCGAGAAGTAGCCGACGCCGCCGCCGTAGATGCCGCGCTTTTCCGGCTCCAGCTCGTCAATGATCTCCATGGCGCGGACCTTGGGCGCCCCCGAGACGGTGCCCGCGGGCATCCCGGCAAAGAAAGCGTCGAGCGCGTCGGCATCCTCGCGCAGCTCGCCCACCACGTTGGAGACGATGTGCATGACGTGGGAGTAGCGCTCGACGATGAATTCCTCGGTGGGCCGCACGGTGCCGATCTTCGCCACGCGGCCCACGTCGTTGCGGCCCAGGTCCAGGAGCATCAGGTGCTCGGCCAGTTCCTTCTCGTCGAGCAGCAGCTCGGCCTCAAGCGCGCGGTCCTCCTCGGGCGTGGCACCGCGCGGGCGGGTGCCGGCGATGGGGCGGATCGTGACCTCGTTGCCGAAGACCCGCACCAGGATCTCGGGGCTGGCGCCGACCACGTGGAAGCCGCCGAAGTTGAAATAGAACATGAAGGGCGAGGGGTTGGTGCGCCGCAGCGAGCGGTAGAGGGCGAAGGGCGGCTGGGTGAAGCCCTGGGCCCAGCGTTGGGAGGGCACCACCTGGAAGATGTCGCCCGCCTCGATGTAGCCGCGCGCCTTCTCCACGGCTGCCTTGTAGCCCGTGCGGGTGAAGTTGCTCTGCGGTTCCGGGGCCTCCTCGGCCTCGCCCAGGTCGCGGCTGGTGCCGGGCATGGCCCGTTCCAGATCGCGCACCGCGTCCATCACCCGCTCGGCGGCCTGGGCATAGGCGGCGCGGGCGCTCTGGCCCTCGGAGACCCAGGCGGGGGAGACGATGGTGACCTCGCCCTTGACCCCGTCGAGCACGGCCACGACGGAGGGGCGCACCATCAGGGCATCGGGCAGGTCCAGCGGATCGGGGTTGATGTGGGGCAGGTGCTCCACCAGGCGGATCATGTCGTAGCCGAGGTAGCCGAAGAGGCCGGCGGCGGCCTGGGGCAGATCCTCGGGCATCTCGATGCGGCTCTCGGCGATGAGGGCGCGCAGGCTGTCGAGGGGCGCCTCCGCGACGGGCTCGAAGGCCTCGGCGTCGTAGCGGGCGGCGCGGTTCAGGGCGGCCCCGGTGCCGCGGCAGCGCCAGATCAGGTCGGGCTTCATGCCGATGATCGAATAGCGGCCCCGGACCTCGCCGCCGGTCACGCTTTCCAGCACGAAGGCGTTCTCGGCCGCGCCGGTGAGCTTGAGCATGAGGGACACGGGCGTGTCGAGATCGGCGGCCAGGCGAGTATAGACCACCTGGTTCCGGCCCGCCGCGTAGGCCTTCTCGAACTGGGCGAAGTCGGGCGTCAGGCTCATCGCGGGATCAGGGGAAGTTGACGTGCACGGCCTGGAGCGCGCGCTGGTCGATCTGGGGGCGGGCCTGGGCGGTGACGGCGCCTGCGTAGATGTCGAAGAGGTTCTCGGCCAGGGCCTGGTCCACCTGGGCGCCGAGCCTCTCGAGGAGCTGCGCGGTCTCGGGGCTGTCGGCGGCCTGGGAGATGCCGTCAAGGCGCAGGATGAAGACCGACTCCTCCCCGGCGATCAGGGTCACGTCGCCCACCGCCATGTCGAAGACCTGGGACAGGAAATCTTCCGGCGTGCCCTGGACGAAGGCGTTGCGGGTCATGCCCTGCTCCTCGATGGCGGTGAGGCCCGCCTCGGCGAAGGAGCTTTCGGGGCCCAGGGTGGCCACCAGGCTGGTGGCGCGGGCGGTCAGACGCTCGACCGTCTGGTCGTTGCGCCAGGCCTCGGCCACGGCGGCGCGGGCCGCCTCGAAGGGCTGGGGCCGCTCGGGCAGGACCTCGTCGAGGCGGAGGGCGAAGAGCGAGCCGTCGTCGAGCTGGTCGATCTGGGGGAAGGCGCCCTCGGCGAGATCGGCGGCGGCCTCGCGGAAGCCCGCGTAGGCGGCGATGCCCTCGCGGGTCTCGGCGGTCCAGTCGATGCTGCCGAGGCTCATCTCGGTCTCCTCGGCGAGCTGCTCCAGGGTGGCGCCGCCGGCCAGGCGGTCATCGAGATCCTGGGCGCGGGCCTCCACGGCGCGGCGGGCGCGGGCGGCGGCCAGCTCGGCGCGCAGGTCCGGCGCGGCCTCCTCGAAGCTGGTGTTCTGGGCGGGCAGGATGCCATTCACCCGGAAGAGGGCGGGCCCGAGGCTGCTGGGCAGGGGGCCGACCACGTCACCCACCTCGGCGGCGAAGATCTGCTCGCCGGCCTGGCCCAGTTCCATGCGCCCGACATCGCCCAGGTCCACGTCGGCCAGATCGAGGCCGCGCTCCTCCACCAGGGCGGTGAAGGAGGTGCCGTTCACCTCGAGCTGGGCGGCGGCCTGCTCGGCGGCGGCCTCGTCGGCGAAGGCCAGGCGTTCCACCAGGCGGCGCTCGGGCTGGCTGTAGGTGTCGATCCGGGCCTCGTACTCGGCGCGCAGCTCCTCCTCGGAGACCTCGACGGTATCGACCAGGGCCTCGGGGGTCAGGAGCGCGTAGGTGATGCGCTTGGTGCGGTCGAGCATGAAGGCGGCCTGGTTCTCCTCGTAGTAGGCCCGCAGCGCTTCCTCGCTGGGCTCGGGCAGGGGCTCCTCGAGGCTCTCGGCGGTGAGCTCGGCCCAGGTGAAGCTGCGCTCCTCGGCCACGTACTCGACCAGGGTGCGGGCATAGGTGTCGGGCATCTGGACACCGCTCAGGATGGCCCCTTGGAGCAGGGTGCGGGCCGCCTCCTCGCGCAGGGAGGTCTCGAACTCGGCCTCGGTCACGCCGCCCTGCTGGAGGGCAAAGCGGTAGGCCTCGCGGTCGAACTCGCCGTCGATGCCCTGGAAGGCGGAGATCGCCAGGATCTCCTCGCGGAGGGCCGTGTCACCGACCGAGAGGCCGATCTGGCTGGTCTCGTTGTCGAGGGCGCGGTTGCGCACCAGGCGCTGCAGGACGGCCCGGTCGAGGCCGATCTCCTGGGCGCGGGCAAAGGGCAGGGGGCCGCCGGTCTGCTGTTCGATCGCGCGGATCTCGTTCTGGAGCTGGCGGGCGTAGGCCTGGACCGGGATCTGCTTCTCGCCCACGGTGCCGATGGAGCGGATGTTGCCGCCCAGGTTGGTGGCCCCGAACCCGGCGAGGCCGAGGATCAGTAGACCCATCAGGATCCACATCGCGGTTCTGGAAATGCTCTTGCCTGCGGCCATGTCAGGACCCCCCGTTTGCGTTGCCAAGCTGTCTATGCGCTGACCGGGGCAGGGGCAAGGGGGTCAGCCCGGGGGGAGGGCGGCGAGCCTGTCGAAGAGCCGCCCGATGCCCGCAGCGTCGAGGTTGGCGAAGGCGACGCGCAGCTCCCGCGTGCCCGCCTCGGCGCCCTCGGGGTGGAACATGGTGCCGGGCAGGCAGAGGATCGAGGCGCGGCGCACCAGCTCGGGCGCGAGGCTGGCCGAGCTCTGGGCGAAGGGGTGGCGCAGGTAGGCGAAGTAGCCGCCCAGGCCGAGGAGCTGCCAGCCCTGCTCTTCCAGACGGGGCATGTTCTCAAGGATGGCGGCGCGGCGGGCCAGGATCTCGTCGCGTTCGCCCGCGAGCCACTGGGAGAGGTTCTCCATGCCCCAGAGGGCCGCCTGCTGGCCGATCTGCGGCGGGCAGATGGCCACCGTGTCGAGGAACTTCTCCACCTCTGCCAGGCGCGCCGGGCTGGTGAGCAGGGCGCCGACCCGGTGGCCGGTGAGGCGGTAGGCCTTGGAGAAGGAATAGAGGTGGATCAGGGTCTCGTCCCAGCCCTCCTCCTGGAAGAGCGCGTGGGGCGGGCCGGCCTGGCTGTGAAAGTCGCGGTAGGTCTCGTCCAGGATCAGGGCGATGCCCTGGCTGCGGGCGAGATCGCGGAAGGCGGCGACGAGATCGGCGGGGTATTCCACGCCCGCCGGGTTGTTCGGGGTGACGAGGGCGATGGCGCGGGTGCGGGGCGTGATCAGGGCCTGGGCCGCCGCCGGGTCGGGCAGCATGTCGGGGCCGGTCTGGAGCGGCAGGGCGCGGGCGCCTGCCATGTCGAGCCACATCTTGTGATTGAAGTACCAGGGGGTCGGCAGGATCACCTCGTCGCCCTCGGCGCAGAGCGAGGCGATGGCGGCGGCGAAGGCCTGGTTGCAGCCCGAGGTGATGCAGACCTGGGCGGCCGCGACGGTGCCGCCGTAGTGGGCCGCGGTGGTGGCGGCGAGGCGGGCGCGCAGGGCGGGCAGGCCGAGCACCGGGCCGTAGAGGTGGGCCGAGTCCTCCTCCAGCGCGGCGCGGGCCATCTCGGCGCGCAGGGCGTGCGGCGGCGGCTCCACCGGGGCGGCCTGGCTGACGTTGATCAGGGGGCGGTCGGCCGGGTGCTCCACCCCCTCGAGCCAGCGCCGCGCCTCCATCACGGGGGGCGGGAAGGTTGTGGCGGTGCGGGGGCTGATCATGGGGCGCGCTTTCGGCAGGGACGGGAGCGAGGGGCCAGCCCCTCGCGCTCCCCGGAGTTTAGGGGCAAAGCGAGGGGCGGGGTCAGTCCTTGCCCCGGTAGGGTTCGACGTACTGGAGGGCCATGTCCCAGGGGAAGAAGATCCAGGTGTCCTGGCTGACCCCGGTGATGAAGGTATCGACCTGGGGCTCGCCCTCGGGCTTGGCGTAGACCGTGGCGAAGTGGGCCTTGGGATAGAGGCTGCGGACCAGCTCCAGGGTCTTGCCGCTGTCCACCAGGTCATCGACGATGAGAACCCCCTCGCCGTCACCCATGACCTTCTCGTCGGGGGCCTTGAGGACCTGGGCCTCGCGCCGCTGGTCGGCCTGGCCGCCGCCCGAGTGGTAGGACATGACGGAGATGGTATCGACGGTGCGGATGTCGAGCTCGCGCGCCACGATCATCGCGGGTGCCATGCCGCCGCGGGTGATGGCCACGACGGCCCGCCAGCCCCCCTTGTCGGGGCCGTGCCCGTCCAGGCGCCAGGCCAGGGCGCGGCTGTCGCGGTGGATCTGGTCCCAGGAGATGTGGAAGCCCTTTTCGTGGGGCAGGCGGTTGTCGGACATGGCGTTACCTTTCGATCAGGAGCCGCAGGCCGAGGGCGCCCAGCAGGGTCGCGGCGATGCGGTCGAAGAGGGGTTTGAGGCGGATGTAGGAGGCCCGGGCCGGGCCCGAGCCGAGCAGGAGGGCGAAGATCAGGTAGAAGGCCCATTCCAGCAGCAGGTGGTTGGCGACGATGAGCGCCACGTCGGGCGCCGCGAGGCCCTGGGGGAAGACCACCAGGATGACGGCGGCGGCGAAGAGCATGGACTTGGGGTTGCCGAGGTTGAGGGCGAAGCCCGAGAGGATGGCGCGGCCGCGCGGTGCCGGGGCCTCGGCCAGGGGGGCGCGGGCCTGGCGCCAGGTCTGGAGGGCGATCCAGAGCAGGTAGGCGGCGCCGCCCGCCTTGAGCAGGAGATAGGCCCAGGGAAAGAGGGTGAAGAGGGCCTCGAGCCCCAGGAGCGCCGCCAGGGTCCAGAGGGCGGCGGCGAGGCCCAGGCCGAGGCCCGTGGCGATGCCCGCCGCGCGGCCCGAGGCCACGGTCGTCCGGATGAAATAGAGCAGCGCCGCCCCGGGGGCGGCGATGGCGGCCAGGAGAACCGCGTTGAAGGCCAGAAGATCGGCCAGGGTCAGGCTCACGCTCATTCCTTCGACATGTCGGGCGCGTCCACCGCCTTCATGCCGACCACGTGGTAGCCGGCATCGACGTGCAGGTTCTCGCCCGTGGTGCCCGAGCCGAGATCGGAGAGCAGGAAGAGGGCGGCCTTGCCCACGTCCTCGATGGTCACGTTGCGGCGCAGGGGCGAATTGTACTCGTTCCACTTCATGATGTAGCGGAAATCGCCAATGCCGGAGGCGGCCAGGGTCTTGATCGGGCCCGCGGAGATGGCATTGACGCGGATGCCGTCCTTGCCGAGGTCTTCGGCCAGGTACTTGACCGAGGCCTCCAGCGCCGCCTTGGCCACGCCCATGACGTTGTAGTGCGGCATGACCTTCTCGGCGCCGTAGTAGGTGAGGGTGAGGGCGGAGCCGCCCGGGCCCATCATCTTTTCGGCGCGCTGCATGACGGCGGTGAAGGAGTAGACGGAGATGTCCATGGACATGGCGAAGTTGCCGCGGCTGGTGTCCACGTAGCGGCCGCGCAGTTCGCTCTTGTCCGAGAAGCCGATGGCGTGGACCACGAAGTCGAGCCCGTCCCAGTGCTCCTTCAGGCCCTCGAAGAGGGCGTCGATCGAGCCCTCGTCGCCCACGTCGCAGGGCAGTACGATGTTGCTGCCGAGCTGTTCGGCCAGGGGGCCGACGCGCTTCTTCAGGGCCTCGCCCTGGTAGGAGAAGGCCAGCTCCGCCCCGGCCTCGGCCAGGGCCCGGGCGACGCCCCAGGCGATCGACTTGTCGTTGGCCAGGCCCATGATGAGCCCGCGCTTGCCCTGCATCAGATTGTTTGCCATGCCGGATTGTCCTTTTGCCCCCGTGATGGATCGGGTTTAGGCGATTGACGAGGCACCATCAAGATGCACCTCCTGCCGTGGCGGAAAGGCCCCTGGAGGCGGGCGGGCGCAAGCCCGGTCTTGACCTGGGATTGCCTTGTCGGGTTAGGTCATTTCGTATAGCTGCTTTAAGATCATGAAGCAGCGCCGGTGGCGAGTAAGGAGTTTGACGAGTGATGGACGGCCGCAAGGGCATTTTTGCAGGGGAGGACCCAATCGAGATCGTGCGCCGCTGGATGGCCGAGGCCGAGGCCAGCGAGCCGAACGATCCCAACGCCATCGCCCTCTCGACGGTGGACGCATCGGGCCTGCCCAACGTGCGGATGGTGCTGCTCAAGGACATCGATCCGGGCAGCTTCGTTTTCTACACCAATTACGAGAGCGCCAAGGCGGAGGAGATCGAGCAGGGCGGCAAGGCCGCCTTCGTGCTACACTGGAAGTCGCTGCGGCGGCAGATCCGGGTGCGCGGCACGGTCACCCGCGAAGAGGGGCCCCAGGCCGATGCCTACTACCGTTCCCGCGCGCTGAAGAGCCGCCTGGGGGCCTGGGCCTCGCGCCAGTCGCGGCCGCTGAAGAGCCGCGCGGCGCTGGTGGCCGAGGTGGCCAAGGTGACGGCGGCCAAGGGCAGCAACCCGGCGCGTCCGCCCTTCTGGGGCGGTTACCGGATCACGCCGGTGGAGATCGAATTCTGGGCGGACGGAGAGTTCCGCCTGCATGACAGGTTCAGGTGGCGCCGTGCCACCGCGGAGGAACCTTGGGAGGTGACCCGCCTGAACCCCTGAGGGGGACGGGCGGCATATTCGGGCGGCGCCGCCGGGCGAGGGAGAGGCGGCGCGGTCCCGGGTGAGGACAAGAAACGACGAGAAGACCAGAGGGCCAACTTGGGACAGCAAGATTTGAATGAGGAGCCGCCCGGCGGCGAAGACCCGAAGGGAGACCGGGTGTCGGGTGCGGTGAAGTGGTTCGATCCGGCCAAGGGCTTCGGCTTCGTGGTCTCGGACGCGGGCGGCGCGGACATCCTGCTGCACGTCAATGTGCTGCGCAACTTCGGCCAGAGTTCGGTGGCCGACGGGGCCCGGATTGACCTGATCGCGCAGCGCAGCGAGCGCGGCATCCAGGCCACCGAGGTGCTGGCCATCTACCCGCCCGAGGGGACCGCGGGGCAGGGGCCGGAGGAGGTTGCGGGCGATCAGCCCGAGCTCGACGACGTGCCGCTGGAGCCCGCGCGGGTGAAGTGGTTCGACAAGGCCAAGGGCTTTGGCTTTGCCAACGTCTTCGGGCGGCCCGAGGACATCTTTCTCCATATCGAGGTGCTGCGGAAATCCGGCCTCTCGGACCTGCAGCCGGGCGAGGCCCTTGCGCTTCAGGTGATCGAGGGTAAGAGGGGCAAGATGGCAGCACGGGTACAGGCATGGGAAACGGTGCGCAGCGGCGACGCGCAGGAGTAGCGGCACTTCTTGTGATGCTGGCGTCCGCCCCGGCGGCGGCGCTGGAGGCCTGCGACGCGGGGGTGGTCCATCTGCGCGGCGACTGGGGCCTGGCGCGCTTTGCCGTGGAGGTGGCCGACGATCCGGCGGAACAGGCGCAGGGGCTGATGCACCGCGAGAGCCTGGCGAGCGGGGCGGGGATGCTCTTTCTCTACGAGAGCCCGCGCCCGGTGAGTTTCTGGATGCGCAACACCCTGATCCCGCTCGACATGATCTTCCTGGACGAGACCGGCGCGGTGCTGCGGGTCCACCCCGAGGCGGTGCCCCTGGACGAGACCCCGATCGACGGCGGGCCGGGGGTGCAGGCGGTGCTGGAGATCAACGGCGGGCTGGCGGCGCGGCTGGGGATCGCGCCGGGTACGGTGCTGCGCCACCCCGGGCTGCCGCAGGAGGCGGCGGCCTGGCCCTGCTGAGGGGCCAAGATTGCCCTTTCCATCGGCGCCCAGTCTGGCTAAAGAGGCCGCGTCGGAGCGTGGCGCAGTCTGGTAGCGCACCTGTTTTGGGTACAGGGGGTCGTGAGTTCGAATCTCGCCGCTCCGACCATCGAATCCCTTCCCGCACATTTGTTGGACCGAATCTACCACCGTGGCCCCGCACCATCTTGGGCCTATCGCCGGTTTGATGCGGCCTTTGCGCCACATCTTGTGGTTGCTGTACCGGCGGGCCGGGGGCGGTGCGAAGCGGCGGCCCGTTTCATGCAAAGCTGTGGCAAAGCTTGAGAAGCTGACGCTAAGGCAAGGCCCCGTCTTGCAGAATCCGGCTGCGCGCCGTGCCCCCTCTGTGGGCAATCCTGTGGATAGGGCGCGCATGAATCGGGCATAGTTTTTCGGCCCCCCGGAGGCGCCGCAGGTCAACATCAAGTTTTCAGAAATTTGGTTAAAAAAGCCGTTGACCATGTGGGTCATTCTACGCCAGTTTGTGTGGGCCGACGGTGGCGCCACAAGATGTAGTGGCAAACGCACAGGGGCCCACCGCAGCGCGGAGACCAACTTTGACCCGATCCGAAGCGCGCCACAGGCGCGCTGGCCCGTCACGCCGGTGACGGGACGGAGGAGGTTTCGGTGCCACCGCGGGGCAAGGGGTGAAGCGGGCCAGGGCGGTCCGCTTTGGGTTGAAACGCTGAAGATGAGGCAGCGACATGAAGATTGAACGGAAATTCACCAAGCCGGGGCAGGATGCCTACGCCGAGCTTGATTTCATCAGCACGGTTTCCGAGATCCGGAACCCGGACGGATCGGTCGTCTTCAAGCTGGACAACGTCGAGGTTCCGGCAAGCTGGAGCC
Organism: Sulfitobacter sp.; assembly: GCA_965212515.1. Taxonomy (GTDB): domain Bacteria; phylum Pseudomonadota; class Alphaproteobacteria; order Rhodobacterales; family Rhodobacteraceae; genus Sulfitobacter. Next base: position 3,413,503 of record OZ243122.1, read on the forward strand.
AGGTGGCCAGCGACGTCATCGCCCAGAAGTATTTCCGCAAGGCCGGCGTGCCCAGCAAGCTCCAGAAGGTGAAGGAAAAGGGCGTGCCCGAGTTCCTCTGGCGCTCGGAGCCCGCGGAAGGCGCCGAGATGGGCGGCGAGACCTCCTCCAAGCAGGTCTTCGACCGGCTCGCCGGGGCCTGGGCCTACTGGGGCTGGAAGGGTGGCTACTTCACCACCGAGGAGGACGCCCGCGCCTACTACGACGAGATGCGCCACATGCTGGCCTCGCAGCGCTCCGCGCCCAACTCCCCGCAGTGGTTCAACACCGGCCTGCACTGGGCCTACGGCATCGACGGCCCGGCCCAGGGCCACTACTACGTGGACTACAAGACGGGCAAGCTGACCCGCTCCAAGTCCTCCTACGAACATCCCCAGCCCCATGCCTGCTTCATCCAGTCGGTCCAGGACGATCTGGTGGGCGAGGGCGGCATCATGGACCTCTGGGTCCGCGAGGCGCGCCTCTTCAAGTACGGCTCGGGCACGGGCACCAACTTCTCCTCGCTCCGTGCGGAGGGTGAGAAGCTGTCGGGCGGCGGCAAGTCGTCCGGTTTGATGGGTTTCCTCAAGATCGGCGATCGTGCAGCCGGCGCCATCAAATCGGGCGGCACCACCCGCCGGGCGGCCAAGATGGTGATCGTCGATGCGGATCACCCGGACATCGAGGATTTCATCAACTGGAAGGTGCTCGAGGAGCAGAAGGTGGCCTCCATCGTGGCCGGCTCCAAGATGCACGAGCAGAAGCTGAACCTGATCTTCGCCGCGCTCAAGGCCTGGGACGGGGTCGAGGCGGATGCCTACGATCCCGCGAAGAACGACCAGCTCAAGGCGGCGATCCGCGAGGCCAAGAAGGTTGCCATCCCGGAGACCTACATCAAGCGCGTGCTGGACTATGCCAAGCAGGGCCACACCGGCATCGAGTTCCCCACCTATGACACGGACTGGGATTCGGAGGCCTACAACTCGGTTTCCGGCCAGAATTCCAACAACTCCATCCGGGTGACCAACGCCTTCCTCACCGCGGTCGAGAAGGACGCCGACTGGGAGCTGATCGACCGCACCACCGGCCGCGTCTCCAAGACCGTGCGCGCCCGTGATCTCTGGGAGCAGGTGGGCCATGCCGCCTGGGCCTGCGCCGATCCCGGCATCCAGTACCACGACACGGTGAACGACTGGCACACCTGCCCCGAAGATGGCGCGATCCGCGGCTCCAACCCCTGCTCGGAGTACATGTTCCTGGATGACACGGCCTGCAACCTGGCCTCCATGAACCTGCTGACCTTCCTCGAGGACGGCGTCTTCAACGTCGCGGACTACATGCACGCCGCCCGGCTCTGGACGGTGACGCTGGAGATCTCCGTCATGATGGCGCAGTTCCCCAGCCAGGAGATCGCCCAGCGGTCCTACGACTTCCGCACCCTGGGCCTGGGCTATGCCAACATCGGCGGCCTGCTGATGAACATGGGGTACTCCTATGACAGCGACGAGGGCCGCGCCCTCTGCGGCGCCCTGACGGCGATCCTCACGGGTGTCTCCTACGCCACTTCCGCCGAGATGGCGGGCGAGCTGGGCGCCTTCCCGGGCTATGCCAAGAACGCCGAGCACATGCTGCGGGTCATCCGCAACCACCGCACGGCGGCCCACGGGCTGGCCGAGGGCTACGAGAAGCTCTCCGTCAAGCCGGTGCCGCTGGATCACGCCAACTGCCCCCAGGCGGGGCTGGTCGATGTGGCCATGTCCTGCTGGGACGAGGCCCTGGCGCTGGGCGAGAAGCACGGCTACCGCAACGCCCAGGTTTCCGTGATCGCGCCCACCGGCACCATCGGCCTGGTGATGGACTGCGACACCACCGGGATCGAGCCGGACTTCGCCCTGGTGAAGTTCAAGAAGCTGGCCGGCGGCGGCTACTTCAAGATCATCAACCAGTCGGTGCCCGCGGCGCTTGAGAAGCTCGGCTACGGCTCGGCCCAGATCGAGGAGATCGTCTCCTACGCGGTGGGCCACGGCACAATCGGCAATGCGCCCGGGATCAACCACACCTCGCTGGCCGGTCACGGCTTCGGCCCGAACGAGCTGGCCAAGGTGGACGCAGCCCTGGCCTCGGCCTTCGACATCCGCTTCGTCTTCAACCAGTGGACCCTGGGCGAGGCCTTCTGCACCCAGGTGCTGGGCATCCCGGCGGAGAAGCTGAACGACCCGACCTTCGACCTGCTGCGCTCGCTCGGCTTCTCGCGGCAGGACATCGAGGCGGCCAACGACCACGTCTGCGGCACCATGACGCTGGAGGGCGCACCGCACCTGAAAGAAGAGCACTACGGCATCTTCGACTGCGCCAACCCCTGCGGCAAGCGCGGCAAGCGCTACCTCTCGGTCAACAGCCACATCCACATGATGGCGGCGGCGCAGAGCTTCATCTCGGGGGCCATCTCCAAGACGATCAACATGCCCAACGATGCCACCATCGAGGACTGCCAGAAGGCCTACGAGCTCTCCTGGTCGCTCGGGATCAAGGCCAACGCGCTCTACCGTGACGGCTCCAAGCTCTCCCAGCCGCTCGCCGCCGCCCTGGTGGAGGACGACGAGGAGGCCGCTGAGACCCTGGAGAGCGGCTCCGTGCAGGAGAAGGCCGCCGTCCTGGCCGAGAAGATCGTCGAGAAGGTGATCGTCAAGGAGATCGTCCGCTCGCACCGCGAGAAGATGCCGCAGCGCCGCAAGGGCTATACCCAGAAGGCCAACGTAGGGGGCCACAAGGTCTACCTGCGCACCGGCGAGTACGAGGACGGCAAGCTGGGCGAGATCTTCATCGACATGCACAAGGAAGGTGCCGGTTTCCGGGCGATGATGAACAACTTCGCCATCGCGGTCTCCGTCGGGCTTCAGTACGGGGTGCCGCTGGAGGAGTTCGTCGATGCCTTCACCTTCACCAAGTTCGAGCCCGCGGGTATGGTCCAGGGCAACGACAGCATCAAGAACGCCACCTCGATCCTCGACTACATCTTCCGCGAGCTGGCGGTGAGCTACCTCGATCGGACCGACCTGGCCCATGTGAAGCCCGAGGGTGCCACCTTCGACGACCTGGGCCGCGGCGAGGAGGAGGAGAACGTGGGCAACGTCTCCGAAATCTCCGAGACGGCGGCGAGCAAGTCGCTCGAGGTGCTCAAGCAGATCAGCTCCACCGGCTACCTGCGCAACCGCCTGCCGCAGCAGCTTGTCGTCCTGAACGGCGGCCAGACGCCGGAGATGGCGGTGGCGGGCACCGGCACGGCCCCGGCGGCGAGCGAGGTCTCGGTGGCCATGGCCAGCAGCACTTCCGTCGCCTCCGGCACGGTGGCGCTCGATGCCCGGACCAAGGCCAAGATGCAGGGCTACGAGGGCGAGGCCTGCGGCGAGTGCGGCAACTTCACCCTGGTGCGCAACGGCACCTGCATGAAGTGCAACACCTGCGGCGGCACGAGCGGCTGTAGCTGAGGAGATGGCGCGGGGCACCTCCGGGGTGCCCTGCCTGAGATGAGGGCGGCCCGGCGCGATGCGCGGGGTCCCCGGCCCGCCGCCCCGCAGAGGGGGCGGTGGCACCAGACCGGAGACGGGTGCGCTCGTTTCTGACGACGTTCAGGCCGCAGGCAAACGAACTTCGAGCGGTTAACAGAGTGAGCCTGGACGGCGAAACTAACGGGGAGCGACAGCTCCCCGTTTTTTTTGTCAGCCGGGCCTCACCCCGCCGACGCCAGCGCCCAGTCCACCGCGTCCTCCAGCCGGTCGTCGCCCCAGAAGAGCTCGCCCTCCACGTCGAAGGTGGGGGAGCCGAAGATGCCCTTCTTGCGGGCCTCTTCGGTCTGGGCGCGGAGCCTGCGTTTCACCTCTTCGGTTTCGGCCGCCAGGAGGATCGTCTCGGGGTCGCAGCCGATCTCGCTGAGGCTGGCGGAGAGGTTGGGCTCCTGGCCCGCGGGGTCGCCGCCCTCGATCCAGCGGCGGTAGGTGGCGATGGTATAGTCGCGGATCCAGCCCTCCTCGGCGCCGATGGTGGCCACCAGGTTGGCCAGCACCAGCCCGGGCAGGGGGTAGGGGGCGGGCAGCCTTGGGTGCAGGCCGTAGCGGGCGGCGCGGCGTTCGATGTCGCGCCACATGTAGGCTGTCTTTACCGGCTTGTATTTGAAGGGAATGTTGTTCTGGGCGACCATGATGCTGCGCACATCCATTGGGCGCCAGCGGAAGGAAAGGCCGCTGCGGGCCTCCACCCCAGCCAGCCGCATGACCGTGAGATAGCTGTAGGTGCTGCCGATCGAATACCAGAAGTCGATGGTAGGCATGGTGGCGCCCTCCCTTTTCTGACCCTGGGGCCAGTGTGACGGATCGGGCCGATCAATCAAGGGTTGCGCGGGGCTTGGGCCGCGACTGTGGTGGGGGAATCACAGCCCGAAAAGGGGCGGGCGCCCCGGCCTGCGGGGCGCCGGGGGCGCTTTGGCGCGGTCAGGCGGCCCGGCGGGCGGCGGCCTGTACGCCGCCTTTGGCCACCGGCTGGCGGGTCTCGCGGCGCTTGAAGTCGATCTCGGCGCAGGCGGCGCGGTCGAGGATCGGGCGCGCCGTGGGGCCGTAGAGGGGCGCCACCTGGGCGGGCCCTTCGGCGGCGGCGAGGGCGGGGAAGGCCGCCATCATCGTGGCCCGGGCGGCGGGGGCGAGCATCTCCAGCGCGCTGGTGCCGGGGTAGAAGCTTTCCGAGGCGACGCCGTTGCCGAAGATGATCTGGTGGGCGTCGAACATCAGGTGGATGTAGGTCACCTGGCGCTTGCCGTGGGCGATGCGGGCGGGCAGGCCGCGGGCCTCGGCCAGATGCAGCGCGCGGGCCAGGTGATCGGCGTCGATCAGCAGGGCGTGCTGGCGCGAGACCAGGAGATCCCGGCTGGCACCGAAGAGGCCGCGGGGGATGAGGACGGGGCGCAGGCGCGGGTCCGCGGCCAGCTCCTCCCGGCCCACCTCGCGGCGGCCGATCCAGCGCAGGGGCTGGGGGCCATGATCCAGCGTGCAGACCAGATCACCGACCTGCAGCTCCTCGATCGGGACCTCGCCGCGCGGGGTGCGGATGGTGGTGCCCGCGGCGAAGCAGACGACGCCGGTGTTCTCCGTGGTGTAGAAGGAGGAGTTGCTGCGGGCGCCGGTGAAGGTCAGCGAGCCGGTCCCGAACTGGCTGTTGTCGCTATAGTCCACGCCGCGCACGCCGTCGTTCGACTGGTTCAGGATGCCATCGTCTTCCTGGTCGGCGTAGAGCTCGGAGAGGTGGTCGTAGAAGCCGCTGAGGTCGATGAAATCGTTGTTGGTGGCGTCCCCGTCGGAGAGGGTGCCGGTGTTGCCGAGGTTGAAGTCCCGGATCACGTCGCTGCCGTCGCCCGCGCTGTAGACGAAGGTATCGTCGCCCAGGCCGCCGGAGAGGGTATCGTCGCCCTGACCGCCGACGAGGTGGTCGTCGAAGGAGGTGGAGAGGTCCGCCTTGGCGAGGTCGATCGGGTGGCCGCCGGTGTCGGGGCCGGTCATGTTGACGCTGAGCTTCTCGGTGCCGCTCTGGTCGAAGTAGAGAATCTCGATCAGGTGCTCGCCCTGGGAGAGGCTGGTGCTGCCGCTCACCGACTGCTGGCCGTGGACGCCGTCGTTATCCGCCAGGAGCACCCCGTCGATCCAGAGCTGGGCGCCGTCGTCGGAGGTGAGATCGAAGCTGTAGGAGCCGGCGTTGGTGACGGTGAGGGTGGTGGCCAGCTTGACGGCGAAGGTGTCGCCGTTGCCGCCGTGGAAGCTGTCGAGTGCGAGCGGGTCGATGGACTGGACGACGCCCTCGCCGTCGGGCGCGCGGTCGTTCTCCGTCCCCGAGGTGAAGCCCGCGTCCGCCAGGCTGGTGAGGCTCGCGGCGCCGTCGAGCTCGTAGTACTCGTAGGCGAAGAGCTGCTGCGCCTCGACGAGGCCCCGGGCCTCGAAGTCGCCCAGCAGGAGGTCGTTGCCCTCGCCGCCGAGCAGCCTGTCGTCGTCGATGCCGCCGATCAGGGTGTCGGCGCCTTCGTCGCCTTCCAGGGTGTCGTCGCCGGAGGAGGCCACGAGCTTGTCGTCGCCCGCGCCGCCGGAGAGGCTGTCGTCGCCGGAGGAGTTGTAGAGGATGTCGTTGCCCTCACCGCCAAGCAGCGTGTCGTCGCCGGTGCCGGTGTAGAGCACGTCGTCGCCCTCGCCGCCCTCGATGAGGTCGGAGCCGGAGCCGCCGAAGATCGTGTCGGCGCCCGCGCCGCCGAAGACCTTGTCGTTGCCGGTGCCGCCCGAGAAGAGCTCGGCGTTGAGGGAGCCCACGAGCTCGTCATCGCCGCCGCCGCCGAAGATCTTGCCGCCCGCCGTGACGAAGGCGTTCTGGAAATCGCTGGTGTCGTTCGAGGGCAGGAAGCCCATGGTCTCAAGGGTTTCCGGATCGAGCGTGCGGGGGTCGATGCCGATCAGGGTGACGGTGGAGCCGTCCGGCAGGTTGAGGATCGCGTCTCCGGTGCCGTCGCCCACCGTGTCGGTGACCTTCACGTCGTTGGTCGAGAGGCCGAGGCCGCCGAGGTAGTCGTGCGAGGAGAGCACCAGGACGTCGGTGCCGATCTCGAAGTCCTCGATGGTGACCTGCTTGGCCAGGGCCAGCAGCTCCGCCTCGGTGATTTCGGGCGGCGAGGTCTGTTCCGCGAACTCTTGCTTCTGCCGGTTGATGTCCTGGACGACGGCGTTCGCCGTCCGACCCGTCGCGTTGGCGCCGAAGGTCGGGGCGACGAGGTCGCTGACCAGCTGGCCGATGACGTTGGCCTCCAGCGGCGCGTCCGGGTCTGCCGCCACGATGCCCGTCAGGCTCGTTTCCACCAGGCCCACGATGGCCTCGACGGAGAGGCTGGGCAGGTAGGGCGGGGCCGCGTCGCGCACCGCATCGCCAACGGCGGAGATGTCGAGCGCCGAGGCGGGGAAGGGGGTCTCGTTGCCGGGCCCGCCGGCCTGGGGCGGAAGAACCCCGGCCTTCTTCGCGGCCCAGCCGGTCAGGTCGGAGAGGTTCTCGCGCAGCAGGGCCGCCGTCACCGCCTCATCGGTGCCGAGCGCCGAATAGTCCGCCTTCTCGATGATGAACTGGTCCGCGCCCTCGCCGCCGATCAGCAGATCCTGGCCCGCGCCGCCGTCGAGCGTGTCGGCCCCGGCACCGCCCGAGAGGGTGTCATTGCCCGCCCCGCCGGAGAGGCCGTCGTTCTCGAGACCGCCCTCCAGCAGGTCGTTGCCCGCGCCGCCGTCCAGCGTGTCGGCGCCCTCGTTGCCGAAGAGGGCGTCGTCGTCGTCGCCGCCGGAGAGGCTGTCATTGTCCGCGCCGCCCACCAGCAGGTCGGCCCCGGTGCCGCCCTCGAGCGTGTCGGCGCCTTCGTTGCCATAGAGGCTGTCGCTGTCGGCGCCACCTGAGAGGCTGTCATTGTCCGCGCCGCCCACCAGGAGGTCGGCCCCGGCACCGCCGTCGAGCGTGTCGGCGCCCTCGTTGCCGTAGAGGCTGTCGTTGTCAGCGCCGCCGGAGAGGCTGTCATTGTCGAGGCCACCTTCCAGCAGATCGGCCCCAGCACCGCCGTCGAGCGTATCGGCCCCCTCGTTGCCGTAGAGGCTGTCGTTCCCGTCCCCGCCCGAGAGGCTGTCGTTGTCGAGGCCACCTTCCAGCAGGTCGGCCCCGACACCGCCGTCGAGCGTGTCGGTGCCCTCGTTGCCGTAGAGGCTGTCGTTCCCGTCGCCGCCGGAGAGGCTGTCATTGTCGAGGCCGCCCTCCAGCAGGTCGGCCCCCGCGCCGCCAAGGAGCGTGTCTGCGCCTTCGTTGCCATAGAGGCTGTCGTTCTCGCCGTCCCCGGAGAGGCTGTCATTGTCCGCGCCGCCGACCAGCAGGTCCGCGCCGCCGCCGCCCTCGAGCGTGTCGGCGCCATCGTCGCCGAAGATGTTGTCGTTACCCTCGCCGCCGGAGAGGCTGTCGCCGTCGGCGCCGCCCTGGAGCGTGTCGTCGCCCAGGCCGCCGAGGAGCGTGTCAGCGCCCTCGTCGCCGAAGATGTTGTCGTTGCCCGCGTCGCCCGAGAGGCTGTCCGCTGAGAGGCCGCCTTCCAGGCGGTCGTTCCCGGCGCCACCGAAGAGGGTGTCCGACCCCTCGTTGCCGAAGAGATTGTCGTCCTGGTCCCCGCCGGAGAGCAGATCGTCGCCTGTGCGGCCGAAGAGGGTGTCCGCCCCGGCGCCGCCCTGCAGCGTGTCCGCGCCCGCGCCGCCGTCGAGCAGGTTGTCGGTGCCGTCGCCCACCAGGCTATCGGCAAAGCGCGAGCCGGTGAGGTTCTCGATCTCGGAGAGGCTGTCGCCCTGGGCCGTGCCGCCGCTGCCCTGGCCCGTGTCGAGGTTGATCTGCACCCCGGCGTCGGAGCCGCTGTAGTCCGCCGTGTCGCGCCCCGCGCCGCCGTCGAGGATGTCGCCGCCCGCGCCGCCGTCGAGGGTGTCGGCGCCGGTGCCGCCGTAGATGCTGTCGTGCCCGATGCCGCCGTGGATGAGGTCGTTACCGCCGTAGCCCTGGATGATCTCGTTGTTGCCGTCGAGCCCGTCGATCTGGTCGCCCTCGGCGTCGCTGTGGCCGACCTCCATGACGTCATCGCCGTCCGTGCCGTCGACCACCACGTCCCAGGGGGTCTGGTAGTTGGCATAGTCGAGCGTGCCGATGTTGTTGCCGCCGACCTTGAGGTAGGTGGTGCCGGGGCTGAGCAGGGAATCCGAGGCAAAGCCCCAGATGTCGCCCGTGACGTTGCCCTTGGAGAGGACGTAGAGGTTGATGACCGGCCCGGTGGGGGCGCCGCCCGCGTCCACCGCCTGGACCTGGATGATCGATTCCGCCTCCACGCCGGTGCCGTTGGCCACCAGGCCCGCGCCATCGGTCACCTTGTGCTGGCTGTAGCGGTCGTCCTCCATCCGGTCGGCCGAGCCGCCGGTGTCCTCGATGATGACCTGCTGGGGCGTGTAGCCCGCGCCGAAGAGATACTGGGTGCCGTTGGGCGAATCGGAATTGTTGATGATCCGGTCGCCGACCTGCTGCCGGGTGGAGTAGGTGACAGTGAGGGCGTCGCTGTCGATGACGTAGAGGGTACGGGCGACCATGAGAATCTCCGGAAACAACAGATGTCGGACATCTCAAACTCGACTCAAAGTGCGTCGATAAAAGGGCAGGGGTGCGACGAAACCGGGTAAAAGTCGGGCTTTTGGGCGGGCTTAGAGGGCCGCGCCCCGGCGCTCCGGAGGGGCTGCGTGCCGGGCTTCCTTCAGGCAGGTGAGGTGCTGCCTGAGCTGGTGCAGGCCCTCGCGCCCGCCGTGCACCAGCCAGGTGATCGGCGCGATCCCGGCCAGCGCGTGCTCGCCGCCGGGCGCGCGGAGCCAGTCGGCGGCGGCGCCGTCCTCCTCGAAGCAGGCGCGACAGAGCAGAAAGATCTCCAGCACCTCCGCGATGTTCTGCAGGATCTCCGCCTCGTGCGGCCTGAGGGCCGTGTCGAAGAGCAGCCCGGGGCCGGAAAGGCCGCTGAGGGTGGGGGCGCCGTTGAGCACCAGCAGACGCTGCCGCGCCGAGAGGCCCCAGCGGCAGGCGATGCGCTGGAAGAGCCCGTGCGCGGAGGCCTTGACCCGCGCAACCTCCGGCCCGCCCGGCACCGGGGCGGCGCTGTCCTGAAAGGCTCTCGGGTCGATCTGCATCCGGGCGGGGCTCCTTCCCCGACAGTCTTCCGCAAGGGCGCCGACGGGTCAAAGGAATAGCGGCAGGCCGGGGCAGATCGGTGGCGGGCTGTGCCCGGGGTGCCGCGGTGGGGGGGGTGTTTGGTGGCGGAGACGAAGGGATTCGAACCCTCGAGACGGTTTCCCGCCTACTCCCTTAGCAGGGGAGCGCCTTCGACCACTCGGCCACGTCTCCGCTGACCCGTATAGCCGTGCGGGCAAGGGATGCACAAGGCGAAATTCCGGCTTTTCTGGGGGCCGGGATGGATTTGCCTAAGTGCTTGATGGGCTTGGGCGATTGGCAGCGCTCCGGGCCAACCGGGGCGCCGGGGGGTGTGCCAGAGCCGCCCCGCGCCCCCCATGCCCGGCCCGCGCCCGGCGTCAGGCGGGCAGGTGGATGCGGAAGCGGGCGCGCAGGGTGCGGTCGAGCACCGGGTCGAAGCGGGCGGCGGCGGGCTGGGCGAGGATCTCCTCCTTGAGGGCGCGGGCGCCTGCCAGGAGGTCGGGCTTGCCGCGTTCCTCCCATTCCTTGGGCGAGTTGCGGTTGGCCAGGCGCGGGTAGACGTGGTCCATCTCCATGCGGCTCAGGGTCCGCTCGCAGCCCAGGTAGTGGCCGGGCCCGCCGAGGCAGACCTCGCGCATCTGGTCGAGCGCCAGGGTCTCCTCCGTCACCTCGATGCCGCGCACGCAGCGCAGGGCCTGGCCGATCAGGTCATCGCCGAGGATCAGGCTCTCGTGGCAGAAGCCGAGGAGCGAGGCCTGCATGCCGGCCGCCTCGTAGACCATGTTGCAGCCCGCCAGGCCCGCCATGAGGTTGGAGCACATCTGCTCCCAGCCGGCCTGCATGTCGGGCATCTTGGCGTCGGCGATGCCGCCCGCGGCGCCGCCGGGCAGGCCGTAGAAGCGGTGCATCTGGGCGCAGCCCGCGCTCAGCAGGGCCTGTTCGCCCGAGCCGCCGGTCATGGCACCGGTGCGCAGGTCGAGGCCGAAGGGCCAGGTGCCGAAGATCGCCGGGTGGCCGGGGCGGATGGCATTGACGTAGACCAGCCCCGCGAGGCACTCGGCCACGGCCTGGGTGATGGCCCCGGCGATGCTGGCGGGGGCCGTGGCCCCGGCCATCCCGGCCGAGAGCAGCAGGACGGGCATGCCGCCCTCGATCACCCGCTCCATCACCTGGCAGCTTTCCGTGGCGAACTTCATCGGCGGCACGACGAAGCAGTTGGAGTTGCTGACGAAGGGCCGGGCGCGCCAGGCGACCTCGCCGCCCGCGATCAGGTGCAGCATCTCCAGGGCGTCGGCCACATAGTCGGGCTGGGTAAAGGAGGTGCCGATGTGCTTGGTGGTGCCGGAACAGCAGGCGTAGATGGTGTTGAGGTCCATCTCGCGGTTGTCGGCGATGTCGCGGCAGACCATGGGGCGCTGCAGGAAGTGGATGTTCTCCAGCCGGTCGCAGATGCGGGCCGCGTCGTGCAGATCCTGGACGCCGCATTCGCGGTAGGCGTTGCCCGCCGGATCGACCATGTGGACCGCCGCCCCGGCCGTGCCGTAGTGGACCCTCTGGCCCGCCAGGTGCAGGTCATGCGCCGGGTCGCGGCCGCAGAGGGTGATCTCGCGCGCGGCCTTGGCCAGGCTGTCCTCCACCAGGGCGCGGGGGAAACGCAGGCGGCCGTCGGCGCCGAGGCTGCAGCCCGCCGCCGTGAGGTAGGCCACGCCGCTCTCGGGCGCGTCGGCCAGGCCGATCTCCTCGAGCGCGGTGAGGGCGGCCTGGTGGATGGCCGCGATGCCCGCCTCGGTGAGGGGGCGCAGGGTGCCGCCGGACATGCCGGGGCGGATCGGGCGCAGGTGCTCGGCCAGGGGGCGCGTGCGGGCAGCCCGGCGGGCCGCACGGCCGCCGCTGCGAAGGGGGGTCTGGTCTGTCATGGGGGGATCCGGGTTGGAGAGGGGGGCAGGGTGGGGCGCGTCAGGGCCGCCCGGGGGCGCCCCGCGCCGCACGTCCCCGCTCCGCGCCGATGGTGCGGACGATGCGTGAGATGATGCAGAGATCAGCCTGCAAGCGCGCCTCCCTTTGGCCCAGCTTGCGGGGCGCGGGGGCGCGAATCTGTCCCGTTTGCGGCCTTCTGGCCCGTTTGCGACCCGGGGGGGGGCGCGGCCCGGCTCAGGCCGCGACGAGATCCTCGGCGAACTGCAAAAGGGTGGCGAGGGCTTGCTCGAATTCCGCGTCGGCGATGGTCATGGCGACGCGGACATGGCCGGCCGCGGCCTGGCCGAAGGATTCCCCCGGCATGACGGCGATGCGGTGGCGCTCCAGCAGGGCCAGGGCGAAGTCCTCGCCCGAGAGGCCGGTGCCGCGGATGTCGAGCATCAGGTACATGGCGCCCGAGGCGGGCACGAGGCCGATGCGGTTCTGGCGCGCCAGCAGGCGTCGGGCGATCTCGCGGCGGCGGCGGAAGGGCTCGGCGATCTCGGCCTCGAAGGCGGGGCCCTGGTTGAGGGCGAAGAGGGCGGCATCCTGGATGAAGCCCGCCACCCCGTAGGTGGTGTGGGTGGCCAGGTTGATGAGGTGGCCCACCACCTCCTCGGGCCCGACGATCCAGCCGATGCGCGAGCCGGTCATGGCGTGGCTCTTGGACATGGACCCGATCACCAGGGTGCGCTCGGCCATGCCGGGCAGGGCGCGGGGCGAGAGGTGCTCGCCCTCCCAGACCTGGGTGTCGTAGACCTCGTCCGAGATGAGCCAGAGGTCGCGCTCCTGGCAGAGGCGGGCGATCTGCTCCAGCGTCTCGCGGTGGTAGACCACGCCGGTGGGGTTGTTGGGGGTGTTGATGAGCAGGCTGCGCGCCCCCTCGGCGCGGGCGGCGATGTCCTCGGCGCGGGGCTGGAAGGCCCGCTCGGCCCGGGCCTGGACCGGCACGGGGATGGCATCGACGCCGCGGATCGTGCCCGGGTAGGTGGCATAGTAGGGATCAATGTAGAGCGCCCGGTCGCCGGGGTCGCAGGTGGCCAGGTGGCTGGCGAAGAGGCCCGCCTGGCCGCCCGGGGTGATCATCACGTTGCCGCGCCCGGTGGGCACCCCGGTGCGGGCCTGGTAGCGGCTGGCGACGGCATCGCGCAGGGCGGCGGTGCCGGGCACGGCGGCATAGCCGGTGTGGCCCCCGAGGGCGGCGCGGTGCATGTCCTTGAGGATCGGGGCGGCGGTGCGGATGTCGTGCTCGCCGATGGTCAGCTCGGTCACCGGGGTGCCCGCGGCGATCATCTCGCGCGCCTTGTTGAAGACGCCCCAGCCGTCCGAGCCGCCGCCGAGGATGCCACTGATCCGGTCCGAATACTTCATGCGCTCACTCCAAAGGTTGGCCGGCAGGGGCGCAGAGCGGGCTTGATTCGTCAATCGGCCTTGACCGGGCGGGGCGGCGCGGTCTAGTCAGAGGCATGACCACGATGTGCAAGACCTGCTGCATTATTATTACCTGCTGAGCTTTCTCGCGGGCGTGTTCATGTCGTTTTCATTCTGAGCAAGATGTGGCAAGCCCGCGCCAGACCCGCGCGAGGATGAGCCCATGACCAAGATCACGCTGTACAACAGCAAGAGCCGCGCGAAGGAGACCCTCGCGCCGATCGACCCGGAGGATGTGCGCATGTATGTCTGCGGGCCGACGGTCTATGACCGGGCGCATCTGGGCAATGCCCGGCCCGTGGTGGTCTTTGACGTGCTCTACCGGCTGCTGCGCCAGGTCTATGGGCCGGAGCGCGTGACCTACGTGCGCAACTTCACCGACGTGGACGACAAGATCAACGCCCGCGCGGCGGAGAGCGGGCGGCCCATTTCCGAGATCACCGCCGAGACCACCGCCTGGTTCCTGGAGGACATGGCGGCGATCGGGGCGCTTCAGCCCTCGATCAGGGGCGGGGAGCACGAGCGGGCCATGCCCCGGGCCACGGGCTACATCGCGCCGATGGTGGCCATGATCGAGGACCTGATCGCCAAGGGCCATGCCTATGAGGCCGAGGGCCACGTGCTTTTCGCGGTGGAGAGCTATGGCGACTACGGCGCCCTCTCGGGCCGTTCGGTGGAGGACATGATCGCCGGTGCCCGGGTCGAGGTGGCGCCCTACAAGCGCAACCCCATGGATTTTGTGCTCTGGAAGCCCTCGGACGATGAGACCCCGGGCTGGGAGAGCCCCTGGGGGCGGGGCCGGCCGGGCTGGCACATCGAATGCTCGGCCATGTCCTACGAGCTGCTCGGCGGCGCCTTCGACATTCACGGCGGCGGCAATGACCTGCAGTTTCCGCACCACGAGAACGAGATCGCCCAGTCGCGCTGCGCGGGGCACGACTTTGCCAATCTCTGGATGCACAACGAGATGCTCCAGGTGGAGGGCAAGAAGATGTCCAAGTCGCTGGGGAATTTCTTCACCGTGCGGGACCTGCTGGAGCAGGGGGTGCCGGGGGAGGTGATCCGGTTTGTCATGCTCTCGACGCATTACCGCAAGCCGATGGACTGGACGGAGAAGAAGCGCGAGGAGGCGGTGAAGGTGCTGCGGAAGTGGCGCGCGCAGGTTGAGGGGGTGGCCGCAGGGGAGGTCCATCCCGGCGTGGTGAGCGCCCTGGCGGACGATCTGAACACCCATGGCGCGCTGCAGGAGCTGCATCAGCTGTCGCTGGCCGGGGATGTGACCACACTGAAGGCTTCGGCGGCCTTTCTGGGGCTGCTGACGGAGGAGCTGGGCGGCTGGGAAGAGACCTCGCCCGCCTCCGGCGCCGATCACGCGAAGATCGCGGATGTGGAGAGCTGGATCCTCGCGGCGCGCAGGAAGGCGATGGAGACCAAGGATTTTTCCGAGGTGGACCGGCTCAAGGGGCTGGCCCAGGAGGCCGGTCTGGAGGTGCGCATGTCCAAGGAGGCGGTGGAGCTGATCCCGCAGGAGGGGTTTGATCCCGAGAAGTTGGGCCAGATCGAACGAACAGGGGAAATGACGTGATGGGGTCGAACCACTCTTACCTCAGCACCCGGCCGCGGGCGGGGGGGAAGCCCCCGCCCGTGGGGGCGGCCGGGGGCTGTTCGCGCCAAGGGCGCGAACGGGGGAAAGCTGAACCCTTTGTTCTGAATTGTCTTGCCTACGCAGACCCGGCAACCGGGGGCTGCTCGCGGCAGGGCCGCGAAGTGGATCAGGAGGCGAACGGATGAGCAAGGAACGCCTCACCCTCTACGACACCACCCTGCGCGACGGGCAGCAGACCCAGGACGTGCAGTTCTCCACCGAGGAAAAGCAGCAGATCGCCCGGGCGCTCGATGCCCTGGGGGTGGACTACATCGAGGGCGGCTGGCCCGGTGCCAACCCCACCGACAATGCCTTCTTCGAGCAGGCCCCCGAGACCCGCGCCCGGCTCACCGCCTTCGGCATGACCAAGCGGCCCGGCATCTCGGCGGCCAACGACGATGTCCTGGCCGGGGTGCTCAATGCCGGCACCGCCTCCGTCTGCATCGTCGGCAAGAGCCATGAGTTCCACGTCACCAAGGCGCTGGGCATCAGCCTGGAGGAGAACCTGGTGCTCCTGCGCGAGAGCATCGCCCACCTGGTGGCCCAGGGCCGCGAGGCGCTCTTTGACGCGGAGCACTTCTTCGACGGCTACAAGGCCAACCCGGACTACGCGATCCAGTGCCTTCGGGAAGTCATCGCCGCGGGCGCGCGCTGGGCCGTGCTCTGCGACACCAACGGCGGCACCCTGCCGACCGAGGTGGGGCGCATCACCGCCGAGGTGATCGCGGCGGGCATCCCGGGCGAGCGCCTGGGCATCCACACCCACGACGACACGGACAATGCCGTGGCCTGCACCCTGGCCGCCGTCGATGCCGGAGCGCGCCAGATCCAGGGCACCCTGAACGGCCTCGGCGAGCGCTGCGGCAATGCCAACCTCACGGCCCTGATCCCGATCCTGCTGCTCAAGGAACCCTACGCCAGCCGCTACGAGATCGGGGTCAGCCGCCAGGCGCTCAAGGGCCTCACCCGGACCTCGCGGATGCTCGACGAGATCCTCAACCGGGTGCCCCAGAAACAGGCCGCCTTCGTCGGCTCCTCGGCCTTTGCCCACAAGGCGGGGCTCCATGCCAGCGCCATCCTCAAGGACCCCTCGACCTACGAGCACATCGAGCCGGGGCTGGTGGGCAATGCCCGGATCATCCCCATGTCGAACCAGGCGGGCCAGTCCAACCTGCGGCGGCGCCTCTCGGAGGCAGGGCTGGAGGTCACCAAGGGCGATCCGGCGCTGGGCCGCATCCTGGAGAAGGTCAAGGCGCGCGAGGCCGAGGGCTATGCCTACGACACGGCCCAGGCCTCCTTCGAGCTCCTGGCGCGGGACGAGCTGGGCCAGATGCCCGACTTCTTCGAGGTGAAGCGCTACCGGGTCACGGTGGAGCGGCGCAAGAACAAGTACAACCGCACGGTCAGCGTCTCCGAAGCCGTGGTGGTGGTGAAGGTGGACGGCGAGAAGCGCCTCTCGGTCAGTGAATCGATGGACGAGGCGGGCAGCGACCGGGGCCCGGTGAACGCCCTGGCCAAGGCGCTCGCCAAGGACCTGGGCCAATATTCCGCCATGCTGGAGGACATGCGCCTGGTGGACTTCAAGGTGCGCATCACCCAGGGCGGCACCGAGGCGGTCACGCGCGTCATCATCGACAGCGAGGATGGCGAGGGGCAGCGCTGGTCCACCGTGGGCGTCAGCGCCAACATCGTCGATGCCTCCTTCGAGGCCCTGCTGGACGCGATCCGCTGGAAGCTGGTGCGGGACCAGGGCGCCGAGGCCCCGTGATCAGGCGCATCGCCCTCTCCCTGGCGCTGGCGCTGCTGATCCCCCTGGGCCTGGCCCTGGGGCTCATCGCCTCGCAGTGGCCCAGCGCCCAGGCGGCCCCCCCGGCGGGCGGGCTGGACTTCAGCGGCACCCTGGCGGCGGGGGTTGGTGCCCCCACGGCGGTCGAAGCGGTGCCGATGCGCGACGGCTTTCCGCTTCAGGTGCGGCGCTACGGCCCCGAGGGCGCGGCCCGGCCCCTGCTGATCCTGCTGCACGGCTCGGGCTGGCACGGGCAGCAGTTCGAGGCCCTGGCGCGCGATCTGGCGCCCGAGGCGCGCATCCTGGTGCCCGACCTGCGCGGCCACGGCGCCCAGCCGGGGCGGCGCGGCGACATCGACTACATCGGCCAGTTCGAGGATGACCTGGCGGACCTGATCAGGGCCGAGGCCCGCCCGGGCCAGCGGGTGATCCTGGGCGGCCATTCCTCGGGGGGCGGGCTGGTGGTGCGCTTCGCCGGCGGGCCGCAGGGCGGTCTGATCGACGGCGCCCTGCTTCTGGCCCCCTTCCTGAAACACAATGCCCCCACCACCCGGCCCAACTCGGGCGGCTGGGCGCGGCCCCTGACCAGGCGCATCGTCGGCCTCTCGATGCTCAACGGGGTGGGCATCGGCGCCCTCAACCACCTCACGGCGATCCAGTTCAACATGCCCGCCGCGGTGCTGGAGGGCCCCCTGGGGGCGACCGCCACCACCGCCTATTCCTACCGTCTCAACCGCTCCTACGCGCCGCGCGGTGACTACCTGGCCGATGTCGCCGCCCTGCCGCCCTTCCTGCTCATCGCCGGGGCCGAGGACGAGGCCTTTGACGCGGCCCTCTATCGCCCCACCATGGAGAGCGTGACGGGGCGGGGCACCTACCTTGTGGTGCCCGGCGAGGGGCACCTTTCGATCCTCCAAGCCGCCGCCACGCGCCGCGCCATCAGGGACCTGCTGCATGACCAATGACCCCATGAAAGCCTTCTTCGAGCTGCACCGCGACCTGCCCCGCGAGGGCCCGGGCGAGCCCGCCGACGTGGCCTGGGCGGCGGCCCAGGCGGGCACCCCGGAGGATGCGCTCCTGGCCGATGTGGGCTGCGGGCCGGGGGCCGACATCGAGAGCCTGCTGAAGGTGGCACCGCGCGGCCAGGTCACGGCGCTCGACAAGACGCCCCACTTCGTGGAGGCGGCGCGGCAGCGCTTTGGCAGCGATCCGCGGGTCACCGTGCTGCGCGCCGACATGGCCCGCATCCGCAACGAGTATGACCTGATCTGGTGCGCCGGGGCGATCTACTTCCTGGGCGTGACAGAGGCCCTTAGCGCCTGGCGCAAGAGCCTGCGCCGCGGCGGCGTCGTGGCCTTCACCGAGCCCTGCTGGTTCACCGATGCCCCCTCGGAGCGGGCGCGGGTGCTCTGGGAGCAGTATGGCGCCATGAGCGATGCGGCGGGCATTGCCGCGCGGGTGACGGCGGCGGGCTACGAGACCCTGGCCACCCGGCCCCTGAGCCGGGACGCCTGGGAGGCCTACTACAGCCCCCTCGACGCCCGCATCGCCGCCCTGCGCCCGGAGGCCGACGGGGCCCTCGCCGCGGTTCTCGACGAGGCCGAGGAGGAGGCCGCCTGCTGGCGCGCCCACGGCGACGAGTTCGGCTACCTCCTGAGCGTGGTGCGCCCGGCGTGAGTTTTGGTGCCGATCTCACCGCCTGCGCGGCCCTGGTGGAGCGGGGCGATGCCCTGCGCTTCCGGGCCGCCATGGCGGCGCCGGTCTCGGCGCGGCGGGTGCTCTTCCCGCTCTATGCCTTCAACGTGGAGATTTCCCGCGCCCCCTGGGTGACCCAGGAGCCGATGATCGCCGAGATGCGGCTGCAATGGTGGCGCGATGTCTGCGAGGAGATCGCCGAGGGCCGGGCGGTGCGGCGCCACGAGGTGACGACGCCCCTGGCCGAGGCGGTGACGGCGGAGGAGGGGGCCCTGCTGGACCAGTGCGTCGCGGCCCGCCGCTGGGACATCTACCGCGAGCCCTTCGAGGATGAGGCCCACTTCTTCGACTACCTGGACCAGACCGCCGGGACCCTGGCCTGGGTCGCCGCGAAGCGCCTCGGCGCCGCCGAGGAGGCGGTGGTGCGGGATGCCGCCGTGGGCGCCGGGATCGCCGCCTGGCTCCTGGCCGTGCCGGAGCTGGAGGGCAGGGGGCGGATACCCCTGCTCGACGGCACGCGCGACGGGGTCCGGGCCCTGGCCGAAGAGGGGCAGGCGCGGCTGGCGCGGGCGCGGCGGGCGCGCCGCCAGGTCTCGCGCGGGGCCCGGCCCGCGCTGCTGCACGTGGGCGCGGCCGATGCCGTTCTGAAGGTGGCCCTGACGGAGCCCGGGCGGGTTGCCGAGGGGCTTTTGCCCGATCCGCTGGAAGCGGACCGCCGCCGCCTGGCCCTGCGCGCCCTCACCGGGCGCTGGTAGCTCAGTAGATCAGGCCGTCCGCTCGGCCCGGCGCCGCAGCACCAGCCAGAGCAGCGAACCCCCGGCCAAGGCGAGGAAGGGCACCATGGCCATGTTGACCGCGGCCCAGCCCTCCACCGCGTCGCCGCCCGAGCAGTTCATCAGGCCGCCCGAGGCCAGGGAGGCGAAGGTCACGCCGCCGAAGACCAGCAGGTCATTCAGGCCCTGCATCCGCCCGCGTTCGTGCGGGGCATGGGCGCCGGCCAGCATGGTGGTGGCGCCGATGAAGCCGAAGTTCCAGCCCAGGCCGAGCAGGATCAGGGCCAGGTAGAAGTTGGGCAGGGCCACGCCCTGAAGCGCCACCAGGCCCGCCCCGGCGAGGATCAGGATGCCCAGGCCCATGATCCGCTCCACCCCGAAGCGGGCGATCAGGTGCCCGGTGAAGAAGGAGGGGGCGAACATGGCCAGGACGTGGCTGGTGACCACGTTGGAGGCATCGGCCACTGCAAAGCCGCAGCCCACCACGGCAAGCGGCGTGGAGGTCATCACCAGGTTCATCAGGGCGTAGGAGACCATGCCGCAGATTACCGCCACGGCGATGCGCGGGGTGGTCAGGAGCTCCCAGCGGGTGCGGCCGCGGGGCGCATCCTCGGCCGGTTTCGGCGGCTTGGGAATGTCGAGCAGGAAGAAGAGGCCCATGCCCAGCACATTGAGCGCCATGGCGGCGATGTAGACCGGGAAGAAGCGCATGACGGTCGCATCCGGCCCGTCGGCCAGCAGGGCCACCAGCTGGGGCCCGATGACGGCCGAGATGAGGCCCCCCGCCATGACGTAGGAGATGGCCTTGGGGCGGAAGCTGTCGGAGGCCGTGTCGGCCGCGGCGAAGCGGAAAAAACCCTGCGAGGACATGTAGATGCCCGTGGTGTAGGAGCCCAGGAGGAAGATCCAGAAGTTCGCCACGGTGAGGGCGTAGGCGCAGATCACGGCCCCCACCAGCCCGCCGAGCGCCCCCACCAGGAAGCCCGCGCGGCGGCCGAAGTTCTGCATGATGGTGGAGAGCCAGGGCGCCGTCGTCATGGAGCCGAAGACGATCATCGAGATGGGCAGGGTGGCCAGGCAGACGTTGGGCGACAGCTGCTGCCCCGCGAGGCCGCCGATGACGAAGATCATGGTGATCTGGCTGCCGAGGAAGGCCTGGGCGGCCACCAGCACGGCCACGTTGCGCCGGGCGCGGGTATCGTCTGTCATGCATCTGTCCTTCAAGCTTGAAGCAAGCTCTACGCCCGCGCCCGGGGAGGGGCAACCCCCGCCGCCCCCTTGCGCCCGCGCGCGCCCCCGCTTACCCCCTTTGCATGGGCAGTGCGCGGACGATCCTTCTTCTTGCGGGCAGCGCCGAGGCGCGGGCCCTGGCGCGCGCCCTGGCGGCGGCGGGCTGGCAGCTGCGCACCCTCGTCTCGGAGCCGCCGCGCGGGCCTGCCCCCATGCCGGTGCCCTTCGATCTGGTCAGCTTCGCCGATCCCGCCGCTCTGCGCCCCTACCTGGCGGGGGTCTCGGCGGTGCTCGATGCCAGCCACGGCTTTGACGGGCGGATGACCGCCGTGGGCGCGCAATTGGCGCGGGAGGCGGGGCTGCCCTTCCTCAGCCTGCGCCGCCCGGCCTGGCCCCTGGCGGGCCACCCCTTGCGCCTTTCCGCGCCCGATGTGGCCTCTGCCATGGCGCTGATCGGGCCGGGCGAGAGGGTCTTTGCCGCCACCGGCTGGGAGAGCCTGCCGGCCCTGGCTTCCTTCCCCGGCGAGCGGCTCTTCCTGCGCCAGACCAGCCGCCACGACCGCAGGCCGCCCCATGACTTCGTGACCCTCACCTTCGGCGATCCCCCCTTCGACGTGGCGCGGGAGAAGGCGCTCTTCCGTGAGCTGCGCATCGACAGGCTCCTGGCCCGCAACCTCGGCGGCGCCCCGAGCCTGCCCAAGCTGACGGCGGCGGAGGAGCTGGGCCTCGGCACCATCCTGATCGACAGGCCGCCCCTGCCCGAGGGGGTGGAGAGCCGCGCGGAGGTTTCGGAGGCGCTGGACTGGGTGGCGCGGCTGTGAGCCCGGGGCGGATCATCCGCGGCCCCGCCGACCTGGCGGAGGGGGCCGCCTGGCTCTCGGCCCGCGACCCGCGGCTTGGGGCAGCCATCGCCGAGGTGGGGGAGCTGCCCCTGCGGCTCCGGCCCGAGGGCTTTCGCGGGCTGCTCGACATTCTCATCAGCCAGCAGGTGAGCGTGGCCTCGGCCAATGCGATCCGCGCCCGGATCGAGGCGGCGGGGGTGAGGGATGCCGCCCAGGTGCTGGCCCTGGGCGAGGCGGGGTTGCGCGGCCTGGGCTTCAGCGGCGCCAAGGCGCGCTATGCCCTGGGGCTGGCCGCGGCGGAGCCGGATTTCGAGGCCCTGCGCGACTTGCCCGACGCGGAGGTGGTGGCGCGGCTCACGGCGCTCAAGGGGATCGGGCCCTGGACGGCCCAGGTCTATGTCATGTTCTGCCTCGGCCGCGCTGATGCCCTGCCGGCGGGGGATCTGGCGCTCCAGGAGGCGACGCGCCTCCTCTATGATCTGCCCGCCCGGCCGACACCCGCGGAGCTGGAACGGCGGGCCGCGGCCTGGTCCCCCTGGCGGTCGGTTGCAGCCCGCGCGCTCTTTGCCTACTACCGTCTGGCAAAGAACAGGGAAGGGCTCTGATGACACGGGTACTGCAAGCGGACCGCCGGGCGGCCAAATCGGGCGAGACACGCTCCATCGTCGTGTTCCTGCACGGCTACGGCGCCAACGGCGCGGACCTTCTTGGCCTCGCCGACCCCCTGGCCGAACACCTGCCCGACACGATGTTCGTGGCCCCCGACGCGCCCGAGCGGGTGGCCGGGATGCCGAACGGCTTCCAGTGGTTCCCGATCCCCTGGATCGACGGCTCCTCCGAGGAGGAGGCCGAGCGCGGCATGACCCAGGCGGTGGCCGATCTCAACGCCTTCCTCGATGCCCTGATGGTGGACGAGGATGTCCTGCCCGAGCAGGTGGTGCTCTTCGGCTTTTCCCAGGGCACCATGATGGCCCTGCACGTGGCGCCGCGCCGCGAGGATGCGGTGGCGGGCATCGTCGCCTTCTCCGGGCGGCTGCTCTCGCCCGAGCTGCTGGCCGACGAGACCCAGGTGCGTCCGCCGGTGCTGCTGGTGCACGGCGATGCCGATGACGTGGTGCCGCCGCAGTCCCTGCCGCAGGCCGCCGAGGCCCTGCAGGAGGCCGGCTGGCAGGACGTCTATGCCCACGTGATGAAGGGCACGGGCCACGGAATCGCCCCCGACGGGCTGAGCGTGGCGCTGGCCTTCATGCGCGACAAGCTGGGCCTCTGAGGGGGTCCGGCCCGGGCGCGTGGTGGCTGTCACGCGCCTGTCACATAGTTCGACGACATTTGCCGCGACATCTTGTGCCAACCTTTGTCTTGCCAGAGCAAAAGCACGAGATATAGTTGGAGAAAAGGGCAGAGGTTGATCGGCGCTATGGATGGCGATTTCAGAACCGAATTTACCCGGCAACCCGCTGGGTTGAAGCACCGCCCCGCTTTGGTGCTGAACGCGGATTACAGGCCGCTCAGTTATTACCCGCTGTCGCTCTGGCCCTGGCAGGAAGCCATCAAGGCCAAGTGGCTGGACCGGGTGGACATCGTCGCCGAATATGACGAATGCGTCCATTCCCCCTCCACCGTTATCAGGATACCGTCGGTGGTGGTGCTGAAAGATTACGTCAAACCCCAAAAGCGCGTGGCCTTCACGCGCTTTAATTTATTTCTGAGGGACGAATTCCGCTGCCAGTACTGCGGCGCGCGCGGAGAGCTGACCTTCGATCACGTGGTGCCGCGCGCCTCGGGCGGGGTCACCTCCTGGCAGAACGTCGTGGCGGCCTGCAGCCCCTGCAACCTCAAGAAGGGCTCCAAGGCGCTGCACCAGACGGGCCTCTCGCTGCGCCGCCCGCCGCGCCAGCCCGGCGCGGAGGAGCTGCGCAACATCGGGCGCAAGTTCCCGCCCAACCATCTGCACGAGAGCTGGATGGATTTTCTCTATTGGGATGCCGAGCTTCAGGCCTGAGGGGCTGAGAGCGGGTTTTGCGGGGGGCAGGCGCAACTGGCCTGCGGCGATGGGTGTCTGCACCCCTTCCACGCGGCCCGGTGCTCAGGCGAGGGCGCCTACGGCTCAGCCTGTCAGAGGTCGAGATCGACCCAGACCGGCACGTGGTCGGAGGGCTTCTCGCGGCCGCGCACGTCCCTGTCTATCTGGCAGTCGCGCAGGCGGTCGGCGCAGGCCGGGCTGAGCAGCAGGTGGTCGATGCGGATGCCATTGTCACGGTTCCAGGCGCCGGCCTGGTAGTCCCAGAAGCTGTAGTGCCCCGGCCCCTGGTGGCGGGCGCGGAAGGCATCGGTCAGGCCCAGGTTCAGGATGCGCCGGAAGGCATTTCGCGACTCGAGCCGGAAGAGGGCGTCCTCGCGCCAGTTCTCCGGGTGCTTGGCATCCTCGGCCTGGGGGATGATGTTGTAGTCGCCCGCCATCAGGAAGGGCGCCTCCTCGGCCAGGAGCGCCTCGGCGCGGGCCCTGAGCCGGTCCATCCAGGCGAGCTTGTAGTCGTACTTGGGCCCCGGCACCGGGTTGCCGTTGGGCAGGTAGAGGCCGCAGATCCGCAGGGCGCTGTCCTCGCCCATCACCGTGGCCTCGATGTAGCGGGCCTGTTCGTCCGCCGCATCGCCCGGCAGGCCGCGGGTCACGTCTTCCAGCGGCAGTTTCGAGAGGATCGCCACGCCGTTGAAGGACTTCTGGCCGTGGGTCTCCACGTTGTAGCCGCGATCCTCGAAGAGCTCGCGCGGGAAGGCCTCGTCGACGGACTTGATCTCCTGCAGCAGGACGACATCGGGCTGGGCCTCGTCGAGCCAGGCGGGCAGGGCCTCGGCCCGGGCCTTGATACCGTTGATGTTGAAGGTGGCGATCTTCATGCGGGCACTCCCTGGTTGGGGCAAAGCTATCGCCGATCGGGCCCATGGGGGCAAGGGGCGCGGCCCGGCGAATCGGTTGGACGGCGGCGGGCGGGGCCGAGGGCGCCTTGGGGGGTGGTGCGCGGGGCAGTTTTTTCGCCGCGGGGGATAAGTCGAAAAGCGCTGGGG
Source organism: Sulfitobacter sp. (assembly GCA_965212515.1). GTDB lineage: Bacteria > Pseudomonadota > Alphaproteobacteria > Rhodobacterales > Rhodobacteraceae > Sulfitobacter. Next base: position 3,437,716 of record OZ243122.1, read on the forward strand.
GCCGGGCGGGCTGCCGGGCGCGGGTGATGTGGATAAGCCTGGACGCACAACCTTAGGGAGAAATTTGCCCTTGGCAGATCATCCAATGCGGGCAATCGTTGAGGTCTACTCAACCTTAGATTGATCCACAAAGGAGACTGCCATGACTGCCCTCGCCAAGACCCACCAGCACCGCCCCCTGATCGAAGCCGACGCCGAGAGCGGCGCGGGCCTCGCGCTCTTCACCTCAGGCTGCGCCCCCGCGGAGATGGAGATGACCCGCGGCGGCGGGCTCGACCTCTTCACCAGCGGCTGCCTGAGCGAGGCGCCGCGCCTGGCCGAGGGGGAGGGCACGGCCCTCTTCACCAGCGGCTGCTGAGGCCAATGGGGTCCGGCCCCGCGCCGGGCCCCTTGCCAGGGAGGAGGCGCCATGTCCAACGTCATCGACTTTCCCGCTCCGCTGCGGCAGGCCGCACCGTCCGAGGCGCCCGCCCGGGGTCTCGCGCCCCTGATAGCCGCCTTCGCCGAGGGGCGGCGGGACCGCGAGGATGTCTTCTGGCTCAAGGAGAATGCCGAGCTGCTCTCGATCCTCAACTGCACCGGCGCCCGGCCGGGGCAGGGGGCGCTGGCGCCCTACGCGCCCTTGATGGCGGAGATGGCGGCGCGCCTGCACCTCTTTCCGCAATATTACCGCTTCCTGCTCTCGCTCTGCCTCGATCTGGAGGACCTGGGCCTCGGCCCGCGCCGCGGTCCGGGCCTGGGCGAGCGGCTCTGCGCCTGGGTGGCCCGCGAGGGCCTGCCGGGGGCCGAACTGTCCGACCTGCAAAGGGCCGAGGCGCGCTGCCTCCTGGCCCGGCGCGGCGCGGCCCGGCCCCTGGGTGAGGATGAACTGGGCGACCGGCTGCGCGCCTTCATCGGGCGGCCCGCCACCTTTGCCCTGCCCAACCGCAAGGCGGCCTACGAGCTGACCCACATCGTCTTCTACCTGTCGGACTATGGCCGCCGCGATCCGGGGCTGTCACCGGAAGCCCTGGTGAGTCTCGACTATGCCGGGCTCCTGGCCTTCCTGGATCAGAACCTCGATCTGCTGGCCGAGGTCTGCACCGCCCTGCGCCTGGCCGGGCGCCGCCCCAGCCCGATCTGGTGCCGCGCCGTGGCCCGGGGCCATGGGGCCATCCCGGTGCTCTCGGCGCCCGAGGCGCCCTTGCAGGATGCCTATCACCTCTACCTCGTCACCGGCTGGGCCCAGCGGGCCGCCGGGGCCCCGGCCTTTGCCCCCCTGGCGGGCGGCGCCCTGCGCTTTGCCCCGCCGTCGCAGGGCCGCAGCGCCCTGCCGCCGCTGTCGGCCTGCCTGCGCGATCTCGGCGCCCGCCGCTCGGCGGACTGGGGCGCGATGCGCGGCCACGTGCTTTCCTACCTCGGGGCCGAGGGTCACGCGCTGCTCTACAAGGCGGAACGCTCCAGCCCGCGCTTCGGGGAGTTCTTCGAGGGTTTTTCCCGGGCTGCGCGCTAGGGCGTGGCTACATGGAGAAGGAGGTGCCGCAGCCGCAGGAGGAGGTGGCGTTGGGATTGTCGATCACGAAGCGTGCGCCGATCAGCTCTTCGCTGAAGTCGATCACCGCATTGGTCAGGAAGGGCAGGGAGACGGAATCCACCACCACCCGCTGACCCTGGCCCTCGAGGACCAGGTCGTCCTCCTTGGCATCGTCGAGCGCGATCTCGTACTGAAAGCCCGAGCAGCCGCCGCCTTCAACGGCCACGCGCAGGGCCTTGCCCTGATCCGAGGCGCCGATCTCGGCCAGGCGTTCGAAGGCGCGGGGGGTGACTTTGGGCGGCAGGTTCATGGGCTCTCCGATGGCTTGCGGTTTTCATCGTGTCACCCCTGTAATATAGAGGCCGCGGGACAGGCCACAAGGACCAGCCGCAATGCGCGCCTCTTATGCCTCCGATCCCGCCACCGCCAGGGGACGGCGCGTCGCGGAGGAGGAAAGCACCTTCCGTTCCTGCTATCAGCGGGACCGAGACAGGATCATTCACGCCTCCGCCTTTCGCAGGCTCAAGCACAAGACCCAGGTCTTCGTGGAGCACGAGGGCGACTACTACCGCACCCGGCTGACCCACTCCATCGAGGTGGCCCAGGTGGCCCGGACGATCGCCGGTGCGCTGGGTCTGAACGGCGAGCTGACCGAGGCGGTGGCCCTGGCGCATGACCTGGGCCATACGCCCTTCGGCCACACCGGGGAGGATGCGCTGCACGCCCTGATGGCGCCCTACGGCGGCTTCGATCACAACGCCCAGGCGATCAAGATCGTCACCTCGTTGGAGCGCCACTACGCGGCCTTCGACGGGCTCAACCTGACCTGGGACACGCTGGAAGGCATCGCCAAGCACAATGGCCCGGTGACCGGCGATCTGCCCTATGCCCTGGCCGAGTATGACGCCCGCCACGACCTGGAGCTGCACACCCACGCCAGCGCCGAGGCCCAGGTGGCGGCCCTGTCGGACGACATCGCCTACAACAACCACGATCTGCACGACGGCCTGCGCGCCGATCTCTTCACCGAGGCGGAGATCGCGGCCCTGCCCCTGGTGGGGGCGGCCTACGCCGAGGTGGACGCCACCTATCCCGACACCGACCCCTACCGCCGCCGCCACGAGGCCCTGCGCCGGGTCTTCGGGGTCATGGTGGCCGACGTGATCGACACCTCGCGCGCCGCCCTGGCGGAGAGCGGTGCCACCTCGGCCGCCGAGATCCGGATGCTGGGCCGCCCGGTGATCCGCTTCTCCGATGCCATGTGGGCCGATCTGAAGGAGATCCGGGCCTTCCTCTTCCGCCGCATGTACCGGGCGCCCTCGGTTATGAAGAAGCGGGCCGAGGTGACGCAGGTGGTGGAGGAGCTCTTTCCCTTCTTCCTGGAGAACCCGCAGATGCTGCCGCGCCACTGGGCCCGCCAGATCGAGGCGGCGGGGCGCGACCGGACGAGCCTGGCGCGCATGGTCTGCGACTACATCGCCGGCATGACGGACCGCTTCGCCTATGCCGAACATGCCCGCCTGATCGGCGCCCGGGGCCTGGCCCTGCCGCAGCCCTGAGCGGCGGGGCAGGGCGGCCCGACCGGGCCGATTGACTGCCCCCCGCCATTTGATACATGGGGCGCAACGAAGGACACCCGATATGAACATCTTTGCCGACATCCGCGACCTCACCCTGTCCACGCTGGAGGCCATGGTGGCCGCGGGGGACCTGCCCGAAGGTCTGAACTTCGATCCCATCACCACCGAGCCGCCGCGCGACCCCGCCCACGGAGACATGGCGACCAATGCCGCCATGGTGCTGGCCAAGCCCGCCGGGCTGAAGCCCCGCGACATTGCCGAAAAGCTCGCCGCGCGCCTGGCCGAGGATGACCGCATCACCAGCGCCGAGGTGGCCGGGCCGGGCTTTCTCAACCTGCGGCTGGCGCCCGCCGTCTGGCAGGGGCTGGCCCTGGCCGTTTTGGAAGAGGGCACGGACTTTGGCCGCGCCGCCCTGGGCCGCGGCAAGCGCGTGAACGTCGAATATGTCTCGGCCAACCCCACGGGGCCGCTGCACGTGGGCCACACCCGCGGCGCCGTCTTTGGCGATGCCCTGGCCAGCCTGCTGGACTTCGCGGGCTACGAGGTGACGCGCGAGTACTACATCAACGACGGCGGTGCCCAGGTCGATGTCCTGGCCCGCTCCGTCTACCTGCGCTACCTGGAGGCCCACGGCCAGGAGGTGGCCTTCCCCGAGGGGACCTATCCGGGCGACTACCTGATCGAGGTGGGCCAGGCGCTCAAGGAGAAGGTGGGCGAGGACTACATCGACGCCCCCGAGGAGGAGTGGCTGGAGGCGGTGCGCAGCTTCGCCACGGACCGCATGATGGACCTGATCCGCGCCGATCTCGCCGCGCTCGGCGTCGAGATGGATGTCTTCTTCTCCGAAAAGTCTCTCTACGGCACCGGCCGGATCGAGGCGGCGCTGGAGGACCTCAAGGGCAAGGGCCTGATCTACGAGGGCGTGCTGGAGCCGCCGAAGGGCAAGAAGCCCGAGGACTGGGAGCCGCGCGAACAGACCCTCTTCAAGAGCACCGAACATGGCGACGACGTGGACCGCCCGGTGATGAAGTCGGACGGGGCCTGGACCTACTTCGCCCCCGACATCGCCTACCACTACGACAAGGTGAGCCGCGGCTTCGATGCCCTGATCGACGTCTTCGGCGCCGACCACGGCGGCTACGTCAAGCGCATGAAGGCCGCCGTCTCGGCCCTCTCCGAGGGCCGCGTGCCGCTCGACATCAAGCTCACGCAGCTGGTGAAGCTCTTCAAGAACGGCGAGCCCTTCAAGATGTCCAAGCGCGCGGGCACCTTCGTCACCCTGCGCGACGTGGTGGACCAGGTCGGCCCCGACGTGACCCGCTTTGTCATGCTGACGCGCAAGAACGACGCCATGCTCGATTTCGACTTCGACAAGGTGCTGGAGCAGAGCCGCGAGAACCCGGTCTTCTACGTGCAATATGCCCACGCCCGGGTCTCCTCCGTGCTGCGCAAGGCCGCCGAGGCGGGGATCGCCACGGACGAGGCCACGCTCAAGGCGGCGGACCTCAGCAAGCTCGACCACGAGGCGGAGCTGGCGCTGCTGCGCAAGCTGGCCGAATGGCCGCGCCTGGTGGAGACGGCGGCCCGCGTGAACGAGCCGCACCGCGTGGCCTTCTACCTCTACGAGCTGGCGGGGGACTTCCACGGCCTTTGGAACCGCGGCAACGAGGAGACCTCGCTGCGCTTCCTTCAGGAAGAGGATGCCGCCACCTCGCAATCGAAAATCGCCCTCGCCCGGTCCGTGGCAATTGTAATTGCGGCGGGTCTTGGTATTCTCGGGGTCACACCGGCGCAGGAGATGCGATAAGCACGCGCGCCGGGCTGACAGGCGACCCCGAGGAAAGACCGGCGGGCACGTATCCGCGGGCGATGAGGCACAGATGGCAGAGCACACGGCGCCCCCGCAGGGGGCCTCTTACCACCCGGACTCCGATCTTGACGCGGCCAACGTGCCGCCCGTCAAGGCATTGGCAACAGTGGCAAATGTCACTGGCGCGCTGGTCTCTCTCGCGCTTCTCGTGGGGGTCGGCGTCTGGGGCTACAAGCTGCTGGTGCGCGACGTGAGCGGCATCCCCGTGGTCCGCGCGGCCAGCGGAGAGATGCGCATCCGCCCCGAGGATCCGGGCGGCGAACTGGCCCAGCACCAGGGCCTCTCCGTCAACCGCGTGGCCGCCGAGGGCAGCGCCGCGCGCCCCGCTGACGAGCTGCGACTGGCGCCCCAGCCGCTGGACCTGTTGCCCGAAGACCACCTCGATACCGCCGCCATCGAGCAGCCCGAACCCCTGGCACCCGCCCAGGGCGCCCCCTCCACCCCCGACATCGCCAAGGCCCTGGAAGAGGGCGACGTGGAGAACCTGGTGGCCCAGCTCACCGCGGGCGTGGCGCCGCTGTCCATTGAGGAAACCCCGGATGCCGAGATCAAGGCCGTGACCGAGAGCGTCGTGGCCGAGGTGACCGCCGCCGAGACCCGCGTGGCCGCCGTGCTCGAAGGGCCGGGCCTGCGGCTCTCGCTGCGGCCCAAGCGCCGCCCCGCGAGCCTGGCCGTGGCCACCGCCGCCGCCGCGGCAGCCGCCGCCGTGGCCCCCGCCGCCGCCTCCGCCGAGGCGAAGGAGGTGGACCCGGCCAGCCTGCCCGCGGGCACCCGCCTGGCCCAGCTTGGCGCCTTCGACAGCCCCGAGGTGGCGCGCGAGCAGTGGCAGGTGATGCAGCAGCGGTTCGGCACCTACCTCGTGGGCAAGGACCGGGTGATCGAGAAGGCCACCTCCGGCGGCCGCGTCTTCTACCGCCTGCGTGCCCTGGGCTTTGCCGATCTCGGCGAGGCGCGGCGCTTCTGCTCGGCCCTGGTGGCCGAGAACGCCGACTGCATCCCCGTGGTGACCCGCTGATGGCCTTCGGCGCCACCATCCTGGATGCCGACGGTCTGCGCCTGAGCGCCGACGAGAGGGCCTTCTTCCGCGAGGCCGATCCCTTCGGCTTCATCCTCTTCGCCCGCAACATCGAGAGTGCCGACCAGGTGCGCGCCCTCTGCGACGAGATGCGCGCGGCGGTGGGCCGCGAGGCCCCCATCACGATCGACCAGGAGGGCGGCAGGGTGCAGCGCCTGCGCGCGCCCCAGTGGCGCGAGTGGCTGCCGCCGCTCGATCTGGTGGCGCGGGCCGGGGCAGGGGCCGAGGAGGCCCTCACCCTCATGTACCGGATCATCGCCGATGAGCTGCGCGCGCTTGGGGTGGACAGCAACTGCGCCCCCATGGTGGACCTGGCCACGCCCGAGACCCACGCCTTTCTCCGCAACCGCTGCTACGGGACCGACCCGGCGGAGGTGGCGGCCCGGGGCCGCGCCGTTGCCGAGGGGCTCCTGGCGGGCGGGGTCCTGCCGGTGCTCAAGCACATGCCGGGCCATGGCCGGGCGACCCTCGACAGCCACTATGACCTGCCCCGCGTCACGACCCCCCTAGCGGAGCTGCGGGAGACCGATTTCGCCCCCTTCAAGGCCCTCTCCGACCTGCTCATGGGGATGACCGGCCACCTCATCTTCGAGGCCATCGACCCCGAGACCCCGGCCACCTGTTCCCCCGCCGTGATGGGGATGATCCGCGAGGAGATGGCCTTCGAGGGCCTCATCATGACGGACGATCTTTCCATGAAGGCCCTGAGCAGCAGCCACGTGGAAAATGCCCGCGCGGCCCTGGCGGCGGGCTGCGATCTCATCCTCTACTGCAACCAGCCGCTCGCCGACCGGGTAGCCATCGCCGAGGCGGCGGGGACCCTCTCCGCCGCAGGACAGGCCCGCGCCGAGCGGGCCCTGGCGGCGCGCCGCGCCCCCGACGATGTTGACATTCCTGCCCTCGCCGCCAAGCTGGATGGGCTGACGGGCGGGGCGCTGCATGGCTGACACCGACTTCGAGGAAGACAGGCTCTCGGTCACCGAACGGATGGCCGCGGAGGCCCTGATCGTGGATGTCGAGGGCTTCGAGGGGCCGCTCGACCTGCTGCTCACCCTCAGCCGCACCCAGAAGGTGGACCTGCGCCGCATCTCGGTGCTGCAGCTGGCGCGCCAGTACCTCCAGTTCGTCGAGCGGGCCAAGGCCCTGCGGCTGGAGCTGGCCGCCGACTACCTCGTCATGGCGGCCTGGCTGGCTTTTCTGAAGTCGCGCCTGCTGCTGCCCCCCGACCCGGAGGAGGAGGGCCCCTCGGGCGAGGAGCTGGCCGCCCACCTGGCCTTCCAGCTCGAAAGGCTCCAGGCCATGCGCGACGCCGCCGCCCGGCTCATGGCGCGCGACAGGCTGGGCCGTGATTTCTTTGCCCGCGGCCAGACCCACGAGGTCCGCCGCACCCGGCGCATCACCTACAGCGCCTCCCTGCTGGACCTGATGCAGGCCTACGCCCGGATCCGCACCCGCGACGATTTCCGCCCCTTCGTGATGGACCGCGATGCCGTCTTCACCATGGAGCAGGCGCTGGAGCGGATGCGCGGCCTGATCGGCTTTGCCGGCGACTGGGGCGACCTGATGAGCTTCCTGCCCGAGGGCTGGGAGAGCGACCCGGCGCGCCGCCGCTCGGCCACCGCCGCCACCTTCGCCGCCTCGCTCGAGCTGGTGAAGGAGGGCCGCCTAGAGCTGCGCCAGAGCGAGACCTTTGCCCCCATCCATTTGCGCAAGAAGGACTGACGCCACCTTGTCCGACGACGAAGAGCCCCGCGAGGAAAGCCTTTTCGAAGCCCCGCCCCTGGCCGAACAGGAGCGCATGATCGAGGCCATCCTCTTTGCCACTTCCGAGCCCGTGACCCTCAAGGAGCTGGAGGCACGGATGCCCCACGGCTGCGACGCGGGCGAGGCCATGGTGCTGCTGCGCCGCCGCTACGAGGGCCGCGGCGTCCAGGTGGCCCGGGTGGGCGACGGCTATGCCCTGCGCACGGCCTCTGATCTGGGCTTTTTGATGCACAAGGAGGTGGTGGAGACCCGCAAGCTCAGCCGCGCCGCCATCGAGACCCTGGCGATCATCGCCTACCACCAGCCGGTGACCCGGGCCGAGATCGAGGAGATCCGCGGCGTCTCGGTCTCGCGCGGGACGGTGGACCAGCTGCTCGAGATGGAGTGGATCCGCTTCGGACGCCGCAAGATGACCCCGGGGCGGCCCGTGACCTTCGTGGTGACGCCGACCTTCCTCGATCACTTCGGGCTGGAGAACGCCCGCGACCTGCCGGGGCTGAAGGAGCTGCGCGCCGCGGGCCTTCTGGAGAACCGCCCGCCGCCGGGCACGGTGCCGCTCCTGGGCGGCCAGGAGGAGGAAGAGGAGAGCACCGAGGGCCAGAGCGAGCTCTTCGAGGACTGAGGGGCCTCGGAAAGGCCGTAATCCTGTGCTCTGGCTGGGCCAGCGGAAGGAGAGGCTGATGGAACGTCTGATCGGAATGCTACTGCGCCGGGCGCTGCGGCGGCTTGTGCAGCGCGGGATCGGCGCGGGGCTCGACCGCGCCGCGGGCGGTGGCCGCGGCGGCGAGGGCTCCCCCGGCGCGCGCCACGGCCGCGCCGCCGACCGCGCGGCACGCCGGGCGCTGCGGGTAGGGCGGCGGCTGGGGCGGTTTTGAGGCAACGTCGCTGGGCGCTGCTTCCGTTATGAGAGAGTGTCACCCTCGGACTTGATCCGAGGGCCTCCCGGACCGGAGAGATCCCGGGTCAAGCCCGGGATGACGCCTGTATCGGACAGTTAAGCTTCTTCCCAAGGCACGGAACAAGGGGGCGCAGCCCCCGCCGTGCCAGCGCCGGACCGGCCCGATGGGCCGGCGCTTTGGTGAAGGTACCGCTCAGCGCGGGGCTAGGATGTACCTTGCTGCCATAAAGTACTGGAGCAGGGAGGTCGCAGCGCCGTCCCCCGGTCCGGCGCTGTCACGGCTGACGTCCCAAGAGAAATGTCACCCTCGGACTTGATCCGAGGGTCTCCCCAACCACAGAGATCCCGCGTCAAGCCCGGGATGACTCCACCCCACACGCAACCACCACCCCCTCACCCCCCGCGAAAATGTTTCGAGAGCTTCAGCCCCTGGCCCTGGTAGTTGCTGGCGATGCCCGCGCCGTAGAGCTGCGTCGGGCGGGCGCTCATGCGTTCGTAGACCAGTCGGCCCACCACCTGGCCGTGCTCCAGCACGAAGGGGGCCTCGTGGCAGCGCACCTCGAGCACCCCGCGCGAGCCCGCGCCGCCGGCCTCGGCGTGGCCGAAGCCCGGGTCGAAGAAGCCCGCGTAGTGGACCCGGAACTCCCCCACCATGGCCAGGTAGGGGGCCATCTCGGCGGCGTGGTCGGGCGGGATGGTGACCGCCTCGCGGCTCACCAGGATGTAGAAGGCGCCCGGGTCGAGGATGATCTGGCCATTCTCGCTGTGGACCTCCTCCCAGTAGTCCGAGGGGGCGTAGTGGCCGATGAGGTCCAGGTCGATGACGCCGGTGTGGGGCTTGGCGCGGTAGCCCACCAGGCTGCCCGCGGCGGGCCGCAGATCGACGGAGAAGCCCAGCCCCTCGTCGATCACCGCCGTCCCGTCCACCAGGGGCGTGGCCGCGTGCAGGGCGCGCAGGGCCGCGTCGTCGAGCACCGCGTCGCCCTCGGTAAAGCGCATCTGGCTGAGCCGCATGCCGGGCCGCACCAGGACGGAGAAGGAGCGCGGGCAGATCTCGGCGAAGAGCGGCCCTTGGTAGCCCGCGGCCACCCGGTCGAACTCGGTGCCGCCGTCGGTGATCAGGCGGGTCAGCAGATCGAGCCGCCCGGTGGAGCTCTTGGCGTTGGCCGTGGCGGCGACCCCCTCGGGCAGGGAGAGCCGCTCCATCAGGGGCACCACGTAGACACAGCCCTTCTCCAGGACCGCGCCCTCGCTCAGGTCCACCCGGTGCATCTCGAACTCGGCGAGCCGGTCCGCCACCCGGGCGCCCTGGCCCGCGAGGAAGGAGGCCCGCACCCGGTAGGCCACGCTGCCGAGCCGCAGGTCGAGGCTGGCGGGCTGGATCTGGGCCGCGATCACCGGCGGCTCGGCGGCGATCAGGCCGCCCGCGATCATCTCTTCGATCTGCTGGTTGGGGATCACTCCCGTCATGGCCTGGCCCCTTCGGAAGGACAAACGCCCGCGCCCCGGAAGGGGTGCGGGCGTTCTGTGATGTCGGTGGTCGGGCTAGCAGGACTCGAACCTGCGACCTTCCGTCCCCCAGACGGACGCGCTACCAGGCTGCGCCATAGCCCGACATGGGGGGGTTCATAACCGATCTGATCGGGCGTGCAAGAGGGAATTGCCATCCGGCGCCCAAGCCTAGTCTTTTGTGCCCGCGGGGGTGCCGCCGCCCTGGGCGGCCTGGTCGGCGCGCAGGCTGCGCAGGCGCGCCAGGAGCGGCGCCAGGGCCTCGGCGCGGTCCTTTCCGAGGCGGCGCAGGCCGTAGGCGGCGCTCAGGACGCCGGGATCGGCCTGGAAGGAGTCCTCGGTGCGCAGGGGGCCAACGTCGATCCGGCGGGGCCGGGGTTTCGGCGGTGACGTCACGGCAGGGGGCGTGGCCGACTCGCCCGTCCCCGAGGCGCTCTCGTCGGCGGGTGTCTCCTCGGCGGGGGGATTGTCGCTCTCGGCCGGGGGCGCGCCCTCCAGGGGGCGGCGCAGGAAGGTGGGCAGGGCGGCCTCGCCCGCGACGGGCGGCTCGGCGGGGGCGCTCTCGGGGGCCTGGGGCGGGCGCGGCATCTCGGGCGCGGGCTCCGGCGTCGGCTCAGGGTCGGGCGCAGCGGCCGGGGGCTCGGGCGGCGGGGCAGAGGCGGGTGGCACGGGGGCCGGCGCCTCGGCGGGCGGCGGGCTGGCCTCGCGCGGCTCGCGCTTGTCGAAGTTCAGGACGATGCCGCGCTCCTCCTCGGCCCCCTCGATCATCGGGGCGGGGGGCGGTTCCACCTCTGCCTCGGGGGCGGGCGCGGCCTCGGCCACCTGCGAGAGGGTGGCCTCGTCGAGCGGCGGCGAGAGGGCGGCGACGTGGCTCATGCCCTCTTCGCGCAGCACCTTCTGGACGCCCTTGATGGTCAGCCCGTCCTCGTGCAGCAACTGCTTGATGCCGCCCAGCAGGAGCATGTCGTTGGGCCGGTAGTAGCGCCGCCCGCCGGCCCGCTTGATCGGCTTCACCTGGCTGAACTTGCTTTCCCAGAAGCGCAGCACGTGGGCCTGCACGCCGAGCCACTCGGCCACCTCGGAAATGGTGCGGAAAGCGTCCGGAGACTTGGCCATCAGCTCTTGTTGCCCTCGGCAACGCGGTCCTTCATCAGGTGCGAGGGCCGGAAGGTCAGAACCCGGCGCGGGTTGATCGGGACCTCCTCGCCGGTCTTGGGGTTGCGGCCCACGCGGGCCGTCTTGTCCCGCACGGAGAAGGTGCCGAAAGAGGAGATCTTGACCTGCTCACCGGCCACCAGGGCATCGGACATGTGGGTGAGAACGGATTCGACAAGCTGGGCGCTTTCGTTGCGGGACAGACCCACTTCGCGAAACACAGCCTCGCTCAGATCCATCCGCGTCAATGTCTTGTTCGACATACCGTCCCCCGACTATTTTCGTCCAACATAGGCTGGGGGCAAAAACAGAGTCAATATCAACCACTTGGCATGGCCGATTCGGGGGCCGGAATCAGCCCTTGGGTTCAGGCACTTACCAGCGCAGCACCACGGCGCCCCAGGCCAGGCCGCCGCCGATCGCCTCGGTCACGATGAGATCGCCCTGCTTGATCTGGCCGCGGGCCCGGCCCACCGAAAGGGCCAGGGGGATGGAGGCGGCGGAGGTGTTGCCGTGGTCCTGCACCGTCACCACCACCCGGTCCATCGACAGGCCCAGCTTCTTGGCGGTGCCCTGGATGATGCGGATGTTGGCCTGGTGCGGCACGATCCAGTCGATCTGCTCGGCCTCGACGCCGGCCCGCTCCATGGCGGTGGTGGCGGTGGCGGCAAGCTTGCCCACCGCGTGCCGGAAGACCTGGTTGCCCTCCATGCGCAGATAGCCGGTGCTGCCGGTGCTCACCCCGCCATCGACGTAGAGCAGGTCGCGGTAGCGGCCGTCGGAATTGAGGTCCAGCGCCAGGATGCCCCGATCCTTGGGGGTGCCCTGGCCCTCCTGGCCCTCCAGCAGGACGGCGCCCGCGCCATCGCCGAAGAGCACGCAGGTGGAGCGGTCGGTCCAGTCCATGATGCGGCTGAAGGTCTCGGCGCCGATCACCAGCACGCGCCGCGCCTGGCCCGAGAGGATCATGGCGTTGGCGTTGCTCAGGGCAAAGACGAAGCCCGCGCAGACGGCCTGGACGTCGAAGGCGAAGCCCCGCGTCATGCCAAGCTGGTCCTGGACCATGGTGGCGGCGGAGGGGAAGGTGAGATCGGCGGTGGAGGTGGCCAGGACGATGGCATCCACGTCGTCCACCTCGAGCCCGGCATCCGCCAGGGCGGCGCGGGCCGCGGCGGTGGCCATGGAGGAGGTGGTCTCGCCCTCGGCGGCGAAGTGGCGCCGCTCGATGCCCGAGCGGGTGCGAATCCATTCGTCGTTGGTGTCCAGCGTCTTTTCGAACTCGGCGTTCTCGACGACGCGCTCGGGCAGGTAGTGCCCGCAGCCGATGACAACGGAGCGCAGGCTCATGTGACGGGTTCCTCGTTGGACAGGGTCGCTGCGACGCGGGCGGCCAGTTTGTCGTTGAAGCGGCTGTCGGAAAGCTGCGCGGCCAGCTTGATGGCGGCCGAGATGCCCGTGGCATCGGCCGATCCGTGGCTCTTCACCACGGTGCCGTTGAGGCCAAGGAAGACGCCACCGTTGACCCGGCGCGGGTCGATCTTCTTGCGCAGTCGCATGAGCGAGGTATAGGCCAGAAGCGAGGCAAGACGCGAGAGGGGAGAGTAGCGAAAGGCTTCGCGCAGGCGGTCGCCGATCATGCTGGCGGTGCCCTCGCCGGTCTTGATGGCGACATTGCCGGTGAAGCCGTCGGTGACGATCACGTCCACCGTGCTGCCCGAAATGTCACCGCCCTCGACGAATCCCGCAAAGGCAAAGCCCACCTCCTCGGCCTGGGCCTGGATCAGGTCGTAGGCCTCCTTGAGCTCGGAGCGGCCCTTGTGTTCCTCGGTGCCGACGTTCAGCAGGCCGACGCGCGGGCGGGTCAGGTTGAGGCCGTTGCGGGCGTAGGAGACCCCCATCAGGGCAAAGCGCACCAGGTCATCCGCGTCGGCGCGGATGTCGGCGCCCACGTCGAGCATGACGTTGAAGCCCTGGGGATTGCCGGAGGGGTAGAGCACGGCGATGGCCGGCCGGTTCACGCCCGGCAGCTTGCGCAGGCGGATCATCGAGAGGGCCATGAGCGCGCCGGTGTTGCCGCAGGAGACGGCCACCGCAGCCTCGCCCACGCGGACCGACTCGATGGCCGACCACATGGAGCTGTCCTTGCCGGTGCGGACCACCTGGCTCGGCTTGTCCTCCATGGTGACGACGCCCGCGGCGTGGCGCAGCTCGCAGCGGCCCTCAAGCTCCCGGTGGCGCGCCACCAGCGGCTTCAGCTGGGCCTCGTCCCCGTGCAGGACGAAGTGGATCTGGTCGTTCACGGAGGCCGACAAAGAACACCCGGCAACCACGGCTGCCGGGCCCTTGTCACCGCCCATGGCATCGACGGAGATCACGGTGCGGGAGGGCTTCGCGGCTTTCTGATCGGTCGGGGCCGTCATCGGTGCGAATGCCTCATGTGTTCAGCGGATGGACCGCGCCCACCTTAGGCTGCGTCGTCTTCCAGGTCGATCTCCTCGGTCAGGGCAACGACTTCGTTGTCGTCGTAGTGACCGCAGGCGGCGCAGATGTGGTGCGGGCGCTTCAGCTCACCGCAGTTGGAGCACTCGTTCGGATTCGCGGCGGAAAGCGAATCGTGCGCGCGGCGGTTGTTGCGGCGCGACTTGGAAACTTTGTTCTGCTGGACAGCCATGTCTGGTGCCTTTGTTGCTGGGGGACCCGCACGCGCACGGCTGATCCCATGTTTCGTTCATCCCCTTTTCGGGCGTGACGCCGCTTTAGGCCCAAGGCCCCGCGATGTCCAACCTAAAATCGGGCGAGGCGCGCAAAATACTGCGATCTTGCGCCGATGCAACCCGAAATTCAGGCCCGGTCCGGCACCTCAATCCTCGCCCTTGTCGAGCGCGTCGCGCAGGGCCGCAAGGCCCGCGAAGGGCTTGGCCTCGGCATCCGTCATGGGCTTCTGGCCGGGCTCCGTGTGGACCACCTCACCGGCCTCGGCGCCCTCCTTGCGGGGATAGTCCGGCACCGACAGCGCCAGGGCCTCGAGCATTACCTGCCGGGGGTCGATCCAGGCGCCCAGGGCCTCCTGGGTGTCATCCTCGGGCATCTCCGCCTCCTCCTCCTGCGGCTCCTCGAAGTCGCGCAGGTACTGGCGGGTCACATCCGTGTCGATCCGCGTCGTCACCGGCTCCAGCGTGACCACGCAGGGCTGCACCACGGTGGCCCCCAGGCGGCCCTCCAGGCGCCAGTCGCGGCTGCCCTGGGGCACCACGCGGCCCTCGAAGCTGAGCTTGCGCAGGGCCGAGAGGCCCAGGCTCTCGGCCAGGGCGGTCAGTTCCTCGGGGGCGGGGCGCAGGGCAAAGGTGTTGTCGGAGGATTGCGACAATCCGGCGACCCGCAGGGCGCTCTGGCTGGGGGCGTTGCGCGGCATGGCTGTCTCCTCTTCGGTCGGTGGACGGCGGGGCGAGGTGTTTCTTGAACCCGGAGGCAAGCTTGGTGTATGCGAGATAGAAGCCAAGCGGTACAAGGGCAAGAGGGCAGTCAGAATGGGCATCACCAGCCGAACCCGCCGGGGCCTCGCAGCGGGCGCGATTCTGTCGCTCGCCCTGGCCCTGGGCGCCTGTGCGCCGCAGTACAGCAATCACGGGTACATCCCCCCGGCCGAGGATCTGGCCCAGATCGAGGTGGGCCGCGACACCAAGGAAAGCGTGGCCGACAAGATCGGCGTGCCCCAGTCCTCGGGCGTCCTCACCAACAGCGGCTACTACTACGTGAAGATGCGCAAGCGCGCCCTCGGCCCCCTGGCCCCCGAGGAGGTGGAGCGCGAGGTCCTGGCGATCAGCTTCTCCGAGGCGGGCGTCGTCCAGAACGTGGAGCGCTTTGGCCTGGAGCGCGGCCAGGTCGTGCCGCTTGAGCGCCGGGTGACCTCCTCGCCGGTGAGCGACAAGTCCTTCATCCGCCAGCTCCTTGGCAACCTCGGCCGCTTCAACCCGGCGGGCCTGGCCGGCTAGGCGGGGGGCACCGGCAAGGGGAGCGATCCGATGACCTCTCTCGAAAAGGGCCCCTACATCGCACGCTGCACCCGCGATTCCACGGACATCGCCCGGGCCCAGGCCCTGCGCGCCCGCTGCTTCGGCCTGGCGGAGGACAGCGATCCGCTCGACGGTCTCGGCACCCACGTCCTGATCGAGGAACGCGCGGGCGGCGTGCTTGTCGGCTGCTACCGTCTGCTGCGCCTCGCGGGGTCCGAGCTGGGCCGCAGCTATGCCGCGCGCTACTACGATCTCGCCCCCCTGCGGGCCTTCGAGGGCCCGATGCTGGAACTGGGCCGCTTCTGCATCGCCCCAGGCCGCCAGGATCCCGACATCCTGCGCCTGGCCTGGGCCCTGATGACCCGCCTGGTGGACCGCGAGGGGGTGCGGCTGCTCTTCGGCTGTTCCTCCTTCGCGGGCACTGATCCCGCGCCCTACGAGGCCGCCTACGCCCTGCTGCGGGCCCGCCACCTCGGCCCCGAGTGCTGGCGCCCCCGGGCCCGCGCCGCCGAGATCCACCGCTTCCCCGAGAGTGCCCCGCGCCCCGAGCCGCGCCAGGCGCTCCAGGCCATGCCGCCGCTGCTGCGCACCTACCTGACGATGGGCGGCTGGGTCAGCGATCACGCCGTGGTGGACCGCCAGCTCAACACCCAGCACGTCTTCACCGGGGTGGAAACCGGCGCCATCCCCGCGGCGCGAAAGCGGTTGCTGCGGGCGCTGGTCTGAGCCGCCCGCTGATCCCCATTGACCCGCCCCGCGGGGCCGGATAGCCCGCCTCCATGGCACGTGCACCGCTTCTCCAGCTCAACGAGATCTCCCTTACCTTCGGGGGCGATCCGGTCTTCGAGGATCTCTCGCTCATCGTCCAGCCCGGCGACAGGGTCGCCCTGGTGGGGCGCAACGGGTCGGGCAAGTCCACCCTGATGAAGGTCATGGCCGGGCTGGTGGAGCCGGACCGGGGCGAGGTGGTGCTCGGCCCCGGCGTGACCGTCGGCTACATGGAGCAGGAGCCGGACCTCTCGGGCTTCGAGACCCTGGGCGACTTCGCCGCCGCCAGCCTCGATCTGGGCGAGCTCTACAAGGTGGAGCGGGCGGGCGAGGGGCTGAAGTTCGACCCCGCGCGCCCCGTCGCCACCGCCAGCGGCGGCGAGCGCCGCCGCGCCGCCCTGGCGCGCCTCATGGCCGAGGCGCCGGCCCTGATGCTGCTGGACGAGCCCACCAACCATCTCGACATCGAGGCCATCGCCTGGCTCGAGGAAGAACTGCGCGGCAGCCGCACCGCCTTTGTCGTCATCAGCCACGACCGCGCCTTCCTGCGCGCCCTGACCCGCGCCACTCTCTGGATCGACCGCGGCGATGTGCGCCGCCAGGAGAAGGGCTTTGCCGATTTCGAGGCCTGGCGCGACCAGGTCTGGGAGGAGGAGGACCAGCAGCGCCACAAGCTCGACCGCAAGATCAAGGCCGAGGCCCGCTGGGCCGTCGAGGGCATCTCGGCCCGGCGGAAGCGCAACCAGGGCCGGGTCCGCGCCCTGCAGGACCTGCGTGCCCAGCGGGCGGCCCAGATCGGCCGCCAGGGCACCGCCGCCATGGCGCTGGAGGCGGGCCCCAAGTCGGGCCGCAAGGTGATCGAGGCCAAGGGCCTTTCCAAGACGTTCGACGGCCGCCCCATCCTGCGCGACTTCGATCTGACGGTGCAGCGGGGCGACCGGATCGCCCTCGTCGGCCCCAACGGGGTCGGCAAGACGACGCTCCTGAACATGCTCATCGGGCGCACGGAGCCCGACACGGGCAGCGTGAAGCTCGGCACCAACCTGGAGATCGCGCTCTTCGACCAGGCGCGCGCCCAGCTCGACGGTGACATGAGCCTCTGGGACAGCCTCACCGGCGATCCCGAGATGCGGGTCTCGGGCAAGGCGGACCAGGTGCTGGTGCGCGGCCAGCCCAAGCACGTGGTGGGCTATCTCAAGGAGTTCCTTTTCGAGGAGGCCCAGGCGCGGGCCCCGGTGCGCTCCCTCTCGGGCGGCGAGCGGGCGCGGCTGCTCTTGGCCAAGATCATGGCCCGCGAAAGCAACCTGCTGGTGCTCGACGAGCCGACCAACGACCTCGATGTCGAGACCCTGGACCTGCTTCAGGAGCTTCTCGGCACCTACGACGGGACGGTCATGCTGGTCTCCCACGACCGCGATTTCCTGGACCGGGTGGCGGCCACCACCATCGCGATGGAGGGCGACGGGCGGGCCACCGTCTATGCCGGCGGCTGGAGCGACTACCTTGACCAGCGGGCGCCCCGTGCTGTCCCCAAGGAGAAGGCCAGCCCGCCGCCCGCAAGCGCGGAGAAGGGCCCCGCCAAGCCCCAGCCGAAGCCCAAGTCCAAGGGCCTCTCCTTCACCGAGAAGCACCGGCTGGAGGCCCTCCCGGCGGAGATCGAGCGCCTGGAGGCGGAGATCGCCAAGCTGGAGGAGCTGCTCTCGGACCCGGAGCTCTTCACCCGCGAGCCGGTGAAGTTCCAGAAGGCCACCGAGGCCCTGATGGCGCGTCAGGAGAAGCTCTCCGGCGCCGAGGAGGAGTGGCTGACCCTTGAGGAGAAGTCAGGCGCATGAGGGCCGCGGCGCGCCCCGTGCCAGGGGCCGCCAGTAGAGCCAGGAGCCGCCCGTCGGCTGGCGCCGCGCGCCGGTGCGCAGCTTGAAGCGGTTGAGCCCGGGCGCCCCCGGCTGCACCAGCCCCAGCTCGATCCGCCGCACCCCCATGGAGGCCAGCTGCCGCGAGGCGCGCCAGAGCAGCAGGTTGTGGGCATGGAGCCGCCGCCCCTCGGGGCTGGTCTGGCCGATGTGGTAGGTGGCGCGGCTGCCGTGGATCAGGAACAGCATGTGGGCCACCACCCGGTCGCGCACCCCGGCGCGCAGCCAGAGCGTCTGCTCGGGGGCGGCCAGGGCGAAGGCGGCGGTGAGCGGGGAGGGCCAGTTGAGATAACCGCGCTGGCGCGCCTGGCGCTGCTCCATCCTGAGCAGGGGATGCTCCGGGTCGGGCGCGAGCGGCCCCTCGACGATGTGGATCGGCCTTTTCTCCGCCCGCCGCAGCTGGTTGCGCCACTTGGGGTGCAGGGCCTCGCGGGCGCGGGCATTCTCGCGCGGCAGGTCCAGCAGGATCAGGTCCCGCGGCCTTTGCAGGCAGAGCGCCGGGGGCAGGGGGCAGGGATGATCGGGCGAGAGGATCAGGGGCACTCGCGCCAGCCCCGCCTCCGCGAGTTCAAGCGCGAGGCCCGGCGGCGGCGCGGCCCGGGGCAGCATCGCCAGGCGCAGCCCGGCAAAGCGGCGCAGCAGCACAAGCTCCCCGCCGCCCAGGCGCAGGGTCCGGGCGCCGCGGGCCCTGAGGGCGGCATCGAAGGCCGGATCCTGCAACAGCGGCCTGTCGGGAGAGAGGGCAAGGCTCATGCCGGCAGCAATGCACCGCCGGCCTTACCGTCGCCTTAACGGCCTGCCTCTCAGCCGATCTGCACCAGCGCGTGGCGCTTCTTGCCCGCGCTCAGCTTGATCGGGCTTTCCAGCGCCTGGCGGTCGATCATCAGGCCCGCGTCGGTCAGGGGCGCATCGTCGATCCGGGCGCCGTTCTCGGCGATCAGGCGCTTGGCCTCCTTGCCCGAGCCGGCCAGCCCGGAGCGCACGATGAGCTGCACGATGGAGATGCCGCCGCCGATCTCCTCTTCCGAGAGGGTCAGGGTCGGCAGGTCCTCGCCCACGCCGCCGCGCTCGAAGACCTCGCGCGCCGTCTGCTCCGCCGCCGTCGCCGCCTCGGCCCCGTGCAAAAGCCCGGTGACCTCGTTGGCAAGGCGGATCTTGGCCTCGTTGATCTCGGCCCCTTGCAGGCTGCCCAGGCGCTCGCATTCGTCCAGCGACAGCTCGGTGTAGAGCTTGAGGAAGCGGCCCACGTCGGCGTCGGTGGTGTTGCGCCAGAACTGCCAGAACTCGTAGGGGCTCAGCATGTCGCCGTTGAGCCAGATTGCCCCGCCGGCGCTCTTGCCCATCTTGCGCCCGTCCGAGGTGGTCAGGAGCGGCGAGGTGAGGCCGTAGACCTCCCTGTCGATCACCCGGCGCGTCAGGTCGATCCCGTTGACGATGTTGCCCCACTGGTCCGAGCCGCCCATCTGCAGGATGCAGCCGTAGCGGCGGTGCAGCTCCATGAAGTCGTAGGCCTGGAGGATCATGTAGTTGAATTCCAGGAAGGAGAGCGATTGCTCCCGGTCCAGCCGCGACTTGACGCTCTCGAAGGAGAGCATCCTGTTGACGGAGAAGTGCCGCCCGATGTCGCGCAGGAAGTCGAGGTAGTTGAGCCCGTCGAGCCACTCGGCGTTGTTCAGCATCAGCGCGTCCGAGGGACCCTCGCCGTAGCTCAGGTACTTGGCGAAGACCTGCTGCATCCCGTCGATGTTGGCGTCGATCTGCTCGGGCCCCAGCAGGGGCCGCTCGTCGGCGCGGAAGGAGGGATCGCCCACCTTGGTGGTGCCGCCGCCCATCAGGGTGATCGGGCGGTGCCCGGTCTTCTGGAGCCAGCGCAGCATCATGATGTTCAGCAGATGCCCGACATGGAGCGACTTGGCCGTCGCGTCATAGCCGATGTAGGCCGGCTGCCCGGGCGTGCGCAGGGCCTCGTCCAGCCCCTGGTAATCGGTACAGTCGGCCAGGAAGCCGCGCTCCATCATGATCTGGATGAAGTCCGATTTGGGATGGTAGGTCATGGTCTCTTGCCTCGGGCTTGAATTGCGGGGCAATCTATAGGGGCAGAGCAGTCAAAGGGAAAGAGCCTGAACGCCATGAGCAGGGCCATCGGAAAGACGGGCATGGTCACCGCCCTCGGGGCCATGTCGGGAACCTCGCTGGACGGGGTGGATGCGGCGGTGCTGCGCACCGACGGCAGGCGGATCGAGGGCTTCGGCCCTAGCCGCTACCGGGCCTACAGCGCCGCCGAGCGGGCCACCATCGCGGCGGGCTTCGGGCGCTGGTCGGGGCCCGAGGTGGCGGCCGCCGCCGAGGTGGTGGAGGCGGCCCACCGGGCGCTCCTGGGCCAGTTCGAGGGGGTGGACCTGATCGGCTTTCACGGCCAGACCCTGGCCCACGCGCCGCGCCTTCACGGCACGCTCCAGGTGGGCGACGGGGCCGCCCTGGCCGAGGCGCTGCGCCGCCCCGTGGTCTGGGATTTCCGCTCCGCCGACGTTGAGCTGGGCGGCGAGGGGGCGCCCCTGGCGCCCTTCTACCACCATGCCCTGGCGCGCCACGCGGGCCTGACGGCGCCGGTCGCCTTCCTCAACCTCGGCGGCGTGGGCAACCTCACCTGGGTCGATCCCGCCCGCGCCGATCCGGCGGCGGAGGGGGCGCTCCTGGCCTTTGACACGGGGCCTGCCAACGCCCCCCTGAACGACCTCATGCAAAGCCGCCTGGGCCGGGACTTCGACGAGGGCGGCGCCCTGGCCCGCGCGGGCGAGGTGGAGACGGGCGCGCTTGAGCTCTTCCTGGCCGAGGGCTACTTCGCAAGAATGCCGCCCAAGTCCCTGGACCGCAACGATTTCAGCGAGATGGTGGCGCTCGTGGGCGAGCTTTCGGACGCGGACGCCGCGGCCACTCTCACGGCCATGTGCGCCGCCGCCGTGGCGGAGGGCATGATGCACTGCCCCAGCCCGCCCGAGCGGGTCCTCGTCACCGGCGGCGGGCGCCACAACCCCGTCCTGATGGAGATGCTGCGGGTCAGCCTCGACTGTCCCGTCGCCCCGGTGGAGGATCTGGGCTTCGACGGTGATATGCTCGAGGCCCAGGCCTTTGCCTTCCTCGCCGTGCGGGTGGCGCGCGGCCTGCCCACCTCCTGCCCCGGCACCACCGGCGTGCGCGCGGCGGTGGGCGGTGGCACGGTCAGCCTGCCCCAGGTGCTCTCCGTCTGATCACTCCAGCCCCCGGATATAGCGGGCGGTGAAGCGCCCGTAGCCGCGCGTGGTGCTGCGCAGGTGCGGCGCCACCAGCCGGTGCAGCGCGGGCAGGGCGTGGAAGGGCACGTTGGGCATGGCGTGGTGCTCGGCGTGGTAGGGCATGTTCCAGGCCAGGAAGCGCACCAGGCGGGTGGTGAAGGTGGTGCGGCTGTTGGCGAACATGTCGGCCACGGGCGGACAGTGGCCATGCTCGGCCAAAAGGTAGAGCCGCAGGACAGGCTGGCCCAGCAGCACCGGCACCAGCCAGAGCCAGAGGGCCAGCGGACTGACCAGCAGCGACAGGGCGATCAGTCCGTAGAGCGCCAGCAGCAGGCGCGCCTCGCGCCGCAGGGCAGGGTGCTGGCGCTGCGGCAGGTAGGGCGCCGTGATCTCTCCGAAGGCGTTCCGCCAGAGCACCCGGGCATTGCCCGCCCAGTAGGGCCAGCCGCTCAGGTGGCGCAGGTAGGCGCCCCAGGTCCGGGGCCTGCCGCCGCCCGCCAGCTCCGGGTCGCGCGCGGGATCGTTGGTGTGGCGGTGGTGGGCCAGGTGAAAGTAGCGGAACCAGGTGAAGGGCAGGAGCAGGGGCAGGGCGATGGCATGGCCCAGAAGCTCGTTCAGCCAGGGCGTGGCGAAGGGGGTCTTGTGGGTGCATTCGTGGGCGAGGGTGAAGAGAAAGCAGAGCAGGATGCCCTGGGGCAGCAGCAGAAGCCCCCAGAGCGGCAGGCGAAACCCGATGTAGAGGCTGGTGAGCGCGATCAGCCCCAGGTGCCCCGCAAGGTGCGCCAGCCCGGCCCTGTCGGAGCGTTCCAGGAGCACGGCCCGCGCCCCCTGCGGCAGGGCGGCGATATGGGCGGCGTGGCTCACGAGAGGGGGATCTCCAGCTCCGGCGGGGCCAGGGTGAAGTGCTCGAACTGGAAGCCGGGCGAGACGGTGCAGCTGACCAGCGTGTAGTCCCCGGTGGAGCGGGCGGCCTGCCAGTGGCCCGGCGGCACGATGAGCTGCGGTGCGCCCTGCGTCAGGTCCGGCGTGAGCAGATGCTCGCGGGCCGGCCCCTCGGTGCGCTCGGCCATGGAAAGCACCAGTGGCGCCCCGGCGTGGAAGAGCCAGATCTCCGCCGCATCGACCCGGTGCCAGTGGCTCCGCTCGCCCGCCCTGAGCAGGAAGTAGATGCAGGTGCCGCTGGGCCGTCCCGGCCCCTCGGCGGCCCAGGTCTGGCGGTAGTGGCCCCCTTCGGGATGGGGGGCAAGCTGAAGGCGGGTGATGATCTCGTCGGCTGTCATGGCGCCACTATGGCAGGGCGCGGCGCGGGCGCAATGGGCGGATGGGGCCGGGAAGATGCCGGAATGGGGCGGAAGTGTGGCGAAATAACATAATGGAAACAGTGCGTTCCTGAAACTGTTCAACCTTAAGTTACGTTGCTTGCACGTGGGTCGCGGCCCCAGGGGCGGACCCGATTGCGAACGATCTGTGGAGGAAAGACCATGAAGACCGTGCAAGACCTTTATCTCAAGAAGACCCGGAAGCGTCTCGGCTCCGTCACCCTGGCCTCGCTCGCGGCCCTCTGCCTTGCCCTGCCCGGCGCCGGGGCGGGCGAGGGGCTGGGCGTCGGCGTCGGCGTGAGCGTCGGTCATGGCGCCGAAGCGGGCCTCGGCGCTTCTGTCGGAGGGGAGGGCGGCGTCTCGGCGGGCGCGGGGGTTTCTGTTGGCGGATCGGAGGGGGCGACGGCGGGCGCCGGGGCCTCCGTGGGCGGCAGTAGCGGTGTCTCCGCCGGGGCCGGTGTCGGGATCGGCGGCGCGGGCGGGGATGGCTCGGGCGGCGGTAGCGGTTCCGGCGGTGGCTCCGGTGGGAGCGGTTCCGGCAGTGGCTCCGGCAACAGCGGCTCGGGCAACAGCGGCGACGGCAGCGCCGGCGCGGGCGGGTCCGCCAGCGGGGGCGCAGATGGCGCCGTGACCGGCAAGGGCACCAACCCCACGGCCAGCCGCGCCGCCACCGCGATGCAGCAACCGACCGACAGCGCCGACAGGCTCGTCGGCACCACCGTCTGGACCAGCGACCGCATTCTCCTGGGCCGGGTCGAGGCGGCCGACTGGCGGCCCAACGGCCAGCTCCAGACGCGGCTGCGGCTCAACCCCGAGCTGGGCCTTCCCCGGCCCACCCTGAACCTCCAGACCGGGCCGGTGGCGCTCGATGCCGAGCGGATCTGGCTCGGCTACCCGATCGAGCGGCTGATCGCGATGATCGCGGGCTAGAGGCGCCGCTCGAAGAAAAGCAGGTGCGGCAGGAGATCCTCGGGGATCTTCTGGTAGGGGCCGCGCCGGGCAAAGCCCAGGCCATCGTAAAGCGCCTGGGCCCCGGCCAGGCTGCGCGAGGTGTCGAGCACGACCCGCGCGTAGCCATCCTCCCGCGCCTGCGTCACCAGCCTGTCGCAGAGGGCGGCGGCAATGCCCCGGCCGCGCGCCTCCGGGCGCACGAAGACGCGCTTGATCTCGGCGGTGCGCCGGTCCAGCCCGTGGGTCATGCCGCAGCCCAGGGCCTTGCCGCCCGGCCCCTCGCGGGCCAGCAGGATGATCCCCCGGGGCCGCGCGTGCTCCTGCGGCAGGCGCGCCATCAGGGCCTCGTACTTGGGCACCGGATAGAAGGTCTCGGTGATGCGCCGGTCCACCGGGGTGTGGTTCAGCAGGAACTCCCGGTAGGCCCAGCAGAGGCGGCGCACCGCCTCCAGATCCCTGTCGCTGACCGCCGGGGCGATGACCGGGGCAGGGGCCGTTTCGCTCATTTCAGGATCGAACGGCCCGCATATTCCGCCGTCTGGCCCAGCAGCTCCTCGATGCGGATCAGCTGGTTGTACTTGGCCAGCCGGTCCGACCGGGCGAGCGAGCCGGTCTTGATCTGGCCGCAGTTGGTCGCCACGGCAAGATCGGCGATGGTGGCATCCTCCGTCTCGCCCGAGCGGTGCGACATGACGTTGGTATAGCCCGCGCGGTGGGCCATCTCGACCGCGCGCAGGGTCTCCGTCAGGGTGCCGATCTGGTTCACCTTGACCAGCATGGAGTTGGCCGCCCCCTTGCCGATGCCCTCGGCCAGGCGCGCCGGGTTGGTCACGAAGAGGTCGTCGCCGACAAGCTGGACCTTGCTGCCCAGGACCTCGGTGAGGGCCTGCCAGCCCTCCCAGTCGTCCTCGGACATGCCATCCTCGATGGAGATGATCGGGTAGTCCGCCACCAGGGCGGTCAGGTATTCGGCATTCTCGGCGCTGCTCAGGCTCTTGCCCTCGCCCTTGAGCTCGTAGCGGCCCTCGCGGAAGTACTCGGTGGCGGCGCAGTCCAGCGCCAGGTGGATGTCCTCGCCCGGCTTGTAGCCCGCCTTCTCGATGGACTTCAGAATGAAATCAAGGGCATCGCGGGTGGAGCTGATGTTGGGCGCAAAGCCGCCCTCGTCGCCGATCCCGGTGGAGAGGCCCGCCGCCGACAGCTCCTTCTTGAGCGTGTGGAAGACCTCGGCGCCCATGCGCACGGCCTCGCGGATGTTCTCCGCCGAGACCGGCATGATCATGAATTCCTGGATGTCGATCGGGTTGTCGGCATGTTCGCCGCCGTTGATGATGTTCATCATCGGCACCGGCAGGACCCGCGCGGAGGTGCCGCCCACGTAGCGGAAGAGCGGCTGGGTGCAGTAGTCCGCCGCCGCCTTGGCCGCGGCCAAGGAAACCCCGAGGATCGCGTTGGCGCCCAGGCGGCCCTTGTTCTCGGTGCCGTCGAGCTCGATCATGGTCTCGTCGATCTCGACCTGCTCGGTCGCGTCGATGCCCACCAGGGCCTCGGCGATCTCGCCGTTGACGGCGGCGCAGGCCTCCAGCACGCCCTTGCCGAGGTAGCGCGCCTTGTCGCCGTCGTGCTTCTCCACCGCCTCGTAGGCCCCGGTGGAGGCGCCCGAGGGCACGGCGGCGCGGCCCAGGGTGCCGTCCTCCAGGGTCACGTCGACCTCCACCGTCGGGTTGCCCCGGCTGTCCAGGATTTCGCGGGCGTGAATGTCGACGATCGTGCTCATGGGGCGTCCTCTGCTGCTGGTTGTCTGCCTCTTACAGGCTGGCAGGCAGCGGGGGAAGGCCCGGCGCCGATGTTTGCGCCGATAGCGGAGCTAGGGCAGGACCCCGAGCCGCCGCTCGCGCCAGACCGTGTAGATCCCCGAGGCGACGATCACGGCGGCGCCCACAAGGGTCAGGGCATCGGGCGATTCGCCGAAGACGAAGATCCCCGCCACCAGGGCAAAAAGCAGCCGGGAGTAGCGGAAGGGGGTGACGAAGCTCACCTCGCCCACCCGCATGGCCGCCACGATGGCATAGTAGGCGCAGACCCCCACGCCGAGCGCCGAGAGGATGTAGACCCATTCCCGCCCCTCCAGCATGACGGCGGCGCTGCCCGTGCCCGCCATCAGGATCAGCCCGGCGGGGATGATCACCACGAAGCCCAGGAAGCTCAGCTGCATGGTGGAGATCTCCTTCGGCGTGCGCCTGGTGGCGAGATCCCGCGTCGCCAGGAAGAGCACCCCGGCCACGGCCAGAAGCGAGAGCGCCTCGAAGCTCTCCATCCCCGGCCGGACGATCAGCAGGACCCCGAAGAGCCCCACGATGATGGCGCTCCAGCGGCGCCAGCCCACCGGCTCGCCCAGGAAAAGCGCGGCCCCCAGGGTCACCACCAGGGGCGTGGCCTGGAGGATTGCCGAGGCGCTGGAGAGGGGGGTGAGCACGATGGCCGAGACAAAGCAGATGGTGCCCAGCATCTCGCCCACGGCGCGCAGGGCGATGGGCAGGGAGAGCATGTCGCGCGAGAAGAGCGCCCGGCCCTGGGCCAGGACCACGGCGCCGAAGATGAGCGACCCGCCGAGCCCCAGCATGGCGAGGATCTGGCCCACGCTCACGGCATCGGCCAGGAGCTTGATGAACATATCCTCCAGCGCGAAGCCGAGCATGGAGAGCACCATCAGCGATGCGCCGCGCAAATTGTCCATGGGAAGTCCTGCCTGATCCTGTTGGCCCCACCCATGGCCGCTTTGGCCGCCGCCCGCAAGGGCGCTGGTGGCGGCGGGCCGGGGGTGCTAGCAATTCGCCATGGCCCCCGCCGCTGCCCCTGTCACCCTGCCGATCACCCTGCGCACGCTCCTGCTGGCGGGCCTCGGTGCTGTCATCGCCTGGGCCCTGGGGGCGCCCGTCTACATGCTCCTGGGGCCCGCCCTCGCCACCTCGCTCGCCGGGCTTGCCGGGCTGCGCTGCGGGGTGGAGGACCGGCTGCGCGATGCCTGCTTCCTGCTGCTCGGCGTGGCCGTGGGCACGGGCTTCGATCAGAATGCCCTGGGCGCCATGCTGCGCTGGCCCCTGGCCTTTCTCTTCATGGCCGTGGTGCTCTGGGCCATCGTGGTGACCTGCCGGGCGCTCCTGGTCCGCCTCTTCCGCTTCGATCCGGCCTCGGCCCTGCTCGCGGCGGCACCGGGGCACCTGAGCTTTGTCATCGCCGTCGCCGGGGAGACCGGCTCGGACCTCGCCCGCATCTCCATCACCCAGTCGGTGCGGCTCCTCTCGCTGACCCTGGTGGTGCCCTTCGCGGCCCTGGCCCTGGGGGTCGAGGTGGGGGGCGCGGTGACGCCCCAGGGGCCGCTCATGTCCCTGCCGCACCTCCTGGCGGTTCTGGTGCTGGCCTTCCTGCTGGGGCGGCTCTTCAAGCGCCTCTCGGTGCCCGCGCCGCTGCTTCTGGGGGCCATGGTGGTCTCGGCTCTGGGGCAGGTGACGGGGCTGGCGCCCGGGGTCCTGACGGGGCTGCTGTTGCTGCCCGCCTACCTGGTGCTGGGGGCCCTCATCGGCACCCGCTTTTCCGGCCTGCGCCCGGCGGACCTGGGCCGCGGCCTGGGGGCCGGCACCCTTGTCACCCTGGTGGCCACGCTCCTGGCCACCCTCGGCGCCCTGCCGGTGGCCTGGGCGCTGGAGATGCCCCTGGCCCATGTGCTGGTGGCCTTCGCCCCCGGCGGGATCGAGACGATGATCGCAATGGGGGTCGTGCTCGGCGTGGAGCCGGGCTTCGTTGCCGCCTGCCACGTGGCGCGGCTTCTGGTGCTGACGCTGCTCCTGCCGGCGCTCCTGGCGCGCGCCGCTCAGTCCCGCCCGGGCTTCAGCGGCACCCCGTAAAGCTCCATCCGGTGGCCGCGCAGCTCGTAGCCCAGCTTGCGCGCGATCTTCTCCTGGAGCGCCTCGATCTCCTCGTCTACGAACTCGATCACCGCGCCGGAGTTGAGGTCGATCAGGTGGTCGTGGTGCTCGCGCTCGGCATCCTCGTAGCGGGCCCGGCCATCGCCGAACTCGACCTTCTCCAGGATGCCCGCCTCCTCGAAGAGCTTCACGGTGCGGTAGACGGTGGCGATGGAGATGGCCTCGTCCCGGGCCGAGGCGCGGGCGAAGAGCTCCTCCACGTCCGGGTGGTCGTCGCTCTCCTGGATCACCTTGGCGATGGTGCGGCGCTGGCCGGTCATGCGCAGGCCCATCTCTGCACAGCGTTTGAGGATGCTCTTGCTCATCGGCGGCCCCGCTAATCGACGGCCTCCCTTTAGCGGCATTTTTGGCGCGGTGCCACCCGGAATGGCAGCGGTGGTTGACTTCCGCGCCGGCATCCCCCATCTAGCGCCTCGAGCGAAGCCTTCTGCCGCGTGAGCAGGTCCGGCGCCCGGCCATGAGAGGTCCGAGAGGCGCAGGCATTCAGAGGCCCGCCATTGTTCCCAAGATCACGCGTGGGGCCAGACGCCGACGGACAGGCGCGGGGCATGTGGCCTCCGCCTGCGATCCGCTCCGGCGCGACCCGGCCGCGCGACAGACGCGGCACAAGACGGCGGGCCTGGTGCGCGCCGGGAAAGAACGACATGAGCGATTTCGACATGATGGACCTGCCGCCGAAACTGGTGGCGCGGCTCAAGGACATGGGGATCACCGATCCTACCCCGATCCAGAAGCAGGCCATCCCCCATGCCCTCAACGGGCGCGACGTCATGGGCCTGGCCCAGACCGGCACCGGCAAGACGGCCGCCTTCGGCGTGCCCCTGGTGGCCCAGATGCTGGAGAACCCCCGCAAGCCCGGCCCCCGCGCCGTGCGCGCCCTGATCCTGGCCCCGACCCGCGAACTGGCCCAGCAGATCATGGAAAACCTCAAGGGCTTCTGCGAGCGCACGCCGCTCAAGGCCCAGATGGTCGTCGGCGGTCAGAACATCAATCCGCAGATCCGCCGCCTGGAGCGCGGCGTGGACATGCTCGTGGCCACCCCGGGCCGCCTGCTGGACCTGATGGACCGCGGCGCCGTGCGCCTGGACGAGACCACCTTCCTGGTGCTCGACGAGGCCGACCAGATGCTCGACATGGGCTTCATCCACGACCTGCGCAAGATCGCCGCCACCCTGCCGAGCGAGCGCCAGACGATGCTCTTCTCGGCCACCATGCCCAAGCTGATGAACGAGATCGCCCAGTCCTACCTGACCCGGCCGATCCGGGTCGAGGTCTCGCCCCCGGGCAAGGCCGCCGACAAGGTGGACCAGGAGGTCCACTTCATCGCCAAGGCGGAGAAGACCGGCCTGCTGATCGAGCTCCTGGGCGAGCACAAGGGCGAGCGGGCGCTGGTCTTCGGCCGCACCAAGCACGGCTCCGAGAAGCTGATGAAGACCCTGGTGAAGGCCGGTTTCGAGGCCGCCTCGATCCACGGCAACAAGAGCCAGGGCCAGCGCGACCGCGCCATCGCGGGCTTCAAGTCCGGTGACATCACCGTGCTCGTTGCCACCGACGTGGCCGCCCGCGGGCTCGACATCCCGGACGTGAAGTACGTCTACAACTACGATCTGCCCAACGTGCCGGACCAGTACGTGCACCGCATCGGGCGCACCGCCCGGGCGGGCAAGGACGGCGCCGCCGTGGCCTTCTGCGCCCCGGACGAGATGGAGGACCTGAAGGCGATCCAGAAGGTCATGAAGCTCTCCATCCCGGTCGCCTCGGGCCGGGCCTGGGAAACCCACGAGATCCCCGATGCCCCCAAGAAGGGCGGCAGAGGCCGGGGCCGCGGCGGACGGCCCGGCGGCGGCGGTGGCGGTGCCCCGCGCGGCGCGGCGGCAGCCCCCGAGGGTGCCAAGAAGCCCTCCCGCAACCGGCGCCGCCGGCGCGGCGGCGGCGGCAGCCAGCGCGCGGCCTGATCCGCGGCACCTCACGCCCTGATTGCACATTGACATCCCGCCGCGGGTCGCGGCTCTTGGCGGGATGGAACGCAAAGACCAGATCGACCTCTTCGGCGCCGCCGCCCTCATCGCCTTCGCCTTTCACCTGGCCTTCAACCAGGTGGTGGTGAAGGTCACGGCGGGCGGCTTCGCCCCCGTCTTCGCCGCCGGGCTCCGCTCCACCGGGGCGATTCTCGTCCTCATGCTCTGGATGCGCCTGCGCGGCTACCCGGTGGGCATCCCGCGCAACGCCTGGCTGGGCGGCACCCTCTCGGGCCTCTTCTTCGCGGCGGAATTCTTCTTTCTTTTCATCGCCCTGGACATCGGCACGGTAAGCCGGGTGTCGGTGATCTTCTACTCCATGCCGGTCTGGCTGACCCTCATCGCTCACTTCCTCCTGCCGGGCGAGCGGCTCTCGGGGCGCAAGATCGCGGGGCTCGCCCTGGCCATGGGCGGCGTCGCCCTGGCGCTGCTCGACCGGGAGGCGGCGGCGGCCAACTGGACCAGCGATCTCTTCGCTCTGGCCTCGGCCTTCTGCTGGGCAGGCATCGCCCTCTGCGTGCGCATCACGCCCCTCTCCGAAGTGCCCCCGGCGCAGCAGCTCATGTTCCAGGTGGCCATCTCGGCGCCGATCCTGCTCTTTGCCGCGCTCTTCACCGGCCCGCTGATCCGCGAGCTGGCGCCGATCCACGTGGCCGGGCTGCTCTTCCAGATCGTCGCCGTGGCGAGCCTTGGCTTTCTGGTCTGGTTCTGGCTGATGAAGATCTACCCGGCCTCCTCGGTCGCCTCCTTCAGCTTCCTCTCGCCGGTCTTCTCGGTGATCCTCGGCTGGCTGCTCCTGTCGGAGGAGGTGGCCCTCTCGGTCTGGATCGCGCTGGTGCTGGTGGCGGGCGGCATCTGGCTCATCAACAGGCGCCCGCGCCAGCCCTGAGGGGGCTCAGGTGCCGCAGAAGGTGGCGGGCACGATCTCCTGCTCGGTCGGCGGGCGGTGCAGCTCGGGGTCCGTCGCCTCGAAGGGGCGGGCCAGGGCCCGGTTGAGCCGCTCGAAGGGGGCCATGTCGGCCGCCAGGGCGGCCTCGATCATCTGCTCGATGCGGTGGTTGCGGGGGATCACCAGGGGGTTGCTGCGGGCCATCAGCCCCGGGGCGTCCTCCTCGCCGGCGATCCGCGCACGCCACTTGGCCGCCCAGGCGTCGAAGGCGCCCCTGTCGGTGAACTGGTCGCGCGCCGCCTCCTGCCCGAGGGCGGCGAAGCTGTTGGTGAAGTCGGCGCCGTCCCCCTGCATCAGGGCCAGCAGCTCCTCGATCAGGGCGGTGTCCCCCTTCTCAGGCGCCGCAATGCCGATCTTGGCGGCGAATTTCTCCAGCCAGAGCCGTTCCAGCCGCTCGGGCACCGCGTGGATGATCGCCGTGGCCTCTTCGACAGCCGCCTCCTTGTCCTCGAACTGCTGCACCAGGCTGGTGGCGAGCTGCGCGAGGTTCCAAACCAAGATCCCCGGCTGGTTGCCGTAAGCATAGCGGCCCTGCTGGTCGATGGAGCTGAAGACCCGGCCCTGGTGGAAGGCATCCATGAAGGCGCAGGGGCCATAGTCGATGGTCTCGCCCGAGATGGCGCAGTTGTCTGTGTTCATGACCCCGTGGATGAAGCCCACAGCCATCCAGGAGGTAACCAGATCGGCCTGGGCCGCGCAGACCGCCTCGAGCAGCCCCAGCGGGCCCTCGGCATCAGGGTAGTGGCGCTTGATCGCGTAGTCGGTGAGCACCTTGAGGTGCTCCACCTCGCCCCGGTGGGCAAAGACCTGGAAGGTGCCCACCCGCAGGTGGCTGGCGGCCACCCGGGTCAGCACGGCGCCGGGCAGGGCGCCCTGTTCGCGCCAGATCGGCTCTCCGGTGCTGACGGCAGCCAGGGCGCGGGTGGTGGGGATGCCGAGCGCCTGCATGGCCTCGCTCACCACATACTCGCGCAGCACCGGGCCAAGCCAGGCGCGGCCATCGCCCATGCGGCTGTAGGGGGTGGGGCCGGAGCCCTTGAGCTGGATGTCCCGGCGGGTGCCCTCGGCATCCAAGACCTCGCCCAGCAGGATCGCCCGACCGTCGCCAAGCTGCGGGTTGAAACTGCCGAACTGGTGCCCGGCATAGAGCTGCGCCAGGGGGGCCGCGCCGTTGGGCGGCACGTTGCCGCCAAAGACCATCGCTGCCTCGCTCAGATCGCCCGCCTCGATGCCCAGCAGGGCCGCAAGATCCTCGTTCCAGGCCAGCAGCTTCGGCTCCTTCACCGGGGTGGGATCGAGCCGCGTGTAGAAGGCCTCCGGCAG
Source organism: Sulfitobacter sp. (assembly GCA_965212515.1). Classification (GTDB taxonomy): domain Bacteria; phylum Pseudomonadota; class Alphaproteobacteria; order Rhodobacterales; family Rhodobacteraceae; genus Sulfitobacter. The sequence goes on from OZ243122.1 coordinate 3,469,589, forward strand.
GCGGGCATAGCTGTTGTCGAAGGGGATTTGCATCATAGCTTCCTCGACATGAAGATGTAGTTGTCCCGCGGCGTGAAACCAGCCCTGCGGTAGAGCTTGAGGGCCGCCGGGTTCTCCCGGTCCACCTCCAGGTGCACGGCCCGCAGGCCCACCTGGGAGAGGGCGCGGGGCAGGGCGATCAGGGCTTCGGTGGCCACGCCCCGGCCACGCACGCCGGGCCGGATGTAGAGCTCGTCGATGATGGCATCGAGCCCGCCGAACTCCACCGACCAGCCGAAGCAGATGACGATATAGCCGATCGGCGCCCGCGCCGGGCCGATCAGGTAGGCCACGCCGTAGGGGCTGCCCTCCAGCAGCGGCGCCAGCCCCGCCCGGCGGCCCTCCTCGTCGGACTTGATGCCCGCCTCAGCGTGAAAGGCGGCGCAGAGGGTCAGCAGGCGGTCGAGGTGCTCAGGTTTGCCGAGGGTGAGGGCGGCGCTCATAGACGGGCCAGCCGCTCGGTCAGCAGGGCGAAGAAGCCGTCGGCGTCGAGGTCCCCGATGAAGAGCGCGTTGGGCGCCCGGTCGGTCACCCGCCACCAGTCGGCCACGGTCATGCCCAGGGTCAGCTCGGAGTGGGTCTCGATCTCCACGTTGATGTGGCGGCCCGAGAAGAGCTCCGGCCTCAGCAGGTAGGCGGTGACGCAGGGGTCATGCAGCGGCGCCCCTTCGGAGCCGTACTTCTCCTTGTCGAAACGCTCGAAGAAATCGGTCATCTCGGCCACCGCCACGCCGACCTTGGTGCCGAGCGCGCGGAAGGCGTCGTTGCGCGGCTTGGTGACCAGCGCCTTGTGCGTCACGTCAAGCGGCATGACTACAATGGGAATGCCCGATCTGAAAACAATATCAGCGGCTTGCGGATCGACGTAGATGTTGAACTCCGCTGCTGGCGTGATGTTGCCCCCCTCGAAGTAGCCGCCCCCCATGAGGACGATCTCCTGCACCCGCTCGGCCAGCTCCGGCGCCCGTTGAAGCGCCGTGGCGATGTTGGTGAGCGGCCCCAGCGGGCAGAGGGTCACGCTGCCGGGCGCCTCGGCGCGCAGGGTCTCGATGATGAAATCCACCGCGTGCTGCTCCTGGAGCGGCATCTGCGGGTCCGGCAGGGTCGGCCCGTCAAGCCCGGTCTTGCCGTGCACATGCTCCGCCGTGACCAGCTCGCGGCCCAGCGGACGGTCGCACCCGGCAAAGACCTTCACATCAGGTTTGCCCGCCAACTCACAGACAATGCGCGCATTTTTCGAGGTGAGAGCCAGGGGCACGTTGCCCGCCACGCAGGTGATGCCCAAGACCTCGATCTCCTCCGGGCTGGCGAGTGCGAGGAGGATGGCAACGGCATCGTCCTGGCCGGGGTCTGTGTCGATGATGATTTTGCGTGGGGACATGGGGCACCTCTCTTGGGGGCTCTGATAGGCCAATGACGGGGTAAGCGAAAGATGGCTCAGGGGGCCGCGGCGCGGGCCCGCTCATCCCTCTTCTCGGCCTCCCAGAGGGCATCCATCTCCGCCAGGTCGCTCTCGCCCGGGGCGCGGCCGCGCTCCGCCAGGCGCCGCTCCACCCCCTCGAAGCGGCGCACGAATTTGGCATTGGCGCCACGCAGGGCCGCCTCCGGGTCCAGCCCCAGGTGCCGCCCGAGGTTGGCCATGACGAACATCAGATCGCCGAACTCCTCCTCCACTTCGGCCTGGCTCAGCCTCTCGCGCGCCTCCACCAGCTCGGCGGCCTCCTCGGTGATCTTGTGCAGCACCTCCTCCGTCGAGGGCCAGTCAAACCCCACGCGGGCGGCGCGCTTCTGCAGCTTAAGCGCCCGCAGCAGCGCGGGCAGGCCGATGGCCACCCCGTCGAGCGTGCCGCGCTGGGCCTTGCCCGCGCGCTCGGCGGCCTTGATCGCCTCCCAGTCGCGGGTCTGCTGCTCGGCGCTCTTGTCGCGGCTCTCGTCACCGAACACATGCGGATGCCGGGCCACCATCTTGTCCGAGATGTTGCGCACCACCGACTGGAAGCTGAAGTGCCCGGCCTCCTCGCCCATCTGGGTGTGATAGACCGACTGCAGCAGCAGATCGCCCAGCTCCCCCTCCAGCTCGGCCCAGTCGCGGCGCTGGATCGCGTCGGCCACCTCGTAGGCCTCCTCGATGGTGTAGGGGGCGATGCTGTCGAAATCCTGCTCGATGTCCCAGGGGCAGCCGGTCTCGGGGTCGCGCAGGCGGCGCATGATCTCCAGCAGGCGCTCGATGCCTGCCTCGGGGTCATGGATCAGGGCGTCCTTGTCGGTGCGGTCTGGCATTGCAGCTTGGTCCTGTCTGGTGTCAGATGCACCCTGATCAAGCCAGACCTAGGAGTCCACCCCATGCCCGTCGTCAACCGCATCGCCGATTTCAGCGCCGACATGGCCGCCTGGCGACAGCACCTGCACACCATCCCCGAGCTGGGGCTGGCGTGCCACAAGACGGCCGCCTACGTGGCCGAGCGGCTGCGCGAGTTCGGCGTGGACGAGCTGCACGAGGGCATTGCCGAGACGGGCATCGTGGCCATCATCGAGGGCCGGGGCGAGGGCCCCACCATCGGCCTGCGCGCCGACATGGACGCCCTGCCGATCACCGAGGAAACCGGCGTGCCCTACGCCTCCACCCATCCCGGCAAGATGCACGCCTGCGGCCACGACGGCCACACCGCGATGCTCCTCGGCGCGGCGAAATACCTGGCCGAGACTCGCAACTTCTCGGGCCGCGTGGCGCTGCTGTTCCAGCCCGCCGAGGAGATCATCGGCGGCGGTGAGATCATGGTGAAGGAGGGGGTCATGGACCGCTTCGGCATCACCCAGGTCTATGCCCTGCACAATGCGCCCAACCTCGATTTCGGGCGCTTCCACACCACCCCCGGGCCGATCATGGCGGCGGCCGACACCTTCACCATCAACCTCACCGGCAAGGGCGGCCACGGCGCCCGCCCGCAGGACTGCGTCGATCCGGTGGTGGCCGCCTGCGCCATCGTCCAGAGCCTCCAGACCATCGTCAGCCGCAACCTCGATCCGCGCGCCCAGCTCGTCATCTCGACGACCCAGATCCACACCGGCACGACGGACAACGTGATCCCCGAGGAGGTCTATATCAACGGCACGGTGCGCACCTTCGACAAGGAGGTCCAGGCCATGGCCGTGCGCCGCATGAAGGCCATCGTGGAGGGCCACGCGGCCAGCTACGAGCTGGAGGCCGAGCTGGACTTCGAGTTCGGCTACCCGCCCACGGTGAACGATGCGGGCCGCACCGATTTCGCCATCGAGGTGGCCGCCGAGGTGGCGGGCGAGGCCGGGGTGGAGCCCGATTTCCCGCCCGTCATGGGGGCCGAGGATTTCTCTTTCATGCTCGAGGCCCGGCCCGGCGCCTACCTGATGCTGGGGCAGGGCGAGGGGGCCGGCGTGCACCACCCGCTCTACAACTTCAACGACGAGATCGCCCCCATCGGCGCCTCCTTCTTCGCCCGCCTGGTGGAGCGGGCCCAGCCCGTGGCGGGGGCCTGAGATGGCCCTGGAAGATGCCGCCAAGCAGGTTGACCAGGCCTTCACCCGCGAAGACCTGAAGGGCCCGAGCTTCGAGAACGCCTTCGGCGGCGCCACCTCCTTCCTGCGGCGGCGCTACACCAAGGATCTGCGCGGCGTGGACATCGCCGTCACGGGCGTGCCCTTCGACCAGGCGGTGACCAACCGCACCGGCACCCGGCTCGGGCCGCGGGCAATCCGCGAGGCCAGCAGCCTGCAACCCTACGATCCCCCCTACGGCTGGGATTTCGACGTCCTGAGCGAATTCGCCATCGCCGACTATGGCGACATGGCCTTCGACTATGGCCACGTCTCCAAGTTCCCCGAGACCCTGACCGCCCACATCCGCACCATCCTGGAGGCGGGGGCGGCCAGCGTGACCCTCGGCGGGGACCACTACATCAGCTTCCCGATCCTCCGGGCCTATGCCGAAAAGTACGTCCCGATCAGTCTCTTGCAGTTCGATGCTCATTCGGACACCTGGCCCGACGACGACATGGACCGGATCGACCACGGGACCATGTTCTACAAGGCCGTGAAGTCCGGCATCGTCGATCCCGCCAGCTCCGTCCAGGTGGGCATCCGCACCACCAACCCCGACACGCTCGGCGTCACCACCATCGACGCCCGCGCGGTGCACGAGCAGGGGCCTGCGGCGGCGGTGGCCCGGATCAAGGAGGTCCTGGGCGACAGGCCCTGTTACCTCACCTTCGACATAGACGCGCTCGACCCGGCCTTCGCGCCCGGCACCGGCACGCCGGTCTGGGGCGGCCTCACCAGCGGCCAGGTGGCGATCATGCTGCGCGACCTGGCGGGCATCAACATCGTCGGCGGCGACGTGGTGGAGGTCTCGCCGCCCTTCGACAGCACCGGCGCCACGGCCATCGCGGGCGCCCATGTGGCGACCGAGATCCTCTGCCTGCTGGGCCACCGGATGCGCCAGGGATGAGCGGCAAGAACCAACCCATCAGCGGCAACGACCTGGCGCGCTTCTCGGGGCCCAACACCTTCATGCGCCTGCCCGAGGCGCGCGACCTGGCGGGCCTCGACGTGGCCATCTGCGGCATTCCGCTCGACATCGGCACCTCCTGGCGTTCGGGCACCCGCTTCGGGCCCAAGCAGGTGCGCAGCGAGAGCGCCATGATCCGCCCCTACCACATGGCCACCGGGGCCGCGCCCTTCGACAGCCTGCAGGTCGCCGACATTGGCGACCTGGCGATCAACACCTTCTCGCTGAGCGACTCTTTGCGCATTATTGCAGAGAGTTACGGCGACATCCTGAAGCACGATCTGATGCCCCTGGCGATCGGCGGCGATCACTCCATCACCCTGCCGATCCTGCGCGCCGTGGCGGCCAAGCACGGTCCGGTGGCGCTGGTCCACGTCGATGCCCATGCCGATGTGAACGACGAGATGTTCGGCGAGCGCGAGGCCCACGGCACGGTCTTCCGGCGGGCCTACGAGGAGGGGCTGATCCTGCCCGACAAGACCTACCAGGTGGGCCTGCGCGGCACCGGCTACGGGGCCGACGATTTCCGCGAGGCGGCGGGCTGGGGCTTTCAGCAGTTTCCCGCCCAGGATCTCTGGCACCGCAGCCTTTCGGGCCTCGGCGCCGAGATCCGCCGTGACATCGGCGACCGCCCGACCTACGTGACCTACGACATCGACAGTCTGGACCCGGCCTACGCCCCCGGCACCGGCACGCCCGAGATCGGCGGCCTGACCACGCCCCAGGCGATGGAGCTGATCCGCGCCCTGCGCGGCCTCAACATCGTCGGGGCCGATCTCGTCGAGGTCTCGCCGCCCTACGACACCAGCGGCAACACGGCCCTCACCGGGGCCAACCTGCTATACGAAATCCTCTGCGTGCTGCCCGGCGTGGCCTGCAGATAGACCCGACAAAAAAGAGGGGAAATGCGCTTCATGTGGTTCTGGCTTCTGCTTCTGTTCGTGCTCCTGTTCATGGCCTACGTCCGGCTCGCACCCTCCGATCCGGCGCGCTGGCACCGGGGCACCGGGGTGGAGACCCCAGGCGAGGAGAAGCGCGAGGGCAGCTATGTCTGGCGCGAGGCGGTCGCGGGCGACGGCACGGCCCGCCTGGCCGAGATCGACCGCGCCGCCATGGCCACGCCGCGCACCAGCCGCCTGGCCGGGTCGGTCGAGGAGGGGAAGATCACCTACGTCACCCGGACCAAGCTCATGGGCTTTCCCGACTACACGACCGTGGGCCTCTACGGCAGCGATCCGCGGGTGCTGGAGATGTTCGGGCGCAAGCGCTTCGGGCGGTCAGATTTTGGCGTGAACGCCGCCCGCCTGCGGGCCTGGCGCGGGCCCGTCGAGTGAGGAGGAAAGGCAGCCCTCCTGCACCTCGCGCCACATGGGCACGTTGAGCGACATCTGGCACTGGGCCATGAACATGCGCCCGTCCACCTCCATGCAGATGGTCTCGCCCAGCTCGATCCGGTTGCGGTTGCGGTCCGTGCAGTAGCAATCCACCGTCTTGCCCGAGGGCGAGGTGACGTCCGCCGCGGCGGGCAGGGCGATCAGCAGAGAAAGGGCGAGGGCACGTGTCATGGCCCCACTATAGCAGGCCGCCGCCCTTGACCAAAGCCCTCCGATGGAGGACACGAGCAGCATGATACCCTCTGACCGCCTCGAACAGATTTACCAGCGATTCCAGTTTCTCGAAGCCTCCATGGCGGGGGGATCGGGCGGCGCGGACTATGCCGCCCTGGCCAAGGAATATGCCGATCTCAAGCCCGTGGTGGAGCAGATCCTGCTCTACCGTCAGCTCCGCCAGGATCTGGAGGAGGCCGAGGCGATGCTGAAGGATCCCGAGATGGCCGAGCTCGCCCGCGAGGAGCTGCCCGCCCTCAAGGCGCGCCTGCCCAAGCTGGAGGAGGCCCTTCAGCTGGCGCTCCTGCCGCGCGACGCAGCCGATGCCCGCCCCGCCATGCTGGAGATCCGCCCCGGCACCGGCGGCGACGAGGCGGCGCTCTTCGCGGGCGACCTGCTGCGCATGTACCAGCGCTACGCCGAGGAACGCGGCTGGGGCTTCGACCTGATCGAGGAGCAGCTCACCGAGCTGGGCGGCGTGAAGGAGGTGGTGGCCCACGTCACCGGCCAGAACGTCTTTGCCCGGCTCAAGTTCGAGAGCGGCGTGCACCGGGTCCAGCGGGTGCCCAGCACCGAAAGCGGCGGCCGCATCCACACCTCCGCCGCCACCGTCGCCGTCCTGCCCGAGGCCGAGGACGTGGACATCCAGATCGACCCGAACGACCTGCGGATCGACACCATGCGCTCCTCCGGGGCCGGCGGCCAGCACGTCAACACGACCGACTCCGCCGTCCGCATCACCCACCTCCCCACCGGCATCGTCGTCACCTCCTCGGAGAAGTCGCAGCACCGCAACCGCGACAAGGCCATGCAGGTGCTCAAGGCGCGCCTCTTCGACATGGAGAGGGCCCGGCGCGACAGCGAAAGATCCGCCGACAGGGCCGCCCAGGTGGGCAGCGGCGACCGATCCGAGCGCATCCGCACCTACAACTTCCCCCAGGGCCGCCTGACCGACCACCGGATCAACCTCACGCTCTACCGGCTGGAGGCCGTCATGCAGGGCGACCTGGATGAGATCGTCGATGCCCTCACCGCCGATGCCCAGGCCCGGCAGCTGGCGGAGATGAACGCGTGACCACCGCCGCCGAGGCCATGGCCTCGGCCGCCGCGCGCCTGCGGGCCGCCGGCGTGCCGGACCCGGCGCGCGACGCCCGGCTGCTCCTGGCCCACGCCGCCTCCGTCGATGCCGCCCGCGTCACCCTCATCGCCCCCGAGGAGATCGCCCCCGAGATCGCCGAGCGCTTCGATCAGCTCGTCGCCCTGCGCGCCGTGCGCGTGCCGGTCTCCCAGCTTGTCGGCAAAAGGGCCTTCTACGGCCGCGATTTCCGCATCAGCCGCGAGGTGCTGGACCCCCGGCCCGAGACGGAGACCCTGATCGACCTGGCCCTGGCCGAACCCTTCGAGCGCCTGCTCGACCTCGGCACCGGCTCGGGCTGCATCCTGGTGACCCTCCTGGCCGAGCGCCCCGAGGCCCAGGGCACGGGCGTCGATCTTTCCGAGGCCGCCTGCCTCCAGGCCAGCGCCAACGCGCTCCTGCACGGGGTCGGGGCCCGTGCCGAGATCCTGCAGTCGGACTGGTTCGCCGCCGTCGAGGGCCGCTTCGACCTCATCCTCTCCAACCCGCCCTACCTGACCGCCCCCGAGATGGCCGAGGTCTCTCCCGAGCTGCGCGACCACGAGCCGCGCATGGCCCTGACGGACGGCGAGGACGGCCTCTCGGCCTACCGCATCATCGCCGCCGAGGCCCAGGGCTACCTCACCGCCGAGGGCCGGGTGCTCTGCGAGATCGGCTGGACCCAGGCCGAGGCGGTGCAGCAGATCTTCGCCGAAAGCGGCTGGGGCGAGATCGGCCTGGCGCATGATCTGGGCGGCCACCCGCGCGTCGTAAGTGCGCGCAAACCGGCGTGAATCCGCACCAGCGCCCGTAATTTCGGCCCCCGTGGCGCCTTTTTGGCCATTTTATCCTTGCCGCCGTGACTTTCCCGTGTTTATTCGGAGGTGTTGCAGCGGTGGATGCAGATGCGGTCCCGCGCGGCGTTAAGCCCAACAACTCGCATAACCGGATGGAACAAGGCTCAGCTACGGCTCCGGTTTCTACGAAGAACAGCACCAAAGGCTGATATCATTTCATGAAGTCCACGAGATCACGGTCCCGGTCGAAGAACAATCGCAACCGTCAAAACCAGGGCGGCAACGTCGTCAATCGCGTGTTCGACAGCTCCGGCCCTGAAGGCAAGGTGCGCGGCACGCCGCAGCAGGTCATCGAGAAGTACAACCAGCTCGCGCGCGACGCCCAGCTCTCCAATGACCGGGTGGCGGCGGAGAACTTCCAGCAGCACGCGGAGCACTACCTGCGGCTTCTCTCCGAGGCGCAGCGCGAGCAGGAGCAGCGCCGCGAGGAGCAGGAACGCCAGAACCGCGAGCGCCAGGCCGAGCGCGACCGCGAGCGCGCCGAGCGCCAGGAGCGCGAGAGCAACCAGGGCGGCGGCGACCAGCCGCAGGACAGCGGTGCCCAGGACAGCGGCCAGAAGGGCGACGACAGCGAGGGCGACAGCAACCTCGTGGAGACCCCTGAAAGCAAGCCCAAGAAGCGCGCCCCCCGGCGCAAGCCCAAGCCCAAGGGCGACCAGGGCGAGGGCGGCGGCGGCGGCCAGCCCGAAGCGGCGGAATGATTTAGGGCCCCCTGCGGGGGCCCTTTTCTATTGCGGCAAAGCCGCCTTCGAGCCCTCGGGCCGCTGCACGTAGCGCACCTGGCCCTTGCGGCGCAGGGCCTCCTCGCGGGGCAGCCAGGTGTAGCGCGGGTCCGCCGTGACCGGCGCCCAGAAAAGCCGCCCGCCCTGGCGCCAGGGGTCGAGCACGATGCCCGCCTCCAGGGGCGCGCCGCGCGGCACGAGGACGGCGGTGGAGTGCTCGATCAGGATCAGGCTCTCGGCATTGGCGATGGCGCGGCGCACCTCCAGGGTCTCGAAGCGCTCTTGGCTCAGCCGCGCCTCCATGTCCTCTGCCCAGTGGTAGCAGAGGCCGCGCGGCCTTGTGCCCGCATTCACCTTGGCATTGTGGATGAGCGGCGGATCGGTGATCCCGTAGGCCCGCGCCAGGGCGGCACTGTGGGCGAAGGCCAGCCCCGCCGCCCGCGCTGCCTCCGCGGGCGCCACCCCGGGGGAAAGGCCGCGAATCTCCGCCGCCAGGGCGGCCACCTCCGCCTCCGTGGCCCGGTGCGGCCCGCCCACGGCACAGGCGGACAGGAAAGCAATAAACAGCAGCGCCAGGACCCTGGGGATCATCCCGCCCGGTCCCGCGCCACGGCTCGCGCCAGGGCGCAGAAGCCCTCCAGCGGCACCTGCTCGGCGCGCTCGGTGGGTTTCAGCCCGGCCTCGCCCAGCAGATCCTCGATCCGGGGCGAGAGGCCCTTGAGGGCGGCACGCAACATCTTGCGGCGCTGGTTGAAGGCCATGGCCACGACCTGGCTCAGGATCGCCGCGTCGGCGGGGAAGCGCGGCGCGGGCAGGGCCGTGAGGTGCACCACCGCCGAGGAGACCTTGGGCGGCGGCGTGAAGGCCCCGGGCGGCAGGCTCATGGCGATGCGCGCCTCGGCCCGCCACTGGGCCAGGATCGCCAGCCGCCCGTAGGCCTTGGAGCCCGGCGCGGCGACGATGCGCTCGGCCACCTCGCGCTGGAACATGAGCGTGAGGCTCTGCCAGAAGGGCGGCCAGTCGGGCGGGGTGAGCCAGCGCACGAGAAGCTCGGTGCCGACATTGTAGGGCAGGTTGGCCGCCACCCGGATCGGCGGCGTCAGGTGGGCCAGGGGGTCCACCTCCAGGGCATCCCCCTCGATCACCGTCAGGCGGCCCGGGTAGGCGGCAGCGATCTCCTCCAGCGCCGGGATGCAGCGGCTGTCCTTCTCGATCGCCAGGACCCGGCGCGCCCCCTCCGAGAGCAGCCCGCGGGTCAGGCCGCCGGGGCCGGGGCCGATCTCCAGCAGGTCGCAGTCCGCCAGATCCCCGGCCTGGCGGGCGATCTTGGCGGTCAGGTTCAGATCCAGCAGGAAGTTCTGGCCCAGGGACTTGCGCGCCGAGAGGCCGTGCTGGGCGATCACCTCGCGCAGGGGCGGCAGATCGTCGATGGCGCTCATGCCGCCTCTCCCATGCGGTGGGCCAGCTTTAGCGCCTCGATCATCGAGGAGGGGTTCGCCAGGCCCTTGCCCGCGATGTCGAAGGCCGTGCCGTGATCCGGCGAAGTGCGCACGAAGGGCAGGCCCAGGGTCACGTTCACGCCCCGGTCGAAGTCCAGCGTCTTGATCGGGATCAGGGCCTGGTCGTGGTACATGGCCACCGCCGCATCGTAGGTCTCGCGGGCGGCGGCGTGGAACATGGTGTCGGCGGGCAGGGGGCCGCGCAGGTCCATCCCCTCGGCGCGCATCTCTGCCACCAGGGGGGCGATCCAGTCGAGCTCCTGGCGGCCCATGGCACCGCCCTCGCCGGCATGGGGGTTGAGCCCCGAAAGCGCGATCCGCGGCGCCGCGATGCCGAAGCGCTCGCGCAGGCCCCTGTGGGTGATCTCCACCACCCGACGCAGCTTCTCCGGGGTGAGGGCGCGGGGCACCTCCTCCAGGGCGATGTGGATCGTGGCGGGGACCACGCGGAGCTGCTCGGAGGCGATCATCATGACCACCTCCTCGACCCCGCCGAGGGCGGCCAGGTACTCCGTATGGCCGGGATAGGCAAAGCCCGCCCCCTCCATCAGGGCCTTCTTGTGGATGGGCGCGGTGCAGAGGGCGCGGGCCGCGCCGCGCCGGACCATCTCCACCCCCTCGGCGATCACCTCGATGACATGGGCGGCGTGGCCCGGCTGGGGCCTGCCGGGCAGGGCCGGACTGCCGAAATCCCGCGCCAAAACGGGCAGGGCGGTGGCGCTCACCTCGGCGGCCTCGGCGGGATCTCTCACCAGGTGATGGGGGACCTCGGGCGGCAGGTGACGCGGATCGCCCAGCCAGAGCAGCGGCAGGGCCCCCGCCAGGGCCGCCCAGGCCCGGGCCGCCACCTCGGGGCCGATGCCCGCCGGCTCCCCGCAGGAGATCACCACCGGCAGGGCGGGATCGCTCATGGGTAGATGATGCGGGCGTCGGCGCGAAGCTGGGCCGTCAGGCGGGCGGCGTAACCCTGGAGGATCTCCTGGCGCAGGGCGCCCTGGACCTGCTCGCGGCTCACTTCGGCCTGGGCCTCGGCGACGCGGTTGCAGAGCATCACCAGGAGAAGGGCCTGGCCATCGTTGCGCGTCAGGCTGGTGGAGACCTCGTTGCGGTCGAGCTTCGCCAGCTCCAGGGCGATGTCCTGGGGGATCTCGCCGGGGGCCTGGCTCTGCCGGGTCAGGACCTCGGGCGGCTGGCCCTGGGCGATGCCGTAGAGATCGTCGCAGCGGTCAAGCTGGGCGGTCACCCGCGCGGCATTGGCCAGCCCCGCCTCGCTGCGCCCGCCGGGGATGAGGTAGGTGGCATAGTCGATTTCGCTGTAGCGCGTGGCGGGCTGGCCCGTCTCCTCGATGCCGCGCAGCTGGAAGAGCGCCACGGCGTTGGGGATCGAGAGCGGCGCCGTCACCTCGCCGGGGGCGAGGTCCAGCAGGAGCGGCCGCAGGGTCGGCGGCAGGCGCTCGATGTCCTGCCAGGGCAGGCGCCCGCCGGCCCCGCGCGAGGCCGTGGCGGAATATTGCCTTGCGAAGTTGGAGAACTCCGCCTCGGACTGGCTCTGGGCAATGCGGGCCGCCAGGGCGCGCACCCGCGCCGCCTCCTGCGGCGGTGCCGGGATGATGATCTCCGAGACCAGGACGCGGATGCCCTCGCCCCGGGGCGCCTCGGCCAGCTCCGCCTCGATGTCGGCCTCCGAGATGTCCACGCGGCGGTTGTAGCGGCCGCGGATCAGCTCGCGCCAGAGCGCCTGGGTGGTGACGAAGTCGCGGAAGGTCTCCTCGGCCACGCCCGCCTGGGTCAGGGCCTGGACGAACTCCTCGGTGGTCAGCTCGGCGCGGGCGGCGAACTCGGCAAGGGACTCGCGCAGCCCCTCCTCGGTCAGCTCCAGCCCGGCCTGGGTGGCGGCGCGGCTGCGCAGGCGGTCGTCGATCAGATCGTCGATCACCGCCTCGCGGGTGGCGCCGGGGGCGTTCAGCAGCTCCAGGAAGCGCACCCGCTGCTGCACCTCGTATTCCGTCACCACCATGTCATCGACCCGGACGACCGGGGCAAAGAGGTTCTGCGCGGGCGCCGCCTGGGCCACCAGGAGGCCCGCCACCAGGGGCATCAGCAGGCGGCGCGCGGCGCCGGGGAAAAGCTTGGTCAGTAGTTGCATGAGCGCCTGTATCTTTCTGTGCCATCGGACACTGCAAAGCCTCTGAGCCCCACGTTAAAACCGAAATTGGTGGTGGGCTCAACCGTTGAGGAGGAGGAATAGGTGCGCGACACCGACAGGTCCACCGTCACGCATTCGTTGTCGTAGCTGATGCCCAGCCCGGCCACGCCGCTGCGGTCCTCCTCCAGATCGAAGCGGTAGTTGGCGGCGGCGGCCCAGTGCCGGGTGAAGCTGTAGCTGCCGCCCAGCTGGATCTCCGAGGTGGGCTCGATCCGGTTCGCCGCCGGGTCCTCGTCGAGGAAGATGTAGCTGCCGCCGATGTTGCCCTTGGCAAAGCCCCAGTCGCCGCGCAGCTCGGCCTTGCTGAAGCCGAAGTCCTCGTCGAGCAGGCCGCGCCCGGTGAGGGTGATGCCGTTGCCCGAGCGCAGCTGCGCCGCCACCAGGTAATCGGACTTGAGCCCGCCCAGGCCCGAGGTCTCGGTGAAGGCGGAATCCCGGTTCTCGCGGAAGACCTGGCCAAGGGCCACATGGGCGTCCCAGCCGTTGGGGTTGAAGCGCGCCCAGTTGAGGCCCAGGGCCGCCACCCCGCCGCGCTCGATCCGGTCGGGCGCGGGAAAGCGCGAGAGCTCGAGCAGGTTGCCCTCGTCGAACTCCGGGCGGGTGCTCTCCTCGTTGGGGATGTTGAGCCGGTCGCCGCCGGTCCAGGCCACCTGGACCAGGGGCTCCAGAAGCTGCGTCACCCCGCCCGTGCCGCGCCGCACCAGCGGATAGCGCAGGGCCAGGGCGGCCTGGGGCACGATCTCGGCGTGGTTCTGCGGGAAGGTGCTGTCCTGAGCGATGTTGAAGAGCCCGAAGCGCGCCCCCAGCGTGAGGTCCGTCACCAGGCCCGGCCCGAAGGTGTCCCGGCGCAGCCAGTTGACCGAGCCGTTGATCCGCGAAACATCGCGCCCGTCCACCACGGTGTCGGGGTCCGCGCTGTCCACCGAGAGGTCCGAGTTGCGGCGGTGGGTATGGGCCTGGAGCGCGAAGCGCAGCTCGCCGCCCGCCGCCCAGTCGGGGAAGAAGCGGCGCTCGTACTCGCCGTCCAGCACCAGGGTCGGCAGGGTCTGGTTGTTCTCCCCGTCGCGCAGGCTCTCGAAGTTGTAGAAGCTCGCCCGGATCAGCTCGTCGCGCCGCGCCCGGCTCACGGTGAGCTGCGATTCCAGCCGGTCCTGGTTGTAGTACTCGTACTGCGGAAAGTAGGAATCGTCCGTCACCGTCTCCAGATCGAAGCTCAGCTTGAAGCCGCGCTCCAGATCGAAGAAGCCGCGCCCGATCAGGTAGCCCCTCGTGGAGTCCGGGATGATGTCGTCGCGCGTCACGGCGCCGTTGAACTCCACCCGCCCGCGCACGAAGGCCTGGCGGTAGCGGAACTGCAGCGTCTTGGTCTTGCCCGAGAGGTAGGGCGTCAGGGTCAGGTCCCGGTGATCGCCGAGGCGGATGAAGTAGGGCACCTTGATCCCCAGCCCGAGCTGCGAGGAGGAGCGCACCGAGGGCACCAGGAAGCCCGTGGCGCGGTCCAGCCCCGGCCCGGGCAGGCGCAGGCGCGGGATGTAGAAGACCGGCACGTCGAGGATGCGGAACTGGGCGTGATCGAAGTAGAGCTGCCGCTCGAAACGGTCATGGACGACCCGCTGCGCCCGGATCGACCAGAGCGGCGTGCCGCCGTCGGTGCAGATCCGGCAGGAGGTGGCGGAGACCTTGTAGAGCTGGCTGTAGCGGTCGCCCACCCGGTCCACCTGGTTGGCGGCAAGCTGAAGCTGCTGGTTGAGGATCATCCGCGCCCCAATCAGCAGGCCCTCGCGCAGGTCCGGCGTCAGCTCGCCCGCGTCCGCCAGGACCACCTGCTCGGTCCCCTCGGTCAGCAGGATCGGCCCCTCGATGGTGAGGGCCCCTGTCTCCCTGTCGTAGCGGATGGCGCTCGCCCGCAGACGGGTGTTGCCGCGGAAGGCCTCGACGTTGCCGCGGGCCACCAGGGTGCGGTCCGCCTCGATGAAGAGACTGTCGGCCACCAGCACCGCCGGGCCGGTCGCGGCCTCCTGGGCGCGCAGGCCAAGCGGGGCAAGGCAGAGCGTGAGGATCAGGAGCAGGCGCCGCATCCTCAGCCGTCCTCGGCGTGCAAAAGCAGCCCGAGGGCCAGCAGGATGGAGGCGACGGGCGGCGCCCAGGCCGCCAGCATGATGGGGATCTGGCCGTTCTCCCCGAGGATCTGCGCGAAGCTGCGAATGAAATACAAGCCGAACCCCAGTAGCACTGCCGAAAGCACGGCCACCCCCGTGCCACCGAATCTGGTATGGCGCATGGTAAAGGCGCTCGCAACAAGAACCATGGCCATCAGAAAGACCGGCCGGGCGATCTCCGTCTGGAGCCAGACTTGGTGCCGCCGCGGGCTGAAGCCCGCCTGTTCGAGCTGGCGGATGAAGTCCGGCAGATCGTAGATCGAGATTACCCCCGGCGCGCCGATGCTCTCGCGGATCTGCTCCAGGGTCAGGGTGGAGGCCAGGGTCAGCTCCTCGTAGCGCTGCGCCCGGGCCTCCGAGTTGACGCCCGGATCGAGCGGCCAGCTCTTGGCGTTCTGCATCGACCAGGCCCCGGAGAGCAGCGAGGCCCGCTCCGCCTCGACCCGGCGCACCGGCTGGCCCTCGGGGCCGTAGGTCAGGAAGGTCACGTCATAGAGCACCGAAGCATCGGCGTTGGAGCGCAGGGCGCGGATCACCGTCTGGCCCTCCTCCGTGCCCTGGCGCAGCCAGAGCCCCTCCTCGCTGATCGAGAAGGTGGAGCCGCGCGCCGCCCGGTAGGTCTGGGAGAGCTCCTCGAAGCGGTTGCTGGTGCTGGCCACGATGGGGTTGAAGGTGGTCACCGCCAGGAGCCCGATCACCAGGGCCACGGAGACCGGCGCCACCAGGGCCCGCAGGGCCGAGCGCCCGGCGGCCCGCGTCACCACCAGCTCGGAAGAGCGGGCGAGCGAGACAAAGAGCGCCACGGTGGCCAGGATCACGATCAGGGGCAGGATCAGGTTGATCGTCTGGGGCGCGTTCAGCAGGGCCAGCCCCAGGACGCTGCCCCAGCCCAGGTCGATGCTGCCGAAGCGGCGCGCCTGCTCCACCAGGTCGATCAGCACGATCAGCGCAAAGAGCACCGTGAAGACCAGCAGGAAGGCCATCAGGAAGCGGCGGGCGAAGTAGAAGTGCAGGATCATGCCGCGCCTCGCGTCACTTTCAGACGGGCCAGGAAGCCCGGATGGGCGGCGATCCAGAGGGCCGCCAGGACCACGCCAAACCCCAGCAGGGAGGGCAGGTAGATGGTCCACCATAGGCTCGCGTCGGTCCGCACCGACTTGAGCAGCGAGCCGCGCAGCCCGTCGAGCGTGATCAGCAGCCCGAAGGCGATCACCACCTCGCGCCAGACCCCGAAGCGCGAATAGCCCCCGATCAGCAGCACCGAGAAGCCCACCAGGGCCGCCACCAGGCAGAAGAGCGCCTGGGCAAAGCGGCTGTGCAGCTCCTCGGCGATGACGCCGGGGGTGTCCCCGGTCCGCGCCGCAATCTCCTCCCAGTCGCCCAGCAGCACGGGGGTGGTGAGGTTGGGCACGATCAGGTTCTCGGCCCGCTCGCGCACGATGAGAGAGGAGATGTCGAAGGAGAAATCCTGGAACTTGGCGGTGGAGAGCCGCAGGTCGGGCCGCTCCAGCCGTTGCGCCAGGCCATCCACCATGATCAGCGTCGTGCCCTCGCCGTTGCGCACCAGGTAGGCCTCCGAGGCCGTGTAGATGGCTCCCAGCTTGGGGTTGCGCCGGTCCGAGAGGAAGACATCGTGCAGCACCCCGTCGCCGTCGATCTGGCGGGTGTAGAAGGTGACATTGTCCGTCGGGTGCAGGAACTGGCCCTCCTTGAGCAGACCGGCGGTGACGTTGCCCGCCACCTCGGCCTCGCGCTCGTCGAACTGGCGCTCCGCCATGGGGATCAGGAAGTGCGCCAGGGCCGAGAGCATGAGCGCCACGCAGAGCCCGTAGAGCACCACCGGGCGGGCCAGCCGCCAGGGCGAGGAGCCGGTGGCCTGCATCACCGTCATCTCCGATTCCGTGCTCATCCGGTTGGTCACGTAGACCGCCCCGGCGAAGGCCGCGATGGGCAGCACCGTGCCGATCAGGCCGGGCAGCTTGAGGGCGGTGAATTCGAGGAAAACCAGGGCCGACTGGCCGTCGCCGATGAGCTGGTCAAAGAGGATCACGGCGCGGTTGATCCAGAAGAGCGCCACCAGGACCAGGGCGAAGAAGCCGAAGAGGACCAGCAGTTGCGACAGCATATAGCGATCGTATCGCGCCACTGCTTCCCCCCGTTTGCCTGTGCCAGCGTGCTCTTTGGCGGCAGCATAGATCAATTGCCGGAGGGGTAAAACTGCTATCTGGTCATCGGCGGGGCGGCGCGCTAGGTCTGGTGAAATCCCGAAATCACGAGGCCGCAGATGACCCAGATCACCCCCATCCGTTTTGCTGAAACCGAGATCGACCGGATCGCCGACTTCGAGGGCCGCCTGGCGCTCTTCGCCGATCCCGAAGGCAAGCTCGACTCCGGCGCGCGGCGGGTGAACCGGCTCATGCGCGGGGCCATCCAGCGCCTGGTGGAGAGCGAGCGCTTCGCCAAGCTCAAGCCGGGCGAGGGCCTGACCCTGGCCTATCCCTCGGGCCTCGCCGCCGAGGCGGTGGAGGTGATCCGCAGCCCCCGCAACCCCGAGACCGAAGTGGCCCGCAAGGCCGGCGCCCACCTGGCCCGGGGCCGCGGCAGGGCCGACCTGCTGGTCCTTGCGGGCCCCCTGCGCCGGGTCGCCGAGGTGGCCTTTGGCCTGGCCATGCGCGACTATGCCTTCGAGGCCCACAAGTCCGACGCCAAGGCCCGCGCGGGCGAGGTCCTGGTCATGTGCTCCAAGCCCGAGGCGGCCGAGGCCGCGGCGGCCCCCCTGATGGCCGTGGCCGAGGGCGCCCACATGACCCGCGACCTGGTGAATGCCCCGGCCAACATCCTCACCACAACGGAATTCGCCAACCGTCTCAAGGAGATGGAGGAGATTGGCCTGAAGGTCGAGGTGCTGGAGGAGGAGGAGCTGGAGGCGCTCGGCATGCGCACTCTCCTGAGCGTCGGCCAGGGCTCCGACAGCCCCTCCAAGGTGGTGGTGATGCGCTGGGAGGGGGGCGCCGAGGATGCCGCGCCCCTGGCCCTGGTGGGCAAGGGCGTGGTCTTCGACACGGGCGGCATCAGCCTCAAGCCCGCGGCCGGCATGGAGGACATGACCATGGACATGGGCGGCGCGGGCGTCGTCGCCGGGGTCATGCGCAGCCTGGCCCTGCGCAAGGCCAAGGCCAACGTCGTGGGCCTCGTCGGCCTGGTGGAGAACATGCCCTCGGGCAGCGCCACCCGGCCCGGTGACGTGATCACGTCCATGAAGGGCGACACGGTGGAGGTGATCAACACCGACGCCGAGGGCCGCCTCGTCCTCTGCGACGTCATGTGGTACGCGCAGGACCGCTTCAAGCCCGCCGGCCTGATCGACCTCGCCACCCTCACCGGGGCGATCATCATCGGCCTCGGCCACGAGAACGCGGGCGTCTTCTCCAACGACGACAGCCTCTGCAACGCCTTCCTCAAGGCCGCCGGGGCCGAGCAGGAGGGGGCCTGGCGCATGCCCCTCGGCCAGGCCTACGACGACCAGCTCAAGAGCCGCATCGCCGACATGAAGAACGTCGGCGGGCGCCCGGCGGGCTCCATCACCGCGGCCCAGTTCCTGCAGCGCTTCGTCAAGGAGGGCACGCCCTGGATCCACCTCGACATCGCCGGCGTGGCCTCCGTCAAGAGCGACACGGCGCTGGCGCCCAAGGGGGCCACGGGCTGGGGCGTCGCCGCTCTGAACCGCCTGGTGGCCGACCACTTCGAGCGCGACTGATCGCGCCATGGGGGCCGCCTACTTCTACCACCTGACCCGCCGCCCGCTGCCCGAGACCCTGCGCATGCTGCTCGGCAAGGCGCGCGGGGCCGGCTGGCGGGTGGTGGTGCGCGGCCCCGACCGGGCCGGGCTCGAGGCGCTCGACCGGGCGCTCTGGCTGGGCCCCGAGGATGAGTTCCTGGCCCACGGCCTCGCGGGTGGCGCAAGGGACGCGCTTCAGCCGGTGCTCCTGACCGAGGGGAGCGATCTGGCCAATGGCGCCCAGTGCCTGATGCTGGTTCAGGGCGCCGAGGTGCAGGCCGAGGAGGTGCGGGCGCTGGAGCGGGTCTGCGTGCTCTTCGACGGCGACGATCCCGCGGCGCTCGACCGCGCCCGCGGCCAGTGGCGGAGCCTCACCGGCGCCGGGGTCTCGGCCCAGTATTGGTCCGAGGAGAGCGGCCGCTGGGAGAAGAAGGCCGAGGCCTGAGCCGTTGCGCGCCGCACCAAGGGGGCGCGCGCTGGCTCATGTGGTGCTTTACCTTTGCCGCCTAAACCTCTGCCCGTCATGACACTTTTTGGGGCCAGACCACCGGCCCTAGGATAAAGAGGTCCCGAGAGGGGCACGACCGAACGGTTCACCCGTGCGGGCGAAAGCCCGTCCTCACCATCCGGACTGGCGGCGCCGCCTTTTTTTCTTACGTGGAAACGGCACTCCCACCGAAACGGAAAGCAGATGCCCCCGGCGAGGAAGCCCTCGCGCGGGGCAATCGGCGTGCGCGACAGATAGGGCCGGGCTGCGCCTGCCTGGGCTGGCGCCTGTGTGAAACATCGAAAGCGGCTCAACCGCCTCGCAAAACCCCAACCGTCCCACCGGCGGAAAGCCCTCATGCGCCTGCCGGGGGGCAGGCAGGCGCAGCCCGGCCGGGGGCCGGGCGGGGCGGTTGCAACGGGGGCCCGCAGGACCCCCACACCCCCAGACCTACCGCGTCAGAATCAACTCCCCGCCGGCAATCTCGATCCGGCCCCAGCGTTGCAGATACCCCATGCCGAGCAGCGACTGCTCCATCTGGCCCTCGTTCACCAGGGCGGCGACGCCGCGGTCGGTGACCTCGCCGAGGCTCACCCGGTCAAGCTCGACCCAGGCGGTGCGCACCGGGCCGTTGGCCGTGTTGGCCCGCCCCAGGTAGTTGAGCCCCTCCAGGTCGATCCCCGCGCGGGCCGCGTCGGCCTGGGTGAGGACCATCTCCGATGCGCCCGTGTCCACCACGAAGCGCACCGGGGCGCCGTTCACATCGAGGCTCAGGTGGTAGTGCCCGTCGCGCGCCCGCGGCACCACGATGCGGCCGTCGCTCTGGCTGATCTGGGCGCGCGCCGTGTCCCGGCTGATGTCCTGCCAGAGCCCCACGGCGGCGGCCCCGCCGACAAAGATCATGCCCCAGATGGCCGCATACTGCAGGGTCCGGTTCCAGCCCTGGCGGGTCTGCATGAAGAACCAGCCGGCCACCATGAGGCCCAGCAGAATGAGATAGATCAGTTGTCCGGTGTCGATGTCGCCCATGGGCCCCTTCCTTGCCTGCCCCCGATATAGGCACGCCGGGCGCCCCTGTCAGCCCGCCCCGGGGCCGAAACCGAAGGCCAGGAGCCCGTCCAGCACGAACTGCACCGAGAGGGCGGCAAGCAGCATGCCCAGTACCCTCGTGATGACGTCGATCCCGGTCTTGCCGACCACCCGGTCGACGTAGCTCGAGGCGAAGAGGATCAGCATCAGCGTCAGCAGGGTGAGGGCGGTGATCAGGAGCACCGTGACCATGCCCTCGCCGCCCGGGCGCTCACCGATCAGCAGGATCACCGAGGCGATGGCCCCGGGCCCGGCGATCAGTGGGATGGCCAGGGGAAAGACCGACGGGTCGTCATGGTCATCCTCCTCCGTCCGGTCCTCGCGGCGCTTGGTGCGACGCTCGAAGAGCATGTCGAGCGCGGTGAGAAAGAGCAGGATGCCCCCGGCGATCCGGAAGGCGGGCATGGAGATGCCGATGAAGCCCAGGAGCGGCTCCCCGAAGAAGGCAAAGAGCGCCAGCACGAAGCCCGCCGTGACCGTGGCGCGCAGGGCGATCAGCCGCCGCTGCGCCGGGCTCATGCCCTGGGTCAGGGCCAGGAAGAGCGGCGCGATGCCGATCGGGTCGATCACCACGAACATGGTGACGAGGGCGGTGATCATGTAGGCGGTATCGAGATCCATCGGTCCTTTATGGGGGCTTTGCCCCCAAACCCCCAGAGTTTGTTTGGCAAAACGAAGAGGGACCTCAGGCGCCGGCGCCCTCGAGCCGCTCCTCGGCGCTCATCCAGATCCCCTCGGCCCGCTCCAGGGCCTCCATCACCTCGGCGTACTTGCGGTTCCAGAGCTCCAGCTCGCCGATCTTGTCCTCCTCGTAGAGGCCCGGATCGGAGAGCTTGGCGGCCAGCTTGTCGCGCATCTCGTTGAGCTTTTCGAGCCGCGCCTCGGCCTTGCGCACCTCGGCGCGCAGCGCCAGCAGCTCCTCGCGGCTGGCCCGCTTGGGCTTGGCGGCGGGCTTGGCCCTGGCGGTCTTGGCTTCTGAGCGGGCCGGGGCCAGGAGGAGCTGGCGGTAGGCCTCGAGGTCCTCCTCGTAGGGCGTCACGGTGCCGCCCGAGACAAGCCAGAGCCGGTCCGCCACCATGGAGAGCAGGTGCATGTCGTGGCTCACCAGGATGACGGCGCCGGAGTAGGTGGTCAGGGCCTCGACCAGGGCCTCGCGGCTCTCAATGTCGAGGTGGTTGGTGGGCTCGTCGAGGATCAGCAGGTGCGGCGCGTCCAGCGTCGCCAGGAGCAGCGAGAGCCTCGCCTTCTGCCCGCCCGAGAGGCGGCCCACCTCTGTCTCGGCCTGCTCGGGGCCAAGGCCGAAGCCCGCGAGCTGGGCCCGCAGCTTGGCAGGCAGGACCCCGGGCCGGGCCCGTGTCAGGTGCTGCAGGGGTGTCTCGTCGATCTCCAGCTCGTCCACCTGGTGCTGGGCGAAGAAGCCCACCCGCAGCCTGTTCGCCTTCACCTGCTTGCCCGCCATCAGGGGCAGCCTGTCCGAGAGGAGCTTGGCGAGCGTCGACTTGCCCTGGCCGTTCTTGCCCAGGAGCGCGATGCGGTCATCCTGGTCGATGCGCAGGTTGAGGCGGCTCAGCACCGGCTTGTCCTCGACATAGCCGACCTGGCCGCCCTCGATCGAGATGATCGGCGGCGAGAGCTCCTCCGGCTCGGGGAAGGTGAAGACCCGCTTGGCCACCTGGTCGGGCGTCGCGATCATCTCCATGCGCTCGATCATCTTGAGCCGCGACTGGGCCTGCTTGGCCTTGTCCGCCTTGTAGCGGAAGCGGTCCACGTAGGATTGCAGGTGGGCGCGCCGGGCCTGCTGCTTCTTGGCCATGGCCGCCTGCTGGGCGCGGCGCTCGGCGCGCTGGCGGGCGAACTGGTCATAGGGGCCCTGGTAGAAGGTGAGCTTGCGGTCCTCCAGATGCAGGATCGCGCCCACCGCGCGGTTCAGGAGCCCGCGGTCGTGGGAAATGATGATGACCGTATGGGGATAGCGCGCCAGGTAGCTCTCGAGCCAGAGCGCGCCCTCCAGATCGAGGTAGTTGGTCGGCTCGTCGAGCAGCAGCAGGTCGGGCTGGGCAAAGAGCACGCCGGCCAGGGCCACGCGCATCCGCCAGCCGCCCGAGAAGGCCGAGCAGGGCATGGCCTGCTCCGCCTCGTCGAAGCCCAGGCCCTTCAGAATGGCGGCGGCCCGGCCCTCGGCGGACCAGGCGTCGATGTCGGCGAGCCGCGCCTGGACCTCGGCGATGCGGGTCGGGTCGGTGGCGCTTTCGGCCTCCGCCAGGAGGCTGGCGCGCTCGGTGTCGGCCGCCAGCACCGTGTCGATCAGCGATGTCTCGGAGGAGGGCACCTCCTGCGCCACCCCGCCGATGCGGGCGCGCGAGGGCAGGCCGATCTCGCCGCCGTCGAGGGTCAGCTCGCCCCGGATCAGCCGGAAGAGGGTCGTCTTGCCGGCCCCGTTGCGGCCCACCAGGCCCACCTTGTGACCCTCGGGAATGGTGGCGCTGGCCTCCTCGAAGAGGGGGCGGCCTTCCACGGCGAAATTGATGGCGTCGATCCGGAGCATGGGCGCGGTGTGCCGCAAGCGGCCTGACGCGTCAACGGCTGGTTTGGCGGCGGCGGCGCGCCGGGCGCGGGATCTGTCCGGCCAGGGCCTGCACCCTGGCCCGGCAGAGCGTCCGCGACCGCGATCGCAGCGCTCACCCTGTCGGCCCCGGCGGCCCGCAGCCCTCAGAAGGTCGCCGCCACCTCGTACATCACCGGCTCGAAGCGCGTCGTCAGCTGGGCGATCTCGCGGTTGCGCGCCCGCATCTCGGTGCTGCGCAGCATGGCCTGGAAATCCTCCCGCCGCTTCCACTGCGAGTAGTTGGCGATCCGGGTCTGGGCGTCGTTGACGTGCAGGCCGGCGGCGATGAAGCCGGGCTGGTGCGAGATGAAATCGCTGTAGGCGCTCTGCAGCCGCTCCACCAGATCGGCGCAGGTGCCGGGGGAACATTCGAAGGTGGTGATGACGGTCTGGCAGGGGGCGGTTGAATCAATCTTGAGCATCGGGTCCTCCTCACCTTCCAGCATAGCAGGTTTTGCGTGCCGTGGCCTGCGGTGTGGCACAGGGGCGGCCTGGCGCTCCAAGAGGGCGGCAAAAGCACCCGCAGAGCGGCCAATCCCGTCTTTTCAACCCCAGACCCCCATGCTAGGAGGCGCCAAATTTCAACACCCCCAAAGGAGCAAGCCCCATGGCCCTCGAGCGTACATTCTCCATCATCAAGCCCGACGCCACCCGCCGCAACCTGACCGGCGCCATCGTCAAGAAGTTCGAGGACGCGGGCCTGCGGGTCGTCGCTTCCAAGCGCATCCAGCTGACCAAGGCCCAGGCCGGCGAGTTCTACAAGGTCCACGCCGAGCGTCCCTTCTACGACGAGCTCTGCGAGTTCATGTCCTCCGCCCCGATCGTCGCCCAGGTTCTGGAAGGCGAGAACGCCATCGCCAAGAACCGCGAAGTGATGGGCGCCACCAACCCCGCCGACGCGGCCGAAGGCACCATCCGCGCCGAGTTCGCCGAGAGCGTTGGCGAGAACTCCGTGCACGGCTCTGACGCGCCCGAGACCGCGCGCGAGGAGATTGCCTACTTCTTCTCCGGCCTCGAGCTGGTGGGCTGAAACAGGCTCATATGGTGAAGGAAGGGGGCCGCCGCCGTGCGGCCCCTTTTCTGTTGCGGCTCAGGACCGTTATTAGAAGGGCTCAGGGCTGCGGCGTGACGGGCGCGGGCCGGGGCGCCTTCAGGAGGTGATCCTCCAGGAGGGCCACGTTGCGCAGCTTGGATTTCCAGGCGATGTCAAAGAGATCGCCCACCAGGGGCACGCTGCCGATCAGGTAGTCGATGCCGCTGTTCACGCCCATCCGCGCCAGCAGCCCCGGCGGGGCGCCCAGGCGGTGGGCCTCCTTGAGGATGTAGGCCGAGGGCAGCAGCGCCAGGGTGTCGCCGACGCCGGGCACCAGGCCGAGGATCGAATCCCAGCCCACGCGGGTGTTCACCAGGGGCAGGCGGAAGGCGCTGTCCATGCGCACCGCGAGGCGGCGCAGCCGCGCGAGATCGGCGGCGTGGGGGTGATCCGGTGGCAGGGGGTGCGTCAGCTCTTGATCCATGCCGCCCAACGCCCGGAGGCGCGCGGCGGTTCCCCGGCCCGGGGCGGGATCAGAGGCTGGCGTAGTCGGTGAAGATGGGGCCGGACTTGCCGGGCTTCGGCGGGGCGGAGGGGGCCTTCTTGTCCTCGGACGCCTGGGGGGCGGCGGGCTTGGGGGTGCCCTGGTCGGAACGTGCCATGTCGCTTTCCTTCGTGCTCGATTTCCTTTGGACTTCAGTGACGTAAGGGAAGCCTACGCAAGAAACCCGCCGGTGGCGCGGCGGCAATGGGGCAATTCCGGCGCTTAATCAAGGCAGCATTTGCGGCAGCGGCGGAGAAGCGCCCAGCCGCGCCGCCGCCCGCGAAAAGCTGTCGCCGGAAAGCCACGATGGCTCTAGCCTGGGGCAGGGGAAGGCCCCCGGGGAGGGCAAGAGATGGAGCGCCTGGAGATCGCAGGCCGTCGGGTCGGCCAGACCATCGCCACCGGCGCCGGGCACCTGGCGCTCTACCACACCGACGAGACCGGCGCAGTCTTCGTCCTCTCGGCCTACACCACCGACACGCTGCTCTCGGGCGATCTCGAGGTGCAGACCCGCGGCGGCACTGCCTGGGTGCCCCTGGCCCTCTCGCGCGAGGCGACGATCCCGTCCGACCACCTGGACTTCGTGACCCTCGATCCCGGTGCCCGCTCCCCCGCCGCGCTTGTCGCGGTGATCGACCAGCTTGCCCTCACTCTGAACGCGCAGGCTTTTTCGTATGAGCTCTTCGCGCGCAACAGCAACTCCGTCATCGGCACGGCGCTCGATCTGGTGGGGATCGACGCGGGCGCCCACCTGCCCAACCCCACGGGCGTGGGCTTTCTCGGCTTTCCGGCCCACGATGCGCTCATTTCCTTCGACTACGCCATCACCGGAACGGCGGAGGATGACCTCCTGCAGGGACGGGGCGGCGCCCAGGTGCTTTCGGGCGAAGCGGGGGACGATCTGCTGCGCGGCGGTGCGGGGGCCGATCTGCTGGTGGGCGGGCCGGGCGATGACACCCTGGAGGGCGGGGCGGGGGCGGACCGCGCCGAGGTCGAGGGCCCGCGCGAGAGCTACAGCCTGCTGCTTGCCCCCGGCGGCCAGATCCTGATCGACCGCCGCCCCGAGGGCACCGGCCTGGACCGGATGAGCGAGATCGAAAGCCTGAGCTTCGGCACGGGCGCGGCCCTGGCTCTCGACCGTTTGGCGGGCATCGCCAGCCTCGCGCCGGAGGCGCTGGCCGAGATCGTGGAGCTCTACCT
The DNA here is from genome assembly GCA_965212515.1 of Sulfitobacter sp. GTDB lineage: Bacteria > Pseudomonadota > Alphaproteobacteria > Rhodobacterales > Rhodobacteraceae > Sulfitobacter. Next base: position 3,495,068 of record OZ243122.1, read on the forward strand.
CGCCTACCTCAACCGCGCGCCCGATGCCCTGGGCCTGGCCTTCTGGGGCACCGCCCGGGCCGAGGGGCTGGCTCTCACGCAGATGGCCGCGCTCTTCTCCGACCAGGAGGAAACCCGCGCGCTCTATCCCCCGGGCACCTCCAGCGGCAGCTTCACCGACGCGGTCTACGGCAACCTCCTGGGCCGCGCCGCCGATGCCGGGGGAAAGGCCTTCTGGAGTGCCCACCTGGAGGCCGGCACGGTGAGCCGCGAGACCTTCATCCTCGCCATGATCGAGGCCACCAAGGGCCCCCTGAAGCCCGAGCTGGGGGCCGATTTCGTGGCCCAGCAGGTGGCCGACCGCGCCTACCTCGACGCCCGCATCGAGATCGGCAGCCACTTCGCGCTCCAGCGCGGTCTCTCCGACGTGACGGCGGCCCGGATCGTGATGGACCTCTTCGACGGCACCGCCGCGGGCCTTGCCGCCGCCCGGCAGGAAACGGAGAGTTTCTTTGCCGAGGCCAGCGATCCCTTCGCGGGCGATTTCCTCATGCCCCTCGTGGGGGTGCAGGAGGAGCCCTTCGCGGGGCTCTTCGGCTGACGGGCACGGGGCGCGGTCCGGCCCCGGAGCTTTGTGCAGATTAATTCCCATTCGCCATCTGTCCGGTTGCATCCAGGCCGTTTGTGCGCAAACCTTCCTGCGGGAGGGCATTTCGCCTGGCGGTCGGAGAAGGCCGCGGGGCAGCCGGTGGCTGGAGGCCGCGATCCCCCGGAAGGGGCGCGGAGCCATCGGAGAAATGCTTGGTAAACAAGGAGGAAACACCAGTGCGAACACCCATTATTGCTGCCGCCGTCTGCGCCCTGTCCGGGCCGCTCATGGCTCAGGAAGTCGATCTGCCGTCACAGCTGGCCTGGACGGCCTACGGCACCGGCTCGGCCGGCTACAACCAGTCCGTGGCCATCGGCGCGGCCCTGCAGGAGGCCACCGGCATCAACCTGCGCGTCCTGCCTGGCAAGAACGACATCGCTCGCACCGAGCCGCTGCGCCAGGGCAAGGTGCAGTTCTCGGCCAACGGGGTCGGCGGCTCCTTCATGGCCCAGGAAGGGGTCTTCCAGTTCGGCGCCAAGAACTGGGGCCCGCAGCCCGTGCGCGTCCTCTCGGCCAACAACGGCGGCGCCGTGGGCCTCTCCATGGCCGTGGCCGCGGAGGTCTGCGAGAAGGTGGGCAAGCCCGACTGCGAGGGCTTCGAGTATTCCGATCTGAAGGGCATGCGCGTGGCCTTCGTGAAGGGCGCGCCCGCGCTCAACGTCAACAACGAGGCCTATCTCGCCTACGGCGGGCTGACCTGGGATGATGTCGAGGTGGTCGAGTTCGGCGGCTTCGGCGACAGCTGGGCCGGCATGATCGACGGCTCCGTCGATGCGGCCTTCGCCTCGACCAACTCGGGCCGCGCCTACGAGGCCGAATCCGGGCCGCGCGGCGTCTACTGGCCGCCGATCGACCCCAACAACGCCGAAGGCTTGGCCCGGATGCAGTCCATCGCGCCCTTCTTCGCGCCCATGACGGCGGTTGTCGGGGCCGGGATCGACGGCACCGACGGCGTGCCGACGGCCGGCTATGCTTACCCGGTGCTGATGACCTACGCCGAGCAGGACGCCGATCTGGCCTACAACATGACCAAGGCGATGCACGTCTACTTCGACAAGTACGACGGCAACGCCCCGGGCATCGGCGGCTGGGCGCTGGACAAGCAGAACTTCCAGTGGGTGGCCCCCTACCACGAGGGCGCGATCCGCTACTACGAGGAGATCGGCGCCTGGTCCGACGAGGCCCAGGCCCACAACGACAACCTCATCGCGCGCCAGGCGGCCCTGATGAAGGCCTGGGAAGAGCTTCAGGCCGAGAACCCCGATGACTGGGAAGCAGCCTGGAACACGAAGCGCCGCGAGGCCCTCGAGGCGGGCGGGTTCGACGTCGTCTTCTAAGCCCCGAGGCAGCTACAACGGGCGGGCCCCAGGGCCCGCCTCCCTTTTTTCACCGGCCAATGCCGGACCCAAGATCGAGACCAGGATGACAGACACAACCGGGGCCCAGGACCGCGGCGGCGCCGCCCTCGAAGCCGAAAAATCCGCCGGACGGCTGACCTTTGCCGGGCCCGCGCGATGGACCATCATCGTCTTCACGCTCGCCGCCATCCTCATCGCGGTCAACCAGCTCTTCAACCTGCGGATCGGCGGCTACTCCTTCCTTGAAGGCATGTACCTCTACATCCTGGCCGGTCTTTTCCTGAGCCTCACCTTCATCACCTTCCGCGCCTGGGGGCCGCCCTCGGCCCGGGTGCCCTGGTACGACTGGGCCCTGGCCGCGCTGACCCTGGTGATCTCGGGCTTCTTTGTCCTGACGGCGGACGAGAGCCTCGACAGCGGCTGGGAGTATGCCGCCCCCGAACAGGCCGTCTGGGCCTCCATCGTGCTCTACGTGCTGATCCTGGAGGGCACGCGCCGGGCCGGGGGGCTGGTGCTCTTTGCCATCGTGCTGCTCTTCTCGATCTACCCCACCTTCGCCGAGCACGTGCCCGACCCGCTGAACGGCTTCACCCAGCCCTTCACCGACGTGATCCCCTACTTCATGATCTCCTCCGAGGCCTCCTTCGGCATCCCCATGCGGGCCTTCGGCAACCTGGTGATCGGCTTCATCCTTTTCGGCGCGGTGCTCCAGTTCACCGGCGGCGGCAAGTTCTTCAACAACCTCGCCATGGCGCTCGTCGGCGGCTACCGCGGCGGCGCGGCCAAGGTCTCGATCTTCGCCTCGGGCTTCATGGGCTCCATGTCGGGCTCGGTCATCTCCAACGTCCTGACCACCGGCGCCGTCTCCATCCCGGCGATGCGCAAGACCGGCTTCGCCCCGCGCTACGCCGCCGCGACCGAGGCCTGCGCCTCCACCGGCGGGGTGCTCATGCCGCCGATCATGGGGGCTACGGCCTTCGTCATCGCCTCCTGGCTGAGCCGTCCCTACGTGGAGATCATGTTGGCCGCGGCCATCCCCTCGCTGCTCTATTTCTTCGGCCTCTTCGTCCAGATCGACGCCTACTCCGCGCGCCGCGGCCTCAAGGGCCTGCCCGCGGAGGAGCGCCCCTCGGCGCTCAAGACCCTGGGCGAGGGCTGGCTCTACGTCGCGGTCTTCGCGCTGCTGATCTTCCTCATGGTGGCCTTCCGCTGGGAAACCACGGCGCCCTTCTACGCCGTCGCCATCCTGCTGGTGGTCAACCAGTTCCGCCGCGAGGACCGGGTCTCGCTCGAGGGCTTTCTCAACATCATCGTCTCGGTCGGGCGCACCCTGGCCGAGCTGGTGGCGGTGCTGCTTGGCATCGGCATGATCGTCGGGGCCTTCCAGGCCACGGGCCTCACCGGCCCCCTGGCCAACGAGCTGGTCTTCATGGCGGGCAACTCCCTGCCCATGCTGCTCCTGATGGGGGCCGTCACCTCCTTCATCTTCGGCATGGGGATGACCGTGACGGCCTGCTACATCTTCCTGGCCGTGGTCCTGGCGCCCGCCCTGGTCCAGGCCGGGCTGAACGAGCTCGCCGTGCACCTCTTCATCCTCTACTGGGGCATGGTCAGCTTCATCACGCCGCCGGTGGCGCTGGGCGCCTTCGCCGCCGCCTCCATGGCCGGGGCCAATGCCTTCAAGACCGCCTTCGAGGCGATGAAGCTGGGCGGGGTGATCTACGTCGTGCCCTTCTTCTTCGTGCTCAACCCGGCGCTGATCGGGCAGGGGGCGGCCTCCGAGGTGATCCTGGTGCTCTTCTGCGCCCTGGCCGGGGTCTGGTTCATCTCCTCGGCGCTGCAGGGCTACATCAGCTTCGTCGGGCCGCTCCACTCCAGCGCCGCCAGCATGGCGATGCGGCTTTTGCTGCTGGCGGCGGGCCTGATGGTGGCGGCGCCGGTGGGCGGGGTCGCCGGGCTGAACCACACGCTGCTGACGCTCATGGGCTTCGGCCTGGCGCTGCTGCCCTTCCTCTTTGCCTGGCGGGCGCAGCGCGCCCTGGAGCCGGGCGCCGCCTGAACCAAAAGACCGGGGGAGGGGGCGCCTAGCCCTCTCCCAGGGACTTACCCAAGGCGACCCGCAGGGCCTCCTCCTGATAGGGCTTGTTGAGGATCACCACCCGCGAGAGGGTCTCTCCGTTCTGGAACTGGTCGTGGATGTCGGCCCCCGAGGCGACGATCAGGCCCATGGCGCGGCCCTGGGCCAGGGCCTCCTCCACCAGGATGCTGCCGGAGCCGTCGGGCAGGCCGAGATCGGCGATCAGCACGTCCGGCGCCTCCTCCGAGAGCAGATCGCGGGCCTGGGCCAGGCGGCCCGCCTCGATCACCTCGTGGCCCATGTCGCGCAGCATGTCGGCGGTGGTCATGCGGATCAGGACCTCGTCCTCCACCAGCAGGATGCGCAGGGCGCGGGCGCTTTCCGTGCCGTTGGCCGTGGCCGGGGGCAGGGGGGCCGGGGCAGCGCCGCTCTGGGGGGTGGTGGCGGCGGGGGGCTTGCGGTCCAGCACCTTGCGCACCTTCAGGGCGAGCTGCTGGCGGCTGTAGGGCTTGCTGAGCAGCTCCACCCCGTCATCCAGACGCCCGGCGTGGACGATGGCGTTCTGGGTGTAGCCCGAGGTGAAGAGCACGGCGAGCCCCGGCAGCCGCTGCTGGGCGCGGCGCGCCAGTTCGGGGCTGCGCAGGCGGCCGGGCATGACCACGTCGGTGAAGAGCAGGTCGATCTTCAGGCCGCTGTTGATGATCGCCAGGGCGCTGTCGGCGTCCGACGCCTCCAGCACCGTGTAGCCCAGATCATCCAGCAGCTCCACGACGATGGCGCGGACGTTCTCGTCATCCTCCACCACCAGCACCAGCTCGCCCTGGCCCGGGGCGATGTCGGTGCCGCTGCGGGCGGCATCCACCTCCTCCTCCTTGCGGGTGCGGGGCAGGTAGATGCGCACCGTCGTGCCGACGCCGGGCTCGCTGTAGATCTTTACGTGGCCCTCGGACTGCTTGACGAAGCCGAAGACCATTGAAAGACCAAGCCCCGTGCCTTCGCCGGGCCGCTTGGTGGTGAAGAAGGGGTCAAAGACCCGCTCCAGGATGTCCGGCGCAATGCCGCAGCCCGTGTCCGTCACCGCCAGCATGACGTACTGGCCGGGCTTCACGTCCAGGTGGGCATCGGCGTAGCGGTCATCGAGGGCCGCGTTGCCCAGCTCGATCGTCAGCTTGCCGTGGTGCTCCATGGCGTCGCGCGCGTTGATCGCCAGGTTGAGGATCACGTTCTCCACCTGGGCGGCATCGGCAAAGCAATTCCAGAGCCCGCCGGTGATGACCGTCTCGATCTCCACCGCCTCGCCCAGGGTGCGGCGCAGCATGTCGTCGAGGCCGCGCACCAGGCGGCCGAGGTTGATCGGCTTGGGCTCCAGCGGCTGGCGCCGCCCGAAGGCCAGAAGCTGGCTCGCCAGCTTGGTGCCGCGCTCCACCCCGGTGAGGGCGTTGGTCAGGCGGCCATGGCGCGGATCCTCGGGGGGGATGTCCTTCTGGAGCAGCTGCAGGTTGCCCTGGATGACCTGCAGCAGGTTGTTGAAATCGTGCGCGATGCCGCCGGTAAGCTGGCCCACGGCCTCCATCTTCTGGGACTGGACGAGCTGCGCCTCGAGCCGCTTGCGCTCGGCCAGGGCCTCCTCGACGCGCTCCTGCAGGGCCTCGTTGAAGGCCTCCACCGCCTCGCGCGCCTTGAGCTCCTCACTGATGTCGCGCACCTCGATGATGGTGCCCACCGTCTTGCCCTCGGGGTCCTTCATCGGGGAGGCGGTGTAGCCCACCGGGTAGAAGCTGCCGTCCTTGTGAACGAAGTACTCCTCGCCCTGGGTCTGGTTGTCCTCCGGGAAGGCCCTGTCGATGGCGCACTCCTCGATCGGGAAGGGCCGCCCGTCCGGGTAGGTGTGGTGCACCACGTCATGCAGGGGGCGGCCCAGGACCTCCTCGAAGGCATAGCCGGTCAGCTCCTCGGCGGCGCGGTTCATGAAGGCGCTGTGCTGGCGCGCATCCATCACGAAGATGGCGTTGGTGGTGTTGTTCAGAATCGCGTCGAGCCGGGCCGTCACCTCCTTGAGCCGGGCCTCGGCCCGCTTCTGCTCGGTGATGTCCTCGATGGCGGCATAGTAGGTGTCGCCGCTCTCGTGGTGCATGAGCTGGAGATGCACCCGCACGTCATAGTCGCTGCCGTCCTTGCGCCGGTGCAGGGTCTCGAAATCGAGGTGCGGCTTGCTGCCCTCGATCAGCGGTTGGACCATTTCGATGAAGCGCTCGCGGTCGAACTCGGGCTTGATGTCCCAGGGCGCGCGGCGGCGCAGCTCCGCCATGGTGAAGCCCAGGTTCTCGCGGGCGCCGCGGTTGACCAGGGTGAAGCAGAAATCCTCGACCGAGAAGAGGTAGACCTCGCTCGCCGCATCCTCAACAATAGCCCCCAGGCGTTCCAGGTCCGCGTTGGCCTTCGACGACATGCCAGATCCTCCAGCAACCACTCACCTCACAAGCCGAGGTGCCGCCAAGGTGCGTCACACCCCATGGTGCTAAATATCGCGCGACGCGCGGATGGCAAAGGGCTTGTTGCGGCGGGCCTGAAAAAGCGGCAGCGGCGCCTCTTTCGCGGGCAGGCTCGGCGGAAAAGTTCCGACGGGTTTCGGGCCGGGGATGATTGCTGTAGGGCATTCACGGGGGACGTGTTTAATGCCCCTTGTTAACGATTATCCAGGATCGCGCTTGTGCCGACGAAAGTACCCAGTATCGCGCTGGCTCAACAGGAGCTGGCGCTGCATCACTTCAAGACTGCATTGAAACTCGCCAGGAGGGCCCAGAAGGAATCGCCCGCCTCGCCGGTGCCGGAGAATATCGCCGGCATCGCCCTCAGCGCCCTCTCGCGCCCCTTGGAGGCGGTCAAGAGCTTCAAGCGTTCCATCGGCCTGAACGCCGCCTATCCGGAGCCGCGCCGCAACCTGGCCCAGACCTACCTGCTGATGGGCGAGCCGGCGGCGGCCCTGCAGGCGCTGAAGCCACTGCCCGACACGCCCGAGGTGCTCTACATCCGGGCCCAGGCCCTGGCCGCGCTGGGGCGCAAGGAGGCGGCCCTGGCGGCGGTGACGGGCTACATCGAGAGCGCGCCGGGAGAGCCGCGGGGCTACCGCCTGCGGGCCCAGATGCGGCTCCAGTTCGGCCTCATCCCCGACGCGCTGGAGGATTTCCGGCAGGTCCTGTCCCTGGCGCCCGAGGATGCCGACACCCTGACCGCGATGAGCCTGCCCCTGGCGCGCCATCTGCGCACCGAGGAGGCGTTGGAAAGCGCAAGGCGGGCGGTGGAGATCGCCCCCGGCCATGTCGCGGCGCGGCTTCGGCTGGCGGCGCAGTATGCCGAGATGGGAGAGACCGAGCGCGCCATCGACGAATACCGGGAGGTGCTGCGGCGCGCGCCCGGAGAGCCGGACGCGCTGAAGGCCCTGGCCGAGATCCTCAAGGGGGCTGAGCTTGCGGCGCTGGAGCCGGAGGTGGCGCAGGCCCTCTCCCGGGCCGAGAAGGGCTCGGCTGGCGAGGCCCTGCTGCTGCTCGCCCGGTTCCAGATCCGCCAGAGCGCGGGCGCGGGCGAGAAGGCCGACCAGGACCTGCTCCGGGCCAACCGGTTCTTCGCCCGGCGCAGCCCCTACCGGGCCGAGGCCGAGGCTCGGACAGCCGAGCAGATCCTGCGGCGCTTCCCCCAGGTGATCCCGGCCCCCGCCGCTTCGGATGCCCCCCTGACGCCGATCTTCGTCCTGGGCCTGCCGCGCTCGGGCACGACGCTGGTGGAGGCCCTTCTGGGCCGGGCCGAAGGGGTGGCGCCCCTGGGCGAGCGCGGCACTCTGGGCTTCCTGCTGGAGGAGACCATCGAGAACGATCTGCCCCTTGAGGCGGACCGGGCGGCCGTGCTGCGGGCCGAGGATAGGCGCCTGCTGCCCGCCCTGCCGGCCGGCACGCGGGCCTACGTGGACAAGATGCCCGAGAACTTCCGCCTGGTGGGCTTTCTCAAGACCATCTACCCGGAGGCGAAGATCGTCCACCTGCGCCGCGATCCGCGCGACGTGGCCCTTTCGATGTTCCAGGCCCATTTCTCCGGGGCGGCGCTCAACTACACCTACGATCTGAAGGCCATGGCGGCGCACTTCAATCTCTATGCGGGCATGATGGCGCACTGGCGGGCAGTCCTGCCGGGCCAGATCCACGAGCTGCGCTACGAGGACCTGGTGGCCGACATCGCGGGCGAGGGCCGCAGGCTCGCCGCCTTCTGCGGGCTAGACTGGCGCCCCGAGATGGCCGAACCGCACCGCACCCGCGCCCAGGTCTTCACCATGAGCGCCAACCAGCTGCGGCGCCCCGTGCATGGGCGCTCCGTCGGCAAATGGCGCGAGAGCGAGGCGCTGCTGGCGCCTTTCCTGAAGGGGCTGGAGCGGGAGCACTGGCCGGAGATCGGGTGAGGGGGGGAGCGAAGAATCGCCTGCTCCGCGGCTCTACTGCCAGCTCAGGGACCGACATCGAGGCGCCAGCCACCCAACGCCCCAGCCCGCCCAGCGTCACCACCACTTGACCCCGCCCCAACCATGCCCTACTCCCAAGGGCGCCGAGCGGGCGTTGTGTAATGGTAAGACCTCAGCCTTCCAAGCTGATGATACGGGTTCGATTCCCGTCGCCCGCTCCAGACCTTCCCCGACGCCAGCGACCGCCCTGCGACAGAGGCAATGCTTGACCCCGTGGCCCCGGCGCGCCATGACCGCGGCAGAACGACGAAGGTGACCCCATGGCGCGCGCTCCGGCCCCCAATCTGCACAGCGAAGACCGCGAAACGTCCAAGGAGATCGGGGCCCTGAAGGCGCTCCTGCCCTTCATGGCGCCCTACCGCGGGCTCCTGGCGGCGGCCACGGCGGCGCTGGTCCTGACGGCGGTGGTCTCGCTCACCCTGCCGCTGGCGGTGCGCCGGGTGATCGACAACTTCGGCAACCACGATTCCGCCCTGCTGGACCTCTACTTCCTGGCCGCACTCGGCATCGCCGCGCTCCTGGCGCTCGGCACGGGGCTGCGCTACGCCCTCGTCACAAGGCTCGGCGAGCGGGTCGTGGCCGACATCCGCCGCGCCGTCTTCGACCGGGTGATCGGCCTCAGCCCGGCCTTCTACGAGCGCCTCATGACGGGCGAGGTGCTCTCGCGCATCACCACCGACACGACGCTGATCCTCTCGGTCATCGGCTCCTCCGTCTCCATCGCCCTGCGCAACCTGCTGATCTTCGCGGGCGGGCTGGCGCTCATGCTCCTGACCTCGCCCAAGCTCACCGGGCTGGTGCTCCTGATCGTGCCCGCCGTGGTGGTGCCGATCCTCACCCTGGGCCGCCGCCTGCGCACCATCAGCCGCGAGAACCAGGACTGGATCGCCGCCTCCTCTGGCAATGCCTCCGAAAGCCTCGGCGCGGTCCAGACGGTCCAGGCCTTCACCCACGAGGCGGCCAGCCGGGGCGCCTTTGCCCGGATGACCGAATCCTCCTTCCAGGCGGCGCGGCGGCGCATCCGCACCCGCGCGGCCATGACCGTCATCGTCATCTTCCTGGTCTTCACCGGCATCGTCGGGGTGCTCTGGATCGGCGCCCGCGACGTGCGCGGTGGCGACATGAGCGCGGGCGCCCTGGTGCAGTTCGTCATCTATGCCGTCATGGTGGCCGGCGCCGTGGCGGCGCTTTCGGAAATCTGGGGCGAGCTGCAGCGCGCGGCCGGCGCCACCGAGCGGCTGGTGGAGCTGCTGCGGGCCGAGGACCGGGTGCAGGACCCTTCCGCGCCGCGTCGCCTGGCGGCCCCGGTGGCGGGCCGGATCAGCTTCGAGGGGGTCTCCTTCGCCTATCCCGCGCGGCCCGAGGTCTCGGCCCTGGAGGAGATCGACCTGGAGATCCGCCCGGGCGAGACGGTGGCCTTCGTCGGCCCCTCGGGGGCGGGCAAGACGACCATCATCCAGCTCATCCTGCGCTTTTACGACCCGGCCCAGGGGCGCGTCTGCCTCGACGGGGTGGACCTGCGCGAGATGGCCCGCGACCATTTCCGCCAGCACCTGGCGCTGGTGCCCCAGGATCCGGTGATCTTTGCCGCCTCGGCGCGCGAGAACATCCGTTTCGGGCGCCCCGATGCCAGCGATGCCGAGGTCGAGGCGGCGGCCCGGGCGGCGGCGGCGCATGACTTCGTCGCGGCCCTGCCGGAGGGCTACGAGAGCTACCTGGGCGAGCGCGGCGTGATGCTCTCGGGGGGCCAGAAGCAGCGCATCGCCATCGCCCGGGCGATCCTGCGCGACGCCCCGGTGCTGCTGCTGGACGAGGCCACCAGCGCCCTCGACGCCGAGAGCGAGCGCGCCGTGCAGCATGCGGTGGACGAGCTCAGCCGCGACCGCACCACCCTCATCGTTGCCCACCGCCTGGCCACGGTGAAGAAGGCCGACCGGATCGTCGTGCTGGAGGCGGGGCGGATCGTGGCCCAGGGCACCCACGAGGAGCTGGTCTCCCGCGATGGCCTCTACAAGCGGCTGGCCCGGCTCCAGTTCACCGACGGGGCCGCCGCCGCCTGAGCGCCAAAACCCGCCCCTCGGCGGGCTTTTGCCGCCGCCTGCGGCGCCCCTGGCCCGCCTGTCGTTAGGTCATCTACCTCTTCCCCGCGCCGCGCGGCGGCTTTGCTTGCGCATTGCGCGAAGATTGCCCATTCTGGCGCCAGGGAAAACCGTAGCCGACGATAACGGCACACAGGGGAGGAACAAGATGCCATACAGTGGCCAAGAAGACCGTGCGAAGATCGAGGCCGAAGGCCCCTGGGCGGAACGCGATCTGCCCAAGACGCTCTTTGCCCAGATCGACCGCACCGCGACCAAGTTTCCGAAACACCGGGCGGTGACCTTTCAGCTGCTCTCCGGGCCGACCGACAAGGCCGAGACCCTGAACTGGGAACAGATGCGCGAGAAGGTCAGCCAGGCGGCCAACCTCTTCCGCTCGCTCGGCGTCGGCCCGACGGACGTGGTGGCCTACATCCTGCCCAACTGCAACGAGACGGTGCTGACCCTGCTGGGCGGCGGCGTCGCGGGCATCGCCAACCCGATCAACCCGCTGCTCGACCCCGAGCAGATCGGCTCCATCCTGCGCGAGACCAACGCCAAGGTGGTGGTAACCCTCAAGCCCTTCCCGAAGACGGACGTGGCCGAGAAGACCTCCAAGGCGGTCAAGCTGGCGCCCAACGTCAAGACCGTGCTCGAGGTGGACCTGAACCGCTACCTGACCCCGCCGAAAAGCTGGATCGTGCCCCTGGTGCGGCCCAAGGGCAAGGTGGAGAACCAGGCCACCTACATGGACTTCAACAAGGAGCTGAACCGCCAGCCCAAGCGGCTCTCCTTCGAGGATCCGCAGGAAGACCGGGTCTGCTTCTACTTCCACACCGGCGGCACCACGGGCATGCCAAAGGTGGCCCAGCACCTCTATTCCGGCACCATCTACAACGGCTGGGTCGGCGCCGAGCTGCTGCTGAGCCCCGAGGACGTGATGCTCTGCCCGCTGCCGCTGTTCCACGTCATGGCCTGCCAGGTGATGCTCATGGGGGCCGTGGCCTCGGGCGCGCACGTGGTCTTCCCGACGCCCCAGGGCTACCGGGGAGAGGGCGTCTTCGACAACATCTGGAAGCTGGTGGAACGCTGGAAGGTGACCTTCGTGGTCTCCGTGCCGACGGCCCTGGCGGCCACCATGCAGGTGCCGGTCAATGCCGACATCTCCACCGTCAAGACGGCCTTCTCGGGCTCGGCGCCGCTGCCGCTTGAGCTTTTCAAGCGCTTCGAGGAGACCACCGGCATGACCATCGTGGAGGGCTACGGCATGACCGAGGCCACCTGCCTGGTCTCGGGCAACCCGGTGGACGGTCTCAAGAAGGTCGGCTCGATCGGCATTCCCTTCCCCTACACGGACGTGAAGATCATCAAGGGCACCTCCGAGGGCGACAAGGAATGCGCGGTGGACGAGATCGGCGAGATCGTCGTCAGCAACCCCGGCGTCTACGTGGGCAACACCTACACCGAGGCCGACAAGAACAAGAACCTCTACTACGAGGGCAAGTACCTGCGCACCGGCGACCTGGGCCGCTTCGACGCCGACGGCTATCTCTGGATCACCGGGCGCTCGAAGGATCTCATCATCCGCGGCGGCCACAACATCGACCCGGCCGAGATCGAGGAGGCCTTGCTGGGCCATCCGGCGGTCTCCTTCGCCGGGGCCGTGGGCCAGCCCGACAGCCACGCGGGCGAGGTGCCCTGCGTCTATGTCGAGCTTGTCGAGGGCGCCGAGGTGACCGAGGAGGAGCTGATCGAGTTCTGCCGTGACAAGGTGCACGAGCGCGCGGCCCATCCCAAGCATCTCAAGATCATGGTGGAGCTGCCCAAGACCGCCGTGGGCAAGATCTTCAAGCCCGACCTGCGCAAGGAGGCCATCACCCGGGTCTTCGACCGGGCGCTCGAGGAGTCCGGCTCCTCGGCCCGCGTCGCCAAGGTGATCGACGACAAGAAGCGCGGTCTGGTGGCCCAGATCGAGATGAACGGCGCCGCCGAGACCGAGGTCCAGAGCGCCCTCGGCGGCTTCACCCAGCAGTGGGAAAAGGCCGCTTGAGCCAGGCCGACTACAGCCGCCTGATCGATGCCCAGATGTGGGCCTACATCAGGCGGCTGGACGAGGCTTATCCGCCCGACGCCACAAGCTACGACGTGGCCGGGCAGCGCCGTCTCTACGACGAGATGTGCGCGCTCTTCCGGCAGCCCCGGCCGCCGGGCATCGCGACGGAGGATGCGCCCCTGGGGGGCGTGCCCTGCCGCTTCTACCGCAATGAAGAGGGGTCGGACGCCGCCACGGTGCTTTACCTGCACGGCGGCGGCTTTGTCGTCGGCGGGCTGGAGAGCCACGACGACGTCTGCGCCGAGATCTGCGCGCGCACCGGCTTCGCGCTTGTCTCCGTGGACTACCGGCTCGCGCCCGAGAACCCCTTTCCCCGCTGCTTCGAGGATGCCTGGGCCGCCTTCGCCGCCCTGGCAGCGCGCCAGGAGGGGCCGATCCTGCTGGCGGGCGACAGCGCGGGCGGCAACCTTGCCGCGGCCCTGGCGCACCATGCAAGGGGCCGGATCGAGGGGCGGATCGCGGGCCAGGTGCTGATCTATCCGGGCCTCGGCGGCGACATGAGCCGGGGCTCCTACATCACCCACGCCGAGGCGCCGCACCTCACCCGGGCCGATCTCGAGGCCTACCGCACCCTGCGCAGCGGCGGCGCCGAGCCGCCGCAAAACGACCCCCGCTACGCACCCCTGCAGGACAGCGATTTCAGCCGCCTGCCGCCCACCGTCATCATCACCGCCGAGTGCGATCCCCTCTCCAGCGACGGCGAGAGCTACCGCGACGCGCTGCGCGCCGCCGGGGGGCGGGCGCACTGGTCTGAGGTAAAGGGCATGGTCCACGCCTGCCTGCGGGCGCGCACCCTGTCGGACCGCGCGGCGGGCTTCTTCGATGAGGTGGTTGCGGCCATCGCGGCCCTCGGGCAGGGCCGCTGGCCCTACCCCTGAGGGGCCCCCGTCAGGACAGGAAAGAGCCGGCCTTCATGCTCTCGGGCAGGGGCGCGCCGAGCCGCGACAGGATCGTCGGGGCAAGCTGGAGCTGGTCGATCACCGTGTCCGCCGCCGGGCCCTCGCCCTCCCCGAAGTAGTAGAGCGCCGTCTCCTGTTGCAGGGGGCCGTGGCCGCCGTGGTGGCCGCGCTCGTCCTGGCCGTGGTCCGCCGTGACGATCACCTCGTAGCCCGCCGCCCGCCACTTGGGGATGAAGGGGGCCAGCATCTCGTCCATGACGGCGCAGGCGTGGTCCATCTCCTGGCAGTCGTGGAAGAAGCGGTGGCCCATGGAATCCAGCGTGCAGGTGTGCAGCATCCCGTAGTTCAGCCCGAAGCGCAGACAGAGGTTCGTCAGGGTGGCGAAGAGATCCACGTCCGAGGGGGTCATCTGGTTGGCATGGCCGTAGCCCGTCATGCTGTGGAAGCGCCCGTGGTTGATGGTCTCGCTCTCGGGCTCGTCGTACTCCACGTCGCGCACGTAGTCGAAGGGGTGGCGGTTGAAGAACTCAGACCAGAAGGAGTGGGCCACGGCGCCCGTCACGCCGCCGCCCTGGCGGACCTGGGAAAAGACATCCGGGTGGCTCAGCCGGAAGACGTTGCCGTTGCCGGTGCAGCCGTGTTCCTGGGGGCTCACGCCGGTGTGGATCGAGGCATAGCAGGAGGCCGAGATCGAGGGCAGGACGGCCCGATGCTTCCAGACCCGGGCCTCGCCGCTGGTCACCCAGCCTTCGAGGTTGCCGAAGAGGCGGCGGAAGTTGCGGTAGGGCACGCCGTCGAGAATGATGAGAAGCAGCTTGCGGTCCATGGGGCCTCCTTGGGTTTGCCGCATAGAGGCAGATCGCGGCGGCCGGCGCAATGGGGCGGGCGCCTGCCCAGGGGTCAGAAGACCGCGTGATCGCCGAGGGCGGCCGTGGCGCGGCCTGCGGCGAGGGCTGCGTAGTGCTCGGCCAGGGTCTGGCTGCCATACTCCGGGGTGGCCTCGGCATCGTAGCGCTGCCGCGCCGCGTCCCAGTGCAGCATGGATTCGGTGGCATAGTAGTGGCCGATCCGGGCCAGCTCCGCCTTGGCGGCGAGGCGCCGGTTGAAGCGCCCGGCAAGGCCCAGGCCCCCGGCGATGATGTGCAGCATGGCCGGGGGCACGGCACGGTAGCGCGGTGGCCTGCCCAGGGCCTCGAAAAGGGCCGCGCCCATCTCGCGCGGGGTCAGGGCCGGGCCCGGGCCGCCCACCGGCAGGATGGCGTTCTGGCGCGCCGGGGTGTCGAGGCAGGAGGCGATGAAGCGGCCCAGGTCGGCGTCGCCGATGGGCTTGCAGGCGGTCAGGCGGCCATCCCCCACCATCAGGTAGGGCCGGCCCCGGCGCAGCCGCTCGATCTGGCCGGAGAGGGATTTGAAGAGCGCCGTGGGCCGCACGATGGAGTGGCGCAGCGGCGAGGCGAGGAGTTCCGCCTCGAAGGCTAGCTTGGCGTGCTGGAAGGGCAGGCGGGGCTTCTGCAGGCAGATGGCGGAGAGGAGGACGAAGTGGGAGACCCCCGCCGCCTCTGCCCCGCGCAACAGACAGAGCTGGGCGCCATGGTCGATCGCCCAGGCATCGACGGCGCCGCCCGTGCGCGAGGCCAGGCAGGAGACCAGGGCCTGGGGCCGGTGCCGGGCCAAGGCCTCGGCGATCTCGGCGGGGCGGGTGACGGCGCCGGGGGCGAAGGTGACGCCGGGCAGGGCCGGATCGCGGCGGCCATAGGCCACGACGCGGTGCCCGGCCTCCAAAAGGGCGCGGGCGGTGGCGCGCCCGGCGGTCCCGGTGGCGCCGGTGAGGAGGACGGTCTCTCGGCTCATGGTGCGCTCAGGCTAGGGGCCTTCGCGGGCAGGCGGAAGGGGGCATGTCGGGGGGCGGCCCTGTCCCGCCCGGCCCCCGGCAGGCGCAGCCCGTCCGACGAAGCCCCAGACCGTCCCGGAAGCGCCCTAATGCCCCGCGCTCTCCATCTTCCGATGCGCCAGGACCTCCTCGAGCCAGCCCAGCTTCATCTCCGGCACGGAGCTCAGGAGCAGGTCGGTATAGTCGTCAAAGGGCGGCGCCAGGACCTCGGACTTGGAGCCGTAGCGCACCACCTCGCCCTGGTACATGACCGCGATGCTGTCGGCGATCGCCTTCACCGTCGCCAGGTCGTGCGTGATGAAGAGATAGGAGACATCCTCGATCTTCTGGAGCTTCAGCAGCAGCTTCAGGATGCCGTCGGCCACCAGCGGGTCGAGCGCGCTCGTCACCTCGTCGCAGATGATCAGCTTGGGCTTGGCCGCCAGGGCGCGGGCGATGCAGACGCGCTGCTTCTGGCCGCCCGACAGCTCCGCCGGATAGCGGTCCTGGAAGCCCTCGCCGAGCTCGATCTCGTCCAGCAGCTCCTGGATGCGCTCCTGCTTCTTGCGGCCCTTGAGGCCGAAGTAGAACTCCAGCGGGCGGCCGATGATGGTGCCCACGGTCTGGCGCGGGTTCATCGCCGTGTCGGCCATCTGGTAGATCATCTGAAGCTCGCGCAGGTCTTCCAGGCTGCGGGTCGCCAGCTCGGGCGTCAGGGTGCGCCCGTCAAAGACGATCTGGCCGTCGCGCGGCGGCAGGAGCCCGGTGATGACCCGCGCCAGGGTGGACTTGCCCGAACCCGATTCCCCCACCACGGCCAGGGTCTGGCCCGGGTGCAGCTCCACGTTGACGTTCTTCAGGACGTCGAAGTTGGTGCCCCGGTAGCGGGCGGTGATCTGCTCCACCCGCAGCAGGGGGTTCTCCGTCGGCACCTTCTCCTCGTGCCGGATCGAGCGCACCGAGACGAGGGCCTGGGTATACTCCTCCTGGGGGTTGTTGATGATCTGGTCGGTGCTGCCGTATTCCACCATCTCGCCCATCTTGAGCACCATGATCTGGTCGCTCACCTGGGCCACCACGGCCAGGTCGTGGGTGATGTAGAGGGCGGCCACGCCGGTGTCGCGGATGGCCTCCTTGATGGCCGCCAGGACGTCGATCTGGGTGGTCACGTCCAACGCCGTTGTGGGCTCGTCGAAGACCACCAGATCGGGCTGAGGGCAGAGCGCGAGGGCCGTCATGCAGCGCTGGAGCTGGCCGCCCGAGACCTGGTGCGGGTAGCGGTTGCCGATGTTCTCCGGGTCCGGCAGGCCGAGCTTGCGGAAGAGCTCCACGGCGCGGGCCTCGGCCTCCTTCTTGGAGAACTTCTTTTGCAGTATCGCGGCCTCGGTCACCTGCTCCATGATCTTCTTGGCCGGGTTGAAGGAGGCGGCGGCGGACTGGGAGACGTAGGTCACCTCGGCCCCGCGCAGGCGGCGCACGTCACGCAGACCCGATTGCAGGATGTCGCGGCCATTGACCCAGACCTCGCCGCCGGTCAGCTCAACGCCGCCGCGTCCGTAGGCCATGGTGGCCAGGCCGATGGTGGACTTGCCGGCACCGGATTCGCCGATCAGGCCGAGCACCTTGCCGCCCTCCAGCTCGAAATCGACGCCATGGACGATCTCGATCTCCTGGGGGCGCTCGCCCGGCGGATAGACGGTGGCGCCGATCTTGAGGTTGCGGACCTTGAGAAGGGGCGTGTCGGTCATGAGAAGACCTCCTTGTCTTGGCGCGAGGGGGTGGCGGGCAGGGCGGCTCTCCGGCTCATCCCCGGCCCCCTTTCAGCGAGGTGGTGCGGGCCAGCACCCAGTCGGCCACCAGGTTCACCGAGATGGCCAGCAGGGCAATGGTGATGGCCGGGTAGAGGGCCGCGCCGATGCCGTAGGTCAGGCCCTCAGCATTCTCGCGCACGATGCCGCCCAGGTCCGCCTGGGGCGGCTGGATGCCCAGACCCAGGAAGGAGAGGGTGGAGATGAAGAGCACCATGAAGATGAAGCGCAGGCCCATCTCGGCCACCAGCGGCGAGAGGGCATTGGGCAGGATCTCGCGGAAGATGATCCAGATGTACTTCTCGCCGCGCAGCTTGGCCGCCTCCACGTAGTCCATCACGGTGATGTCTACGGCCACGGCCCGCGCCAGGCGGTAGACGCGGGTGGAATCGAGAAAGCCCATGACCAGGATCAGCACGGTGATGGTGATCGGCGTGATCGAGAGGATCACGAGGGCGAAGATCAGCGAGGGGATCGACATGATGAGATCGACGAAACGTGAGAGCGCCTGGTCCACCCAGCCCCCCATGACCGCCGCCAGGAAGCCCAGCACGGAGCCCGTGGTGAAGGACAGCAGGGTCGCCAAGGTGGCGATCCAGATGGTGGTGCGCAGCCCGTAGATGATCCGGCTCAGCAGGTCCCGGCCGATGCCGTCGGTGCCCAGCCAGTATTCGCTGGAGGAGGGGTCCCAGAAGCCGCTGGAGACCACCTCGTCGTAGCCGTAGGGGGCCAGCAGGGGGGCAAAGACGGCCACCAGGAAGAAGAGGCCTGTGAAGAAGAGGCCCAAGAGGGCGGCGAGGGGAATGCGAATGCTCATGGGCGTGCTTTCGGTCTTGTCGGTGTCACCGGGGCGGGGCGGCGCGCGCCCCGGGAGGCGCGCGGCGCCTGCCCCGGGCGGCGGGGAGGCGCCGCGCGGGTCATTTCGGGTGCCGCAGGCGCGGGTTGGTCACGATGGAGACCACGTCGGCCACCAGGTTCAGGCCGATGTAGATGGCGGCGAAGATGATGCCGCAGGCCTGGACGACGGGCAGGTCGCGCTTGGTCACGTGGTCCACGAGGTACTGGCCCATGCCGGGATAGACAAAGACCACCTCCACCACGACCACGCCCACCACGAGGTAGGCGAGGTTGAGCATGACCACGTTGACGATCGGGGCCACGGCATTGGGGAAGGCGTGCTTGCGGATCACCGAGAAGGTGGACATGCCCTTGAGCTCGGCGGTCTCGATGTAGGCCGACTGCATGACGTTGAGGATGGCCGCGCGGGTCATCCGCATCATGTGCGCCAGCACCACGAGGGTGAGCACGATCACCGGCAGGGCGATGGATTCCAGCCGGGTGAAGAAGTCCGCCTCGGGGCGGTAGCCCACGGCGGTGGGCGAGAACCAGCGCAGCTGCACCCCGAAGATGAACATCATGATATAGCCGATGACGAATTCCGGCATCGAGATGGTGGTCAGGGTCGAGGCCGAGATGGCCTTGTCCGGCCAGCGTTCCTGGTAGCGCACCGCCAGCAGGCCCAGGAAGATGGCCAGGGGCACGGCGATGACGGCGGCGCAGACGGCCAGGAAAAGCGTGTTCGAGAGGCGGCGGCCGATGGCCTCGTTGATCGACTGGCCCGAGGTGAGGGCGGTGCCCAGGTCCCCGGTCAGGAGGCCGCCGAGCCAGTTCAGGTAGCGCGTGACGGGCGGGTCATTGACCCCCAGCTCCTCGCGCAGGTTGGCCAGCGCCTCGGGCGTGGCCGACTGGCCCAGGATCTGCTGCGCCACGTCGCCCGGCAGGATCGAGGTGCCCACGAAGATGACGATGGAAACGAGCAGAAGCAGGAGCAGGCCCAGCGAGATACGCTGGGCCAGGAGTTTTGCGATCGGTCCCACGGTTTAGGCTTTCACCCACATCCGCAGCGGCGCGTAGGAGTTCATCAGCGCAAAGCCGTTGACCCCCTCGACCCAGCCATCGACCCGGTCGCCGTGGGCGTCGATGAAGTCGTTGAACATGGGGCAGATCAGGCCGCCTTCGTTGTGCAGCATGGTGCCCATGTCGGCATACATCTGGGTCCGCTTGGATTCGTCCAGCTCGGCCCGCGCCTGCACCAGCAGCTGGTCGAACTGCTCGTTGTTGAAGCGGGTGTCGTTCCAGTCCGCCGTGGAGAGGTAGGCGGTGGAGAACATCTGGTCCTGCGTCGGACGGCCGCCCCAGTAGGAGGTGCAGAAGGGCTGCACGTTCCAGACCTCGGACCAGTAGCCGTCGTTGGGCTCGCGCTTGATCTCCAGCTCGATGCCGGCGGCCCCCAGCGACTGCTGGAAGAGGGCGGCGGCGTCGGGCGCCCCGGGGAAGGAGTTGTCCGAGGTGCGCAGCAGGATCGGGCCCGAGTGGCCGGACTTCTCGAAGTGGAACTTGGCCTTCTCCGGGTCGTACTCGCGCTGCGGCAGCTCCGTGTAGAAGGGGTAGGAGCTGTTGATCGGCGTGTCGTTGCCCACCGAGCCGTAGCCGAAGAGGATCTTGTCGACCATCTCCTGGCGGTTGATGCCGTGCTTGAGCGCCAGGCGCAGATCGTTGTTGTCGAAGGGCGCCGTGTCGGTGTGCATGATGAAGACGTAGTGGCCCGGGCCCGCGGTGGACTGGACGGCAACGCCCGGCGCGCGGCTGACGAGGCCCGCGGTGCGCGGCGGCACGCGGTCGATGATGTCCACCTGGCCGGACTGGAGCGCGGCCACGCGGGCCGTGTTGTCGTTGATGACGATCAGCTCGATGGTCTCGGCGTTGCCCAGGTCACCCCAGTAGTCGGGGTTCTTGGTGGCGATGAAGCGCACGCCCATGTCGATCTGCTGCATCACGTAGGGGCCCGTGCCGATGGCGGCGGTCGGGTCGTCCTTGCCGCCGTTGGGCTGGATCAGCAGGTGGTAGTCGGCCATGAAGTAGGGCAGGTCGGCGTTGCCGGTCTTGAGCCCGACGACCAGGGTGTCGCCCTCGACGGAGAGGCTGTCGATGTCGCGCAGCAGGCCGAGCGCGCCGGACTTGGTGTCCTCGCCCGAGTGGCGCTCGATGGTGGCCTTGGCATCCTCGGCGGTGACCTTCTGACCGTTCGAGAAGGTGATGCCGTTGCGAATCTTGAAGCGCCAGACCTTGGCATCGTCGGAACCCTCGAAGCTCTCGGCGACCCGGCCCTCGATGCCGCCGTCGTCGGTCAGCTCGACCAGGGGCTCACCCCAGAGACGGCCGACCATCAGCGGCACCTGGTTGGCGGCCAGCGCCGGGTCCATGGAGTCGGTCGTGGCGCCGCCCTGGAGGCCCACCTTGATGGTGCCGCCCTGCTGGGCGCCTGCCGCGCGGGCGGCGCTGGAGAGCATGGCGTTGGCGGCGACGGCGGTCACGCCGAGCGCGGCGGCACGGCCGACAAAATCGCGCCGGGTCATCAGGCCCCGTGTCACCTTGCCGGACAGGTACTTCAGTTCGTCGTTCATTGGTGGTCTCCCTTTGGATCGCGGTTTGTTGCTGCGACTATTGTTGATTGACGAGTCAAGTTTGCCCATTTCCCTCCACGTCGCAAGGATTATTGCGCGGCGGAGGAAGCCTGGGGCGCTACATGTGATCCCGCTCGATACTCTCTGTCAGGTCGCGTTCGAATATGAGTGTGTCGTTTTCGTATGCTTCCATCCGGGCTGCAAGGTGAAAGTGCGTCGAATCCGAGGTCATGCTGCAATGGGCCTCGGTGCGCAGGGAAATCCCCTCGCGTTCCAGCACGTCCGTCCAGTGGCAGCGGCCCTCGGCGCTGGCGGGGTCATCGGGGTGGATGGACCAGCTTTCGCGGGCCACGTGGCCACTCACCAGGCCATGGTCGGCGTCACGCACCTGGCCGAAGTCATCCTCGATCACCAGAGACACCCGGCCCGTGCCCATGTCCACCTCGCGGCGCCGCAGGTGGCTGGGAGCGCGGAGCTGCTCAACCTGCCAGGGGTCCGCGCCGGTGGCGGGTGCGAATGTCCACTCATCGCCGCCCTGGGTGGGCCGCTGCGGCAGATCGACGTGCCCGCCCGAGAGGCTCAGGCAGGTGCGCTCGGGCGAGGGCCAGATCAGCGGCCAGTAGGCATCCGAGACGGCGATGCGCAGGCGGTGCCCCTCGGGCACCCGGTAGGCGATGTGATCGAGGGTGAAGCTGATCTCCTCCGTCTCGCCGGGGGTGAGGGGGCGCGGGTCGGCGGCGCTCTCGCGGTGGCTGAGGTTGAGCACCCCGTAGGTGATGCGGGTGCTGGCCCCGTCGGGGTGGATGTGGTTGAGCCGCACCGCCACCTGGGCCTGGGGCCGGTCGCTGGAGAGCTTCAGGGTGATGCGCGGCGCGCCCACGAGGTCCATCGGGGCCTCCAGGGGGCCGCTGTCGAAGCAGGCGGAGAGGGCATCGTCGGCGCGCTGGTCGCCGGGCAGTTCGGGGCCGAGCCAGATGGCGCAGTATTCGCCCGCGTCGGCGCCGCAGTCGAGCGGGGCGGAGACCTTCCGCTCCAGCGCGCCGGGGCTGGCCGTGAGCCCTGCGTCGGTCAGGTGCAGGCGCTGGCTTTCAAGGTGCGCCGTGGCGCCCTCGGGTTCGGCGATCCAGCGTCCGGGGCGGTTCTCGTACCAGGTGGCCGGGCGCACCCCGTCCATCAGGTAGGCGCGGTAGTCCGGGTCCGCCTCGACGCCGGTCTCCTCGCCCTTGAGCCAGTGATCCCACCAGCGCAGGGCCTCCTGGAGAAAGCCGATGCGCGGCTCGGGCACGGCGAAATGCGGGTACTTGTGGACCCAGGGCCCGACGATGCCCTTGGCGCCGGGCAGGGCCTCCACCAGCCAGGGCACGGTGTTCTTGTAGCCGTCGCCCCAGCCGCCCAGGGCCAGGACCTTGGCCTTGATGGCCGAAAAGTCCTCGCAGACCGAGCCGTGCCGCCAGTAGGCGTCGCGCCGCTGGTGGCGCAGCCAGAGGTCCGGCAGGAAGGGCTCCGCCTCCAGCCTTTGCAGCCAGAGATCGCGCCAGTCGTCGGGCCGCAGGGCCGGGTCCGGCGCGCGCGAGGAGTAGGACCACATGGTGGCGCCCCAGCCCAGGTTCTCGTTCAGCAGGCAGCCGCCCTTGTAGTGGATGTCATCGGCAAAGCGGTCGGCGGTGGAGCAGAGGGTGATCACGGCCTTCAGCGGATCGGGCGCCAGGGCCGCCACCTGGAGGCCGTTGAAGCCGCCCCAGCTGATCCCCATCATGCCCACCTTGCCGCTGCACCAGGGCTGGGCGGCGAGCCAGTCGATCACCTCCACCGCGTCGGCCAGTTCCTGGGGCGAGTACTCGTCCTCCATCACGCCCTCGCTGTCGCCATTGCCGCGGATGTCGACGCGCACGGCGGCGTAGCCCCTCTCGGCGAACCAGGGGTGGGTCAGGGCGTCCCGCGCGCAGGTGCCGTCGCGCTTGCGGTAGGGCAGGTATTCGAGGATCGCGGGCACCGGATCGGCCTCGGCATCGGCGGGGCGCCAGATGCGGGCCGAGAGGCGGGTGCCGTCGGAAAGGGTGATGCCCTGGTCGGGCAGCTCGATGAGGTCGCGGAGGGCATTCTGTGTCATGGCGCGAAGGTCCGGCCTTCGCCGCCGAGTGTCAACAGAGCGTGGCCCTCACACCTCGGTGTCGAGCCAGATGGTCACCGGCCCGTCGTTTGTCAGGGCCACCGCCATGTCGGCCCCGAAGCGCCCCGTCTCGACCGGTAGGTCGAGCCCGCGCAGGGCCTCGGCGAAGTCCTCGTAGAGCCGCTCGGCCAGGTCCGGCGGGGCGGCGTAGGAGAAGCCGGGCCGGGTGCCGCGCCGGGTGTCGGCGGCCAGGGTGAACTGGCTCACCACCAGGGCCGCGCCGCCCACCTGGGGCAGGGACAGGTTCATCTTGCCGGCCTCGTCCTTGAAGAGCCGCAGCTTGGCCACCTTGGCGGCCAGCGCCCGGGCCGTCGCCGTCTCGTCGCCCGGCATGGCGCAGACGAAGATCAGCAGCCCCGGCCCGATCTCGCCCACCACCTCGCCCGCCACGGTGACGGAGGCCGCGCTCACCCTTTGCAGCAGCGCCCGCATCAGTCGGCCCAGCGGATGATGTCGCCCGGCGCGGCGCGCTCGGTGCGGAAGCGGTTCACCGCCGCCGCCTCCTCGGCATAGCCGAAGGAGATGGCGCAGAGCACCAGCCGGTCCTCGCCCAGCTCGAAATGCGCCCGCACCTGGGGCGCATAGGCGGCGATGGCGGCCTGGGGGATGGTGGCGATGCCGAGGGCCGTGGCGGCCAGGGTGAAGGCGGCGACAAAGCCGCCGCTGTCCATGGCGCCGTAGGGGCCCAGCTCGGTGGGGGAATGGAGGATCGCCACGTGGGGCGCATCAAAGAGCGCGTAGTTGCGTAGCATCTGGGCCGCCCGCGCGGGCCGGTCGCTCTTCTCGATGCCCGCCGCATCGTAAAGCTGGAAGCCGCAGGTGCGCCGCCGCTCACCGTAGATGCCGGAATACTTCGCGGGCCAGTCGAGATCGGGCTTCGGCGGGGTGCCCTGAGAGGCCGTCTCCATCATCAGCTTGCGGAACCGCTCGGTGGCCGCGCCGCGCGTGATCTCGAGCTGCCAGGGCTGGGCGTTGCACCAGGAGGGCACCCGCCGGGCGGCCTCCACGATGCGGGTGATCTGTGCCTCGGGCACGGGATCGGGGCGGAACTGGCGGCAGGAGAAGCGCGCCGCGAGGATCTCGGTCAGGGTGTCATACTGGGTCTGGGTCATTGCTGTGCCATGAAGTAGCCGACGATCCCGGCGGCCAGGGCCCCGAGGATGACGGCGAAGGTGATCTTGAGGGCCGACCAGGGCCTTTCGCCCTGGACCCGCCCGGTGCGGCCGTTGACGACGAAACGGTAGCTCTTGCCCCGATAGCGGTAGGCGGCGAGCCAGACCGGCAGGAGCACGTGCTTGAAGGTGAGGGCGCTGAGATCGGTGTCGATCTGGTGGATGCGCTGGCGGTCGCCGCCGATGTCGAACTTCACGTCGCGCTCGATCATCCGGTCCATCTTCTCGCGCGCCTCGGCAAAGCCCTCCTCGAGGCTCACGCCATAGGCTTCGGCCCGGAACCCGGCCAGGAACTCGGGCGCGTAGGGCTCCAGCGCGGCCAGGTCCCAGGGTTCCAGCGCGTCGGTGAACTTGCGCGGCAGGGAGCGCGAGGCCAGCACCAGCACGTCGTCGAAGAAGCGCGAGACCCGCCCCGAGACGGCCCGCCAGCGCACCTTGGGCACCTGCCGGGTCTGGGGCTTGCCATCGCGCATCACCGTCTGGGTCACGTAGTAGACGGTGCCGCGCTGGCCCGAATAGCGCGAGACGGTCTGGGCGTCGAAGGTCCAGTAGGGGACGTAGATGCCCTCCATCCGGCGCCCCTTGCGGGCATACTCCTGGAGCCCGTTGGGGGCGAACCAGAGGGCGCCGAGCCAATTGGTCATGGCCTCCCGCGCCGCCGCCTCGGTCAGGGCAAAGGGCAGGACGGCGCGCGGCTTGATGTGGCGGTGGGTGCCCGTGTCCACCACCACCGGCGTGGCGCAGAAGGCGCACTCGGTGGCATGGTCGCGGGGCTCGAACTCCACCTGGGCGGCGCAGTTGGGGCACTGGGTGACCCGGGTCTCCTCCATCTCGGACTGGTCGAGATCGCGGCGCAGGCCCGCCGCCAGGTCCAGCTCGGCGATGGGGGCCAGGTGGCGGCCGCTGCCCTCGATCTCGGCGCGGTTGCCGCAGTGGTCGCAGATCAGCCGCCCGGCCTGCGGATCATAGCGCAGGTCCGACCCGCAAGTCTGGCAGGGGAAGCGGTGTTCGGAAAGGGGGGTGCTGCTCTCGGTCATGGGCCTGGTTCCGGTTCGCCCCAGTGATAGCCATGATCCGGGGGAGGGGCCAGCACCCCGTCAGAGGAATCGGTGCAGGAAGCGCGGCGCCATGATCCGCAGGGCATTGTCGCGCAGCCGCAGGTGCCGCCAGAGGTGAAAGAGCGCGTGACCCCCGGCCAGCAGGGCCAGGAGGTAGAACTGGTAGATGTGGAACTGGCCAATGATCTCGTTGGCCTCCTTCAGGCCCAGCGGCGGGGCGATCGGCAGGAAGCCCCCGGCCTTGAGCAGCCGGGTGGAGGTGAGGCCCAGCAGGAAGCCCCCGAAGGCCACGAAGAAGAGCCCCCAGACCAGCAGCCGGTGCATCCACTGGTGCACCGGGCGGGCCCAGGGCGGCAGCTTGGGCCCGGGCCGGGAGGCCAGGCCGCGGCGCAGGTAATCGCCCCACCAGAGCAGGCAGAGGGTGACGAAGATCAGCGCCAGGATGGAGTGGACCTGGAAGGCCGTCGGGCCGAAGGGCAGGACATCGTCGGGGGTGACGAGGATGAACCAGATGAGCAGCGGCACCATCGCCCAGTGCATCGCCTTGAGCAGCGTGCGGCGGTGCGGCAGGTGGCGGCGCAGGGCGGTCATGGCCTAAAGCATCCGGTGCAGGAAGCGCGGCGTGATCAGGCGCAGCGCGTTGTCATAGAGCGCCGTGTGGCGCCAGAAATGAAAGAGCCCGTGGAAGGTGCCCGCCGTCAGGGTGACGAGCAGCATGGTCCAGGCGTCGAGCCAGGGCAAGGGGCGGCCCGCCAGCCGCAGGGCAACGGCAAGGGCCGTGAGGGCCAGGAGGATATGAAGGGTCCGGTGCATCCAGGGATAGGCACGGCGCAGGGGCGGCGAAAGTTTCGGCCCGGCCCGCCCGATCAGCCCGAAGAGCAGCGCCTGGCCGGACCAGAGGGCAACCAGTCCGGCGAAGGCGCCCAGCACCCAAGGGTTGGAGGTGCCGCCCTTGATCATCGCCAGCACCAGAAGCACCACCGACCAGTGCAGCGCGATGACGAGGGCGCGGCGGCTCATGCGCCCGGTGGCGGCGGCGGCAGGACGGTGAAGAGCTGGGCCAGCTCCGGCACCGCCTCGGCCCGCTGCCAGCCATCCTGGCCCGGCGTCCAGACATAGGTGTCGCGGGTCAGGCTGCCGTCGGCGGCCTTGCGTCCCATGGCGGCCTTGGAGAAGGGGCCCGAGGTCTCGCCGCCCACGGCGATGTGCCAGACATGCTCCACCGGCGGCGGCGGCGGCACCATCCGGGCCTGGGGCGCGCTGGGCGCCAGGGTGTCCGCCGGGCGGGTGCCCCAGGGGCCCTGGGCGGCGGCCTGACCGATCTGCATCCCCAGCCCCGCGCCCAGGCCCGCCTGGATGGCGGCGGCCCCGGCCCCCTCGCGGCCCAGGGCCTCGGCGGCCTGGAACTGCATGTACTCATTGAGGTTGCCGATCACGCCCATGGAGGAGCGCTTGTCCAGAACCTCTTCAACTGCGGGCGGCAGGGATATGTTTTCAATATACAATTCCGGCATCGAGAGGCCGTACTCAGCAAGCTGCGCGGCAATCTCGCGGCCCACGAGCTGGCCCAGCTCGCGGGTGTTGGCGGCCATGTCGAGCACGGGGATCTGGGCCCTTGCGATGGTGCGCGAGAACTCCTGCACGATGATGTTGCGGATCTGGTAGGAGATCTCGTCCATGGTGAACTCGCCATCGGTGCCGACGATCTCCACCAGGAAGCGGGCCGGGTCGCTCACCCGTACCGCGTAGGTGCCGAAGGCCCGCAGGCGCACCGGGCCGAACTCCGGGTCGCGCACGATCACCGGGTTCTTGGTGCCCCACTTGAGATCGCTGAAGCGGGTCGTGTTGACGAAGTAGATCTCCGACTTGAAGGGGCTCTTGAAGCCGTGGTCCCAGCTCTGGAGCGTGGTCATCACCGGCATGTTGTTGGTCTCCAGCATGTAGAGACCGGGGGTGAAGACATCGGCCAGCTGTCCCTCGTGGACAAAGACCGCCGCCTGGCCCTCGCGGACCGTCAGCTTGGCCCCGTACTTGATCGCGTGGCCCTCCCGCTCGAAGCGCCAGACCATGGTGTCGCGGCTGTCGTCCGTCCAGTGGATGACGTCGATGAACTCGCCGGAGAGGAAGTCGAAAATGCCCATGGGTCAGCTCCTTGCGAAGGGGAATGGGGGGATCATTGCGGCCCCGGCACCAGCTCCCGGGCGATGGTGCGGGTGATCGCGGCGGCCTCGGCGGCCCTCATGCCGGGGCGCAGGCGGGGATCGTAGAGCATCTTGAGCAGAAGCTCGTCGTGGCCCGTCAGGAGGGCGAACTCGTCATCGTCGTTGAAGATCGAGGGCCGCGCGGCGGGGCTGTCGTTGGCCAGGCCCAGGCCCTGGGCCAGCTCCTCGTGGATGCAGGAGAGGCGCAGCAGATCGGGGTTTTCCGAGCGGATCACCGCCACGGCGGCGGTATAGACATTGGGATTGGCGCCGGCGGCATAGGCGGCGACGGCGCAGTAGGTGTCGCGGCGCATGTTGCGCAGGGCCCGCAGCGAGGCCGAGGAGATGGCGGGCATCCGCTCCAGCACCTCGTCGAGGGCGGCGTCGCGGTCATCCTCCGAGGCGATGACGATCAGGAAGTTGGGCGACCCGATGGCCGAGACGGGATGTCCGGTGACCCGGGCCAGGCGCCGCGAGTAGCGGTTGATCTCGTCCTCGTCGGCCTTGCGCCGCGAGGGGGGCACGCCCGCGCCGTGGATGATCTCCATGCGCACCGGCTCCTGCCAGCGGCGCAGCGGGCTGGCGCCGCCGCGGCCGACGAAGTTGCCGTCGTATTCGTTGAAGAAGGCGATCTGCTCGAAGTTGCGGGCCAGCACGTCGGCGGTGAAGGGGGTATCCTCGCCGCCCCCGTCCTGGCGCAGCAGCCCCTGCTTGAGCTGGGCCGCCTCCACCTCGTTGAGGTAGGCGCGCAGCATGGCGCTCTTCTTGGAGGTGGGGCGGGCCACCAGCGGCGGCTCCGCCGGGGCGGCGGGCCTGGCCTGGGGCTTGAGCGTGGGTTCCACCGGCGCAAAGATCGCGCAGGCGCCCAGGGCGGCCCCCAGCACCAGCAGCGCGCCCGCGCGCCAAAGCCTATGTGATGCCCGCCCCGCCATTCAGCGCGGCACGGCGCCCGAGGCGGTCTCGCCCAGCCCGGTCTTCTTGGCCTTCGCGGCGGCCAGGGTGTCGCGCAGCCGGGCCTCCATCTCCTTGAGCTCCTGCTCGGCGGCGGCGCGCCGGGCCTTGCCCTCGTCGGCGATCTGGAGGCTCTCCTCGATGGTGCCGACGAGATCGGCGTTGGCCTGCTTGACCGCCTCGATGTCGAAGACGCCGCGCTCCATCTCCTCGCGGATCATGCGGTTGCTGTCGCGCAGGTTCTTGGCGTTGGCGGTGAGCAGCTCGTTGGTCAGGTCATTGGCGTCGCGCACCGCCGCCGCGGCCTCGGCCGAGCGCTGGATGGTGACGGCCTGGGCCAGCTGCTGCTCCCAGAGCGGCACGGTGTTGACCAGGGTGGAGTTGATCTTGGTGACCAGGCTCTTGTCGTTCTCCTGGACCAGCCGGATCGAGGGCAGGGACTGCATGGTCACCTGGCGCGTCAGCTTAAGGTCGTGCACCCGGCGCTCCAGATCGTCGCGGGCGGCGCGCAGGTCGCGCAGCTCCTGGGCGCGCATCACCTCCTTGTCCTCCGAGGCGGCCTTCACCTGGGCCTCCTTGGCGGGGATGGTGGTGCCGTCCAGCTCCTCGATCTTGGCCTCGCCGGCGGCGATGTAGAGGGCCAGCTCGTCGTAGAACTGGAGCGTCTTCTCGTAGAGCAGGTCGAGCGACTTGATGTCCTTCAGGAGGGTATGCTCGTGCTTCAGCAGATCGTCGGTGATGCGGTCGATCTGGCCCTGGACCTCCTCGAACTGGGCGGTGAACTTGGCAAAGGGGGCGGCGCGGCCGATCAGCCTTTCCCACCAGGAGCGCTTGCGCCGCACGTCCAGCTCGGAGACCGAGAAGCCGCGGATCGTGGAGACGATGTCGCGCAGGCTGTCGCCCGCCGGGCCCACGTCCTTGTTGCGCACGTCCGCGAGCATGGACTGGCTGATCTCCTGCAGCTCCGACTGGGCGGCGGAGCCGAAGGCGACGATCGACTGGGTGTCGCCCATGTCGAGCTCGGCCATGCGCTGGCGGATCTCCTGGCCCAGCGGGGCGGGCGCCTCGGCGAGCGGCACGATGGCATTGGCGGGGGTCGGTTCGGGCAAGGTCACGGCGGTTGTCTCGGCTACGGCGGCCTGGGCTTGGGCTGCCTTTTCTTGAATGGTCTTGGACATTTATGGTGCTTCCCTGATCTATTGGATGAGAACTGTCAATCCAGTCGCACGCCCTCGCGGGCGAGCCTGTCGCGCAGCACCTCGATCTCCACGGTGAGGTCGCTGCGGTCGTCCAGCAAGAGCTTCTCGGTGCGGGCGGCGAAGTTCTGGTCGAGGTCGTCCAGCAGGGCGATGTAGTCGGCCCGGGCCGCCGGGTGGCTGTCGCGGTCGCGGGCGGCGAGATCGGCGAACTTCACGGTCGCATCGCGCGCCCCCTGGAGGTAGACCACCAGGTACTTGCGCGCCGCGGTGAGGTCGCGCGGGTCCTCCTCCACCGTGCGGATCAGGCCCCGGGCCGTCTCCTGGAAGCGCGCCAGCCGTTCCGCCGCGCGACTGTCGCCCGCCCGGGTCATGGCCTGGCTCATCTCCGCCAGCAGGCGCTCGGCCTCCTCGACAACGCGGGCCACGCGGTCCTGCTGGAAGGTATCGACATTCTCCAGCCCCTTGGCGCGCATCGGATCGAGCCCGAAGGCGGCCAGGTGCAGGGCCCCGGTGCAGAGGCCGAAGAGCAGGGGCGCCAGGAGCGAGCCCGCGCCGCCCTGGTGGGCCCAGGTGGCGGCAAGCGCCCCGAGGCCCGCCAGGAACGCGGCTAGGAGCTTGCGCGGCAGGGCCGGGCGGCGGGCCACCTTGCGGGCATGGTAGGCGGCCTCGGCGCGCAGCCCGTCGCGCAGCAGCCAGGCCCCCAGGGTCAGCAGCCCGGCGCCCGCCAGGCCCGCCGTGAGGGCCAGGGCGCCGCCGCCCAGGGTGCTGGCCAGCAGGAGGACGGGGGGCAGGAACATCAGGTGGGCGCGCGGGCCCACCGGGTCCACCTCGGGACGGGGCCGCGGCGCGGGGCGCGCGCGCTCTTCGGGGCCGGTGCCGCCGGGGCTGTACTTGCCGCCAAACCGTTGCGCCATGCCCTATAGACCCCCGAGCCAGCCCAGGCTGACCCCCAGGAGCAACAGGATCAGGGCCAGGAAGGCCACCTTCTGAAAACCGCTGGGTGCCATCTTGTCATCCCCGGAAGTGGCAAAGAGAGGGCGCAGGCTGCGCGTTCCTGCTGCGAGTGCAGCATTCCAGATCAGGAGCAGAATCGCAACAATCGCGACAAGCGCGATGGCGGCAATCACGATCAGCAACAGGCGTCCCATTGGCTCCCTCCTGGTCCCTACATAGGCGCTTTGTCCCCGGCCCGCTAGGGCGGGCGGGGGCAGGAGGGGCGGGGGCCTGCGGCTTTTGCGGGTTAGCGGCGCGGGCGGCGCGGCGGGCGCTTCACCTTGCCGCGGGGCTTGGCCTTGGCGGTGCCGCTGTCGTCCTCCAGTTCGAGGCCGAGCTGGTCGCGCACCACCTTGCGGCGCAGCTCCTCCACGGCGCCGGATTTCAGCTCGCCGAGCTGGAAGGGGCCGTAGCTGATGCGGATCAGGCGGTTCACGCTCAGGCCCACGGCCTCCATGGCGCGGCGGATCTCGCGGTTCTTGCCCTCGCGCAGGCCCACGGTGAGCCAGGCGTTGGCGCCCTGCTGGCGGTCCAGGGTCACGCTCATCGGCTGGAAGCGCTCGCCCTCCAGGGTGAGGCCGCGGCGCAGGGGCTCGAGCGCCTCGTCGGTGGGGCGGCCATTGACCCGGACCCGGTAGCGGCGCAGCCAGCCGGTGCTGGGCAGCTCCAGGCGGCGCTTGATCTCGCCGTCGTTGGTCAGGAGCAGCAGGCCCTCGGAGTTGAGGTCGAGCCTGCCCACGGACATGACCCGGGGCATCTCGGCGGGCATCTCGTCGAAGATGGTGGCGCGGCCCTTCTCGTCACGCGCGGTGGTCACCAGCCCGGCGGGCTTGTGGTAGAGCCAAAGCCGCGGCGGCTCGGGCGCGGCCAGGGGCTTGCCGTCGACGGTGATGGCGTCGGCCCCGGTCACGTTGAGCGCGGGCGAGGTGATCTGCTTGCCGTTCACGGTGACGCGCCCGGCCTCGATCATGCGCTCGGCCTCGCGGCGCGAGGCGACACCGGCGCGGGCCAGGACCTTGGCGATGC
Source organism: Sulfitobacter sp. (assembly GCA_965212515.1). GTDB lineage: Bacteria > Pseudomonadota > Alphaproteobacteria > Rhodobacterales > Rhodobacteraceae > Sulfitobacter. The sequence continues at coordinate 3,526,640 of OZ243122.1, forward strand.
GGTCGCCCTCTGGGCTGGGGGGGAGGCTCTTCTGCGTCATGCCTTCCCCTAGCCTGTTTGCGGGGCTTGCGAAAGGGCCCCGGGGATGCGCATCTGGGGCATGTCGTTCCGCAGCTTCATGGAGATCGCCCTGGAGGAGGCGCGCGCCGCCGCGGCGCGCGGCGAGGTGCCCGTGGGGGCGGCCCTGGTCTCGCCCGCGGGGGCCCTGGTGGCCCGGGCCGGCAACCGCACCCGCGAGCTGAGCGACCCCACCGCCCATGCCGAGATCCTGGCGATCCGCGCGGCCTGCCGCCTGGCGGGCTCCGAACGGCTCGGGGGCCACGTGCTCTACGTCACCCTGGAGCCCTGTGCGATGTGCGCCGCGGCCATCTCCTACGCCCGCCTGGCGCGGCTCTGCTACGGCGCGGCGGACCCCAAGTCCGGCGGCGTGGCCCAAGGCGCGCGGGTCTTCGCCCAGCCCCAGTGCCACCACGCGCCCGAGGTGATCGACGGCCTCGCGGCGGTGGAGTCGGAGGGGCTGCTGCGGGCATTTTTCGAGGAGCGGCGGGGGTAGGGAGGTGGACTGTTTTTCCCGGCACGGAATCAAGGTCGCGCCAGCGACCGCCGTGCCAGCGCCGGACCGGCCCAGTGGGCCGGCGCTTTGGCTGTCGGCAGCGCATAGCGCGGGGCTAGGATGTACGTGGCTGCGATAAAGTACTGGAGCGGGTAGGTCAGATGCGCCGCCCCCCGGTCCGGCGCTGTCCCGGCTTCTGTCGCAAGAGACGCGTCACCCTCGGACCTGATCCGAGGGCCTCCCTGTTCGAAAAGATCCCCGGTCAGGCCCGGGATGACGTTCCCGCTTCTTCACATCGGCACGGAATCAAGGTCGCGCCAGCGACCGCCGTGCCAGCGCCGGACCGGCCCCGTGGGCCGGCGCTTTGGTGAAGGTAGTGCATAGCCCGCCGCGAAGATGTACGTGGCTGCCATAAAGTACTGTAGCGGACAGGTTGTAGCGCCGCCCCCCGGTCCGGCGCTGTCCCGGCTTCTGTCGCAAGAGGAATGTCACCCTCGGACCTGATCCGAGGGCCTCCCGGTTCGAAGATATCCCCGGTCAGGCCGGGGATGACGGCTCACCCCACCATCTCCTCCAGCACCGCCCGCGGGCCGCTGTCCTCGGGCGCCTCGGGGCGCGAAAGCGCCGGCGTCTGGCGCAGCCAGTCGGTGCCCTCCGCCAGGCGCACCATGAAGTCCGCGAGATCCGCGTGGCGGGTGCGGATCGTGCCCTTCGGGATCACGTCGGCCTGGATCGCGTAGTCCCCCGTCCCCTCCCCCTCCATCAGCCAGCCGGGGCGCACGGCGGTCCAGTCGAGGTCCTCCTCCGAGGCGAGCTGCCGCTCCATCTCGGCCATCTGCTCGAAGACCAGGTGCAGGGCGGCCATGGCGGGGATCTTGAACCAGATCGGCCCCCGGTCGCGGTCCGCCACGAAGGAGGCGGAGATCACCACCAGGCGGCGCACCCCCTCGGCCCGCATGGCCTCGCAGATGGCAGCCGTGCCTTTGGTATAGAGCGGCGGCGGGTCGAGCAGGGTCTGGGGGTCATTGCCCACGCCGAGGCAGGAGAGGACGGCATCGGCGCCGCGCACCTGGGCGCGCAGATCGTCCTGCAGGACATCGGCGCTGTCCAGCGTCACCTGGGGGTCATCGCCCGTCTCCTCGGGCATCTCGTGGTGGATGGCCCGGACGCGGTGGCCACGGGCGCGGGCCGCCGCCACGGCGCGGGCGCCGGTGCCGCCGGAGGCGCCGAAGATCACCAGGGTCAGGGGGCGGTCGGTTTGGTCGGGGTCGGGCATGGGGGCTCCTGTGCAAGGGTCGCCCCCCAACGTGGCGGGGGCCGCGCCGTTCCCGGCGGGCCCGCCGCTGCGACATCACACCGCGATCGGGTCCAGCACCTCGGGCTCGATCACCTCGACCCCCGGCAGGCCCTCGGCAAGCTGCGCGGCGGACTGCTCCAGCAGCTCGAAGGTGCGGTAGTGGCAGGGGATCACCTTCTTGAAATCGAAGTACTTCTTGGCGGCGTAGGCGGCCTCGGCCATGCCCATGGTGAAGTGCCCCCCGGCCGAAAGGATGCCCACGTCCGGCTTGTAGAAATCGCCGATCCATTCCATGTCGGCCATGATCCCGGTGTCGCCCGAGTGGTAGAGGCACTTGCCCTCGCCGCGGATCACGAAGCCCGCCTCGCTCCCCACGTGCAGGGGCCGGTCATCGACCATGGTGGTGGAGGAGTGGGAGGCCGGCACCATGGCGACGGTGACCGCCGCGCCGAGCCGGATCGTGCCGCCCATGTTGAAGGCCTGGCCCTCCACCGCGCCCTGGCCGTGCAGGTACTGGGCCAGCTCGTAGATGCCGTGCACCGGCGCGCCGGTCTGCTTGGAGATGGCGACCACGTCGGTGATGTGGTCGAAATGGCCGTGGGTCACCAGGATGTGGTCGGCCCCCTCGATGGCCTCGGCGTGCCGGTCCTCGGGCATCATGGGGTTGCCGTTCAGCCAGGGGTCGATCAGCAGGGTCTGATCCTCGACCTCGATCCTGAATGAGCCGTGACCGAGCCAGATGATGTTCATGGGTGTCCTCCTTCTTGGTGCCCCGAGGGTAGCGCATTTGGCCGCCGGGGGGAGCCTCCGGCGGGAGTTTTTTGGGCAAAGCGAAGAAGCCGGCCCCGCGCCACTTGCGAGGGGGGGCGCAAGGGCGTACACCCGCGCCCGAACAAGATGGAGACCCGTCATGTCGATCGACGAGAACACCGCCGCGCGGGTGGCGAAACTGGCCCGGATCAAGGTCGAGCCGGAGGCCCTGCCGGAGCTGGCGCAGGAATTCAACACCATCCTCGGCTTCATCGAGCAGCTGGGCGAGGTGGATGTCGAGGGGGTGGAACCGATGACCTCGGTGACGCCGCAGCGGCTCAAGCGGCGGAGCGACGTGGTGACCGACGGGGACCAGCAGGAGCGGGTGCTGGCCAACGCGCCCGACGCCCGAGAGGGCTTCTTTGCCGTGCCGAAGGTGGTTGAGTGATGACGGATCTGAACAAGCTGACCCTGGCCGAGGCCCGCGACGCCCTGCGCGCCGGTGAGACCACCTCAGAGGCCCTGACCGCGGCCTGTCTTTCGGCCATCGAGGGGGCCGGGGCGCTCAATGCCTTTGTCCACCACACGCCCGAGCTGGCCCTGGAGCAGGCCCGCGCCGCCGATGCCCGGCTCAAGCAGGGCGAGGCCCCCGCCATGTGCGGCCTGCCCATCGGCATCAAGGATCTCTTCTGCACCAGGGGCGTGCCCTCCCAGGCCGGCAGCCGCATCCTGGAGGGCTTCCTGCCCGAGTACGAGAGCACTGTCAGCCAGAACCTCTTTGACGCGGGCGCCGTCATGCTGGGCAAGCTCAACATGGACGAGTTCGCCATGGGGTCTTCCAACGAGACCTCGGTCTACGGCAATGCCGTGAACCCCTGGCGCCGCGGCAACGACGAGAGCGCCCTGACGCCGGGCGGCTCCTCGGGCGGCTCCGCCGCCGCCGTGGCGGCCGATCTCTGCCTCGCCGCCACCGGCACGGACACCGGCGGCTCGATCCGCCAGCCCGCCGCCTTCACCGGCACCGTGGGGATCAAGCCCACCTACGGGCGCTGCTCGCGCTGGGGCATCGTGGCCTTCGCCTCCTCGCTCGACCAGGCGGGCCCCATGACCAAGTCGGTGCGCGACGCGGCCATCATGCTGGAAGCCATGTGCGGCCACGACCCGAAGGACAGCACCTCGGCCGACCTGCCGGTGCCCGACTTCGAGGCGGCGCTGACCGGCGACGTGCGCGGCAAGAAGATCGGCATTCCCAATGAATACCGCATGGAGGGCATGCCGGAGGAGATCGAGACGCTCTGGCAGCAGGGCATCGAGATGATGAAGGACGCGGGCGCCGAGATCGTCGACATCTCCCTGCCGCACACCAAGTACGCCTTGCCCGCCTACTACGTCATCGCCCCCGCCGAGGCCTCCTCCAACCTGGCCCGCTACGATGGCGTGCGCTACGGCCACCGGGCCCGGCTGGAGCAGGGCGACGGCATCACCGAGATGTACGAGAAGACCCGGGCCGAGGGCTTCGGCGCCGAGGTTCAGCGCCGGGTCATGGTGGGCACCTACGTGCTCTCCGCGGGCTTCTACGATGCCTACTACAACCGCGCCCGCAAGGTCCGCACCCTGATCAAGAAGGACTTCGAGGATGTCTTCGCCCAGGGCGTCGATTCCATCCTGACCCCGGCCACCCCCTCTGCCGCCTTCGGTCTGGGCGAAATGGCCGAGGCCGATCCGGTGCAGATGTACCTCAACGACGTCTTCACCGTGACGGTGAACCTCGCCGGGCTGCCGGGCATCGCCGTGCCCACCGGACAGGACCGCACCGGCCTGCCGCTGGGGCTCCAGCTCATCGGGCGGCCCTGGGAGGAGGCGGAGTTGCTGTCTTCCGCCTACGCGCTGGAGCGGGCAGCCGGCTTTGTAGCCAAGCCCGACAGATGGTGGTAAGCCCCGGGGCTCATAGGAGACCACAGGACAAGGCAGGTGCCCCCGTGATGCGACGCGCTCTTTCCCTTTTTGGCCTCGGCATGGCCCTGGCGGCCTGCCAGCCGGCCATCCCGGATTCCGGCCGCGGCGTCGGCTTCGACGGCAGCTTCGAGCAGCAGGCCCAGGCGCGCGACGCCGCCCTGGCGGGCTCCGGGGCGACCCTGGAGGCCCCCGCCGCCGTCTCCGAAACACCCCTGGGCAGCGCCGCCCCCGCCGACGGTTCCGCCGAGGCCACGGCGGCCGAGACGCGCCGCGTGCTCGACGCCACCCGGCCCGGCGGGCTGGGCAACGATGCCGCCACCAACTCCGGCGTGACGCCGGTGCAGGCCAGCCCCTCCAATCCGCCCCCCGCCGTGGTCAATGCCGCGGGCATCTCCAACGAGAACAACTTCGACGCGGTCTCCGACCAGCGCTCGATCGAGGGCGACGCCGCCCGCCTGGCCGCGAATCGCGCCCAGTACGAGGTGGTCCAGCCCGAGGCCCTGCCCGAGCGGGTGGACAGCGGCCCCAACATCGTGGCCTACGCGCTCCAGACGAGCCACGCGCCGGGCACCCAGCTTTACCGCCGGATCGGCCTGAACAAGGCCAACCGCTACGCCCGCGCCTGCGCCTCCTTCTCGACCCCGGACCAGGCCCAGATCGCCTTTCTCGACCAGGGCGGCCCGAGCCGGGACCGGCTTGGCGTGGACCCGGACGGCGACGGCTTTGCCTGCACCTGGGATCCCACGCCCTTCCGCCGCGCGGCCCGGGGCTGAGCCTTGGCCCTCGCGGGCATTCTCGAGCGTCCCTCTCCGAACTTCGGCCCCCGGCGCGACGGGCTGACGCCGCACCTCGTGGTGCTGCACTTCACAGCCATGGCGAGCGCCGAGGCGGCGCTGGAGCGGCTCTGCGACCCAGAAGCCGAGGTCTCGGCCCATTACCTCATCAGCCGCCGGGGCGAGGTCTTCCAGCTCGTGGCAGAGGATCAGCGCGCCTGGCACGCGGGCGCCGGGGAGTGGGCCGGGCAGGGGGACGTGAACTCCCGCTCCATCGGCATCGAACTCGACAATGGCGGCGATCATCCCTTCTCCGAGCCCCTGATGACTTCCCTTGAGGCGCTCCTGCCCGGGGTCATGGCGCGCCACGGCATCCTGGCCGCCGGGGTGATCGGCCATTCGGACCTGGCACCGGGCCGCAAGGCGGACCCGGGCGCGCGCTTCGACTGGGCGCGCCTGGTGCGGCGTGGCCTGGCCGTTGGCCCGGGCCGCCCCCGGGCGCCCGAGGCGCCGGACGAGGAGAGCTTCCGCGCCGCCGCCCGCCGCGCGGGCTTCACCGCCGATGTGCCCTTCGAGACCCTGCTCCGCGCCACCCGCCTGCGCTTTGCCCCCTGGCGCCGCGGCGGCCTCACGGCGACGGACTATGCCCTCGGTCCCGAGAGGGATTGACCCCGCGCCCCCTTCCGGGCTAGCGCAGCCGGGCGCGGAGGGCTGGATGGCCGCTTCGCCCCCCTTCCGAGGGGCGGCGGGGAGGAAAGTCCGGACTCCGGAAAGCAACGGTGCCGGGTAACGCCCGGGCGGGGACGGGCGGGGCAACCCGCCGGGAACCCGACGGAAAGCGCCACAGAAAAGAGACCGCCCCGGCCTGGCCGGGGTAAGGGTGAAACGGTGGGGTAAGAGCCCACCGCGCCCCTGGCAACAGGGGCGGCACGGCAAGCCCCACCGGGAGCAATGCCAAATAGGGACCGCGCGCCGCAAGGCGGGGCCGCTTTCGCCCCAGCAGGTCCGGGTTGGCAGCTGTAGCCGCCTCCGCGAGGGGGCGGTCAGATGAATGGTCATCCATCCGGGGGCAACCCCGGGGGACAAAATCCGGCTTACAGGCCCTCCGCGCGCTTCCATCCGGGCCCCGCCGCCGTGCCCCTTTGCGGGGCAGCGTCCAGGCCCGCAAATAGGCCCCGGCCAGGCACGGTTTTCTGGTTGACACGCACCCCCATAAGGGTAAAAGCCGAGGCTCAGAATTCACGCACGGCCCCCCGCAGGGCTTTGCAGCAGGAGATATACGATGGCAAAGCCAACCACGATCAAGATCCGTCTGAACTCGACCGCGGGCACGGGCCATTTCTATGTGACCAAGAAGAACGCGCGCACCATGACCGAGAAGATGACGATCCGGAAGTATGACCCGGTCGCGCGCAAGCACGTCGAATACAAGGAAGGCAAGATCAAGTAAGATCGCGCCTCCTTCGGGATGACTGGGCCGCGCCTTCGGGGGCGGCCTTTTGCATGGCCGGGTGCTTGCAGCGCCCCGGCACAGCGGTGATAGTCGGCGGCAGTTTCCCTGCCAGCCGAGGCCCGCCATGACCCTTCCTTTCCTTGATGAACCCGCGCTCGAGGCCCTCGGCCTGAGCGCCGCCGAGATCACCGACATGCTCTCCCGGGTGATCGCCGGGGCCGGGCAGGAGCGGGTCCAGGCGGCGCCCAAGGCGGTGCTCCTGCCGCCCGACGGGCGCTACATCATGGCCACCCTCGCGGCCCTCGACGAGCCGCCCCTGGTGGCCACCAAGACGGTCGTGCTCAATGCCCGCAACAGCGAGATCGGCCTGCCGCAGATCGACGGGGTGGTGAGCCTCCTGCGCGGCGAGACGGGCGCCCCCCTGGCGCTGCTCGACGGCAAGTGGATCACCGGCATCCGCACGGCCGGCCTCTCGGCCCTGGCCGCCCGCCACCTGGCCCGGCCCGATGCCGCGGTCATGGCCTTCATCGGCACCGGCCTCCAGGCCCGCACCCACCTGGCGCTCTTTGCCCAGCTCTTCCCGCTCGAAAGGGTCCGCATCGCGGGCCGCGGCCAGGCCAACATCGACCGCCTGTCCGAGGCGGCCCGCGCCCTGGGCCTTGAGGTTGAGCTCTGCGAGAGCCCCCAGGCGGCCCTCTCGGGCAGCGACATCGTGGTCTCCACCCTGACCCACACGGCTGTCGAGGCGCCCTTCCTCGATGCCGCGGCGCTCGATCCCGGCGGCTTTCTCTGCAGCGTCGATCTCGGTGTGCCCTGGCACCGCCAGAGCCTCGGCACGTTGGACCTGCTGGCGATCGACGATCTGGCCCAGGAGGCGGCGCTGGAGGCCAAGCTGGCCGATCCGGCCCATGTCAGCGGCGATCTTGCGGGTCTTGTCTCGGGGAGCCTCGCGGGCCGCAGCAGTGCCGCGCAGCGCACCGGCTTTGTCTTCCGGGGCCACGGGCTGGGCGATCTGGCCCTGGCGGCCCTGGCCTGGCAGCGCCACGGGGGTGGGGCATGAGCGAGAGCCTGGCGGAGGTCGAGGCGCGGGCCTGGGCGACCCTGGCAGAGGCCGCCGAGGGGGACCACCCGCTGCGCATCCTCACCCTGGCGACCTTGGGCGGCGATGGCTGGCCCGAGGCGCGCTCCCTGGTCCTGCGCGCGGTCGAGACCGAAGCGCGGCGGCTGGAGTTCCACACCGACATCCGCAGCGCCAAGTGGGCGGAGGCCGCGGGCGAGGGGCGGGCCACGGTTCTGGGCTGGGACGCCCAAAGCCGCCGGCAGCTCCGCCTGACGGGCCGCCTCACCCGCAAGGGCCCCGAAAGCGCCGAGGCCGCCCGCGCCTGGGGCGCGCAGTCGAAGTGGAACCACCTCACCTACAGCGGCCCGGCCCCCGCCACCCCGCTCAAGGCCCCCGGCGCGGCCGAGGCAGGCGCCCCCGAGGCGGGGCGCGACAACTTCGGCCTGCTGCTCTTCGAGGCCCTGAGCCTCGACTGGTGCCAGCTCGAACGCGGCAACAACCGCCGCGCCTTCTTCTCCTACGCCGAGGGAGAGGGGGCAACGGGGAGCTGGGTGGCGACGTGAGGCGGTGGTTCGACGCTTCTCATCGTTGAAGAAGCTCAAAGAGAAAAAGTGACGAGTTAGTGCAGGGGGCGCTCGCCTCGGCCCAACACGGAAAGCGCAATTCGATTAATGGCATCTGCTTCTCCGCCACCGAAAATAGGCGTTGCCTCCAAGCGATTAGCCACTTTGATCCGAGTTTTCTTAGACACTGACATGTCGTGCTCGAGCAGAGCGACGACGCTTACAGGCAAAAGATGTTTCTCTGAATCAGCCTGCAACAAGAGAGCCTCCAACGCACGTTGGTCCGACTGAATCAGAAAAACCGCAACAGGATCGCGAGAGGGCGCTTGCACAATGATGTCCGGCTCCCATTCAGAGAGCGCTGCCGAAACGGGTTCTGCCTCCCTGAACTCTGCCTGGCCTGCCAGACGCTCCTTCAGCCGTGTGGTGGCGTCCGACTTGAAGGTGCTGGCTACCTTTTCCTGGGCAAGGGCTGAAAGATCGCTCACGCGGAGCAGCGTACTCACAAAGCGGACCGCCGCATGGGGGAGATCGCGTCGGAGAACGGGGTTGGAGACGATTTCCAGTGTATCGTCGTCAAAGCTGGCATCACTTTCGGACAAGATTTCTTCGAATGCTTCTCTTCGACCATCATTCTCGAGATCGGCGCCGACGGCGTACAGAAAGGGTACGATCAAGCCGGAGTCTTCAAGACGGAAGCGCCCATCTGGCAGTTCAATCGCATAGAAGCCAATTGGATCGCCGTTAATCGTCGCGGCAGTTGTGCTCAGTGCGATGCCCGCCGGAACGGTGCGCACAGTGATAGAATCACAGAATGCCCTGCAAATCTCGTCTTTCACAGCATCGCCTCCTCGTCGTTCAGACGAAACACGTCAGCAACAATGGTCATTGCTTTGCTTTTTGCATCATCCTCAAGGTCGTGCGAAAGCCCGAAGGTTTCGTGCCTCACGCAGTCGTGCTTCTTTAGCCAAGGTCCTTCGCGGATGCCAGTCGGCACCTTTGAGAGATCACCCACAGCGTAATGCAGATGCCACCCTCCATGGGTACCATGAAACTCTAGGCGAGCGATTACTTTGGTATCACCGCGCGTCTCGACAAGCCCTAGCATCGCTTGAAACTGTTCCTTGTCTGTTCTGAACGTGACAAGAATGCGATACACCTCACTGCCCGCCTCAAAGGAGACCACGCGCCAGGTCCATGCCTGTCCGAGCCGATAGAATCTTGTGCGCGCCTTCGAAAGTGGGAATGCGGCCTTGTTCATCGAACCCGAAGACCATTTGCCAAGGTTAATGTTGCATTTGGAAGCCCTGCGGAGATGCCAAACATTCATTGAAAAGATCCTTAAGAAACAACCTATACGATAAATGCGCTACCGGATGCTGGCAATTTCCAATCTCGGTCCAAAAAAGAAAAACCCCGCCGGGCGGACCGGCGGGGTTTTCCCTTTCAGCTCTGGCGGGCCGCGTTACTCGCGATTGCCGAAGAGAGACAGCAACATCATGAACATGTTGATGAAGTTGATGTAGAGGCTCAGGGCGCCCATGATGGCGCTCTTGCCCAGCCACTCGCTGTCGCCGTGGGCGGCGTGGGCCACGTACTCGCTCTTGATGCGCTGGGTGTCGTAGGCGGTGAGGCCCGCGAAGATCAGCACGCCGATGGCGGAGATGGCGAACATCAGGGCGGGGGAGCCCAGGAAGATGTTCACGATCGAGGCCACGATCAGGCCGATCACGCCCATGATCAGGAAGCTGCCCCAGCCGGAGATGTCCTTCTTGGTGGTGTAGCCCCAGAGCGACAGGCTGGCGAAGGCGATCGAGGTGATCAGGAAGATCTGCGCGATCGAGTAGCCGGTGAAGACCAGGAAGATCGAGCTGATCGAGATGCCCATCACCGCCGCGAAGAGGTAGAAGACCGTCTGCGCGGTGGCCGCCGACATGCGGTTGATCGCGGCGCCGAAGCCAAAGACAAAGGCCAGGGGCGCGAACATCACGACCCACTTCAGCGGCGAGGCATAGAGCGCGTAGCCGAGATCGGTCAGGTAGCGATCGGGGCCGAGCTGCGCGGCGGCAGCGGCGGGATCGGTGGTGACCGACAGGCCGGAAATGGCCCAGGCGGCGGCGAATGTGATCAGCATGCCGATCGACATCGTGCCGTAGACCTTGTTCATGTGGGCGCGCAGGCCCTCGTCGACTGCGGCGGCGCGGGCTCCGGCTGCGGTCCGGATTGTATTCACGTCAGCCATTTATGTTGACCTCCAATTGGCTAGATGTTGGGGGCCACGGCGGTGACACCCGTTCGAGCCAAATATCGGCACTGAAGCCCGGTAATTCAAGTAGCTAGATGCGGCAGGGCGTCGCAAATGCGCCCCGCCGCGGGGCCTTTTCAGCGGGTCCAGTGGGAAGGCACGTCCCAGAGCGCCTTGCGCGCCTCGCGGGCGGCCTCGCGCGGGGTCAGGCCGATGTCTTCGAGCAGGTGGTCGTCAAGCTCGGCCAGGGCGGTGCGGCTGCGCCAGAGGCCGGCCAGGCGCTCCACCAGGGTCAGGAGGGAAAGCCGCCGCATCGGGCGGCAGGCGGTGCTGTGGGTGTTGATGTAGGACATGGGATCACCTTCGGATTTAGTGATATTGGGGAGGAATGTATTTCAATGCTTGATATATGGAGCATCCAGCGTCATTATGAAAGCGAATGTTTGTCATATACCTCATCACGGGAGCTGATGAATGAGAAACCTCGACCTCACCACCCTCCGGTCCTTCGTGGCGGTGGCCGATTCCGGCGGCGTCACCCGGGCCGCCGGTTTCCTGCACCTCACCCAGTCGGCGGTCTCGATGCAGCTCAAGCGGCTGGAGGAGAGCCTCGGGCTCGACCTGCTGGACCGCAGCGGCCGCACCATCGGCCTCACCGCCTCGGGCGAGCAGCTCCTGGCCTACGCCCGCCGCATGGTGGCGCTGAACGACGAGGTCATCACCCGGCTGACCGATCACGCCTACGAGGGGGAGGTCACCCTGGGCGTGCCGCATGACGTGGTCTACCCGGCCATCCCCCAGGTGCTGAAGCAGTTCCACGCCGCCTTCCCGCGTATGCGCATCCAGCTCGAGGCCTCCTACACGCGCACCCTGAAGGAACAGTTCGCCCGCGGCGCGCGCGATCTCATCGTCACCACGGAAACCGGCCTGGACGCGGGCGGCGAGACCCTGGCCCGCAAGCAGCTCATCTGGCTCGGCGCGTCGGGCGGGGCGGCCTGGCGCCAGCGGCCCCTGCAGCTGGCCTTCTGCCGCTTCTGCCTCTTCCGCCCCGAGGTGACCCTGGCGCTGGACCGGGCGGGCATCGCCTGGGAGATGGCCGTGGACACCGAAAGCGACCGCACCATCGAGGCGGCGGTGAGCGCGGACCTGGCCGTGAACGCCATGCTGGAGGGCACCCAGCCGGTACACCTGCACCCCATCGACCACGACGGTGCCCTGCCGGAACTCCCGCACCAGTTGATAAACCTCTACGGCGCCCGCACCGAGGGCGACGAGGTGATGAACACCCTGGTGACCCTCCTGCGCAACGCCTTCGCCGCCCCCGCGGCGCCGCGCCTGCGGGCGGTCTGAGCCGCCTCGGACTGCCGCTCGGCGGATTTCCGCCGACGGGCCGCGCCCGCCGCGCGTGATTTTTCCTGCGAAGGTTGTTGACTCCGTCCACCTTTATCCCGCAGGGTGAACACGCATAGGTAGATCAGCGAGTTTTGTTTGAAATCATGCCCCAAGGCGGCAGGCGCTGTCCGTGGCGGGCCCGGGCGCCCGTTCCTCCAAGCGGAAAAGGCTTCCGCAGGGGAAGCCCCGCCTCCCGGCCCGCGCGCCACCCGGCGCGGATTTCCGCGGCTGGGGCACGCGCACCGCGCCGCCGCCGGTTCTAATCCGGCCGCGAAAGCGGTAGGGTGATGGGGGAGCAGCGAGGGCATTTTGCCCTTTACGGCGTACGAGTATTTTCCCTAAGTGGTTCCAAGGGTTGAGGAATAGGCACATGGCGCACAAGGTAGACATCCACGTTGGCAAGAGAATCCGGCAAAGGCGCTGGCTGACGGGGATGACCCAGCAGAAGCTGGCCGAGATGGTCGGAATCAAGTTCCAGCAGATCCAGAAGTACGAGACCGGCGCCAACCGCGTCAGCGCCTCGCGGCTCTGGGACATCGCCGACGCGCTCGAGGTGAACGTCTCCTTCTTCTTCGAGGGGATGGAAGATTCGCTCGAGCAAGAGGCCCCGCGCGACGACAATTTCCCGCGCGACGTGCTGGCCGACAAGGAAGCCATGGACCTCATCCGCTCCTACTATGCCATCCCCGAGGACCAGCGCCGCCGCCTCTTCGAGCTGGCCCGTGTCCTGAGCGACGTCGCCTGAAACCGCCGCGCCGCCCCCGAAGGGCCCCCTGATCCCATGACAAGACCGCCCCTCGACCCGGCGCTCCGGCGCACCGGCCATCTCCTGGCCGATGCCGCCCGCGCCGCCATCCTGCCGCATTTCCGCGCCGACGGGCTCGATGCCGAGAACAAGTGGCAGGAGGGTTACGACCCCGTCACCGTCGCCGACCGCGCCGCCGAGGAGGCGATGCGCGCCGTCCTGGCCCGCGAAAGACCGCAGGATGCCATCCTGGGCGAGGAGTTCGGCAGCAAGGAAGGCACCTCGGGCCTGACCTGGGTGCTCGACCCGATCGACGGCACCCGCGGCTTCATCAGTGGCACGCCGACCTGGGGCGTGCTCATCGCGCTGGCCGACGCCGCGGGGCCCTTCTACGGCATCGTGGACCAGCCCTACATCGGCGAGCGCTTCGAGGGGGCGCCGGAGGGGGCGCGCCTGACCCGCGGCGGCGAGGCCCGCGCCCTGCGCACCCGCGCCGCCCGGCCCCTGGCGGAGGCCACGCTCTTCACCACCTTCCCCGAGGTGGGCAGCGAGACCGAGGCGGCGGCCTTCCGCGCCGTCGCCGAGCGGGTCCGGCTGACCCGCTACGGCATGGACTGCTATGCCTACGCACTGCTGGCGGCGGGGCAGGTGGACCTGGTGATCGAGGCCGGGCTGCAACCCTACGACATCCAGGCCCCCATCGCCCTCGTGCAGGCGGCCGGCGGCCTGCTGACCGATTGGCAGGGCGCCCCGGCGGCGGGCGGCGGGCGCGCCCTCGCGGCAGCCAACCCGGAAATCCACGCCGCCGCCCTGAAAATCCTTTCCGCCTATTGACCGGCGCCGCGGGAGGCGGTTGAAATGCACGCCATGCGGGTCTGCGCCTGTTTTCCCCCGCATGCCGCGTGTGTCTGAGACAGGTTCTGACTTTGGGGGACCTTCCCGTGACTGGTAAAACTCTGGTGGTCCGTGGGGCGGACCTGATCGTCACCATGGACGATGCGCGGCGCGAGCTGCGCGGCGCCGACATCTGCCTGGCGGAGGGCGAGATTCGCGCCATCGGGGTGGGCCTGCCGAAAGGCGACAGCGAGATCGACGCCACCGGCTGCCTGGTGACCCCGGGGCTGGTGAACACCCACCACCACCTCTACCAGAGCCTGACCCGCGCCGTGCCCGAGGCCCAGGACGCGCTGCTCTTCGGCTGGCTCCAGAGCCTCTATCCGATCTGGGCGCGCATGGGGCCCGAGCACATTCATGTCTCGACCCAGGTGGGCCTGGCGGAGCTGGCCCTCTCGGGCTGCACGCTCTCCTCGGATCACCTCTACCTCTTCCCCAACGGCGCCCGGCTGGACGATTCCATCGCCGCCGCCGCCGAGGTGGGGCTGCGCTTCCATCCCACGCGGGGCTCCATGTCCATCGGGCGCAGCGCCGGGGGCCTGCCGCCCGATGCCCTGGTGGAATCGGAGGCCGCCATCCTGGAGGACTGCCTGAGGGTGATCGACGCCCACCACGACCCCCGCGAGGGCTCCCTCTGCCGGGTCGGGCTGGCCCCCTGTTCGCCCTTCTCGGTGAGCCGTGACCTGATGCGCGAGACGGCCAGCCTGGCCCGCGACAAGGGGGTGATGCTGCACACCCACCTGGCCGAGAATGACGAGGATATCGCCTACAGCCTCGAGATGTTCGGCTGCCGCCCGGGCGAATATGCCGAGCAACTGGGCTGGGTCGGGCCCGATGTGTGGCACGCCCACTGCGTGAAGCTCGACGCGGAAGAGATTGATCTCTTTGCCAAAACCGGCACCGGCGTGGCCCATTGCCCCTGTTCCAACTGCCGCCTCGGCTCGGGCATCGCGCCGATTGCCGCGATGCGCGCGGCGGGCGTGCCGGTGGGCCTCGGGGTCGATGGCTCGGCCAGCAACGACGCGGGCAACCTCGTGGCCGAGGCGCGCCAGGCGATGCTCCTGCAGCGGGTCGCCTCGGGCGCCGATGCCCTCTCGGCGCGGGCCGCGCTGGAGATCGCCACCCGCGGCGGCGCCGACATCCTGGGCCGCCCCGACTGCGGCCGCCTGGCGGTGGGCAAGCGCGCGGACCTGGCGATCTGGGACATGAGCGACGTCGCCGCGGCGGGATCCTGGGATCTCGGCGCGCTGCTCCTTGCCGGCCCGACGGTGGTGCGGGATCTTTTGGTCGAGGGCCGCCCGGTGGTGCGCGACGGGGTCCTGACGACGCTGGACCTCGGGGCCGTGACGGCGCGCCAGCGGGCGCTGGCGGCGGGGTTGATGGGGTAGGGGCGTTTGCCGGTCGGTGTGGGAAAAGCGCTCTGCTTCCATCGGCCCAAATTCCCGCCGACACCGCCCGGCCCCCGGCCGGGCTGCGCCTGCCTGCCCCCCGGCAGGCGCACGAAACCTCTCCGCCTGCGACAACGTCGGAGAAACGCGGCCCCGTCCGGCTGCCGTCATAGCCTCGCCCAAGCGCCTCCCCAGGCAGGCGCAGCCCGTCCGCGCGGGGTGACGGATGGCGAGAGGCCCCCGGGTCAGGCCCGGGGGTGACAAGTACCGTTGGATCGGTGCTCTGCTCCCACCGGGTCGCAATTGGGCACTGATCACCCAAGCCTCGCCGTCACCGTCCCGCCCGGCCCCCGGCCGGGCTGCGCCTGCCTGCCCCTCGGCAGGCGCACTCACCCTTTCCGCCAGCGATACGCCTGGCACATCGCACCACCGTCCCGCCGCCTTCCCTGTGCCGCCCAAGCGCCCGCCCAGGCAGGCGCAGCCCGGCCGCCCCTGTTGCTTCATGTCGGGAGGCCCTCGGGTCAGGCCCGAGGGTGACGGGTCCCGCCCCAGGGCACGCCTCACCGGACCTCGATCACCTCCCGCTCCGTCACCACCAGATCAAGCGGCGCGTCGGTCGGCTCGGTCGGCACCTCGGCGCATTCCTGGCCCGCGAAGGCAAAGCCGATGGCCAGGGTCGGGCGCCGGGCGCGCAGCTGGACCAGGGTGCGGTCGTAGAAGCCGCCGCCGTAGCCCAGGCGGGCGCCCGCGCGGGTGAAGGCCAGGAGCGGCACGACCAGGATCTCGGGCTCGAAGAAGTCCGGCGCCTCGGGCACCAGGGCGCCGAAGGGGCCGGGCACCAGGGGCGTCTCGGGCGACCAGCGGGCAAAGCGCAGGGGGCTCGCCTTGGCGGCGATCACCGGCACGCCGACGGGGCCGTGGGCCGCCGCCTCGGCCATGGCGGGCAGGGGGTCGATCTCCGTGCGGATCGGCATGAAGCCCGAGAGGGGCACGCCGCGGTAGCCCGCCAGGACCGCGCTCAGCAGGCCCGCCTGGGCCGCCGGGGCCGCCGCGTGCAGGGGCCGCCGCCGGGCAAAGGCCGCCTCGCGGGCCGCCGCCTTGGCTGCTGCCAGGCCGCTCACAGGAGCACCCAGGCGGCCAGCCCGAGGAAGGCGAAGAAGCCCACCACGTCCGTCACGGTGGTGACGAAGGCGCCCGAGGCCAGGGCCGGGTCGATGCCGATGCGCTCCAGCAGGATCGGGATGCCGGTGCCCGCCAGGCCCGCCACCACCAGGTTCACCACCATGGCCACGGCGATCACCCCGCCAAGCGCGGGCGAGCCGAACCAGAGCAGCCCCACGATACCCATGATGAGGGCGAAGATGGCCCCGTTGACCAGCCCCACCAGGCATTCGCGGCGGATCACCCGCCAGACGTTGGCGCCGGTGAGGTCCTTGGTGGCGATGGCCCGCACCGCCACGGTGAGGCTCTGGGTGCCGGCATTGCCGCCCATGGAGGCGACGATGGGCATGAGCACCGCCAGGGCGACGATCTGGGCGATGGCGGCCTCGAACTGGGCGATCACCAGGGAGGCGGCGATGGCCGTCACCAGGTTCACCGCCAGCCAGGGCAGGCGCTGCTTGGTGGTCTCCGCCACCCGGTCCGAGAGGGAGCCCTCGCCGACCCCGGCGAGGCGCAGGATGTCCTCCTCCAGCTCCTCGTCGAGCACGATCATGGCGTCGTCGATGGTGATGACCCCGATCAGCCGCCCCTCCTCGTCCACCACGGGTGCCGAGATCAGGTGATACTGGTTGAAGGCATAGGCCACGTCGCCCTCGTGCCGGGTCGCGGGGATGATCTGGAAGGTCTCCTCCAGCAGGTCCTTCAGGGGCGTGTCGCGCTTCGAGCGCATGAGCTTGCCCAGGGTGACGTTGCCCACCGGGTGCAGGCGCGGGTCCACCATGACGATGTGGTAGAACTGGTCCGGCAGCTGGTCCTCGGGGGTGCGGCGCAGGTAGTCGATGGCCTGGCCCACGGTCCAGTGCTCGGGGGCCATCACCACCTCGCGCTGCATCAGGCGGCCGGCGGAATATTCGGGATAGGTCAGGGCCTGCTCGACGGCGAGCCGGTCGGCATCCTCCAGGGCGCCCAGGATCTGCTCCTGCTGGTCGTCCTCGAGATCCTCGATCAGGTCCACCACGTCGTCGCTGTCGAGCTCGCGCACCGCCTCCTGGAGGACCTGCGGCGTCAGGAGGGCGATGACCTCCTCGCGGATCGATTCGTCGAGCTCGGAGAGGATCTCGCCGTCGAACTCGCGGTCGTAGAGCCGGATCAGGCGGCTCCGGTCGAAGGCGGTGATCTGTTCCAGCAGGTCGGCGATGTCGGCCTGGTGCAAGGGCTCCATCAGCGCCACCAGGCGCTCGCGGTCCTCGATCTCCACCGCATAGAGGATCGAGGCGGTGGTCTTGGGATCGAGCTTGTAGGCCTGGGCCTCGTCCGGGGCCTCGGTCTCCTGAAGCTCTTCTGCCTGGTCGGTCATGGGGGCCCCCTTCGCTCTGCGCCGGGACCATAGGAGAGGCAAAATGCGGGGGCAATGGCGCAGCACCGTTGTGGCCCTCCGCGGGCCCGCTTAGAGTGCGCGGATGACAAAAAAGACGCTCCTCACCGGCCCCCTCCTGCACCAGCGGGGCGATCCCCTGCGCAGCCCCTGGCAAGACTGCCTCTCGATCGACAGCGCGGGCGGCCTGCTGCTGGAGGCGGGCAGAATCAGCGCCGTGGGCCGTGGCGAGGACCTGGCCGCGGCCCACCCCGACGCGGCGCGGGTCTCCTACGGCGCCGATCACCTGATCTGCCCGGGCTTCGTCGATGCCCACGCCCACTATCCCCAGACCGCCATGATCGCCTCCTGGGGCAAGCGCCTGATCGACTGGCTCAACCACTATACCTTCCCCGAGGAGATGCGCCTGGCCGATCCTGCCTATGCCCAGGCCGTCGCCGGGCGCTACCTGGATCTCACGCTCGCGCACGGGACCACCACGGTGGCCTCCTTCTGCACCTCCCACGCCCATTCGGCCGAGGCCCTCTTCGAGGCCGCCGAGGCGCGCGGCCAGCGCATCGTCGCGGGCAAGACCTGTATGGACCGCAACGCCCCCGCGGCCCTCTGCGACGATGCCCGCCGCGCCTACGACGAGAGCAAGGCGCTGATCGCCCGCTGGCAGGGCCGGGGACGGGCCAGCTACGCCATCACGCCGCGCTTCTCGCCCACCTCCACGCCCGAGCAGCTCTCGGCCCTGGGCGCCCTCTGGGCCGAGCACCCGGAGTGCCTGATGCAGACCCACCTGAGCGAGCAGCTCGACGAGATCGACTGGGTCAAGAGCCTCTACCCCTCGGCGCGCGACTACCTCGACACCTACGAGGCCCACGGGCTGCTGGGGCCGCGCGGGCTCTATGGCCATGCCATCCACCTGGCCCCCCGCGAGGTGGACCGCCTGGCCGAGGTGGGAGCGGCGGTGGTCCATTGCCCCACCTCGAACACCTTCATCGGCTCGGGCCTCTTCGACATGGCGGGCCTGGCCGCGCGCGGCCTGAACATCGGCCTGGCCACGGACACCGGCGGCGGCTCCTCCTTCTCCATGCTGCGGACCATGGCGGCGGCCTACGAGATCGGCCAGCTGCGCGGCACGGCGCTGCATGCGGCCCAGCTCATCTGGCTGGCCACCGCGGGCTCGGCCCGGGCGCTGCACCTGGGCGACCGGATCGGCACCCTCGCGCCGGGATACGAGGCCGACCTCTGCGTGCTCGACCTCGCCTCGACGCCCGCCATCGCCCAACGCGCCGCCGAGGCGGAGGACGGCTGGGAGATGCTCTTTGCCACCATCATGATGGGGGACGACCGGGCCGTCGCGGACACCTGGGTGATGGGCGAGCGCGTGGCGCGCCTCGGGGCGGGGTAGGGGGCTGGCGGAGGGGGGCGGAGCGCCACCCACATATCGCTGTCCCCGTCCCGCCCGGCCCCCGGCCGGGCTGCGCCTGCCTGCGCCCCCGGCAGGCGCATGCGAGCTTTCCGCCAGCGAAACGCTTGGATTATCGCCCCACCGTCCCGCCGCCTTCCCTGATCCGCCCAGGCGCCTACCCGGGCAGGCGCAGCCCGCCCGCGCGGGGTGACGGAAGGCGAGAGGCCCCCGGGTCAAGCCCGGGGGTGACAAGTACCGTTGGATCGGTGCTCTGCATCCCTCGCGTCAAAAAAGGGTACGGATAACCCACCCAAACATCGCCCGGCCCCCGGCCGGGCTGCGCCTGCCTGCCCCTCGGCAGGCGCAATCACCCTCTCCGCCTGCGAAACGCTTGGATTATCGCACCACCCTCCCGTCGCCTTGCCTGTTCCGCTCAAGCGCCTCCCCAGGCAGGCGCAGCCCGCCCGCGCGGGGTGACGGATGGCGAGAGGCCCCCGGGTCAAGCCCGGGGGTGACGAGCCCCCGTAGAATGCACACTCCCCCCCATCACCCGCTCGCCACCAACGCCGGCCCGCCATCGGACGACGGCGGCACCCCCTCCAGCGGCAGCCCCGCCGCCACCAGCCGGGCCACCAGGGTCTCCAGCACCTCGCCCTCCCGGTAGAGCTCCTGGGCCCTCACGTAGGCCACCGTCAGGTCCGGATCGTCCACCAGGGCCTCCGCCACCAGGACCCGCGCGCGGGCCTCATCGCCCTGGGCCATCCGGCTCGCCGCCCGGTAGAGCCGCGAACGCCGGGTCTGAAAATTTAGGCTCCGGGCCTCGGCATTGACCGCCGCGTGCTCCCCCAGGGCGTAGAGCGCCGCCACCCGCTCCTCCACGATCCAGACCGGCAGGAAGGGGTCCAGCGCCTCGGCCCGGCCCAGCAGCTCGAGGGCCCGGTCCGGCGCGCCCGAGAAGGTGTAGAAGGCCGCGCACCGGCCCAGGATGTAGGCATCGCTGGGGGCCAGGCTCAGGGCCAGCTCGTGGTGGCGGCGGCTGGCCTCGTAATCACCGTTCAGCTTGATCTGGACGACCCCGAGGATGCGATGCAGTTCCGGGTCGGAGGGGTCCAGCGCCATGGCGTGGTTGAGCAGGCGCTCCGCCGCCTCGAGGTCGAAGTCAGGCAGGTAGCTCCAGGCGCAGACCTCCATGGCATAGGGCCGGGCAAAGCCGGGATCGGCCGCCTGGGAGCGCCGGAACCAGTCCCGTGCCTCGCGCGCGTGGGCATCCGTCACCCCGCCCAGGCGGTGCTTCTCGAGCCCGCGCAGGTAAAGCTCGTAGGCCGTCATGTTCTCGGGCCGCCGGCCCCTGGCCTTGGCGATCTCGGCCTGGTCGATCCGCCCCGAGACGGTGGCCGCGACCCGGGCGACGATCTCGTCCATGGCGTCCAGCACCTCCGCGAAGGGCCGCTGGATGCGGTCCGACCAGACCAGCCCGCCGTCCGCCGTGCGCGAGAGGGTCACCCCAAGCCGGACCCGGTCGCCCAGGCGCCGCAGGCTGCCCGAGAGCAGATAGCGCACCCCCAGCGCCGCGCCGATGGTGACCGGGTCGGCGCTGGTCAGGGCCTGGGAGGCGGTGCGCGAGGAGACGAAGAGCGAGCGGATCTGGCTGAGCTGGTGGATCAGATCCTCGGTGAAGCCCTCGGCGAGGAAGGCCTGGTCCGCATCCGCCTCCTGGCCGTACTGGAAGGGCAGGACGGCCACGGAGTTGGGCTGGAGCCGGGCGCTGGGCCGGGCCACGGTGGGGGCGTTCTGGTAGACATGGCGGTCCACCGGCGCGCCGACGCGGAAGACGCGCATCTTCTCGGCCAGGCCGGGCAGGCGCCGCTCGCCCAGGTCCTGGAAGGCGCAGGGCGGCCTGCGGCGCACGTGATCGTGCAGCAACGCCGAGACCTCGATCTCGCCCGGGTCGGCCATCTGCTGAAGCCGCGCGGCCAGGTTCACCCCGTCGCCGCGCAGATCCTCGCCCACCCGCACCACGTCCGCCACATGCAGCCCGAAGCGCAGGTCGCGCGGCGACAGATCCGGCGCCGAGGTCAGCGCGGCGCGGGCGGCCATGGCCGTCTTGAGACCGGTCAGGGGGCTGTCGAACTCGGCCAGGATGGCATCGCCCGCGGTGTTGAAGATGCGCCCGCCGCTCTGGGTCACGCAGTCCGAGACCAGGGCCAGGCCGCGCAGGATGCGCGCCAGGGCCGCCTCCTCGTCGCGCTCCATGGCGCCGGTGGAGCCCACGAAATCGCCCACCATGATCGTTGTCAGGGTCCGTTCCAAGAGCCGCCCTCCTCCGCCGCCGCTCCCGTTCTGGTTCTCCCAATCTACGCCATTCCGGTGCCCCGACCAAGCCCGTCCGCGCCGCCCCCGGCGCCATCGGGGCTTGCTATGGGGCGCCGCTCGGCCTAGGTGGCTCGGCCATGAAGATACTCTTTCTGGGCGATGTGATGGGCCGGGCGGGACGCCGGGCGGTGAGCGAGACCCTGCCGCGGCTGCGGGAGGACTGGAAGCTCGATTTTGTGGTGGTCAACGGCGAGAACGCGACCGGCGGGATGGGCCTCTCGCCCGCCCACGCCAAGCTGCTGCTCGAGGCCGGGGCCGACTGCCTGACCCTGGGCGACCATGCCTTCGACCAGAAGGAGATGCTCTCCTTCGTGGAGCAGGAACCGCGCATCGTGCGGCCGCTGAACTTCTCCAAGACCGCCCCGGGCAAGGGCGCCCGGCTCTTCACCGCGCGCAACGGGCGCAAGGTGCTGGTGACCCAGGCGCTCGGCCAGGTCTTCATGAAGCGCCCCTTCGACGATCCCTTCTCGGCCCTCGACGGCATCCTGCGCAGCCACCCCCTGGGCGGCCTGGCCCAGGCCATCCTGGTGGATTTCCACTGCGAGGCCACCTCCGAGAAGATGGCCGCGGGCCATTTCTGCGACGGCCGGGCGAGCCTCGTGGTGGGGACCCACACCCATGTGCCCACCGCCGATGCCATGATCCTGCCGGGCGGCACCGCCTATCTCTCGGACGCGGGCATGTGCGGCGACTACCACTCCGTCATCGGCATGGAGAAGGAGGAGCCCCTGCGCCGCTTCGTCACCGGCATGCCCAAGGGCCGCTTCACCCCCGCCAACGAGGAGGCGACCCTGGCGGGCGTCTATGTCGAGACGGATGACCGCACGGGCCGCGCCAGCCGCATCGTGCCGGTCCGCCAGGGTGGCCGCCTGGCCCCCAGCGGCCCCTGATCCCCCTGCGGCCCCCTCCCGCGCCGCCGCTTTTCCGGGCAGCACCCGCCCGGCCCCTCCCGGGGGGCTGTGCGCCATGAGTTTGTCTTGCCGCGGAAGGGCGGCTCGGGCAAAGGTGAGCAGCAGCCGCGGCCGGTCCCGAGGGGATGTGCATGTTTGAGTTCCTGAACCTGTCCGACAGCGCCATGGCCCTGACCGCCCTGGCGGTGGTGGCCCTGATGTTCGTCCTCTTCCTGCGCGAATCCTTCCCCACCGAGGTGACCGCCATCGCGGGCGCCGCCGTGCTCCTGGCCACCGGCATCCTGCCCTACGAAGAGGCCCGCGCCGCCCTCTCCAACCCGGCCCCCTGGACCATCGCCGCCATGTTCGTGGTGATGGGCGCGCTGGTGCGCACCGGGGCGCTCGATGTCCTCACCCGGATGGCCGAACGCTACGCCCGGACCAACCCGCGCCTGGCCGTCGTGGGGGTGCTCCTGTCGGTCATGGCGGCCTCGGCGATCATGAACAACACGCCCGTGGTGGTGGTCATGATCCCGGTCGTTGTGCAGCTCTCCAAGACCCTCGGCACCAAGGCCTCCAAGCTCCTGATCCCGCTCTCCTACGCGGCCATCATGGGCGGCTCCCTGACCCTCATCGGCACCTCCACCAACCTCCTGGTGGATGGCGTCGCCCGCAGCCAGGGCCTGGCCCCCTTCGGCATCTTCGAGATCCTGCCCATCGGCCTGGTGGTCTGCGCCTGGGGCCTGACCTACCTGGCGCTCTTCGGCCGCCACCTCCTGCCGGAGCGCGATTCCATGGCCGCCATGCTCTCGGACCGCTCCAAGATGAAGTTCTTCACCGAGGCCGTGATCCCCCCCGACAGCAACCTGATCGGGCGCGAGGTGCTGGACGTGAAGATGTTCAAGCGCGAAGGCGTGCGCCTGGTGGACGTGGTGCGCGGCGACACCTCGCTGCGCCGCAACCTCCAGGGGGTCGCACTCCAGATCGGCGACCGCCTGGTCCTGCGCACCGAGATGACCGAGCTCCTGAGCCTGCAGCGCAACAAGGAGCTCAAGCGCGTCGATCAGCTCTCCTCGGTGGAGACGACGACGGTGGAGGTGCTCATCACCCCCGGCTGCCGCATGGTGGGCCGCTCGCTGGGTTCGATGCGGCTGCGGCGGCGCTACGGGGTCTATCCCCTGGCCGTGCACCGGCGGAACCAGAACATCGGCCGCCAGCTCGACGATCTCATCGTCAAGGTGGGCGACACCCTGCTTCTGGAGGGGGCGGCGGAGGACATCCAGCGCCTCGCCTCCGACATGGACATGGTGGACGTGAGCCAGCCCTCGGCCAAGGCCTTCCGCCGCGGCCATGCCCCCATCGCCATCGCCGCGCTGGCGGGCATCGTGATCCTCTCGGCGCTCAACGTGGCGCCGATCCTGCTCCTTGCCGTCCTCGCCGTGGCCCTGGTGCTGGTGACCGGCTGCATCGACGCCGAGGAGGCCTTCTCCTTCATCGACGGCCAGCTCCTGGCGCTGATCTTCGCCATGCTGGCGGTGGGGGCGGGGCTGCAGAACTCCGGCGCCGTGGCGCTCCTCGTCGATGGCATTGCCCCGAGCCTGACCGAGCTGCCCCTGCCGGTGGTGGTCTTTGCCGTCTTCTTCATGACCACGATCCTGACCGAGATCGTCTCCAACAATGCCGTGGCGGTGATCATGACCCCCATCGCCATCAGCCTGGCCAGCGCCCTCGGGCTCGATCCGCGGCCCCTGGTGGTGGCCGTGATGATCGCCGCCTCCTGCGCCTTCGCAACCCCCATCGGCTACCAGACCAACACCCTGGTCTATGGCCCGGGCGGCTACCGCTTCACGGATTATCTCTGGATCGGGATGCCGCTCAACCTCACCATGTCGGTGGTGGCGAGCGCCTTCATCCCGCTCATCTGGTAGGGCTCAGGCGCGCCGCACCTGGGCCTCCGCCTCGCCGCGCAGGATATGCTCGAAGCCCGCCTGGGCCGCCTCGAAGTTGCGCCGGAGCGGCGCCGTCAGGCGGGTCTGGTCGGCGAAGTAGGCGCCGACCCGGCAGATCTGGGCGGCAAACTCCGGGTGCACCCCGGCATCGTCGTAGCGGCGGATGCGCTCTTTCGAGAGCCAGCCGCGCTTCTGGGCCTCCTTGGAGATAAGCTTGAGCCGCTGCACCGCGTGGAAGGTCAGGTAGGTGGCGAGATAGTCGAGGTACTCCTCCAGCGCGATGCCGCAGGCGGGATCGAACTGGGCGATCATCACGTCGACCATCTGCTCGGGGTCGAGCGGCCAGGCCTCGTCGCCGATCAGCCAGGCGAAATCCTCCGCCCCGTGGCGCAGGCCGGCATATTCGAAATCGAACCAGCGCAGGCGCCCGTCCGCGCCCAGGGCGGCATTACCCGAGCGGCAGTCCCACTTGACGAACTGGCGCGCCGGGGCGGCGATCCGGGCATAGGCGGCGATCCGGTCGAAGCGCGAGGAGATGCCCCCCGCGAGATCCTGCAGGAAATCCACCGCATCGACAAAGTTGAGCACCCAGTCGCGGTTGTTGCCCAGGTGCGGCATGATCTGGTCCAGCTCGGTCCGGCGGGCGGCGGCGTGGATGCGGAAGATGGCCGCCACGGCCTCGGCGGCCAGGTCCAGGCGCTCCACCTCGGGCACCTCGGCGATGGCGAGGTTGAGCCGGCGGCCGCCCACGTCGGACTGGAACATGATCTCTCCCACCACCCCCAGGCAGTCGGGCAGGTCGCCGCAGTGGGCGCCGAGCTGCTCCAGCACGTAGGCCTCCAGGTGGGTGCGCCGGAAGTTGGGGCGCAGGGTGGCGATGACGCTCCGCCCGTCCGCCAGCCGCAGCCGAAAGCTGGAGCGGCCCTCGCCGCCCGGCGCGCTGAGCTTTTCGACCGCCTGGCCGAAGTGATCCTCGGCGCAGCGGATGATGCGGTCCTGGGTCTTCTTGTGGCGTGAACTGGCCATGCTCTGCTCTCTCCCGCGGGGTCCTTCGCGCCCGCCATAGCACGCCAGGTGGGGCCGAATCTGGGCCACGCCGGGGCCATAGGGGGGCGCGGGGCCGCTGATTCGCAGGCACCAGCGCCGCCAATCCCCGATTTGGCGACAATGGCCGGGGCGCTGATCGAGTGTTTCCCGGATCGGCCGGCAATGGGGCGAAAATGGGCCGTAAAGCGCAAAGCTTTTGCCGCAATTGCCCCGCGCTCCTTATCGTCCGGGATCGGATTTGAACTTTTTTCTTTTGATCGCGGAAGGGGATGGCAGAGATGGGACGGCACAGTTTCAAGCGCTGGGAAGAGGAGGAGCGCGGCTCCGGCTCGGGCGGCACCGGCGGCTCGGGCGGCCACAAGGCCAGCGCCACCAAGTCCTACCACAACGGCGGCGTCGAGGGTGACGCCTTCGCCGCCTGGTACGACGAACATCTCGCCAGCAAGTACAGCGACGACAGCGAGGGCGGCTCCGGCGGCACCAAGGGCTCCGGCTCGGGCGGTACACGCGGGTCCGGTTCCGGCGGCACGAAGGGCTCCGGTTCGGGCGGCACGCGCGGCTCTGGCTCGGGCGGCACGAAAGGTTCCGGCTCGGGCGGCACGCGCGGGTCCGGTTTTGGCGGCACAAATGGCTCTGGCTCCGGTGGCACGAAGGGTTCCGGCTCGGGCGGCACACGCGGTTCGGGGTCAGGCGGCACCCACGGCTCCGGCTCGGGCGGTTCACGCGGCTCCGGCTCAGGCGGCACGAAGGGCTCCGGCTCGGGTGGCACGCGCGGGTCCGGTTCCGGCGGCACCCACGGCTCTGGCTCGGGCGGAACGAAGGGCTCTGGCTCGGGCGGCACGCGCGGCTCTGGCTCAGGCGGTACCCACGGCTCCGGCTCGGGTGGCACGAAGGGCTCCGGCTCGGGCGGCACGCGCGGCTCCGGTTCCGGCGGCACCAACGGTTCCGGCTCTGGTGGCACGAAGGGCTCCGGCTCAGGCGGCACGCGCGGGTCCGGTTCCGGCGGCACCCACGGCTCCGGCTCGGGTGGCACGAAGGGCTCCGGTTCGGGCGGCACGCGCGGCTCTGGCTCAGGCGGCACGCTCGGCTCTGGCTCAGGCGGCACGCGCGGCTCTGGCTCAGGCGGCACCAATGGCTCCGGCTCAGGCGGCACGAAGGGCTCCGGTTCGGGCGGCACGCGCGGCTCTGGCTCAGGCGGGACAAACGGCTCCGGCTCAGGTGGTACGAAGGGCTCCGGTTCGGGCGGCACGCGCGGCTCTGGCTCAGGCGGGACAAACGGCTCCGGCTCAGGTGGTACGAAGGGCTCCGGTTCCGGCGGCACGCGCGGCTCTGGCTCAGGCGGCACCAATGGCTCCGGCTCCGGTGGCACCAAAGGCTCCGGTTCCGGCGGCACGCGCGGGTCCGGTTCCGGCGGCTCCGGCTCCGGCTCAGGCGGCTCGCGTGGCTCGGGCTCCGGCGGCTCCGGCTCCGGTTCTGGCGGCACCAAGGGCTCCGGCTCGGGCGGATCGCGCGGCTCCGGCTCCGGCTCGGGCTCCAGCGGCAGCCACGGCGGCGGCGGCGATGGCGGGGCCGGCAAGTCGACCCTCACCTTCGTCATGGGCACGCCGGGCGAGGTCGAGGTGACGGTGAGCGAGACCTCTGAGGGCCATCTGCACTTCAAGTTCGACCAGGCCGATTTCGCCAGTGATTATGTCGACATCGACGGTATCTTCTTCGACGTGAATCCCGGGATCGATTTCGGCAGCATCAACTACTGGCCGGAGCCGAACCAGGATGACTACACCAACGTCACGCACATCGAGGCGGAGGAGGATGGCGTTACCGGTCTGCCGGGCGGCCCCGACGTGGGCGGTTCCTTCGACGTGGGCTTCCAGTTCGGGACGGCTGATGACGGCACCGCATCGGGCGAAGTGATGAGCGGAAACTTCACCCTCTGGTCCGCCGGCGGCCTGTCGTTGGAGGACATCGACCTGGCCGGCATGAAGGTCATGGTCAACTCGTCGAGCGGCGACGGCCAGGTGCTCGGCGTCTCGGACAGCGACCTCAGCCTCACCGACGTCATGTCCCTGATGAGCCTGCCGCCGGGCGAGGACGAGGAGGGCACGGACGATGACCCCGATGCCCTGAGCGAAATCCCCTTCGTCTGACCTCCGGGTCGGCGAAGCATCTGGCAGGCGCGCCTCACCCGGGCGCGCCTGTTTAGCCTTTCCGCCTCAGTCGCGGCTGCGGAACCAGGCGACGAAGGGCAGGGCC
Source organism: Sulfitobacter sp. (assembly GCA_965212515.1). Classification (GTDB taxonomy): domain Bacteria; phylum Pseudomonadota; class Alphaproteobacteria; order Rhodobacterales; family Rhodobacteraceae; genus Sulfitobacter. The sequence goes on from OZ243122.1 coordinate 3,554,153, forward strand.
ACCAGGTACATGGTGATCCCGTAGACCGCCGAGGGCAGGGCGTAGGTGCTGAAGCCCTCCGACTGGCCCGAGATGAGGGCCGCCAGGGTGATGCCCAGGGTGGCGTTCTGGATGCCGGTCTCGATCGAGACGGTCTTGCGCGCCTGCCAGGCCAGGCCGAAGAGCCCGGCGATCAGCAGGCCCAGCACCATGAGCGCCAGGTTGAGGCTGACGAGGGCGGGCCCGAGGCTCGCGAGGTTGGAGACGAAGAGATCCCAGTTGCCCGCCAGGGCCGCCAGCACGATGAGCACGAAGAGCGCCGTGGCGAGCCCCGTGAGCCCCGGCTCCACCCTGTCGGCAAATCCTGGCGCCAGGTGGCGCAGCAGCACCCCCAGGGCCACCGGCAGGGTGGTGATGAGGAACATCGCCAGGGCCAGGGAGGCCACCGTCACGGGCGGCGCCGCGTCGCCCATGTACCAGCGCACCGACCAGGCGGCGAGCACCGGCACGGTGAGGATCGAGAGGAGCGAGATGACCGCCGTGAGCGAGACCGAGAGGGCCACGTCGCCCCGGGCCAGCCGCGAGATCATGTTGGAGGTGACCCCGCCGGGGCAGAGGGCCAGCAGGAAGAGCCCCACCGCGAGCTCCCCCCGCAGCCCGAAGGCCCAGGTCACGGTGAGCGCCGTGAGCGGCAAAAGCACCACCTGGCAGAGCGCCCCGATGGCAAAGGCGCGGGGCCGCAGGGCCACCCGCCCGAAGTCCGCGACGGTCAGCCCGATGCCGAGGCTGAGCATGATGATGGCCAGCGAGAGCGGCAGCACCACGTTGATGAGCAAGTCCATGATATTCCTCCCCTATGGCGGCACCTTGGGGGGGCGGGGGGCGCCCTGGCAAGTGCTTTCGCGCGCCCCTAGAGCGGCCAGAAGAGCAGGATCGCCGGGATCGAGACGGCGACGATGAGGATCTCCAGCGGCAGGCCCATGCGCCAGTAGTCGCCAAAGGAGTAGCCGCCGGGACCCAGGATCAGGGTGTTGTTCTTGTGCCCGATGGGGGTCAGGAAGGCCGAGGAGGCGGCCACCGCCACGGCCATCAGGAAGGGATCGGGCGAGACCTCGAGGGTGCGCGCCATCTGGATGCCCACCGGCGCCGCGACGATGGTGGTGGCGGTGTTGTTGAGCACGTCCGAGAGGGTCATGGTGACCACCATCAGGAGCGTCAGGACCACCCAGGGCGCCATCCCCTCGGTGAGCTGCACCAGGGCCCCGGCGATGAGCTCGGTGCCGCCCGCGCTCTCCAGCGCCGCGCCGAGTGGGATCATCGAGCCCAGGAGCACCACCACCGGCCACTCGATGTGGGAGTAGAGCTCGGAGAGGGGCACGATGCGGGCCAGGACATAGGCCACCACCACCAGCCCCAGGGCGATGGGCAGGTAGAGCAGCCCCAGGGAGGCCGCCGTGACGGCGCCGCCGAAAAGCCCGATGGCCATCCAGACCTTGCTGTTTTCGGTCACCGCCAGGCCCCGGTCGGCCAGGGGCAGGACGCCGAGCCAGTCGGTCACGTGGGCGGCGCTGTCGCGCGGCACCAGGAGCAGCAGGATGTCGCCCGGGCGCAGCGGCGTGGTGCGCAGCTGCGAGGTGATCTTGCGGCCCCGGCGCGAGATCCCCAGGAGCACCGAGCGCTGGCGCCAGGTGAGGCCCACGGCCTGGACCGTGCGGCCATTGAGCCGCGAACTCTCGGGCACCACCACCTCCAGCACCTCGACCCCTTCGCCGCCCGCCTTGAGCTGCTCCTCGCGGGCGCTGTCGGCCAGGGCCAGGTCGAGCGTGCTGCGGAACTCGTCGAGGGCATCGGGCCGGGCCTCCAGGACCAGGACGTCGCCCTCCTGCAGGATCGTGTTGCGGGACTGGCCGTAGCGCCGCTTGCCCTCGCGGATCAGGCCCAGGATCGCCAGGTCGCTCTTCTCGGCCACCGGCTCCAGCTCGCCCAGGCGCTTGCCGATCTGCTCGCTGCCCGGCGGCACCACCAGCTCGGCGATGTACTCGGCCAGGTCCTCGGGGGCCAGGACGGCATCCTGGCGGTTGGGAATCAGCCGCCAGCCCACCAGGGCCACAAAGACCAGCCCGGCGAGGGCGGCCAGGCCCCCCACGGGGGCGAAGTCGAACATCCGGAAGGGGCTGCCCAGGGCCTCCTCGCGGAAGGAGGCGATGATGATGTTGGGCGGGGTGCCGATCAGGGTCGCCATGCCGCCCAGGATGGTGGCGAAGGAGAGGGGCATGAGGCTCAGCCCCGGCGCCCGGCCCGCCTTGCGCGCGGTCTGGATGTCCACCGGCATGAGCAGGGCGAGGGCGGCAACATTGTTCATGAAGGCCGAGAGGAGCCCGCCCACGGCGCCCATGATGGCGATGTGGGCGCCCAGGCGGCGCGAGGAATCCACCAGCGTCTGGGTGATCAGCAGGACGGCGCCCGAGCGCACCAGCCCGGCCGAGACCACCAGCACCAGGGCCACCACAAGGGTGGCCGGGTGGCCGAAGCCCGAGAAGGCCGTCTCGGTCGGCACGACCCCCAGGACGACCCCCAGCATGAGCGCCGCGAAGGCCACGAGGTCATAGCGGAAGCGGCCCCAGAGCAGCAGCCCGAAGACCGCGCCGAAGAGGGTGAAGAGGATGATCTGGTCCTGGGTCATGGCGGCACCATGGGTAAGGGGGCGGCAAGGGGCAAGCGAAATAGCGGGCAGCGCGGGGTGGCGGCGGGGCAGGGGCGGGAGGCAGAGCTTGCGGCCCCCGCGGGGCCTGCCCTATAAGCGCGCCAAAGCATTGATCACTCGACGGAGGCACTCATGGCCGGCCATTCCAAATGGGCAAACATCCAGCACCGCAAGGGGCGCCAGGATGCGGCCCGTTCCAAGCTCTTCTCCAAGCTTTCCAAGGAGATCACCGTCGCCGCCAAGATGGGCGACCCGGACCCCGAAAAGAACCCCCGCCTGCGGCTCGCCGTGAAGGAGGCCAAGGGCCAGTCCATGCCCAAGGACAACATCGACCGGGCGATCAAGAAGGCCACCGGGGGCGATGCCGAGGACTACGAGGAGATCCGCTACGAGGGCTACGGCCCGAACGGCGTGGCGGTGATCGTCGAGGCCATGACGGACAACCGCAATCGCACCGCCTCCACCGTGCGCTCGACCTTCTCCAAGAACGGCGGCAACCTCGGTGAGACGGGCTCCGTCGGCTTCATGTTCGAGCGCAAGGGCGAGGTCACCTACCCGGCCGAGGCGGGCGACGCCGACAGCGTCATGATGGCCGCCATCGAGGCCGGGGCCGAGGACGTGGAGAGCTCCGAGGAGGGCCACGTGATCTGGTGCGCGGATACGGACCTCAACGAGGTCTCCACCGCGCTCGAGGCGGAGCTGGGCGAGAGCGACTCCACCAAGCTGGTCTGGAAGCCCACCACCACGACGGAGATGGACCTGGAGAACATGCAGAAGCTGATGCGCCTGATCGACGCCCTGGAGGACGACGACGACGTGCAGCGCGTGACCACCAACTTCGAGGCGTCCGACGAGGTGATGGGGCAGCTCTGAGGGGGGCGGGCTCCCGGCACGGAACAAGGGGGCGCAGCCCCCGCCGTGCCAGCGCCGGACCGGCCCCATGGGCCGGCGCTTTTGCGGGTCTTGGTGCTGAGCGGGGGGCTAGGATGTACGTGGCCGCCATAAAGTACCCTAGCGGGTCGATCAGAGGCGCCGCCCCCCGGCCCGGCGCTGTCACGGCTTCGGTTGGTTCTCTTCCTGGTCATCTTCCACAAGCGTCATCCCGGGCTTGCCCCGGGATCTCTCGGTGCGGCGAGACCCTCGGATCAAGTCCGAGGGTGACGGGCGCAGGGAACTGACGGCGTGGGGCCATTCGTCAATTGGCGGTCATCCCGGGCCTGCATCGTAATCCTCCCGAGAAGTGAGACCCTCAGATCAGGTCCGAGAGAGACTAGCTACTCACACCCCGGCACGGAATCAAGGTCGCGCCAGCGACCGCCGTGCCAGCGCCGGACCGGCCCCATGGGCCGGCGCTTTGGCGAAGGTACCACGCAGCGCAAAGCTAGGATGTACTTGGCTGCCATAAACTACTGTAGCGGGAAGGTCGAAGCGCCGCCCCCCGGTCCGGCGTTGGCACGGCTTCTGTTGGTTCACTTCCCGGCCACCTCTCACAAGCGTCATCCCGGGCTTGCCCCGGGATCTTCCTGACCGGTGAGACCCTCGGATCAAGTCCGAGGGTGACGTGCTACTCACCCCGGCACGGAATCAAGGTCGCGCCAGCGACCGCCGTGCCAGCGCCGGACCGGCCCTGTGGGCCGGCGCTTTTGCAAGTCTTGGTGCTTAGCGCGGGGCAAGGATGTACGTGGCCGCCATAAAGTAAGGTAGCGGGTCGGTCAGAGGCGCCGCCCCCCGGTCCAGCACTGGCCCGGCTTCGGTTGTTTCTCTTCTTGGCCATCTTCCACTCCCGTCATCCCGGGCTTGTCCCGGAATCTCCCTGAGCGGTGAGACCCTCGGATCAAGTCCGAGGGTGACGGGCGCAGTGTACTACCGACAGCGCGGGGCCTTTATTAGTTGCCGATCACCCCGAACCTGCCCGGGAACCTTGTGGAACTGAGAGGCCCTCGGATCAAGTCCGAGGGAGACGGGCTTCTCCCCCGGCACGGAATCAAGGTCGCGCCAGCGACCGCCGTGCCAGCGCCGGACCGGCCCCGTGGGCCGGCGCTTTTGCGGGTCTTGATGCTGAGCCCGCCGCGAAGATGTACTTGGCTGCCATAAAGTACGGTAGCAGGTCGGTCAGAGGCGCCGCCCCCCGGTCCTGCGCTGGCCCGGCTTCGGGTGTTCCTCCTCCCTACCACCTCTCACGCGCGTCATCCCGGGCCTGCATCGTAATCCTCCCGAGCGGCGAGACCCTCGGATCATGTCCGAGGGTGACGGGCTGCTTCCCCAGGCACGGAATCAAGGTCGCGCCAGCGGCCGCCGTGCCAGCGCCGGACCGGCCCCGTGGGCCGGCGCTCTTGCGGGCCCTGGTTCCTAGCGCAGAGCTAGGATGTACGTGGCCGCCATAAAGTACTGTAGCGGCAAGGTCGAAGCGCCGCCCCCCGGTCCGTCGCTGGCTCGGCTTCGGTTAGTTCCCCGCCGACTCCCGTCATCCCGGGCTTGCCCCGGGATCTCCCTGAGCGGCGAGACCCTCGGATCAGGTCCGAGGGTAACGGGCGAAAGAGTTGCTGACGGCGCGGTAATCATTGCTCAGCTGCCGGTCATCCCGGGCTCAACCCGAAGTCTCCCCGACCAGCGAAACCCACACCCGAGCCCCACACCCCCCCAAACACAAAAAGACCGCCCCCCGGAGCGGCCTTCCAACCTCTCTCTCCGCACCCGCCTCAGTCGGCGATGCGCGAGAAGCTCAGCCAGGAGAGGCGCGGCGCGGGGCAGCGGCGGGGTTCGGCGGGGCGCTGCTGGGCGATGGTCGCCAGGGTCCGCTTCACCGCGTTCAGCCGGTCCCGGGCGGTGGCGCCGCCGGCGGCGGCCTGGAGGTTGAGGATCTTGGACTGCGTCTGCAACGCGGCCTCGATCACATCGAGCTGCTCGGGGCTGATTTCCAGCTTCTGATTCTTGTCGAACATCGGGACTTCCTTTGATTGCTGCTGGGCACATAGGATGCACGAAGCCTTTACGCCAGAAGTTGCAGCCCGGTTCACCGACTTTTGTGCAATATTTCCACAACAATTCGCGCCGCACCCCCCAAAGCCCCCCGCGCAAGCCGGAAAATCCCCGCCTCACGCACCCTTGAAGCCGCTTGAGCGCGCCGCTAGGCAGGTCCGACGCGCTCCAGGACCCCGCCCATGCTGCTCTCCTTCACCTCCGGCTTTGCCCTCAGCCTGACCCTGATCCTGGCGATCGGCGCCCAGAACGCCTTTGTCCTGCGCCAGAGCCTGCGCCGGGCCCATGTCTTCTGGGTCTGCCTCACCTGCGGCGCCTCCGACGCGCTGCTGATCGCGGCCGGCGTGGCGGGCATCGGCGCCCTCTCCGAGGCGGCCCCCTGGTTCGAGAGCCTGATGCGCTACGGCGGCGCCGCCTTCCTGATCTGGTACGGGGCCCGCAACGCCCTGGCGGCCTGGCGTGGCGGCGAGGTTCTGCTGACCGACGGCGGCGCGGCGGGCGGCCTGCGCCGGACCCTGCTGACCCTCCTGGCCCTGACCTGGCTCAACCCCCACGTCTATCTCGACACGGTGGTCCTGATCGGCTCCATCTCGGCCCAGTACCCAGACCGCCTGGCCTTCGGCACGGGCGCGGTGCTGGCCAGCTTCAGCTTCTTCTTCGCCCTTGGCTACGGCGCGCGGCTGCTCTCGCCGATCTTCGCGCGGCCCCTCTCCTGGCGCATCCTGGACGGGCTCATCGCCCTCACCATGTGGGCCATCGCGGCGAAACTTCTGCTCATGTGATCTTGCCCTTTCCGCCGCGGCACAGCAAGGTCGCGGCCATGTATAACGGTACCCCCCAGCGCCCCGTCCTGGCCATCTTCTGGATGCTCATGACGGGCTTTTTCTTCATCCTCGTCACCGCCCTGGTCAAGTATATGGGACCGCGCCTGCCGGCCGCCGAGGCGGCCTTCCTGCGCTACGCCATGGGCCTGATCTTCCTGATCCCGGTGCTCGGCCCGCTGCGCGAGGCCAACCTGAGCCGCCGCCAGTGGACGCTCTTCTCCCTGCGCGGCTTCTTCCACGCCCTGGGGGTGATCCTCTGGTTCTACGCCATGACCCGGATCCCCATCGCCGAGGTGACGGCGATGAACTACCTGGCGCCGATCTACGTCACCATCCTCGCCGCCCTCTTCCTGGGCGAGAAGCTGGCCCTGCGCCGGATCATCGCCGTCCTCATGGGCCTCCTGGGGGCGGTCGTCATCCTGCGCCCGGGCTTCCGCGAGGTCTCCTCGGGGCACCTCGCCATGCTCTTCGCCGCCGTGGTCTTCGCCGGCTCCTACATCCTGGCCAAGGTCCTGGCGGACGAGGTGAAGCCTTCGGTGGTCGTCGCCATGCTCTCGGTCTTCGTGACCCTGGGCCTGGCCCCCTTCGCCATCCCGGTCTGGATCACGCCCACCCCGCAGGAACTGGCGATCCTCCTGGCCGTGGCCTTCTGCGCCACAGCGGGCCACTACACCATGACCCTGGCCTATGCCGCAGCGCCCCTGACGGTGACCCAGCCGGTCACCTTCCTGCAGCTCGTCTGGGCCACCCTGCTGGGGGTCGTCGCCTTCGCCGAGCCGGTGGACATCTGGGTCGTCGTGGGGGGCACGGTGATCCTCTCCTCGGTCACCTTCATCACCTGGCGCGAGGCCATGCTGAACCGCCAGATCACCCCCACCAGCACGGCCACGAAACTCTGACGGGGCGGTTCTTGACCCACCAGTCAACTACTTGATTGACGAGTCAATAAAGCCCCCTTTACCTTGGGCCGACCAAAGCCCAAGGAAGCGACTCAGATGCCCAAGCTCGGCATGGAACCGATCCGCCGTTCGGCGCTCGTGCAGGCCACCATCGAAGAGATCGGGGCGGCCCATTCGCTCGACGTGACGGTGGGCCAGATCGCCAAGCGCGCGGGCATGTCCACGGCCCTGGCGCACCACTACTTCGGCGGCAAGGACCAGATCTTCCTCGCCGCCATGCGCTACATCCTGGCCGAATACGGGGCCCAGGTCCGGGCCCGTCTGGCCGAGGCGCGCGGCCCGCGCGACCGCGCCGCCGCCATCATCATCGCCTCCTTCGACGAGGTCTCCTTCGCCCCGGCCACGGTCAACGCCTGGATGACCCTCTACGCCGCCGCCCCCAACAATGCGGAGACGGCGCGCCTGCTGCGGGCCTACCAGCGCCGCCTGCGCTCCAACCTGCGCCACGCCCTGCGGCCCCTCAGCGCCTCCCCCGAGGCCGACGCCGAGACCCTCGCCGCCCTGATCGACGGCCTCTACCTGCGCGCCGCCCTCTCGGAGCGCGGCACCGCCTCGGCGGCCCTCTCGGTCGCCCTCTCGACCCTGCAACTGCTACTGGACCGCACCGAATGAGCCGCCCCAACATCCTCCTTCTGATGGTCGACCAGCTCAACGGCACGCTCTTTCCCGACGGGCCGGCGGACTGGCTGCACCTGCCCAACCTCAAGGCCCTGGCCGCCCGCTCCACGCGCTTTGCCAATGCCTACACGGCCTCGCCGCTCTGCGCGCCGGGGCGGGCCGCCTTCATGTCGGGGCAGCTGCCCTCGGCCACCGGCGTCTACGACAATGCCGCCGAGTTCCGCTCGGACATTCCCACCTACGCCCACCACCTGCGCCGCGCGGGCTACCAGACCTGCCTCTCGGGCAAGATGCACTTCGTCGGCCCCGACCAGCTGCACGGCTTCGAGGAGCGCCTGACCACGGACATCTACCCGGCCGATTTCGGCTGGACCCCGGACTACCGCAAGCCCGGCGAGCGGATCGACTGGTGGTATCACAACATGGGCAGCGTCACCGGGGCAGGGGTGGCGGAGACCTCGAACCAGCTCGAGTACGACGACGAGGTGGCCTACGAGGCGACCCGCAAGCTCTACGATCTCGCGCGCGGCCAGGACGCGCGCCCCTGGTGCCTCACCGTCTCCTTCACCCACCCGCATGATCCCTACGTCGCGCGCCGCAAGTACTGGGACCTCTACGAGGACTGCGACCACCTCCTGCCGCAGGTTCCCGCCATGGACTACGCGGATCACGATCCCCACAGCCAGCGCATCTTCGATGCCAACAACTGGCGCGAGTTCGACATCACCGAAGAGGACATCCGCCGCTCGCGCCGGGCCTACTTCGCCAACCTCTCCTACCTCGACGACAAGATCGGCCAGATCCTGCGCACCCTGGAGGAGACCCAACAGGAGGCCATCGTGGTCTTCGTGTCGGACCACGGCGACATGCTGGGCGAGCGCGGCCTCTGGTTCAAGATGTCCTTCTTCGAGGGCTCCGCGCGGGTGCCCCTGATGATCGCCGCGCCGGACATGGCGCCGGGCCTGGTGGAAACCCCGGTCTCCACCATCGACCTCTGCCCGACCCTCTGCGGCCTCGCGGGGGTCTCGATGGCCGAGGTCATGCCCTGGACCACCGGCCAGTCCCTGGTGCCCCTCGGCCAGGGCGGCAACCGGGCCGAGCCGGTGGCCATGGAGTATGCCGCAGAGGCTTCCTATTCGCCCATGATTTGCCTGCGCGTGGGGCGCTGGAAGTACACCAACTGCGCCCTCGATCCCGAACAGCTCTTCGATCTCCAGGTCGATCCCCAGGAGCTCACCAACCTGGCCGAGGACCCGGCCCACGCCGACACCCTGGAGCGGTTCCGCATCGAATCCGCCGCCCGCTGGGATCTGGAAAGCTTCGACGCCGAGGTCCGGGCCAGCCAGGCCCGCCGCTGGGTCGTCTACGAGGCCCTGCGCCAGGGCGGCTACTACCCCTGGGATCACCAGCCCCTGCGCCGTGCCTCAGAGCAGTACATGCGCAACCACATGGACCTGAACATCCTCGAAGAGAGCAAGCGCGCCCCCTGAGCGCCGCCCCTGCCGCTTCGTTTTGCCCGATCAACGCCCGCCGGAGGCCCGATACTCATATGCCCTACGAGACCCAACCCCAGGCCAGCCACTTCATCGACGGCCAGTACGTCGAGGACGCCCAAGGCACCCCCTTCGAGGTGATCTACCCCGCCAGCGGCGCGGTCATCGCGCGCCTGCACGAAGCCACCCCCGCGATCATCGACAGGGCCCTGAATGCCGCCCGCCGCGCCCAGCGCGACTGGGCCGCCCTCAGCGGCACCGAGCGGGGCCGCATCCTGCGCCGCGCCGCCGACCTGATGCGCGAGCGCAACCACGATCTTTCCGTGCTCGAGACCTGGGACACCGGCAAGCCCTACCAGGAGACCTCCGTGGCCGACGCCACCTCCGGCGCCGACGCGCTGGAGTACTTCGGCGGGATCGCCGCCAGCCTCACGGGCGAGCACATCCAGCTGGGCGAGAACTGGGTCTACACCCGGCGCGAGCCCCTGGGCGTCTGCGTCGGCATCGGGGCCTGGAACTATCCCACCCAGATCGCCTGCTGGAAGGGCGCGCCGGCCCTGGCCTGCGGCAACGCCATGGTCTTCAAGCCGTCTGAGACGACGCCCCTCTCGGCCCTCAAGGTGGCCGAGATCCTGCACGAGGCGGGCCTGCCCGCGGGCCTCTACAACGTGGTCCAGGGCCTCGGCGCGGTCGGGGCCTCGCTCATCGCCGATACCCGCGTCGACAAGGTCTCGCTCACCGGCTCCGTGCCCACGGGCCGCAAGGTCTATGCCGCCGCCGCCGAGGGCATGAAGCACGTCACCATGGAGCTGGGCGGCAAGTCCCCCCTGGTGATCTTCGACGATGCCGACCTCGAGAATGCCGTCGGCGGGGCCATCCTGGGCAACTTCTACAGCTCCGGCCAGGTCTGCTCCAACGGCACCCGCGTCTTTGTCCAGAAGGGCATCAAGGAGCGCTTCCTGACGCGCCTCGCCGAGCGCCTGGCCCAGGCCAGGATCGGCGATCCGATGGACCCCGAGACAAGCTTCGGGCCCATGGTCTCGGAGCGCCAGATGGAGATCGTCCAGGGCTACATCGAGAAGGGCCGCGCCGAGGGCGCGCGCCTGGTCACCGGCGGCGAGCGGCTGGAGCGCGAGGGCTTCTGGCTCACCCCCACGGTCTTTGCCGACGTGACGGACGAGATGACCATCGCCCGCGAGGAGATCTTCGGGCCGGTCATGGCGGTGCTCGACTTCGAGACCGAGGAGGAGGCCCTGGCGCGCGCCAACGCCACCGAGTTCGGCCTCGCCGCCGGGGTCTTCACCCGCGACCTGGCCCGCGCCCACCGCATGGCGGCGGGCTTCGAGGCGGGCACCTGCTACATCAACACCTACAACGACGCCCCCGTGGAGGCCCCCTTCGGCGGGATGAAGATGTCCGGCGTGGGGCGCGAGAACTCCAAGGCGGCGATCGAGCACTACAGCCAGCTCAAGTCCGTCTTCGTGCGCATGGACGACGTGGAGGCGCCCTTCTGACGAGAGGGCAGAGGCGGCGCCCCGGCCCCGGGCGGGGCCCGGGCTGCGCCGCCGGGGCCATTGCTGGGGAGGTGCTTGAGGGATCGGAGCGATCCTCAAGTCACCTCGACGATTTTGACGATGCGATTCCCCGCGGCGTCAAGGACAAGCCGGGCTGCGCCCGGTCGCGTGCCGCGATCCTTGACCCCGCGCGGAATCACCAAGGAAGTGGAAGGAAAGCCGATGCAGGCTGAATTCGTGATCGTGGGAGCGGGCAGCGCGGGCTGCGCCATGGCCTACCGCCTGGCCGAGGCCGGGCGCAGGGTCATCGTGATCGAGCACGGCGGCTCGGACGCCGGGCCCTTCATCCAGATGCCCGCCGCCCTGAGCTACCCGATGAACATGCCCCTCTACGACTGGGGCTACCGCTCCGAGCCCGAGCCGCACCTGGGCGGCCGCCGGCTCGCCTGTCCGCGCGGCAAGGTGATCGGCGGCTCCTCCTCGATCAACGGCATGGTCTACGTGCGCGGCCACGCCATGGATTTCGACCACTGGGAAGAAAGCGGCGCGCGCGGCTGGTCCTACGCCGATGTCCTGCCCTACTACCGCCGCATGGAATCCTGGCACGACGGCGGCCACGGCGGCGATCCCGCCTGGCGCGGCAGCACCGGCCCCCTGCACGTCAGCCGCGGCCCGCGCCAGAACCCCCTTTACGCCGCCTTCGTCGAGGCCGGGCGCCAGGCCGGCTACGAGGTGACGGACGACTACAACGGCGAGAAGCAGGAGGGCTTCGGCCCGATGGAGCAGACCGTCTGGCAGGGGCGGCGCTGGTCGGCGGCCAATGCCTACCTGCGGCCCGCCCAGCGCACCGGCAACGTCCAGGTGGTGCGCGGCCTGGCCCAGCGGGTGGTGATCGAGGAGGGCCGCGCCCGTGGCGTCGAGATCCGGCGCGGCCGCAGCCGCGAGGTCATCACCGCCGAGCGCGAGGTGATCCTGGCCGCCTCGGCGATCAACTCGCCCAAGCTCCTGATGCTCTCGGGAATCGGGCCCGCGCGGCACCTGGCCGAGCACGGGATCACCCCCCTGGTGGACCGCCCCGGCGTCGGCGAGAACCTTCAGGACCACCTGGAGATGTACATCCAGATGGCCGCCTCCCAGCCCATCACCCTCTATCGCCACTGGAACCTCTTCTCCAAGGCGATCATCGGCGCCCAGTGGCTCTTCACCAAGACCGGCATGGGGGCCTCCAACCAGTTCGAGAGCGCCGCCTTCATCCGCTCCAAGCCGGGCGTGCCCTATCCCGACATCCAGTACCACTTCCTGCCCATGGCGGTGCGCTACGACGGCCAGGCGGCGGCCGAGGGCCACGGCTTCCAGGCCCACACCGGCCCCATGCGCTCCAAGTCGCGCGGCAACGTCACCCTGCGCTCGGCCGATCCCGAGGCGGCCCCGGCGATCCGCTTCAACTACATGTCCCACCCCGAGGACTGGGAGGATTTCCGCACCTGCATCCGCCTGACCCGCGAGATCTTTGCCCAGGAGGCCTTCAAGCCCTTCATCCGCCACGAGATCCAGCCCGGCGCGACGCTCCAGTCCGACGAGGAGCTGGACGAGGCGATCCGCGAACATGCGGAGAGCGCCTACCACCCCTGCGGCACCTGCCGCATGGGCCGGCGCGACGATCCCCTGGCGGTGGTGGACCCGGAGGCGCGGGTGATCGGCGTGGAGGGGCTGCGGGTGGCCGACAGCTCGATCTTCCCGCGCATCACCAACGGCAACCTCAACGCCCCCTCGATCATGGTGGGCGAAAAGGCCAGCGATCACATCCTGGGCCGCGATCCCCTGCCCAGGGCCAACGACAGGCCCTGGATCCACCCCAACTGGACGGTGGCCCAGCGGTAGCCTTAACCCCGTCCCGCGATCGCGATTGCGGGCGGCCCGGGGGCCGCGCATATTAACCTCATGTTAAGGTTTTTGTGCCGAGTCGCCCTCTCATTGGCGCTCCTCCCCGCCGCCGCCCAGGCCACCGAGTTCGAGGGCCGCATCCGCGTCATCGACGGCGACACCCTCGAGGTGGGCCGCGAAAGGGTGCGCCTGCACGGCATCGACGCCCCCGAGCGGGATCAGCCCTGCCGCACCCGTGGCGGCCAGAGCTGGTCCTGCGGCGACTGGGCGACCCGCCAGGTGCGGGACCGCTACCAGGGCGCCCGGGCGCGCTGCGAGGCCCTGGAACAGGATCGCTACGGCCGCACCGTGGCGCGCTGCGCCGTCGGCGGCGAGGACATGGGCCGCACCCTGGTGCGCGAGGGCATCGCCTTTGCCTATGCCCGCTACTCCCGGGCCTACATCGACGAGGAACGCGCCGCCAAGGGCGCCGGCCGCGGCCTCCACGCCTTCGAGCTGGAGGCCCCGGCGCGCTACCGCCTCAGCCAGCGCCGCGGCGCGGCCGCCCCGGCGGCCCCGGCGGGCTGCGCGATCAAGGGCAACATCAGCCGCAAGGGGGTGCGCATCTACCACCTGCCGGGCCAGGCCTACTACGCCGAGACCCGGATCAGCCCCGACCGGGGCGAGCGCTACTTCTGCTCCGAGGCCGAGGCCCGGGCGGCCGGCTGGCGCCGCGCCCGGCGTTAATCGACCCGGTAGGGCAGGGTGTCGCGCCGGTGGGTGTCCACCACCAGGTTGCGCTCCAGCGGCGGCACGGCGCGCTGGTGGCAATGGCGCCGCTCGCAGATCCGGCAGGAAATGCCGATCGGCTCGAAGGCGCTCTCCCGGCTCAGCTCCAGCCCGTCGGCATAGACCAGGGCATGGGCGTGGCGCAGCTCGCACCCCAGGGCGATGGCGTAGCGCCGCACCGGCGCCCCGAAGCGGCCGGCGGGCTTCGAGATGTCGCGCGCCAGGCTGATGTAGCGCACCCCGTCCGGCGTCTCGGCGAGCTGGCGCAGGAAGCGGCCCGGGGTCTCGAAGGCCCGGTGCACGTTCCAGAGCGGGCAGGCCCCGCCGAAGCGCGCGAACTGGAGCCGCGTCGCCGAATGTCGCTTGGTGATGGTGCCGGCCTGGTCGACCCGGACAAAGAAGAAGGGGATGCCCTTGGCCCCGGGCCGCTGGAGCGTGGAGAGCCGGTGCGCCACCTGCTCGATGGAGGCGCCGAAGTGCCCGGCCAGCAGCTCCAGATCGTGGCGGCAGGTCTGGGCGCGGGCGTGGAAGGCGCCGTAGGGCATGAGCGCGGCCCCGGCAAAGTAGTTGGCCAGGCCGATCTTGGCGATGTCGCGCGCCCCCGCCGTCTGGAAGCGGGCCAGGTCCAGGGTCGCCTCCAGGAGCTTGTTCTGCCGGATCAGGGCCACCTGCAAAAGAAGCTGGAAGGTCTGGGTCTCGGGCGCCGCCCGCGCCGAGAGCCGCAGGGTGCGGGCCTCGGGGTCATAGTGGCGCAGGCTGTCGGTCTCCTCCAGGCTCACCCTGATGCCGCGCTCCTCCAGGGTGGCGATGGCGGCGGCGCGCATGTCGCCGCCCGGGGCCTGTTTCATGGCATAGTGCTCCGCCGCCCGGTCCACCGCGTCGATGTAGTTGTCGCAGTAGTGGAAGAAGTCGCGCACCTCCTCCCAGGGCGAGGGGGCGGCGCGGGCATCCTCGCGCCCCAGGGCCTCGTCGAGCGAGGCCAGGCGTTCGTGGGTCTGGCGGTAGGCCTTGTGCAGCTCCAGGAAGGCATGGGCCAGGGCCGGGGCGTTGGAGGCGGTGAGCCGCATGTCGGCAAGGGGCGGCAGCTTGCCGGCAAAGACCGGATCCGAGAGGGCCTCGCGCAGGTCGCTCACCAGGCGCCCGCTGTCCCCGGCGGAAAGCTCCGTAACGTCGAGCCCGAACTCCGAGGCCAGGGCCAGGACCACCGTGGTGCTCACCGGCCTGTTGTTGTTCTCCATCTGGTTCAGATAGGGCAGGGAGACCCCGAGCCGCCCGGCGAAGTCCTTCTGGGTCAGGGCGAGGCGGGTCCGCAGCTCGCGCAGCTTGGCCCCGGCATAGAGTTTCTGGGTGGCCATGGCGGGGCAATCCTTTGCAGCTTTGCAACTGCGCAAGGTTAACTTTGCAAAGGTCTGCCCGCAAGGGCCGGCGCGGGCGCCCTACGCCACGTCGCGGCCCTGCCGGGCCAGGGCCCGCTCGCGCCGCACCACCACCAGGATCGAGAGGATGCCCGCCAGGGCCGTGCCCAGCATGATGAGCAGCAGCGGATAGGCCCCGCTCTCGGGCGTCAGCAGCATCCCCGCCAGGACCGCGAGGCCCGAGCCGCCGCCGATCATGATGGCCCCGCCCAGCCCCGAGGCGGTGCCCGCCAGGTGCGGCCGCACCGAGAGCATGCCCGCCGTGGCGTTGGGGATACAGAGCCCGTTGCCCAGGCCCACCAGGGTCATCATGCCGAAGAAGCTCCAGGCCGAGCCATGGCCCGCGAGGAAAATCAGCAGCGAGATGCTGGAGCCCACGCCGTTGGCCAGGCAGCCCCAGAGGACCATCTGGTTCACCCCGAAGCGGGTGGCGAAGCGCCCGGTGAGGAAGTTGCCGGTGAAGTAGCCCACCGCCGGGGCGCCGAAGAAGATGCCCAGGGTGAAGGGATCGAGCCCGAAGACCTCGGAGCCCACGAAGGGCGCCCCGCCGAGGTAGGCGAAGAAGGCACCCGAGCAGAAGGAGGCGGCCATGGCGTAGCCCCAGAAGCGCGGCGAGCGCAGCAGCTCGGGGTATTCCTTGAACTGGCCCAGGATGGTCCGGTCCGAGGGGCGGGCGGTCTCGCCCATGTCGAAGATCACCAGCGCCAGGATCACCGCGCCGACCCAGAAGAGCGCCCAGAAGGAGGCGCGCCAGTCGAAGAGCTGCTCCAGCCCGCCGCCCGCCGCCGGGGCCACCATGGGCACCAGGGCCATGCCCATGGTCACATAGCCGATCATCGAGGCGGAGCGGTCCTGGGAGTAGAGATCGCGGATCACCGCGCGGCTCAGCACCATGGCCACG
This sequence comes from Sulfitobacter sp., assembly GCA_965212515.1. Lineage (GTDB taxonomy): Bacteria > Pseudomonadota > Alphaproteobacteria > Rhodobacterales > Rhodobacteraceae > Sulfitobacter. The sequence goes on from OZ243122.1 coordinate 3,570,191, forward strand.
GCCACCACCGCCTGGGCCACCCGCATGATCAGGAAGAAGGTGGCGTTGGGGGCGTAGATGCAGCCCAGGGTGGTCAGCAGGAAGAGCGTGAGGCCCCAGATCATCACCCGACGACGGCCCAGGTTGTCCGAGATCGGGCCGATGAAAAGTTGCAGCACCGCCGAGCAGAAAAGATAGACCGGCACCGAGAGCTGAACCACCGCGTAGCTCGTGCCGAAGTGCTCTGCCATGGCCGGGAGGCTGGGCAGGAAGATGTTCATCGCCATGGCCGAGAGGCCCGCCAGCAGGATCAGGGTGGAGACATGGGGCGGGGTGGTGCGGTCTAGAAAACGGATGACCGGCGCGACATCAAAGGTATCTTTCATGCATATGCAAGTAAAGCGGGTCAACCCCATTGTCCATTCACCGCGACGCGATTTGCCACTTTGCATTTAGCTAGGGTGTTGCTGCAAAAACTTTGCAAATATGCAAGATGGCCCTTTCACGGCCCCCCGCCGGTTCGGTAACATGCGCCAAACTGACAGCAGGGGATCTTTGGCATGAAGGACATTCTTGAGCAACTCGAGGCGCGCCGCGAGACCGCCCGCCTGGGTGGCGGGCAGGACCGCATCGACGCCCAGCACGGCCGCGGCAAGCTGACGGCGCGCGAGCGGGTCGATCTGCTGCTCGACGAGGGCAGCTTTGAAGAGTTCGACATGTTCGTGACCCACCGCTGCACCGATTTCGGCATGGAAAACCAAAAGCCCGCCGGCGACGGCGTGGTGACGGGCTGGGGCACCATCAACGGCCGCTTGGTCTATGTCTTCTCCCAGGATTTCACCGTCCTCGGCGGCTCGGTCTCGGAAACCCATGCCAAGAAGATCTGCAAGATCATGGACATGGCGATGCAGAACCGGGCCCCGGTCATCGGCATCAACGATTCCGGCGGCGCCCGCATCCAGGAGGGCGTGGACAGCCTGGCGGGCTACGGCGAGGTCTTCCAGCGCAACATCGAGGCCTCGGGCGTGATCCCGCAGATCTCCGTCATCATGGGCCCCTGCGCCGGCGGCGCGGTCTATTCGCCCGCCATGACGGACTTCATCTTCATGGTGAAGGACAGCTCCTACATGTTCGTGACCGGCCCGGACGTGGTCAAGACCGTGACCAACGAGCAGGTCACCGCCGAGGAGCTGGGCGGCGCCGCCACCCACACCCGCAAGTCCTCGGTGGCCGACGCGGCCTTCGAGAACGACGTGGAGGCCCTGGCCGAGGTGCGCCGCCTGGTGGACTTCCTGCCCGCCAACAACACCGACGGCCCGCCGGTGCGCCCCTTCTTCGACGATCCCGAGCGGATCGAGGCCTCGCTCGACACCCTGGTGCCCGAGAACCCCAACATGCCCTACGACATGAAGGAGCTGATCCTGAAGCTGGGCGACGAGGGCGATTTCTACGAGATCCAGGAGGACTTCGCCAAGAACATCATCACCGGCTTCATCCGCCTCGAGGGCCGCACCGTCGGCGTCGTGGCGAACCAGCCCATGGTGCTGGCCGGCGTGCTCGACATCGACAGCTCGCGCAAGGCGGCCCGCTTCGTGCGCTTCTGCGACGCCTTCGAGATCCCGATCCTGACCCTGGTGGACGTGCCCGGCTTCCTGCCCGGCACCACCCAGGAATACGGCGGCGTCATCAAGCACGGCGCCAAGCTGCTCTTCGCCTACGGCGAGGCGACGGTGCCCATGGTGACGGTGGCCACCCGCAAGACCTACGGCGGCGCCTACGTGGTGATGGCCTCCAAGCACCTGCGGGCCGACTTCAACTATGCCTGGCCCACCGCCGAGGTGGCCGTGATGGGGGCCAAGGGCGCCGTGGAGATCATCCACCGCGGTGACCGCAACGACCCCGAGAAGATCGCCGCCCACACCAAGCACTACGAGGACCGCTTCGCGAACCCCTTCGTGGCCGCCGAGCGGGGCTTCATCGACGAGGTGATCCAGCCGCGCTCCACCCGCAAGCGCATCGCCCGGGCCTTCGCCTCCCTGCGCAACAAGAAGCGCCAGATGCCCTGGAAGAAGCACGACAACATTCCGCTGTGAGGACCGCCTTGGTGCATTGCCCGTCATTGTCGCAGCCCCTTGCCCCCGCGGGAACCCGCGGGGCCCGGCTGCCGTTGTCCCGCAAAGGAGACAGCAATGACCAAGGACCACGGACCCTCCGTCAAGGACGACGAGACCTACCAGAGCCTGCGCGAGGATGGCGCCTCCAAGGAGAAGGCGGCGCGCATCGCCAATGCCCAGGCCAACGACAATCAGGCGCCCTCCAAGAAGGGCGGCTCCAACCCGCCCTACGAGGACTGGACCAAGGACGCGCTCTACGAGCGCGCCCAGGAGATCGGCATCGAGGGCCGCTCGGACATGGACAAGGACGAGCTGATCGAGGCCCTGCGCAAGCACTGAACGCGGCGCCGCGCCGCCCTTTGGGGGCGCGCCCATGAGCCTCTGGCAGAACCAGGCCTTCACCGTCGCCCACGCCGACGCGGGCCGCTTCGAGGGGGCGGGTCTGCGCCCCTTCTTCGAGTATCGTGACCTCGGCATCGCGGCGGCCACCCAGGGCCGCTACGGCGCCCACGTGATCCGCGCCGTGCCGGGCATGGAAAGCCCGGCCCAGTGGCATTCCCACAGGCTCGATTTCCAGATGGTCTACGTCACCCAGGGCTGGGTGATCTTCGAGTACGAGGGGCAGGGCGAGCAGGTGCTGCGCGCCGGCTCCTGCGTGCTCCAGCCGCCCGGCATAAGGCACCGCGAGGTGCGCCACTCAGATGATCTGGAGCTGCTGGAGATCACCGCCCCGGCCCAGTTCGAGACCCGCGAGGAGACGGCGCCATGAGGGCCGCGCTGCTCTCTCTCACCCTGCTGGCGGCCACGCCCGCGGGCGCGCTGGAGGTGCCCTCGGGCCAGCCCGTGGCGCTGCAGGAGGTGCTGGTGGAGGAGCTGGGCGAGGAGACCTGGCTGCGCTTCCGCTTCATCGCCCCCGACATCAGCCGCGCCGGGGCGGACATCGGTTACGAGGCGGCGGCGGGCGACATGATTCACCTCTGCGAGATGCTGGCGCTGCCCTACATGGCCGAATATGCCCTCAAGGGCGACGTGATCGTCGTCTCCCTGGCCGACCGGGCGGTGGAATTCGGCGTGCCGGACCCCGAGGCGACGCAATTTTTCGAAGCCTTCCGGCCTGTGGATAACTCCTGCATCTGGGAGCATTTGTAATGACACCACAATATCTTGCGGCGCAGACTTCAGGCTGTGGACGGAATGAGGCTTTGGCGACACATCGCCTGTCATTCAGTGCGATGCCGTATGAAATCCCCAGCGACTGCACTATCATCCGCGTCAGGAATACCCAGGTATCCCTTGCCTCAGAACCGGGGTCCGCGAGGCATGAAGCAGTGCCGGGCCCCAAACATGCAAACAGGAGACATGAATGTCCAAAAGCATCAAATTCTTGGCAGCCATCGGTTTCGTCGCCGCTGTCGCCGCCTGCACCAGCGGCCAGACCGACGAGGAATACGTGGTGGTCGAGCCCGAGCCGATCACGACCGAGCCCGTCTACACCGGCAAGTACAAGTAACCTTGCCCGGGGGCAGGCGGCAGCGCCTGTCCCCGCACCGGCCGCCCTCCGTCCCGGGGAGGGTCTCTGATGCCGGCCTACATGCTCAAGCACCGCGGCTTTCCGGGCCGCCTGCCGGGAACCGACTTCCAGTTCACCATCCGCCGCCCCAACCCGCGCGGGGTCACGCCCATCGTCCGCCGCGAGCGCCACGGCGACCGCCGCCCGGCTGATCGCCGCGCCGACCTGGCCTTCATGAAGGCCCTCTGGGAGCATTTCGGCGAGGAACCTTTCGAGCGCGGCAACCTCGACGCCGGGCGCCTCTCCTGGCTCTTCGGGCGCGAGGTCCTGCCCGCCACCGATCCCTTCGATCCGGCGCACTATGAATCGCTCCTGGTGATCGACGTGGCCGCCGCCCGCGCCGCCTTCCCGGAGGCCTTCGAGGGATGATCGGCGTGAACCTGCCCAAGTGCCGCGCCGATCAGCGGTCCGGTGCCGAGGGGGGCGCCTCTGCCGCGCCGCTCTTGGCGGGGCCGGGGGGCTGCGCCAGTCTTGCCGGTGCAGGGGCCTTGGGCACACCCGCCGGGGCCCTCCTGTCCCATACCCCTTCCCTCTCGGGGCAGTACGGCCAATGGCCCGTGCTGCCCCGCTTTTTGCGCCGCGCCCGCGGCCCCCATCACCCGCTTTCCGGCCCGGAGCCCGCGCAGCCCCCGCTGCGGCGGGGCCCTCGTGCCGTCCCCCTCACCAAGAAGGACCCGTCATGTTCAAGAAAATCCTGATCGCCAACCGGGGCGAGATCGCCTGCCGTGTCATCAAGACCGCCCGCAAGATGGGGATCACCACCGTCGCCATCTACTCCGACGCCGATGCCAATGCGCTGCACGTGCAGATGGCCGACGAGGCGATCCACATCGGGCCGCCGCCGGCGAACCAGTCCTACATCGTGATCGACAAGGTGATGGCGGCGATCAAGGAGAGCGGGGCCGAGGCCGTCCATCCGGGCTACGGCTTCCTGTCGGAGAACGCCAAGTTTGCCGAGGCGCTGGAAGAGGCCGGGGTGGCCTTCGTCGGCCCGCCGAAGGGCGCCATCGAGAAGATGGGCGACAAGATCACCTCCAAGAAGATCGCCAAGGAGGCCGGGGTCTCCACCGTGCCGGGTTACATGGGCCTCATTGAGGATGCCGACGAGGCGGTGAAGATCTCCAACGACATCGGCTATCCGGTGATGCTCAAGGCCAGCGCCGGCGGCGGCGGCAAGGGCATGCGGATCGCCTGGAACGACGCGGAGGCGCGCGAGGGCTTCCAGTCCTCCAAGAACGAGGCGGCCAACTCCTTCGGCGATGACCGCATCTTCATCGAGAAGTTCGTCACCCAGCCGCGCCACATCGAGATCCAGGTGCTCTGCGACAGCCACGGCAACGGCATCTACCTGGGCGAGCGGGAATGCTCCATCCAGCGCCGCAACCAGAAGGTAGTGGAGGAGGCGCCGAGCCCCTTCCTTGATGAGGAGACCCGCAAGGCCATGGGCGAACAGGCCGTGGCCCTGGCCCAGGCGGTTGGCTACACCAGTGCGGGCACGGTGGAATTCATCGTCGACGGCGACAAGAATTTCTACTTCCTGGAAATGAACACCCGCCTGCAGGTGGAGCATCCGGTGACCGAGCTGATCACCGGCGTGGACCTGGTGGAGCAGATGATCCGCGTCGCCAACGGCGAAGAGCTTTCCATCAAGCAGGCGGACGTGACCCTCACCGGCTGGGCCATCGAGAACCGGCTCTACGCCGAAGACCCCTACCGCGGTTTCCTGCCCTCCATCGGCCGGCTGACCCGCTACCGCCCGCCGCAGGAGGTGGCCGCCGGGCCCATGTCCGACAATGGCAAGTGGGCCGACGCGGCCCCCACCGCCGAGATGGCCGTGCGCAACGACACGGGCGTCTACGAGGGCGGCGAGATCTCCATGTACTACGACCCGATGATCGCCAAGCTCTGCACCTGGGCGCCGACGCGCGCCGAGGCCATCGAGCGGATGCGCGTGGCGCTCGACAGCTTCGAGGTGGAGGGGATCGGCCACAACCTGCCCTTCCTCAGCGCCGTGATGGACCACCCCAAGTTCGTCTCGGGCGACATGACGACGGCCTTCATCGCCGAGGAATATCCCGACGGCTTCGAGGGGGTGGAGCTTTCCGAGGCTGATCTGCGCCGCATCGCCGCCGCCACCGCCGCCATGCACCGGGTCGCCGAGATCCGCCGCGCCCGCGTTTCGGGCCGGATGGACAACCACGAGCGCAAGGTCGGCAGCGACTGGAACGTGACCCTCCAGGGCCACTCCTTCGATCTGGTGATCGCCGCCGATCAGGCCGGCGCCACGGTGCGCTTCGAGGGCGGCGAGGAGCTGCGCGTCTCGGGCAAGTGGACGCCGGGCGACCAGTTGGCCGCCATGACGGTGAACGACGCGCCCCTGGTGATGAAGGTCGGCAAGATTTCCGGCGGCTTCCGCATCCGCACCCGCGGCGCGGAGCTGCGGGTCCACGTGCGCACCCCGCGCCAGGCCGAGCTGGCCCGCCTGATGCCCGAGAAGGTCGCGCCCGACACCTCCAAGATGCTGCTCTGCCCGATGCCGGGCCTGGTGGTGAAGATGGACGTCTCCGAAGGCGACGAGGTTCAGGAGGGGCAGGCGCTCTGCACCATCGAGGCGATGAAGATGGAGAACATCCTGCGCGCCGAGCGCAAGGGCGTGGTTTCCAAGATCAACGCTGAGGCGGGCGACAGCCTGGCCGTGGACGATGTCATCATGGAGTTCGAATAGGGGCGTGACCCTCGAGGTCTGGATAGGTCCGGTGATCATCGCGGCGGCCATCGCCGCGGTGATCAACGTGCTGGGCTGGGTGGTGACGGGGCGGCGGGAGCACCGCGCCGCGGAGCGCCGCCGGGCCGAGCAGCGGGGCGACATCTCGACGGCGCTGCTGGCCGAGATCGTCCACTACCGGGACGCCCTGACCTTCTTCGACCTCGACAAGGGCTGGAGCGACGTGGTGACCCAGATGGAGGCGGACGAGAGCTATCTGCCCTTCGTGCCCTCGGAGCGCAACGACACCATCTTCCGGGCCATCCTGGGGGAAATTCACATTCTGCCCGAGGCGGTGATCCTGCCGGTGACGCGCTACTACAACCAGGTCTTCGCCATCGAGGCGATCATCGCCGACCTGCGCGCCGAAGCCGTCCGGCGCGAGCCGCAGGGCAAGCGGATCGCCATCTTCACCGACTACATTTCATTGAAGAAAGAGGCGCTCGTGGCGGCGGAGGCCGCCATCGGCGCGCTGGAGCAGCAGCTCTCAGTAACCCGGGCGGGGGCCCGTCTGACCGGCGCGGGGGGGCGGTGATTTTGGCTTGCTCATTCCTGCCATCCTTCTGGCCCGGGGTTTCTCCTGCCCTCAATATACGCAGGGGCCGGGGGGAATTCAATGAAGCTCAGTCCTGCACGACGCCCTGGATTTCCTTCTGCTCGCGGATCTCGCGCTGGCGCATCGGCATCTTGTCGATCGAGCGGGTGATCTCGCGCACGTCCCAGGGGAAGGGCTTGCGCAGCTTGATGCCGCCGTCCTTGCCCACCAGCACCAGCATGAAGCCCCGTGGCCGCATCTTGAGCCGCAGCGGGCTGCGCGCCGCCGGATCGGTGTCCACCAGGACCACCACATCGCGCTCCGTCAGCTCGGCCACCTCGTCCTCGAGGAACTCCATCTGCTCGATGAAGGCGGGATCGTTCTCGCTGTCGGCAAAGACCACGACGGGGCGTTTTTTCCAGCGGAATTCGCTCAAATCCGTCATGTCGGCGGGCCGAAAGAGGCTTTCCTCGCCCGCCTCCTGGGCCGACTGCGCCGTGGCCGCAGCGGCAATTAGTCCAGCAAAAACAAATGACATCAGCCGTTTCATGAGGTCTCCTTACGGACCAGATATAAGGGGTGCGGGCGGAAATGCGATGCAGATTTTTCCCCCTGCGGCCATTAAGCCCACGCAAAGGGGTGCCCTGTCATGAGCCTGGCGTTCCCCGCACTTCGGTCGGACGGGGCCCTCTCCTTGCGCGCCCGGGGGCGCCGGCTCATGGATGTCATTCTGCACCTCGGTGCCCACCGCACCGCCACCACCTCCTTTCAGCACTACCTGCGCGGGCAGGGGCCCTGGCTCGCCGCCCGGGGAGTCGGCTACTGGGGGCCCTTGCGCACCCGCCGCTCGGTCCTGCCGGGGCTCTTTCCGGGGCGCGGTGCCGGCTGGCGCGGCGATGCCCGGCGGGCCGAGGGGCGGGTGCGGATGCTCACCGCCCGGGCCGAGGCGCGGGGTCTCTCCCAGCTCCTGGTGAGCGACGAGAACATGCTGGGGAGCTGCCAGCAGTGCCTGCGCACCGGCCAGCTCTACCCGGCGGCGGGAGAGCGGCTGGCGCGTCTCGGGGCGGCCTTCGGCGGGCGCCTTGCGCGGGTCGTCCTGACCCTGCGCAGCCCCGATCACTGGTGGGCCTCCGCCGCCGCCCTGGCCGTAGCGCGCGGCCATGCGGCGCCGGGGGTGGCGGCGCGGGCCCGGATTGCCCGGGGCGCGCGCTCCTGGCGCGGGGTGATCGAGGATCTGGCCTGCGCCCTGCCGCAGGTGGAGATCCGGGTGCGCCCCTTCGAGCGGGCGCCGGGGCAGCCCGAGCTGCTGCTGGCCTGCCTCACCAGCGCGCAGGCGGCGCCCGCCCCCGCGCGCCCGATCTGGCGCAACCGCGCCCCCGAGCTGGGCCGCCTGCGCGCCCTGACGCTTGAGGCCGGGGGCGACCCCGCGGCCCTCGGGCCGGGCCCCGACGGGGCCCGCTACCAGCCCTTCACCGCCGCCCAGGGCGCTGCCCTGCGCGCGGCCTACGCCGAGGATCTCTGCTGGCTCGACGCCGGGGCAGGGGGCCTTGCCACACTGACAGAGGAAACGCCCCAGCACAGAGCAGGCCCAAGCCTGCCACCGGGGCAGATGACGGAAGGACACGACCATGACCAAGGACAAGGACAGCTGGCGCTCCCTCGCTGAGGCGGAGCTGCGCGGCCGCCCCCTCGAGGAGCTGACCTGGCAGACGCTGGAGGGCATCCCCGTCCAGCCGCTCTACACGGCGGAGGACGTGGCGGGGCTGGACCATCTGGGCTCCATCCCCGGCGAGGCGCCCTTCACCCGGGGCGTGAAGGCCACCATGTACGCGGGCCGCCCCTGGACGATCCGCCAGTACGCGGGCTTCTCCACGGCGGAGGAGAGCAACGCCTTCTACCGCCGCAACCTGGCCGCGGGGCAGCAGGGCGTTTCCGTCGCCTTCGACCTGGCGACCCACCGGGGCTATGACAGCGATCACCCCCGCGTCGAGGGGGACGTGGGCAAGGCCGGCGTGGCCATCGACAGCGTGGAGGACATGAAGATCCTCTTCGACGGCATCCCGCTCGACAAGGTCTCCGTCTCCATGACGATGAACGGCGCGGTCATCCCGATCCTGGCCAGCTTCATCGTCGCGGGCGAGGAGCAGGGCGTGGACAAGGCCCAGCTCTCCGGCACGATCCAGAACGACATTCTCAAGGAGTTCATGGTCCGCAACACCTACATCTATCCGCCCGAACCCTCGATGCGGATCATCGCGGACATCATCGAGTACACCTCTAACGAGATGCCGCGCTTCAACTCCATCTCCATCTCGGGCTACCACATGCAAGAGGCCGGCGCGAACCTGGTGCAGGAGCTGGCCTTCACCCTCGCCGACGGGCGCGAGTACGTGCGTGCCGCCATCGCGCGGGGCATGGACGTGGACCGCTTCGCCGGGCGGCTCTCCTTCTTCTTCGCCATCGGCATGAATTTCTTCATGGAGGCCGCCAAGCTGCGCGCCGCGCGGCTGCTTTGGCACCGCATCATGTCGGAGTTCGAGCCGAAGAACCCCAAGTCCTCCATGCTGCGGACCCATTGTCAGACCTCCGGTGTCTCCCTGGCCGAGCAGGACCCCTACAACAACGTCGTGCGCACCGCCTTCGAGGCCATGAGCGCCGTTCTGGGCGGCACCCAGTCGCTCCACACCAACTCGCTCGACGAGGCCATCGGCCTGCCGACCGACCATTCCGCGCGAATTGCGCGCAATACCCAATTGATCTTGCAGGAAGAAACGGGTGTCACCAACGTGGTCGATCCGCTCGCCGGCTCCTACTACGTGGAGAAGCTCACAGCCGATCTGGCCGATGCCGCCTGGAAGCTCATCGAGGAGGTCGAGGAGATGGGCGGCATGACCAAGGCCGTCGCCTCCGGCATGCCCAAGCTGCGCATCGAGGAGGCCGCCGCCAAGCGCCAGGCGATGATCGACCGGGGCGAGGAGGTGATCGTCGGGGTCAACAAGTACCGCCGCGACAAGGAGGACGAGATCGACATCCTCGACGTGGACAACGTCAAGGTGCGCGACAGCCAGATCGCCCGCCTCCAGCGCATCCGCGAGAGCCGCGACGAGGGCGCCTGCACCGCAGCGCTCGAGGCCCTGACCCAAGCCGCCGCCGAGGGCGGCAACCTTCTGGCGGCCGCCGTCGAAGCCGCCCGCGCCCGCGCCACCGTAGGAGAGATCAGCATGGCCATGGAAAAGCAGTTCGGCCGCCACCGGGCGGAAGTGAAGACCCTGGCGGGCGTCTACGGCGCCGCCTACGAGGGCGACGAGGGCTTTGCCGCCATCCAGAAGGCGGTGGAGGAGTTTGCCGAGGCGGAGGGCCGCCGCCCGCGCATGTTGGTGGTCAAGATGGGCCAGGACGGCCACGACCGGGGGGCCAAGGTGATCGCCACGGCCTTCGCCGACATCGGCTTCGACGTGGACGTGGGCCCGCTCTTCCAGACCCCCGCCGAGGCGGCCCAGGACGCGGTGGACAACGACGTGCACGTGATCGGCATCTCCTCCCAGGCTGCGGGCCACAAGACCCTGGCGCCGCAGCTCATCCAGGCCCTGAAGGAGGCCGGCGCCGAGGACATCCTGGTGATCTGCGGCGGGGTGATCCCGCAGCAGGACTACCAGTTCCTCAAGGATGCCGGGGTGAAGGCGATCTTCGGGCCGGGGACCAACATCCCCTCGGCGGCCCAAGACATCCTGCGCCTGATCCGCGAGGCCCGGGGCTAGGGCGCCTCCGGGCGCCTTGCTGGGAACGCTGCCCCCGGCCTTTGCTTGATGATATGAAGGGGCGGGGCGCTGGCGGCGCCCTGGTCCGGGGGCGCTGCCCCCGCCGCCGCTGGCGCGGCGACTCCCCCGGAGTTTATTGGGCAAAACGAAGAGGGGACGGGGCGCGCGGTGCCCTGGTTCGGGGGCGCTGCCCCCGCCGCCGCTGGCGCGGCGACTCCCCCGGAGTTTATCTGGCAAAACGAAGAGGGGACGGGGCGCGCGATGCGACGGGCCCTGTGCGTCTGGAGCGCCCCTCACCCCGCCTTGCGGCGGACCTGCTTCACGGCCACCTCGGCGCCGAGGGAGGCGGCGAGGCTCTTGAGGCGGTTCTCGGCCACCTCGCCGTAGAGCGGCAGGACGCCCTCGGTCAGGCGGAATTCGAGCTGCTTCTTCTTGGGATACCAGCGCAGCTCGGTCTGGTCGGTCTCGCGGTTCATCCAGAGCATGGCGCCGAAGCGCATGGCCTTGCCGAGGATCTCGGCCTCGGCGCGGTCGCGCTCGTCGATCATCTCGTAGAGATCGGCGAAGCGGGTGTTCTCGCGCTTGTTGGAGTAGCGGTGCAGCAGCGCCAGGCCCAGGAAGACCCGCTCGGAGTGCTTCAGGCCGCCGAGGTTGGCGCGGGTCGCGTTGTCGAAGCAGACCTCGGCGCGGTAGTCGGGGTGGGCGCGCCAGGAGACGTCGTGCAGCAGGCAGGCGGCCTTCACCAGGCGGCGGCGCGGCGCCGGGGCGCTCTTGTAGAGCGGCAGGATGAAATTGTAGAGCACCTTGCCGAAGCCGGGCATGCGGGCATCCTTGGCCTCGGCGAAGCGGCAGGATTCGATCAGCGGATCGCGGTCGCGCAGGCGCTGGGGCATCTGCTCGTAGAGCATTCCCTCGCGGATGCCGTAGCTGGAGAGGGCGATGTCCTTGGGCTTGAAGGTCTTGACCAGGCGGCTCAGGACCTCGGCGGCGTAGGGCACCAGGGCCATGCGGCTGCCCGAGACGCCGGCCCGGGCGCGCAGCTCGTCGGGGTCGGACTTCTGGATGAACTTCACCGTCTCGCGCACCGCCGCGGGCTGCATCCGGTACTCGTGCAGCACGTGCAGGGGGTAGCCGCGGCGCAGCATGTCAATCCGGGCGATGGCCCGCCAGGAGCCCCCCACCAGGAAGAGCCTGTCGCGCTGGCGGCCCATGCGCTCGGCGAGGCCGTCCATGACCTCGCGGATGTGGGCCTCGCGGGCCCTGGCGCCGCCCTTCATGTCGCGCAGCTTGAGCGGCCCGAGCTGGGAGGTGACGCGGCGCCCGACGCGGCCGCCGGAGATCTCCGCCAGCTCCATCGAGGAGCCGCCGATGTCGCAGACCAGGCCATAGGCGCCGGGCCAGCCCAGGAGCACCCCCTGGGCCGAGAGGCGGGCCTCCTCCTCGCCGTCGATGACCCAGATCCGCAGGCCCGTCTCGCGCAGCACCTCGTCGCGGAACTCGCGTCCGTCGCTGGCGTCGCGCACCGCCGCCGTGGCCACCACCGTCAGCTCCGAGAGGCCCATCGAATCGGCCAGCTTGCGGAAGCGCCGCATCGCCGAGAGGGCCCGCACCCGGCCCTCGGGCGAGAGGTGCCCGGTCTCGGACAGGCCCGCGCCCAGGGCGCACATGATCTTTTCGTTGTAGAAGTAGGCGGGCGAGCGGGCGGCCCCGTCGAAGACCACCAGGCGCACCGAGTTGGAGCCCACGTCCACCACGCCCACCCGCGCCAGGGCCCGGGCGGAGGGATCCTCGAAGAGGGGGCGGCTGAACAGGCCGATGTCGGCCAGGCCGGTTTCCGGAACGGGCTCGGGTCGCTGGAAAGCCTGATCTGCCATGCGGGCTCCGGGTCTGTTTCGGGGTGCAAGATGGGGCAGCGGGGGGCGGGGGTCAACCGCTCCGCTCAGTCATCCGTGTGGGTCAGTTGCGGGACATCGGAGGCGCCGGCGGAGCCTCTACCGGAGAGGGAGGGGTTCTCCATGAAGAAGCGGTGCGCGGAAAAGGCGAACTGGCCTTCCGGCAGGGGTGGCCGGGCGAAGTGGCCGTCGGGGCACATGACCCAGCTCTGGGCCACGTCGGCCAGGTTGGCGGCCATGATCTGGCTCACGATCTGGGCCTTCACGGTGGCATTCTCGATCTCCACCAGGGTCTCCACCCGGCGGTTCAGGTTGCGGCCCATCCAGTCGGCGGAGGAGATGAAGACCCGCGCCTTCTTGTGCGGCAGGCCCTGGCCGTTGCCGAAGCAGACGATGCGGGAATGTTCCAGGAAGCGTCCGACGATGGACTTCACCCGGATGTTTTCCGACAGGCCCTTCACCCCGGGGCGCAGGCCGCAGATGCCGCGCACCACCAGGCTGATCTTCACCCCGGCGGCGGAGGCGGCATAGAGGGCGTCGATCACCTCGGCGTCGATCAGGCTGTTCATCTTGGCCCAGATCGCCGCCGGGCGGCCCTCGCGGGCGTGGGCGGCCTCGGCGGCGATCATCTCCAGCAGGCGCGGCTTGAGGGTGGTGGGCGAGATGGCGAGGTTGTCGAGGGCGTCGGGCGGGGCATAGCCCGAGAGGAAGTTGAAGACCTTGGTGGCGTCGCGCCCCAGGGCCTGGTCGCAGGTGAAGAGCGACAGGTCGGTGTAGATGCGGGCCGTGATGGGGTGATAGTTGCCCGTGCCGTAGTGGGTGTAGGTGACCAGCCGGTTGCCCTCGCGGCGCACCACGGTGGAGATCTTGGCGTGGGTCTTGAGATCGAGAAAGCCGTAGACCACGTGGGCCCCGGCCCGCTCCAGGCGGCGTGACTGGCGGATGTTGGCGGCCTCGTCGAAGCGGGCCTTGAGCTCCACCAGGGCGGTGACGGACTTGCCATCCTCGGCGGCCTCGCAGAGGGCCTCCACGATGGGGCTGTCGCGGGAGGTGCGGTAGAGGGTCTGCTTGATCGCCACCACGTCCGGGTCGCGCGCCGCCTGGGCCAGGAAGCGGACCACCATGTCGAAGGTCTCGTAGGGGTGGTGCAGGAGCATGTCCTTCTGGCGGATCGCGGCGAACATGTCGCCCTCGTGGTCGGTCACCCGCTCGGGCACCCGGGGCGTGAAGTGCGGCCAGAGCAGGTCGGGCCGGGCCTCGGTCACCAGCTCGGAGAGGTCATCGACGCCGATCATGCCGTCGATCTCGATCACGTCCTGGGGCTTCACGTCGAGCTCGGCCATGATGACCGCCTTGAGCTTCTCGGGGGCGCCGGAGGAGTGGGTCAGGCGCACCACCTCGCCGCGGCGGCGGCGCTTCAGGGCCACCTCGAATTCGCGCACCAGGTCCTCGGCCTCCTCCTCGACCTCGATGTCGCTGTCGCGCAGGACGCGGAACTCGAAGTGGCTCTTGAGCCGGTAGCCGGGGAAGAGGCTGGGGATGTGGATCACCAGCAGATCCTCCAGCGGCAGGTAGCGCAGGCAGCCTTCCGGGGCGGGCAGGGCGACGAAGCGGTCGATCTGGGCGGGGATCGGCAGGAGCGCCTGGAGGGGGCGCTTGTCGGCCTTGCGTTCCAGCTGGAGGGCCAGGGCATAGCCGGTGTTGGGGATGAAGGGGAAGGGGTGCGCCGGGTCGATCGCCAGGGGCGAGAGGACGGCGAAGACCTGGGTGAGAAAGACCTCCTCGAGGTAGATCAGGTCCTCCTCGGTGAGGTCGGCGATGCGCTCCAGCATGATGTTCTGGGCGTCCATCTCGGCCATCAGCTCCACCAGGATCTCCTGCTGGGTCATCATCAGGCGGCGGGCGTTCTCGTTGATCAGGACAAGCTGTTCGGCCGGGGTCAGGCCATCGGCGGCGGTGGTGGTGCTGCCGGCCTGGGCCAGCTCGCGCAGGCCGGCCACGCGGACGGTGTAGAATTCGTCCAGGTTGCCCGCCGAGATGGAGAGGAAGCGCAGCCGTTCCAGCAGCGGCACGCGGGGGTTCTTGGCCTCCTCCACGACGCGCCAGTTGAAGCCCAGCCAGCTCAGTTCGCGGTTGAAGTAGCGGCCCACGCCCTCCAAGTCGAGGTCCACGATCTCCTCCGGCGTCTCGAAGGGGGCGGCAAGAAAATCAGCTTGGGGCATAAGGACTTATCGCTCGACCATGTTGCGTCTGCGTGACAGTCCCCAGTATCACGCGGGGCCGCGGTCCTTGTCCAGCACCTGCACTGCGAGGGCGCGGGTCACGGGCCGCTTGCGGGCCAGGCTGGCGGCATCCAGCCGGTCGATCACCTCGATCGCCGAGGCGAAAGAGCGGTCCATCCGCGAGAGCAGGTAGGGCATGAGGTTCAGCGGCGGGGTGAGCTGGCGGTCGGCCAGGAGCTTGACCATGACCGCCTGGAGCAGCATGTCGTCCGGCGGCTCCAGCGCAACGGCGGAGGTGCCCAGGAGCCGCGAGCGCAGATCGGGCAGGGCCACGGGCCAGCCCGCCACCGGCGCCTGGCCGGTGAGCATGAGCGGCTGGCCCTCGGCCAGGATCAGGTTGTGCAGGTGAAAGAGCACCCTCTCGGCCCCGGCATCGCCCGCCACCCGGTCCACGTCCTCCACCACCAGGGGGGCGGCGGCGAGCTCTGGCACGGTCTCCTCGGTGAGGGCGGCGGCGGGGATGATCTCGGCGCCCGACATCTCGGCCCAGACGTAGGCCAGGTGGGTCTTGCCGGCGCAGCCCGGCCCCATCAGCAGGAGCTTGCCCTGGGGCCAGTTCCGCCAGGCGTCGATCATCGCCAGGGCCATGCGGTTCGAGGGCGCCACGAAGAAATCCTCGCGCCCCCGGGCGGTCCTGGCCGGCAGCTTCAGCCCAAGCTGTTCGCCCATCTCAAGCCCCGCTTTCCGGGTCGTCGTGGCCGCGGTAGAGCAGGCTGCGCTGGTACTGCTCGACCCCGAAGCGGGCCAGCACGCCAAGGGCGGCGGCCACCGGCACGGCCACCAGCATGCCGACGAAGCCGAAGAGGGTGCCGAAGACCGATAGCGCCAGGATCAGCCAGACCGGGTGCAGCCCCACCGAATTGCCCACCAGCTTGGGCGTGAGGACATTGCCCTCCACCACCTGGCCGAGCACGAAGATCCCCGCCACCAGCCCGATGGAGAGCCAGTCGCCCCAGAACTGGAAGAGCGCCAGGCCGATGGCCAGGAGCCCGCCGAGCAGGGCGCCGAGGTAGGGAATGAAGGTGACGAGGCCCGCCACGAAGCCCACCACGAGGCCGAACTGGAGCCCCACCAGCATCAGGGCGAGGGCGTAGTAGGTGCCCAGGATCAGGCAGACGGTGCCCATGCCGCGCACGAAGGAGGCCAGGGTGCCGTCGATCTCGCGGGCGAGCTGGCGGATCGTCGGGGCATGTTCGCGCGGCAGCAGCCCGTCGATGGCGGCCACCATGCGGTCCCAGTCGAGCAGGAGATAGACGGCGACGACGGGCACGATGACGAAGAGCAGGACGATGTTCAGGATCGAGGCGAAGGAGGCCAGGGCGGTCTCCAGAAGCTGGCCGCCGCGCTCCTGGATCGTCGCCCCCAGCCCGGTGAGCGAGGTGCGCAGGGTGCTGTCGGCATCGAGCAGCGAGGGGAATCGCTGGATCAGGAAATCCGTGAGGTCGCGGAAGAGCTTGGGCGCGGTTTCCACCAGGGAGACCGTCTGGTTCACCAGGGTGGGGATCACCAGGAGCGCCATGATGACGAAGATCAAGAGGGCCACGACGGTGATCACCGCCGTCGCGAGTGTGCGGCTCAGGCCGAGCCGCTCCAGCCTGTCGGCCACGGGATCGAGGAAATAGGCGATGGCGCCGCCCAGGATGAAGGGCAGGAGGACATCGCCGATGAACCAGAACACCACCAGCGTCACCGCCAGGGCGACGCCCCAATACTTCAGTTGTTCGCGGATCGGCAGCGCCATGGTGGTCTCTGAATTGCTGGCCTCCGATATTGCCCAAGTGCCTTGTGACTTCAAGGGGCGGCGGGCGCGCGGCTGCGCTGCCCGTGGGTTGCGGGGGCGGCAATGTTTCACCTTTTGCTTGCATTTTGCCCGCCGGGGCGCTTCAATTGGTGCGGGTGGCGCTGAAAGGAACTGACATGGACCGGGCCGCGATCGACCGCCTGCACCGCCGCTATCTGCCACTGCGCCACGAGGGCGTGCCATTCCCCGTGGAATCCGTTTTTGTCTGGTACTGCCTGCTCTCCCTGCAACGGGACCTGCGCATCGGCGGGGACCTGCTGGAGCTGGGCGTGGCCCAGGGTGGCACCGCCATGCTCCTGGCCTCGGCCCTGGAGGAGGGCGAGCGGCTGGAGCTGGTGGACCGGGTGCGCCATCCGAAGTTCGACGAGAAGCTCGCCGCCCTGCCGCCGCACCGGGCCCAGCGCATCAGCTTTCACCGCTGCGACACCCAGGATGCCCGCACCGATCCGCTCCTGGGCCGGGCCTACCGCTTTGTCCACATCGACGCGGGCCACCGGCTGGAGGAGGTGCGGGCCGACATTGCCCGCTACGGCGGCCTGACCGGGACGGAGGGCATACTCTGCCTCGACGATGTCTTCGAGATTCGCTGGCCGGGGGTCACCCAGGCCCTCTTCGAGCTGCTGCCGGGGATGGGGCTGGCGCCCTTCCTGCTGGCCAACCGCAAGCTCTACCTGGCGCCGCCCCGGGCCGCCGGCCACTACCGCCGCGCCCTGGAAGGGGTGCCGCCGGTGCTGGCGGACTATGGCGCCCTGCGCGCCTTCGCCGAACCCCTGATGGGGGCCGAGGTGGTGATCTGGAAGTTCCAGCCGCGCCACCCGCGCCTGGAAGCCTTCGCCGCCTGAGCCGGCCTGCCGGGGCCGGTTGACAGGCCCCGCGATTGGCCTTCCCCTGCGCGCCAGAGCAAGCAGGAGAGACCCATGCGCACCCCCTTCGACAAGGAACTGGAAGAGCGGCTTGTCCGCTATGCCGCCATCGACAGCCAGAGCGACGCCGCCTCGCCGAGCCGCCCCAGCACCGCCATCCAGCTCGACCTCTCGCGCCTGCTGGTGGCGGAGCTGGAGGAGATGGGCGCCGAGGCGGTGACCCTGACCGACTACGGCGTGGTCCTGGCCACCATCCCCGGCACCGCCCCGGGCCCCACCATGGCCTGGTGCGCCCACGTCGACACGGCGCCGCAGTTCAACGCCACCGGCGTCAAGCCCGTGGTGCACCGGCGCTACAACGGCGGCGACATCACCTTCGCCGATGCGCCCGATCTGCGCCTCTCGCCCGAGACCTCGCCCTACCTGGGCGAGAAGCAGGGCGAGGACATCATCACCGCCTCCGGCACGACCCTGCTGGGCGGCGACGACAAGGCGGGCGTGGCCATCGCCATGACCGCCGCGCGGCATCTTCTGCAGAACCCCGACATCCCGCACGGGCCGATCCGCCTGGCCTTCACCCCCGACGAGGAGATCGGCCGCGGGGTGGACCCGCGCCTGCCCGAGGACCTCGGCGCGGACTTCGCCTATACCTTCGACGGCGGCAAGCCGGGCGAGATCGAGTACGAGACCTTCTCGGCCGATGCCGCCCTGGTGCGGGTCACGGGGGTCTCGGCCCACCCGGGCTTTGCCAAGGACAAGATGGTCAATGCCCTGCACTTGGTCGCCAAGATCGTCATGCTGCTGCCCCAGGCGACCCAGACCCCCGAGACCACCGAGGGGCTGGCGGGCTTCCTGCATGTCTCGGAGATTAGCGGCGGCTCCTCGGAGGCGGAGATCCACCTGATCCT
This sequence comes from Sulfitobacter sp., assembly GCA_965212515.1. Lineage (GTDB taxonomy): Bacteria > Pseudomonadota > Alphaproteobacteria > Rhodobacterales > Rhodobacteraceae > Sulfitobacter. Next base: position 3,588,657 of record OZ243122.1, read on the forward strand.
GCGGGACTTCGAGCTGGAGGGCCTGGCGGCCAAGGGGGAGCTCCTGCGCCAGGTCTGCGAAGCCGTCTCCGCGGGCGAGCCCCGGGCGCGGGTCGCGCTGGAGATCACGCCCCAGTACCGCAACATGCGCTACTGGCTGGAGAAGGACATGAGACCGGTGGAGCTGGTCTATCAGGCGGTCCGCGACGCCGGGCTGGAGCCCCGCTCCGTGCCGATCCGCGGCGGCACAGACGGCTCCCGCCTGACCGAGCTGGGGGTGCCCTGTCCCAACATCTTCACCGGCATGCAGGAGATCCACGGGCCGCTGGAGTGGATCTCGGTGCAGGACATGGGCAAGGCCACCGAGGTGGCCCTGGCCCTGGCCCGGCGCGCGGCGGGCTGAGGGCGGCATGAGGGGGCTGTCTGCCCCCTCAAACTCCCCCGAGAGTTTTTTGGGCAAAACGAAGGGGGAGGGGGGCGTCTCGCGGCGGGCCTTGAGAGTAGGGCGCGCGGGCGGCGCGGGGCCGCCCGCGGCGGGATCAGGCGGCGAAGCCAAGCTTGGCGACGTGGATCTCGAAGGTGGGGTGCATCTCTGCCCCCACCACCTCGGGGCGGTAGTGGCGGTAGATGGCGCGCCAGTAGGGCTGGATCACCACCCCCTCGTCGCGCATGATCCGCTGCAGCTTGGCCATCACGTCGCGGCGCTGGTCGGCGTCGGCGATGGCCAGGGCGGCGTTCAGGGTGGCGTCGAAATCGGCATTGGAGAAGCCGGTCTCGTTCCAGGGCTCGCCCGAGCGGTAGGCCAGGGCCAGGACCTGCACGCCCAGGGGGCGTTGGGCCCAATCCGTCGAGGAGAGGGGGTAGCCGACCCAGTCGTTCCAGAAGGTGGCGCCGGGCAGGATCGTGCGCTTCACCTTGATGCCAGCGTCGCGCAGCTGGGCCGCCACGGCATCGGTGGTGTTCTTGCGCCAGGTGTCGTCGATGGAGATGAGCTCGTGCTCGAAGTCGGCCAGACCGGCCTCCTCCATCAGCGCCAGGGCTGCCGCCGGGTCATGCTCGGGGGCGGGCATCTCGGCATATTCGGGGTGCAGGGGGGCCACGTGGTGGTTCTCGGCCACCAGGCCGTTGTTGTTGAAGCCCAGCTCCAGGCAGACGGCATTGTCCACCGCCAGCGCCAGGGCGCGGCGCACGCGCACGTCGGCGTAGGGTTTCGTGCCGTTCACCTCGGCCTGCTGGTTGGCCCGGATCACCACCGTGTTGGCCGTCACCGCCTCGCTCTTCTCCCAGCCGAAATCGTCGAAGAGGGTGATGTAGTCGCCCAGGGACTCGTAGACCATGTCGACCTCGTCGGCCTCCACCGCCGAGAAGACCGCCGACTGTTCGGTGCCGTAATCGATATACTCGATCCGGTCGAGGTAGGCGCCTTCGCCCCACCACTGGTGATCGGGGTTGCGCACCAGGGTCGCCTTGATGCCCACCTCGAACTCTTCCGGCAGGTAGGGGCCGGTGCCCACGGGGTTCTCCAGCGGGTCGCCCGAGAAGGAGCTGTGCACGATGGCCGCCGGGTAGTCCGAGAAGCCGGCGATGAGGGTGATGTCGGCGCTGTTGAGGGTCAGCCGCACGGTGCGCGGGTCCACCACCTCGATGGCGCCCTCCCGCGCCTGGCCGGTTTCCGCATCCACCAGGGACGCCATGCGCGAGGCCATGGAGTTGCCCTCGACGCCCTTGTCGCACCAGCGGGTGATGTTGCGGGCCACGTCCTCGGCGGTGAAGGGATCGCCGTTGTTCCAGGTCACCCCCTCGCGCACCGTCAGCAGGTACTGGGTCGCATCCTCGTTGATCTCCCAGGCCTCGAGCAGGGAGGGGGCGAAGCTGCCATCGGTCTGGTACTCCACCAGATACTCCAGCCAGCCGCGGGTGACGTTGGACATCTGCGGCCAGTCGAAGGTGCGGGGGTCCTTCAGGGCCTTCACGCTGGACTGGATGCGCAGGGTGCCGCCCTGCTGCACGTGGGCCGCGGCGCGCGCCGGGGCGGAGAGGCCGAGCAGCCCGTAGGCCGCCGTGGCGCTGACCCCGAGCGAGGTGGCACGGGTCAGGAACTCGCGGCGCGAGAGGGTGCCTGCGGCCACCTCATCGGCGTAGCGGCGGGCGGCGGGATGAAGCTGGGGGGAAGGCGTCATGGGGAGATACTCACTCTGTCGGGAAAGCCAAGGATGTTGGGGGTGCCGGTACAAGGCCCCCGGGAACCATGTAGGCTGCGGAGCGGAAAGGCAAATCCCTGCCCCGGGGCCGCGCAAGCCGATTGCGGGCGCGCGCCACATGCCCTATCAGGCGCGACAGGTGATCGAGAAGGGAGCCCCGCCATGCGTCTGAGCCGCTATTTCCTGCCCGTGCTGAAGGAGAATCCCGCCGAGGCGCAGATCGTCAGCCATCGGCTGATGCTGCGGGCGGGGATGATCAAGCAGGCCTCGGCGGGGATCTATTCCTGGCTGCCGCTGGGCTTCAAGGTGCTGCGCAAGATCGAGAACATCGTGCATGAAGAGCAGGCGCGGGCGGGTCATATGGCCATGCTCATGCCCACCATCCAGTCCGCCGATCTCTGGCGCGAGAGCGGGCGCTACGATGCCTACGGCGAGGAGATGCTGCGCATCCAGGACCGGGGCGGCCGCGAGATGCTCTTCACCCCCACGGCCGAGGAGCTCATCACCGACATCTTCCGCGCCCATGTCAGCAGCTACCGCGACCTGCCGCTGACCATGTACCAGATCCAGTGGAAGTTCCGCGACGAGATCCGCCCCCGCTTCGGCGTGATGCGGGGCCGCGAGTTCCTCATGAAGGACGGCTACAACTTCGACCTGACGAAGGAGGACGCGCTGCACGCCTACAACCGCCACCTCGTCAGCTACCTGCGCACCTACGAGCGCATGGGCCTTCAGGCGATCCCGATGCGGGCCGATTCCGGCCCCATCGGCGGCGACGACACGCACGAGTTCCTGGTCCTGGCGGAGACGGGCGAGTCGGAGGTCTTCTACGATAGTGCCGTGACCGACCTGACCTTCGGCGACCGCGAGATCGACTATGACGACAAGGCCCAGTGCGCGGGCATCATGGAGGAGTTCACCCGCCTCTACGCCCGCACCGACGAGACCCACGACGAGGCCCTCTTCAACGAGATCCCCGAGGAGCGCCGCCGCCGCGCGCGGGGCATCGAGGTGGGCCAGATCTTCTACTTCGGCACCAAGTACTCCGAGCCCCTGGGCGCCACCGTCCAGGGCCCCGACGGCAAGCCCGTGCCGGTGCACATGGGCTCCCACGGGATCGGCGTCAGCCGCCTGCTGGGCGCCATCATCGAGGCCAGCCACGACGACAAGGGCATCATCTGGCCCGAGGGCGTGACCCCCTTCGACGTGGGCATCGTCAACCTCAAGCAGGGCGACGAGGCCGCCGACGCCGCCTGCGAGAAGCTCTACGACGGGCTGCGCGCGCTGGGCCTCGATCCGCTCTACGACGACCGCAATGAGCGGGCCGGCGGCAAGTTCGCCTCGATGGACCTGATCGGCCTGCCCTGGCGCATCACCGTGGGGCCGCGCGGCCTCAAGAACGGTGTGGTGGAGCTGACCTCGCGGCGCACCGGCGAGAGCGAGGAGATGCCCCCCGAGCAGGCCGTCGAGCGGCTGCACCAGATCTACAGCGGCCACCGCGCCGCGGGCCAGGCCGGGCCGGTGGAGATGATGGCCAAGCGTTCCTTCCACACCTACCTCTGAGCCATGGCCCGCACCGCCCCCTTCGCCCCCTTCGAGTGGATGATCGCCTGGCGCTACCTGCGCGCGCGCCGGGCCGAGGGCGGGGTCTCGGTCATGACCTGGATCTCGCTCATCGGGATCACCCTGGCGGTCTTTGCCCTGATCGCCACCCTGGCCGTGCGCTCGGGCTTCCGGGCCGAGTTCGTGGGCACCATCCTGGGGGCCAACGCCCATGTGACGGTCTACCAGCTCGGCGAGGTCAACGAGGCGGGCCAGGTGGACCGGACGATCACCGACTACGAGGCCCTGGCCGCCCGCATCGCCGAGGTGCCGGGGGTGACCCGGGCCGCGCCCCTGGTGCGCCAGCAGGTGATGGCCAATTACCGCCAGTCGAACGCCGGCGTGGAGGTCTACGGCATCGCCCCGGCGGACCTGGCGGGCATCCCCCGGGTGGCCGACGGCGAGAATGCCCTGGGCGACATCTCGCGCTTTTCCGAGGGCATCGCCCTCGGGATCGGGGTGGCCCGGACCCTGGGCGTGGGCGTCGGCGACAGGGTCAAGCTGATCTCGCCCAACGGGGTCAAGACGGCCTTCGGGACGAGCCCGCGGGTCAATGCCTACGAGGTCACCTACATCTTCGAGGCGGGGCGCTACGACATCGACCGCACCCGCGTCTACCTGCCCCTCTCTGAGGCCCAGGCCTTCTTCAACCGCGAGGGCCGGGCCGACGAGATCGAGGTCATGGTGGAGGAGCCCGAGCGGGTCGAGGCCCAGGCCAACGCAATCCTGCGCGCCTCCGGCGAGCGGGCCCAGGTCTGGACCTGGCGCGACGCCTCTGGGGCCTTCCTCTCGGCCCTCGACATCGAGGACCGGGTGATGTTCGTCATCCTCTCGGTGCTGGTGCTGATCGCCGCCATGAACATCGTCTCGGGGCTGATCATGCTGGTCAAGAACAAGGGCCGCGACATCGGCATCCTGCGCACCATGGGCCTGAGCGAGGGCTCGGTGCTGCGGGTCTTCTTCATCTGCGGCGCTTTCACGGGGATCATCGGCACGGCCCTCGGGGTGCTGCTGGGCTGTCTCTTCGCCCTCTACGTCGATCAGATCTTCGCCTTCGTGAATTACCTCTCGGGGGGCACCGCCTGGGATGCCTCGATCCGGGGCATCTACTTCCTGCCGGCCAAGCTGCAGCTGGGCGATGTCCTCTCCGCCGTGGCCCTGTCGCTGGGGCTCTCCTTCGTGGTGACCTACTTCCCGGCGCGCCGCGCGGCCCGGATGAACCCGGTGGAGGCCCTGCGCTATGAGTGAGCCGGTCCTGGCCCTCTCGGGCATCACCAAGAGCTACAACGCCGGGCGGCCCAACGAGGTCTCGGTGCTGCGCGGCGTGGACCTGTCGCTGGCGGCGGGCGAGGTGGTGGCCCTGGTGGCGCCTTCGGGGGCGGGCAAGAGCACCCTGCTGCACATCGCGGGACTGCTCGACACGCCGGACGCGGGCGAGGTGCGGATCGGCGGGACGGAGATGGGCGGCCAGTCGGACCGGCGCCGCACCGCCATGCGGCGCGACGCGGTGGGCTTCATCTACCAGTTCCACCATCTTCTGCCGGAATTCTCGGCGCTGGAGAACATCCTCCTGCCGCAGCTTGCCAACGGCACGCCAAGGGGCGCCGCCGAGGCGCGGGCGCGGGAGCTTCTGGATCAGGTCGGGATCGCGCCGCGCGCCGATCACCGGCCCGCCGCCCTTTCCGGCGGCGAGCAGCAGCGGGTGGCCTTCTGCCGCGCCCTGGCCAACGGACCGCGCCTGCTCCTGGCCGACGAGCCCACCGGCAACCTCGATCCCGGCACCTCGGACCAGGTCTTCGGGGCCCTCATGGCGCTGGTGCGGGGCACCGGCCTCTCGGCCCTGATCGCCACCCACAACCTGGAGCTGGCCGCCCGCATGGACCGCCAGCTGCGCCTCGAGGAGGGCCGCCTGGTGCCCCTCTGAGGGGCCGGGGGGCTTTTGCTTTCAAGCCCTTGGGGCTTGACCTTGCGGCCGCAGCGCCGACAGACTGGAGCGCGGCGCAAGGGAAGAGGGGCGGGCGCATGGTTCAGGTCAGCCTGGCGGAGATCGAGGCGCGGGTCCAGAGGGCCCTGCGCGCCCACGGGGCCGAGGCCTTTGCCGCCGCCGAGGTGGCCCGGGCCGTGGCCGCGGCGGAATCCTTCGGCAACCGGATCTGCGGCCTCTACTACGTGGAGAGCTACTGCCGCCAGCTCCGCTCGGGGCGGGTCCGGGGCGACGTGACCCCGCTCGTCACCTGCCTGCGGGCGGGGGCGGTCCAGGTCGATGCGCTCTTCGGTTTTGCCCAGCCGGCCTTCGCCTACGGCCTGGCCGTGGCGCTCGACGCGGCCCGGCGCAACGGGGTGGCGAGCCTGGCCGTGACCCATGCCCATACCTGCACCGCCCTGGGCTACTTCACCGAGCAGATCGCCCGCGCCGGGCTGATCGGCCTGGGCTTCACCAATGCCTCGCCCATCGTGGCCGCGCCGGGGGGCCGCAAGCGGGTGATCGGCACCAACCCCATCGCCTTTTCCGTGCCCGACGGGGCGGGCGGGCTGGCCCTGCACCTCGATCAGTCGACCAGCGCCGTGGCCCTGGGTAAGATCACCATGGCCCAGGCGGCGGGCGAGTCCATCCCCGAGGGCTGGGCCGTCGATGCCGAGGGCCGCCCCACGACGGACCCGGCGGCGGCGCTCTCGGGGGCGCTCGTCTCCACGGGCGGACACAAGGGCTGGGGGTTTGGGCTGATGGCCGAGGTCCTGGCGGCGGGCATGACCGGCAGCACCCTCTCGCGCGACGTGGCGCCCCTGAAGGCGCCCGAGGGGGCGCCGCACGACCTGGGCCAGTACTACCTGGTGATCGACCCCCTGGCGGCGCCCGATTTCCGCGACCGCATGGCGGCCCTGGCGGCGGCCGTGGCGGAGGACCCCGGCGCGCGCCTGCCCGGGGCCGGGCGCGTGGCGGCGGACCCGGTGGAGGTGGCGCCGGAGGTCTGGGACCTGATGGGGGAGCTGGCGGGGTAGGGGCCGCGGTTGGGGGCCTCGGTCAGGCTTCCCTGTGCGTACTCAGCCGCAACGTCCCGCCCGGCGGCACACCGGGCAGCGCCCGACCTCCCCCAGGAGGGCGCTTTTGCGACGTTTCAGTTGAGCGCTGACTGGTCAAGTTTGGCGCCGAACTTGCGAAGACCAACCCTTCCGAAGCGCCCTCCAGGTCGGTCGCTGCCCGCCTTTTGTCGCGCGCAACGGCGGCGGCAGGCGCTCTTACGGCCTGCCAACTTTGTACACTCTCAGCCCCAACGTCCCGCCCGGCGGCACGCCGGGCAGCGCCCGACCTCCCCCCGTAGGGCGCTTTTGCAGCGTCTCGTCCAGCTCTGACGGTCCGAGTTTGGCGGCGCCTCTTCTAAGCTTGCCCGTTCCAAAGCGCCCTCCAGGTCGGTCGCTGCCGGGCTTCTGTTGCGCTTGATGGCGGCGGTAGGTCAATCCCGGCCCGCCATCCCTTTATTCCCCCAGCCCCAACGTCCCGCCAGGCGGCACGCCGGGCAGCGCCCGACCTCCCCCCGGAGGGCGCTTTTGCGACGTTTCAGTTAAGCGCTGCCGGTCTGAGTTTGGCGGCGCCTCTTCTGAGCTTTCCGGTTCCGAAGCGCCCTCCAGGTCGGTCGCCGCCCGGCTTCTGTTGCGCGGAACGGCGGCGGCTGGTCCAATCCCAGTCCGCCATCCCTGTATTCCCCCAGCCGCGATGTTCCCGCCCGCCGGCACGCCGGGCAGCGCCCGACCTCCCCCCGGAGGGCGCTCTTGCGACGTTTCACTTCAGCACTGGCGGTCCGAGTTTGGCGCCGACCTTGCGAAGACCCACCCTTTCGAAGCGCCCTCCAGGTCGGTCGCTGCCCGGCTTTTGTCGCGCAGAGCGGCGGCCGCCGCCCGCCTCCCGCCGCACCCTAAACCTGCTGCGTCAGCCACACCCCCACGGCCATCAGTCCGATCCCCGAGGCCCTTGCCAGGCCGAGCGGCGAGACCTGGGCGCCGAAGAGCCCGAAGTGGTCGATCGCCGCCGCCGACAGGAGCTGGCCCAGGAGCACGAAGAAGATCGCGTTCCCGACCCCGAAGCGCGGCGCGATGTAGGTCACCGAGAGGACGTAGAAGGCCACCAGCAGGCCGGCCGCGAACCAGGAGCGCGGTGCCGTGGCAAAGCGCGCCCAGGCGTGCGGCCCGGTCAGGAGCGCCACCGCGACGCTGGCCAGCAGGGCGATGCAGAAGAGCACCGCCGCCGCCGCCGCAGGAGAGCCCACGTGGCGCCCGAGGGCGGCATTCATCGCGGCCAGGATGGGAATGCCGACCCCGGCCAGAATCATGATCGTCGCGTAGTGAAGCACTGCTTTCTCCTGCCTTCTTGATCTGGATCATGGCGGCGCCCGCGCGCCACTGCAAGCCTGGGGCCGAGGATCGAGACAGGAGAGAGAGATGCGTGCGACATCCCATTCACTGGCCGTCGGCGCCCTGCTGGCCCTGCTGGCCACCCTGGTGGCCTGCGCGCCCCGGGCCATGCCCGAGGCCGCCGAGGGGCGGGCCTTCTTCGCCGCCAACTGCACCGCCTGCCACGGGCCGGGCGGACGCGGCGACGGGCCCTGGGCGGGGGACCTGGCCCGCGCGCCGGTGGACCTGACGCTGCTGGCCCGCACCAACGGCGGCAGCTTCCCGCGCCAGCGCGCCCTGGCCTACATCTACGGCAACCCCGAGCGCATGGACATGCACCGCGCCATGCCGGAATTCGCCACCGAGATGGATGAGGAGCTGGTGCCGCTCGAGGTCTCGGGCACCCTCACCCCGACGCCGCGCCGCCTGGCGGCGCTCCTGGCCTACCTCGAGGAGATCCAGCGCTAGCCGCAGATCCCCCTCAGCTCCACCCCCGCCCAGGGCAGGGAGACGTCCGAGGGGCGGCTGCGGGGCAGGGGCGCCACCGGCATGACCTGGGCAAGGAGCGCGTGCAGCCGCCGGGTGCGCGGCGCCTGGGGGGCCAGGGCGCGGCAGCAGACGAACTCCTCCACGATGGCCCCCTGCTGCTCGTAGCCGAAATCGAGGAAGCGGCGCGCGGCATCGGGCTCGAAGGGGTAGGGGTCGGCGCCGCCGCCGTGCTCTGCCGCCGCCCGCAGCGGCGAGTAGCCGGTGAGCTCGCGGTTCTGCCACTGCCAGACGTGGGTCATCTCGTGGGCGAAGAGCATCGCGGCGATGAGGTTCACCCGCTCGGGATAGTCCGGCAGGTAGTCCTCGATGTACCAGTCGCGGTCGAAGAGGATGCGGTTGTAGAGCGCCACGGCGGCGGGCCGGGTGGTCACCACGGCCTCCTCGCGCGGCGGCAGGATCAGCTCGCGGCAGGTCACCCGGGGCCGGGCCTTGCGGCGGAAGGTGACGCTGCGGGTCGGGGCGCCGTCGTGCAGGCGCACCCGGTCCATCTCAAGCGAGGCGCCGTGGATCTCGCCCAGGAAGGCGCGCTCGCTCTCGGTCAGGGGGCGCCCGCAGGCCAGCAGGAGCAGCCCGAAGAGAAGGATCAGCGCGCGCCTCACCGCGCGAAGCAGGCCGTGGCCTGGGCGACGGGCCGCCCGTCGGGCTCGGCGAAGAGGGTGCAGCGGGTGAAGATCATGGCCCTTCCCAGGCGCACCACCTCGGCCTCGGCGCGGATGCTGTCGCCGCTGGCGGGACGCAGGAACTGGGTGTCGAGGGTGACCGTGCCGACCGGCTCCAGCCGGTCCAGCGCGCCGATGCAGGCAAAGACCATGGCCGTGTCCGCAAGGGCCGCCAGGGCCTGGCCCGAAACGATCCCGCCGACCCGCAGAAGGTCCGGCTCGATGGGGATTTCGAGGAGGGTGCGGTCGGCGCCGATCTCGGTGATCCGCGGCTTCAGGGCCTTCACCCAGGGGGCGAAGTTCTCCTCCAGGAGGCTCTGGGCATCGGTTGGCGTCATGGGGGTCTGCTCCGTTTCTTGGAGCGAGGCTAGCGCGGGGGGGTGCGCGAGGGAAGGGGGAGGTTTGGGGTGCGTCCGGGGGGAGATGGGGGCGGTTGCTACGGGGGGCGTGCCGCTATCCGAGATGTCCCGCGCGACCCCGGCAGGCGCATTCAAGGGTGCCGCCCGTGGAAAGGTCGTGGCGTTACGGCGCCGTTGCGAGACCCAGCCCCGCCGCGCGGCATCCTATTGCCTGGCACCCATCACATGGCCCGCAGCGCCCCCCTTACAGATCCAACTCCCCCACGAACCGCGCGTTCTCCTGAATATACTGGAACCGAAGCTCGGGCTTCTTGCCCATCAGCCGTTCCACCAGATCGCCGGTCTCGCCGGGCATGTCCTCGTCCACCGTCACCCGGATCAGCTTGCGGGTGCGCGGGTCCATGGTGGTCTCCTTGAGGTCCTTGGCGTCCATCTCGCCCAGGCCCTTGAAGCGCTGCAGGTCGATCTTGCCCTTGCCGCCCAGGCCCTTCTCCAGCCAGTAGTCCTTCTCCGCGTCGTCGGCCACGTAGAGCCGCTTGGCGCCCTGGGTCAGGCGGTAGAGCGGCGGGCAGGCGAGGTAGAGGTGGCCGCCGTCGATCAGGGGGCGCATCTGGGTGAAGAAGAAGGTCATCAGGAGCGAGGCGATGTGGGCCCCGTCGACGTCGGCGTCGGTCATGATGATGATCTTGTCGTAGCGCAGATCGTCGAGGTTGAACTTGGTCCCCATGCCCACGCCGAGGGCCTCGCAGAGGTCCGAGATCTCGGCGTTGGAGTTGAGCTTGCCCGAGGCGGCGCCGAGCACGTTGAGGATCTTGCCCTTGAGCGGCAGGAGCGCCTGGGTCTCGCGGTTGCGCGCCCCCTTGCCCGAGCCGCCCGCGGAATCGCCCTCGACGATGAAGAGCTCCGTGCCCTCGCGGTCCTTGGAGGTGCAGTCGGTGAGCTTGCCGGGCAGGCGCAGCTTCTTGGTGGCGGACTTGCGCGCCGTCTCCTTCTCCTGGCGGCGGCGCAGGCGTTCCTCGGCCCGCAGCACGAGGAAGTCGAGGATCGCGCCGGCGCTCTTGGTGTCCGCCGCCAGCCAGTTGTCGAAGTGGTCGCGCACGGCCCCCTCGGTCATCTTCTGGGCGGCTTCGGTGGAGAGCCGGTCCTTGGTCTGGCCGACGAAGGCGGGATCGGAGATGAAGCAGGAGACCAGGGCGCAGCCGCCCGACATGAGATCCTCGCGGGTGATCTGGGCCGCCTTGCGGTTGTTGGCGAGCTCGCCGTAGGCCTTGATGCCCTTGAGGATCGCCGCCCAGAAGCCCGCCACGTGGGTGCCCCCCTCGGGGGTCGGCACGGTGTTGCAGTAGGACTGGATGAAACCGTCGCGCGAGGGGGTCCAGTTGATCGCCCATTCCACCTTGCCGGGCTGGCCGAACTTCTCGCGGAAGTCCACCGTGCCGGCAAAGGCGCCCTCGGCGTAGGTGGTGGCCCCGCCCAGGGTTTCGGAGAGGAAGTCCGAGAGGCCGCCGGGGAAGTGGAAGGTGGCCTCCTGCGGGGTCTCGCCGTCCTCGATGGCCGACTTCCAGCGGATCTCCACGCCGGAGAAGAGGTAAGCCTTGGAGCGGATCGACTTGAAGAGCCGTGCGGGCTTGAAGCGGTGGTGGCCGAAGATCTCCTCGTCGGCGTGGAAGGTGACGGTGGTGCCGCGGCGGTTCGGCGCGGCGCCCACCTTCTCGACCGGGCCGAGCGGCAGGCCGCGGGAGAATCGCTGCTCGTAGAGCTCGCGGTTGCGCGCCACCTGGACCACCATGGAATCCGACAGGGCATTGACCACCGAGGCCCCGACCCCGTGCAGGCCGCCCGAGGTCTGGTAGGCCTTGCCGGAAAACTTGCCGCCCGCGTGCAGGGTGCAGAGGATCACCTCCAGCGCCGACTTGTCGGGGAACTTGGGGTGCGGGTCGATCGGGATGCCGCGGCCGTTGTCGCGGATCGTGACCGCATAGTCGGCGTGCAGCTCCACCTCGATCCGGGTGGCATGGCCCGCCACGGCCTCGTCCATGGAGTTGTCCAGCACCTCGGCCACCAGGTGGTGCAGGGCGCGTTCATCGGTGCCGCCGATGTACATGCCGGGGCGCTTGCGGACGGGCTCCAGGCCCTCCAGCACCTCGATGGCGGAGGCGTCGTAATCGGTCGGTTCGTGGCCGGAAAGGAGGTCGGTCATCGGGCTGCTCTGGCTCTGTCTTGATTGCCCCCCACTATGGCAGAGCGGGCCGGCCGGGGAAAGGGCGCAAAGGCTCAGAGCGGGCGGTGGCGGCGGCCGGGGCGGGGCCTGCGCGGGCGCGCGCCGCGGCGCCACTCGGAAAGATCGAGGGCGATGATCATCAGGCCCATGGGGATCATCCAGAGCCCGAAGACCGGCAGGAAGGCCAAAAGCCCGCCGCAGAGGAAGAGCAGCCCCAGGACCGAGCGCAGGCCGAAGGGCACCCGGGCCCGGATCCGGACCAGCAGGCGCATCAGCCTGCCCTTCAGCATTCTCGGAAGGGGCATTCCCTCGGCTCTCCTCTCGGTGTGCCAGGGAGCCCGTGCGCCGGGCCCTCTGGCCTGCTAGGAGATGGTTGCAAATCAAGGCGAGGACAAGAGATGCCCTGGATCAAAACCATTCCCTTCGCCGCCTCCGGCGGAAAGCTGCGCAGCCTCTACGCGCGCATCGCGGGCCCCGAGGGGGCGGTGGACAACATCATGATGATGCACAGCCTGCGGCCCCACTCGATGGAGGGGCACATGGCCCTCTACAAGGCGGTGCTGCACCATGCCGGCAACCGGGTGCCCAAGTGGGTGCTGGAGATGCTGGGGGTCTATGTCTCCCATCTCAACGGCTGCGACTACTGCCTGGAGCATCACTTCGCGGGGCTGACCCGGCTTCTGGGCGATGCCGCGCAGGCGCAGGCGCTGCGCGACGCGCTTGAGGCGGGGGACATCGCCGGGGCGCCCCTGGAGCGGCGCGAGAAGGCGGCCCTGCGCTATGCCGAGCGGCTGACCCGGGACCCGGCGGAGATGCGCGAGATGGAGGTCGAGGCGCTGCGCCTGGCGGGCTGGGAGGATGGCGAGATCCTCGAGATCAACCAGGTGGTGGCCTACTTCGCCTATGCCAACCGCACGGTCCTGGGGCTCGGCTGCTCGACCGCGGGCGAGGTGCTGGGCCTGAGCCCGGGCAACAGCGACGATCCGGAGGACTGGGGGCACCGGTAGGGGGGGATGCCGGCCGGGCTGCGCCTGCCGGCCCCTAGGCAGGCGCAGTCAATGGTGCCGCTCGTGGAACGGTTTGGGTGTTGCGGCGCGCCTTCACCCCCGAGGGTGACGCGGGGGTGCCGTTGGACGGCGGCCCCCACCCCTCACGCCGGCATCCAGTCCAGGATCGCCTGGGCCACCGCCTCGGGCTTCTGGTGGTGCAGCCAGTGGTCGGCGCCGGCGATCTCCACGCGGGTCAGGTCCGGGGCGAATTCTTCCAGGCCCGCGGTGGCCTCGGGCAGGAGCGCCCTGTCGTCTAGGCCCCAGATCAGCAGGTGCGGGCAGCGCACCTGCAGCCGGTCGAGCGGCAGCTCCGGCAGGTCGGTGATCGGCACGCCCGGCTCGGCGACGCGCAGGGGCGAGGCACGGTACCAGTGGATCATGGTCTTGAGCCGCCCCTCGCGCTGCCATTCGCGCAGGTAGTCGGCGCGCAGCTCATCGGTCAGCCAGCCCAGGTCCATCTTGGCCGAGAAGAGCGACATGAGCTTGGCGCAGTTGTCCGCCGCCAGCCGTTCCTCGGAGCCCGGCTCGCGCAGGTAGTGGATGTACTGGGAGGCCTCGGTCTGGGCCCCGCCGGCCGCCATGGCGCGCTGGAAGGGCACCGGGTGGACGCCGTTCATGATGATCAGCCGCTCCACCAGCTCGGGCCGGAACATGGCCAGCCCGTAGGCCACGGCGGCGCCCCAGTCGTGGCCCAGGACGGTCAGTGGCTTCTCCCCGATGAGGGCGGCCATGTCCCCCACCAGGGCCGAGGTGGCATAGGCGGAAATCTCGTCCGGCGCCCAGCTTCGGCCATAGCCGCGCTGGTCCGGGGCGATGCAGTGGAAGCGGTGCGAGAGCCGCTCCGCCAGCCCCGCGAAGGCCCCGCCGTATTCCGGAAAACCGTGCAGCATCAGCAGCTTGGGTAGGCTCTCGTCGCCCCAGTGGCGGACCAGGAAGGGCCGTCCCTCCAGCTCGATCGTCTCTTCGCGCATTCTCTCTCTCCCTTTTGTCGGCAGAGAAGCACAGGGCCCGCGCCGCGCCAACCGGAGCGCCACGTCACAGCGGCGTCAGAGGATTTCGGGCAGGCGCGCGCCGAGATGGCGCAGGGTCAGGGCGATGGGCGCCAGGCGGGCCTGATCCTCGTGCACGGCGAGCCAGGCGGGCATGGGGTGGGAGACCTCGGGCAGGACCCTCTCGAGGCCGAGGCGGGCCCCCAGGCGGACCTGGCAGAGGCCCACCCCGAGGCCCGCCCGCAGGTGGGCCAGCTGGGCCAGGGGATCGTCGCAGCGCAGCACCAGGTTCTGCGGCGCGGGCAGGCCCGCGGCTTCGAGCGCGGGCAGGATCTGCGCCTCCCGGTCGTCGAGGATGAAGGGCACCTGGGCCAGCTCTTCGAGGCGGGCGGGGCGGGGGCCGCCAGGGGCGGTGAAGAGCCCCACCTCCACCGGGGGCAGGCGACGCACCACGAGGTTGAGCTGGCGCGGCTCGGCGAAGCGGATGGCGATGTCGGCGGCGCGGCGGGCCAGGTTCTCGGAACTGTCGGTGGCGGCCAGCTCGAAGCGCAGGTCCGGGGCCAGGGCGCGCAGCTCCACCAGGAGCGGCGGCAGGACGTGGGTCGCCAAGATGCGGCTGGCGGTGAGGCGCACGACCCCCTCGGGGCGGAGACCGGCGTTGCGCGCCAGGCGCTCCAGGGCCGCGGCCTCTTCCAGCACCGCCTCGGCCCGGGGCAGCAGGGTCAGGGCCAGGGGTGTGGGGGTGAGCCCGTTGGCGGCCCTCGTGAAGAGGCTGGCGCCGAGGCGCGCCTCCAGGGCCTCAACCTGGCGCCGCACGGTGGGCTGGGAGAGGTGCAGGCTGCGGGCGGCGGCGCTCAGGCTGCCGCCGCGCATGACCGCCTGAAAGGCGGGGATGAGGTCGAGGGCGCCGTGGATGCTCATAAAATTATGTTAGCTGACTGCACGTATTTCAACAATTCCTTTCAGGTGCGGGTGGGGGCAGACTTCTGACGAGAGAGAGAAGGAGAGAGACCAATGACCGACAGCACCATCGTTTCCGCCGACCGCCCCGACGCCCTGGTGCAGCTCCAGCGCCTCGAGGGCCTGGCCCTGGGCCTCGCCGCCCTGGCGCTCTATGCCGGGACGGGCGCCTCCTGGGGGCTCTTCGCGCTGCTCCTCCTGGCGCCGGATCTGAGCATAGCGGGCTACCTCGGCGGGCCCCGGCTGGGCGCCCTCTGCTACAACCTGGGCCACAGCCTGCTCGGGCCGCTGCTGCTGGCGGGGCTGGGCTGGGCGCTCGCGCTGCCGCTGGTGCTGTCGCTGGGGCTGATCTGGCTGGCCCACGTGGGGCTCGACCGGGCCCTGGGCTACGGGCTGAAGCGGGCCAGCCATTTCCGGGAGACCCATCTGGGGCGGCTCTGAGGTTTTGGGGGCGGATTGCTCGTAAGGGGCGGCGGGTGAACCCTGGGCGATGGGCAAGAGAACGCCCGCCACCCCCGCAAGGCCCATCCGCGCCCGCCAAGGTCGGGGCTTCCCCTTGGCGGTGGCCCGGCGTAAGGCTGGGCCATGCTGCAGGAGATGACATACCGCGGCCATGCCAGAGCGATTCTGGTGCTGGGCCTGCCGCTGATCGGCGGCCACCTCGGCCAGGTGGCGATCGGGGTGACCGACACGGTCATGCTGGGCTGGTATTCGGTCGAGGCCCTGGCCGCCGTGACCCTGGCCAGCACCTACTTCTTTGTCCTGCTGATCTTCGGCTCGGGCTTTGCCTGGGCGATCATGCCGATGGTGGCCGCCTTCGCCGCCGAGCGCGACGAGGTGGGCATCCGCCGGGCCACCCGCATGGGGATCTGGCTCTCCATCGGTTTCGGCCTCCTGGCCCTGCCGCTGATGATCTGGTCGGAGCCGCTCTTGCGCCTCATGGGCCAGGGCGAGGCGGTGGCCGATGCCGCGGCGGACTACCTGCGGGTGGCGGGCTGGGGCATCCTGCCGGCCCTCCTGGTGATGGTGCTCAAGTCCTACCTGGCCGCCCTGGAGCGCACCCAGGTGGTGCTCTGGATCACCGTCCTGGCGGCCCTGGCCAACGTCCTGGCCAACTATGCCTTCATCTTCGGCAACTGGGGCGCGCCCGAGCTGGGCCTGGTGGGGGCCGCCGTGGCCTCCGTCACGACCCAGGCGGTCTCGCTCCTCGGGGTGCTGCTCTACATCCTTCTGGTGGTGCCCCAGCACAGCCTCTTCGTGCGCCTCTGGAAGGCCGACGGGCAGATGCTGGTGCGGGTCTTCCGCTTGGGCTGGCCGATCGGGCTGACGGCCCTCTCGGAGGTGGGGCTCTTTGCCGCCACGGCCCTGATGATGGGCTGGCTGGGCACGGTGCCCCTGGCGGCCCACGGGATCGCCGTGCAGCTTTCTTCCATCACCTTCATGGTGCACCTGGGGCTTTCCAACGCCGCCACGATCCGGGCGGGCAACGCCCTGGGCCGCCGCGACATCGCCCACATGGCGCGCGGCGCGCGGGTGGTGTTGCTGCTCTCGGCGCTCTTTGCCCTGGTGACGATTTTCTTCTTCGTGGGCACGCCCGAGCCCCTGATCCTGCTCTTCATGCAGGAGGGCGAACCGGCCCGGGCGGAGATCCTGGCCATCGGCGTGGGGCTCATGGCGATGGCGGCGCTCTTCCAGCTGGTCGACGGGCTCCAGGCCGTGGCGCTGGGGCTCCTGCGGGGCATCCAGGACACGGCGGTGCCCATGTGGATGGCGGCCTTCAGCTACTGGGTGGTGGGGATGCCCTGTTCCTACGTCCTGGGCTTCGTGCTGGGCTGGGAGGGGATCGGCGTCTGGTCGGGGCTGGTGATCGGCCTGGGGACGGCCTCGGTGCTCTTGAACCTGCGGTTCTGGGGGCCGTCGCTGCGCGGGCTTCGGGGGGCGCCAGTGGGGGCTTGAGGGGTCGCTCGGCCCCCGGCCGGGCTGCGCCTGCCTGCCCCCCGGCAGGCGCATGCTACCAGTCCGCTTGTGGAAAGGTCGGGACGTTGTGGGACGGGTGCGCGGTCGTCGGGGTCCCGCGCAGGCGCCAGCCCAGGCAGGCGCAGCCCGGCCGGACGCGGCACGCCGAAGGCCCCGCGCGAGGGCTTCCTCGCCGGGGGGCATCTGCGTGCCGTTTCGGGGGTGAGCCACTCTCGCATTGAGAAAAAAGGCGGCGCCGCCAGTCCGGATGGTGAGGACGGGCTCTCGCCCGCACGGGTGAACCGTTCGGTCGTGCCCCTTTCGGGACCTCGGTATCCTGGGGCCGATACTCTGGCCCCGAAAAGCGTCATGACGGGAAAGGGTCTACCGCCCGAAGGTTACCCGAAGGACCAGCCACCGCCCGCCAAGAGCCGCCCGCGCGCAACGGCTAGCGCGGCAGCCGGTCGGCCTTCTTGCGCACCAGGACGCCGCGCAGGTCGTGCATGGCCAGGAGCAGGGCCTCGGTGACCTCCTCCAGTTCCGCCTCGGTGGCGCGGGACTGGGCCCAGTGGGCCATCAGGTTGATCTGCTCCACCCTCTGCCAGAGCGCGTCGCTCTCGCGGGCTTCGAGGGTGGCGCGGCGGGCCACCATCCAGCGGATCATGGCGGCGCGCTCGGCCTCGCTCGGTTCGGCATCGCCCTGGGGCTTGATCTCGCCGCTGCGCAGGTTGAGCGTGGCGATCTGGTCCATCTCCATGCGGCGCTGACGGCTTTCCGTCTCCAGCCGGAAGACCGCCGCGCCGTTCTCGCGGATGCGGAAGTAGAGGCCCGGCAGGTCGCTCATCACTCCTCCTCAGCGCAGCGCGGCGCAGAAATCCTGAATGCGGGTGCAGGCCTCCTTCAGCGCCGCGTCGGAGGTGGCGTAGCTGACCCGGAAGTTGGGGCTGAGCCCGAAGGCCGCGCCGAAGACGACGGCGACGCCCTTCTCCTCGAGCAGGGCCGTGGCGAAGGCCTCGTCGTCGGTGATCTTGGTGCCGCCCGCCGAGGTCTTGCCCAGGAGCCCCGCAATCGAGGGGTAGACGTAGAAGGCCCCCTCGGGGGTGGGGCAGGTGACGCCCTCGATGGCACTGAGCATCTCCACCACCAGATTGCGGCGGCGCACGAAGGTCTGGTTGTTCTCTGCGATGTAGTCCTGAGGGCCCTCCAGGGCCTCCAGCGCCGCCCACTGGGAAACGGAGCAGGGGTTGGAGGTGGACTGGGACTGGATCTTGCGCATGGCGCCGATGAGCTTTTCGGGGCCCGCGGCATAGCCGATGCGCCAGCCGGTCATGGCATAGGCCTTGGAGACGCCGTTGACCGTCAGGGTGCGCTCGTAGAGCGCCGGTTCCACCTCGGCCGGGGTGCAGAACTGGAAGCCGTCGTAGGCCAGATGCTCGTACATGTCGTCGGTCATGACCCAGACATGGGGGTGGCGCATCAGGACATCCGTCAGGCCCTTCAGCTCGGCCCGCGAATAGCCCGCGCCGGTGGGGTTGGAGGGGGAGTTGAAGATGAACCATTTGGTGCGCGGCGTGATCGCCGCCTCGAGCGCCTCGGGGGTGAGCTTGAAGTCGTTCTCGAGGGTCGCGGGCGCGATCACCGGCTCGCCCCCGGCCAGCAGCACCATGTCGGGATAGGAGACCCAGTAGGGCGCGGGGATGACCACCTCTTCACCGAGATTGAGGGTTGCCATGAGGGCGTTGTAGAGGATCTGCTTGCCCCCCGTGCCCACGCTCACCTGCGCGGGGGTATAGTCCAGGCCATTGTCGCGCTTGAATTTTTTGCAGATCGCCTGCTTCAGTTCTGGAATTCCGTCGACAGCGGTATATTTGGTTTTGCCAGAGGCTATTGCAGCCGTGGCCGCATCCTTGATATTCTGCGGCGTGTCGAAATCGGGTTCGCCAGCCCCCAGCCCGATGACATCCCGCCCCGCGGCCTTCAGTTCCGCCGCCTTCGTGGTCACGGCGATGGTCGGGGACGGTTTGACGCGGGAAAGGGTCGCTGAGAGCAGTTCCATGGGGGCCTCGAAATGGCATTGAATGTGCGCACCCTCTTAGGGGGCAGCACCGCACCGATCAAGCGCATTGATCACGGGTTGGGTAAAGGGAAACGCCGATGAACGCTGAAACCGACTGGTACGGACCGGAGGCCGCCACCTTCGGAGACCGTCTTGCCGCCGCGCGCGAGGCCGCGGGCATGACACAGGGGGTCCTGGCCAAGCGCCTTGGGGTCCGACTGGCGACCCTGCGCGCCTGGGAGGACGACCATTCAGAGCCGCGCGCCAACCGGCTCTCGATGCTGGCGGGGCTGCTCAACGTCTCCATGATGTGGCTGATCAACGGCGAGGGCGAGGGCCTGGAGGCGCCGGGCGAGGAGGGGCTCGACCAGGGGGATCTGGCCGAGATCCTGGCCGAGGTCCGC
This sequence comes from Sulfitobacter sp., assembly GCA_965212515.1. Classification (GTDB taxonomy): domain Bacteria; phylum Pseudomonadota; class Alphaproteobacteria; order Rhodobacterales; family Rhodobacteraceae; genus Sulfitobacter. Next base: position 3,608,027 of record OZ243122.1, read on the forward strand.
AAGCTGCGCACCGAGATGCACCAGAAGGCCGAGCAGATGGGCCGCCTGGAAAAGCGCATGCGCCGCCTGATGGAGGCCCCGGCCGTTGCCTGAGGTGATTTCGGAACCGCGCGAGACCCGGATCAAGCGGCTCGCCATGCGCTCCATGCGGCGCGGCATCAAGGAGATGGACCTGATCCTCTCGGCCTTCGCCGGGGCGCACCTGGCCGGGCTCGATGAGGCGGGGCTCGATCTTTACGATGCCCTGCTGGAGGAGAACGACCACGACCTCTACCAGTGGATCACCGGGCAGCAGCCCGCGCCTGCGCCCTACGCGGGCCTGGTGGCGGAGATCCAGGCGCACCTGGCGGCCCAGAGCGCGGGGCGCGCGGGCTGAGGCGGCAGGCCCGGTGCGATGCGCACCGGGTTTAACCAAATATTCTGTTTTATTGGCGAATTTCCGGCTCGACCCAGCGAGTCGGAGAGACCCATGAGCATCCATGACCCCCGCACCCCGAGCCTGGCCCCGAAGGGCTTCATGGGGTCCTACCTCGAGGCCCTCTCGCTGGTGGAGCGGCTGCACCGGCTCCTGCTCGACGTCATCAAGGACGAGTTCGAGCGCGTCGGCGTGATCGACATCAACGCCGTCCAGGCGCTCCTGCTTTTCAACATCGGCGACAACGAGGTCACCGCCGGGGAGCTCAAGAGCCGCGGCTACTACCAGGGCAGCAACGTCAGCTACAACCTCAAGAAGCTGGTGGAGATGGGCTACATGCACCACCAGCGCTGCGAGATCGACCGCCGCTCGGTGCGGGTGAGGCTGACCGAGAAGGGGCGCCAGATCCGTGACCTGGTGGCCCAGCTCTTTGCCCGCCACGCCGAGGGGCTGCAGGACCGGGGCGTTCTGGGGCAGGACGGGATCGAGCAGATTACCGGCGCGCTGAAGCGGGTGGAGCGGTATTGGTCGGATCAGATTAGGTATATTTATTGAGGTGGGGGCGGAACCGGGGCGTTGCCAGCGTCGCTTAGAAGGGGGCGGCGCGCTGAAGCGGGTGCGGCATCGCTGGTTGGATCAGGTCGGGTGCAATTGTCGAGGCAGAGGGGCGCGCTGGACGTCGCTCTCGAGGGGGCGAGGGGCTGGAGCGGGGCAGCCCGGTTGATCGGATCAGATCGCGTACATTTTTCGACGCAGGTGGGGCGTGCTGAACGTCGCTCTCTAGGGGGCGAGGGGCTGACGCGGGGGCGACGCTACTGGTTGGAACAGGTCGGGTTCATTCGTTAAGGCGGGGGCGCCTCTGATGGTCGCTCAGGAGGGGCGAGGGGCTGATGCGGGGGCAGCCCGGTTGGTCGGAGCAAATCAGGTACCCTTTTTAAGGCAGGGGGGGCGTTGCCACGCGTCGGTCAAGCCGGTGCGGCGCGCGTCGAGAGGTCTTAAGCTTTTGGTTTCAGGGGAGCTTTACTAGGCAAACACCAAGGGCGCACCGGCCGCCGGCGCGCCAGGCCATCGAGGCGCGAGGGACCCACCGACGGGAAGGTGCCGGGAGCCGATGCCTGGCGGTGGCCGGGCAGGGCGACAGCCCCACAACGCGCAGAAGCCAAGGGGTAGGGCGACTGCCGCACCACTCTCGGAAGCCAAGCGCAAGTCGAAAGAGCCAAGATCAAGGGACGGCAGACGGGCACAGGTTGCAGGTGACCGTGGCCCTCGCGCCGCAGACCCAAGATCACGTCACCTACCGCCCCATCCCCGCCGGCGCCAGGTCCGACAGGATCAGCCCCTCCAGTTCGCGCAGCAGCTTCTGTTCCATGGCACGGGCGTAGTCGCCGTAGCCGAGGGCCGTCTGGACGAAGGCCTCGGGGCCGAGGATGACCTCGGCGCGGTAGTAGGAGGAGAGCTCGCCGATCTCGGTCTGGCGGGTGTCGCCGACCTGGGGGTCGTCCACCCCCACGACGAGGCCGTTGACGGTGATCCCGGCGCCCTCGAGCAGGGGCTTCACGTCGCGCGGGCGGGGGCCGAGGTTGGACTTGCCGTCGCCCGAGATGTCCAGCGTGCGTTTCCAGCAGGCCCCTTGGGTGGCCAGGTGGGCGGCCCCGGCCTGCATGGCCTGGCCCAGGGCGGTGCCCGGGGTAGCGGCGCGGCGCTGGCGCTGGCGCAGGGTCTCGACCAGCAGATCGAGATCGGCCTGGCTGGCGATCTCGGTCCAGGGCACCAGGAGGGCGTGATCCTCGGGGCCGCTCCATTCGAAGACCAGGAGCCGCACCGGCGCCTCGGGCATGGCGAGCAGGCGGGCGCGCACCGGCGGCGCGGCCAGGGCGGTGGCCAGGCCCTCCAGTTGCAGCCGGTACTCGCGGGCATCGACGGAGCCCGAGACATCGAGCGCCAGGGCCAGGGCCTGGCGGCACTCGGCCCTGAGCGCAGGCGCCCCGAGCAGGGCCGCCGCAAGGAGGAGGGCGCGGATCACCCCCGCGGCTCTGTAGGGTAGGGCAGGGCGCCGATGGCCGGCGGGGTGAGCTCGCGCTCCAGCTTGCGGCGCATGGCGCGCTCGTAGTCCTCGAAACCGGAGGCGATCTCCACGAAGGCGCCGGGGCCGTGGCGCACCTCGGCCTGGTAGAAGGCGATGAGGCCCAGCTCGCCCTCGAAATCGGCGGCATTGACCACCAGTCCGTTCACCGTGACGCCCTGGAAGGGAAACTCGGCATAGGCCTGGGCCGGGCCGAAGCCCTCGTTGTTCTGGCCGTCGCCGGCCATGTCGAGGGTCTGGCGCAGGCAGGGCGGGGCGCGCTGGAACATGCCCGCGCCGTAGCCCAGGGCATAGCCCATGGCGGTGGGGAAGTCGTTGTGGCTGCGTTTCGAGGCGGCGACCCGCTCGGCGGCGCCGAGCAGGGTGGCGCGGCTGTCGATCAGGGTCCAGTCCAGGATGACCTCCTGGTTGTAGCGGCCGGACCATTCGTAGATCGCCAGGGCGACCGGCTGATCGGTGGCGAAGAAGGCCGCCACCACCTCGGGGGCGGTGAGGGCCGAGACCAGGCCGCCGCGCTGGAGCGCATCCTCGTTCGCGTCCACCGAGCTGGAGACGTCGAGCGCGAGGAGCAGGGCGAGGCGGCAATCGCTGGCCGCCGCGGGCAGGGCGGCCAGGCAGAGCACCGCGGCCAGGGCGGTGCGGCGCATCACCAGTGCCCGGTGTTTTCCATGCTGGCCCAGGGTTCGGCCGGTTCGAGGGCCTCCCCCTCCTGGAGCAGTTCGACGGAGATGTTGTCGGGCGAGCGGACGAAGGCCATGCGGCCGTCGCGCGGCGGGCGGTTGATGGTGACGCCGTTGTCCATCAGGTGCTGGCACATCTCGTGGATGTTCTCGACCGTGTAGGCCAGGTGGCCGAAGTGGCGGCTGTCGGAGGGGAGTGCGTCGTCGCCGTCCCAGTTGTAGGTGAGCTCCACGTCGGCGTGCCCGTCGTCCATGCCTGGCGGGCAGAGGAAGACCAGGGTGAAGCGGCCGCCCTCGTTCTCGATCCGGCGCCGCTCGACCAGCCCGAGGAGCTTGTAAAAGGCGATGGATTTGTCCAGGTCCTTCACCCGGACCATGGTGTGGAGATACTTGATCGGCATGGGGGTCCCCCGTCTTTGGTTTGGTTCGGGGAGGAACCTAGCATCCTGCCGGGGGGATGCCAGAGAGGAGGCGCCGGGTGGCGGAGATTTGAAGGGGGGGTGGGGGCGTCACCCAGCAGCAAGAGATCCCCGGTCGAGCCGGGTATGGCGGTGCGATGGGTGAGGCAGAGCGTCAGGCACGGATCGAGGGGGCACGGCTCCTGTCAATTCCACGCGTCACCCTCGGACTTGCTCCGAGGGTCTTTCGGCCCTGGGAGATCCCGGCTCAAGGCCGGGATGACGCCAGCACCTACGGTCGGGCTTCTCGCCCCGGCACGGAATCAAGGTCGCGCCAGCGACCGCCGTGCCAGCGCCGGACCGGCCTCGTGGGCCGGCGCTTTGGCTGTCGGCGGTGCGGAGCGCGGGGCTAGGATGTACTTGGCCGCCATAAAGTACTGTAGCGGGCTGGTTGCAGCGCCGCCCCCCGGTCCGGCGCTGGCCCGGCTTCTGTTCCATGAGGTCCGTCACCCTCGGACTTGATCCGAGGGTCTCTCCGCCCTGTAAGATCCCGGGTCGGGCCCGGGATGACGGTTGGACCTCTGGCGCGCCCCCCTCAAAATGCCGACTTGATCCCCAGGCTCAGGCCGAGGCGGTTCACGTCGTAGAGGCCGATGTTGCTGTCGGTGCGGGAGGCGCGCAGGGTGAGGGAGGGGTTGAAGCCGTAGTAGTCCACCTCGGTGAAGGTGGCCGTGAGGTCGGCGAAGAGCTTGCGGTCCTGGCGGCCGTCGGGGGCGTGCAGGGAGACCTCATAGTCGCGCAGGGCGACCCCGAGACCCAGCTCCAGGGCGGCGCCGAGGACCGGGCGGCCCAGGACGTAGCCGCCGCGCAGCTCCACCTCGGCATATTCCGCCGTCGGCTCGGGCGACTGGGTGAATTCCGTGCTCAGCCCCAGGTAGGCCAGGCCGCCGCCCGCCAGGCGCTCGCTGAGGCTGGCGCGCAGGCCGAGGCTGTCGAGGTCCGGCGTGGCCTGGCCCACCAGGTGCTGGGCGTCGATCCCGAAGCGGTACTGGCGGCCGCCCGCGCGGCGCAGGGCCTGGCCGAGGCTACCGCGCAGGGTGCTGGCGTAGCGGGCGCCGCCGTAGAAGGTCTGGCCCGCCTCGAGATCGGCCACCAGCTCGCCGCGGCCCGCCAGGTTGCGCTGGCGGTAGCCGTAGCCGAGGCTCAGGGTGCCGAAGGCGAAGTCCCCGCCCGAGACGCCGGGGGCCTGGGCCTCGGCGCTGTCGGAGAGGATGTAGGACCGGTAGGAGAGCCCGAACTTCAGGTCCTGGGCCGTCCTCGCGGTCTCGCGGAAGCGGTAGCGGCTGCGCAGGGCGGCGCCGAGCTCGAGCCCGCTGAGCGCCTGGGCGCTGCCGGAGAGATCGTAGATCACCGGCTCGCCGAAGATGATCTTGTTGAGCGTGTAGTGCAGGTAGGACTGATCCCGCGCCGAGCCGTTGTTGATGTTGGAGTTGGGGGCCACCACCAGGTCCAGTTCCGTGGCCCAGGGATTGCGGGCCCGGACATAGCGGTAGTCGCGTGTGGCCTTGGCGCGGAGCAGGTCGTTGGGGGCGTGCTGGACGGCGCGGCGCAGCCAGAACTGGGCCGCCGTGCGGCGCCCGGCGGAGGAGAGCACCTGGGCGGTGACGAGGGCGGCGGCGTAGCGGTCCTCGGGGGTCTCGGCCAGGGCCCAGGCGCGGGCGGCGGCCGCCCGGGCCGGGCCGCTGCGGCCCTGGTCGCGCAGGGCGCGGGCCTGGATCAGGTGGGCGGTGAGATCCTCCGGGTCGCGGGCCAGCAGGGCCTCGGCGTAGGCGGCGGCGGTGTCCCTGTCCCCGGCCTGCAGGGCGGCCGCGGCGGCGCCGCGCAGGGCCGCCGGGGAGAGGCTTTCCTGGGCCTGCAGGGGCAGGGCCGCGAGCAGCGCCCCGAGGGCCGCCGCCAGGTGGCGCCGCCCCGCTCTACTCCGTGGCACCGGCCGGGGCGCGGTAGATGGTGAAGCCCGTTGTCTCGCGCGTGGTGTCGGCCGAGGGATCGCGGGAATGTTCCGTCACGATGATGCCCACCAGCTCCTGGGCGTTGTCGCCCGAGAGGATGCCGTAGTAGGTGCCGGTCTCGTACTCCACGCCGTCGCCGCTGTTGTTGGTGAAGCGCGAGGAGACCGAGCCGAGGAGCTCGCCGTTCGCGTCGAGCGAGTTGGTCGAGACGGTGAAGACGGCCGTGGGGATGGCGGTGAGCGAGGAGTCGTTGGACTCGTTGATCCGCGCCAGGACATCGCCGGTGATCTCGGTGCCGTCGAGATCGTAGATCCGGCGGTCGAACAAGATGCCCGTGACGGCGCCCTCGTAGCGGCCCGTGTCGGCGTTGAAGTCGTCGAAGTCGATCGCCACCTGCACGGAGGAAGTCGTGTACTCCAGCCCGCCGCGGCCCTTGAAGTCGCGCAGGCCCGCGCCGCGGCCCTCGTAGAGCGCCTGGCCCGAGGTGGGCAGGGTCACGCCGCCGTTGCGTTCGTAGAGGAAGCCGCCGAAGCCGTAGTTGACGTAGGCGCCGGTGCGGACGATGGCGAACTCGGTGTTGCCGCTCTCGCTGATGCCGTAGATGGCGCGGTGACGGGCCTGGTTGATGGGCTCGCCGTTCTGGCTGTCGGGGTACTGGTCCACCGCCTCGTAGACGGCATAGCCCGAAAGCTGGCCGACCGCCGTGCCGCGGATGTAGGGCGTGTCCTCGCCGCCGTCGAAGGGCAGGTTGTCCACGGTGAAAGTGTCGTTCTCGGCGTCGTAGCTGATGTTGCGGGCAAAGCCGTTGCCCTCCTCGTCCTCGGCCTCGCGGCGGAAGATGGAGTTGTTCGGCTGGGGCTCGCTGGTGCCGGGGGGGCGGCCCTCGTTCTCGATCGAGCCGTCGGTGCTGGTATCCTCTTCGGTCGTCGTCTCGTCTTCGCCAAAGGGCGCGGAGCCGCCGCCGCATCCCGCCAGAAAGGTGCAGAGCAGAAGCCCCGCTGCGTTGATTTTCATTGCTTGCCTGCCTTCGTGCTCGTTCTGATTTTTGCCGTTACTGTCCCGATGGCGCCCGCACCTGTCAACGGCGGCGGGCCTGCGCGGGCCAAATACCCGCCAAGGGTGTCCCAAAAACAATACCCCATCTGGTTATTCCCGCACCCCCGAACGCCAGATATAGTATGACGCGAATCCCACCCATTGCAGAAGGAAGCGCCCCATGCCGCTCTCGCCCGACCAGCAAGCCAAAATCGACGCCCTGCGCGGCCAGTCCCAGCAGACCCTGCGCGCCACCGTGCCGGGGATGGAGGCGCATCTCTACAAGGCCCACGAGGTGCTGGACCACGGCTTTGTCCGGGTGATTGACTACATGGGCGACGATGCCGCCATCTGCCAGGCGGCGCGGGTCTCCTACGGGCGGGGCACCAAGTCCGTGCAGAATGACGCGGGGCTGATCCGCTACCTGATGCGGCACTGGCACTCGACCCCCTTCGAGATGTGCGAGATCAAGCTGCACGTGAAGCTGCCGGTCTTCGTGGCCCGCCAGTGGATCCGCCATCGCACCGCCAACGTGAACGAATATTCCGCCCGCTACTCGATCCTGGACCGGGAGTTCTACATCCCCGCGCCGGAGCACGTGAATGCCCAGAGCACGGTCAACAACCAGGGCCGCGGCGGCCTGTTGGAGGGGCAGGAGGCGGCGCGGGTGCTGGAGATCCTGAAGGCCGATTCAAGCCGCGCCTACGACCACTACGAGGAGATGATCTCCCAGGAGGGGCAGGACGGCCTGGCGCGCGAGCTGGCCCGGATGAACCTGCCCGCCAACATCTACACCCAATGGTACTGGAAGGTGGACCTGCACAACCTCTTCCACTTCCTGCGCCTGCGCGCCGACACGCACGCCCAGTACGAGATCCGGGTCTACGCCGAGGCCATCTGCCGCGTGGTGGCCGACTGGGTCCCGGCGGCCTACGGCGCCTTCGAGGATTATCGCCTGGGGGGAGCGAACCTGTCAGCTACAGCCCTTGATTGCGTGCGGAGGATGTTGAAGGGTGAAGAGGTGACGCAGGAGACGAGCGGCATGTCCAAGGGGGAGTGGCGGGAGTTTGAGGGGGTTTTGAACGACCCCGCCTAGCGGGGTCAAAACGCTCCAGTGGAGCGTTTTGAGGTCAAAACGGGCGCGCTTTGCGCGGCCGCTTGTCTCGCAAGTGCCGTAGGGTGCGCATTTATTGCGCACCATCCGCCATCGACATCCCGTGCAACGGTGCGCATGAATGCGCACCCTACGGCTTATGTCGTTTCAACCGTGTTTCCGACACCTTGGTGCAAGATGAATGCGCATCCGATGGGTGATCGCGGTGCCATGACGAACAGCGCGCCGTAGGGTGCGCATTTATTGCGCACCACCCACCATCGCCACCACGTGCAACGGTGCGCATTTATTGCGCACCACCCGCCATCGACATCCCGTGCAACGGTGCGCATGAATGCGCACCCTACGGCTCACGCCAATCCGTCATTCCAAAACCATGGTCCGCAATGCACGCGCACCCGACGGGTGATCGCGGTGCCATGACGAATAGGGCCAATCTTCCACCCGTTCGACGAAACCGTGTTTCACCGGATTGTGCCAACAATAGGCGATGTGGTTCTCGAAATCGGTGGCATCGCGAATGTGATGCTCCCAGAACCGCCGCTGCCAGATGCCCTTCTCGCGCCGCGCCACATGGCTCGCCCGGCGAAAGCCCTCCGGCATCTCGCGCGAGAAACGCGCCTTGATCGACTTGACCCGCGCCGCATAGGCATCATCGCCATCCGGCAAGGTCCAGACGCAATGCATATGGTCCGGCAGGACCACCCAGGCATCGATCCAAAAGGGCCGCGATGCCAAGGTCGCCCGCACGGACCTGCGCAGGCTTTCGATCCGGTCGACCAAGGTGGTCGTGCCCCGCTGAGCCATGGTAATCGTCAGGAACAGACAAGCGCCGGTTTGCTTCGGGCGAATGTAATTTGGCATCTGTGAAGGGTAATCGGATCACGGTTAACAATACCTCAATCACGCCCCCTCCCGACGGGCGGTGCCCGACCGCCACATTGGGACCGGAACATCAGCGCCACTTCCCCAATTCAATCCTCTGCCATTCCCGCAACCCGTCAAGGCGACCAGGCGAGGCGCCACGGCTCTGCGTTTACCAACCCGTCCGGGCGGTCTTCGCCGTCGCCGTGTCGTGGTACTCTACGATTTCGGTAATTTTGCCCGCCGAGACCTTGAGAAAGAGAGCCAGGCGTCCGACGAAGAGATGGCCCTCGCGATGGCGGCTTTTCATTTCGATGTCGATCTGGGCTGCGCCTCTATCACCTGCCACGATCAGGTCGCCCAGAGTATAGGCGGCAACTTCCCAATCCTCTAGGATGGGCTGGATTGCGGCAAAGAAATCCGCCTTGCAACCGCAGTCGGCACAGTATTTGCCCGTCTCGGGCCGGGCATTGATCCGGTAGGTTAGATCCTCCGACAGGAGCGCCGCAACAGCTTCGACATCCTGTCGGTGATAGGCCTCTACAGCCTTTCGAATGGTGGTTTCCGTGTCCATTTGAAACATCTCCCAGCTGAAAATCGCCCTAAAGTAGCACATTTTTCGGGACTTCGCGCTGAGGATAGTCTTTCAAATTGCGGGGTCGGCCCTTAGCGTCACCCCATGAACCCCCGCGCCACCCTCGAAGCCCGCCTCGCCGCCCTCGACGCCGAGGATGCCGCCGCCCATGAGGCCACCCGGCCCGTGACGCTCGACCAGCAGTCCACCGGGCGGCTGACGCGGATGGACGCGCTGCAGAACCAGGCCATGGCCCAGGCTCAGGTGCGGCGGCGGGCGGGGGAGCGGCAGCGCATCAGGGCCGCGCTGCAGCGGCTCGAGGCGGGCGAGTGGGGCTACTGCACCGACTGCGGGGAGGAGATCGCGGCGGCCCGGCTGGCGGTCGATCCGACGATCCCGCGCTGCCGCGACTGCATGGGCTGAGGGGCCGCCGGGGGGCCTTGACGCGGGGCCGCAAAGGGCCAAGATCGCCCCATGTTCGAGCTTGCCGCGCCGCCGCCGGGTTTTGTCGAAAACCCCTTTCCCCACTACGACCGGCTGCTGGCGGAGAGCCCCGTGGTGCGCCAGCGCGACGGCTCGCTGCTGCTCTGCCGTCACGCCGATCTGAGCGCCGTCTACAAGGACACAGGCCGCTTCATCTCGGACAAGAAGCAGGCCTTCGCGCCCAAGTTCGGCCCCGGCACGCCGCTTTACGAACATCACACCACCTCGCTTGTCTTCAACGATCCGCCCCTGCACACGCGGGTGCGGCGCATCATGACCTCGGCGCTGACGCCCAAGGCCCTGGCCCGGATGGAGCCGGGGCTGGTGGCGACGGTCGATGCCCTGCTCGATGCCATGCCGGCGGAGGCGGACCTGGTGGAGGACTTTGCCGCCACCATCCCGATCCAGATCATCGGCAACCTGCTCGACGTGCCGCTGGCGGAGCGCGGCCCGCTGCGCGACTGGTCGCTGGCGATCCTCGGCGCCCTGGAGCCGACCCTGAGCGCCGCGCAGCTGGACCGCGGGCACGCGGCGGTGCTGGCCTTCAAGAGCTATCTTCAGGACCTGATCGCGCGGCGGAGGGCCGCGCCGGGCGATCCCGAAACGGACGTGCTGACCCGGCTGATCGCGGGCGACGGGGGCGGGCAACTGTCCGAGGTGGAGCTGATCCAGAACTGCATCTTCATCCTCAATGCGGGCCACGAGACGACGACGAACCTGATCGGCAACGGCCTGGCGCTGCTGCACGACCACCCCGAGGCGCGGGCGCGGCTGCTGGCGGACTTCTCGCTCATCGGGAGCACGGTGGAGGAGGTGCTGCGGCTGCGCTCGCCCAACCAGTTCGGCAACCGGGAGACGACGGAGGCGGTGCGCTTCGGCGCCGAGGAGGTGCCCGCGGGGACCAACCTGCACCTCTGCATCGGGGCGGCGAACCGCGACCCGGAGGTCTTCGAGGCGCCGGGGGAGTTCCGCATCGACCGCCAGCCCAACCGCCACCTGGCCTTTGCCGCCGGGCCGCACGTCTGCGTCGGCCTGACCCTGGCGCGGATGGAGGGCCGCATCGCCATCGAGCGCTTCCTGCGGCGCTATCCGGACTACCGCCTGGGCGCGGGCCGCGTGGGCGGCGGGCGCATCCGGTTTCACGGCTACAGCCACCTGCCGGTGACGCTGGGCTGAGGATGGGCAGAAATGTCTGGACTTGCCCCTGACCGGGGGGCAGGGTGAAGTTACTGTATTAAAACAATTAGTAGAGGCCCAGATGATGAGATCAAAAGCCGCCTTCGCCGCCCTCGGGTTGACCCTAGCCAGCCTCCTGCCAGCCCAAGCCTGGGCCGATGCCAAGATCTATGCCTACCCGGCCGCGGCCAATTATTGCCCGGACGGGCTTCAGCCCATCACCATTGCCGGGGTGATCTGCTGCGGCACGCCGAACCAGTCGGTGAGCTACCACGCCATGATGGCGCACCCGGCGCAGCACCGGGCCAAGCATCGCCCGGCCCGTTCCGCGCGGGCCCATTGCCCGGTCGGTGAGAAGGGCTGTTCCTGACAGCCCGAAAGAGGGTGCCTGAGGCCCGGGCACCCTTGATACGCCCCGCTGCCGCGGATCAGAGCAGGGTGATGTCCGACGCCATGGTGCGGCCGTCGCGGCCCTCGGTCAGCTCGTAGCTGACCTTCTGGTCATCGGCCAGGCCGGTCAGACCGGACCGCTCGACCGCCGAGATGTGCACAAAAACGTCGTTGCCGCCCTCTTCGGGGGCGATGAAGCCGTAGCCTTTGGTGGTGTTGAACCATTTCACGGTGCCTGTCGGCATATTTTCCGCGCCTCCTTTACCCTTCAAGTGCCCGCCGAAGCGGGGTAGGACGCGATACGGGTTGGACCGGCCCGCGCCTTACCCCTTAGATGATTGGGCGTTGAGGTGAAAAATCAAGGATAATGGCGCTCATATTTCGGGCGCTTTTGAAACGGAGGAAAGATGGAGGCGACGATCTACGGCCTGAAGGCCTGTGACACCTGCCGCAAGGCGCGCAAGGCCCTGCCCGAGGCGCGGCTGGTGGATGTGCGCGAGGCGGGCCTGCCGGAGGGGCTGCTGGCGCGGGCCTGGGAGAGCTTCGGGTCGGCCCTGCTGAACACCCGCTCCACCACCTGGCGGGGCCTCTCGGCGGCGGAGCGGGGGCTGGAGCCGGTCGCCTTGATGGCGGCGCACCCGGCCCTGATGAAGCGGCCTCTGATTGCTGTCGGCGATTCCCTTTTCCTTGGGTGGAACAAGGAGATAGAGGGCGAGGTTAAGGCGGCGCTTTAGCCCCGAGAGGCCAGGGCCCTGTCGAAGGAGAGGGGCCCTGCGCCCTTGAAGACCAGGGTCAGCAGCAGGAAGATCCAGAGGGCGCGCTGGTCGAGGATGATGCCGTCCGGGAAGCGGTCGAACCAGGCGCCCATCTCCTCGCCCAGGCCAAGGCCGTAGATGTCCGTCAGGGACTGCATCACCACGAAGCCCACCATGCCGAGGGCGGCGAGACGGGTGAGCAGGCCGAGGACGATGAGGGCGGGCAGGATGAATTCGGCCCAGGTGCCCGCCAGGACGACGAGGTGGTGGAAGAGGTTGAGCGCCTCGGTGTCGTAGCCCGCGTTCTCCAGCACCCGGGGCCAGATCTGGGCATAGGCGCCGACGGAGGGGGTCCAGAGGCCCGAGACACCCTCGCCGAGCTTTGTCAGGCCGGCGTTCAGGTAGTAGACCAGCAGGATCGCCGCGAAGAGGAACCGCGCCAGGGTGGGGATCAGCCAATCGGCCCGCTCCAGGCCCGCCGCGGCCCGGTGGTAGGTGGACAAAAGTGCAGTCATGTCAGTTCCTTATGGCTGGTTTGTGGTGAGGGCGCCGGTGGCGAGCGCCAGGCCCAGGGTGGTTTCCAGATCGAAGTCGGGGGATGTGTCCAGCGCTGCCTCCTGGGCCGCGCCGAGGGGGGCGCCACGGGCCAGGGCCTGGAACCAGGCGAGGCCGCCGGGGGGCAGGGCGTGGGGCGCGGGATCATAGGCGGGGCGCGTCACCAGCACGTCCTGCGGGGCGCTGCCGGGCTTGGGCGCGCCGGGCACGAGACTGTAGCGCCAGATGTCGTGCAGCGGCCAGGGCGAGGGCACGAGGCGGGTGGCGGGGGCGAGCGTCAGGTGGACCTCGGCCAGCGCCTCGGGGGTGAGGGTGGCGAGGCTGTCGGCCTTGAAGGGGGGCGCATCGGCGGCGTGGTAGGCGTGGCGCAGGGCCAGGTCCAGCCTCGCCGCGTCGGGCAGGTAGGGGTAGCGCTTGAGCCCCTCCACCTGGGCCAGAAAGTCAGGGAAATCAGCGCCGTAGAACATCATCACCGGGCTCTTGGGCGGGTTGGCGCGGACATGGATGCGCGCGAGGCCCTCGAAGTTCTCCGGCCCGATGAGCTTGCGCACCAGCGGAAAGGCGGTGGCCAGGGCCTCGATCAGGCTGTGGGTGACGTTGTTGCGGTAGACATCGTAGCGGCGCCCGGCGGGCCTGCCCTGGCCATCCGAGAGGCCCTCGGGGGGGGCGGCGGTGGCATCCAGCAGCCCGGCGCGGAAGCCCGCCTGGCGGCTCATGCCACCAGGGCCCGGGCGGCGCGGGCGGCCTCGCCGCGCAGGACGTCCCACTCGGGCACGTCCGTGTCCCACTCCACCAGAAGGGGCGCGGGGCCGGTGCGGGCGAGAGCCCGGTCGAGCAGGGCCCAGACCGGATCGACGACGGGCCGGGCGTGACTGTCGATCAGCAGCGGCGCGCCGTGCTCGTCCTCCTGAGCCTCGTGCCCGCCGACGTGAATCTCCCCCACGCGGTGGGCCGGGTAGGCGTCGATGTAGGCTTCGGGGCTGACGCCGAGGTTCACGGCGGAAACGAACACATTGTTCACATCCAGCAAGAGACCCGCCCCCGATCGGGCACAAACAGCCTCAAGAAAGTCAGTTTCAGACAAGTCAGATTCATCAAATGCCAGATAGCTGGAGGGATTCTCCAGAAGCATCTGGCGGCCCAGCACCTGCTGCACCTCGTCGATGTGATCGGCGACGCGGGCGAGGGTGGCCCGGGTGTAGGGCAGGGGCAGGAGATCGTTCAGGAACTCCGCGCCGTGGGTGGACCAGGCGAGGTGTTCGGAAAAGCTGGCCGGGTCGATCCTGTCGCAGAGGCGCTTGAGACGGGCCAGGTGGGCCTTGTCGAGCGGGCCTTCGCCTCCGATGGAGAGGCCGACGCCGTGCACGGAAAGGGCGAAGTCCTGGGCGAGGGCCTCGAGCTGCGCGAGGGGGCGGCCGCCATCGCCCATGTAGTTCTCGGCGTGGATCTCCAGCCAGGCGACCGGGCCGGGATCGGCGCGCAGGGCCTCGAAATGCTGGGGCTTGTAGCCGACGCCGACGGCCTGGGGCAGGCGGGGGCGCTGGCGCGCTTGGTCGAGCATGGGGCGCTCCGGGTCTTCTGGGGGTGCCGGGCGCGCGGGGCGCCCGGTCACGGCGGGCCGATCAGGCCGGGAGGTCGCGCTCGAGGGCTTCGAGCGAGCCGCTGCGCGGCGTGCCGTCGGCCATCTCGGGCAGCTCGATCTCGGTGCAGGTGCCTGCATCCACGAGGGTCCAGGCGTTGCCCTGGTAGTCGACGGTGGAGGTGCCGGCGCAGGTGGTGCCGGGGCCGGCGGCGCAATCGTTCTCACCGGCGAGGGAGACGCCGTAGCACTTCTCCTTGGAGGCGGCCTCGGCCTGGGTGGTGCCGTGGGCGGTGAGGGCAGCGGCGACGGCGCCTGCGATGGCGACGGACTTCATGGTGTTGGACATGGGTGCTTCCTTCTTTTTCCTGTTGCGGTCGAGGGTGATGCCCCGACTAAATCAGTGGCCCCAGACTAACACCATTCACGTAAGGGTGTGTCACGATCCTGTCAGCCGCGCGGCCTTGCAGGCGCGGCCGGGCGGGCAATTTCAGGGGGGAAGCGTGAGAATTGTTACAATTCCCGGGGGTGCGGGGGCGGGCCGGGCCGCCCCGCGCGGGGATTGTTACAGGGCGCTCAGCGCTGATCCGGGGGCGTCGCCTCCGCGGCGAGGCTCTGCGTGAGCTCCGTGAGCGGCTGCACGGAGGTCTGCTTCTCGCCCAGGCGGCGGACGGAGACGGTGCGCTCCTCCACCTCGCGGGCGCCGACGGCGAGGATCACCGGGACCTTGCCCACCGAATGTTCGCGGACCTTGTAGTTGATCTTTTCGTTGCGCAGGTCGGCCTCGGCCCGAACGCCCGCGCGGATCAGCTCTTCCACGACCTCCTGCACGTAGTCATCGGCCTCGGAGGTGATGGAGGCGACGACGACCTGGCGCGGGGCCAGCCAGAAGGGCAGCTTGCCCGCGTGTTCCTCGATTAGGATGCCGATGAAGCGCTCGAAGGAGCCCAGGGTCGCGCGGTGCAGCATGTAGGGCCGGTGCTTGGCCCCGTCTGCGGCCACGTAGCTCGCGCCCAGCCGCTCGGGCAGGTTCGGGTCCACCTGGAAGGTGCCGCACTGCCATACCCGGCCGATGGCGTCCGTCAGGTAGAAGTCCAGCTTGGGGCCGTAGAAGGCGCCGTCGCCCGGCTCAAGCGTGTAGGTCCGCCCAGTGGCGCGGATCGCCTGTTCCAGGGCGTTTTCCACGTAGTCCCAGGATTCGTCCGATCCCACGCGCTTTTCGGGGCGGGTGGCGAACTTGATCTCGAAGGTGGGGAAGCCAAGCTCGGCGTAGATGTCGGCGAGGAAGTTGATGAAGCGGGCGCACTCCGCCTCGATCTGCTCTTCGGTGCAGAAGATGTGGGCATCGTCCTGGGTGAAGCCGCGCACCCGCATGATGCCGTGCAGCGCGCCCGAGGGCTCGAAGCGGGCGCAGGAGCCGAACTCCGCCAGCCGCAGGGGCAGGTCGCGGTAGCTCTTCAGGCCCTCGTTGAAGACCTGCACGTGGCAGGGGCAGTTCATCGGCTTGAGCGCGTTGATGCGGGTCTGGTCTTTGTTCTTGGTCTTGGTCGCATCGTCGTTCTCGCCGTCGCGGCTCTCGTCCACCTCGACGATGAACATATGGTGCTGGTACTTGTCCCAGTGGCCGGAAGCCTCCCAGAGCTTGCGGTCCACCACCTGGGGGGTGTTGATCTCCTGGTAGCCGCCGGCGCGCTGCTTGCGGCGCATGTAGTCCTGGAGCTGGGTGTAGATGGTCCAGCCGTTGGGGTGCCAGAAGACCTGGCCGGGGGCCTCCTCCTGCATGTGGAAGAGGTCCATCTCGCGGCCCAGCTTGCGGTGGTCGCGCTTGGCGGCCTCCTCCAGCATGTTGAGGTGGGCGCGCAGCTTTTCCTTGCCGGTGAAGGCCACGCCGTAGATGCGCTGAAGCATGGCGCGGGAGCTGTCACCGCGCCAGTAGGCGCCGGCGATGGACATGAGCTTGAAGGCATCGCCCGGCACCTGGCCGGTGTGCTGCAGGTGCGGGCCGCGGCAGAGGTCCTGCCAGTCGCCGTGCCAGTACATGCGCAGGGGCTCGTCGCCGGGGATGCTCTCGATCAGCTCGACCTTGTAGGGCTCGTTGTTGTCCTCGTAGTGCTTGATCGCGCGGGCGCGGTCCCAGACCTCGGTGCGGACGGGATCGCGGCTGTTGATGATCTCCTTCATCTTCTTCTCGATGAGGCCGAGATCCTCGGGCGTGAAGGGCTCCGCGCGGTCGAAGTCGTAGTACCAGCCGTCCTTGATGACGGGGCCGATGGTGACCTTCGTGTCGGGCCAGATCTCCTGCACGGCGCGGGCCATGATGTGCGCCAGGTCGTGGCGCACCAGCTCGTTGGCCTGCTCCTCGTCCTGCATGGTGTGGATGGCGATCTCGGCGTCGCCCTCGATGGGCCAGGCGAGATCGTAGTGGGCGCCGTTCACGGTGGCGGAGATGGCCTTCTTGCCCAGGGATTTGGAGATGTCGGCCGCCACCTCGCCGGCGGTGACGCCCGCCGCGTAGGATTTCTGGTTGCCATCGGGAAAGGTGAGTTGGACTTGGGCCATCTTGGCGCTCCTCGTCAGTTTGGCGCCCACGAGACGCCCGGTTGCGGGTTCATGTCCGGCGACTTGTGGCGGCGGGCCGGGCGAAGGTCAAGGGCCGCGGGGCGAAAGCCGTGCCGAGAGGAGCAGGTGCAGCAGGGCGTAGGCCGAGCCGAGCCCCGCGGCGATGCCCACGGCTTCGATGCCGAAGCCCGCGATGACCAGCCCGCCGAGGGCCGAGCCGAGGGCCGCGCCGAGGTAGATGGCGGCGGCGTTGAGCGCCAGCACCACTGGCGCGCGGGGGCCCGCGAGGCCGATCAGGCGCATCTGCTGGCCCGGCATGAAGGCCCAGCCGAAGAGCGCCCAGGCGAAGGAGAGGGTGGCCAAGAGCAGGGTGGCCATGGGCAGGAAGGAGAAGAGTGGCATGAGCGCCATCTGCGAGAGACAGAGGATCACCAGGGTGCCGCACCAGCCCAGCCTGTCGGCCAGGAAACCGCCCAGCAGGTTGCCGCAGACGGCCCCGAGGCCGAAGACCAGCAGCACGAGGGTGATGCCGTCGCGGCCATAGCCCATACCGCTGCTGAGGAGCGGTGCGATGTAGGTGTAGAGGATGTAGATCGCCCCGAGGAAGGCGGCGGTGAAGAGGATGGCGAAGATCATCCGGCCCTCGGCCAGGGTCTGGCGCAGGTCCGTCATGGAGACGGGCTGAAAGCGCAGGCCGGCGGGCACGATCACCCAGGTCAGCCAGAGGCAGGGCAGGCAGAGCAGGAAGACCAGGGCAAAGGCCCAGCGCCAGCCGAAGGAGTAGGCGATCCAGCTGCCCGCGGGCACGCCCAGGACCTGGCTCAGGGTGAGGCCGAAGAAGACCGCGGCCAGAACCCGGGCGCGCTGTGCCTCGGGAAAGAGCGCGGCGGCGACGGCGGCGGCCACGGGGGTGAAGATGCCCGCCCCGGCGGCGGCGAGGATGCGGCCCAGCCCCAGGGTGGCGAAGTTGGGCGCCAGGGCCGAGAGGAGGGCGGCCAGGGCAAAGAGCCCCAGGGCCGCCGCCAGCACCCGGCGCCGCCCGGCCTGGCCGGAAAGCGCCACCATCAGCGGCGAGAGGACCGCGTAGGCCAGGGCGTAGATGGTCAGGAGCTGGCCCGCGCTGGCGGCGCTGCGGCCCATGTCGGCGCCCAGGGGCTCCAGCAGGCCGACGATGACGAAGGCGCCCATGCCGATGACGAAATTGCCCAGGGAAAGCAGCGGGACCAGCAGGCGGTCGGGGGAAGGTGATTGCATGTCAAATCCTTAGCAGGTCTTAATGCGCCCGCAAGGCGGCCCGTGCCGGTGCCGCCCCCGGACAGAAGGAGCAGCGGGATGGCCGAGGTTGAATGGCAGCGGATGAAGGCGCAGGAGCTGCGCGCCCTGGCGGCGAAGGATGCGGTGGTGATCCTGCCGGTGGCCTCGATCGAGCAGCACGGGCCCCACCTGCCCACCATGACGGACACCCGCCTGGGGCACGAGGTGGCGGTGCGGGCGGCGCGCAAGGCCAGCGGCAAGCGCCCGGTGGTGGTGGCGCCGGTGGTCTGGCAGGGGCTTTCGGAGCATCACATGCCCTTCGGCGGCACCTTCACGATCCAGCCCGACACCTTTCGCGCACTGATCGGGGACCTGATCGAGAGCCTGGTGCGGCTGGGCTTCCACGACATCCTGATCTCCAACTCGCACGGCGGCAACATCATCACCCTGCAGCAGCTCTGCGACGAGCTGGCCCCCCAGGTGGCGGCGACCCTGGTGATGACGACCTACCCGATGGAGGCCGCCGAGGAGATGGCGGAGCTGCTGGAGGAGCAGTCGGGCGTGCAGCACGCCTGCGAGGCGGAGACGGCGATGATGATGGCCTGCGAGGGCGGGCTGGTGGATGACAGCGATCTTGCCGCGCTCAACACCGACAGCGAGGGCGGGCCGCGCTTCCTCAAGGCCGGGCGCGCCTCCTACCGCTGGCGGCCCTTCACCCACATCACCGGCAACGGCGTGGCCGGGCGGCCGGGCACGGCCACGGCGAAGAAGGGCGAGGCCCTGTTGGAGGTGAGCGCCCAGGCCCTGGCGGACCTCATCACCGACCCCGAGACCTGGGCCGCGCCGGAGGATCTGCGCGGCGCGGAGACCGGCGGCGTGCCCTTCACCGAGGGGCTATAAGGGAACGCGGGGGCAGGTTGGCGCGTTAGGGCCGGGTTCAACGAGCCGAAGGAAGACCATGACAGAGAGCCTGCCCCGCACCGCCTTTTCCAAGATCTCGGGCGCCGACAGTCCCGAGGACCTGGAAAAGGCGGAGGGCCGTAACGGCCTGCGCCACATCGTTTCCCTCTCCATGACCAAGATCGCCGACGGGCTGATCAACCCCAAGCTGGTGCTGGCCTGGCTGCTGACGTCGCTTGGCGCGCCTGCTGTCTATGCCGGGGCCCTGGTGCCGATCCGCGAGGCCGGTGCGCTTTTGCCGCAGATGCCCCTGGCGGGGGTCGTCCAGTCCATGGCGCGGCGCAAGTGGGCCTGGGTGCTGGGCAGCGCGGGGCAGGGGATCTCGGCGGGGCTGATCGTTCTGGCGGCCCTGACCCTGGAGGGCACGGCGGCGGGCCTGGCGATCTGCGGTGCCCTGGCACTCCTGGCCATCTGCCGGGCTGCCTGTTCGGTTTCCTACAAGGACATTCTGGGCAAGACCGTCGCCAAGGCGCGGCGCGGCTCCGTCACCGGGCTGGCGGGCTCCGCCGCCTCCATCGGGGTGCTGATCTTTGCGGGCCTGCTGATCTCGGGCCTGGCCCAGAGCCGGACCGTCATCCTCCTGGCGATTGGGCTGGCGGCCTGTCTCTGGGGCCTGGCGGCGCTGCTCTTCTCCACCCTGGAGGAGCAGAAGAGCGAGGAGGCCGAGGCCACCGGCGCCGACTTCTCGGTGCTCAAGGAGAGCGCGCCGCTGCGCCGCTTCATCCTGGTGCGCGGGCTGCTCGTCTCCACCGCCCTGGCGCCGCCCTACTACGTGATCCTGGCGGGCAGCACCGGGGAGGATACTCTGGGCCAGCTCGGCGCGCTGGTCCTGGCCTCGGCTTTGGCCTCCTTCCTCAGCTCCTACGTCTGGGGCCGCCTCTCGGACCGCTCCAGCCGCCTGGTGCTGATCCTGACCGGCCTGATCGGCGCGACCTCGATGCTGGCGGCGGTGGCGCTCTGGTTCCTCGGGATGGCCACGGCCGTCTGGGCCATGCCCGCGACGCTCTTCGTGCTGATGCTGGCCTACCACGGGGTGCGGCAGGCGCGCTCCACCTACCTGGTGGATCTCTCGCCCGAGGATCAGCGCTCCACCTACGCGGCGGTGAGCAACACGGTGATCGGCCTGCTGCTGCTGGGATCGGGCATCCTCGGCGGCGGGGCCGCCCTGATCGGGGCCCAGGCCACGCTGGTGCTTTTTGCCCTGATGGCGGTGGCCGGCAGTCTCTGCGCCATCGGCCTGCCGGAGGTGGAAAAGACCGACTGACGGCGGGGCGAGACGGTATACCGAGATATACGTTGACCACGACGCTTGAGCGGCTAAATACGACACAATTGCCGCCCCAGAAGGCGAGTCGCGAGGAGAGCACATGGCCCGTTTCAACCGCACCTTCGACCTGTCGATCAGCGACGTAGACCTGATCGAGGAGGCCCTCCGCGCCCGCGGGCGCGAGCTCTGCCGGATGCGCCGGGCTCTGAGCGACGAGAACCCCGCCGACATGGAATCGATCCGCGTGATCGAGGAGGACCAGCGCGCGGGCGAGGAGCTGCTGGGCCGCCTGCACGACCAGAAGATCTTCTACCGGCCCCGCGCCAAGACCTACATCAGCGGCTGACGCCCCGCCGGGCGCCGCCCGCCATTGCCCTTGGCCGCCGGGCCGCGCATGATCGCCTCCAACAAGAGCAAGGAGGCGCAGGCCCATGGGCGACACGCAATTCATCGAGACAGCGCAGGGCCGCAGGCTGGCCTACCACCGGACCGAGGGGGAGGGCCCCTGGGTGGTCTTCCTGGGCGGGCTCAAGTCCGACATGGAGGGGACCAAGGCGGTTTTCCTGGAAGAGTGGGCGCGGCGCGAGGGCCGGGCCTTTTTGCGCTTCGACTACTCCGGGCATGGCGAATCCTCCGGCACCTTCGAGGAAGGCTGCATCGGCGACTGGGCCGAGGACACGCTGGCGGCGGTGGAGGCCCTGACGGAGGGGCCGATCGTGCCGGTGGGCTCCTCCATGGGGGGCTGGCAGGCGCTGCTGCTGTGCCGGGCGCGGCCCGAGCGGGTGGCCGGGCTGGTGACCATCGCCGCCGCGCCGGATTTCACCGAGGACAGCTACTGGGCGGGCTTCAGCGCGGCGCAGAAGGCGCAACTGGAGGCCGAGGGGCGGGTGGAGTTGCCCTCGGACTACATGGAGCCCTACGTCATCACCAAGCGGATGATCGAGGATGGCCGGGCGCGGCTGGTGCTGCGCCAGCCGCTCGAACTGCCCTTCCCGGTGCGCTTCCTTCAGGGCACGGCTGATACGGCGGTGAAGACGGAGGTGGCGATCCGCCTGCTGGAGCACGCCACCGGGCCGGACATGCAGCTGCGGCTGGTCAAGGACGCCGATCACCGCTTCTCGGACGAGCGATGCCTCAACCTTATTCTTCAGGCATTGCATGAGGTTCTGGGGGTAGAGGATTGATAATTAAACTGAATAGGTGGATCGCCTGATGCGGCGGCCGGGCAGCATGTGGAGCCTGGAAACCTTCGGGCGCCAGCGGCTGTCGCGGCATTTCTTCATGCGCGACTTCCTCTATTCGGAGATCTCTGGCTTCCACGGTGTGCCCAACCTCCCGCGTGACCCGGCGCTGGCGCTGGCCAACGGGCGGGCCTTCTGCGCGGCCCTGATGGACCCGCTGGAGGAGACCTTCGGGCGCATCGCCGTGCGCTCCGGTTACCGATCGCCCGAGCTCAACCGCTTTGGCAACGAGAAGAGGTTGAACTGCGCCCGCAACGATCACCCGCTGGAGTGCCACATCTGGGACAGGGGCAGCGGCGCGGCGGCCATCGCCGGGGCCTCCATCGTGGTGCCCTGGTTCGCCGATCAATATGCCGAGGGGCGCGACTGGCGCGACCTGGCCTGGTGGCTGCACGATCATCTGCCCTATTCGGAGATGTGGTTCTTTCCCAAGCTGGCGGCGCTCAACCTGGTCTGGCGGCCCACGCCCTGGCGCACCATTTCGAGCTACATCGCGCCGCGCGGCACCCTGCTGCGCCGGGGCGCGGAGCCCGAGGAGAGCCTGGCGGCGCGGCAGGACCGCTACGGCGATTTCCCGCCCTTCCGGGGCCTGCCCCTGCCGCAGGCGGCGGGGCCGGTTGAAGGGCCCGCCGGCAGGGGATAGGCAGCGGGCAGGAAAGGGAGGCCGCCATGGCACGTGAGACAAACGAGAGGGCGCGCGCCCATGTCTGAGCCCCTGGTGCTGCTGCCCGGCATGATGTGCGACGCGCGGCTCTTCGGGCCGCAGATCGCGGCCCTGTCGCCCGACACGGTGGTCATCGCCGCCCCCATCACGGGCGGCGAGCGGATCGGCGAGATCGCCTCGGGCCTGCTCGATCAACTGCCCCGGCGCTTTGCCCTGGCGGGCCTCTCGATGGGCGGCATCGTGGCCATGGAGATCCTGCGCCGCGCTCCCGACAGGGTGACCCGCATCGCCCTGATGGACACCAACCCCCTGGCCGAAACGCCCCAGGTGGCGGCCAACCGCGAGCCGCAGATCGTCAAGGTGCGCACCGGCGGCCTGCGCGAGGTGATGCGCGACGAGATGAAGCCCAACTACCTGGCCCCCGGCCCGCAGCGCGAGGAGATCCTGGAGCTGGTGTTGGAGATGGCCCTGGGGCTGGGGCCCGAAGTCTTCTGCCGTCAGTCGCGGGCGCTCCAGAAGCGGGGCGACCAGCAGACGGTGCTGCGCAAGAGCGAGATCCCCGCCCTGATCCTCTGCGGCGCCCACGACAGGCTCTGCCCCGTGAAGCGGCACGAGTTCATGGCCGAGCTGATGCCCAACGCGCAGCTGGTGGTGCTGGAGAACTCCGGCCACCTGCCGACCCTGGAAGAGCCCGAGCGCGTCACCGCCGCGCTGCGGGACTGGCTTGGCAAGCCGCTGATCTTGCGGTGAAAAGGGGGGCTATGCGCCCCCCTAAATCAAGCCGCGTTGCGGTTCGCCGGGGTCTTGCCGCTGCCGGGCTGGGGGCCGCCCTCGTTGGCGTCGATGAACTCGAGCACCAGGGGGCGGATGTTGTTGCGCCAGCTCTTGCCCGCGAAGATGCCGTAGTGGCCGGCGCCCTCTTCGAGGTGGCTGGCCTTTTTCTCGGCCGGCAGGCCGGTGAGCAGGTCGAGCGCGGCGATGCACTGGCCGGGGGCGGAGATGTCGTCGTTCGAGCCCTCGACCGTCTTGACCGCGACGGT
The DNA here is from genome assembly GCA_965212515.1 of Sulfitobacter sp. Classification (GTDB taxonomy): domain Bacteria; phylum Pseudomonadota; class Alphaproteobacteria; order Rhodobacterales; family Rhodobacteraceae; genus Sulfitobacter. Next base: position 3,631,122 of record OZ243122.1, read on the forward strand.
GGTGATCTTGCCGATGTCCACCGGGCGGCCGCCGACGGTGAAGCGGTTCTTGGCGATCTCGCCCTCCTTGAAGATCCGCTCCACGGTGGAGAGGTAGAACTCCGCCGTCATGTCCATCACGGCGAGGTATTCGTCGTAAAACTTGTTGTGCTTGTCGTGCTCGTGGGCGGCGCCCTGGGCCACCCGCATGATCTGGTCCTGGAAGGCCTGGGAGTGGGTCTCGGCGTTCATGGAGATGAAGGATGCGAGCTGGAGCAGGCCCGGGTAGACCATGCGCCCGACGCCCGCGTACTTGAAGCCGACGCGCTGGATCATCAGCTCTTCGAGCTGGCCCATGGTGACGCGGCGGCCGAAGTCCGTCACCTCGGTGGCGGCGGCGTCCGGGTCGATCGGGCCGCCGATCAGGGTGAGGGTGCGGGGCTGGGCCGCCGGGTCCTCCTCGGCCAGATAGGCCGTGGCGGCGAGCGCCAGGGGCGCGGGCTGGCAGACGGCGATGACGTGGGTGTCAGGGCCCAGGTGGCGCATGAAGTCCACCAGGTAGAGGGTGTAGTCCTCGATGTCGAACTTGCCCGCGCTGACGGGGATGTCACGGGCATTGTGCCAGTCCGTCAGGTAGACGTCGCAGTCGGGCAGGAGGCTGATGACGGTGGAGCGCAGCAGGGTCGCGTAGTGGCCCGACATGGGGGCCACCAGGAGCACGCGGCGCTTGGGCTCAGTGCGGCCCTGGACGCGGAAATGGATGAGATCGCCGAAGTCCCGCTGCATCACCACCTCGGGGGTGACGAGCCTGTCCTGGCCGGTCTTGCCGACGAAGGGCGGGATGTTCCAGTCGGGTTTCACGACCATGCGCGAGAAGGTCCGCTCGGTCACTTCGCCCCAGGCGGCCATCCAGCGCAAGGCGGGGTTTGGAAACATCGCGAAAGCCGGATAGGATGCCATGGCGAGCGCCGAAGCCCCCAGCCACTGGTTGGTATTCCTTACGGTTTCCATAAGGTCGTAGGTTGCCATATAGCGCACGCAGGGTCTCCTTGCTTAGGCCCGGTTCGGGGCATCGCGCCGGTCCCTGTCCCTGAACGGTCGGCGGTATGCTGCAAGTGCGAAGATAGGAGCAAAAGGTTAAGATGACAACTGGAAGCACAGATGACGGCGGGGTGCCCCCGGCCTCCGTGTCGCGGCTCAGCGAGAACCTGAAGAAAGTGGAGGAACTGACGGAACGGTTCATGCAGGTCATGGCCAACCGCAAGACCCACCGGGCCGCGCTCGATGGTCCGAATCATGAGCTTTTCACCAAGGCGGCCAACTCCTATCTGGCCGAGGCGGTGAACAATCCGGCCAAGCTGATGGAGCATCAGATGGGCTACTGGGCCCGCACCCTGACGCACTTCGTGGAGGCCCAGCAGGCCCTGGCGCAGGGCCCCATGGCGGCGCCGGTGGACCGCACCGAGAGCGACAAGCGCTTCACCAACCCGATGTGGCAGACCAACCCCTATTTCAACTTCGTCAAGCAGCAGTACCTGATCAACTCCGAGGCCCTGAAGCAGGCGGTGGATGACATCAGCGACATGGGCCCGCGCGAGAAGAAGCGGCTGACCTACTTCAGCCAGCAGATCATCGACATGATGAGCCCGACCAACTTCCTGGCGACCAACCCGGACGCTCTGGAGCGGGCCATGGAGACCGAGGGCGAGAGCCTGATCAAGGGCATCGAGAACCTGATCGCGGACCTGGAGGCGAACGACGGCGAGCTGATCGTGCGGCTGGCCGACGAGAAGGCCTTCAAGCTGGGCGGCAACATCGCCACGACGGAGGGCAAGGTTGTCTTCCGCAACCGCATGTTCGAGCTGATCCAGTACAGCCCCACCACCGAGAAGGTGGCCAAGACGCCGCTGCTGATCTTCCCGCCCTGGATCAACAAGTTCTACATCCTCGATCTCAAGGCCCAGAACAGCCTGGTGAAGTGGGTGGTGGACCAGGGCTACACGCTCTTCATGGTCTCCTGGGTGAACCCCGACGCGAGCTATGCCGATGTGGGCATGGAGGACTACGTGCAGGAGGGCTACCTGGCGGCGATCGAGCAGGTGAAGGCGATCACCGGCGAGGACCGGATCAACGCCGTGGGCTACTGCATTGCCGGAACGACGCTCTCGCTCACCCTCTCGCTGCTGAAGCAGCGGGGCGACAAGTCCATCAAGTCCGCCACCTTCTTCACGGCTTTGACCGACTTCTCCGACCAGGGCGAGTTCCAGCCCTTCCTGACGGACGACTTCATCGACGGGATCGAGGGCGAGACCGCGGACAAGGGCATCCTGCCCTCCATCGTCATGGCGCGGACCTTCTCCTTCCTGCGGGCCAACGATCTCGTCTATGGCCCGGCGGTGAAGAGCTACATGATGGGAGAGACCCCGCCGGCCTTCGATCTGCTCTACTGGAACGGCGACGGGGCCAACCTGCCGGGCAAGATGGCCATGCAGTACCTGCGCAGCCTCTGCCAGCGCAACGAGCTGGCCGAGGGCGGCTACGATCTGCTGGGCCATCACCTGGAGCTGGGCGACATCGACGTGCCGCTCTGTGCCGTGGCCTGCGAGACGGACCACATCGCCCCCTGGAAGGACAGCTACCGGGGCGTGCAGAAGATGGGCTCCAAGGACAAGACCTTCATCATGACGGAATCGGGCCACATCGCGGGCATCGTCAATCCGCCCTCCAAGAAGAAGTACGGCCACTACACGAACGAGGACCTGGGCCTCGATCACGCCGACTGGCTGGAGGGGGCGGACTTCCACGAGGGCTCCTGGTGGCCGCGCTGGGAGGCCTGGCTCTCCAAGCGGTCGGGGGCCAAGGTGAAGGCGCGAGTGCCGGGCGAGGGAGAGACCGAGATCCTGGAGGATGCCCCCGGGCGCTACGTGACCCAGCGCGCAAGTCGCTGAGGAAAAGGGCCTTTTCCGCTAGGTCAACTTTCTTATGCTGCGGCGCAGAAAAACCTTGAAATGCCGCGCCGCAGCATGTATATCCTTTTGCAGACGCAGAAAGGCGAGAGAGCCCCAAGCGAAGGAAAGGATTTAGAAATGACCAACACGCAAGACATGACCGCGATGTTCAAGGACATGATGGGCGCCTTCCCGGTGGACACCTCCGCCATGGGCGATGCCTTCAAGACCACCGCGACCCTGAACGAGAAGCTGGCCGGTGTGGCCCTGGACGCCGTTGAGAAGTCCACCGACATCTCCAACAAGTGGACCAAGGACACCATCGCCAAGATGACCGAGCTGTCCAAGGCGAAGGCCGAGCCCGCCGACTACGCCAAGGCGATGACCGAGTTCGCCTCCGCCTCCGCCGAGAGCGCCGCCGAGCACATGGCCGCCTACGCCGAGATCGCCAAGAAGGTCCAGATGGACACCGTCGAGCTGATGATGGCCGCCGGCAAGGACATGCAGCAGGACGCCGCTTCCGCCGTGAAGAAGGCCACCGACAATGCCGCTTCGGCCAGCAAGAAGGCCGCCAAGTAAGGCACCTGTCGCCGCCCCGCCGGGGCCGCGCGAGAGGACGAAATGAGAGGGGCGGGTTCGGTTGAACCCGCCCTTTCTTTTTCCCCTTCATGGGCATAAGCTGCAACGCAGCGCCTGAAGGGGAGGTTTTCAGTGGCCGATCAAGACAAGCCGTTGCTCATCAAACGCTACGCCTCGCGCAGGCTCTACAACACCGAGACCAGCGACTATGTCACGCTCGAAGACATTGCCGGGTTCATCCGGGACGGGCGCGAGGTGCAGATCGTCGATCTCAAGTCGGGCGATGACCTGACGCGCCAGTATCTCCTTCAAATCATTGCCGAACACGAGAGCCGGGGCGAATCCGTCCTGCCTGTCGAGGTGCTGAACGACCTGGTGCGCAGCTACATGTCGGGCAATGTCAGCGTGGTGCCGCAGTTCCTCAAGGTCTCCTTCGACATGCTGCGCGACGGCCAGGCGCGGATGATGGAGAACATGTCCTCCATGAGCCCCATGGGCAAGATGCCGGGGCTGGAGGTGATGCAGGCGCAGCAAGAGGCCTTCCTGCGTGCCATGACCGGCGGCTGGACCGGGCCGCGCGGCACGACGGAGCCGCAGCGCGAGGCCGAGGCGCCCGAGGGCGAGGGCGAGCAGAAGGAAGATCTGGACGCGATCAAGCGCCAGTTGGCCGAGCTTCAGGAAAAGCTCTCGCGGATGAAGTAGCGGCGCGGGTCGCCTAGAGGCCCAGCCGATCGCGCAGGGCGTACCAGCTCATCGCCAGAACAAGCAGCGGATTGCGCAGCGCCGCACCGCCCGGGAAGGGGGTGGCGGGGACCGCGGCCATGGTGTCGAAGCCAGCCGCGTCGCCCGCGATGGCGCGCGCCATGAGCTGGCCCGCCTGGGTGGCATTGCCGACCCCGTGGCCCGAGTAGCCCGAGGCGGAGAGGATGTTGGGCGCCAGGCGCACCAGGTAGGGCATCCGCTTCATGGTGATGGCCAGGGTGCCGCCCCAGGCGTAGTCGATCTTCACATCCTTTAGCGTGGGGAAGACCTGGCTCATGGGCCGGCGCACCTTGGCGGCGATGTCGGCGGGGAAGCGGTAGCCGTAGCTCTCGCCGCCGCCGAAGAGCAGCCGGCCATCGTGCGAGAGGCGGAAGTAGTTGACCACGAAGCGGCTGTCGGCCACGGCCACGTCCTGGCGCAGGACCTCCTGGGTGCGCGCGCCCAAGGGTTCGGTGGCGGCGACGAAGTTGTTGATCGGCATGACCCGGGCGGCCACCTGGCGGTTGAGCCCGCCGAGGTAGCCGTTGCAGGCCAGGACCAGGTGATCGGCCCGGACGCTGCCCTCGCCCGTCTGAACGGTGACCTGGGCGCCTTCCTCGATGCTGCGGACGGTGCTGCCCTCGTGGATCTGCACCCCCGCCTTGGCGCAGGCGCGGGCCAGGCCAAGCGCCAGGTTGAGCGGGTGCAGGTGCCAGGCGCCCCGGTCGAGCACGCCGCCGCGGTAGTCGGGCGAGGGGCAAAGGTCTTGCAGGGCGGTGTGGTCGAGCTTTTCGACCTTCTCGTAGCCGTAGTGTTCGGCCAGGTGGTCCGCATAGGCGTGCAGGTGGCCCACGTCGGCCTTGGAGGAGGCTGTCCAGGCAATGCCGGGTTTGAGGTGGCAGTCGGACATCTCGTGGCGCGCGATGAGGTCGCAGACCAGCGCCTTGGCCTCCTCGCCCATCTGCCAGAGCCTCTGGGCCATCTCCATGCCCACCAGGCGCTCCAGCGCGTCCTGCTCCACCCGCTGGCCCGAGCCAAGTTGCCCGCCGTTGCGGCCCGAGGCGCCGAAGCCCACGCGCTGCGCCTCCAGCAGGACGACGCGGTGGCCCGCCTCGGCCAGGTGCAGGGCGGCGGAGAGGCCGGTGTAGCCCGCGCCGACGACGCAGACATCGGCCCGCACCTCTCCGGTAAGCGCCGAGAAGGGGGCGAGCGGCGTGGCGGTCGCGGCGTACCAGCTGGCGGGGTATTCCCCGCGCCGGTCGTTGGCGGTGAGCAGGTCCATCAGACGTTCATCAGCAGGTGTTCGCGTTCCCAGGGCGAGATGACCTGGAGAAATTCCTCGTACTCGGCCCGTTTGACGATGGAGTAGACCCGGGCGAACTCGGCGCCTAGGACCTCGTGCAGGGCCGTCGCCTCGTCGAAGAGATCGAGCGCCTGGCCGAGGACCTGAGGAATGTCGCCGTCGCCGTCGTAGGCATCGCCCTTGAACTCGGGCTTGGGGGCCTTCCCCTCGATCAGGCCGAGGTAGCCGCAGGCCAGGGAGGCGGCGATGCCGAGGTAGGGGTTGCAGTCCATCCCGGCCAGGCGGTTCTCCACGCGGCGGGATTTCGGGCTGGAGAGGGGCACGCGGATGCCGGTGGTGCGGTTGTCGCGGCCCCATTCGAGGTTGATGGGGGCGGCGTGGTCCTTCACGTAGCGGCGGTAGCTGTTCACATAGGGGGCGATCACCGCGAGCGCGTCGGGCATGTGGTTCTGAAGCCCGGCGATGAAGTGGTGGAAGGCCTCCGTCTCGGTCCCGTCGGCGTTGGAGAAGATGTTCTCGCCGTTCTCCAGGTCCACCACCGAGTGGTGGACGTGCATGGCCGAGCCGGGCTCATCGGCGATGGGCTTGGCCATGAAGGTGGCGTAGCAGTCGTGCCGCATGGCGGCCTCGCGGATCAGGCGCTTGAAGTAGAAGACCTCGTCGGCGAGCTTCACCGGATCGCCGTGCACCAGATTGATCTCAAGCTGGCCGGCGCCGCCCTCCTGGGTGATGCCGTCGATCTCGAAGCCCTGGGCCTCGGCAAAGTCGTAGATGTCGTCGATCACCGGGCCGAACTCGTCCACTGCCGTCATGGAGTAGGCCTGGCGCGCGGCGGCGGGGCGGCCCGAGCGGCCGATCATGGGGACGATCTCGTGCGCGGGATCGAGGTTGCGGCCCACCAGGAAGAACTCCATCTCGGGGGCCACGACAGGCTCCCAGCCCTTGTCGCGGTAAAGCTGGACCACCCGCTTGAGCACGTTGCGCGGCGAGCAGGGGACGGGCTTGCCCTCGCGGTCGTAGGCGTCGTGGATCACCTGGAGCGTCCAGTCGCCGGTCCAGGGGGCGGCGGTGGCCGTCGCCATGTCGGGGCGCAGGATCATGTCCTTCTCGATGAAGCCCTCCTCGCCCGCGGCCTCGCCCCAGTCGCCGGTGATGGTCTGGAAGAAGATGCTGTCGGGCAGGTGGAAGAACTCCTGCCGGGCGAACTTGGAGGCGGGCACGGCCTTGCCCCGGGCGATGCCGGGCAGGTCGGAGATGATACATTCGATCTCGTCCAGGCGCTTGCCCTCGAGGTACTCCCGCGCGGCGTCGGGCAGCTTGTCAGTCCAGTCGGCCATCAGGCCCTCTCTTTCCGGTAAAAGGCGCGCATCCTGTCGGCCACGCGGTCACTGTCGAGCGGGGCGCCGAGACGCGCCCGGGCCGAGGCGAGCTGGGCGTCGGGCACGACGCCCTTGCCGCGGTGATCGAGCAGCCCCTCGATGAAGTCGTGGCCGTACTCGGGGTGGGGCTGGATCGTCCAGATCAGATCCCCGTACTGGAGCGCGGCGAAGGGGCAGAAGTCGGTCGCGCCGATCACCTCGGCGCCCGCGGGCTTCTCCACGACCTGATCCTGGTGCCAGGCGTTGATCGCCAGGGGCTCGCCCTCGATCTCGTAGACCACGTGCCCGACGGACCAGCCGCCGCGGTGCTTTTCCACCTTGCCGCCCATGGCCTGGGCGATGATCTGGTGGCCGAAGCAGACGCCGATCATGGGCACCCGGGCGGCGTGGGCCTCGCGGATGAACTGCTCCAGCGGCGGTATCCAGGGGTGGGGCTCGCAGGCGCCGTGCTTGGAGCCGGTGATGAGCCAGCCGTCGCAGTCGGTCACGGCATCGGGCATCTCGCCGTCGACCACGGCCCAGCTTGCGTAGGTGAAGCCCTCCTGGCCCAGCAGCCGCTCGAAGTAGGCGTCATAGCGCCCCATCTCCAGCAGCTCCTCGGGCGGGTGGCCGGTAATCAGTATGCCGATCTTCATAGGTCCTCACACGGTATCGAGGTAGATTTCGACCTGCTCCTGGGGCGAAAGCTCCTGCATGTAATGATGCTCCTGGCGCTTGGTCAGCACAAGGTTGCGGATGAGCTCCGCGTCGAAGATGCGCGCCACCTGGGGGTCCTTCTCGAAGAGGTCGATGGCGGTGGCCCAGTCCGTCGGGATCTGGGGCAGATCGGCGGCATAGGCGTTGCCGGTGATGGGGGCGGGCGGATCCTCGGCATCCTCGATGCCGTTCATCGCCGCGCCGAGCACGGCGGCCAGCATCAGGTAGGGGTTCACGTCACCGCCCGAGACCCGGTGCTCGATCCGGCGCGCCTTGGCGCTGCCCGAGGGGATGCGGATGGCGGCGGTGCGGTTCTCGTAGGCCCAGGAGATGCCCGTGGGGGCATGGTTGCCCGGCACTAGGCGGTCATAGCTGTTGGCGTGGGGCGCGAAGATCAGGCCCGAGCCCTGCATCGCCTTGAGACAGCCCGCCACCGCGTGGCGCAGCACCTCCGTGCCCTCGGGGCCGTCATTGTCGAAGATGTTGTCGCCCTGGGCGTCGAGCACCGAGAAGTGGGTGTGCAGGCCGGACCCGGCGTAGTCCTCGTAGGGCTTGGCCATGAAGCTGGCGGCAAAGCCGTACTTCCGGGCCAGGCCCTTGACCAGCATCTTGAAGAGCCAGGCATCGTCGGCGGCGCGCAGGGCATCGTCGCAGTGCATCAGGTTGATCTCGAACTGGCCCAGCCCGGCTTCCGAGATGGCCGTGTCGGCGGGAATGTCCATCTCCTCGCAGGCGTCGTAGAGATCGGTGAAGAAGTTGTCGAACTGGTCGAGCGCGCGCATCGAGAGGATCTCTCCGGCGACGCGGCGCTTGCCGGAGCGGGGCGAGGGCGGCACCTGGAGCTTGCGGCCCGAATCGTCGATCAGGAAGAACTCCAGCTCCACCGCGCAGACGGGGGTGAGGCCGCGCGCCTTGTAGCGGTCCAGCACGGCGGCGAGGGCATGGCGCGGGTCGCCCGCGAAGGGGCGGCCATCGTCGTGGAACATCCAGATCGGCAGCAGGGCGGTGGGGGCCTCGAGCCAGGGCATGGGCATGAAGCCGCGCTCGGTGGGCTTCAGCACCCCGTCGCGGTCGCCGCTTTCCAGCACCAGGGGGCTGTTGTCGATGTCCTCGCCCCAGATGTCGAGGTTGAGGACCGAGAGGGGAAAGCGCGTGCCATCGGTGATCGCCCGGTCGGCGAAGCGGGTGGGGATGCGCTTGCCGCGCGGCTGGCCGTTGAGGTCAGAGGCCGCGACGCGGATCGTGCGGACCATGGGATGTTTGCGAAGCCAATTCTGCATAGCACACCTGAAGGGGCGGTGGGCCGTGCGGTTTGGCGCGGGGCCTGGGGCCCGCCAAAGGCATCCGCCGCCCACGCGCCGGATAATTTGATCAAATGTTGGATACTACCGGATCAGATTGGGACGCAAGCGCATTCTGCTGCGCTGTTTCTGCGGCAGGTGCCGGTTGAGCCGGGCGTTGACCAGGCCGAAGAGACCGATGATCACGATGGTCAGGAGGATGAAGTAGCCCGCCAGGATCGGGTAGGGGACGAAGGGATTGAAGGTCTTGTCCGCGAAGTAGGAGGCGTAATAGAGCGCGTCGCCGCGCTGCTGCCAGGCGGGAAAGCCCGAGAAGAAGACCAGGGTGGTGGCGTGGAAGAGGAAGATCGCCTCGTTCGTGTAGGCGGGCCAGGCCAGCCGCAGCATGGTGGGCCAGATCACCCGGCGGAAGCGGCTCCAGCCCGAGAGGCCGTAGGCATCCGCCGCCTCCACGTCGCCCTTGGGGATGGATTGCAGCGCGCCGTAGAAGATTTCGCCCGAGTAGGCGGCGGTGTTGAGGAAGAGCACGATCAGCGCCCCGAGCCAGGCCGCCGTGAAGGGATCGAAGAAGGGGTACTGGGATTTCAGCGTGAGGAAGAGGAAGTAGCCGAAGAAGAACTGGATGAAGAGCGGCGAGCCCCGGAAGATGAAGATGAACCACTCAGAGGGCTTGCGGAACCAGGGGTTGGCGCTGGCCTTGCCGACGCCGAGCGCGGTGGCGAAGAAGAAGCCCGCCACCAGCGCCAGGACGCCGAAGTAGATGTTCCAGATCATGCCCGAGCCGATCAGCGTGAACTGCTGGCAGAGGGTGAAATCGTCCCGCGGCAGAAGCCTTTCGCCCCAACCGAGGGAGCGCAGGCCATAGTCCTGGATGGTCTGGAGACAGCTCATGCGGCGGCCTTTCGCTGGGCCTCGCCGCCCGTGGTGGCCTGGCCGCGGGTCAGGCGTTTCATCAGCCGGTCGAGCGCCAGCTCTGAGACCCGGGTGAAGGCCAGGTAGAAGACCAGCAGCCCGAGGAAGTACCACATGCGCCAGTCGCCGTGCGGATAGTCGGTGAAGCGGGGCGTCTTGGAGCCGCCGAGCTCGCGCGCCCAGTAGACAATGTCCTCCACCCCGAGCAGGAAGAGCAGGGGTGTGGCCTTGATGAGGACCATCCAGAGGTTCGACAGGCCGGGCAGGGCATAGACCCACATCTGCGGCACCAGCACGCGCCAGAAGGTCTGGCGCTGGGTCATGCCGTAGGCGTGGGCGGTCTCGATCTGGGCGTGGGGCACAGCGCGCATGGCGCCGAAGAGGACGTTGGCGGCGAAGGCGCCGAAGACGATGGCGAAGGTCAGGACGGCGATGAAGAAGCCGTAGGTCTCGTGCACCCACTGGGGGGCCGAGCCGAGGGGCATCTTGGCCGCCTGGCAGACCACGAAGTCGTTGCCCTGGCGCACCGGCTCCGACCAGTCGGGGCAGAGGGCCTTGTGGCGGACGTATTCGATGGCCTGGTCAAGCGCGATGACGAAGAAGAGGAAGAAGGCGATGTCGGGCACGCCGCGGACGATGGCGATGTAGGTCTTGCCGATCCAGCGCAGGGGCGCGAAGTGGGCGCGCGCGGCGGAGGCGCCGGCAAAGCCGAAGGCGAGGGCCACGGGGGCGGTGATGCCCAGCAGCACGAGCACCGTCAGCACCGACCAGTAGAGGTTCATGTGCTTGCCGGTGGTCAGGTAGCAGGCGAACCAGTGGAAGGTTTCAAGCTGCTCGGGATCTGCGCAGAAAGAGAAAATGGCAGCGCTCGCGGATGGGTGGAATTGCGGTCAATCAGTAAAGCGAAGGGGGAGCGTCGGGGCTCCCCCTTCCTGGTTCTGGCGCCTTAGAAGGTGGCGGAGCCGGGCAGGTGCTTCTCGATCAGTTCGTTGAGCGAGCCATCGTCCTTCATGGACTGGATGGCCGCGTTGAACTTCTCGCGCAGCTCGCCGTCGCTCTCGCGGATGCCCAGGCCGATGCCGCCGCCCAGCAGCACGTCCTCGCCGACGAGGCTCAGGTCGGCCTCGGCTTCGGCGATGGGCTCGAGGAAGGCCTTGTCGGCCAGGACGGCGTCGGCTTCGCCGTTCTTGACGGCGGCGACGGTCTCCTCGGGGGTGGCGAACTCAACCAGGGTCGCGCCCTCCATGGAGGCGATGTGGCTGGCCTGGATGGTGCCGGACTGGGCCGCCACGACGGAGCTTGCCGGGTCGATCTCGCTCATGGCGAGGTAGGCCGACGGATCGGGCTGGGTGTAGGGATCGGAGAAGTCGATCACCTCGTCCCGCTCGTCGGTGATGGACATGCCGGCGATGATCACGTCGTAGTTGCCGGAGACGAGGTTCGGGATGATGCTGTCCCACTCGTTGGTGACCCACTCGCAGGTCAGCTCGGCGCGCTTGCACAGCTCGTCGCCCAGCTCGCGCTCGAAGCCGGCCACTTCGCCATTGTCATCGAGGAAGTTGTAGGGAGGGTAGGCGCCCTCGGTGCCCAGGCGGATGGTCTTGGCGTGGCCGTCGGCCATCGCGAAGCCCGCGGTCAGGGACAGGGCCGCGGCCGTCAGTAGAACTTTCTTCATGGTGAACTCCCGTTTTCTTGGTTTTTGGGTTACGTCGCGTGGGTTGCGGAAAGGAACCCCCGCAGGCGTTCTGATTTGGGCGCGCCAAAGAGGCCCTCGGGCGCGCCTTCTTCCTCGATCAGACCCTGATGGAGGAAAATCACGTGGTCCGACACGTCGGCGGCAAGCTTCATGTCGTGGGTGACGATGATCATGGTGCGGCCCTCGCTGGCCAGATCCTTGATCACCTTGACCACCTCCTGTTCCAGCTCGGGATCGAGCGCGGAGGTGGGTTCGTCAAAGAGCAGGGCCTCGGGCTCCATGCAGAGGCCGCGGGCGATGGCCGCGCGCTGCTGCTGGCCGCCCGAGAGCTGGGCCGGGTAGACATCGCACTTGTCGCCGATGCCGACCTTCTCGAGGTAGCCGCGCGCGGCCTCCTCGACCTCGGCGCGGGGGCGGCCCTGGACCGTCAGGGGGGCCTCCATCACGTTCTGCAGGATGGTCATGTGAGCCCAGAGGTTGAACTGCTGGAAGACCATGGAGAGGTTCGTGCGGATGCGCAGCACCTGCTTGGCGTCGGCCGGGCGGCGGCCATGGTCGCTGCCCTTCCAGCGCACCGGCTCGCCCTTGAAGAGGACCTCGCCCTGCTGGCTGTCCTCCAGCAAGTTGCAGCAGCGCAGCAGCGTGGACTTGCCCGAGCCGGAGGAGCCGATGAGCGAAATGACATGGCCCTTGGGCGCCTCGAGGCTGACGCCCTTGAGCACCTCCAACGCCCCATAGGCCTTGTGCAGGTCACGGATCTGGATCACGGGGGTGGTATCGGTCACGGGGGGCGCTGTCGCTCTTTCGTCGTTTCAATGCGCAATAAAGCGATAAAACGCCGACGATTGCAACGCGATCCTGTGGATGGCCCCTATCCTGACTTGGGGTCAGGCGCCTTTTTCGACCCTCTGGCGCGCCATGGCGCTGTCCGGGTCGGAAATGCCCAGCAGATTCGTCACCAGGCGCAGCAGGGCGTTCTCCTCGTCGCTGCGCTGCCCGTCGGCCAGGACAACGCCCCAGAGCGCCTCGATCACCGCCAGCCGCTCGTCGTAGGGCACGGCATCCTTGATGGCGCGGGTGAAGCGCACGGTGTCGGGGGCCTCGGCCTCCAGCGCCTCGCCCTGCTGGCGCAGCTCGGCGGCGGCCTCCTCGGTCAGGCCGTAGCGGCTGCGGACGAGGCGCGTGATGAGGCTGCGCTCGGCGGCGGCATAGTCGTTGTCGGACCGCGCCACCCGGACGAGCAGGGCCGTCAGGGCGAGGCGGGCATCGCCATCGTCGAGCGGATCGGGGTCGGGCCGGGTGAGCCGGTTGAGAAAATCACTGAACATGGGGAGCCATGTAGAGGATTGTCGGGCGGCAGCAAGGCCCGCCCCGGGGCGCGCGCCTCAGCGGCCGCGCTTGGCCCGCTCGCGGCCCTCGGCGATGTCGCCCTCGGTCAGGCCCAGGGCGGCCTCGATCTCTTCGAGCTTCATCTCCTCGGCCTCGTCCGAGTCGCCATCGGCCAGGGCGACAGACCACATGGCCTCGCCCAGGGCCTTGCGGTCGGCGTAGTCCACCTCCTCCCGCAGCAGGCGGGCGAACTCGGGCGTGCCGGGGGCGTCGCGCTCCAGGGCCTCGCAGGTGGCGCGTAGCTTGGCGGCCTCGATCGGGCCGAGCTTGAAGGTGCGTTGCAGGATCCTGTCGATCTGGCCGATCTCGGCGGCCTTGTAGGTGCGATCGGCGAAGGCCACGCGCACGAGGAGCGCGCCCAGGGCCAGCTGCGGGTTGGGCTGGGGCAGGGGTTTCCGGGGCACCGGACGGCGCGGGAAGAGACGTTCGAACATGGCCCGTTGTTAGCTCAGATCGGGCGGCTTTCCAAAGCGTAAAGTGTCGATCGCCATGCCCTGGGGATCACGATTCGTCAGGACAAAGCCGGCAATGTCGCCGATGCCGCCCGCGCGCAGGAAACCGACGGCAAATTCCCCCGTGGGGGAGACCGGCACCGCGCCGATGAGGGCACCGTTGCGGGCGTGGAAGGTGACCAGGGCCTCGCCCGCCTCGCCGCCGCGCAGGTCGAAGGCGAGGGCCGACTGGTCCTCGTCGAAGAGCACGGCGATGGCCCCCTCGCCCTGGCCGTCGCGGCGCGGGTAGCCCGCCACGCCGTAGCCGTTGAGCACCGAGTTGCCGCCGAAGTGCACCACCGAGAGGTTCTCGCCCGCCGCGCCGGGCAGCATCGTCAGGGGCGCCGCGGCCTCTCCAGTGACGGCATCGTGGGTGCCCTCGGCGCGCAGCTCCTGGCCCGCGAAACGCTCTCCGAAGGTGGCGCCGGGCAGGGGGATGATGTCATCGAAGAGGTGGCCGGGCCCGGCGCCCGAGCGCAGGTCATCGAAGGTGATGACCCGCGGCAGGGTCAGGCTCTCGGGATCGACAAGGCAGACTGGCGCGCCGCAGGCGAGGGCAGCGGCGGGGCAGAGCAGGCAGGTGAGGGCCAGCGCGCGGAACATCTCCGCAGGCTAGCACAGTTTTCAGCCCGCGTACCCCTCGACGATCACCAGGTCGCCGTCCGAGGCGCCGACGCGCAGCTTCATGGCCTCGGCGTAGCTCTCGCTCTCGTAGCAGGCAATGGCCTCGGCGTAGGAGGGAAACTCGATCACCACGGTGCGGGCGCGGCTCTGGCCTTCCTTCGGCGTCTGGACGCCGCCGCGCACCAGGAAGCGGCCGCCGAACTCGGCAAAGGCCTTGCCGTTGGCGGCGCGGTACTTTTCGTAGGCCGCCGGGTCGGTCACGTCCATCTGCGCGATCCAGTATCCCTTTTGCATCACTTCAATCCTTCAGGCTGTTGAACTTCTTTGACAAATCATCCGCCGCCTCCTTCAACCCGTAGGGCGGGTTGAGCACGAAGAGGCCCGAACCGACCATGCCGTGGCCGGGCCGCGCGGGGGCGAAATGGACCTCGTGGCGCAGGGCCTCGGGGTGCTCGGCGGCGAGGCTCTTGAGCATGGGGCCATGGGCGCCGCTGGTCAGGAGCGGATACCAGAGCGCGATGATGCCGACGTTCCAGGCCCGCGCCAGCTTGCCGATCTGGCGCGGCAGGGCGGCATAGTCGGCCTTCACCTCGTAGCTGGGATCAATCAGCATTAGGCCGCGGCGCGGGGTCGGGGGGCAGAGGGCGAAGGCCATCTCGAGCCCGTCGCGGCGGTGGCAGGTGGCCGGATAGGGCGACATGGCCAGATCGAGGGCGCCGTGCTCGGCCGGATGCAGCTCGGCCAGGTGCAGGGAATCGGTGGGCCGCAGGAGCCGCGCGGCCAGCAGCGGCGAGCCAGGGTAGGCGGAGGGCCCATGCGCCGCGCGGACCTCCGCCAAGATGCGGGCGTAGGGATGATCGGGGGAAAACCAGTGGCCCACCCGGGCGATGCCGCGGGCGGCCTCGCCTGTCTTGAGCGCCGGGGCTTCGCCCAGGTCATAGAGGGCGCGGCCCGCGTGGGTCTCGATGTAGCTGAGGGGTTTGTCCTTGCGGGTCAGGTAGGCCAGCATCCAGGCGAGGAGGGCGTGCTTGTGCACGTCGGCCAGGTTGCCCGCGTGGTAGATATGTTGGTAGCTCAGCATCCCGCAGGTCTAGCCGATTGGCGGCGCCGCACAAGGGGCGGCGGACAGGATCAGACCAGGCGGCTCATCTCCTTGGCGGCGCGCACGAAATCCTTGAAGAGCGGATGGGGCGCGAAGGGCTTGGACTTGAGCTCGGGGTGGAACTGCACGCCGATGAACCAGGGATGGTCCGACCATTCGACGATCTCGGGCAGCTTGCCGTCGGGCGACATGCCGGAGAAGCAGAGCCCCGCCTCCTCGAGCTGGGCGCGGTAGGCGATGTCCACCTCGTAGCGGTGGCGGTGGCGCTCGTCGATGGCGGTGGAACCATAGACCTCGGCCACCCGCGAGCCCTCCTTCAGGGTGGCATCGTAGGCGCCGAGGCGCATGGTGCCGCCCTTGTCGTCGCCCACCTTGCGCTCCACCTTGTGGTTGCCCTGGACCCACTCCTTGAGGTGATAGACCACCGGCTCGAAGCGCTTCTTGCCGGCCTCGTGGTCGAACTCCTCGGAGCCGGCCTTGGCAAGCCCCGCGACATTGCGGGCCGCCTCGATCACCGCCATCTGCATGCCGAGGCAGATGCCCAGGTAGGGCACCTTGTGCTCGCGCGCGTACTGGGCCGCCTTGATCTTGCCCTCGGTGCCGCGCTCGCCGAAGCCGCCGGGCACCAGGATGGCGTGGAAGCCCTCCAGGTGGGGGCCCGCATCCTCGGCCTGTTCGAAGATCTCGGCATCGACCCACTCGACCTTGACCCGGACCCGGTTGGCCATGCCGCCGTGGGTCAGGGCCTCGGCGATGGATTTGTAGGCATCTTCGAGCTGGGTGTACTTGCCCACGATGGCGACGCGGACCTCGCCTTCGGGATTGTGGATGCGGTCATAGACGTCGTGCCAGACGCGCAGGTCGGGCTTGGGCGCGGGAGAGATGGCGAAGGCGTCGAGCACGGCCTGGTCGAGGCCCTGGGCGTGGTAGGCCAGGGGGGCCTCGTAGATCGACTTCAGGTCATAGGCGGCGACGACCGATTCCTTGCGGACGTTGCAGAAGAGGGCGATCTTCTCGCGCTCCTTCTCGGGGATCGGCTGTTCGGAGCGGCAGACCAGGATGTCGGGCGCGATGCCGATGGACTGAAGCTCCTTGACCGAGTGCTGGGTCGGCTTGGTCTTGAGCTCGCCGCTGGCGGCCAGGTAGGGCAGCAGGGTGAGGTGCATGAAGATGCACTGGCCGCGCGGCTGGTCGTGGCTGAACTGGCGGATCGCCTCGAAGAAGGGCAGGCCCTCGATGTCGCCGACCGTGCCGCCGATCTCGCAGAGCATGAAATCGACCTCGTCATCTCCGATGGCGATGAAGTCCTTGATTTCGTTGGTGACGTGGGGAACCACCTGGATCGTCTTGCCGAGGTAGTCGCCGCGGCGCTCCTTCTCCAGCACGTTGGAGTAGATGCGCCCGGAGGAGACGGAATCCGTCTGCCGCGCGGGCACCCCGGTGAAGCGTTCGTAGTGGCCGAGGTCGAGGTCCGTCTCGGCGCCGTCGTCTGTCACGAAGACCTCGCCGTGCTCGAAGGGGCTCATGGTGCCGGGATCGACGTTGAGGTAGGGGTCCAGCTTCCGCAACCGGACCGAATAGCCCCGTGCCTGGAGCAGGGCGCCGAGGGCGGCCGAGGCCAGCCCCTTGCCCAGGCTTGAGACCACACCGCCGGTGATGAAGATGTAACGCGCCATATGTCCAAGGACCCCCGTGTGTCGTGTCAGTCTGCTGTCATCGCTATTGCAAACCAGCCGATTGCGCCGCGCAAAACCGCAGCACCACGGGATTTAAGCTTAACAGGATTCGCTGCGTCTAAGCAAGGAAGGATGCGCAACATGCAGTTGCGCATTTCAGCTTTTCCTCAAGGTGTTGTGGTTAGTCGGCGGCAGGCACCAAGGGCGCGCTGTCCTCCGCGGTGGGCGGCAGCAGGCTGTCGCCCAGCGGCGCGTCGCTCTCCGTCTCGGTGGCGGCGGGGGGCGTGATGCCCAGCCTGTCGATCACCGAGGCGCCGGCCGATTTCTGCGCCACGATCACCGTGAGGGTGATGGAGGTGACGATGAAGGCCGCGCCGAGCAGCCATGTCAGCTTGGTCAGGGCGGTGGCCGCCGCCCGGCCCGAGACGGCACCGCCGCCCCCGCCGCCCATGCCCAGGCCACCGCCTTCGGACCGCTGCATCAGGACGACGGCGATCAGGCCAAGGGCCAGAAGAAGGTGGACGATGAGAACGACGTTTTCCATGGGCTACGCTGCTTTCGGTTCGGTTTCGGGCTATCTATGCGGCTTTGCCGCGCGGGGCAAGGGCCGGATTTGCCCGGCCCGGCGGCGCCGGGAAATGGCGCCTGCCTCCCACACGAAAACCGCCGAGCGAAGCGGCGGTTTTCGCAAGCGGTGCTCTACCACGCCATGTAAGAGGGCTATCCTGGAATTGAGGTGGTGCAGACTCGCTTTGTACAATCAACATAGCATTTTCTGGCTGATTCTGCGCGCAGAATTTATGCGCTTTGCACAGGCACTTGCCGATTTCCGCCAGTGGACAAGCCCCGCGCCCTGGGGCACCCTGCGCCCATGCCGCACGATCACAGCCACGACGACCCGCAGAGCCTGCTGCCTTCCGATCCCGCCCTGCGGGTGAAGGCGCTCGAAACCCTTCTGACCCGCAAGGGGCTGGTTGATCCCGCCGCCCTGGACGAGATCATCGACACCTACGCCCACCGCATCGGGCCGCAGAACGGCGCCCGGGTTGTGGCCCGCGCCTGGGCCGATGCGGAGTTCCGCGCGGCCCTCCTGGAGGATGCCACGGCGGTGGTGTCGGAGCTGGGCTACTACGGCCGCCAGGGCGAGCACATGGTGGCGGTGGAGAACACCGAGGCGGTGCACAACATGGTCGTCTGCACCCTCTGCTCCTGCTACCCCTGGCCGCTGCTCGGCATCCCGCCGGGCTGGTACAAGTCCGACGCCTACCGCGCCCGCGCCGTGCGCGAACCGCGCGCCGTTCTGGCCGACTTCGGCGTGACCCTGCCCGAGGAGACGGCGGTGCGGGTCTGGGATTCGACAGCGGAGGTGCGCTACCTGGTGATCCCGCGCCGCCCCGAGGGGACAGAGGGCCTCTCGGAGGAGGAGCTGATGGCCCTCGTCAGCCGCGACAGCATGATCGGCACGGCCCTGGCGGGGCAGCCATGACCCGGGTGCACGACATGGGCGGCCGCTTCGGCGACGGGGCGGTCCTGCCCGAGGCCGAGCAGCCGGTCTTTCACACCGACTGGCACGCCCGCGCCCTGGCCGTGACCCTGGCCTGCGGCGCGCTGGGGCAGTGGAACCTCGACACCTCGCGCCACGCCCGCGAGAGGCTGAAGCCCACGGACTACGCGCGCTTTTCCTACTACGAGAAGTGGATCGCGGCCCTTGCCAACCTGCTGGTGGAGAAGGGCGTGGTGACCCGCGACGAACTTGCCGGAACGGCGGCGCCGGGCGAGAGCCCGCTGGCCGAGCGGGCCATGCGCGCCGAGGCGGTGCCGGAGATCCTGGCCAAGGGCGGCCCGGCGGACCGGCCCAGCAACGTCGCCGCCCGCTTTGCCCCCGGCGATGCGGTGCGGGTGCGGCGCCCGGCGGAGAATGCCCTGGTGTCGGGGGGCCATACCAGGCTGCCCGCCTATGTCGCCGGGGCCAGCGGGCGCATCCTGCGGCTGCACGGCGCCCACATCCTGCCCGACAGCAACGCCCACGGGCTGGGCGAGGCGCCCGAGCCGCTCTATGCCGTGGCCTTCCCCGCCGCCGCGCTCTGGGCGCATCCCGAGCATCCCGCTGACGAGGTGGTGCTGGACCTCTGGCAATCCTACCTGGAGCCCGCCCCGTGAGCGCGCCCGAACCGGCCTTCGAGGCCCCCTGGCACGCCCAGCTCTTTGCCCTGACGGTGCATCTGAACGAGGCCGGGCACTTCACCTGGCCCGACTGGGCGGCGCACTTCGGCGCGACTCTCAAGCGTCACGGCCTGAGGCGCGAGCTGAACGGCGGGGAGGACTACTTCAACGCCTGGCTGGAGACGCTCGAGCAGCTTCTGGTGGCGCGCGATCTGGCGGCGCCGGGGGACCTTGCGGCGCTCAAGGCGGCCTGGCGGGCGGCCTACCTTGCCACGCCGCATGGCGCGCCCGTGAAGCTGGCCGAGGAGGTCAGTCCCGGCTGAGCAGCCCGGCCTTGCGCAGGAAAAGCCGCAGATCGCCGCGCCGCGGCCAGAACCGCCGGATCGGGCGCCGGGCGCGCGAGAGGCGGTCGAACTCGTGGGTGTCGATGATCCGCTCGGCGCAGCCGCAGCCCTCGCCGGTGGCGACCTTGTCGAAGTAGAACTTCTGGAACGATTCCGGCTTTGGGGGCTGTCCGCGCATGGGCTTTCCTTTCCTGGCCGAAGATAGCGCCCGGCGGCGCGATTTTCCAGTTTCACCGCCCGCCCCCTGCCGTTAAGAGGGGCCCGCGCAATCTGAAAAGGAAAAGCATCATGGCCAACGTGGTTGTTGTCGGCGCCCAGTGGGGTGACGAGGGGAAGGGCAAGATCGTCGACTGGCTCTCCGAACGGGCCGACGTCATCGCCCGCTTCCAGGGCGGCCACAACGCGGGCCACACGCTGGTCATCGAGGGCACCGTCTACAAGCTGCACGCGCTGCCCTCGGGGGTGGTGCGCGGCGGCAAGCTGAGCGTCATCGGCAATGGCGTGGTGCTGGACCCCTGGAACCTGCTCAAGGAGATCGAGACGATCCGCGGCCAGGGCGTTGAGATCACCCCCGAGACCCTGATGATCGCCGAGAACACGCCGCTGATCCTGCCCTACCACGGGGAACTGGACCGGGCGCGCGAGGAGGCGGCGAGCAAGGGCACCAAGATCGGCACCACCGGGCGGGGCATCGGCCCCTGCTACGAGGACAAGGTGGGCCGCCGCGCCATCCGCGTCGCCGACCTCGCTGATCCGGCGACCCTGGAGGCGCGGGTGGACCGGGCGCTCCAGCACCACGATCCGCTGCGCAAGGGTCTGGGCGTGGAGGCGATCGACCGCGACGCCCTGATCGCCCAGCTGCGCGAGATCGCGCCGCAGATCCTGCAGTACGCCGGGCCGGTCTGGAAGGTGATGAACGAGAAGCGCAAGGCGGGCAAGCGCATCCTCTTCGAGGGTGCCCAGGGGGCCCTTTTGGACATTGATTTCGGCACCTATCCCTTTGTCACCTCCTCCAACGTGATCGCGGGCCAGGCGGCCACCGGCGTGGGCATCGGCCCCGGCGCCATCGATTATGTGCTGGGCATCGTAAAGGCCTACACCACCCGCGTGGGCGAGGGGCCCTTCCCGACCGAGCTGCTGGACGAGGACGGCCAGCGCCTGGGCGAGCGCGGCCACGAGTTTGGCACCACCACCGGGCGCAAGCGCCGCTGCGGCTGGTTCGACGCGGTGCTGGTGCGCCAGACCTGCGCCACCTCGGGCGTCAACGGCATTGCCCTGACGAAGCTCGACGTGCTCGACGGGTTCGAGACCCTGCGCATCTGCACCGGCTACGAGCTTGACGGCGAGCGGCTGGAGTACCTGCCCACCGCCGCCGACCAGCAGGCCCGCTGCACCCCGATCTACGAGGAAATGCCGGGCTGGTCTCAGTCGACCGAGGGGGCGCGCTCCTGGGCCGATCTGCCGGCCGAGGCCATCAAGTACGTGCGCCGGGTCGAGGAGTTGATCGAGTGCCCGGTGGCGCTACTCTCCACCTCACCCGAGCGGGAGGACACCATCCTGGTGACCGACCCCTTCTCGGACTGAGGCAAGGAGGCCGCCATGGCGTTGAGTTACAAGGCCCGCAAACGCTGGGCGCTGGTGGTCCTTCTGGTGGGGCTGCCGGTCTACGTCGTGGTGGCGGTGAACCTGATCGACCTCTTCGAGCGGCCGCCGATCTGGATCGAGCTGGTGATCTACGTGGCCCTCGGCGTGCTCTGGGCGATCCCGCTGCGGCACCTCTTCAAGGGCATCGGACAGGATGACCCGGACGCGCGCGACTGACGCATCCGGGCCTGTTTTCTCAAGGATAGACTGGTGAGCGCCGCGCCGGGAGCAGGCCGGCGCGGGGCGCCCCGGCTTAGCCCGCGGCGCGCTGGTCCGGGCGGAAGCCGATCTCGTCGGAGACGGTGAAGCGGCCGCCCTTGATCTTCTCGATCTTGCCGGCCCGCAAAAGCTGGCCGAAGGAGCGCAGACCGTCCTCGCGGCTGAACTCGCCCTCGGCGCCGGCCTGGCGCACCTTGGTCATCAGCTGCGGGCGCGAGAACTGCTCCAGCCCCTCGACGAAGCTCATGTAGGAGGCGGCGGCCTCCAGGAGCTGCGGCAGGGAGGTGGCGCCCATCTCCTGGGCGTAGTCGGCAAAGCTGCCATCGTCGCTGCCCACCTCGGGGCGCACGGCGGCGACGCGGCGCGGACGCACCGGGCCCGCGTTGGCGGGGCGGCCACCGTCGATGCGCTGCTCGGCCACCAGCTTGAGCGGCGCCGGGCGGCCCTCGGTGGGGCGGGGACGGCGCGGCGCGCCCTCGGGGCGGCGCGGGCGCACCACCTCGGCCAGGTCGCTGCGGTAGGCATCGTCGCTGCGGGCCTCGCGCTCGGGCTTGCCCATGGCGACATCGGCCTTCTTGGCGGCGACGGCGGCGCGCAGGTGGGCAAAGGCGTCGCGGCGGTTGGCGCCCTCGGGCTCGTCCATCTTGTGATCGGCCTCGGCCAGCAGGCGGTCCATGTCGGAGCCGGCCTTCTCTTCCAGGTCGGGCAGGCGGCGGGCCTCCTCGGGGCGGCGGCGCAGCGGCGCGGCGGGGGCCGTCTCGGCGGTGTCGGCCTCTTCCGCGTCGTCGGCTTCGGCCTCGGCGTCGATCTCGGCGTGCTCCTCGGCGGTCTCCGCCTCGGCGCTCTCCCAGTCGGTTTCCTCGTCCGCCTCATCCTCGGCCAGCTCGGCCTCGATGTCGGCCTCCAGGGCGGCCAGCTCGCGGGCCAGTTCGGCCTCCTTCTCGGGCGAGAGGGTGGATCGGTCGGTCTTGGCGGGCGCGATCTCGTCGAGGGCGGGCACCGCTTGCTCGGCGGTCTCCTCCTCGGCCTCGGCGGTTTCCTCCTGGTCCTCTTCCAGCGCGCCACGGGCCACGGCGGCCTCCAGATCGGCGCGCTTCATCTTGACCAGGCGTCCCTCGCGGGCGGGGGCCTCGGCCACCTCGGCCTCGGGGGCTTCGTCTTCTTCGTCTTCCTGCACGGCGTCGAGCAGGGCGGCGAGGTCGTGACAGCTCTGGGCGGCCTCGGCGGCCTCCGGCATCTCCTCCTCGGCCAACTCGGGCTCGGCGCGGCTCTCGGCGCCATCGGCGGCGACGGCATGCTCGTCCTCGAGGTAGTCCTCCGCCTCGGCCTTCTCGGCCTCGGCCTGGGTCTTGGCGACCACGGCGCGGATGCGCTGAAGCTTCTCGGCGATGGACTGGCCGCCAGTGCGGGGTGCCGGTGCCTCGGCCCGGGGCTCTTCGAAGGCGGGGGCGGCGGCGAGGGGCTCCTCGATCTCCTCCTCCGTCTCGACCTCGGCGCTGGGGCTCTCGGCGAAGAAGGACTCGGCCTCCGCCTCGGGCGCCAGATCTTGCTCTTCTGCCTCGGCCATCTCCTCGGGGGCGGCTTCCGGGGCTTCTTCGATCTGGGGCTCTTCGACGGTGGCCTCTTCCTCGATGGGGGCCTCTTCGACGGTGAGCTCTTCCTCGGCGGTCTCTTCCGCGAGGGGTGCGGTCTCTTCGACAGCCACCTCTTGCTCGGCGGGCTCCTCCGTCAGGGCGATCTCCGGCGTGGCCTCGGGCTCTTCCAGGCTGATGGGGGCTGCGTCGCTCAGCAGCGAGAGGGACAGGTTTTCGGGGGCAGGGCTGGGCGCGATGAGCGAGGAGACATCCACCTGGGGCGCGGCGGGCGCCTCGGCGGTGACGGGTGCGGGGGCCTCGGCCACGGGTGCATCAACGGGCGCCTCGGGGGCGGGCTCGCGCTGATCCTCCAGGGCGCTGAGGACGATCTTGCCCTCGTGCTGGCGGGCGCTGACCTTGCGCGAGACCTCGCGCTGCGCGATCCGGGCCAGCATGTCCGCGTCGGGCTGCGGCGGTTCCGCGCCGAAGTAACGGTCATCCGCGGCCAGATCCCGGAAGTACTCCGCAATGGCCTTCATCGTGCCGAACGAATCCTCGAATCCTTCCAGCGTGCACGAGAAGGTGCCGTAGGAGACTGTCAGAATCTTGTTGTTGTTCATCATCGGATGCTCGTCCTCTGCGTTTTCTGCAGGATACCGTTTACCACGATATACAAGACCAAAGCCGGTTGAATCTGTGCCATGCGGCGTATCTTTTCAAGGCGAAGTTGTGTCGATTTGCAGGGAAGGACAGAAAGCCGCCATGATTGACCCGATTGTTCACGCTGAGGCGCCAATCACCCTCGTTGGCGGGGCCGAGGCCGCGCCCTCGGACCTCGCGGCGGCGCTGGAGCTGGCGCCGCGCTGTGTGGCGGCCGACAGCGGCGCGGCCCTGGCCCTGGCGGCGGGGGTCCTGCCCGAGGCGGTGATCGGCGATTTCGACTCCATCCGCCCCGAGGACCTGGCCCGCATCCCCGAAGCGCGCCGCCACCGGGTTGGGGAGCAGATCAGCACCGACTTCGAGAAGGCCCTTGGCCGGATCGCGGCGCCCCTGGTGCTGGGGGTGGGCTTTCTCGGCGGGCGGCTGGACCATCAGCTGGCCGTGCTGCACGGCCTCCTGGCGCTGCCGCACCGGCGCTGCCTGCTGGTGGGGGCGGAGGAGATCGTCTTTCTGCTGCCGCGCCGGATCGAGCTGCCGACGGCAGAGAGGGACCTTGTTTCCTTCTTTCCGCTGGTGCCCAGTCAGGCCAGTTCGGCGGGGCTTTCCTGGCCGCTCGACGGGCTGGTCCTCGCGCCGGGCGGGCGCATCGGCACCTCCAACCGGGCCGAGGGGCCGGTGACGCTGGAGACGGCGGCGCCGGGGATTCTCGCGATCCTGCCGCGGCGGCTCATGCGGCCTGTGGCGGCTCGACTGGCAGCGCCCGGGGGCGGCGCGCCATGGCCTGCTCCCGCCAGATGATGTAGAGGCCGGCCGAGACCGTCAGGAGGATGCCGAAGGCGGCGAGCCTGTCGGGCAGTTCCTGGAAGATCAGAAAGCCGAGCAGGGTGGCGATGGGGATCTCGAGGTACTGCATCGGCGCCAGGGTGGCCGAGGGGGCATAGCGCAGCGACCAGGTCATCAGCAGGTGCGCAAAGGTGCCGAGCAGGCCGATCGCCGCCAGCAGGCCCCAGTGGTAGGGGCCGAGGGTGAGGGCCACCAGGGGCGCGCCGCCGGTGGCGGGCAGAAGCAGGACGAGGGGCGCCATCAGGGCCACGGCCATGACGCCGCTGACCGCCTGGAGGCCGATGGGATCGGTCTCCTTGGCGATCTGGCGGGTGACCAGCATGAAGAGGGCGAAGTTGACCGCCACGCCCACCGGCAGGAGGGCGGGCCAGCCGACCTCGACGAAGGAGGGCTGGACCACGCAGAGGGTGCCGACGAAGCCGACGCAGCAGGCCAGGAAGCGGCGCATGCCGACGACCTCGTGCAGGAAGTAATGGCCGAGGAGCAGCATGAAGAATGGCATGACGAAGGCGATGGCGACGGCATCGGCCAGGGGCAGGTAGCGCAGGGCGGTGAACATGGCGGCGATGCCGAGGATGTGCAGCAGGGTGCGCAGGAAGGTCAGCCGCAGGACCCTCCCGGACATGCGCCAGGCGCGCCCGCTGGCCCAGATCAGCGGGATCAGCACCAGGGCCTGGAGGCCGAAGCGGAAGAAGACCACCTCGACGATGGGCAGGCTGTCGCCCAGCAGCTTGGCCACCGCGTCGCCCAGGGGCGCGAGGAGGCAGAAGCCGAGCATCAGCAGGATGCCGAGAATGGGACGGTCGCCGGTCATGGAGGGAGGCTAGGGGTCCTGGGCGGGGTGTGCAACCCCTGGTTGATATTCGCGCGGCGGCGGGAGGCCGATTCGGGCGCGCCCGGGGGCGTGCTGGGAGCTGCTTAGCAGGCGGGCGGGGAGGGGGCTAGGTGCGGGGGACGCTTGGGTAGCAGCGCCTATCGGTTGGTGGCAGGAGATACCGGGCGGAGGGGCGCGAGGAGCATGGATGCGGCGCCGTTCGGAGGTTGGCCCGCCAGGGGGGCGCGCAAGGCTGGCGCTGCTGTGGCTTTCGAGGCGTGGGACCGCCGTTGCGATCTATGTCGCGTGCTTCCGCCCCCGGCCCGCGCGACCTTCGCTGCGGCGTCACCGCAGCCTGCAAAGCGCGGCGTTGTTGTTCCGCGTTAGGTCGCGCGCTCCCGTCGCCGGCCGGCCGTGATCCTCGCCGTCGCGCCGCCTTGGTCTGCAGAGCGAGGCGTCCGCGTTTCGCTCCTTGCGGTGCGCTCCTGCCTCCGGCCCGCGCGCGATCCGCGCCGTGGTGTGTCCACGGCCCGAGGAGGTCACCGGCCCCTCTCGCGGATGGGCCTGCCGCGCGTGGGCGTCGCTCGCCATGGTTGGGGTGCGGCACGCCCGCCTGGCGTAAGGTCCGCGGCCTGTCGGACCATCTCCTTCCAAGCCCCCTCCGACTCAGAAGCAAGGAAGCCTCAAACCGGAGAGATCGTCGCGCCGTCGCAGGCGTGCGACCGTACCGTTACAAAGGTCATCCAGCCTTTACGGCTTGCCCTCTACGCCTCTGTTTTCACGCGCAAACCTCCCCTTTATCCCAATCCAATTTACTCTAAACCGCCCCACAACCAGACGGCCACCAGACACCGCAGCCCCTCCCGCGCAGGCCACAGCCTCCCCACCGCCACCCCCCTCACGCCGCCGGGCGGCTCAGGGTCACCTGGTTGCGGCCGCCGCCTTTGGCGGCGTAGAGCGCCCGGTCTGCGCGGGCGAGTAGGGCGGCGCCGACCTTGCCGGTGCCGCGGCGCGGCGGGGGGCCCTCGGGCGGGCCGCTCACCGCCATGCCGATGGAGATGGTGACGGAGATCGGGCGGGGGCTGCCGGGGATCTCGAAGTCGCCGCGCGAGATGGTTTCGCAGATGCGCTGCGCGGCGGAGCGGGCCTTGGCCTGGGTGGTGCCGGGCATGACCACCAGGAACTCCTCGCCGCCGATCCGGGCGGCCATGTCGCGCGCCCCGAGGCAGGCGCGCAGGCGCTGCGCCACCTCCACCAGGACGGCATCGCCCGAGGCATGGCCGTAGCGGTCGTTCACCTCCTTGAAGTGGTCGAGATCGGCGGCCAGGACGGCAAAGCAGCGGCCCGTGCGTTCCGCCTGGGCGGCGATGCGGTCCAGATGGGGCATGGCGTAGCGGCGGTTGTGCAGCCCGGTGAGGGGGTCGAAGACGGCGGCCTGGAGCCCGGTGCGAACGGTGCTGCGCAGCCTTTCGGCGCGGCGGCTGCGGCGCACCAGGGCCTCCAGCCGCAGGCTCAGCTCGCGCGCCTCGAAACCCTCCGTCACCAGATCATCGGCCCCCATGTCGAGAGCCCGGGCGGCCAGGGCGGAATCGCGCCGCGCCTGGAGCACCAGGATGCCCGCGTGGCGCACCTTGGCATTGGCGCGCAGGGCCGAGATGAGGCCCAGGCAGGCCTCCCCGGCGCGCGCCCCGTCGGGCAGGTGCAGGAGGAAGACGTCGGGGCAGGGGCCCTGTTGCAGGCGCCGCATGAGCTCCGCCTGGGGGGTCAGGGCGAGATCCATCGAGAGGGCCGGCCTGAGCTGCACGGCGCACTGTTGCAGGCGCGCCGGATCCTCCCCGGCCATGAGGCAGCGCGGGCGGTGGGCAAAGGCCGCCTCCCCCTCGGCGAGGCCGAAGGTCTGGCCGGTCTCCTCGCGCAGTTGCCATTCGTCCTGGGCCAGGTGGCCGCGGATCAGGCTGCGCACCCGGCCCAGCAGCAGCACCTCGTCCAGCGGGTGGCCGAGCAGGTCGCGCACCCCGGCCTCCAGCGCCGCGCGCCGGTCCGCCGGGCTGGCGCCCGCGCCGACGGCCATGACGGGCAGGGCATCCTCCCCGTATCGGCGGTGCAGGGCGCGGCAGAGCCGCCCGGCGCTGCCGTCGGGCAGATCGAGGGCCGAGATGACCAGATCGGGCCTCTCGGCGCGCACCTGGGCCAGGGCCTCCGACAGGGTGCTGGCCTGGAGCACCTCGTAGAAGGCGCTCTGCAGCTTCACCTTGAGCAGGATGCGGTTGGTGACGATGGCATCCACCAGGAGGATCTTACCCTGCACGACTCGGCCCCGCCGGAACTGAAGAAGGACTTTTCATGGGTCGAGCTTTGACCTTATTGGTTAACAAAGCGTTGCCGAACTGCCGAAAAGGAAAAGGAGGCCCATGTCCTACAGTCAAGAAGCCGCCGAGACCCTGGCCCTACAGGCCCTGGGATGGCTGGCCGCGAGCGACGATCTGCTGCCGGTCTTCCTGGGCTCCACCGGGGCCTCGGAGGCGGACCTGCGCGCCCGCGCGGTCGATCCGCTCTTCCTCGGTGCGGTCTTGGATTTCCTGATGATGGACGATGCCTGGGTCGTTGCCTTCTGCGACAGCCACGGCGTGCCCTACGAGGGGCTGATGATGGCCCGCGCCGCCCTGCCGGGCGGGGCCGAGGTGAACTGGACATGAGCCCGCTGCGGGGTCTGATCTTCGACAAGGACGGCACGCTCTTCGACTTCGCCGGCACCTGGGTGGCCTGGGTCGAGGCGAGCCTGCTCAGGGCCTGCGCCGGGGACCGCGCGCGGGCCGCGCGGGTGGGGGCGGCGGTGGGCTTCGATCTGGCGGCGCGGCGCTTCGCGCGGGACAGTATCGTCATCGCGGGCACCCCGGCGGAGGTGACCGAGGCGCTCCTGCCGCACCTGCCGGAGTTCGACGGCGCGGGCCTTCTGGCCCTGCTGGACGAGGAGGCGCGGCGCGCGCCCCAGCTGGAGGCCGTGCCCCTGGTCCCGCTCCTCGGCGCCCTGCGGGAGAGCGGCCTGCACCTGGGGCTGGCCACCAACGACACGGAGGCGGCGGCCCGCACCCACCTGGCGGGGGCCGGGGTGCTGGAGCTCTTCCACTTCGTCAGCGGCTTTGACAGCGGCTTCGGCGCCAAGCCCGGCCCGGGGCCGCTCCTGGCCTTCGCCAAGGCGCGGGGGCTGGCGCCCGGAGAGATCGCCATGGTGGGCGACAGCACCCATGACCTCTCCGCCGGGCGGGCCGCGGGGATGTGCTGCGTCGGGGTCCTCACCGGTCCGGCGGAGGCGGCGGAGCTGGCCCCCCTGGCCGACATCGTCCTGCCCGACATCGGCCATCTGCCCGCCTGGCTGGCGGACCGGGTCACCGCCGCCGCGCCCCGCGAAAAAGCGACAGAATAGGTCGCGAACGGAGGGGCCGCGGGGCCGCCGCTCGGGCCTTCATGGGCCCAGGAGGGCCCGCCATGACCGAGGTAAAGACACGCCGTTCCCGCGGCGGCGGCAGGGCCGGGGCCCGCACCCGGCGCGGCACCGCCGTGATCGAGCAGATGCCCTGGGCGCCGCCGATTAACCGCGACGCCCCGACCGAGCCGCTGGATGCCGAGGGCATCGAGGCAATCCACGATGGCGCCATGCGCATCCTGGAGGAGATCGGCATCGCCTTCCTGCACCCCGAGGCCTGCCGCATTCTCAAACAGGCGGGCTGCACGGTGGAGGGCGAGGTGGTGCGCATGGGGCGCGACTTCGTCATGGAGTGGATCGGCAAGGCGCCCGCCCAGTTCACCCTCACGCCGCGCAACCCCGAGCGCGCCATCACCGTGGGCGGCAAGCACCTGCTCTTCGGCAATGTCTCCTCGCCGCCCAACTACTGGGACATGGCGATCGGCAGGAAGGTCCCCGGCACGCGCGAGATGTGCCGCGACCTGCTGCGCCTGACGCAATACTTCAACTGCATCCACTTCGCCGGCGGCTACCCGGTGGAGCCGGTGGACGTCCATGCCTCGGTGCGCCACCTCGACGTGCTCTTCGACAAGCTCACCCTGACGGACAAGGTGATGCATGCCTATTCGCTGGGGGCCGAGCGGGTGGAGGACGTGATGGAGATGGTGCGCATCTCCCAGGGCCTCAGCCACGCGAAGTTCGAGGCCCGCCCGCGCATGTATACCAACATCAACTCCACCTCGCCGCTGAAGCACGACTATCCCATGATGGACGGCTGGATGCGCCTGGCGCGGCGCGGCCAGGGGCTGGTGGTGACGCCCTTCACCCTTGCCGGGGCCATGGCGCCGGTCACCATGGCGGGCGCCGTGGCGCAAAGCCTGGCCGAGGCCCTCTGCGCCGTCGTCCTAGCCCAGATCATCCGCCCCGGCTGCCCCGTGGCGATCGGCACCTTCACCTCCAACGTGGACATGAAATCGGGCGCCCCGGCCTTCGGCACGCCGGAATACATGCGCGCCACCCAGATGACCGGCCAGATGGCGCGCTACTACGGCCTGCCCATGCGCTCCTCGGGGGTCTGCGCCGCCAACGTGCCCGACGGGCAGGCCATGTGGGAGACCTCCAATTCCCTCTGGGCCGCCGTCCAGTCGGGCACCAACATGGTCTATCACGCGGCCGGCTGGCTGGAAGGCGGGCTCATCGCCTCGCCCGAGAAGTTCATCATGGATTGCGAGGTGCTCCAGCAGATTCAGCGCTACATGGAGCCAACGCTCTGGGCCACCGGGCCCGACGAGATTGCGCTCGACGCCATCAAGTCCGTGGGCAATGCTGGCCACTTCTTCGGCATCCAGCACACCCAGGACCGCTACACCACGGCCTTCTACCAGCCCTTCCTGTCGGACTGGAAGAACTACGAGGGCTGGGAGGCGGCGGGTGCCGTCTGGACGGCGGAGCGGGCGCACCACATGTTCAAGGAGATCGTCACCTCCTTCGAGCCGCCGCCGATGGATGTGGCGATCCACGACGAGCTGGCCGACTTCGTGGCCCGCCGCAAGGCCGAGGGCGGGGCCCCGACGGACTTCTGATAATCGTTAAAATCCGGCCTGTTGCCGCTTCCTTAAGGAGTTCGGCACATCCTTCATCCCGGGTATCGAAGGGAGAGGGTCGCCATGCACGGGCTTGTGAACCGCGCCATCCAGCTATTCGTGACGGACACCCATGGCCGCGCCGCCTGGGAGGAGACCTGCCTGCGCGCGGGGCTCGATTTCGTCGAGTTCGAGCCGATGATGCGCTACGAGGTGCCCTATACCGGCGCCCTGATCGAGGCGGCGGTTATCTGCCTCGGGCGGCCCCGGGCGGCACTCCTGGAGGACTTCGGCACCAGCCTGGTGACCAATCCCGCCTTCGGGGCCGTGCGCCGCCTGCTGCGCTTCGGCGGCGTCACCTTCCCGGACTTCCTCCATTCGCTCGACGATCTGCCGGACCGGGTGCGCATTGCCATCCCGGACCTGCACCTGCCGCCCATGACATTGCAAAGCGGGCGCGAGGATCTCTTCCTGCTGCGCAGCCAGGCCCCCATCGCGGGCTTCGGCCATGTCATGCTGGGGCTTCTTCAGGCCATGGCGGACGACTATGGCGCCCTGGCGCTGCTTGATCACCAGGGCAGCCAGGAGGGGGTGGAGTGCCTCTCCATCACTCTGGTGCAGGCCGACTTCGCGGAGGGCCGCCAGTTTCAGCTGGGGCAGGGCGTCTGATGGGCCAGAGCCCCGCTGACGCCACCCTGGACCTGCTCTGCCCCATGCACCTGCGGGTCGGGCCGACGGGGCACGTGCTCCACGCCGGGCCCACGGCGGAGAAGCTTTGCCCCGCGCGCAGCCTCGTGGGGATGCGCTTTCTGGAGCTTTTCTGCGTCAAGCGGCCCCGCGCCGTGGCCCGCATGTCGGACCTTCTGGCGGGCGGGCCGCAGAAGCTGCGGCTGGAGATGCGCAACCGCCAGCGCACCGCCCTGCGGGGCATCCTGGTGCCGTGCGCGGGGGCCGAGGGCGCGGCCCTCGTGAACCTGGGCTTCGGCATCTCCCTGATCGAGGCGGTGGGGGATTATGGCCTCACCAACGTGGATTTCGCCACCACCGACCTGGCCATCGAGATGCTCTACCTGGTGGAGGCCAAGGCGGCGGCGATGGAGGCCTCGCACCGGCTCAACCTGCGGCTTCAGGGCGCGCGCCTGGCGGCCGAGGAGCGGGCCTTCACGGATACCCTGACGGGCCTCGGCAACCGCCGCGCCCTGGAGGCGGTGCTGGCCCGGCTGGCCCGCGAGGGCCGGGCCTTCGCCGTCATGCAGATCGACCTGGATTTCTTCAAGCGCGTGAATGACAGCCTGGGCCACGCGGCGGGCGACCATGTGCTGCGCGAGGTGGCCCGGATCATGGGGGAGGAGACCCGCGGCGAGGACAGCATCGCCCGGGTCGGCGGCGACGAGTTCACCCTGGTCCTGCCCGAGGTGCCCTCGGAGGCGCAGCTGCGCGCCATCGGCGCCCGCCTGATCGAACGGATCGAGCGGCCCATCCCCTTCGGCGAT
This sequence comes from Sulfitobacter sp., assembly GCA_965212515.1. GTDB lineage: Bacteria > Pseudomonadota > Alphaproteobacteria > Rhodobacterales > Rhodobacteraceae > Sulfitobacter. Next base: position 3,662,738 of record OZ243122.1, read on the forward strand.
CAGCTCTGCCGCATCTCCGCCTCCATCGGCACCACCTGGATCGAGGCGGGCCAGGCGCCGCCGCCGGAGGAGCTGCTCTCCAACGCGGACCTGGCGCTCTATGCCTCCAAGCGGGCGGGACGGGCGCAGCACACCTTCTACAGCCCCGCCCTGCGGCGCACTGCCCAGGGCTAGGCCGCCGCGCCATGCCCCATGGACCCCCTGCGGGACTTGGCTTATCACCTTGGCATGACAGGGCCACTGGGTTCACTTCAGCGCCTCGGGGCGCATCTGGCGGAGCGGCGGCGGCGGGCCCGATTTGCCCGCGCCCTGACCCCCGTGCTGGGCCCCGCCTATGCCGATGTGGCGCCCGACGAGGTGCTGCTGATCTGCGTCCTGCGCAACGGCGCGGGCTACCTGCCGGCCTTTCTGGAGCACTACCGGGCGCTGGGCGTGATGCACTTCGCCTTTCTCGACACAGGCTCCGAGGATGCGACGGAGGAGATCCTGGCGGGCGAGGAGGGGGTGATCCTGGACCGCTGCCCCCTGCCACCGCGCCAGTACCTGGACCTGATGCGAAACTGGGCCGCGGCGCGCCACGGGCGCGACCGCTGGTGCCTGAACGTGGAGGTGGACGAGCTGCTGGACTTCGAGGGGAGCGCCACCCTGGGCCTTTCGGGGCTCATCGCGCACCTCGAAGGGGTGGGGGCCAATGCCCTCCTGGCCCAGCGGATCGAGCTTTTCCCCAAGGCGCCGCGCCCCGGTCCGGTGGACCTGCGCCAGGCCCTGGCGGAGGATCTCTACTTCGATCTCGGCCCCCTGGAGCGCTATCCCTACCAGGCGGCCCATCCCCTGGCCGCCCTTTGTGCCCGGAACGAGGCGCTGGCGCCGGGGCTTGAGATGTTCTTTGCCTCCGGGGCCACCGGCGCCCGCTGCCTGACACGCCATCCGCTGGTGCTGAACGAGGCGGGGGTGACGCTTTCCGCCCATCCCAACGTGCCCACGGGGGTCCGCTGCGGCGACCTGACGGGGGTGCTGCGGGCCTATCCCTTCGCCCGCCAGGGGATGCGTGACAGCCCCTTCTCCCTAGCGGCGCGGCGCTGGACCCGGGTGGCCCTGCTGGAGAGGGTGGGCCTGATGACCGCCAGCCCCGCCTTCCGGGCCCATCTCGCGGCCGCCCGCCCATGAGCCTCTTTGCGGTGGTCATCGGCCGCAACGAGGGGCCGCGCCTGATTGAGTGCCTAGAGTCCCTGGGCGCGAATTTCGAGGGGGTGATCTACGTCGACAGCGGCTCCACCGACGGCTCCGTGGCGGCGGCCCGGGCGCGGGGGGCGGAGGTGATCGCGCTCGATCCCGCGGAGCCCTTCACCGCCGCGCGGGCGCGCAACGCCGGGCTGGCGGCCCTGCCCGAGGGGGCCGAGCTGGTCCAGCTCATCGACGGGGATTGCGCCCTGCGCGCGGGCTGGATCGGGGCGGCGCGGGGCTTTCTGGCCGATCACCCGGAAGTGGCCTTGGTCTGTGGCCGCCGCCGCGAGCGGCACCCCGACGCCTCGGTCTACAACCGGCTGATCGACCGCGAATGGGACACCCCTGTCGGCCCCGCGCGGGCCTGCGGCGGCGATGCCCTGGCGCGGGTCGCGGCCCTGCGGGCGGTGGGGGGCTTCGATCCCAGCCTGATCGCCGGGGAGGAGCCGGAGCTTTGCCTGCGGCTGCGCGCGGCGGGCTGGCAGATCCACCGGCTGGGGGAGGAGATGACCTGGCACGATGCCCGCCTCCTGCGCTTTTCCCAGTGGTGGCAGCGTGCCCGGCGCGCGGGCCATGCCTTTGCCGAAGGGGCCGCGCGCCATGGCCAGGGGCCGGAGCGCCACTGGGTGGCGGAGCGTCGCCGGGCGCTGCTCTGGGGCGCGCTCCTGCCGCTGCTGATCCTGCTCGCCGCCCTGGCCCTTGGCCCCTGGGCGCTCTTGGGCCTCCTGATCTATCCCCTGCAGGTGCTCCGCCTGGCGCGGCGCGGCGGCCTGGCCTGGGGTATTCTCACGACTCTTGGCCGCTTCCCCGAGGCCCAGGGCGCGCTGGGCTACCTGCTGCGGCGGGCACCGCGGCGGATCATCGAGTACCGCTGAGCCGCCGCCGCTCGTGCAGGGCGCCCGCCACCAGCCCCGGCAGGATCATCAGGCAACGCAGGTAGCGCGGGCCAAGGCGGCGCGGCTGGCTCAGGGCGCGCCAGAGCCACTCCAGCGCCAGCCGCCGCGCCAGCCGGGGCGCGCGGCGCTGCTGCCCGGCGAGGAAGTCGAGCCCCGCGCCGATGCCCGCGAAGCCCACCCCTGGCGCCAGGTCGCGCCCCCGGTGGGCCAGGATCTCCTGCTTTGGGGCGCCGAGCGCCAGGAGGCAGAGGCCCGCACCGCTGCGCTCCAGTCGCGCCAGGAGGTCCGCCGCCGCCGCGCTCTCAGGGTCGAAGCCCATCGGCGGCGCCTCCTTCAGGGCGATCTCCAGGTCCGGCACGGCCGCTTGCAGCGCCTTAGCCGCCCCCTCCAGCGCCGCCGGGCTGCTCCCCACCAGGGCCACCGGGCGGTCCGCCTCCGCCGCCAGGGCGCAGAGCGGCAGCACCAGGTCCGAGCCCGGCAGCAGCTCGAGCCGCACCCCGGCGAGGCGCGCCAGCCAGACCAGCGGGCGGCCATCGGCCACCACCAGGTCCTGCCGCCGGTAGGCCTCCAGGAAAGCGTCCTCCCGGCGCAGCTTCACGAGGTGATCGAGGTTCAGGGTTGCCAGGGCAAAGCCCTCGCGGGCGGCGAGGCGGGTGGAGAGGCTTTGAAACAATGCCGCGCGGCTGGCGACATTGACCGCGACCTGGCGGCCAATCTTGCCAAATTTCACCCCCGGCGCGGGCGGCACGGGCCCGGCGCGGGTGCCGCCATCAAGGCGGCCTGCCATATTTTGTCCCATATTCTCAGTATTTTGCCCATGGGTGCTGCGGCCCCGCCGGGGAAGCCTGTCGAATCTACCGGGATGACAGGCCCCTGGCCAGATGGTAATTTTGCCCGCCGCGACGGAGGAGAGAATGCCAGCCCTCGGGAATCCCCTTGCCATTGCCATGCTGCTGGCCTGGCCCCTGGTCTGCCTGGCGCTCTTCCGCACCCAGCCGCCGGGCCGCGCGTTGATCTGGTCGCTGCTCGGGGGCTACCTGCTGCTGCCGCCGCTCACGGCCTTCGATCTGCCCCTGATCCCGGCCCTGGACAAGAGCACCATCCCCGCCGTCACCGTCCTGATGATCGTGCTCTTTGCCCTGAAGGAGCGGCCCCGGCTATGGCCCCGCGCGCGGGCCGCCCAGTGGCTGATGGTGGGGCTGATCCTCTGCGTGATCCCCTCCGTCCTGACCAACGCCGATCCGCTGATCTTCGAGATCCTGCCGGGGCACGAGCCGATCCGCTTCATCACCCGTGTCATTCCCGGCCTGTCGCTGCGCGACCTCGGCTCCGTCGTGGCCTTCCAGGTGCTGGCGCTGGTGCCCTTCCTCTTGGCGCGCCACTACCTGGCCAGCGAGGCCGGGCTGAAGGAGATCCTCATCGCCCTGACCCTGGGCGGGCTGATCTACTCCCTGCCGGCCCTCTTCGAGATCCTCAACGGGCCGACCCTGAACATCTGGATCTACGGCTTCTTCCAGCACGACTTTGCCCAGATGGTGCGGGATGGCGGCTACCGGCCCATCGTCTTCCTGCCGCACGGGCTTTGGCTGGCGCTCTTCTTCGTCGGCGCGCTCCTGGCCTGCGCCACCCTGGCCCGGGTGGCGAGCCCCTCGGAGCGGCCGCGCCTTGTGTTCTTCACGCTCTACCTGCTGGTGGTGCTCTACCTCTCCAAGAGCCTGGCCTCGCAGCTCTACGGTCTGGCGCTCCTGCCCGCCGTGTTGCTCCTCTCGCCGCGCTGGCAGGTCCGCCTGGCCCTGGGCTTTGCCCTCGTGGCGGTCACCTACCCGATGCTGCGCAACGGGCATCTCATCCCGCTCGACTGGATCCTGGAGAAGGCGGGAGAGATTTCGGCCGACCGGCAGCATTCCCTCGGCTACCGCTTCGAGAACGAGGAGCTGCTGCTGGCCCGGGCGGCGGAGAAGCCCTTCTTCGGCTGGGGCGGCTGGGGCCGCAACCTGGTGCGCTATCCCGATTTCGGGGTGATCCAGACGATTCCCGACGGGCGCTGGATCATCATCTTCGGCACCTTCGGCTGGCTCGGCTACCTCTGCGAGTTCGGTCTCCTGTCGCTGCCGCTCTTCCTGCTCTGGCGTAGCCTGGGGCGGAGCGGGCCGCTCTCGCCCTACGCCGGGGTGCTCTGCCTGATCCTGGGCATGACGATGATCGACATGCTGCTGAACGACACTCTGACGCCGGTGGTCTGGATGATCTCCGGCGCCATCCTGGGCCATGCGGAGGCGCGCCGCGCGGGCGCCGAGGTGCCCGAAACGGCACCAAAGGGCAGGGCCCGTACCCTGATCGGAGCCACCCCCTTGCGCGGAACGGGCGGCGGGCGCACGGTGTTGTGACCAGGCCGATGCCCGGTAAGTGCTTGAGATTTCCCGCTTTGCGGGATTGAACTGGGTCAGGCCCACGATTTTGTGACGCGGCGGGGGGCGGCCCCACAGGAATACCCCCTCGCCGCGCAGATTGCGGCACACTTTCGCCCCAATTTAGGGGTTCATGAGGAGACAACCATCGTAGCATCTGGAGGAAACCCGCCAGTCGGACCATTTTCCGGCACGGGTCGGCAAGGATGAGCAACCAACCCGACGCCCCCCGGGGCGAGGACATCGCGATCGTCGGCATGGCCGTCAACGTCCCCGGAGCGGGCGACGTCGACGGCTTCTGGGCGAATCTGCGCGCCGGTCAGTCGGCCCTGCGCCGCCGCGACGCCGAGGCCCTGCGGGCCGCGGGCGAGGATGCCGCGCGCCTTTCGCGGCCCAACTACGTGCCCGTCACCGCCGATCTGGAGGGCTTCGATCAGTTCGATGCGGAGTTCTTCGGCTTCTCGCCCAAGGATGCCGCCATCCTCGACCCCCAGCACCGCAAGTTCCTGGAAGTGGCCTGGGAGGCGATGGAGCAGGCGGGCCATCCGCCTGAATCGCTCGAGGGGCCTGTCGGCGTCTACGCGGGCTGCGGCATGGGCAGCTACTTCTATTTCAACCTCTGCTCCAACCCCGATCTGGTGGAGGAGGTGGGCCAGTTCCTGCTGCGCCACACCGGCAACGACAAGGATTTCCTCGCCACCCGGGTCTCCCACGTCTTTGATCTCAAGGGTCCCTCGGTCAGCCTCCAGTCGGCCTGCTCCACTTCCCTGGTGGCAATCCACTACGCCTGCGCCGCCCTGCGCGCGGGCGAGGTGGAGATGGCCCTGGCCGGCGGGGTGACGATCGAGCTGCCCCAGGGGCGCGGCTATCTCTACCGCGAGAACGAGATCCTCTCGCCCGACGGCGAATGCCATGCCTTCGACCATCGCGCCCGGGGCACCGTCTTCGGCTCGGGCGCCGGGGCCGTTGCCCTGCGTCGCCTCTCGGACGCGCAGCGCGACGGCGATCCCATCTGGGCCGTCATCAAGGGCTCGGCGGTGAACAACGACGGCGCCGCCAAGGCGGGCTACCTCGCGCCCTCGGTGGAGGGCCAGGTGGCGGCCATCTCCCAGGCGCTCAAGGCGGCGGGCACGGCGGCGGAAAGCATCGGCCTGGTGGAGTGCCACGGCACCGGCACCTATCTGGGCGATCCCATCGAGGTGGCGGCTCTGACCGAGGCCTACCGCAAGGAGACCGCGCGCGAGGACTTTGCCCGCATCGGCTCGGTCAAGACCAACATCGGCCATCTCGACACGGCGGCGGGCATCGCGGGCCTGGCCAAGGCGGCCCTCTCCCTGCATCACGGCGAGATGCCGCCCTCGCTGGGCTATGAGGCGCCCAACCCGGCCATCCCCTTCGCGGGCAGCCCCTTCCGCGTCAACGACAGGCTCAGCCCCTGGCCGCGCGGGGCCGCGCCGCGCCGGGCCGCCGTCAATGCCCTGGGGGTGGGGGGCACCAATGCCCACGCCATCCTGGAGGAGGCCCCGCCGCGGCCTGCTTCCGAGGAAAGCGACTGGCCCTTCCAGCTTCTCTGCCTCTCGGGCGCCAGCCCCCAGGCGTTGGAGGCCAATGCCAAGGCCCTGGCCGCCCATCTGCGGGCCCACCCGGAGGAGAACCTGGCGGACGTGGCCTTCACCCTCAAGGAGGGCCGCCGCGCCTTTGACCGCCGCCTGGTGCTGGCCGCCGAAAGCCCGGAGGAGGCCGCGCAACTGCTGGAGCAGGGCGACCGGGGCAGGGTCTTCAGCCACCGCGCCCTCGGCCCCGCGCCGGAGGTGGCCTTCATGTTCCCCGGCGGCGGCGCCCAGTATCCCGCCATGGCGCGTGACCTTTACGAGACCGAGCCGGTCTTTGCCGAGTGGATGGACCGGGGCCTCGATCACCTCGCGCCCCAGGTCGCAGAGGACATCCGCGCCCTCTGGCTGCCCGACCCGGGGCAGGAGGCGGAGGCCGCCGCGCGGCTCAAGCGGCCCTCGGCGCAGCTCCCGCTCATCGCTCTGGTAGAGTATGCCCTGGCGCAGCTCTGGATCTCATGGGGCGTACAACCCGCCGCCCTGATCGGCCATTCGATGGGCGAGAACGTAGCCGCCTGCCTCGCCGGGGTGCTGCCCTTCGAGCAGATGCTCGACCTGGTGCGCCTGCGCGGGCGGCTCTTTGATGGCGTGCCTGCGGGCGGGATGCTCTCCGTCTCGGCGACGGCGGAGCGGGTGGAGGCCCTGCTGGGCCCGGAGCTGGACATTGCCGCCCTGAACGGGCCGGAGTTGGTGGTCGTCTCGGGGCCCAAGGCGGCGCTCGAGACGCTTGGCGGGCGCCTGACGGAGGCGGAGATCGAGCATCAGCCGATCGCCATCGACATCGCCGCCCACAGCCGGATGCTGGACCCGATCCTGGGAGAGTACCGCGATTTCCTCGCCGGGCTCGATCTCCGGCCGCCGCAGCTCCCGGTGATTTCCAACCGCACGGGCCGCCCGCTGACGGCGGAACAGGCCCAGGACCCCGACTACTGGGTCTCCCAGTTGCGCCAGCGGGTGCTCTTCGGGGCGGGCATCGCGCATCTCGCCGAGGGGGCGCCGCGGGTCTTCCTCGAGGTGGGGCCGGGCAAGGCCCTGAGCGCCCTGGCGCAGATGGCGCCCGGGGTGGCCCCGGGGCAGGTCATCTCCTCCCTGCGGCACCCGGAGCAGGCCCTGGCCGACGATCTTTTCTTCATCACCACGGTGGGCCGTCTCTGGGCCTGCGGGGTCTCCGTGGACTGGCGCCAGATCTGGGGCGAGGCGCGGCGCAACCGCCTGCGCCTGCCCACCTACCGCTTCCAGCGCAGCCGCTACTTCATCGAACCCGGCGCCGCCGCTCCGGGGGCCGAGGCGCCGCGCCCGACGCGGCTGGAGCAGATGGAGGATTGGGGCCAGGAGCCCACCTGGCAGCCACGCTACGCCAAACCCGACCCGGCGTTGCCCGCCGATCTGGCGGCCCGCCCCCTGACCTGGCTCATCTTCGCGGATAGGGCGGGCGAGGCGGAGGCCACCGTGGCGCGGCTGCGCGACGCCGGGCACCGGGTCACCACCGTTCATCCGGGGGACAGCTTTGCCCCCCGGGGCAAGGATGCCTACAGCCTGGCGCCGGAACAGGGCAGGGCGGGCTACGACGCCCTCCTGGCCGCGCTCAAGGAGGCGGGGGCCCTGCCGGACCGGATCGGGCACTTCTGGCTGGCCGATCTGGAGAGCCCGCCGCGCCCCGGCTCGAACCTCTTTGACCGCAACCTGGAGCAGGGCTTCTGGAGCCTCACCTGGCTGGCCCAGGCCCTGGCGGAACTGGCCCCCGAGGCGCCGCTGCACATCACCGCCTTCACCCGCGGCGGCGCCCGGGTGGCGGAGGAGGGGCTGCCCCATCCCGAGATGGCCCTGGTGCAGGGGCCGCTGGGGACCCTCCCGCGCGAGGTGCCGGGGGTGACGGCGGCGCTGGTGGACCTGGAGATGCGAGCTGCCCCCGCGCCCACGCGGCGCCCCTTGTGGGGCCGTGCTGAAGAGGCCGCGCATAGGCCCGAGAGCACCGAGTCGATCCTGGAAGAGCTCCTGGCCCGTCCCGGCAATCTTCAGGCCGCGCGCCGGGGCGCCCACCGCTTCGAGCGCGCCTGGCGGCCCTTGCCCCTGCCTGCCACCGACAGGCCCGCCTTCCGCGCGGGCGGCAGCTACCTCATCACCGGCGGTTTCGGCGGCATCGGCCTGACCCTGGCCTCCGAGATCCTGGCCGCCGGGGCCACGCCCATCCTGCTCACCCGCCAGGCCCTGCCCGCGCCCCAGGAGCGGGCGGCCTTCCTCGCGGGCCGTGACCCCGCCGATCCCACGGCGCGCCGCCTTCGCGCCCTTGCGCGGCTGGAGACCCAGGCGCGGGAGAGCGGCGGCGAGGTGCTCGTCGGTCAGGCGGATGTGGCCAACCTGGCCCAGATGCGCCGCCTGCTGGGCGAGTTGCGCGCCCGCCCCGGCGGCCTGACCGGCGTGCTTCACACGGCGGGCCTGCTTGACGATGCGCCGCTTCTGTCGCGCAGCGCGGCCCAGATCGAGGCGCTCCTGGCGCCCAAGGTCCAGGGCCTGCGGGTGCTGGACCAGCTCCTGCCCGACGGCACGCTTGAGCTGATGGTGCTCTTCTCCTCCACCTCCACGGCAACCCGTGGCGCCGGGCAGCTCGACTATGTGGCGGCCAATGCCTGGCTCGATGCCTTTGCCGAGGCGCGGCGGGGTGGCGCGACCCGGGTGGTGACCATCAACTGGGGGCTCTGGGCCGAGGTGGGCATGGCCGCCCGCACCCTGCCCGGCGGCGGGGCCGAAAGCCTGCCGCCGCGTGCCCTCAAGGGACCGCTCCTGACCCGGGCCGAGGCCGGGCCGGGCGGCAGGCCCCACTTCGAGGGAGAGCTGCGCGAGAGCGACTGGCTGATCGACCAGCACCGCACCGGCACGGGCCAGGCCCTGCTGCCCGGCACCGGCTATGCCGCGCTTCTGGTGGAGGCGGCCCGCGCCCAGGGGCTGCGCGGGGCCCTGAGCCTTTCCGATCTCTACTTCCTGCGCGCCCTGCCGCTCGCCGAGGGGGAGAAGCGCCAGATGCGCCTGAGCCTGGCCCCCGGCGAGGCGGGCTTCGAGGCGGAGCTGCGCAGCGCCTGCACCCTGGCGGGGCGCCCCGGCTGGCAGCTTCACGCCCAGGCGCGTCTGAGCCCCGGCCCCGAAGCGCCGCCGCCCGCGCTCGACCTTGCCGCGATCCGCGCCCGCTGCCCCGAGCGGGCGAGCGCCGCCCCCGACGGACACCTGCCCGCCGCCCAGGAGGGGCAGCTTGCCTTTGGCCCGGCCTGGCACCTTTTGCGCGAGACGGCGCGGGGCACGGGCGAGGGGCTCGCCCGCCTGACCCTGCCGCCCGAAACCCCCGGCGCGGACCATGAACTGCACGCCGGCCTGCTCGACATGGCCACCGGCTGGGCCCTGGACCTGGTGCCGGGCTACCGGGGCGATCACCTCTGGGTGCCTCTGTCCTACGGCCGCCTGGTGCTCCACGCGCCCCTGACCGAGGAGCTCTTCTCCTGGGTCCGCCTGTCCGAGGAGGCGCGGGGCAGGGGCCACGCCCGCTTCGACGTGACCCTGACGGACCCCGAGGGCCGCATCCTGCTGGAGCTGGAAGACCTTGCCATGCAGCGGCTCGAGGGGGGCCTGACCCTAAGCCCGCTCAGCCCCTCGGAGGTGCTTTTCGAGGGGGGCGCCGAGGAGGCGCCCGAACTCAGCCCCGCCGAGGCGCGCCTGGCCGATCTGGTGCGCCAGGGCATCCGCCCCGCCGAGGGCGGCGAGGCCCTGCGCCGCGCCCTCTCCACCGGCCTCTCCCGCCTGGCCGTCTCCTCCCTGCCGCTGGCCGATCTCATCGCCGAGGCCGACCGTCCGCCCGCCCCGGCCCGCGCCGCGGGCCAGAGCTTCGATCGGCCCGCCCTGGAGGGGGACTACCAGGCGCCGCGCACCGAGACCGAGCGCGCCCTGGCGGAGATCTGGGAGGGCCTCCTGGGGGTCAGCCCGGTGGGGATCGAGGACAGCTTCTTCGATCTCGGCGGCCACTCCCTGATCGCCGTCCGGCTCTTTGCCGCCATCAAGCGGCGCTGGCGCCAGGAATTCCCCATCTCGGCCCTGGTCGAGGCGCCGACAATCGCGGCCCTGGCGGCGAAACTGGGCAACGAGGCGCCCGAGAGCGCCCCGGAGGAGGCGAGCGCCGAGGCCCCGAGCCCCGACCGCTATCTCGTCCCGCTCAACCAGTGCCGGAAGGGCGCCACGCCGCTCTTCATCGTGGCGGGCATGTTCGGCAACGTGCTCAACCTGCGCCACCTGGCGCTGCCCTTCACCGAGGAGCGGCCCCTCTACGGCATCCAGGCGCGCGGCCTCATTGGAGAGGAGCCGCCGCACGAGAATGCCGCCGAGGCCGCCGCCGACTACCTGCGCGAGCTGCGCCGCCGCCAGCCCCGCGGGCCCTACCTGATCGGCGGCTACTCGGGCGGCGGTGTCATCGCCTGGGAGATGGCGCAGCAGCTGCGCGAGGCGGGCGAGGAGGTGGCGCTCCTGGCCCTGCTCGACACGCCCCTGCCGGTGCGGCCCGGCCTCTCCACCGGCGACAAGGTGCTGATGAAGCTCGCGGAATTGCGCCGCAAGGGGCCGGGCTACCTGGCCGAGTGGCTGCGCGCCCGCCGCGCCTGGCAGCGCGCCCAGCGGGAAGAGGGGCCGCCGCCCCCCGCCGACGGGGCGCGCTTCAACAGCGAGCGCATCGCGGCGGGCTTCCTCAAGGCCATGGCCGCCTACCGGCTGCGCCCCCTGGAAGCACCGGCCGCGCTTTTCCGGCCGCCGCTCGACCGTCACTGGAAAGTCACCGGCGGGCGCTGGATCAGCGCCGAGAAGGAATTTGTCCTGCCCGACAACGGCTGGGGCCCCTTTGCCCCAGAGTTGCAGGTGATCGAGGTGCCGGGCGACCATGACAGCATGGTCCTGGCCCCCAACGTGACCGTCCTCGCCCAGGAACTGCGCGAGGTCATCGCCCAGGCCCTGGAAGCGGCGGACCCCGACTGGCAGGAGGTGACAGCAGCCGAATGACCCAGCCCCGCGTCATGGTGATCGTGCTCAACTACCGCACCCCGCGGCTGAGCCTGCGCGCGGTGCGCGCCACGCTGGAGGACCTGCCCCCGGGCGGCGAGGTGGTCCTGATTGACAATGCCTCCGAGGACGGCTCGGGCGCTTTGCTTCAGGCCGAGATCGAACGCCGGGGCTGGCAGGAGGCGGTGCGCTTCGTCCAGTCGCCGCGCAACGGCGGCTTCGGCGCGGGCAACAACATCGGCCTTTCGATGCGCCTCTCGGACGGGGCGCGGCCCGATTACTTCTACCTCCTGAACTCCGATGCCTTCCCCGATCCGGGCTGCATCGCGGGTCTCGTGGCGCACCTGGAGGCCCACCCCGAAGCCGGGATCGTCGGCAGCCACTTGCGCGGCGAGGGCGGCGAGCCGCACACCACCGCCTTCCGCTTCCCCTCGGCCGCGGGCGAGCTGGAGGGCGGGGCCCGCATCGGCCCGATCTCGCGGCTGCTGGAACGCGCCCGCGTCGCCCCCGAGCCGCCCCTGCGCGCCACCCGGGTGGACTGGGTGGCGGGCGCCTCGGTGCTCATGCGGGCCAGGATGCTGGAGGAGATCGGCCTCTTCGACGAGGGCTTCTTCCTCTACTTCGAGGAAACGGACCTCTGCCGCCGCGCCGCCCGGGCGGGCTGGCACTGCTGGTACCAGCCGCACGCCCGGGCTGTCCACCTCGGCTCCGTCTCGACCGGGATGCGCCACTGGCAGCGGGTGCCGGCCTACTGGTTCGCCTCCCGCGCGCGCTATTTCCGCAAGACCCACGGCCGCCCCTATGCCGCCCTGGCGCTACTCGCGCGGCTTGCCGGGGGCGGCCTGCACCACCTGCGCTGCGCCTTCACCGGGCGCACCCCCGAAGATCCGCCCCATTTCCTGCGGGACCTGCTGCGCACCGGCCTGGGCCTGCGCCCCGGCGCCGCCGCCCGCGCCCCCGTCCGCCCCGTGGCCGAGGAGGGCCCATGACCGCGAGCTTCAACCCCGCCGCCTTCACCGCCATCCTGATGGGCGAGGAGAGCCTGACCATCGCCTGCGGCGACATGCTCCTGGCCGGGGGGCACCAGCTCGTGGCCGTCGTCAGCACCGATGCGCAGGTGCGCGACTGGGCAGCGGCCCAGGGCCTGCCGCTCTTTGCCGATCCGCGCGCGCTTCTCACCGCCGGGGTGGCGGCGGAGTGGCTGCTCTCCATCGCCAACCTGCGGATCATCCCGCGCGAGGTGCTGGCGCTGCCCGCCCGCGGCGCGATCAACTTCCACGACGGTCCCCTGCCGGCGGCCGCGGGCCTCAACACCCCCGCCTGGGCGATCATCGAGGGGGCGGCCCAGCACGGCGTCACCTGGCACCTGATCGAAGGCGGGGTGGACGAGGGCGACATCCTGGAGACGGTCGCCGTGCCCATCGCCGAGGATGAGACGGCCTACAGCCTCAACGCCAAGTGCTACGCTGCCGGGATGGAGAGCTTTGGCGCCGTCCTGGGGCAGCTCGAGGCGGGCAGCCTCGCGCGCCGCCCGCAGGATCTCACGCAGCGCCGCCTCTACAGGCGCGACGAGCGGCCCGAGGGCGGCGGCCTGCTGGACCTCAGCCGCCCCGCGAGAGCGCTTTCGGCCCTCGCCCGGGGGCTGGACTTCGGCGACTATTGGAACCCCCTGGGGCGGCTCAAGCTGGCCCTGCCGGAGGGGGTCTTCTTGGTCGACCAGTTGGAGGTGGTCGAGGGTCAGGGCGCCCCCGGCATGGTGCTCGCCGTCTCGGCGGAGGGCCTGACGCTCGCGGCAGGCGCCGGTGCGGTGCGCCTCACCGGGTTGAGCGACTTCTCCGGCGCCGCGCTGGACCCGCGCGGGCTTGCCCAGGCGGGCGATCTCCTGCCGCAACCCGCCTTCGAGCTGCCCGACCCCAAGGCCGAGCCACACTGGCGCGCCACCCTGCGCCGGAAGGCGCCGCTGGCGCTGCCGCTCTCCATGCCCCAGGCGGCGGAGGGCTGGACGGAGCGGCCCCTGCGCGCCCCCGCGGGGCAGGCGCCGGAGGCCCTGGCCGCCGCCGCCCTGCTCAGCTTCCTGGGCGGGGCCTGGCAGAGGGCAGGCCTCATCGCCCTGGCGCGGCCCGATGCCTCCCCGCTGGCGGCGGACTGGGTGCCCCTGGCCCTCACCGCCGAGGCGGATGGTGCGCTCGATGCCTTCCGCGCCTCCCTCGCTGCGGCGCTCGAGGCGGCCCGCACAGAGGGCGCCATGGCCCGCGATCTGCCTCTGCGCGATCCCGAGCTTGCGACGCGCCCCCTGCCGCCCATCGCCCTCTCCTTCGACGAGGGCCGCCCGTCCCACGCCGCTCTCACCCTTCACCTCGGCCCCGACGGCCCGCGCCTGGCCCATGACCGGGCACGCCTCTCTCCCGCCGCCGCCGATCTGCTGGCAGCCCGGCTGGAGGCTGCCTTCGCGGCCCTCGACGGGGCCGAGACCTGCGGCGCCCTCTGGACCCTGCCCGAGACCGAGCGGGCCCAGCAGGACCGCTGGAACGAGACCGCCCGTCCGGTGCCTGAAGTCACGCTCCAGGCCGCCTTCGCGGCCCAGGTGGCCTGCACGCCCGAGGCGACGGCGCTGGTCTGGGAAGGTGAGAGCCTCAGCTACGCCGCCCTCGATGCCCGCGCCGATGCCCTGGCCGAGGCACTCCTGGCGCGCGGCCTGGCGCCCGGCACGCCCGTGGGCCTGCACTGCCGCCGCCGCCTGGACCTGATGGTGGGCGCCCTGGGCATCCTCAAGGCTGGCCTGGCCTACCTGCCGCTCGATCCCGCCTATCCCGCCGAGCGGCTGGCCCATTACCTCTCCGACAGCGCCGCGCCGCTGGTGGTGACGGAAGGGGCCCTCGCGGCGGCGCTGCCCGAGGGCACGGCGGAACGGCTGCTGCTCGATGATCTGCCCACAGAACCCACCGCAGCCCCGACCCCGCGCGGTGGCCCCGATGATCTGGCCTACCTGATCTACACCTCCGGCTCCACCGGCCAGCCCAAGGGGGTGAAGGTCACCCAGGCCAACCTGGCCAACTTCTTCACCGCCATGGATCAGCTCGTGGAGCCGGGCGAGAGGCCCACCTGGCTCGCCGTCACCTCGCTCAGCTTCGACATCTCGGTGCTGGAGCTCTTCTGGACCCTGACGCGCGGCTTCAAGGTGATCCTCGCGGATGTGGAGGGGGGCACGCGGCTCTCCGCCGGGCCGGTGGCCCCGGCCGGGCGGCGGGTGGATTTCAACCTCATGTACTGGGGCAACGACGATGGCGTCGGGCCGAAGAAGTACGAGCTGCTGCTGGAGGGCGCCCGGTTTGCCGATGCTCACGGCTTCAACGCCGTCTGGACGCCCGAGCGCCACTTCCACGCCTTCGGCGGGCCCTATCCCAACCCCTCGGTCACCGGGGCGGCGGTGGCGGCGGTGACGCAGAACCTCGCCGTGCGGGCCGGCTCCTGCGTAGCGCCGCTGCACCATCCCGCCCGCATCGCCGAGGAATGGGCGGTGATCGACAACCTGACCAACGGGCGCGTGGGCCTGGCCATCGCCTCGGGCTGGCAGCCGGACGACTTCGTGCTGCGCCCCGAGAACACGCCGCCCGAGAACAAACCCGCCATGTACCGCACGATCGACCAGCTGCGCGCCCTCTGGGCGGGCGAGCCCGTCGAGTTTCCCAAGCAGGACGGCACGCCCCACGCGGTCGTGACCCAGCCGCGCCCCGTCTCCAAGAGTTTGCCGATCTGGGTGACCACGGCGGGCAATCCCGAAACCTGGCGCGAGGCCGGGGAGAAGGGGGCCAACGTCCTCACCCACCTCCTGGGCCAGACCGTCGATGAGGTGGCGGAGAAGATCGCGATCTACCATGCCGCCCTACGCGCGGCGGGGCACGATCCGGCGGACTTCACCGTGACCCTGATGCTGCACGCCTACCTGGCCGAGAGCCGCGAGGCGGCCGCCCGCGTCGCGCGCGCGCCCATGAAGGACTACCTGCGCGCCGCCGCCGGGCTCATCAAGCAGTATGCCTGGGCCTTCCCCGCCTTCAAGCGGCCCGCGGGCACCAGCAACCCCTTCGAGCTGGACCTGGGCCAGCTGTCGGAGGAGGAGTTGGAGGCGATCCTCGATTTCGCCTTCGAGCGGTACTTCACCGAAAGCGGCCTCTTCGGCACCGTGGAGGATGGCCTGGCGCGGGTGGCCGAGCTGCGCCGCATCGGGGTGGACGAGGTGGCCTGCCTGATCGACTACGGCATCGCGCCCGAGCTGGTGCTGGAGGGGCTGAAGCCCCTGGCCGAGGTGCTGGCGCGCGCCAACCGCAGCAGCCCGCCCGCCGAGACGGATTTCTCGCTCGCCGCCCAGATCGTGCGCCACGGCGTGACCCACCTGCAATGTACCCCCTCGCTGGCCCGGATGCTCCTCACCGATGCCGACAGCCGCGCCACCCTCGCGGGCCTGCGCCAGCTCTTCGTCGGGGGCGAGGCGCTGCCCGGCGCCCTGGCCGAGGAGCTCTCCCGCGCCACTCCGGCGGCGCTCTTCAACATGTACGGCCCGACGGAGACGACCATCTGGTCCTCCTGCCATCGCATCACCCCCTCGGGCGCGGCGACGGCCCCCATCGGGCGCCCCATTGCCAACACGCAGGTCTTCATCTTGGATGAGAAGATGGCGACGCAACCCACTGGTGTAGAAGGAAACCTCTGGATTGGCGGGGCCGGGGTCACGGCGGGCTATTGGCAGCGGGAGGAGGCCACCGCGGCGAACTTCCGCCCCAATCCCTTCGGCCCCGGGCAGCTCTACCGCACCGGCGATCTGGCCCGCCTCGATGCCGAGGGCTGCCTGCACTTCGGCGGCCGCGCCGATGCCCAGGTGAAGATCCGGGGCCATAGGATCGAGCCCGGCGAGGTGGAGGCGCTGCTCCTGGCCCGGCCTGGTGTCCGCGAGGCCGTGGTGGTGGCGCGCGAGATGCAGGGCACCGCCCAGCTCGTGGCCTACCTGGTGGCCGAGGCGCCGGTTGATCCGGCCGCCCTGCGCGCCCACCTCTCCGAGCACCTGCCGCCGTTCATGCTGCCCGCCCATTTCGTGCAGCTCGACCGCCTGCCGCTCACCCCCAACCGCAAGGTGGACCGCAAGGCGCTGCCGACCCCGCGCCCGCAGACGGCCCCGGCGGCCACGGCCCAGGCCCCCGCCAGCGGCACCCAGGCCACCATCGCCGAGGTCTGGCGCCACCTGCTGGGGGTTCAGGAGGTGCGCGCCCAGGACAACTTCTTCGCCCTTGGCGGCCACTCGCTCCTGGCGGTCCAGGCAAACCGCGATCTGCGCCAGCGCCTGGGCCGGGAGAGCCTCTCCATCACCGACATCTTCCGCTTCCCCACCCTCGGCGCCCTGGCCGCCCACCTCGAAGGCGAGAGTGCCGCGCCCGCCGCGCAACAACCCGCGCCACCGGCCCCCGAAGACACGATGGCCCGCCGCCGCGCCATGCGGGCGCGCCGCAGCCGGGCCGAGGGCTGATGCTGGCCGAGGCGGAGAGGCTCGTCGAGGCCGAGGCCGCCGCCCGGACCCTCTTCACTTCGCCCGTGGCCCTGGCCGCCACCGATCCGCGCCAGTGCCAGCCCGAGCTTCTGCCGGGCGAGGGCGAGGCCCTGAGCCGCGCCCTGCCGATCCGCCGCCGCGAGTTTGCCGCCGGGCGGGCCGCCGCGCGCCGGGCCCTCGCCGCCCTCGGCCTGCCGCCCGCGCCCATTCCCATGGCACCCGACCGGGCGCCGATCTGGCCCGAGGGCCTTCGCGGCAGCATCAGCCACAGCGCCAGCCTCTGCCTCGCGGTGGTGGGCCGGGCGCCGCTCTCGCTGGGCCTCGACCTGGAACCCGAAGCCCCGCTGGAGGAGGACCTCCTGCCCACCATCTGCCGCCCCGAGGAGCTTGCCCGCCTTCCGGAGCCTGCGCGCGGCACCACGGCCCGGCTGATCTTCAGCGCGAAGGAGGCCACCTACAAGGCGCTCTACCCCCTGACGGGCGTGATCCTGGACTTCGCGGACCTCGAGGTGACGCTGGAGCCCGAAGCCGGGCGCTTCACTGCGCGCCTCACCCGCCCCCTTGCCCCCTTCGCCATGGGCGATCTTCTGCGGGGCCGCTTTGCCCGGGTGGCGGATCATCTTGTCACCGGCGTCACCATTGGGCAGGCTGCCTGAAAAGGAGCCGCCCCATGCCCACCCTCACCCGCCGTCTTGCCCTGGCCGCCCTTGGCGGGGCCGGTCTGCTGGGCGGCTTCTACCTGATGGACAGGCGGAGGGGCCGCGCCCGGGCCGAGGCGCTCTACGAAGAGCCGCTCTCCCCGCCCGAGGGGGCGTTGAGGGTCTATCACCTGGGCCACAGCCTGGTGGGGCGGGACATGCCCGCGATGCTGCAGCAACTGGCGCCCCCGGGCCACGGCTACGAAAGCCAACTGGGCTGGGGCACGCCCCTGCGCGCCCACTGGGACCCCGAAATCCCGATCAACGGCTTCGAGCGCGAGAACGATCACCCGCGCTTCAGGGCGGCCCGCGCCGCCATCGGCTCGGGCGCCTATGACGCCATCGTCCTGACCGAGATGGTCGAAATCAGGGACGCCATCCGCTACCACGACAGCGCCCGCGCCCTGGCCACCTGGGCGCGCCACGCCCACGCGGCCAATCCCGAGGCGCGGCTCTACCTCTATGAGACCTGGCACGGGATCGACGATCCCGAGGGCTGGCTGACGCGGCTGGACCGCGACCTGGAGGAAAGCTGGAAGGGCCGCATCCTCTATCCCGCCCTGGGTGCGGGCCCGGCGCCGATCCACCTGATCCCGGCGGGCCAGGTCATGGCCGCCGTCATCCGCGCCGCCGAGGGGCAGGGCCTGCCCGACATAAGCGGCCCCGAGAGCCTCTTTGCCCTGCGCGAGGATGGCAGCCAGGACCCCATCCACCTCAATGACCTGGGCGCCTACCTGGTGGCCCTGGTGCACTATGCCGTCCTCTACCACCGCTCGCCCGAGGGCCTGCCGCACAGCCTCACCCGGGCCGATGGCAGCGCCGCCCAGGCACCGAGCCCGGCGGCGGCGGCGCTGATGCAGCGGATCACCTGGGAGGTGGTCCGCGCCCATCCCGAAACCGGGGTGGCCCCGTGAGCGGCCTGGGCGCGGCCTTCTCCGTCCTCATGGTCGGCCACAGCCTCTTTGCCTTCGACGGGCCCGCGATGCTGCAATCGGCCCTGCGCGCGGGCACCGGGGCGGCCGAGGTCCAGGCCCAGATCATCAACGGCGCGCCGCTTCAGTACAACTGGCAGAACTCCGGCTCCGCCGAGGGGGTCGATGCCCGGGCGGTCCTGCCCGAGGGGGGCATCGGCCACCTGATCCTCACCGAGGCCCTGCCGCTCGACAATCACCTCACCTGGTCGGAAACCGGGGTCTTCGCCGAGGCCTTTGCCGCCCTGGCGATGAACGCCAACCCCGAGGCGCGGGTCTATGTGCAGGAAACCTGGCACAGCCTGAAAAGCGGCACGGGCGCGGAGATCCCCTATGACGAAGGCGCCGACATACCCTGGCGCCGCCGCCTGGAGCAGGACCTGCCCAAGTGGGAGGGCCTGGTGGCGGACCTGCGGCGCGCCCGGCCCGGTGCGGCGGAGCGGGTCTCGCTGATCCCGGCGGGCCAGGCGATGGCGCTCTTGCAGGACCGCATCGCCCTGGGCGAGGTGCCAGGGCTCGCCTCGATCCAGGCGCTCTTTGCCGATGACATCCACCTCAACGACAGGGGCCACTACTTCGTGGCCATGGTGCAGTATGCCTGCCTCACGGGGCAGAGCCCGCTGGGCCTGCCCACGGACTTCTCCGATCAGTGGGGCACCCCCTTCGAGACGCCGGACCCGGCCCTGGCGCGGCAGCTTCAGGAGATCGCCTGGGAGGCCGTGACCTCCTACCGCAGCGGCACCCCCCGCGTTGCCGCCGCGCCGCCGCCCGCCGCCGTGCCGCGCGCCGCCGATCCCGCCCGCGCGCCCCCGGCCCAAGAGACCGCCCTGGAACTGCCCCGGCCCGACGGGGTGGTGGCGGGGCAGGGCGCCACCGGCATGAACCTCGCGGCGGTGAAGGATTGGAGCACCCAGCAGCCCTTCCTCGACCTGATGAAGACCGCCCGCCCCTGGATCGGCCACCTGCCCGGCAAGTGGGGCGGCATGGACCGTGAAGCGCTCCGCGCCGAGGGCTTCCTCGATGCCGAGGGCTGGCCCAAGGCCATGCCGCGCCGTCTGAGCTCCATCGGCACGCTTGTCCTCACCGACCTGCCCGAGGCGGCCACCTCGCTCTCGGGCCGCTACCTGCTGCGCTACAGCGGCAAGGGGGTGATCGAGGTCACCGGGCGGGCGCGCAACGTGCGCTACGGCAAGGGCGAGGTGCGCTTTGACTACAGCCCCGGCCCGGGCGCCGTGGACATCCGCATCCAGCGCATCAACCGCACCGATCCGCCGCGCATCACCTCCATCGTGCGCGAGGACCGGGTTGCCGCCTATGACGCGGGGGCGATCTTCAACCCCGACTGGCTGGCCCGCCTGCGCGGATTCGACAGCCTGCGCTTCATGGATTGGATGGAGACCAACAACGCCACCCTCTCGCGTTGGGAGGACCGGCCCCGGCTGGAGAGCGCCACCTGGTTCGACGGGGTGCCGCTGGAGGTGATGCTGGCCCTCGCCAACGAGCTGGAGGCCGATCCCTGGTTCACCCTGCCGCACCTGGCCGACGACGCCTTCGTGCGCGCCTTTGCCGAGATGGTGCGGGAGCGCTTGGACCCGGCGCGCCGCACCTATCTGGAGTTCTCCAACGAGGTCTGGAACTGGCAATTCACCCAGGCCGCCTGGGCCGACGCGCGGGCGCGGGAGCGTTGGGGCGTCGAGGGCGCCTGGGTTCAGTACTACGGGTTGCGGGCGGCGCAGGTGATGGATCTGGCGGCAGAGGCTTTCGGCCCTTCGGCGGCGGAGCGGCTGGTGCGCGTGGTGGCGACCCAGACAGACTGGCTGGGCCTCGAGGCGGACATCCTTCAGGCGCCGCTGGTCACGGCCGAGGGGCTGCCGCCGCCGGCGCGCTCCTTCGACGCCTATGCCGTGACGGGCTACTTCGGCGGCCAGTTGGGCAGCGCCGAGCGGGCCGAGGAGGTGGCGGGCTGGCTGGAGGAGAGCCGCACGGCGGCGGCGGAAGAGGCCACCGCCAGGGGCCTGCTGGGGGCCGCCCACAGGGACCATGTGGCGCGCCACGCATTTGACCAGGCCACGGATCGGGCGCTGGAGGCGCTGCGCGCGGGGCCGGGCGGCGACAGCCTCGCGCATCTGCTGGGTCGGCTTTGGCCGCACCACGCCGCGGTGGCGCGGGAGAATGGCTTGGCGCTTCTGGCCTACGAGGGCGGCACCCACGTGGTGGGCCTCGGGAGCGAGGTGGAGAACGAAGACCTCATGGCCTTCATGCACCACTTCAACTACAGTCCGGAAGTGGCTGAACTATATGAAATAGCGCTGGAAGGCTGGCGCACCCTCGGCGGGGGTCTCTTCCAGCATTTCCAGGACGTGGCCCTGCCCAGCAAGTGGGGCTCCTTCGGCGGCCTGCGGCACCTCGACGATGCCAACCCGCGCTGGGACCTGATGGTCGCCGCACAATGAGGGGGCCTTCCGTCCTGATCCCGGCCCACAACGAGGCCGCCTATCTGCCCGCCTGCCTGACGGCGCTCCTGGCCTCGGAACCGCTCCCCGAGGCGGGCGAGATCCTCGTCATCGCCAACGGCTGCACCGACGAGACGGCCAAGATCGCCCGCGCGCACGGGGCCGAGGCCGAGGCGCGGGGCTGGCGCCTGCGGGTGCTGGAGCTGGCCGAGGGCAACAAGCTCGCCGCCTGGAACGCGGGCGAAGCCGAAGCGGCGGGCGCGGTGCTGATCTACCTCGACGCCGATGTTCGGGTCTCCCCGCCCCTTGTCGCCCAGCTCTCCGAGGCCCTGGCCGGGGAGGCGCCGCGTTATGCCAGCGGCAGGCCCAACATCACCGTGGCGGGCAACTGGGTGACGCGCCACTATACCCGCTTCTGGCGCACCACGCCCTTCCTCACGACGGGCGTGCCGGGCTTCGGCGTCTTTGCCATGAACCGCGCGGGACGGGCCCGCTGGGGCGGCTGGCCCGACATCATCTCTGACGATACCTTCGCCCGGCTGCACTTTACCCCTGAGGAGCGGATCGGCGTGCCCGCCGCCTACGACTGGCCGATGATCGAGGGCTTTCGCCGCCTCGTCCAGGTGCGCCGCCGCCAGGACCTGGGGGTGGCCGAGATCGAGCGGCTCTATCCGCAGCTCATGGCCAACGACGATCCACCCCGCGCCCGGCCCTTCTGGCGCCGCGCCCTGAGCGATCCGCTGGGCTGTGCCGTCTTCCTGGCCGTGCGGGGCACCATCCGCTCGCCCCTCCTGCGCGCGGAGGCCCGCTGGGTCAGGGGCCGCTGAGGTCCGCCCCCATGAGGGCCAGCAGCTTCTCCGCCTCCCGGCCCGCGTCGTGCCGCGCCAGGACCCGCGCGCGCCCCACCTCGCCCATGGTGCGCAACCTTGTCAGGGGCGCCTCGGAGAGGGCGCCCAGGGCCTCGGCCAGGGCCGCCACGTCCCCCGCGGGCACCAGCCAGCCGGTCTCCCCGTCGCGCACCAGCTCGGGCGTGCCCGCCACGTAGGTGGCGATCACCGGGCGGGCGGCGGCCATGGCCTCCATCACCACCATCGGCAGGCCCTCGGCGAAGCTCGGCATGACTAGCGCGTGGCAGGCCTCCAGCTCGGCGGCGATCCGGGCCTCGTCCACCCAGCCGGTGAGGGTCACCCGCGCGCCCAGCCCCAGGGCGGCGATCCGGGCCTCGATGAGGGGCCGCATCGGGCCGTCGCCCATGAGCGTCAGGCGCGTCTCGCCCCCCGCGCGGGCCAGCGCCTCGAGCAGGACGAGGTGCCCCTTCTGCTCCACCAGCCGCCCGATGCAGACCAGCCGCCGGGGCCCGTTGCCCACCGGGCGGGGGGCGTCAAAGTGCTCCGGCTCGATTCCGCAGTGGACCACGGCGATGCGCTCCCAATCCGCCGGATCGGCCCAGCGGCAGAGCTGCGCGCGGCCATAGTGGCTGATCGCCACGGTGAAGGCGCTCTCGCCGATCTTTTCGCCCAGGGAGAGGGCGCGGGGCGCGTCGAACTCCTCGGGCCCGTGCACGGTGAAGCTGAAGGGCGGGCCGCCCAGATGCCGCGCGAGCAGCGCCACGGTGGCGGCATTGGTGCCGAAATGGGCGTGCAGGTGGTCCACCCCAAGGGCCTCCGCCCGCTCCGCCACCAGGGCCGCCTCGGCCAAGTAGATGAGGTGCCTGAGCCGCCCCACCTCAGAGGCGCCGCCAAGCCGCCAGGAGAGCCGCAGGGCCGACCCCCAGGCCCCGGCATCGCGCCTTAGCCGCCGCCAGAGGGCGCCCAGCAGGGCCCGAGGGCCTTCCTCCAGCACATACTCCGTCTTTTCCGCCTCGGCCCGGTCGCGGGCCTCCACCAGGGGCATGTCCGAGGCCCGCATGGCGATCCGGTAGAGATCATGGCCGCGCGCCTCGATGGCGCGGATCTCGCGCCGGATGAAGCTCTGCGAGGGCTGGGGGTAGGTATTGAGAATGTAGGCGATCTTCACGAAGCGGGTCCCGGTCTGCTGGCTCATTTAAGCGCAATTGGCGCTGGTACAGAAGCCCGTGAGGCACTATCCCCGAACGGGGGCGGAAGTGGGGCGTTCATTGGTGTTTACCGGGGTTTTCCAAGGCTTGAGCGGCGCCGGGCTGCGCGCGCGGGTGGCCAGATCGGCCTCCTGGACGGTCGTGGGCTACGGCACATCCCAGGCCCTGCGCCTGGCCTCCAACCTGCTCCTGACCCGGCTGCTCTTTCCCGAGGCCTTTGGCCTGATGGCCCTGATCAGCACGATCCTGATCGGCCTGATGCTATTCTCCGACATCGGCGTCGGCCCCGCCATCGCCCAGAGCAGGCGCGGCGACGATCCCGATTTCCTCGACACCGCCTGGACCATGCAGGTGATGCGCGGGATCAGCCTCTGGGCCGTCGCGGCCCTGCTGGCCTGGCCGGTGGCGCAGTTCTACGGCCAGCCCGAGCTGCTCACCTACCTGCCCCTGGCGGGACTCACGCTGATCATCACGGGCTTCAACCCGACCCGGGTGGAGAGCGCCAACCGCCATCTGACGGTGGGCCGCCTCACGCTGCTGGAGCTCATCTCCCAGGTGATCGAGCTGCTCTGCCTGGCGCTCCTGGCGCTCTGGCTCCAGTCCGTCCTGGCGCTGGTCCTCGGGGCCATCCTGGGCGCCCTGATCAAGCTGGTGATCCTGCACCGCTTCCTGCCCGGACAGCGCAACCGGCTGCGGCTGGAGCGCCGGGCGATGGGCGAGCTGGTGCACTTCGGCAAGTGGATCTTCCTCTCCACCGCCTTCACCTTCTTCGCCAGCCAGGGCGACAAGCTGGTGCTGGGCAAGGTCCTCTCCATGGCGGGCCTGGGGATCTACAACATCGGTTTCTTCATCGCGGGCTTCCCGGTGCAGCTCATGGGGACCATGGCCAACCGCATCATGATCCCGGTCTACCGAGAGGGCGCCGCCCCGGCCCGCATCTCCCGGCTGCGCTACCTCATGTCGGCGGTGGGCGTGGGGCTGCTGGTGCTGCTCGCCCTGATCGGCCCCTGGCTGATCCAGCTCCTCTATGATGACCGCTACCTCGCGGCGGGGACCATCCTGGTGGTCCTGGCTTTGGTGCAGATGCCCCTGTTGATCGGCTTCACCTACGATCAGGCGGCCCTGGCCAGCGGCCAGTCGCGGCGCTTCTTCTTCTACAAGGCGGCTCAGGCGGTGCTTCAGTTCGGCCTGCTGCTGCTGGGGGCCTTCCTGGCGGGCCTGCCCGGGGCCCTGGCGGGCTACGGCCTGGCGACGCTGCTGTCTCACCTCGTGCTGATCCGGCTGGCCCGGGCCCAGGGGGTCTGGGACCCGAAGCACGATCTGGCCTTCGCCCTGGTCATGGGGGTGACGCTGGGGGCCGTGCTTCTCCTGCACGGAGAGACCCTGGCCCGGCAGCTCGCGCTCTTCTGATCAGGCCCTGTCGGCGGCGTCGCGCTGCCGGGCGCGGCGCGCGGCCCGTCCCCTCTGGCCCGCCGCCCGGCGCCTGTCGCGCGGGCTCTCGCCCAGCCCGCGCCTTCCGCGCGGCGCCTCGGCCAGGGCGATGACGGGGCGCAGGCCGGTCTCCCGCTCCATCTGCCGCGCGCTGCGCAGCACCGGGTTGCGCAGCTCCAGCAGGAAGGCCGCGGCCAGGGCCAGGAGGCCCGACAGGACGGCGCCGTAGGCCGCCAGCAGGCGCCGCGGCGTGGAGACCGGGTAGACCGGCAACTGCGCCTCTTCCAGGGTGATCAGCCGCTCGCCCCGGGCGTTGCTTTCCAGGGTAAAGCCCACCTCGGCCTCGTTGCGCCGGGCGGTGGCGCTGTCCAGCCGGTCGCGCAACTGCCCCAGGCGGCGGCCCTGGCGAGCCAGTTCCGTCTCCACCTCGGGGGGCACCTCCAGGCTGCGGGCCAGGGCATCGCGCCGCTCCTGCAGAAGTTGCCGCTGGGAGATGAGGCTCTCCAGCTCCGCCTCCAGGGCCACCTCCTCGCGGGCGACGGTGGCCGGGCGGCCGCTGCGGTCGATCGAATCGCGGGCCAGGCGGGCGGCGATGATGTCGCGCTCCAGGTCCAGCAGGGCGCCGTTGAGGCTGCCCAGCTCGGTCTGAAGCACCTCGCGCTCTTCCGGCGGCAGAAGATCGTTCTCGCGCCGGAAGGCGGCCTGGGTTTCCTCCAGGGCCTCGATCTCGGCGGCGATGGCCTCCTCCTGGCGGCGGAAGAACTCCAGCGTCTCGCGGGCCTGGGCCTGGCGCCTTTCGGCGGAAAGCGCGCGGGTCCGGTCGGCCAGGGCGTGGGCCACGGTCTGGGCGGCCTCGGGGCTGCCGAGGGTCACGGCGATGGTCAGGACCGAAACGGCGCCATCGTCGCTGTAGCCCTCGCGCGCCGCCGCCACGCCCTCGATGGAGATGGAGTTGCGGAGGGCCTGCACCTGGATCGAAATGGGTTCATCCCGGAGCTCCGGGAAGAGATCGAAGCGCTCGATCATCCCGGCCAGGCTGTCGCGCGCCAGGAGCTGCTGTTCGATGAGCTGAAGCCGCCGCGCCGCCGAACCCTCCACCGTGGAGGGGGCCAGGGCATCGGCCACCTGGGGCTGTTCGATCTGGATCACCTCGGCCGAGCGGAAGCTGTGCGGCACGGAGAGCGCCCAGAGCACCGAGAGGAGCGTGCCGAGAAGGGTGATCGACAGGATCACCAGCCAGCGCCGGCGCAGCATGTCGATGACATCTTCCAGGGAATAGATCGGGCCCATCTCGCGCCGCCTCGTCTGCTTTTTTCTGTGGCGGAAGGTGCGCTGACCTTCTCCGTCTTGGCCACAATAGACCCGGAAAATCGGGCGCCAATAGGGCAATTGCAGGTTTGTGCCGGGGCGCCGGGGCCCCGGCCTAGCTGTAGCGGGGCAGGCTGGCGCGCCGGGCGCGGTTCAGGATCACGCCCAGAAGCGGCACCTGGCCCTCCAGCATGCGCTCGCACTCCAGCAGTTCGCGCGCCACCGTCTGGGTCCCGTCCGAGACCAGCAGCATCCCGTCGAGCTGCGGCAGGAAGCCCGAGACGTCATCTTTCACCAGCATCGGCGGCAGATCGTAGAGCACGACCTGGGGCTTCAGGCGCTGCGCTAGGTCGGCCAGGGTGGCCGCGGTGCGGGGGTCCTGGAGGGTCTCGGCGGAGGAGGGATTGGGGCTGCCGTTGAGCCCCAGCGCCAGCCGCTCGCTGACCTTGATCAGGTGCTCCTCGGGCGCCCTCTCGCCCGACAGGAGGTCCGCCATGGGGCCTGGGGCGGGCAGGCCGAAGATCGGGCCGAGCGCCGGGTGGGCGAGGTTGAAGTCCATCAGCAGCGTGCGGCAGTCCGAGAGGCGCGACAGGCTCAGGGCCAGGTTCACCGCCGAGTAGGTGG
Source organism: Sulfitobacter sp. (assembly GCA_965212515.1). GTDB lineage: Bacteria > Pseudomonadota > Alphaproteobacteria > Rhodobacterales > Rhodobacteraceae > Sulfitobacter. The sequence goes on from OZ243122.1 coordinate 3,688,981, forward strand.
TGCCGCAGCCCGAGGTGGGGGCGCTCACGCCGATGTGGATCCAGCCCCGGTCCTGGGTCGTCTGGCGCAGGCGGGTGCGCAGCAGGTCAAAGGCCCGCGCCGTGGCGGCATCGCGGGAGAGGGCGACACGCGGCGCCGCGCCGCTCTCGGAGCCCGCCAGGTAGAGCAGGCGGTCCCAGAGGGGCAGGGGCTCGAAGGGGGTCACCTCCTGGGGCGCTTCCTCGGGGGCCTCAACGGGGGTCTCGATGGCGGGCGCCTCGACGCGCCGGGCCGGGGCCAGCACCAGGGGCGCCGCCTCTGGCTCTGCCCTCTGCACGGGCGCGCTCTCGGCAGCCTCCTCTGCCGGGCGGCGCGTCAGCCCCTGGCGGGGCCTTATGGCATGGCGCAGCCCGTCACGCGGGCCCCGGGTCGCCTCGATCCAGTCCCAGTCGTAGGGATCGTCTGACAGGAAAGTGTCCTTCATGTCCTCTTCCTCACGCTCGCGTGCCATGGCTCATGGTCAGGCTCCGGGCCCTCTGGTGCAAGGGGCCGCTCATTTGCCGGTCCGCCGCAGCACCACCCCGACGGTGCGCCAGAGGATCGACAGGTCCAGCGCCGCCGTCAGTTCCCGCGCATAGCGGGCATCGACCTGGTTGCGGGTGGCGAAGGTCGAGCGGTTGCGCAGCGACACCTGCCAGAGCCCGGTGATCCCGGGCCGCACCGTCAGGTAATCCTCCATCGGGCCGTAAAGCGCCTGCTGCTCGGGCATCATCGGGCGCGGCCCCACGAGGCTCATGTCGCCCCGCAGCACGTTCCAGAGCTGCGGCAGCTCGTCCATCGAGGTGACCCGCAGGATATTGCCCACCGGGGTGATGCGGGGATCGTGCTCCAGCTTCTGCATCCGGTTCCACTCGTCCCGCGCGGCGGGGTTCTCGGCCAGATACCGGCGCAGGCGTGGCCCGGCGTCCGTCACCATGGTGCGCAGCTTGAGGATGCGGAAACGCCGCCCGCCGAGGCCGACGCGCTCCTGGGTGTAGAAGGGCTGTCCGCCCTCGCGCCAGAGCGCCAGGGCACAGAGGCCGATCAGGGGCAGGGCAAAGGGCAGAGCGGCCAGCACCAGCAGGATGTCGGTAAGCCGCTTCAGCCCCTGGCGATAGGGCCGGAGCGGCACGGCGGGGGTGAGGCCGCCCTGCCAGACATAGGAATAGAGCGCGGCCCCGCGCTCGGACCGCCGCTCGCGCTCTGCGTAGGGGCCGAGGCCCGCTTCGGGCACCGGCGCATGGAATCTCTTCATCTCAACCCCCCAGGGTCAAATTCTGTCGTCCGGCCCGCCCCCGATCACTCCTCGGAGGCCGACATCCTTCCCACCCAGCGCCGGGGCCCGGCGCGCGGCCCCCGTAAGGTTGCTTTTCCCGCTCCGGCCCCGCCTCCCTCAAATGGGGAAAGAACGGGGCGCAAGCGGCGCGGGAAACTGCAACTCCGCCAAATATATAACATTTTCTCGCCCAGTTTGTTCGCAATTGTCGCGAAACAGACTGTTTCCTTCCGCGACGGAACAGTCCCCCGCCGGGGCGGGGATTGTTGCCGGAAAGGGGTGGAAATCAGGGGATTCTGGGGCCTGTGGCGGGGTGATTCGCGCTATGCGGGTATTGGTAAAGCTGCCGGTGTGGCCCGCCATCGGCCAAAAGGCGCCTTGCGCGGGGTCAATCTGGGCGAGAATGGGGCGCTGAAGGTGCGCATGAGTCGGATGGCGTGGCGCGGCGCCCTCGGCCGCCCGCCAGGCTCCGCAAAACACCGTTCAATCCCGGGGCGAAACTTGCTATGCGGCGCGCAACCGTCCGATCCCGGACGACAGACGCCCGACCGCCCGAGCAGAAGCCGGAGTGCCCGAATGACCGAGACAGCCCAAGCGCCCTGGTTCGTCCTGCAACTGCGCCCGCAGGGCCTCACCCGCGCCATTCCGCACCTGGCCCGCCAGGGCTTCGACACTTTCTCTCCGCAGATGAAGGCCCGGAAGGTGCGGCGCGGCATCGCCCGCGACACGTCGGTGCCGCTCTTTCCCGGCTACCTCTTCGTGAGCTTCGACCCGGGCGCGCCGGGATGGGGCAAGATCAACAGCACCCGCGGCGTGGCGCGGCTGGTGCTCAATGATCCGCGGCGGCCGGTGCCCCTGCCGCAGGAGTTCATCGCGGGCCTGATGGCGCGCTGCGATGCGGGCGGGCTGCTGCTGCCGCCGGAGGAGCTGCAGATCGGCGACGAGATCCGCATCCTCGCCGGACCCTTTGCCGATTTCGTGACCCAGATCGAAACCCTGCCGGACGAGTCGCGGGTCGGCCTGCTGATCGAACTCATGGGACGGCCCGTGCGCACCACGGTCTCGCGGGACATGGTCGACAAGATCGACTGACGCCGCTGCGGCGGGCCCTCAGCCCGCGCGCTTCAGCTCTTCGAGCGGCACGTCCAGATTCGCGCTGAGATAGGATTCGAAGGCGCTGAAGGCTTCCGACTCGGTCTCGTAGCGCTCTTCCCAGAATACCTCGCCGATCTCCGGCAGCTCGGTGCGCAGGCGCCAGGCCGCCTCCGGGTGATCCCGGTAGATGTGGACGGTCACGTCGTTCTCGTCGGCCAGATAGGCGCCGGAGTGAGCCGAGAGCTCCGCCGCGGATGGCAGCGAGATGGTATGCAGGGGCAGCGCCCGGGACCGGGCCCGCCGCGCCCTGCGCTGCGACATGAAGCGCACGGCGGCCACGTAGGTCAGAATGTAGAGAGCCGTGAAGAAGGCCAGCGCGGTGGCGGAGAGGCCGGGCTGATCCCAGAACGCCAGGCCCACCAGCATGGGCGTCACGAAGAGCGGCACCAGGACAAGCGTGGCGAGCGAATTGTGATGGGCGCGCCAGAGATCGGGCCCCATCAGGCGGCCCAGGCCGCGCACCACGATGTGATGGAAATGCATCCGGTCAGGCAGGCCCGTGGCCCGCTTGCCGAGGCGGCGGCGGATGATGGAGTAGGTGGTCTCTCCGATTGGCCAGAAGAGCACCAGCAGCATGGCAAAGCCCGAGACCTCGGGGTTCCGCGCCATGAGCAGGATGCAGAGCCAGGCCAGCACATGGCCGATGGCATAGGCCCCGGCGTCGCCCATGAAGATCCGCCCGAAGGGCCAGTTGAGCACGAGAAAGCCGCCCACAGAGGCCATGAGCAGGGCCGCGGCGACCTGGATGTCGGCATCGCCAGTGAGACCCGCGATGGCGTAGAGCGCGGCGGCGGCGGCGATGGTGTAGCCCGCCGCCAGGCCATTCAGCCCGTCGATCAGGTTGAGCGCGTGACAGGTGCCCGCGGACCAGAGCAGGGTGACCCCCAGCGCCACGATGCCGAAGCTGAAGAGCAGATCGCTGCCACTCAGCCCGAGGCCGGGCACCATGCTTTGCGACAGGGTGAGGGCCAGGACGCCCGAGAGCAGGGCGGCAAAGAGCCGGACCCGCGGAGACATGTCGCGGAAGATGTCCTCCCGCAGCCCCACCGCGAAGACAAGAAGGCCCGCCAGCAGGGCGAGCACCACGTCGAGTTCCAGCATGTCGGAGGCGAAGAAGAGCGCGCAGGCAAATGAGAGAATCACCGCCGTGCCACCGATCCGCGGCGTCGGCCGCGTGTGCAGCGCCTGCCTGGCGCCAATGTCGTTATGGAGGTGGTCCGCACGGAAGCCGAGGGTCGGCCAGCGGATCGCAGCGCAGCCGAGCAATGCACTCAGAACAAAAGCAAAAATCATCAATGAAGATACAAAAAACCCGCTAACCAAATTCCGACGCTCCGCTATCCGTCTTCCCGCCCAGGCTGCACAGCTCATGCGGGAATTCCATACTTGTGCTCTAGGTCCACTTCGTGCTGACACCACAAGAAAGAGTGCGACCCTCGGTTGCAACCTGTGTCTTCAATGCTGACCCGATGTCAAGCCATCGGGAGGGGTAAGTCGGCCACTGATTCAGGTGTCGATGAAAAGCTGGTCTCTTTGTCCAGTTCTTGACCCGTCAGTGTTCCAACAGAACTCGTGGCAATGGTCATTGCGCCCGCCGCAAAGGTTGCTGCAACGTAACTTAAGGTTGAATGCTCTGCCTTGTAAAGTACCTTCGCCACTGGTCATGTGTCAGGGTTTCCCTTATGGCTCCGGTCGCAACACGATCCACCGCCTCTGGCGCCCAGACAGGTACTGCTCTTTTTGATGAAGCAATTCACGCCCCCTGCCACACGACAATCCCACGGCCTCGTTGAGGACGACGAAATCGACCTCGGCAAACTGTTTCAAACCCTCTGGCGCGGTAAGGTCTGGATCCTGCTGAGCGGCCTGCTGGCCCTGATGATCGGTGCCTACTACGCCTACGGCGCGGCAACGCCCGTCTATACGGCGCAGGCGACCGTGGCGCTCGAGAGCCGCGAACAGCAGGTCATGGACATCGAGAACGTGGTGGCGGGGTTGAGCGGGGATCAGTCCACCATCAACACCGAGGTGGAGGTGATCCGGTCCAGGGGTCTGCTGGAGAAACTGGTCGCAGATCTCGACCTCATGCAGGACCCGGAATTCAACACGCGCCTGCGGCCGGAACCCACGTGGTCCATCGGGCAGCTCGTCGGGGCCATTCGCGAACTCGTCGCCGGGCCGCCGCCCGCGCGCCCCGAACCCACCGAGCGGGCCATCCTGGACCGCACCATCGACAACCTGCGGGCTGCAATCTCCGTTTCCAACGTGCGCCAAAGCTACGTCTTCGAGATCAGCGCCGTCACCGAGGACCCGCAGAAATCCGCCGCCATCGCCAACCGCCTGGCCGAGCTCTACATCGACGACCAGATCGCGGTGAAGTTCGCTAAGACCGAGCAGGCCACCCTCTGGCTGAGCGAGCGGGTGAGCGAGCTGCAGGCGCAGCTTGAAACGGCCCAGGCGGAGCTGAAGGACTTCTCTTCCAACACCAACCTCGTCAATGCCGAGGCGCTGGTGGCCCTGAACCGGCAGCTCAAGGAGCTGCGTGACCGCCGGGCGAGCACCCGGGCCCAGGCGGCCGCTGCCCAGGCGCGACTGGCGGAACTGACCGCCGCGCGGGACCTGGCGCCGGACGCCTTCGCCGAGGTGGCCGATGATCCGGCTCTGTCCCAGGCGCTTGACCGGCTCGAAAATCAGAGAGTCGGTGCCGAGGTGGCATTCGAGACCCGGGCGGAAGCGATACTGGCCCGCGCCGAACTCGAAGCGCGCCGCGCCGAAGCCCAGATCACCGCGCTCGACCGCTCCATTGCAGAGGTCGAAAGCCAGATCGACACCCAATCCGAGGAACTGGTCCGTCTCCAGCAGCTCGAGCGGGAGGCCGAGGCCAGCCGTCTTCTCTATGAGGCCTTCCTCAGCCGCCTCAAGGAAACCTCGATCCAGCAGGGCATCCAGCAGGCCGACAGCCGGGTTCTCAGCTACGCGGTCGTGCCAAACAACCCTTCCGCGCCGCGCAAATCGCGCATTCTTGCCCTGTCGCTGCTGCTCGGCCTCTTCGCCGGGGCCGGGGGCATCCTTGCGCGCGAGATGGCCCAGACGAAGTTCCGGGTGGCGGAAGACCTCGAAGGCCGGACCGGCTATGCCGTCATTGGTCAAATCCCGAAGATCCCGGCACGGCGCCGCAAGAACGTGCTCAAATACCTTTCCGACAAGCCCAACTCGGCCGCGGCCGAGGCCATCCGCAACCTGCGCACCTCGATCCTGCTGGCGAACCTGGACAACCCGCCGAAGGTCATCATGTCCACCTCCTCGATCCCGGGCGAGGGCAAGACGACCCAGTCCATCGCCCTGGCGCAGAACCTTTCCGGTCTGGGCGCCAAGGTACTTCTCCTGGAAGGAGACCTGCGGCGGCGGACACTGGGCCAGTATTTCGAGGCGGCCGAGAAGCCCGGCTTCCTGTCCGTCCTCTCCGGCGACGTGCAGATCGCCGATGCGATCGTCCACGACCCCGTTATCAATGCGGACGTCCTCTTCGGCGAAAGATCCCCGGTCAACGCGGCCGATCTTTTCTCCTCAACAAAGTTTGCGGACTTCGTGGCCCGGCTTCGCGACAGCTACGACTACGTGATCATTGACACCCCCCCTGTGCTGGCCGTGCCCGACGCCCGGGTGATCGGGCAGTCCGTCGATGCCATCATCTATTCGGTGAAGTGGGACAGCACTTCGCACCGCCAGGTGCTCGATGGCCTGAAGTCCTTCGAGAGCGTAAACCTGCGGGTGAGCGGGCTGGTGCTCAGCCAGATCGACCGCAAGGGCATGAAGCGCTACGGCTATGGCGACAGCTACGGTGCCTATCAGAGCTACTACGAGAGCTAAGGTGCAGAAAAAACGATCAATTTGCCTTTGCGGCGCCTCAGATCGACGAATCCCCTCGACGGGGCAATTCTCCTTCTGTAGCTTCAACCTCAGGTAAAAAACACCTTTCGCTCCGAGCCTCGGGGCATAGAGAATATGAGGAGACTTCGATGAAAAAGATTCTTGCAGCAGCCGTCCTGGCCACCGCCCTTCCGGTCACCGCGTCGGCCGACTACCTCGCCCAGTGCACCGCAGCGCAGATCGCGGGCAATGTCGGCGTCTGCGCGCAGGTCCCAGACACGACCTCGGGCGATGTGCTGGTTTGCGTTGACCAGGCCTCCCCCGATGCCCTGACCCAGGCAGGCGTTGATTGCGCCGACTCCTCCACCTTCCGCACCACGAGCAATTCCGACCTCGGTGGCCTGAACGGCGCTGGCGCGGGTCTCGTGGCTCTCGGCGTGGTGGTTGTGGCCGCAGCGGCGGCCAGCGGTGGCGGCACCAACGGCACCAACTGATTTTCACCGGGTCAAAGCGATCCAGTGACGGAACCGCAGTCTGCAAAGGCTGCGGTTTTTTGCTGTTTGGAGGAAGTGCCCCGCCCGACTTCGACACAGCGAAGATCGCCAAGTCCCCAGCTTTCACCGGGGCCGATAGGGCAACTGATCCAAGGAGATAGTGGCGGAGAGACAGGGATTCGAACCCTGGGACCCCGTGAAGGGTCAACGGTTTTCGAGACCGCCCCGTTCGACCACTCCGGCACCTCTCCGCGAAGGGTCTGGGCCGCCCGTTTAGTCGCCTTGGCGGGGCATGGCAAGAGGGGTTCCGCGGCGAAATGACGGTTGCGCGGGAAATCCGTTGCCCCCATCTGTGGATCACCTACTCTAGGACCGCAAAACCGGAGGCTCCCCATGCGTCACCCCCTGCGACAGACCCTTTCCCTGATGCCCGCGATGCTCTTCGCCCTCGTGCTCGGCCTCTCGGCGGGCGGCGCCCGGGCGGCGGAGGAGGCACGCATCGAGGCCTTCCTGGAGACCACCGGATTCGACGTGGCGCTCGAGAGCATCCGCCTCTCGGCCGACTCGGCCCCGGCTATGCTGGGCCTTGAGGCCGATGCCTTCGGGTCGGAATGGTCGCGGCTGGTGCGCGAGGTCTTCGACACCGAGCTGATGCACGGCATGGCCCGCGAGATCCTCAGCGAGACCCTGAGCGACGAGCTGCTGGACCATGCCAACGCCTTCTACGCCTCCGATCTGGGGCAGCGCCTGGTGGCGGTGGAGAACGACAGCCACATGGAGGAGGACGATGGCCTCAAGTCCGAGGCGGGGGCCTCGATCCTCGAGGGGCTGGAGCGGCTCGACTCGCCCCGCCTCGCACTTCTGGAACGGCTGAACGAGGCCAGCGATACCGAGGACAATGCCGTGCGCGCCATCCAGGAGGTGCAGCTGCGTTTCCTCGTGGCAGCCGCGGGGGCGGGCGTGATCGAGCTTCAGATGGAGGCGCCCGACCTGCGCGAGGCCCTGAAGCTGCAGGAGCCCGACATGCGCGAGCGGATCGCGGCCAATGCCCTGTCGAACGCGGCCTACACCTACCAGGCCTTCAGCGACGCCGAGCTGCGGCGCTACGCCGAGGCGCTTGAGCACCGCAAGATGCAGCGGGTCTACGAGCTGATGAACGCCGTCCAGTACGAGATCATGGCCAACCGCTTCGAGGCGGTGGCGGCCCGGCTGGCCGGCATGCAGCCCAGTCAGGATCTCTGATGCGCCGGGCCTGGGCCCTCCTGCCGCTGCTCTGGCTGCTCTCGGCCCAGGGCGCCCTGGCGGATGCGCGGCTCACCGTCCTGGTGGATCTGCTGCGCCTCAACGAAGCGACGGAGATCCTCAGCGCGGAAGGCGTGGACTACGCCCAGGAGCTGAACCGCGAGATGCTGCAGGGGCAGGGCGGGCCGGGCTGGCAGCAGCAGGTGGCGGCAATCTACGATCCCGCCCGCATGGGCGAGGCGGTGCGCGCCGAGCTGGCGGGCCTGGATCGCGACCTGCGCGAGGAGATCATCGCCTTCTACGCCGCCGATCTCGGCGCCCGCATCGTCGGGCTGGAGAATGCCGCCCGCCGCGCCATCGGCGAGGATCAGGTGGAGGAAGCGGCCCGTGCCCGCTACGCCGATCTGGTGGAGAGCGACGACCCCCGCCTGGCCCAGATCACCGCCTACATCGAGAGCGGCGACATGATCAGCCGAAACGTCACCAGCGCGATGAACTCCAACCTCATGTTTCTGCGCGGCCTGGCCGAGGGCGACGCGGTGGAGATGACGGAGGAGGACATGCTGGCCGAGGTCCAGGGCGGCATGGAGGAGTCCCTCGCGGACACCACCGAATGGCTCTACGGCTACCTGCTGCTGGCCTACCACCCGCTTACCCCGGGCGAGCTGGACCGCTACATCGCCTTCAGCGAGAGCCCCGCCGGGCAGGCCCTGAACGCAGCGCTCTTTGCCGGTTTCGGCGCCGCCTACGAGGAGATTTCCTATGCCCTCGGCCGGGCCGTGGCGCTCAACATGATGGCCGAGGAGCTCTAGCCCGGCGCGGCGGGAAAAAACCCGGCAAAGGCGCTTGACTTGCGGGCCCAATCCCCCGATAAGCCCGCATCCCGGCGGGGCTCTCCCGCATCGGGATGGTTATCAATGACGCCCCATAGGGCGCGCTGTTCGAGGTGGTGACGGGATCGGCCCGCACCGGAACGCCCCAAGGGGGACCGAAGGACGCGGCAGAGAAAAGGAAGACGCAATGTTTGCGGTCATCAAGACTGGCGGTAAGCAGTACAAGGTCGCTTCGGGCGACATGCTGCGGGTCGAGCGTATCGCGGCCAACGCCGGTGAAAAGGTTCAATTCAACGATGTCCTGATGCTGGGCGGGGACGAGACCAAGGTCGGCGCCCCCCTGATCGAGGATGCGGGCGTGCAGGCCGAAGTGGTCGAGCAGATCAAGGGTGACAAGGTCATCCACTTCGTGAAGCGCCGCCGGAAGCACTCCTCCAAGCGCACCAAGGGCCACCGTCAGCGCCTGACCCTGGTCAAGATCACCGAGATCCTCGCCTCCGGCGCAGGCAAGTCCGGTGTCGCGGCCGCTGTCGGCACCGGTTCGGTCAGCGCCGCCGCCGTCGAGGCCATCGAATCGCGCTACACCACCAACAAGACCGAGCAGGCCGAGATGGCCCGCCGCGTCGAGGCCGGTGAAGCCGACGAGAAGCCGGTCAAGAAGCCCGCCGAGAAGAAGGCGGTCAAGAAGGCCAAGGAAGAAGGCGCCGCCAAGGCCGATCTGGCCAAGCCGGCCGGTGAGGACGACCTCAAGCAACTGAGCGGCGTGGGCCCCGCGATCGAGAAGAAGCTGCACGATGCGGGCATCACCAGCTTCGCGCAGATCGCCGCATGGACCGAAGCCGACGTTGCTGATATGGACGAAAAGCTGTCCTTCAAGGGCCGCATCGACCGCGAAGGCTGGGTCGAGCAGGCCAAAGAGAAAACCAAGGGCTAAGGAGAGACCAGATGGCACACAAAAAAGCAGGCGGCTCATCCCGTAACGGGCGCGACTCTGCCGGTCGCCGCCTTGGCGTGAAGAAGTACGGCGGCGAAACCGTCGTTCCCGGCAACATCATCGTGCGCCAGCGCGGGACCAAGTTCTGGCCCGCCGAAGGCGTTGGCATGGGCAAGGATCACACCATCTTTGCGACGGTTGACGGTGCAGTTCAGTTCCACAAGGGCCTGAAAAACCGCACCTTCATCTCCGTCCTGCCAGTGGCCGAGGCCGCCGAGTAAGCCGTACCCAGAGGGTGACACATTCAGGGATCGGCGGAAACGCCGGTCCCTTTCTCATTTCATGGAGGCAAGAATGCCTCGACCCATTTCGACGGACCGCCTGGTCCTCAAACCCTTTTTGACGACAGATGCGCAGGCCGTGGCCGCGCAGGTGGGCCCCCTTGAGACGGCCCGCTGGCTGACCCGCGTGCCCCATCCCTACAGCACCGAGAACGGGCGCGATTTCATTGCCCGCATGGCCGAGGAGCCGCTGGTCTACGCCGTCACCCTCTCGGGAGAGCTGATCGGCTGCGTCAGCATCACGGACGAGCTGGGCTACTGGATCGGCGCCGACTGGCGGGGAAGGGGCTACGCGAAGGAGGCCGCCCGGGCCCTCGTGGCGCGCTATTTCGAGGGCGCGGAGGAGGGGCTCCTCTCGGGCCACGTGCAGGGCAACGGGGCCTCGCGGCATATCCTCCTCGGCCTCGGCTTTGAGGACCGCGCCCTCTGCCAGACCCCCTCCGCCGCCCTCGGCCGGGACGTGCCCGTGCAGAAGATGCATCTTTCGCGCGATGCCTGGGCGCGCCTCTCATGAGCGTCGCCCTGGGCCCTCTCCTGGTCTTCGCGGGCAGCCAGATCGGCACCCCCGGCCCGGCCAACATGGCCCTGCTGGCCACCGGCGCGCGCTTCGGCTTCCGCGCCGCCTTGCCCTTCGTGGCGGGCGTGGCCCTGGGCAAGCAGCTCATCATCTGGCCCATCGGCTTTGGCCTGATGGAGCTGAGCGCCCGCGCCCCCTGGCTCTTCGTGGCGCTCAAGTATGCCTCGGCGGCCTACATCATCTGGCTGGCCTGGAAGGTGGCCAACCTGCGGCTCGGGACCGGCGCGGGGGAGGGCCGCGTGCCCGGCTTCGCCGCCGGGCTCATCGTCCACCCGCTCAACCCCAAGGCCTGGGCCATGATCGTCGGCAGCTTCACTGCCTTCGTCGCCCCCGGCACGCCGCCCCTGGTGGCCACCGCCAGCATCGCCGCGGTGCTGCTGGCCTGCCAGCTTGTCCTGCACCCGATCTGGACCCTGGCCGGCGATCGCATTGCCAAGACCCTCGCGGGAACGCCCGCGGAACCCTATCTGATGTGGACACTGGCGGCACTCACCGTCGCTTCGGTCCTTTTCGTGCTGTTCGGAGGAGGAACAACACCATGACCCTGCACCCCCAGGCCATCGTCAACCAGCCGCTGGTGGAGACCCCGCGCTTTGATCTGCGGCCCCTGCGCCGTTCGGACCAGGGCCTGATCGAGCTTTACGCCGGCGATTCCCGTGTGGCCCTGACGACCACCTCGATCCCCCATCCGCTGCCGCCCGGCACGATCGAGGCCTTCATCACCCGCGCCATGGCCGAGCCGCGCGAGGAGGACGTCTGGGTCATGGACGGCACCCGGTCCGGCTGGACCGAGGTGATGGGCCTGATCTCCCTCACCCGGCTGGACCGCAACCAGTCCGAGGTGGGCTACTGGGTGGCGCCCGCCTTCTGGAACACCCACATCGCCTCCGACGCGGTGGAGGCCCTGGTGGCCGCCAACCCGCTGCAGAACGATGCCATGTTCGCCAGCGTCTTCCACGACAACCCGGCCTCCGCCAAGGTCCTGACGAACACGGGATTCGTCTACCTCGGCGATGCCGAAACCTATTGTCTGGCCCGGGACGCTGCCGTACCTACCTGGACCTATAGCCGCAAGCTCTAGCCCCGCAGAAAGGCTGACCCCATGAAGTTCCTCGACCTCGCCAAAGTCTACATCCGCTCCGGTGCGGGTGGCGGCGGCTGCGTCTCTTTCCGCCGCGAGAAGTACATCGAGTTCGGCGGCCCCGACGGGGGCGACGGCGGCGCGGGCGGCTCGGTCTGGGCCGAGGCGGTGGAGGGGCTGAACACCCTGATCGACTTCCGCTACCAGCAGCACTTCTTCGCCAAGAACGGCCAGCCCGGCATGGGCAAGCAGCGCACCGGCAAGGACGGCGACGACATCATCCTGCGCGTCCCCGTGGGCACCGAGATCCTCGACGAGGACCAGGAGACCGTCGTGGCCGACCTGACGGAGGTGGGCCAGCGCGTGCAGCTCGCCCGCGGCGGCAACGGCGGCTGGGGCAACCTGCACTTCAAGAGCTCCACCAACCAGGCGCCGCGGCGCTCCAACCCGGGCCAGGACGGGGTCGAGCGGACCCTCTGGCTGCGCCTCAAGCTGATCGCCGACGTGGGGCTCCTGGGCCTGCCCAACGCGGGCAAAAGCACCTTCCTGGCCGCCACCTCCAACGCCCGGCCCAAGATCGCGGACTATCCCTTCACCACCCTGCACCCCAATCTCGGCGTGGTGGGCGTGGACAATACCGAATTCGTCGTGGCCGACATCCCCGGCCTGATCGCCGGCGCCTCCGAGGGGCGCGGCATCGGCGACCGCTTCCTGGGCCACGTGGAACGCTGCGCGGTGCTCCTGCACTTGGTGGACGGCACCTCCGAGACGGTGGCCGAGGACTATGCCACGATCATCGCCGAGCTCGAGGCCTATGGCGGCGCCCTGGCCGAAAAGCCCCGGATCACGGTCCTCAACAAGATTGATGCATTGGATGAGGAAGAGCGTGCAAGTACCTCTGCAAAATTGGAAAAGGCCTGTGGCAGTCCGGTGATGCAGATGTCCGGCGTGGCCCGCGAGGGGGTGACCGAGGTGCTCCGTGCCCTGCGCGGCGAGATCGACGAGGACCGCCTGCGCCACCGTGCGCCCGAGGAAGAGACCCCATGGCAACCCTGAGCGCGGCGCGCCGCCTCGTCGTCAAGATCGGCTCGGCCCTGCTGGTGGACCGCACGACCGGCGCCCTGCGGGCCGACTGGCTCCAGGCCCTCGCGCAGGACATCCACTGGCTCAAGGGCCTGGGCGCGGACGTGATCGTCGTCTCCTCTGGCTCCATCGCGCTTGGCCGCGGGGTGCTGGGCCTGCCGCCCACGACCCTGGCGCTGGAACAGTCCCAGGCCGCCGCCGCCGTCGGCCAGATCCGCCTGGCGCGGGCCTACGAGGAGGTCCTGGCGCCGCACGGCATCACCACCGCCCAGGTCCTGGTGACCCTGGAGGACAGCGCCGACCGCCGCCGCTACCTCAACAGCCGGGCCACCCTGGAACAGCTTCTCTCCTTCGGCGTCGTGCCCATCGTGAACGAGAACGACACGGTGGCGACGGACGAGATCCGCTTCGGCGACAATGACCGCCTGGCGGCCCAGATCGCCGTTACCGTGGGGGCCGATCAGCTCGTTCTGCTCTCGGACGTGGATGGCTTCTACTCGGCCAACCCGGCGGAGGACCCAGGCGCCACCCGCTTCGAGCTGATCGAGCGCATCACGCCCGAGATCGAGGCCATGGCGGGCGATGCGGGCTCGGGTCTCTCCAAAGGCGGCATGAAGACCAAGCTCATGGCGGCCCGCACCGCCACCGCGGCCGGCTGCGCCATGGCCATCACCGAAGGTTCGACGATGCGGCCCCTGCGCGCCCTGCAGGAGGGCGCCCCGGCAACCTGGTTCAGCGCCCAGACCGACCCCCAGGCCGCCCGCAAGCGCTGGATCGCGGCCATGAAGCCGCGCGGCACGGTGACGCTGGACGCGGGCGCCGTAGCCGCCCTGGGGCGGGGCAAGTCGCTCCTGCCGGCCGGGATCACCGCCGTGGAGGGCCGCTTCCAACGCGGCGACAGCATTTCCCTGCTCGACCCGCAGGGCCGCAGCATCGGCGTTGGCCTGACCCGCTACGCCGCCGCCGAGGCGCGCGAGATCGCGGGCCACCAGAGCGCCGAGATCGAGGCGCTCCTGGGCTATCCCGGACGGGCCGCTTTGATTCACCGGGACGATATGGCACTCTAGACACCACGGTGGTTCATCCATCACCTGAACTTGGGACGGCAAGCCAATGAAAGACATGGAAAACATACCCGCCCTGATGGCCGACATCGGCGCCCGCGCCCGGGCCGCGACGCGGCACCTGGCCAGCGCCACGGCCGAGCGCAAGCACGCCGCCCTGATCGGCGCGGCCGAGGCCCTCTGGAAAAGCCGCGATGCGGTCATGGCGGCCAATGCGCAGGATCTGGACTATGGCACCCAGAAGGGCCTTTCCGATGCCATGATGGACCGGCTGATGCTCAACGAGGTGCGCATCCGGGCCATGGTGGACGGGCTGCGCGCCGTGGCCGAGCAGCCCGATCCGGTGGGCGCCGTTCTGGCCGAATGGGAGCAGCCCAGCGGTCTCTCGATCAAGCGGGTGCGCACGCCCCTGGGCGTGATCGGCGTGATCTACGAGAGCCGTCCCAACGTCACCGCCGATGCCGGGGCCCTCTGCCTCAAGGCCGGCAATGCCGTGATCCTGCGCGGCGGCTCGGAAAGCTTCCACTCCTCCCGCGCCATCCACGCCGCCCTCCAGGAGGGCCTGCGCGGCGCGGGCCTGCCCGAGGATTCCATCCAGCTCGTGCCGACGCGGGACCGCGCGGCGGTGACCGAGATGCTCACCATGACCGACCACATCGACGTGATCGTGCCGCGCGGCGGCAAGGGCCTCGTCGGCCTCGTCCAGCGCGAGGCGCGGGTGCCCGTCTTTGCCCATCTGGAGGGCATCGTGCATATCTATCTGGACCGCGCCGCCGACCCGGAGAAGGCCCTGAAGGTGGTGCTCAACGCCAAGACCCGGCGCACCGGCATCTGCGGCGCCGCCGAGTGCCTGCTGGTGCACGAGGAGATCGCCGAGACCATCGGCAAGGGGGTGATCCGCGCCCTGATCGACGCCCGGGTCGAGGTCCGGGTGGATGACCGCCTGGGCCGGATCGCGGGCACCATTCCGGCCTCGGAGGAGGACTGGGGCCGCGAGTACCTCGACATGATCATCGCCGCCCGCACCGTGCCCGACCGGGCGGCGGCGCTGGAGCACATCCGCACCTACGGCTCCAACCACACGGACTGCATCGTGACGGAGGATGCCGAGGCCGCGGCGGACTTCATGAACAGCCTCGACAGCGCGATCCTGATGCACAACGCCTCCACGCAGTTCGCCGACGGCGGCGAGTTCGGCATGGGCGCCGAGATCGGCATCGCCACCGGCAAGATGCACGCCCGCGGCCCCGTGGGGGCCGAGCAGCTGACCAGCTTCAAGTACCTGGTGACGGGCGACGGGACGGTGCGGGGCTAGGGCAGGGCGTGGCCCCCGCAGCCCTTCCGGTCGCATCGAAGAGTGGTGGTCCGGCGCCGAGCCGCCCTTTTAGGGCCCGTTCATCTGATCGTGCGCGCTGTGGGGCCCGAAACCAACAGACTCCGAGAGCCGCCCAGGGGGCGGATCAGGCGAACGTTCTCGACCGGTAGGCGTATCTTCGCTGCGCCGTAACACCGCGCCCGGCCCAAAGCTCCGTCACACCGCCGCCCGACCCCCTCAAAAGGCCAGCCGCACTTCCGCCGCCGTGCGCCCCTGCTCCAACGCCCGGCCCGCCTGGGCCAGGGCGCGCGGCAGGAGCGCGAACTGCACATGGGCCGGCAGGAGCTCGCCCCCGGGCGTCGCCGCTTCCCCCTCCAGCAGATCCCAGAGCGGCCCCGGCGAGCCGATCCGCTCGGCCCGTCCGATCAGCTGCCAGCGGCCCGCCGTCTCGGAGACCGAGATGGTGCCGCCGTAGGGCAGGGCCGTCTCCAAACAGAGCAGGGCCAGGAAGACCAGCCGCACCTGGGCGCGGGGATGGGGCCGCTCGCTCTCCCAGCGCAGGGTCAGCCGTCCGCCCTCGTAGTTCTCGCGCAGGATCGAGGCGACCTCTCCGGGGCCGACCATCTGCTGGCCCGCCGCCCCGAAGGCGATCCGGAAGAAGCGGATGCGGGCGCTGGCGCTGCCCACGCTTTCGCCGATCAGGCCCATTTCTGGGCCCGGCGCCTCCCCGGCCATGGTGAGAAGCTCCAGGCCATTGTTGATCGCCCCGATGGGGGATATGAGATCGTGGCAGATGCGGCTGCCGATCAGGGCGGCGAGATCAGCGTCGGTCGGCATCTTTCGCCCCCCTAGCCAGAAGGAAGCACCCCATGGAGGACCTCAACGCCATCCTCACCCCGGGCATGCTGGTGCGCCACCCGGGCCAGCCCGACTGGGGCGTGGGCCAGGTGCAGAGCAACATCGGCGCCAAGGTGACGGTGAACTTTCGGGAGGCGGGCAAGGTGGTCATCGACAGCCTTCGGGTTGAACTGGTGCCGGTCTTTGATGACTGAACATCCTTACCAGTTGGTTAACGTGTCCGGCGCGGCGTGTATACAACCTAAAGCAGAGTAAGCGCCGCCGATCAAGCCGCAAAGTGTTGCCTCGCGCGCCGCGATTGCTTATCAGGCGGCGGGGGATCGACGAGGGAACGGCACCGCCATGAGCCTGGCGACCATGTCAGCTTTCGAGGTCAGACTGGCCTCATCGGCGGCGGATCTGCGCGCCGCACAGCGCCTGCGCTACGAGGTCTTCGTGGAGGAACTGGGCGGCCAGGGGCCGCTGGTGGACCATGCCGCGCGCCTCGAGCGGGACCGCTTCGACCCCTTTTTCGACCATCTCCTGCTGATCGACCGCGAGCGCGACCGGGTGGTCGGCGTCTACCGCCTGATGGGGGAGGCCCAGGCGGCCCGGGCGGGCGGCTTCTACTCCGAGGGCGAGTATGACCTGACCTCCCTGCGCCGCTCCGGCCGCCGTCTGCTGGAACTGGGCCGCTCCTGCCTGCAGCGCGACTACCGGGGCGGCGCGGGGATGCACCAGCTCTGGTCGGCCTTGGCCGATCACGTGGCCCGCGAGGGGATCGAGGTGCTCTTCGGCGTGGCCAGCTTCCCCGGCACCGATGCCCAGGCCCTCGCGGCGCCGCTGTCGCTGCTGCACCGGCGCCACCTGGCGCCCGAGGCCCTGCGCCCCAGGGCCCGGCCCGGCGGCTTTCAGAGCATGGACCTGGTGCCCGAGGATCGGCTCGACCGGCGCGCCGCGATGCTCGCCGTGCCGAGCCTGATCAAGGCCTACCTGCGGCTTGGCGGAACTGTGGGCGAGGGGGCCTTCCTCGACCGGGCCTTCAACTGCACCGACGTCTGCCTGGTGCTCGACACGGCCAACCTCAGCGCCCGCCAGGCACGCTTCTACGGTGGCGCCCCGGGATGAACCAGGCCTGGGACAGCGGGGTGCCCCCCGAGACCCCGCCGATCACGGCGGCGGGCTGGCTGCGGGTGCTGCTGCGCGGCAGCGCCCTGGCGTTCCTGGTCTTCGGCGGCCTGGCGCTGATGCTGCTCCTGCGGCTGATCGAGCGCCCGCTCTGCGGCCTGAACCGCCCGGTAACGCCGCGCATCACCACCTTCGTCTGCCGCAACGCCCTGCGCATCCTCGGCCTGCGCCACGAGATCCGGGGGACCCCGATGAGCCATGCCGGGGCGGTGGTGGCCAACCATGCCTCCTGGCTCGACATCTTCGTGCTCAACGCGGCCAAGCGGATCTACTTCGTCTCCAAGTCCGAGGTGGCGGGCTGGCCCGGCATCGGCTGGCTGGCCCGGGCCACCGGCACGGTCTTCATAGAGCGCAACCCGGCCCGCGCGCGGGAGCAGACGGCGCTCTTCCAGGCCCGGCTCCTGGCCGGGCACCGGCTGCTCTTCTTTCCCGAGGGCACCTCGACAGACGGGCGCCGCGTGCTTTCCTTCAAAACGACGCTCTTCCAGTCCTTCATGGCGCCCGAGCTGCGCGGCGCCATCTGGGTCCAGCCCGTCACGGTGCACTACAGCGCGCCCGCGGACCGCGAGCCGCGGTTCTACGGCTGGTGGGGGGATCAGAGCTTTGGCAACCACCTTCTGGCGAGCCTGGCCCCGGCGCGGCAGGGGCGGGTCACGGTGATCTACCATGGGCCCCTGCGGGTGGCGGATTACGAGAGCCGCAAGGCCCTGGCGGTGGCCTGCGAAGAGGCGGTGCGGGGCGGCCACGCGGCGCTCATGGCGGAGGAGGAGGCGGCCCGGGCCGATGGCTAGGCGCCGCCTCGGGTGTTGGTTCAGCCGCGCTTCTCGGCCACGATGTCGGCCATCTGGTCATAGGGCATGTAGCCCCGCAGCAGCTCGTCCTCCATCACGAAGGTCGGCGTGCCGGTGATCTGGAGCCGCTGGGCCAGGGCGCGGGTCTCGGCGATCTCGGCGGTCACCTCCTCGCTCTCCATGCGGGCCTCGATTTCCGCGGCGTCCAGCCCGTAGGTGGTGGCCAGGCGGCGCAGGGCGGGCAGGGCGATCTCGCCGTTGAAGGCCATGAGGGCGTCGTTCACCGCGCGGTAGCTCTCGGCCCCGGCCACCTGCTTGACCGCGATGGCAAAGCGCGAGGCCAGGACGGACTGCTCGCCCAGGATTGGGAATTCCTTGACGATCAGGCGGATGTTGCCGTCGCTCTCCAAAAGCTGCGCCACTTCGCCGTGGGCGCGCTTGCAGTAGCCGCAGCGATAGTCGAGGAACTCCACCAGGGTGATGTCCCCCTCCGGGTTGCCGCCGACCCAGGAGTAGCCATCGTTGAAGATGGCCTCGGCGTTCTCGGCCACCAGAGACAGGTCCGCCTGCTGCTGCTGCTCGGCCTCGCGCGCCTGGAGCCGCTCGACCGCCTCCATGATCACCTCGGGGTTTTCCAGCAGGTAGGCCCGGACCTCGGCGCGGAATTGGGCGCGCTCCTCGTCGCTCAGTTCCTTGAGGTCCATGGCCGAGGCCGGCAGGGCGATCAGCAGGGAGAAGAGCAGGGCAAGCGCACGGTGCAGCATTCGTCAGGGCCTTTCCGGGAAAAGTTGGGTTGACGGCCCGCGCCGCCCCCGTTTCAAAACAGGCGCAACATAGGAGCAAGCCCATGAGAAGTTCAAGCCGATCGGCCGTCGATCCCTTCATCGTGATGGATGTCATGCAGGCCGCCGCGGCGGCCGAGGCGGCGGGCCGCCGGATCATCCACATGGAGGTGGGCCAGCCCGGCACCGGGGCGCCGCGCGGCGCGACCGAGGCCCTGGCCCGCGAGATGGCCGGGGGGCCGCTGGGCTACACCGTGGCCCTGGGCCTGCCCGAGCTGCGCGCCCGCATCGCCCGGCTCTACGGCGACTGGTACGGGGTGGACCTCGATCCGCGCCGGGTGGTGATCACGCCGGGCTCCTCGGGGGGCTTTATCCTGGCCTTCACGGCGCTCTTCGACACGGGCCAGCGCGTCGGCATCGGGGCGCCGGGCTATCCCTCCTACCGGCAGATCCTGCGGGCCCTCGATCTCACCCCGGTGGACCTGCCCGCCAGCCCGGAAAACCGCTTCCAGCCGGTGCCCGCGGACTACGCCGGGCAGGATCTCTCGGGCCTCCTGGTGGCCTCTCCGGCCAACCCCACCGGCACCATGCTGGACCGCGCCGCCATGGGCGCCCTGGTGGAAAGCTGCCGGGCCAACGAGATCTCCTTCATCTCGGACGAGATCTACCACGGCATCGAGTACGAGAAGAAGGCCGTCTCGGCGCTGGAGCTGACGGACGAGGTCTATGTCATCAACTCCTTCTCCAAGTACTTCTCCATGACTGGCTGGCGCGTCGGCTGGATGGTGGTGCCCGAGGATCACGTGCGGGTGGTGGAGCGGATCGCCCAGAACCTCTTCATCTGCGCGCCCCACGCCAGCCAGGTGGCGGCCCTCGCCGCCATGGACTGCACCGAGGAGCTGGAGGCCAACATGCAGGTCTACCGGGCCAACCGCGCCCTGATGATCGAGGGGCTGGAGGCGGCGGGCTTCGGCACCTTCGCGCCGCCCGACGGGGCCTTCTACGTCTATGCCGATCTCACCGGCATCACCGAGGACAGCCGCGCCTTCGCCGCCGAGGTGCTGGAGGAGGCGGGCGTCGCCGTCACGCCGGGGCTCGATTTCGACCCCCTGCGCGGGCACCGCACGCTGCGTTTCTCCTACGCCCGCAGCACCGCCGACATCGAGGAGGGGCTGGCCCGCCTGAAGGACTTCATGGCGCGCCGTCGCTAGACGTCGGCGCCCCTTCGGTGCTACCCTGGCGGCCAAGAATGCGCGCCAGGCGCACCCCCTTCGACAGAACCAACAAGAACAGACCGATCGCGCAGATCGGCCAAAGCGGTAAGAGGCATGAGGGCACTATTCCGGGCACTTCTATTGCTGCTGTTCCTCGCCCCCGCGGCGGGGGCGCACGAGCTGACGGCCCTGGCCCGCGTCCTGCCGGACCAGAGCGGCATCGAGCGGACCTGGCGCGGCCAGACGCGGCTCACCCTGACGCTCTCCCAGGGGGTGCCCTTCCGGGTCTTCACCCTGGCCGATCCGCCGCGCCTGGTGGTTGACTTCCGCGAGGTGGACTGGTCCGGCGTCGAGGCCGAGGCGCTCCTGCCGGAACCGGGCGCCATCTCCGATCTGCGCTTTGGCGCCTTCCGCCCGGGCTGGTCGCGCCTGGTGGCGGACCTGGCCGAACCGCTCCTGCCGGTGGAGATCGCCATGCCGGTGGCCGAGGAGACCGGCCGCGCGCGGCTGGAGATCCTGCTCGACCCGGTGAAGGCGGAGACCTTTGCCGCCCAATCCGGGGCCCCCGAGGGGGCCACCTGGGAGGCCGCCCTGACCAGGCCCAGGGCCGAGGGGGCGAAGCGCGATGACCGCTTCACCGTGGTGCTTGACCCGGGCCACGGCGGGCTCGACCCGGGGGCCGAGCGCGAGGGCATCGCCGAGAAAGACCTCATGCTGAGCTTCGCCAAGGCCCTCCAGGAAGCCCTGCGCCGGGCCGGCGCGGAGGCCCTCCTGACCCGCGACGCGGACAGCTTCGTCGCCCTCGAGCACCGGGTCGCCATCGCCCACCAGGCCGAGGCCGACATCTTCATCTCGCTCCACGCCGACAGCCTCAGCCAGGGCGGCGCCAAGGGGGCGGTGGTCTATGTCCTCTCGGACGAGGCCAGCGATGCCGCCACGGCCCACCTGGCGGCGCGCCACAACCGGGCCGACATCATCGCCGGGGTGGACCTCACCGGCTCGGACGACCAGGTGGCCGGCGTCCTGCTGGACCTCGCCCGGCAGGAGACCGAGCCCCGTTCCGAGGCCCTGGCGCGGGAGCTGGTCAAGGGCATGGCGGCGGCCGGCGGGCCGATGAACCGCCGCCCCCTGCGCCGCGCGGGCTTTTCCGTGCTCAAGAGCGCCGACATTCCCTCCGTCCTGGTCGAGATCGGCTTTCTCAGCTCCAAGCGCGACCTGGCCAACCTGCGCGACCCGATCTGGCGCGCCGTCATGGTCAATGCCATGGCCGAGGCGATCCTGGCCTGGCGCGACAGCGACGCCGCCCGCGCGCCCCTGGTGCGCCAGTGACCGGCCCGGGCTGGGCGACAAACAGCCGACCGGCGGCGGCCCGCGCTTTTGACGAAGGCGCCCCCGGGGCCTATAAGCGGGCCAGCCGGTCCCCCACGCAAAGGCGATCCTGACGTGTTCCGATTCATCCTCTCCTTTCTGGGCGGTATCTTCACCACCCTCACCATGGGCCTTGCCATGGTGGCCCTCTCCATCGGGGCGGTCTTCTGGATCTACGGCCGCGATCTGCCCAGCCACGAGAGCCTCGCCCAGTACACCCCGCCGACGATCAGCCGGATCTACTCGGGACAGGGCCGCCTGATCGACGAATTTGCCAAGGAACGCAGGCTCTTCGCGCCCGCCGAGTCGATCCCCGACCTGGTGAAGGAGGCCTTCATCTCGGCCGAGGACAAGAACTTCTACACCCACGAGGGCTATGACCTGCGCGGCATCGCCGCCGCCGCCATCGACGCGGTGAAGAGCCGTGGCCGCGACGTGCGCGGCGCCTCCACCATCACCCAGCAGGTGATGAAGAACTTCCTGCTCTCCGGCGACCGCCGCGCCGAGCGCAAGATCAAGGAGATCATCCTGGCCGCCCGCGTCGAGGAGGCGCTTTCCAAGGAAAAGATCCTGGAGCTCTACCTCAACGAGATTTTCCTCGGCCAGAACTCCTACGGCGTGGCCGCCGCCAGCCAGACCTACTTCAACAAGACCCTGACCGAGCTGGCCCCGCACGAGGCGGCCTTCCTGGCCTCCCTGCCCAAGGCCCCCTCGGACTATCACCCTGTGCGCCGCAAGGAACGCCTGCTGGACCGCCGCAACTTCGTCCTGCGCGAAATGTTCGAGAACGGCTACATCTCCGAGGCCACCTACCAGAGCGAGCGGGCGCAGCCCCTGCGCTCGGTCCAGAACGGCGATTTCGAGAGCTTCAAGGCCGAGCTGCCGCCGCGCGACTACTTCACCGACGAGATCCGCCGCCAGCTCAGCCGCGACTTCGGCGAGGGCGAATTCTTCACCGGCGGCCTGACCGTCCGGGCCACCATCGACAACGAGATGCAGCCCATCGCCGCCAACGCCCTGCAACGCCAGCTCGAGCAGTACGACCGCAGCCTCGGCATCTGGCGCGGCACCCGCAAGAGCCTGCCGCCCGAGGCCCTGGAGAGCGAGGAGAGCTGGCGCGCCGCCCTGGCGGACCTGCGCGTGCCCCGCGACATTGACCTGGAAAACCCCTGGTACCCGGCGGTCGTGCTCGAGGTGGGCAACAATGACGCCCGCATCGGCATCGAGGGCGTTGAGAACGATGCGGACGGCCACTGGATCCCCGCCGAGGACGTGCAGTGGGCCCGCCCCCTGCGCGAGGACGGCAGCCTGGGCGAGAAGGCCCGCGTCGCCGGTGACCTGCTGGAGGTGGGCGAGGTGGTCCTGGTGCGCCGCATGACCTCGGACGAGGACGGCAGCTTCATCCGCTGGACCCTGCGCCAGGTGCCCGAGGTGCAGGGCGCCTTCGTCGCCATGGACGTGGACACGGGCCGTGTGATCGCCATGCAGGGCGGCTTCTCCTACCAGTCCAGCGTCTTCAACCGCGCCACCCAGGCCAAGCGCCAGCCGGGCTCCTCCTTCAAACCCTTCGTCTTCGCCTCAGCGCTCGACAGCGGCTACTCGCCCGCCACCATCGTCGTGGACGCCCCGATCGAGATCAACACGCCCCAGGGCGTCTGGCGGCCGCAGAACGCCTCCAACAAGTACTACGGCCCGACGCCCCTGCGCACCGGCATCGAACGCTCGCGGAACCTCATGACGATCCGCCTGGCGCAGGAGGTCGGCATGGACGTGGTGGGCTCCTACGCCGAACGCTTCGGCGTCTACGACGACCTGGCCCCGGTCCTGGCCAACTCGCTGGGCTCGCAGGAAACCACGCTCTACCAGATGGTCAGCGCCTACGCGATGTTCGCCAACGGCGGCGAGCGGGTCGAGCCGACCCTCGTTGACCGGGTGCAGGACCGGTATGGCCGCACCCTCTACCAGCACGATCAGCGCATCTGCCACGATTGCCAGACGGTCAGCCTGGCCCCGGGCCTGGCGCCGCGCGTCATCTCCAACCGCGAGCGGGTGATGGACCCGGTCACCGCCTACCAGCTCACCTCCATGATGCAGGGCGTGGTGGAGCGCGGCACCGCCAGCCGCACCGTGAACCTCGACGTGCCGACGGCGGGCAAGACGGGCACCACCAACGATGCCAAGGATGTCTGGTTCGTGGGCTTCACCAACAACGTCGTGGCGGGCTGCTACATCGGCTACGATCAGCCCCGCAGCCTGGGCCGCGGCGCCTCGGGCGGGGGCATGTGCGGCCCGGTCTTCCAGCGCTTCATGACCGAGGCGGTGAAGAAGTACGGTGGCGGTGACTTCAAGGTCCCCGAGGCCTGCAACTTCATCAAGATCGACCGCTACACCGGCGCCCGCCTGAGCGACGAGGCCAGCGGCGCGAACGTGGTCTCCGAGTGTTTCCGCGCGGGCGAGGAGCCGATCTTCGGCATCACCTTCGACGGCGGCTTCGCCATGGGCGCCGATCTGCCCCTCTACGAGGAGGTCGGCGAGGCCGCGCGCCAGGTCACCACCTCCACCGGCAAGAAGGCCACGGTGGGCCCCAAGGCCACCTTCGGCACCCTCTCCTCGGGCGGTCTTTACTGACAGGCACTTCCCCGCGCGGCGCTGTCGCGCCGGGCGGGCTTGCCCAGCCCCGCGGGGTGGTTTATCCCCTGCCGACACCCCACAGCAAGCAGGCCCCCCATGCGCGCAGAAGCCCAGAACACCGCGGATCAGATCAGCAAGTCGCTGGAGCTGCTGGCCCAGCGTCTGAACGTGGAAACCGCGCCGCACCGGCTTGAGGAATTCAACGCCCGGGTCGAGGATCCGAACCTCTGGGACGATCCCGAAGCGGCCCAGAAGCTGATGCGCGACCGCCAGATGCTGGTCGACGCAATGGAGACCTACGAGGGCATCAAACGCGACCTCGCCGACAACATCGACCTGATTGAACTGGGCGAGATGGAGGAGGACGAGGAGGTCGTCGCCGAGGCCGAGGCCGCCCTCAAGGCCCTGGCCGAGAAGGCCGCCCAGAAGGAGCTGGAGGCGCTGCTGGATGGCGAGGCCGACGGCAACGATGCTTTCCTGGAGATCAACGCGGGCGCCGGCGGCACCGAATCCTGCGACTGGGCCGCGATGCTGGCCCGCATGTACACCCGCTGGGCCGAGAAGAAGGGCTACAAGGTGGAGCTTCAGGCCGAGAGCGCGGGCGAAGAGGCGGGCATCAAGTCCGCCACCTACAAGGTCAGCGGCCCCAACGCCTATGGCTGGATGAAGTCCGAAAGCGGCGTGCACCGCCTGGTGCGCATCAGCCCCTTCGATTCGGCGGCCAAGCGGCACACCTCCTTCACCTCCGTCGGCGTCTACCCGGTGGTGGACGACAATATCGAGATCGAGGTGAATCCCGCCGACATCCGGATCGACACCTACCGCTCCTCCGGGGCCGGCGGCCAGCACGTGAACACGACCGATTCCGCCGTGCGGATCACCCACATCCCCACGGGCATCGTCGTCACCTCCTCGGAGAAGTCGCAGCACCAGAACCGCGACATCGCCATGAAGGCCCTGAAAAGCCGCCTCTACCAGATGGAGCTGGACCGCCGGAACGCCGCCGTGAACGAGATGCACGAGAACAAGGGCGATGCCGGCTGGGGCAACCAGATCCGCTCCTACGTGCTCCAGCCCTACCAGATGGTGAAGGACCTGCGCACCAACTTCGAGACCTCGGACACCAAGGGCGTGCTCGACGGCGATCTCGACGGGCTCATGGGGGCCACACTTGCCCTTGCCGTAAGCGGCAAGAGCCGGGCCGAGGCCCAGGGCGACTAGAAGGGCAAGAAAGCCCTTGCCCCTAGGGCAGGATCAGTTGATCTTGTCCACAAATGGAGCAGCTCACCCACCGTACCGCCGCCGATCTTTCCGCTGCCCTGGCCAAGCGCCAGATCAGCGCGGAAGAGCTGATGCAGGCCACGCTTGACCGGATCGCCGAGGCGAATCCCGAGGTCAACGCCATCGTCTCCCTGCGCGACCCCGAAGCGCTCCTTGCCGAGGCCCGCGCCCAGGATGCCGATCCGCCCGCCGGCTGGCTGCGCGGCATCCCCATCGCGATCAAGGATCTCGCCAATGCGCGCGGCCTGCCCACCTCCATGGGCTCGCCGCTCTTTGCCGGCCAGGTGGCCGAGGCCGATGACCTCGTGGTTTCCCGGCTGCGCGCCGCCGGTGCCCTCATCATCGGCAAGACCAACACGCCCGAATTCGGCCTCGGCAGCCACACCTTCAACCCGGTGCACGGCGCCACCCGCAACCCCTACGACAGGGGCCGCTCGGCGGGCGGCTCCTCGGGCGGGGCGGCCACCGCTTTGGCGACAAGGATGCTCACGGTGGCCGACGGCTCAGACATGATGGGCTCCCTGCGCAACCCGGCGGCCTGGAACAACGTCTATGGCCTGCGCCCCACCTGGGGCACCGTGCCGGCCGAGCCCTCGGGCGATCTCTTCATGCACCAGCTCTCCACCGCCGGCCCCATGGCCCGCGATCCGCTGGACCTGGCCCTCCTGCTCGACACCATGACCGGCACCGACAGCCGCCAGCCGCACGGCACCTTCCCAGGCGTCGCCGCGCCGATGCTGGAAAGCGCCCCGCCCAGGCTGCGGCTTGGCTGGCTCGGCGACTGGGGCGGCGCGCTGCCCTTCGAGCCGGGGCTGCTGGAGCTTTCCGAGACCGCGCTCGCCCAGATGGGTGATCTGGGCCACGAGGTCCGGCCCCTGGCGCCGCCCTTCCCGGCGGAGCAGATGTGGGAAAGCTGGATCACCCTGCGCTCCTTCTCGGTCACCGCCGGGCTGCACGCCCTCTACGACGATCCCGAGAAGCGCACCCACCTCAAACCCGCCGCCCGCTGGGAGGTGGCGCGCGGCCAGAAGCTCACCGCGATGGAGCTGCACGGCGCCAGCATGACCCGCTCGGACTGGTTCCGCACGACCACAAGGCTCTTCGAGGAGGTGGACATGCTTGTCCTGCCCTCCACCCAGGTCTGGCCCTTCCCGGTGGAGATGGAGCACCCGACGGAGATCAACGGCACCGCCATGGACACCTATCACCGCTGGATGCAGGTGGTGATCCCGGGCAGCCTGATCGGCCTGCCGGTGCTCAACATCCCCATCGGCTTCGGCGAAGCGGGCCTGCCCGCGGGGCTCCAGCTCATCGCCAGCCGGGGCGGTGCCGGGCGGCTCCTGCAGTTCGCGCAGCAGTGGCACGCGGCGACGGATTGGCCCAACCGCCGCCCGCCGGAAATCTAGCGCAAAGGCGGCCGTGGCGGGGGCAGGGGGCTTTCCCGCCCCGCCGCCACCAGACGGGCGCGCAGCGTGGCCGCCTCCGGGTGCCCCATCTCCAGCGCGAAGACATGGGCGTGGGTCAGGTAGAAGGCCGCCCGGTCCGCATCGGCGCTTTCATCCGCCGCCAGCCGGTAGAGCGCCACCAACGCGGCCCGGTCCGAGGCGGCATGGGCCGCCAGCAGGTCCCGGTCCAGCGCGCTCATTCCGCCGCCCGCAGGGGCAGGGTGCCGCGGTGCCGCTGCACCTGGGCGGCCACCCAATCGTGGAACAGGTGCGTCGGCCCGTCCATCGCGGGCGAGAAGCGCCCACCGTCGAAGGCCGGCGCCTGGCGGCCCCGCTGCATCCCCTCGACGACAAAGAGATCCTCGATGAAGACGCCCTTCCACTGCTCCGCGTTGCGCGCCCTGAGCGCCGCATCCGTGTCGGGCCGGGCGTAGTAGATGTTTACCCGCTCCACCGTCCGGTCCAGCGCCTCGGGCTGGAGCAGGATGGAATAGGCATGATCCCGGTGCACCCCGAAGAGCACGTTGGGAAAGAGCGTGATGTACTCCGCCGCCGTGTCCCACTGCGGCGAGAGGTCCGCAAAATCGGGGAAGACCTCGCCCGCCTCGCCGCGCATCTGGCGGTAGACCAGCGTGCCCTGGCCCGAGAAGCGGCCCGGCGCCTCGATGTGGTAGTGGTCCTCCAACCGCGAATAGCTGTTCAGCCCGGGATGGACCCAGGGCAGGTGATAGCTCTCGCAGTAGTTCTCCACCGCCAGCTTCCAGTTGCAGGCCACCTCCAGGTCAAAGCGGCTGTCGCTGCCGCCGTGATAGAGCGGGCGGTCAAACTCCTGCCAGCGCGCGATCAGTTCGCCATGGGCCTCCGCGAAGGGCGGCGCCGTCCCCGAGAGGTTGACGAAGATCACGTCCATCCAGACATGGGCACGCACCTCGATCAGGCCCAACCCCTCGCGCTCCATCCCCGGATGGGTGTTGCGGCCCGGCCCGCCGACGTGGGGCGTGCTGACGAGGCGGCCATCGGTGGCGTAGCACCAGCTGTGGTAGGGGCAGCGGATCGCCCCCTCGATGCGGCGCGGTTCCTCGACGAGGATCATGCCCCGGTGGCGGCAGATGTTGTGAAAGACCCGGATCTCGCCCGCCCTGTCGCGCAGCACCAAGAGCGGCATCCCCAGGATCGTGACGGGCAGGGCGTCGCCCACCCCGGGCACGTCGGCGGTGACGGCCAGGCCCATCCAGTTGTCTGCCAGGACGGCCTGGCGTTCCTCGGCAAAGGTGGCGGGATCGGTGTAGTGGGCGTTGGGCAGGCCCCGGGCCTGCGCGATCGGCTGGCGCACGGCGCCCAGGTCACTCTCCTGTCTGTCCATCGGGCCCTCCCTTGATGCTGGCCCCATGATAGGCCCGGGCCCGCCCGGCGCCGCCGCCGCGAGCGACCGGATTTGCTTGCAACCGACATGGCGCTCAGGCGAAGGGGCTCTCCGGGTCGAGCAGGCGGCGGTGGAAGGGCGGCAGGGCGTCGGCGGCACAGAAGCCCCGGCTGCGGGCGGCCGCCAGCACCTCGGCGGGCTCCCGGCCGACGAACTCGTAGCAAAGCCGCGCCGCCCGGAGCCCGGCGGCGGATTCCGGCACCGCACGGGTGATGTAGCCGGCCCAGAAGGTGTTCTCAAAGCTGGCGATCCGGTGCAGGTAGTTGAAGGAACAGGTCATGGCGTTGCGCCGCGCCGCCAGGATCACCAGCCCCCTTTCCTGGCGCATCACCAGCCCGCGGAACTCCCGCGCCGCGGCCTCCGTGGGCAGGTTCTGAAGCGCCATCGCGTCCCTTGGCTCGAAGCCCCGCAGCACGGTGGAGGTTCCATCGCGGCGGACCATGAGAAACCCGATGTAGAACTGATCGGTGAGGACGAAGGAGCGGCGCGAGAAGCGGTAGAAGCCGCTCGGGAAGGCCTCCTCCGTGATCTCGCCCAGGCCCGCGCCCACGTATTCCTTCAGGTAGGGGCTGGAAAGGAGCGCGCCGGAGCGGCCGATCTGCGCCACCGGTTCCAGCAGGACGCGGGCATCGACGCCGAAGAAGCTGCAAATCCGGTCCAGCACGTCGGGCCGGGGAAAGCTCTCGCCCGAGAGGTAGCGGTTGAACTGGGTCCGGTTCACCTCAAGCTGGCGGGCCAGCTCGGAGATGGAGGGGTAGGCGGCGGACAATTGGCGGAGATTCGCGCCGAACATGGCACGCAAGGCGGCGGGTGATCTCTTGGCCGAACCCATTCATCCTCCGGTTCTGTTTTACCTGATGATACAATCCCAGGGCGAAATGTGCAAAGAAAGTGCGCGGCCCTGACGCAAAGCCGCGTCAGAGGTGACGCGAAAGCGCGTCAAGTCTTTGGAATGAGGACACAATTTTTGTCCAAGCTGTGCATAATTTTGGTGTCTTTCGACCGTGAGTTGTTGCTAGCCTCATGCCAGGGAACGGTGGGAGACAGGAAATGATCGGCATTGTGCTGTGGAGCGATCCGAGGGCCCCGAAGGCGGTCTTCTGGTGCGAGGATCACGGGGATCTGGCCTACTACGCGCCCGATCCCGAAAGCGCCCCGGAGGCGGGCGCGCTGGTGGCCGGAGACATGGTTCAATTCGACGTGGCGCCGCGCCAGGCCTACCGGGAGGCCTCCAACGCCAGGCTCCTGCGCGGCCGGAGCTGTGCCGCCTTGCCCCGGCAGCTCCGCCACCAGGCCGAGGCCGAGCGGGACCTCGCCCGCGCCACCGAGGCGGCCCCGGTGATCGCGCTCAACCTCAACGATCCGCCGCGCCGCCCGGGCCTGCGCCAGGGCCGGGGCTAGGCGCCGAAGGGCAGGGCGGCTCAGTCGCCGCGCTGCAGGGCCGCCACGCCGGTGCGCGCCACCTCGACCAGCCCGAGCGGCCGCATCAGGTCCGCGAAGGCGTCGATCTTCTCCGGCGCGCCGGTGATCTCGAAGACGAAGCTCTCCAGGGTGCTGTCCACCACGCGGGCGCGGAAAATGTCCGCCAGCCGCAGCGCCTCGACCCGGGCCTCGCCCTTGCCGGCCACCTTGAACATGGCCAGCTCGCGCTCTACGCTTGCCCCCTCGACCGTCAGGTCATGCACGTCCCGCACCGAAATGATGCGCCCGAGCTGGGCCTTGATCTGCTCGATCACCTGAGGCGTGCCCGAGGTGACGATGGTGATGCGGCTCAGGTGCCCGGTGTGGTCCACCTCGGCCACGGTGAGGCTGTCGATGTTGTAGCCGCGCCCGGAGAAAAGCCCGATGACGCGTGCCAGCACGCCGGGCTCGTTCTCCACCAGCACCGCCAGGGTGTGCCGCTCGATCACGTCCGAGAAGTTGGGCCGCAGGTTGTAGGCGGAGTGCGAGGTGGCACCTTTCTTGATCTTTAGGGCTGACATGTCTCTCTGTCCTTCAAAGTGGGGGGCGGGGCGCGCCAAGGCGCCCCGGCTTGGTCCTTGCGGGCGGGATGGTCAGACCAGCACCGAGCCCTTGGCGTCGATCACGCCCTGGGTCTCGTGATCGCCGGGCAGGAGCATCTCGTTGTGCGCCTTGCCGGAGGGGATCATCGGGAAGCAGTTTTCGTGCTTCTCCACCAGGCAGTCGAAGATCACCGGCCCGTCGTAGGCCAGCATCTCCTTGATCGCCTCGTCCAGGTCGTCGGGGTTGTCGCAGAGGATGCCCTTGGCCCCGAAGGCCTCGGCCAGCTTCACGAAGTCGGGCAGGGCCTCGGACCAGCTCTGCGAGTAGCGCTCGCCGTGCAGCAGCTCCTGCCACTGGCGCACCATACCCAGCCGCTCGTTGTTGAGGATGAACTGCTTGACGGGCAGATTGTACTGCACCGCCGTGCCCATCTCCTGCATGTTCATCAGCCAGGAAGCCTCGCCCGCGACGTTGATGACCAGGCTCTCGGGGTGGGCCATCTGGACCCCGATGGAGGCGGGGAAGCCGTAGCCCATGGTGCCCAGTCCCCCGGAGGTCATCCAGCGGTTGGGGTCCTCGAAGCCCATGTACTGGGCCGCCCACATCTGGTGCTGGCCCACCTCGGTGCAGACGTAGCGGTCCTGGTCCTTGGTCAGGGCCTCGAGCCGCTCCAGGGCGTACTGCGGCTTGATGGTCTTGCCCTGCTGCTTGAACTTGAGGCAATCGACGCTGCGCCACTCCTCGATCTGGGCCCACCACTTGCCCAGGGCCTCGCGGTCGGTCTTGCGGCCGCGGCTCTTCCAGATCTTCAGCAGGTCCTCCAGCACGTGGCCCACGTCCCCCATGATCGGGATGTCGACGCGGATCACCTTGTTGATGGAGGAGGGGTCGATGTCGATGTGGGCCTTCTTGGATTTTGGGCTGAAGGCATCGACGACGCCGGTGATCCGGTCATCAAAGCGGGCGCCCACGTTGATCAGCAGGTCGCAGCCGTGCATCGCCATGTTGGCCTCGTAGAGCCCGTGCATCCCCAGCATCCCCAGCCACTTGTCGCCCGAGGCCGGGTAGGCCCCGAGGCCCATCAGGGTCGAGGTGATGGGAAAGCCCGTGGCATCGACCAGTTCGCGCAAAAGCTGGCTGGCGCCGGGGCCCGAGTTGATGACGCCGCCGCCGGTGTAGAAGATCGGTCGCTTGGCCTTCTCGATCGCCGCCACCAGCTCGGTGATCTCCTCCAGGTCGCCCTTCATCTTGGGCTGGTAGTGGGAGGAGGCGGGGTTCTTCGGCGTGTAGGTCCCGGTGGCGAACTGAACATCCTTCGGCACGTCGATCAGGACCGGGCCGGGGCGGCCCGAGGTGGCCACGTGGAAGGCCTCGTGGATCGTGCCGGACAGGCGGTCGGTCTCCTTCACCAGCCAGTTGTGCTTGGTGCAGGGGCGGGTGATGCCCACGGTGTCGGCCTCCTGGAAGGCGTCGGAGCCGATCATGAAGGTCGGCACCTGGCCGGTCAGGACGACGATCGGGATGGAATCCATCAGAGCATCGGTCAGGCCGGTGACGGCGTTGGTCGCCCCGGGGCCCGAGGTCACCAGCACGACGCCGGGCTTGCCGGTGGAGCGGGCATAGCCCTCGGCGGCATGGACGGCGCCCTGTTCGTGGCGCACCAGCACGTGCTTGATCGCGTTCTGCTGAAAGACCTCGTCATAAATCGGTAGCACGGCGCCGCCGGGGTATCCGAATACGGTGTCCACACCCTGGTCGATCAGGGCTTGGACAATCATCTTGGCTCCGGTCATCTGGCGTTTCATTGGTCTGGCTCCGTGAGACACTTCATAAAATCAATGGCGCATAAAAAAGCCCCCGAGACTGTCGGGGGCGCATGGGTCGAATTATGGTCTACCGTTACCGGCCCATGCGCGTGGTTCCTACGATGACGACTAGAGTTGTCATGCCCAAAGGCTCCTTCCTGCGTGAGGGGACCTTATGGGGGCCTGTGGGGGCCGTCAACCGGCAAAGAGACCAAAAATATGTCTGCGTCGCGCTAATTTTTGAACTTTTCTTACGTTCGGCGGCCTGCGCGCGAAACAAACGGCATTATGACGTGGCGTCACGGCTCCTCACCGTGGCCCGATGGCCGCAGCGGGGCCGCCTCGGGCCGGAAGAGCTTGTCACAAGGGGTGAGGGCAATAAGCTGGCACGATTAATAAATCTGACCGATGGGACAAGCCGATGAAGACCGGGATCCGCCACCACCTGACCGCCGCCCTCCTGGCCCTTGGCCTGGCCCCCGCCGCCCAGGCGGGCGAATGGGCCCTGGGCATCGGCGCCAACGACATCTTCGACGATGTGCGCCACGAGGCCGTGGCCGGGCTGGTGGAGTATCACTCCGATCCCCTCGTCGAGGGCCGCTGGGGCAGCCTCTCGGCCATGTTCACGACCCAGTTCGACACGGCGGAACGCTACTTCGCGGGCCTCGGCGCCTATGGCTACCGCGGCTTCATGAACGACAGGTGGTTCCTGGAGGGCAGCTTTGCCATGGGGATCTATCACCAGGGCACCTTCACCGGCAAAGGCGCGCGGCCCCTGCAGTTCCGTTCCAGCCTCGGGGTGGGCTTGTTCCTGGCCAACGAGGCCCGGCTCTCGATCTCCATCGACCACACGCTGGACCGCAAGTTTCAGTTCGACAATCCCGGCAAGGAAGCCATCCTGATCCGCTACACCCGCGCCTACTGAGGGCTCAGAGCCGCACGCCCGTGCCCTGAAGCACGCCATGCTCCATGGCGTAGCGGGTCAGCCCGGCGGTGGAGGAGATGCCCAGCTTGCGCTTGATGTTCTTGCGGTGGGTCTCGACCGTGCGGACTGAGATGTCGAGCGTGCGCGCCACCTCCTTGTTGGACTTGCCCGAGGCGAGCTGCAGCAGGATCGTCTGCTCGCGCTCGGTCAGGGCCTCGCGGGCGCCCAGCCGCTTCGGCGCGATGGAGCCCTGGGCCCCGGTGCAGAGGTAGGTCTCGCCGGCCATCACCGCGTCGATCGCCTCCTTGATCTCGTCCGTGGGGACATCCTTCAGCAGGTACCCCACCGCCCCGTGGCTCAGGGCCGAGGAGATGTATTCGGGGTTGTCGTGCATGGTCAGGATCACGATGCGCAGGTCGGGCAGGCGCTCGAGCAGGATCTCCGTCGCCGTCAGGCCGCCGATCTCGGGCATGTTGAGGTCCATCAGCACCACGTCGGGCAAAAGCGCCTCGGCCCGGTCGATCGCGGCGCGCCCGTTGGAGAGGGTCGCCACCACCTCCAGGTCCTCGTAGCTCTCCAGGATGGACTGGATGCCCTCGGCGACCATGGGATGGTCGTCCACGATCATCACCCGCGTCACGGCGCTCATTCCGCCGCCACCTTGGGTGCGTCGGGGCTGGTCTCCTCCGGGGTCAGGAGGTGGCTCAGAGGCACCGTCGCCTCAATGGTCGTGCCCCGGCCCTTGCCCTGGATGATCTCTAGCTTGCCGCCCAACTGTTCCATCCTCTCCTGCATGTTGCGCAGGCCCAGTCCCGTGGCGCCCCCCGCGCCGCGCAGGCCGACACCGTTGTCGCTCACGCGCAGGGTGCCGCCGCGGCGGTGGCCGCGCAGGTCGATCTCCACCCGGGTGGCCCCGGCGTGGCGCTCCACGTTGGTCAGGGCCTCCTGCGCGATGCGGTAAAGCGCGATCTTGGCCTCGTCGTCAAGCCGGTTGCGGAAGACCACCGTCTCGAACTGGCAGGGGATGCCGGTGCGGGCCTCGAAGTCCTCCGCCAGGGTCTTGATCGCCGGGCCGAGCCCGAGGTCGTCCAGCACCCCGGGGCGCAGGTCGCGGCTGATCCGCCGCACCTCCGAGATGGCCGCGCCCAGGCTGTCGATGCCCTTGCCCAGGGGTTCCGCCGCCGCCGCCCCGTCGCCCCGCTCCAGCCGCCGCCGGGCATTGTCGAGGGCGTAGCGCACCCCGACGAGGATCTGGCTGATCCCGTCGTGCAGCTCGCGCGCCACGCGGCCGCGCTCCTCCTCCTGGGCGTCAAAGACCCGCTGGGTGAGCTTCTTGAGCTTGGCATCCGCCAGGCGCCTTTCGCGCAGGTTGATCATCATGCCGGTGCCGAAGACCAGCAGCAGCGCCGTCAGGGTGATGGCGCCGATCTTGAAGAGGGTGGAGCGCACCCGCGCCTCCACGTCGGCCCGGGCCGAGGCGACGGAGGCCAGCACGTCGTCGATGTAGACGCCGGTGCCCACGGCCCACCGCCAGGAGGGGAAGGAGGTGACGTAGGTGATCATCCGCGCCTCTTCCCCGGTCGAGGGCTTGGGCCAGAGATAGGTGTGATAGCCCGCCCCGTCGCGGGCGATGTCGATCAGGCGGTCCACGATGGGCGTGCCCTCGCTGTCCTCCTGGCCCGACCAGTTGCGGTTGATCCGCTCGGTCTGGCGCGGGCTGACAAGCTGGTTGCCGTCGTAGTCGTAGACGAAGAACTGTCCCTCCTCGCCGTAGATCATGGCCGAGAAGATCTGCGCCACCTGGTCCTTGGCGGCCTGGTCGTCCGGCGCGGCGGAGCCATAGACGAAGTAGAAGCCGTTGCGCGCCTGGGTGACGTAGTTGCGCAGCTCCGCCTTCTTGGCGGCGATGAGCTGGTTCTCCAGGGTCGTGATCTCGCGCTCGGCCAGGGCCCGCGCCTGGACCGCGACGAGCACGGCGATGGCCGCCACCGCCAGCATGAGGGGCACCGCCGCCAGCAGCGTCAGCTTCTGGGCGTAGGTGGGCACGGGGAAGGGCACGAAGCGTCGCATCACCTTGAAAGCGTTACGCCGAATCGCACCCGAATCAAAGCGCCCGCGCGCCGCAGGCCGCTCTGAGCGGCCTCTCGGCACACCCGCCGCGGTAAATTTTGGTCCGAAAATGTGACCAAATAGGGGGTCTACGGCGCTCCCTACGTAGTAGTAGGTATTTTAAATTTGCACCACTTGGCTAAGGTGCCCGGCACTTGAAACGACCCGCCGTCGCTCTGCAGGCGCGGGCATCCTACTCGGGAGGAGTATCACAATGGATCGTCGTTCATTCCTGAAGACATCTGCACTCGGCGGCACCGCGGCAGCGGCCACCACCCTGGCGGCCCCGGCCTACGCCCAGGGCAAGCGCACCCTCACAATGGTCACGTCCTGGCCGCGCGGCTTTGCCGTGCTGGATGACGCGGCCACCTACCTCAACACCATGGTGGACGAGATGTCCGATGGCACCCTGACCATCGACAAGAAGGCCCCCGGCGAGCTCGTCGGCGCCTTCGAGGTGTTCGACGCCGTCTCCTCGGGCCAGGCCGACATGTACCACTCGGCCGACTACTACTTCATCGGCCAGCACCCGGCCTATGCCTACTACACCGCCGTGCCCTTCGGCGGCACCGCGCAGGAGCTGACCAATTGGTACCACCACGGTGGCGGCCAGGAGCTGCACAACGAGCTGGGCGAGATCTTCAACCTGCGCTCCTTCCTGGCGGGCAACTCCGGTTCACAGTCCGGCGGCTGGTTCCGCAACGAGATCGCCTCCGCGGCGGACTTCAACGGCCTCAAGTTCCGCATGCCCGGCCTCGGCGGCAAGGTGCTCGGCAAGCTCGGCGCCTCGGTGCAGAACATCCCCGGCGGCGAACTCTACCAGGCGCTCTCCTCGGGCGCGCTCGACGGTCTGGAGTGGGTCGGTCCCTTCGCGGACGAGCGGGCCGGCTTCCAGGAAGTGGCCAAGGTCTACTACACCGCCGGTTTCCACGAGCCGGGCTCCGGCCTCGCGGCCGCCGTCAACCTCGACGTCTTCAACGACCTGTCGAACGCCCACCAGAAGATCATCGAGTACGCCTGCATGGCGACCACTCACACCCAGCTGGCCGAGACCCTGGCCAACAACGGTGCGGCCCTGGCACGCCTGCAGCAGCAGGGCGTGAAGACCATGCAGTTCTCCGACGACGTTTGGGATGCCTTCGGCCGCGCCTCCGCCGAGGTGATGGACGAGAACATGGGCGACGAGCTCTTCGCGCGCACCCGCAAGAGCTTCGAGGACTCGCTGACCGCCTCCGCGGAGTGGCTGTCCAAGTCGGACGCCTTCTACGTCGAGCAGCGCGAGCGCGTCCGCGCCAGCATGTAAGCCGCAAGGCCAAGACAAGCGCGAGGGCCGCAGCCATGCGGCCCTTCACGCACTTCAAACGACAGGCCCGCGGGCCTCGTGATGTGGTGCATCGCACAGGCACACATCCCAAGGGGGGACTATGGAAAACGACGTGGAATGCGCGGGATTCTTCCGGGCGGCCGGGGAGGCCAAGATCGGCTGCCTCGACAAGTTCCAGGAGAGCGGCTTTGTCCAGTTCGTGCTGGGCAACATACTGGAAGGCTTCTATAATTTCTTCGCAGCCCTGTTCAATCCGGGGATGTGGCTGAACTGGTCCGATCCCCAGGCGCTGATGCGCTTCATCTACTACGGCGGCTCCGTCGAGTTCTTCTTCGTCTGCCTCAACGTGCTGCTGATCCTGACCCTGATCGGGATCTGGCGCCGCTCCTTCATGTGGTCCTGCGTGCGCGGGTTGGAATGGTTCGGCAACAGCGTCGGGCGGCTCTTCGCCTGGGCCGGCCTGATCATGGTGATCCAGCAGATCGTGATCGTCTTCATGCAGCGGATCTTCACCCGGCCCGACATCTCCATCGGCTTCGGCATCCCGCTCCAGTTCGACATCAGCTGGTTCGCGGAGGAGCTGAAGCTCTTCAACGCCCTCGTGGTCTGCCTTTGCGTTTCCTACACCTTCATCCAGGGCGGCCACGTCCGGGTGGATCTCTTCTACGCCGGGGCCAAGTTCCGCACCAAGAAGATCATCGACATGTTCGGCGCGCTCTTCTTCATGATCCCCTTCGCGGTGGTCACCTGGCTTTACGGCTGGTTCTTCCTCTGGCGCCACCTCGTCACCCCCAACCCCTCGGCCTCCGACCGGCTGGAGCTGCTGCTGCGCAAGGCGCGCCTGCTCAAGTGGAACGTGGAGACCATCGGCTTCTCGCCCAATGGCTTCAACGGCTACTTCATCTTCAAGGTGCTGCTCTGCCTCTTCTGCGCCATAGTCATCCTGCAGGCCATCGCGGTCTTCTACCGCAGCCTGAACGAGCTGCGCGAAGGCCCTGAATCCGAAAACAAGTACCTCGACAAGGACAGCTTGGGCGAGGGCGAAGAAGCCTACGAAGGGACACACTAATGTTCTTCGGTCTCGACGGGGTCGAAGTCGGCCTGATCATCGTCTTCATCTGCCTCTTCGGCGGCATCCTCTCGGGCTTCCCGGTGGCCTTTGCCATCGGGGGCGCGGGGATCATCTCCTTCGGCATCATCGCCGCCATGGACAGCGCCGGTCTGCTCATCCACCAGGCCATCGACACCTCCTCCGATGCCTACCGCACCCTGGTCAACTCGGGCGTAAAGCCCGACACGGTCTCGATCTTCCGATACCCGGACTTGCCCCGCATCGCCGAGCCGGTCTTCCCCTCGGGCTGGGAAGTGGCGCTCGACCGCAACGTCTCCTTCATCGTGAACCGCATGAACGAGCGCGTCCTGGCGGGCCAGTCCATCGAGACCCTGCTGGCGGTGCTGATGTTCGTCCTCATGGGCATCACCTTGGAACGCTCCAAGATCGCCAACGATCTGCTCACCACCATGGCGCGCGTCTTCGGCCCGCTGCCCGGCGGTCTGGCCGTCTCCATCGTCGTCGTGGGCGCCTTCCTGGCCGCCTCCACCGGCATCGTGGGCGCCACCGTGGTGACGATGGGCCTGCTGGCCCTGCCGACCATGCTGCGCAACAACTACTCGCCCGAGATCGCCACCGGCGTCATCGCCGCCTCGG
The DNA here is from genome assembly GCA_965212515.1 of Sulfitobacter sp. Lineage (GTDB taxonomy): Bacteria > Pseudomonadota > Alphaproteobacteria > Rhodobacterales > Rhodobacteraceae > Sulfitobacter. Next base: position 3,727,099 of record OZ243122.1, read on the forward strand.
GCACCCTGGGGCAGATCATCCCGCCCTCCATCGTGATCGTTCTGCTCGGCACCCTGGCGGGGGATCTCTACTCCGCCGCCCAGGAGAACCGCGCCCAGCTGGCCGGCTGCACCGACGCCCTGACGCTGCTCGGTGAACCGGCGGTGGTCTCGGTCGGCACGCTCTTCCAGGCGGCCCTGCTGCCCGGCATCATGCTGGCCCTGCTCTATGCGCTCTATGCCTTCGGCTATGCCCTGATGAACCCGGAGAAGGCCCCCGCGGTCGAACTGGGCTCCACCAACGCCGAGCCCGTGACCCGCGGCGAGGCCTTCACCTGGTTCCTCGGCGCGCCGGTGCTGGTGATCGTCGGGGCCATCATGCTGGGCAACCTCGGCGTGATCGGCAGCCAGTCCACCACCGTCTCGACCTTCTCCGACATCGGCGATGCCGCCTCCCTGCGCACCAACGTGGGCGAGGAATGCCAGGCCTCGATGATCGACCTGCACGGCCAGGAAGCCTGGGACCAGGCGGTGGCCGAACAGGCGGCGATCGACGCGGCCGGCGGGCTGGAACAGTCCACCCGCCTGACGGACGAGGAGTTTGCCCAGGCCCAGGCCGACAAGATCGCCAACGCCGCCCCCGTGGGCACCGGCAACGCGATCCTCGTGGTCCTGCTGGCGCTCTTCCTGACGACGGCGCGCGGGGTCTCCCCCTCGGCCAGCGTCCGGCCCCTGATCGTCGGCGGCATCGGCCTCGTGCTGGCGCTTCTCGTGGACATCCTACTGGTGGCGCCCACCACCTCGCCGGGGGCCTCGGTGGTGCTTCTCGCCATCCCCTACATCCTGGCCCTCTACGGTGTCGTCCATGCCACCAAGCTCTGCGCGCAGAACGAACTGATCCGCGTGGTCTTCCCGCCCCTGATGCTCATCGTGGCGGTGCTCGGCTCGATCCTCGGCGGCATCACCAACCCGACGCCCGCCGCGGCGCTCGGCGCCGGTGGTGCCATCATGCTCGCGGCCTACCGCAAGCTGAAGGACCAGGACCGCTCGCCCAAGGTGATCATCTGGTCCACCCTGGCGATCATCGTCTGCATCCTCGTGGGGGTGAACTTCGACCTGCGGATCAACCAGGAAGAGGTCTCCTTCCAATCCTGGTTCGCCTTCTTCGTGGCCTACGGCGCCTACCTCTACGCGCTCTTCGGGCTGCTTTTCTCCTGCTGGATCCTCTACACCTCGGGCGTTCTGACGCCGGTGGTGCGGGAGACGGCGAAGGTGACCTCGATGGTCTTCACCATCCTGATCGGCTCGCAGCTTCTGAACCTGGTGGTGATCTCCTTCGGCGGCGAACACTACATCCAGCAGTTCCTCAAGTCCTTCGACAACGAACTGACGGTCTTCCTGCTGGTGATGCTGGTGCTCTTCGTGCTGGGCTTCGTGCTCGACTTCCTGGAGATCATCTACATCGTGGTGCCCATCGTCGGGCCGGTGATCTACGGCGGTTCCTTCGATCCGAAATGGGTGACGATCATGATCGCGGTCAACCTCCAGACCTCCTTCCTGACCCCGCCCTTCGGCTTCGCGCTCTTCTACCTGCGCGGGGTGGCGCCCTCATCGGTCACGACCCAGCACATCTACCGCGGCATCGTGCCCTTCGTGCTGATCCAGGTGGTCGGGCTGGCGATCCTCTGGTTCTTCCCGGCGATCGTCACCATCGTCCCGGACCTCATCCCGAACTGATCGACCGCGATCGGCGACGGGACCCAAGCGGGCCGCACCTGGGGAGGAGGCGGCCCGCTTTCATTTTGCGGGGGCAGGGGGCGCGCAGCGAAAAGCTCGCCGGATCACGGCGGGCCT
>OZ243121.1:0-151475 GCA_965212515.1 Sulfitobacter sp.
GATGGGGACAAGCCGCGCCCGGGTCTACGACCTGGTCGAGAGCGAGACCTTCAAGAACGTGATCCTGGGGATCATCATCTTCAATGCCATCACCCTCGGCATGTCCACCTCCTCCTATCTCATGGGCCGCTTCGGCGGCTTCCTCTCGGTCGTGGACAACATCGTACTGACGATCTTCGTCGGCGAGCTGCTGCTGAAGTTCTACGCCTACCGTCTCTCCTTCTTCCGCAGCGCCTGGAACATCTTCGATCTCTTCGTCGTCGGGGTTGGGCTCCTGCCCAGCCAGGAGGGCCTCTCGGCCCTGCGCGGGCTGCGGGTGATCCGGGCCATGCGGCTCCTCTCGGTGGTGCCGCAGATGCGGGCCGTGGTGCAGGCCCTGCTCGACGCCCTGCCGGGCATGGGGGCGGTGATCATCATGATCTCCATCGTCTTCTACGTCTTTGCCGTGATGGCCACGCTCATGTACGGGGCCAACTTCCCGCAGTGGTTCGGCACCCTGGGGCGGTCACTCTACTCGCTCTTCCAGATCATGACGCTGGAAAGCTGGTCCATGGGCATCGTGCGCCCGGTGATGGACAGGTACCCCTCGGCCTGGGCCTTCTTCGTGCCCTTCATCGTGATCACCGCCTTCTCGGTGCTCAACCTCTTCATCGGCCTGCTGGTCAACACCATGCAGACGGCGGTGGAGGAGGAGACCGAGGCCGAGTTCGAGAACCTGCGCCGCCTGGTCCGGGACGAGACCGACAGCGTCGATCAGAACGTCCAGCTCCTGCTGGATGAGATCAAGCACCTGCGCGCCGAGGTCCGGGAGCTGAGGGGGGAGAAGGATGGCTGACTCTGCCCAGAAGTTCATTGCCCGCAACCGCGCGCCGCGCGTCCAGATCGAGTACGAGGTGGAGCTCTACGGGGCCGAGAAGAAGGTCCAGCTGCCCTTTGTCATGGGGGTGATGAGCGACCTTTCCGGCAAGTCCGAGGTGGCTCAGCCGCCCCTGGAGGACCGCAAGTTCCTAGAGATCGACGTCGACAATTTCGACGCCCGCATGAAGGGAGTGGCGCCGCGCGTGGCCTTCACCGTGCCCAACACCCTGAGCGGCGAGGGCAACCTCCAGGTGGATCTGACCTTCGAGCGCATGGCCGATTTCGAGCCAGGCGCCATCGCCGCCCGCGTCGCCCCCCTGCGGCCCCTGCTGGAGGCCCGCCAGCAGCTCTCCACCCTCATGGCCTACATGGACGGCAAGGCCGGCGCCGAGGCCCTGATCGAGCGCATCCTGGCCGACCCCGCGCTGCTGAAGAGCCTCGCGGCGGCCGAGGGGCCTGCGGTGTCGGGCGAGGCGGTGCTGGAGGGGCTGCGGGCGCTCGCGCCGGAGGAGACCACGGCGAAGGATGAGCAGGGGGAGGCACTGGCGGCGCTGCGGGCGGCGGCGCCGGTGGAAGCAGAGGTGGTGGATGAGCAGGGGGACGCCCTCGAAGCCCTGCGTGCGGTCGAGGTGCAGGAAGAGGCGGCGGAGGACGGCAGCGCCGCCTTGGAGGGGCTACGGGCGGCGGCGCCTGAAGAAGTGGAGCCGGAGGATGCGCAGGGAGAGGCGCTCGATGCCCTGCGCGCGGTCGAGGTGACGGAGGGGGAAGCGGAGAACGGCAGCGCGGCTTTGGAGGGGTTGCGCGCGGCGGCGCCTGACGAAGCGGAGCCGGAGGATGCGCAGGGAAAGGCGCTCGATGCCCTGCGTGCGGTCGAGGTGGCGGAGGAGGAAGCGGAGGACGGCAACGCGGCCTTGGACGGGCTGCGCGCGGCGGCGCCTGACGAGGCGGAGGCAGAGGAGGACCAGGGATCGACCTTGGAGGCGCTCAAGGCGGCAAGCCCCGCGGAGCCGCCCGCGCCGACAGGGCCGGACGCCGAAGAGATATTGAGCGGCTTGGAGGCCCCCGAAGAAGCACCGGACGAGACGCCCGACGCCGCCGACATCCTGGCCGGATTGGACGCCCCCGAAGAGCAGCCAGACCAGGACGACAGGGAGGCCATCCTGGGGAGTCTCGAAGCACCGGACCTGGTGCCGGAAGAGGCGGACCACGCGGCGATCCTCTCTGGTCTGGACGCGCCCGAAGCGCCCACGCCTGACGAAGAGGAGGCGGCCACCATCCTAGCCGGGTTGGAGACCCCGGAAGAAAGCGCGGAGGAGGAGGACCTCGACGCGATCCTCTCGGACATCGAAGCACCCGAGGACATAGGCACGGACGAAGGGGAAGCCGACGCCGTGCTCGCGGGCCTCGACACCCCTGAGGAGGACGAAGAAGGGGATGATCTCGACGCGGTGCTCGACGGTCTGGGAGCGCCCGAGGCCCCGGAAGAAGGAGAGGACAGCGATGCCATCCTCTCAGGCTTGGAAACACCGGAAGAGGAGGAGGTGGAGGCACTGCTGGAAGAGATAGACCCGGGGACCGTGCCGACCGAGCTGGAAAGTGCGGCGGAAATCGGTCTGGGTGATCCCGCGCCGGCCTCGGCAGGGGAGGGGCCCGGCACGGAAGAACCGGCCGACGATCTTGAGGACGAAGAGGATCTCGACGCGCTGCTCGGTGACCTCGAGGCGGAGGAAGAGGATGCGGCGGGCGATGGGGGCCTCGACGCACTCCTGGCGGACCTGGAGGAGACGCCGGATGAGGAGGTGAGCGATGCCGTCGAAGAGGAGGATGACCTCGGGACCCTGACGGCCGATCTGGAGGAGACCCCCGACGAGGCGGAGGGCGACGGCGACCTCGGCGCTCTGCCCTCCGACCTTGATGAGCAGGAGGCCGAAGCCGCCGCGCTGGAAGAGGCGGCAGAGGATGATCTAGACTCCCTCCTGGCCGATCTCGACGGGGAAGAGGCGCCCGAGGCCGCATCAACAGAGAGCGACGATGACCTGGACGCACTCCTGTCCGACCTGGAAGAAGAGTCAGACGAAATCCAGGCGGCGGCACCGGCGGAAGAGGACGACCTCGATGCGCTGCTCGCCGATCTCGAGGAAGAGGCCCCGGACGAGACCGTGTCTGCGCCGCCCGACCCCGACGATGACCTGGAGGCGCTCCTGTCGGACCTGGAGGAAGAGACGGACGAAGACCAGGCAACGGCCCCCGAGCGAGACGACGACCTCGATGCGCTGCTTGCCGATCTTGAGGAGGAAGCCCCGGACGACACCAGGGCCGAACCCTCCGACTCCAACGACGACCTGGACGCCTTGATGGCCAGCCTCACGGAGGAGATCACCGACGACCCCGGCGAGGAAGACCTCGACGCCCTCCTCACCGACCTCGACGAAGAGACCCCGGCGACGACCGCCCCCGATGCCCCCACCAAAGACACCCCCACCGAACCTGCCTTTGCCTACGGCACCATGAGCGCCGAGCGGCCGGCGCCCGAGCGCCTCAAGCGCCAGCGCTTCCGCCTGGCCCTCCTGGGCGACTTCACCGGACGCGCCGCCCGGGGCGCCCTCGAGGTGGGTGACGCCCTGGCCGCGCGGCCGCCGATCCTGCTCGATCCCGACACCGTGGAGGAGGTGATCGAGGGCTTCGCCACCACCCTTGTTCTGCCCATCGGCAGGGAGGGGGCCGGGGTGGAGGTGCGCCTGGCGGAGCTGGAGGATCTGCACCCCGACAGCCTCTACGAAAAGGTGCCGCTCTTCGGCGCCCTGCGCGATCTCAAGGGCCAGCTCCGGGCCGGGGCTACGGCGGAGCACGCCGCCAGGACCCTGCGCGCCTGGGGCGAAGCGCATGGCCGCCCGGTCAAGCCGCCGCGCGCCCTCTCGGGCGGCAACAGCGTGCGCCCGGATCTCAAGCTGAGCGACTTCCAGCGCCTCGTGGGCGACCGCGAGGGCGCCCTCTCCCAACCCTCGCCGGTGGAAGATCTGCTGGCGCGGATCGTCGGGCCGCACATCCGGCGCCTACCCGATGCCGATGCCCAGGCCATGGAGCAGGCCGTCGATGCGGCCCTCTCGGGGGCCATGCGGCTGGTCCTGCACCACCCGGAGTTCCAGGCGGTGGAATCCCAGTGGCGCGCGCTCGATCTCATCGCCCGCCGGATCGAGACCGACGACAGCCTCGACGTGGTGCTCTACGACATCTCCGCCGAGGAGATCGCCGCGGACCTGACCCAGGCCGACGAGCTTTCCCAGAGCGGCTTCCTGCGGCTCCTGACCGAGGGCCCGCTGGACGAGGAGAACGGGCGCGGCGGCTTCTCGGCCCTGCTGGGCTTCTACAGCTTCGAGGAAACCCCGCCCCACGCCCAGCTCCTGGGCCGCATCGCCCGCCTCGCGGCCCACGTCGATGCGCCCTTCTTCGCCGCCATCACGCCCCACTTCATCGAGACCGAGAAGGCCGACCGCCACCCCCTGGTGGCTCAGGAGTGGGACCGCCTGCGCGCCATGCCCGAGGCCGGGCACCTGGCCCTGGTCACGCCGCGCTTCCTGCTGCGGCGGCCCTATGGCGCGCGCAGCGAACCGATCTACGAGTTCGACTTCGAGGAGTTCACCCCCGAGGAGGGCCTCTCGGGGATGCTCTGGGCCAATCCCGTCACCCTCGTGGCGATCCTGCTGGCCCAGTCCTTCAAGCAGAACGGCCCGGCGATGGAGCTGGGCAAGATCATGTCCATCGGCGACATGCCCTACCACTTCGTCAATGACCGCTACGGTGATCAGGTGGCCCTGCCCTGCACCGAGCGCAATCTGCTCCTGCCCAAGGTCGAGCGGGTGCTGGGCCGGGGCTTCATGCCGGTGGTCTCGGTCAAGGGCCGGGACGAGGTGCGCCTGGCCTCCTTCCAGGCCCTCGGCGCCGCCGAGGTGCTGGGCCCCTGGACGGGGGTGGAGCCGCCCCCCGCCTCGCCGCCGAAGCCGCCCAAGGCCGCGCCCGAAGAGGAGGCGGCGGCTGAGGAGGAGGACGAGGAACTGGCCCTGGAAGGCGAGGACCTGGACGATCTGCTCGCCGATTTCGAAACCGACGAGGATGAGGAGGACGAGGATCTGGACCTCGACCTCGAGGATGATGGCATGGATGCCGAACTGGCCGCGCTGCTGGAGGATCTGTGATGACCCGACCGGCCCCAACCCCGCCCCGCGCGCCCTGCGAGAGAGGACAGTCAGATGGTTGTCAGTAAGCCAAAGGACGACGCCACGGTCTGGATGTCGGGGACCTACACCACCCAGGGCCTGCAGCTGAAGCGGGCCCAGGTCCGCGAGGCCCTGAGCCGCCCGACAGAAACGACGATCGAACTGGTCGCCAAGGAGAAGAACCGCCTGGAGCCGAAGGACATGGTCGGCAAGATCATCACCCTTCACTCCCTGAGCAACACCCGCAACAGGCCGCGCACCTTCACCGGCACCTGCATCTCGGTCGAGGCCCTCGGCGTGCGCGACGGCTACGATCACTACGTCGCAGAGGTGCGGCCCTGGTTCTGGCTCCTCACCCTGACCCGCGACAGCCGGATCTTCCAGAACAAGACCGTCAAGGAGATCATCAAGGATGTCCTGGAGGACCATGGCTTCAGCCACTACGCGATAAAGACCTCGGGCAACTTCGAGAAGCGGGAGTACTGCGTTCAGTACCGCGAGTCCGATTTCGACTTCCTCTCCCGCCTGATGGAGGAGGAGGGGATCTACTACTTCTTCCGCGAGAAGGGCCCCGACAAGGACGAGGAGATCGTCTTTGCCAACAGCAAGGGCCCGCACCGGGAAACGCCGGACGGGGAGCTGATCTTCAAGCCGCGCGACCCCGACGCCACCAAGCGGGTCCAGAACGTCACCGAATGGGCGGCGGAGAAGGCCGTCGTCACCAGCGTGGTGAGCCTCACGGACTACGATTTCATGAACCCCGGCGTGCGTCAGGAGGCCAAGTCCTCGGAGCCCAAGGGGGCGCACAACTACACCAAGTTCGAGATCTACGACACGCCCGGCCATTTCCGCAGCAACCAGAACCTGGGCAAGGACTTCGCCTCCATCCAGCGCGAGGCCAAGGCGGTGAAGTTCCACACCTTCCGCGGCGCGGGCAACAGCCGGACCATGGGCACCGGCTTTACCTTCAGGCTCAAGGATCACGCCATCCGGGACTACAACCAGGAATACCTGGTGACCGAGGCGGTCCATTATCTCCAGGCCGAGATCGAGATGCCCCACTTGGAAATCTGGCGCGCGCTGGAGCCGCGCAACATAGATTTCCCCGAGGAGATCGCGGACGACTATTCCTACACGGTGGCCGCCATCCCCGTCACCACGCAGTTCCGGGCGCCGCTCGATACCCCCTGGCCCACCATGCCGGGTCTGCTCACCGCCGAGGTGGTGGGCGCCAGCGGCAAGGAGATCGAGACCGACGAGCATGGGAGGGTGCGGGTCCAGTTCCGCTGGGACCGCGAGGGCAAGAAGAACGACAAGTCCTCCTGCTGGATTCGCGTGGTGACCCCCTGGTCGGGCAACAACTGGGGCATCAACTACGTGCCTCGCATCGGCCAGGAGGTGGTTGTCCAGTTCGAGGACGGCGATCCCGACCGGCCGATCATCACCGGCATGCTCTACAACAAGGAGAAGATGCCGCCCTACGTGGACAAGGCCAAGCCGACCCGCACCGGCATCCAGACCCGGAGCAGCCCGGGAGGCAACGCCAAGAGCTTCAACGCCCTGCTCTTCGAGGATGACAAGGGCCAGGAGTACCTGCACCTCCAGGCCCAGAAGGACTTCCAGATGGTGGTCAAGGACAGCGCCAAGATGACCATCGGCGATGCCAACAAGCTGATCGACAAGAACGAGCAGGAGGCCGATCCGGGCAGCTACCTTCAGAGGGTCAAGAAGAACGTGACCAAGGAGGTGCTCGAGGGGGACAAGAAGGAAACCATCAAGAGCGGTAAGTATGACCTCGAAGTCATGGGTGACCTTACGGAAATCGTGAAATCTGGTAACATGAAGGTCGACGTCAATGCGGGGGAGCTTCTTCTGAAGGCCGCAACCAAAATCACGCTCCAGGTTGGGGCCAGCAAGATCGAGATGACACCTGCCATGATCAAGGTCGAGAGCACGATGGTCCAGGTCTCGGGCAGCGCCATGCTCGAGCTGAAGGGCGGGCTGGTGCGGATTAACTAGGAGCCGGTGGGTGAGCGAACGATTCAAGGATATGGTCAAGCTGCCGCAGGAACCGGCCGCCAAGCTGCTGTCCCACGCCAACACCCGGCTGGACACGCCGCTGGCGGCCCCCGTGGCCGCCTTGCCGGAGGCCGTCCTGGCCGAGCTCGACGGCAAGGGCGCCCTGATCGACATGCTGCGGCTGCTCGCCATCGTCCTCCCCCCGCGCGAGAGGGTCTGGTGGGCCTGCCTCGCCGCGCGGGACTACATCGGCCCCAAGTCCGACAAGGACCCGAAGCCGCTCGCCGCCTCCGAGGCCTGGGTCTTCAAGCCCACGCAGGAGAACCGCGCCAAGGCGCGCGCGTCGCTGGACGATGCCTACATCGACGACGACACCACCAACTGCGCCCTCAGCGTGCTCTACTCGGACGGCACCCTGGGGCCCGCCGACATGGCCCAGTACCCCGCCCCGGCAGGCGCCGCCGAGACCTGCGCCTTCGCCATGACCCTCGTGGCGCTCGACAAGCATGCCGCCACCTTCGAGGCCTATGGCCAGATGCTGGTGGACCGGGCGGTGGACATCGCCCGCGGCGGCAATGGCCGCCTGGACCGCGACGCAGCAGCACAGGAGGCTTCGTGATGGGCCTTTCATCCCCCATCCAAGGGCCGGGCCGCGGCCTCCGCCGCCAGGCCGGGGGCTAGGCGCGGGCGATGGCGGTCCGTCTTTCCTTCCAGTCTTCGGGCACCGTGCCGGGCAACGCCGGTCCCCTCCAGATGCCCGACGGCGGCAGCCTGAGCATCGGGCGCGGGCCCGCCAACGATCTTGTCCTGCCCGATCCCGAGCGCCAGCTTTCCAAAAGCCACTGCGTGATCGAGGATCACAACGGCAACGTGGTGGTGGTGGACCTCTCAACCAACGGCACCTTCCTCAACTACAGCAAGGTGCCCCTGGGCCGGACCCCCACACCGCTCAACAGCGGCGACATCCTGACCCTCGGCCCCTTCGAGCTGATGGTGGAAATCTCCCAGGACCTGCCGCCGCCGATCCCCGATCCCATCGGCGAGGCGCCCCTCTCGCCCGGTGACGCGGGCCGCGCGCCTGATCCCCTGGCGCTGCTCGACGATGCGGGCCCCGGGGGTGATTTCCTCGACGATCTGCTGGGCGCGCCCGGCGGGCCCAAGGGCCCCGGCCAGATCGACACCTCGGACCCGATCGACGAGCTCCTGCCGCCCCTGGGCGAGGAGGAGGATCCCTTCTTTGCCGGTCCCGGCGGTAAGGTGCCCGAGGATGTCGGCCCCAGTCAGGCGGCCCACGGCCAGGCGGGGAGCGACAGCTTCCGCCCGGCCCAGGCCACCGGCCCCTCGGTCATTCCCGACGACTGGGACGAGGATCTCCTGGCCCCCTCCGCGCCCGAGGAGAAGGCCGCGCCCGAACCCGTCGCCGAGCCGGCCCCGCCGCCGCCTGAAGCCGCGGAACCAACGCCCGCGCCCGAGCCCGAGCCGGAAACCACGACACCGCCCCCAGCAGCGCCCAGCCCCGCGCCCCCGGGCCCGCCCGCCGCTGAGACCCGCCTGGTGGCCGAGGGCGACCAGGCCGCCGCCCGGGCCTTCCTCGAGGCGCTCGACGTGGCCGAGCTCGAGGTCAGCGACGCCGACCTGCACACCACCATGGCCCAGATGGGCCGGGTCATGCGCACCATGATCGCGGGCCTGCGCGAGATCCTCATGACCCGCACCTCGATCAAGTCCGAGTTCCGCATCGAGCAGACCATGATCAGCGCGGGCGGCAACAATCCCCTGAAGTTTTCCATCAGCGCCGATCAGGCGGTGGAGGCCCTGGTGAAGCCGCGCACCCGCGGCTACCTCGGCGCCGAAACGGCGACCGAGCAGGCCCTGAACGACATCAAGGCCCACGAGGTGGCCATGGTCACGGGCATGGAGGCGGCCCTCAAGGGCATCCTCAAGAAACTCGACCCGGAGGTCCTTGGCGAGCAGATCGAAAGTGGCGGCGGGCTGGGGGGCCTGCTGAAGGGCCGCAAGGCCCGCTACTGGGAAGTCTACGAAAAGATGTACGGCCAGATTTCAGACCAGGCCGAGAACGATTTTCACGAGCTCTTCAGCCGCGAATTCGCGCGTGCCTACAAGGAGCAGCTCGACCGTTTGAAGTGAACGGCGCCGAGGCAGGCGCCGGAGAAGAGGGAGAATTGAGTGTCCTGGGACAGCAAGGTGCTTTGGACGGAGGGGCTGTTTCTGCAGCCGCACCACTTCCAGCAGGCCGACCGCTACATGGAGGCGGCGGTGGCGGGACTGGCCCGCCGGTTGCGGCCCTATGGCTGGGGCGTGAACGCCCTGGAGATCGACGACGAGGTGCTCAAGGTCGGCCAGTTCGCCATCAAGAGCTGCACCGGCCTGACCCAGGACGGTGCCACCTTCCGGGTGCCCCAGACGGAGGATCACCCCAAGGCGCTCGAGGTGCCCAGCACGATCAAGGACTGCGTCGTCTACCTCACCGTGCCGCAGCGCCGCCAGGGCGCCGCCGAGGTGGATCTCTCGGGCGCCGAAAGGTCCGCCAGCCGTCTGCGCCCGGCCGAGTTGGAGGTGACCGACACGATGGGCCAGGACCCGCGCCCGGTGACCCTCGGGGTGGGCAAGCTGCGGCTCCAGTTCGCCCTGGCGGTGGATGACATGGCCGATCTGCTCGCCATCCCCATCGCCCGCATCATCGAGGTCCGCCCGGACCGGGAGATCATCCTCGACCGCAGCTTCATCCCCAGCTGCACCGACGTGCGCGCCTCGCCCGCCCTCGACGGCTTCCTGCGCGAGGTCGAGGGACTCCTGTCGCACCGGATGCAGGCCCTCGCCGGGCGGCTCTCCGAAGGGGGCGCGGCCAAGGCCGTGGCCGAGGTCTCGGACTTTCTTCTGCTAACGGTCATCAACCGGACCATCCCGCTTTTCCGGCATCTCAGCAGCATCGAGAACCTGCACCCCGAGGCGGCCTACCGGCACTGCGTCTCCCTCGCCGGGGAGCTGGCCACCTTCATGACCCCGGACAAGCAGCCGCCGCAGTTCCCGGCCTACCAGCACGACGACCTGTCGAAATCCTTCGCCCCGGTGATCCGTACCCTGCGTCAGTACCTCAGCTCGGTGCTGGAGCAGACGGCCATCTCGATCCCGCTGGAGGCCCGCAAGTACGGCATCAGCGTTGGCGTCATCGCCGACCGCAAGCTCCTGAGCACGGCGGGCTTTGTCCTCGCGGTGACGGCTGACATCCCGGCCGAGGACGTGCGGCGGCACTTCGCGGGCCAGGCCAAGATCGGCCCGGTGGAGGAGATCCGGCAGCTGGTCAACTCGGCCCTGCCGGGGATCGGGCTGCGGCCCCTCCCGGTGGCCCCGCGGCAGATCCCCTACCACGCGGGGGTGGTCTACTTCGAGCTCGCCTCCGACAGCCCCTACTGGAGCAAGATGACCACCTCGGGCGGGATCGCGGTGCATGTGTCCGGGCAGTACCCGGGACTGAGCATGGAGTTGTGGGCGATCCGCAACACCTGAGAGAGCAAAGGCGCTGACCATGGCGGACGAAGACCCATTTGCCGAACCGGAGGACACCGACAAGACGGTGATCCGCCCCAATCCCGGGGGCCGCCGCCCGGTCGAACCGGCGTCGCCCGCGGCCGCCCCGGCGGTGGAGGCCGTCCCCGCCGCCGAGCCGGTGCCGAGCAGCAAGAGCCCGCCCGAGGATGCCTTCGGCATTCCCGCGCCCGCCGCCAGCCCGCCGCGCGCGGGCGGCAAGGAGGGCCCGCCCGAGGTGGAGATGGTGCTCACGGGCATGAACCAGCTCACTGCCTGCGCTGCGCCGCTCTTTTCCCTCGTCAGCCGCATCCGCAACCGCGCCCAGCACATGGACCCGGACAAGCTGCGCGCCTCCGTCGTCTCCGAGGTGCGGGCCTTCGAGAACCGCGCGCTTCAGGCGGGCATCGCCGCCCAGACCGTCAAGATCGCCCGCTACGCCCTCTGCGCCACGCTCGACGACGTGGTGCTCAACACGCCCTGGGGCGGTCAATCGAGCTGGGGGCTGCAATCCATGGTCGGCACCTTCCACCGCGAGACGGTGGGCGGCGACCGCTTCTATGACCTGCTGGCGCGACTGGAGAAGGAGCCGGCCAACAACCTCGACCTGCTGGAGTTCATCTACATGTGCCTCTCGCTCGGCTTCGAGGGGCGCCTGCGGGTGGAGCAGGGGGGCGCCGACAAGCACCTCCAGATCCGCCTCGGCCTGGCCCGCATCATCCGGGCGCAGCGCGGCGACGTGGAGCGCGATCTCTCGCCCAATTGGGAGGGCGAGGACCGGCCCTACCGCGCCCTCTCGGCCTGGCGCTGGGTCTGGATCTGCATCGCCGCCGCCGCCGCCATCTTGGCGCTCCAGTTCACCGGCCTCTCCTATGCCCTCTCGACCCAGACGGAGCGCCTGGTGGGCCAGCTCTCGGTGATCGACAGCGGCCCGGTCGCCGCGCTCCAGCGCCGCGCCCCGCCGCCGCCGCCCACGCCCCCGGACGAGGTGCGGCTCCAGAAGGTGGTGAGCTTTCTCCAGGAGGAGATCGACGAGGGCATCGTCAGCGTTTTCCAGAAGGGCAACACCCTGGTCATCCGCATCACCGGCTCCAACATGTTCGGCTCGGGCTCGGATCAGCTGACCGAGAAGTTTCTGGCCCCCATCACCCGCGTCGCCGATGCCCTGAACGACGAGCCCGGCCCGGTCATCATCACCGGCCACTCGGACAATGTGCCGATCCGCTCCTCGCGCTTCCCCTCCAACATGGCCCTCTCGCTGGCGCGGGCGAAATCCGTCATGGCCAAGATGGCCGACACCATCAAGGAGCCCGCGCGCCTCTCGGCCGAAGGGCGGGCGGAGAAGGAACCGATCGCCGACAATGCCACCCGCGAGGGCCGGGCGGCCAACCGCCGGATCGAGGTCTTGCTGGTGCAGGAGGCCGGATAGATGATCATTCGCAGAATCTTCAAGCTGCTCTTCGGGTCGATCTACACGATCCTCTTCATCACCGCCGCGGCCCTTTCGGCCTGCATCTGGTTCCTCGCCCCCTTCATCGGCGGGGCCGAGTGGCGCCCCTTCGACGGGCCCCTGGCGCGCTTCGTGGCCATCGGCATCGTCTGGCTGATCTTCCTGGGGCTCATGCTCTTCATCTTGCTGCGCCGCCGCCGCCGCGAGCGGGCCATGACCGACGAGATCGCCGAACAGGTGGCGGTGGAGGATGACATCGCCACCGCCGAGATCGGGGAGCTGCGCGGCAAGCTCCGCACCGCCATGGCCGAGCTGCGCAAGTCCAAGAACGGGCGGCGCCACCTGAACGAGCTGCCCTGGTACGTGATGATCGGCCCGCCCGGCGCGGGCAAGACGACGGCCATCGTCAACTCCGGCCTGCAGTTCCCGCTGGCCGACAAGATGGGCAAGACGGCCATCGGCGGGGTGGGGGGCACGCGGAACTGCGACTGGTGGTTCACCAACGAGGCCGTTCTGATCGACACGGCGGGCCGCTACACCACTCACGAGAGCGACGCCGAGGTCGACAACGCCGCCTGGATCGGCTTTCTCGGACTGCTCAAGAAGTACCGCAAGCGCCAGCCGATCAACGGCGCCATGATCGCCATCTCGCTGAGTGATCTGCTGATGCAGGACGAGGTGACCCAGGCGGCCCACGCCCAGGCGGTGCGGCGGCGCCTGAACGAGCTGCGCGAGAAGCTCGGCGTGCGCTTCCCGGTCTACGTGCTCTTCACCAAGGCGGACCTCATCGCCGGCTTCTCGGAGTTCTTCGACAACCTCGGCAAGGAGGACCGCGAGCAGGTCTGGGGCTTCACCCTGCCGCTCGACACGAGCCGCGGCGAGGCCTCCCCCGTGGCCGCCTTCGACGCGGAGTTCGCCCAACTCCTCGGCCGGCTCAACGCCCAGTCGCTGGAGCGGATGCAGGTGGAGACGGACCCCCAGCGGCGCTCGATGATCGCCGGTTTCCCCTCCCAGGTGGCCTCCATGCGCGGCGTGGCGCGGGCCTTCCTCACCGAGGTTTTCCAGGACAACCGCTACGAACAGCGGCATATGCTGCGCGGCATCTACTTCACCTCCGGCACCCAGGAGGGCACGCCGATCGACAGGCTGATGCTGGGCATGGCCCGGACCTTCGGCATCGGGCGCCAGGCCATCGGCTCTGGGCAGGGGCAGGGGCGCTCCTACTTCCTGACCCGGCTCTTCGAGGGCGTGATCTTCCCCGAGGCGGGGCTCGTCTCGGCCGACGATCGGGTGGAGCGGCGCTACCGCTGGACCCGCCGCGCGGCCATCGCCGCCACCCTCCTCTTCGCCGCCTTGACCGGCACGCTCCTGGTGCGCAGCTACCTCGGCAACAGCGATCTCATCGCCCAGGCCGGGACCCACGTGGACAGCTATCAGGCCCTCGCCGCGGGCCTGCCCGGCAGCCCCGTGGGCGATACCGATCTGCCGCCCGTCGTCGATGCCCTGAACATCCTGCGCGAGATGCCCGCCAACCCGGCGGCGGGCGACCCCGAGCCGGAGCGCGCCCTCACCTACGGCCTTTACCAGGGCGAGGTGATCGGCAACCAGGCCGCCCAGACCTACCGTGCGGCGCTCAACAAGCGGCTCCTGCCGCGCCTGCTGCTGCGGTTGGAAGAGCAGGTGAGCGCTAACGTGAACAACCCCGAGCTGCTCTACGAGGCGCTCAAGATCTACCTCATGCTGGGCCTCGAGGGGCCGATGAACGCCGACCTGGTGAAGGAGTGGATGGCCATCGACTGGTCCGTCTCCTACGCCGGGCCGGGCCGGGAACAGCTGCGCTCGGACCTGCACGCCCACCTCGACGCGCTCCTGAGCCAGCCGATGGAGAAGATCGCCCTCAACGGCCCCCTGGTGGAGCAGGTTCAGGGCATCCTGTCGGAAATGCCCCTGGCGCAGCGGGTCTACAACGGGATCATCAACAGCCCCTCCGTCACCAGCCTGCCCGAATGGCGCATCACCGAAGCCGGCGGGCCGGCGGTGGCGCGGGTGCTGGTGCGCTCTTCCGGCAAGCCCCTCAACAAGGGCGTGCCGGGCATCTTCACCTACGATGGCTTCAACAACGTCTTCCTGGGCGAGGCCCTGGGCGTCGCCAAGCGCATCCAGAGCGAGAGCTGGGTGCTCGGCCCGCGCGGCGTGGCCGAGCAGACCGAGGCGGCCCTCACCGCCCTCAGCCGCGACGTGCTGGACCTCTACTACAACGACTACGTGGCCCGCTACGACGGCATCCTGGGCGACATCGACGTGGTGCCGCTGGAAAGCCTCTCCCACGCGGTGGAGGTGACCAACGTGCTCTCGGGCCCGACCTCGCCGCTGGTCAACATCCTCGAGGAAATCTCCAAGGAAACCAGCCTGACCGAGGACCGCTCGGTGCTCGATTCCGGCGCCCTGACCGAGGGGGCGGCCTCCGTCGCCACCATCGAGGCGCGCTCCAACCTCTCGATCCAGGGCCAGATCCTGATGGAGGCCCTGCAAAGCTCCGCCGCCGCCACTGGCGGACCGCCGCCCAAGCCACCGGGCAGCTACGTGCAGGAAAGGTTCGACTGGCTGCACCAGCTCGTCGCCCGGCAGGAGGGCCAACCCTCCCAGCTCGACGAGCTAATCGGCCTCCTGCAGGAGGTCTACCAGGAGCTCAACAAGATGTCCTTCAGCGGCGTCGCCGCCACGGCGGCGGAGGGCGGCACGGCGACCCAGCGCTTCCTCCAGATGGCCTCGCGCATCCCCGGCCCCATCGAACGCTGGGCCCAGCAGATCACCAGCAGCTCCACCGGGATCACCGCCGACGGCACCCGCTCCTCGATCAACGCGCGCTGGCAGTCCGCCGTCCTGCCCTTCTGCACCCAAGCGTTGGAAAACCGCTATCCCTTCAACCGGCGGGCGCGGGCCGACGTGGCCCTCGCGGACTTCCAGAAGCTCTTTGCCCCCGGCGGCATGATCGACGCCTTCTTCGCCGAAAACCTGGCCAAGTACGTGGACACCCGCACACGCCCCTGGTCCTGGAAGAAGGTCAATGACGTGGACCTCGGCATCTCGCCCGCCGTGCTCGAGCAGATGCAGTACGCCGCCGAGATCCGCGATGCCTTCTTCGCCGGTGGCGCCAATCCCAACATCGCCTTTCAGATCACCCCCGAGGCGCTGGACCCGAAGGCCGACGCGGTGCTCCTCAAGATCGGCGATCAGGAGGTGGGCTTCGAGACACGGCGGCCCAACAACACACCCGTGGCGATCACCTGGCCGGGCACCGTGGGGCTGGCCGGGGTCGTCTTCACGCCGACCCTCTCGAACCGGGAAAGCCAGCTCGCCAAGGACGGGCCCTGGGCCTGGTTCCGGCTCCTGAACGCGGCCGAGATCCGGCGCACCAACGCCTCCGACAGGAACCGGGTGATCTTCAACGTCGGCGGGCGCATCGCCATCTTCCAGCTCCAGTCGGGCTCGGTGCTCAACCCCTTCGCCCTGCCGGCCCTCTCCAAGTTCAACTGCCCGAAGACCTTCTGATGGGGCAGGGGTACGGGGCCTTCGGCAAGATCGCGAGCCTGGGGGACTTCTTCCAGGGCGGGGCGCCGCCGGGTTTCGTGGCCCCCTGGGATGCCTGGCTCCAGGGCGCGATGGTGACCTCGGCCGAGGCCGGCGGCGACCACTGGGAGGGGCAGTACCTCTCCGCGCCGCTCTGGCGCTTTAGCCTCTCGCCGGGGCTCGCCGGGCCGGGCAAGGCGCTTGGCGTTCTCATGCCCTCGGTGGATCGGGTCGGGCGGCGCTTCCCCCTCACCCTCGTCTGCGCGCCTCAGACGGAGGGGCCAGCCGCGCTCGATCACCTGAGCCAGGCGGGCACCTTCGAGGCCCTGGAGCGGCTGGCCCTGGCCACCCTCGATGATCTGCCCCGCGATGACCTGATGGCGGGCCTCGCGGCCCTCGCGCCGGTGGCGCCCCATCCGGCGGCACCCCTGCGCAGGGGCGGCGAGAGCCTGGTCCTGACCCAGGCCACCCAGGGCGGCCTCGCGCCCGAGCTGGCCGCGGGCCTCCTTTCCGAGCGCTACCGCCAGCCCAGCCTCTGGCAGGCGATCCTGCCCGACACCGCGCGCCTGATGGTCTGCGAGGGGCTGCCCGGCCCCCAGGAGGCGCGCGCGCTCTTCGATCTCAGCGCCCCCCTCTGGGCCGAGGCGAGGCCGGTCTCGTGAGCGAGCGCGGCATCCGCTACTCCGCCCGCACCCACGTCGGGCGGGTCCGCTCGGTCAACGAGGATGCGGTCCTCTCCCTGCCCGAGCTGGACATCTGGCTGGTCTCTGACGGGATGGGCGGCCACGCCGCGGGCGACTACGCCAGCCGCCTGATCGCCGACATGGCGGCGGGCCTCTCGCCAAGCCTGGCGCCACCCGAACGGATGCAGGCCCTGCGCGACACCTTCCAGGAGGCCCATGCCCTGATCCGGGCCGAGGCCGAGCGCCGGAGCCTCGGCACCGTCGGGGCCACGGTGGTGGCCTTGATCCTGGCCAACCGCCACTTTGCCGCCCTCTGGGCCGGGGACAGCCGCCTCTACCGGCTGCGCGGCGGCGAGATCAGCCTGCTCACGCGGGACCATTCGGTCGTCGCCGCGCTGGTCGAATCCGGCCAGCTCACCTGGGACGAGGCCGAGCAGCATCCCCAGTCCAATGCCATCACCCGCGCCGTGGGCGTGGGCGAGATACTGGAGCTCGACAAGGTGCGCGGCGAGACCGCCCCGGGCGACCGTTTCCTGCTCTGCTCCGACGGGCTGACCAAGTATGCCACCTTCGCCATGCTTGAGAAGGCGCTCAAGAGCCAGCCGATCGAGCTCATCTCGGATCACCTGGTGCAGATGGCGCTGGACGGGGGCGGGGCGGACAACATCACCGTGGTGGTGGTGGACATCCTCTGACCCCTCTCAGGGCCGGGCCGTGGTCAGGATGCGGCTATCGAGCGAGCGGATCAGGTTCTCCTGGGCGGCCTGCTGGCGGGCCAGCGCCTCGGCGTAGCCCACGGCGGATTCCGTCGTGGGGCGCATCTCCTCGAAGATCGGCGCGTCGGAATGGAGCACCAGCACCTTGCTCTTGCCCAGGGCGCTGTCGTCCACCGCAAAGGCGATGGCCCCCTCCGGGCGATCCTCCTCCAGGCTGTAGGCGACCCGCAGCGTCAGGGGCCCCTCCTCGCCGTCGCGCAGGGCCGATACGGCGCTTTCGGGGCGCCCGATGTTGGGCAGGAGGTGAAAGACGTTGCCCGAGACATCCAGCACCGACACCGCCAGGTGGCCCTCCGTCACCCCGGCGGGCAGGGCCACGTCGATCACCGGGTTCTGGCCCACCAGGAAGCGGCCCGAGGGCATCTCCTCGCCGCTGGCGCCGTCGCGGAAGAGAATGTCGATCTCGCTGTCGGGGGCATCCACCAGGTAGTTCTCCACCAGGCAGAGGGTTGGGTTCAGCAGGTCCGTCTCCAGGCTCACCGGCCGGTCGCCCGCGAAGTCGCGCAGGGCCGCCGCCAGCTCCGCGCGGCTGGCCTCATTGGCGAGCGTGCCGCTGACCCGGATCGGGCTGTCGGGGCCGTAGCCTGTGGTCTGGGGCGGATCGACCTGGGTGAGGGGGCCGCAGTCGGCATACTGGTCCAGAAGGTCCGCCACCGCCGCCGGATCGAGGAAGAGCGGCAGGAGGGCAATCTGGGCCTCGCCGCTCAGACCGCCAGGCCAGGCGCCGCCGTAACGCTCCATCAGGGCCGCCTGGAGCGTCGGGTCCCCGGTGCTGCCCACGATGCTGCCGCTGTTGTCGCGCATCTCCAGCTGCCAGCTGTCGAGCGGCGTCAGGTCCGCCAGGATGGCGAGCACTGTCGCTGGCCAGTCGGCGGTGATCTCGCCCGCGGCCAGGGTCACGTCGGTGGTGCCGCCAAGCTCCGCCATGAGGGCGGCGAGATCGTTGCGCATCTCCTCGCCGGGCACATAGCCGGTGGCGGCGGCGGCGGCATTCTCGGGCTGGGCGACGCGCAGCTCGTAGGGGCTCACTTCGGGCAGGCTCGGCCCGCCGATGAGCCCGCCGTACCAGGCCCCGGCCCCCAGGGCGACCAGCAGGAGGCCGGCGAAGGCAGCGATCAGACCCCCGGCGCGGGAGCGCGGCGGCGACGCGGGGGCGGGCGGATCGTCGCGCTTCGGCGGCGGAGCGACGAGGATCGTGGCCTCCATGTCCTCGGCCCCCTCGGGCGGGGCGCCGCTGTCGAGGAAGGAGAGCACCTCCTCCATGGACTGGAAGCGCGCCGCCGGGTCGGGCGCCGTCATCCTGTCGATCAGGCTCTTCAGCGGCTCGGGCACCCCCTCCGTGTCGAGCGGCTGTCCCTTCTTCTGCAGCACCTCCATCGGGTTGGCCCCGGCATCGGGCTTCTTACCGCGGAAGTTGGCCAGCAGGAGGGCGCCGAGGGAGTAGATGTCGGTCCGCTGGTCGGTCTTGCCGGAAAGCTGCTCGGGCGCTGCATAGGCGTACTTGCCGGCGAACTCGTTGCCGACGATGGTCTGGGCGCCGGGGTTGGTGTCCTTGGCGATGCCGAAGTCGATCACCACGGCCTGGGCCGGGTCGCCGTCGCGCAGGATGATGTTGTCGGGCGACAGATCGCGGTGGACGATGGAGCGGGCATGGGCCGCGCTCAGCCCGTCGGCGACGCGGCGGCAAATGGTCAGGAGGTCCTCCGCCGCCATCGGCCCCTCGCGCAGCTTGCGGTCCAGACCGGGGCCGTCGATGTAGTCCATCAGCAGATAGACCAGCCCCTCGGAGGTGCGGTGATTTTCCGAATAGCGCACGATGGCATCGTGCCGGACCTCGCGGATCTCCTCCTCGCGGGTGAGCAGGACGAGGTAGTCGTCATTGCCCGAGAACTCCGCCTTGAGCACCTTGACCGCCACCTGCCGCCCGGAGATTTCGCTGCGCGCGCGGTAGACCTCGGAGGTGCCGCCGCGGCCCAGCAGGGCCTCGACGCGGTAGGTGTTGTTGAGAACGTCACCGGCCTGGAAGGCATCGCCGGGGCGGGGATCGGTCATCCTGTCCCCCTCTCAGGGCAGAGGGCGGGCCGCGGCGGGGCGGCTCATCCCAGGGCCTGGAACTCGACCCGGCGGTTCTCGTCGCTGCGCGGATCGTCGGGGTTGAAGGGGGCGCTTTCGCCCAGCCCGATGGCCTCGAGCCGGGTCGCCTCGATCCCGCAGTTGCTGACCAGGTGGCGCTTCACCTCTTCCGCGCGCAGGAGCGAGAGGTTCTGGTTGTAGCTGGCCGAGCCCGAACTGTCGGTGTGGCCGATGATCTGGAAGACCGCCACGTCCACTGCCTTCATGGCCTCACAGAGGCTGGCGAGCTTGGGCTTCTCCTCCTCGCGCAGGGCGGCGCTGTCGAAGTCGAAGCTGATCTTGACGTTGACCTGGTCGGCCCGGTCCACGGCGGCGTAGCCCTGGGGCGCCGAGACGGCGGTGCCGGTGCTGGCCTGGGTGGCGGCGCTGCCGCTGCTGTCGGCGGGCACGATCACGAGACCGCGGGTCTTCTGCTTGTTGAAGGCATCCTTGATCTCGTCGGTGGACATCTCGCTCTGGGCCAGGGCCTGCTGCCCGGTCAGGCAGAGGGCGAGGGCGGCAAGCAGGTGAAGGGGCTTGAAGGGCATGGGATCTCCTTTCCGGAGCGGCGGCAAAGCAGAGAGATGGCAAAAGGCTATACGACGGCGCCCCATCGGACAACGATTTTGACGTAGGGGCAGGCGCTCCGCCATGTACAGGAGGGCGGCCTTGCGGCTAAGCTGCCCCTGGGGCACCCGCCCTGTCCAAGGTCCTGTTTGCAATGCGGCTTCTACCGGCGATCATCCTCGCGGTTGCGATCCTCCTAGCGCCCGTTCTCTGGGTCGTCACGCCGCGGCTGCTGGGCCCCGGGGGCGGCGGCTTCGAGGGGCCGGCGATCGATTCCGGCGCCCGGATCGAGATCGAAATGCTGAGCCAGCAGGTGGAGGAACTGCGCGCCCAGATGCAGGCCATGCGGGAGGGGGTGGCGACCCTGGGCCAGGAGGTGGCGCGGCGGCCCACCGCCCAGATGCCCAGCACCGGCGGTGCCGTCGGCCAGGACGGGGCCGAGATCTTCAACAACAACGGCACCAACGACATCATCGACGCCTATGCCCAGGTTGTCCTGATCGCCGACAGGCGCAACGTGAACAAGGGGCTGGAGATCGCGGGGTCGCGCTACCTTGTCTCCCAGCTTGGCCGCCCGCGCGAGAACCTGACGGACCGCTGCGAGCCCATGACCAACGAGCGCCTGAAGGCCAAGCTGGTGACCGAGAAAGTCGGCCCGATCCGGGTGACCATGCTGAAGCCCGCCATCGACAGCCTGCGCCGGGTCTTCGAGAACGTCCGCATCACCGACCCGGATCTCTATGCCCGGATCAACACGGCCGGCGCCCTCTGCGTGCGGCGCATCCGGGGCACCCTCAACAGCCTCTCCACCCATTCCTTCGGCCTGGCGGTGGATCTCAACATCGACGGGCGGCTCGATACCCTGGGCGACGGCAAGACCCAGCTTGGCCTGACCATCCTGGCGGATTTCTTCCGCGAGGAGGGCTGGGTCTGGGGCGCCTCCTGGCGGCGCGAGGACAGCATGCATTTCGAGATCAGCCGCAAGCAGCTCGACGCCTGGATTGCCGCCGGGGAGCTTTAGGCCGCGCGCCAAACCTTGTCCGCGGGGAAGGTTTGATATACATTGCTGTACGTGTATCCATCAAGGCGGGGGAGATGATGCAGGTTTCCAAGTGGGGCAATTCCCTGGCCGTGCGGCTGCCCGCGGACCTGGTGCGCGAGCTGGGCCTGAAGGAGGGTGACCAGATCGAGCTGGTGCAGGGGCAGGGCGCGCTGGAGGTGCAGCGGCGGCCCCGGCCCGAAGAGGTTTTGGCGGGGCTGCGGCGCTTCCGGCGGCGCCTGCCCGCGGGCGCGCGGTTGAGCCGCGACGCCGCCCATGAGCGCTGAGTTCGCCGACACCAACGTGCTTCTCTACCTGCTGGACGAGGGGCCCAAGGCCGACCGGGCGGAGGAGATCCTGGCCCGGAGGCCGCGCATTTCGGTCCAGGTGCTGAACGAATGTCTGGTCAACTGCCGCCGCAAGGCGGGCATGAGCTGGGCGGAGGCGGGCGACTTCCTGACCGGGATCGAGGCGCTCTGCCCGGTGGAGCCCCTGAGCCTGCGCACCCACCAGGTGGGCCGCGCCCTGGCCGAGCGGTATCAGCTGGCCGTCTATGACGCGATGGTCGTGGCGGCTGCGCTGATCGCGGGCTGTACCACCCTCTGGACGGAGGACATGCAGGCGGGCCTGCTGGTCGAGGGGCAGTTGCGGCTGGTCAATCCCTTCGCCTGAAGGGCTCAGGCGGCGTGGCGGCCCTCGCCGATGTAGAGCTTCTGCATGTCCACGAAGAGACCGTCGGTCAGGCTGGCACGCAGGGCGGCCCAGCCCTCGGGGTTCTCCTCCACCTCGCGCAGCAGGGCGCGGTCCGCGGCGAAGCCGCCGAGGTCGGCCTCGCTGGCCGCCTCCAGCCAAAGAAACTCCAGGCTCTCCTCCGCCACGGCGACGCAGCGCAGCTCGATCCCGGGGCCGAAGGGCGCCTCGGGCAGGCGGCGCAGCAGATCGAGCTTCAGAAGCTCGATCACCACATCCTCCAGCCCCGCCTGCCGCAGGAGGATCTTCTCGCGCAGGGCGGGCCAACCAAAGGTGAGCCGCGGGGTCAGATCGGAGCCCACCTCCTGGGCGGCGGCGGTGGCCTGGGGGCCGTAGCTCTGGTCAAAGAGGGCGGCGGCGGCATCCTCCTGGGCGAGGTAGTCCTCCAGCGCCTGGGGCCCCTTCGCCGCGATCCAGAGGCCCAGCTCCATGTCGAGGTAGTTGAAGTCCGGCACCAGGCGGGTGGCGGCGCCGCAATTGGGGCAGTCCAGCGTCTGGAAGGAATTGTCGAGGATCTGGGCGCGCAGGTCCGGGCGGCGGTCGGCGTTGACGCTGCCGACGGCCTCGAACTCGGAGGGCGTGTCGCAGGCGGGGCAGGTGATCGAGATGGTCTTGAAAAGGGACATCTAGGCTCCTTCCGGGGGTTCGAGGGTCGCGAATTCGGCCCGGTGGGGATGGCTGTCGTTCAGCCGGTCGGTGTGTAGCGCGGCGTAGAGCTCGGAGAACCATTCGCCGGGCGCGCGGAACTGGTAGCCGGAGACGCCCAGCTTGCGGGCGCTTGTCAGGTAGCGGTGCCAGTCGCGTTCGTAGCTTTCGACATAGGTGTAGTCGCCGATGGCGCAGGCGGCGGCCACCCGGGCCGAACTCCAGGGTCGGTTCTTGGCGCGGGCGCGGTCCACGAACTGGCAGCAGGCCATGCGCCGCCTTTCCCACTCGTCGGCGTCGCAGCCGTCGGGATCGGGCACCGACAGGTCCGTGCCCTCCGCGGCCATCATGTACTCGGCGATGTAGCTCTTGTCGAAGTCGAACTCGCCCGCGATGGCATCGGCCACCTCGCCCACGGAGCGGCCATAGGCCTTCCAGCCCGCCAGGCGCGCGCCGTGCTTCTTCATGTAGCTCAGCTTGTCGTCCACCGCGTGGCCCACCTCGTGCAGGGTGTTCCAGCTGAAGTAGGTGCGCTCCTCGCCGGGCTTGGGCTGGGCCTCGGGGGCGATATCGCCGATCTCGTGCTCCAGCGCGATGCCGTAGATGATGCTCCGCTCCTCGTCGCCCTCGCGCATCAGGATCTTCTTCTCGCCCGGGCTATAGGCCGATCCGGTGGCCTTTCCGCGACCCGTCATGAAGGTCAGCATGCTGTCATTGTCGAGCGTGTCGGAGGCGGGCAGCTTGCTCATCTCGGCGTAGAAGCGGCGCAGGTTGGGGGCCGGGCGGTCCAGCTCGGTCTCGTCGCCGACGCTCTCGTTCGGCGCGATGACCTTGAGATCCAGCTTGCAGCCGAAGCGCGCCTCGAAGGCCACCGCGACGACGGCGCGCTGCACGTCGGGCTCCAGGCCGTTGACGATCCCGTCGAGCAGTTCGTCGCCGCCGGGGGCGTTGAGGATGTCCTTCACCTCGCGCGGGGTCGGCTTTTCGTTGTGCGCCAGCTTGAGCTTGAGCTTGGCCGCCTCGAGTTTCAGGCCGGCCTGCTTCACCTCGGTCGTTGCGCTGGCGTGGTCGTGGTCGGTGGCGCGGGTCTGGGCCGTGTCGAGGTGGCGGCGCGCCTCGGTCAGCTCCTCCTGCACGGCAAAGCGGTCGGCCTCCTTCTCCAGCTCCAGCAGGGTCGCCTCGACCGGGGTCCGGGCCGCCAGGTAGGCGGCATGGGCGTCAAGCACGCGGCGCAGGTCGCGCAGCTCGGCGATGGCGGTCTCGATGTCGGTCTGGGCCTGGCCGCGGTTGGCATCGCTGGCCCGGGCGGCCTGCATGGCCCCCTCCACCAGCTCCAGCCGGGCGGCGATCCCGGCCCGGGCGAAGGCGGCCTGGGGGTGACTGTCGCGCAGCCCCTGGCCCAGGGCGCGGGCCTGGTTGGCACTGTCGTTGAGCTGGTCGTACTGGCCGATGCGCAGGGCCAGGACCGGGCAGGCATCGACCACCGCCACCACCTTGGCGCGGGCCGCGTCGAAGTCCTCCTCCGCCTCCTCGCGGGCGGCCTTGAGCTCGGCCCGGCGGGCCAGGATGTCGGGCATGACGTACATAGAGGAAGGGCGCCCCTGGATCTGGCCCAGGGTCGCGTCGGCAGCGGCGATGGCGGCCTTCAAATCATCCAGGTCGCCCTCGTCGATCTCCTTGATGGTGCCGATGAGGTCGGCAAAGTTCTTCTGGGTGGCGAGTGTGCCGAGCGCCGTGCGGCAGCCATCTTCCAGCTCTTGGAAGAGGGCGATGGCGATCTCGAAGTCAAAGCCCTCGCCCTTGCGGGTGGCGTTGCGGTCCTTGCCCTCGAGCCGCGCCAGCAGCGGCTCGATCGCCGGGCCGCGCTTGCCCTGTACCTCGGTCAGGGCGGCCTGGGCGCGATCCCGGTGCAGCCGGTAGCGGGCGAAGAGGTTGAGCAACTTCTGGGCCGGTTCGATCTCCAGCAGGAAGCCGTCCAGCCGCCTCCGGGCGCCCTTGAAGTTGCCCAGCTTCTCCTGTTCGATGGCCTTGTCATAGCGCTCGCGCAGGGCCGTGACAGCTATATGCCCGGGGCCTGCGGCGGGGCTGCTTTGATCCTCCAGCTCCCGGAGTTTTTCTAGGCACTGCCGTTCCTCGGGCTTGTAGAGATCGAAGTCGGCGGCCTTGGCCTCGGCGGCGTTGAGCCGGTGATGGACTGTCCAGTAGCTCGCCAATGCGGTGAAGAAGGCGCGGTCCGCGTAGAGCGCCTCGCATTCCCGCTTCAGCCGGTCAATCTCGGCCTCCTCGTCGGCTGTGGCCGGGTGGGGCAGCTTGTCGAACACCCAATCCACCGTCACCTCCTTCCGCTTGGCTTTGGCTCTTAGGTAGTGCTTATAGATCGTTCTGACCCCCTCCAGCAGGGCGGGCACACGGGCGGCCCCGGCCAGGGCCGAGGCCAGCTTGCCGGCCCTGCAGTCCTCGATCATCTTTTCCATGAGCTCTCGCAGGCGCTTGGCTTCTTCGGCCATTTCCGGATCGTGCTCGGGCTTTTCCAGTTCCTTGAGGAAGTTTTTGATTATGTCCCGCGCCGGTTTGATCTTCTCTCGCCAGGTCTTGAGGAGATCGAGCGCCGCCCGGTATCTCTTCTGCACCTCCGCCAGGGCGGTCAGCGCGCCCTCGAAATCCTTGCCATCCGCCAGGGCGACGGCGGCATCGTAACGGGCTTCGATCGCGGCGAGATAGTCGTCGAAGCGGCCATCGTTCGCCCCCTCCGCTTCTGCCTTGAGGGCCTCCGCATTCTGGCGCTGGGTCTCGTAGCCGGCGGCGGCCAGGATCTGGAGCGCCACTGCCTTGCAGTCCGCCGTGGCCTCCTGAAGGGTGGCGCGCACGGCCTCGGCATCCGTCCCCACCTGCGCCTCGGCGCCCGCGGCCTTCTGGGCGGCAGCGGCAAGCGCGTCGGTGAAGAGGTTGCCCGTGTCCTGGCCCGCCACGTGGGCGCGGACCTTCTCGAACTCCGCCAGGGCGGCGGCGAAGGTCTCGGGGGTTTCCACCGCAGCGTAGAGATTTGCGTCCTGAAGACCGTCGATCTGGGCATCTGTCTGGGCGGCGCTGATGGCGCGGCGCATCTCCTGGATGGCGTTGCGCAGGAGCACCGTGGCGGCGGGCCAGTTGCCCCGGTTCTTGGCGTCGGCGGCATTGATGGCCATGCCGCGCGCCACCGCGAGGGCCGCCTGGGCGTCGGCCATCTTCATACCCTCGCCCGCCAGTCTGGCCAGTGCCTCGTCGTAGGTGGCCTTTTCGGCAAGGTAGACCATGGCCTCGTCCGCCAGGGCCATCATGGCGGGGTGATCCGCCTCGCGCCGCTCGCAGAGCGCCCGGGCGAGCTTGTAGTCGCCCTTGGCCTCGGCCACCTGGCGCTGCTGATCGTCGGTGACAAGGGCCTGGTAGTAGCTCTCGATGGCGACGCGGCCCTCGGGCCCCTGCCTGTCGCGGGTCTCCGTCAGGCGGTCGGTGAAGGCGGTGCGGACGTCCCGGTAGTCATCCACCGCGTGGGCGCGGGCCATCACGGTACCCTGGAAATTCGCCAGGCCCACCATGAGGGCGCTGGCCCGCCGGTAGTTGCCCGCCCCCAAAGCTTCGAGCGCGGAAGCGGCGATCGTCATGCCATAGTCAATATCCGACTGAACGGCGGCGATCACCTCGGCGTCGGCGTGGCCCAAATCCGCTATCTTGGCCTCCCAGGCCAGCCTGTTGTTCTCGTAGATCCGGGCGAACTTGAGCGAATCCTGAAGCTCCGCGACGGCCTGGGGGATCTGGTTCAGGTGGCCGCGTGCGGTGGCCATCTGGCCCGCGTCGCGGGCGGCGTCGGCATCGGTCAGGAGCGCCTTGGCCTTGTCGTGGGCCTCCTTGAGGCGATCATCCGGGCAGGTGTTGCGGGCGGGCAGGGCGTTGAGCAGCGCCGCGCGCGAGGCCCGCAGGGTGAGGAAGGCGGCATAGTCGTCCGCGAAGTCGAGGGCATCCTTGAGATTGTTGCGCACCAGGGCGATGGCGGTGCTGGCCTCGCGGTATTCATGCCGGGCGGCGCGCTCCCTGGCGGCCTCGTAGGCGGCGGTGATCTCGTCGAAGCGGGGCTTGACGAAGTTCGCCTCGGCGGCCTGGCCATGGGCCTGCATGACCCCGTAGCGCACGAGGAAGGCGGCATGGTCCTTCTGCCAGATCTCGGCCTCTCGGATCAGCCTCTGGGCCAGCCGGTGAGTGCGGTCCAGCTCCTCCTCCGCGCGGTCGGCAAACCCGGGCAGATCGCCGGGGGCAGCATCGGCGGCCTGGGTGACGAGGTTGCCCACGGCGGTGCAGCCCATGGTCAGCTCCAGCGGGGTCTGGCCCTCGGCGAAAGCGAGGGCGATGCGCCCCTTCAGGGCCTCGAGCTGGTTGTAAACATCCGAGAGGCGGCGCCGGGCGGCGAGGACCTCGGGCTTGAGCCCCTCGCGGGCCTCTTCCACGGGGCTGCGGGCCACCTGCGGCGCCTCCCGGAAGGGGTTGGCGAGGTTGTCGGCGGCGCTTTTGATCATGCCCTCCAGCCGGGCCATGGCGCGCAGGGCCTGTTCCAGGTCCGCCGCGTCATTGGCCTTCATGCCGCTCGCGTACTTCTCCACCACGAAGGTCCAGGCCAGGGCGATGTCGGGGTCGGGGTGCTCCCCATCGGCCAGGAAGGGGGCGACGGGCCCCTTCAGCGCGGCGTAGATCGGCCGCGCCTCCTGCTGCCGCTTGTGAAGCTGCGTGGTGCCCTCCACGTCCGTCAGGAGGGCATGGCCCGCGGCGAAGTCGAGGTTGGCCGGGTCGGCCTCGATGGCGGCCTCGGCGGCGCCCAGCCGGGCCAGCAGGATCGAGCGGACGCCCGCATCCTCCACCGTGAGGATCACCTCCCGCAGCTCCTCGCTGGCGGCGTTGAAGGTCTGGAACTGTTCGATGGCGGCGGCGCGGCGTGCCTTGGCCTGCTTTCGCTTGAAGACCCGCGGCACCTTGAGGAAGCGTTCGATGAATTCGCTCTGCTGGTCGGTCAGCCCCTCGATGGCCATGGCGTGCCTCCTCCTCCTGGTGGTGGGACTGCCTTGAACGGGCACGGGGGATTGGTGATGGCACTGGGGCGGCAGCCACCCATCAGTGAAGCCCAGGCGGCCCGGCCCTGGCAAGGTTTTTGTGCCCGGGGCGCGCCGGGACAGGCCGGGCAGGGGCCGCGCCAGACTGTTGCGCGAATTGGAAAATGACGTAAAGTCAAGCAGGATGGGCGCTTCTGCGCCGCTCCGAAGACCCTTGCCCAAGCGACAGGAGCCCGGCCGCCGTGGATGCCAGACCAAGAACCGGGAAAGCCCCTGTCCGCCCGCCCGTCACGCCCTGGCGGGCGCTTGCCCTGGCGGCCCTCCTGCTCTGGCCCGGGCACCTGGCCCTGGCCCAGACGGCAAGCGAGATCACCCCCGGCAGCTTTGCCCCCGAGGGCCAGCGCCTGACCGGCGCGGTGGTCTTCTCCGGCGAGCGCGGCACCAAGCCCCCGCCGGGGGCGGAGCGGCTTCTGATCACCCTGGGCGGTGTCGCCATCGAGGGCGCCCTGCCGCAAATGGCGGCGGAGAACCAGGCAGTGCGCGCGCGCCTGAGCGGCGGCACCATCACGGTGGCCGAAATCTTCAACGCCGCCTCCGACCTGGAGAACGCCTATGCCCAGGCGGGCTTCGTCCTGGTGCGGGTGGTGCTCCCGGCCCAGACCCTGAGGGACGGCGGCAGCCTGCGCATCGAGGTGGTGGACGGCTTCGTCGAGAGCGTGGACACCCGCGCCCTGCCGGCCCCCGTGCGCGAGCGCATCAGCGCCCTGACCGAACCCCTGGTGGGGCGGCGCGGCCTGCGCCTGCCCGAGCTGGAGCGCCAGCTTCTTATCGCGGGGGACACCTACGGCGTGGCCCTGGGCTCGGCCCTGGCCGCCGGGGCGACGCCGGGGGCCACGACCCTGATCCTCAAGCCGGAGTTCCAGCGGGTCACCGGCTTCTACGCCTTCGACAACCTGGTGGACGAGGATCTAGGCCCGCTTGTTCTCTCCGCCGGGGTGGAGCTGAACAGCCCCTTCTCCTACGGCGAGACGATCTATGGCCGCCTCTCCCTGAGCCCCGCGGGGGACGATTCAAACGGTGTCGGCGCCAGCCTCGGGAGCGAGCCTCGGCTGCGGACCGCCTCCCTGGGCGCGGTGGTGCCCCTGGGCCTCCAGGGGATGACCCTGAACCTCGAAACCACGGACAGCCGCACCGCGCCGAAGGACCAGGCGGTGCCCACGGTGAGCCACTTCGAGCGCCATTCGCTGCGGCTCTTCTACCCCTTCGTGCGCTCGCGCCAGCGCAACCTCTCGGGGCGCCTCTCGCTCGATCTTCAGAGCGACGAGCAGTTCCTCGTCACCGGCGGCGGCGGGCGCAGCCCGGTCTACCGCGACGAGACGACCGTGCTCAGGGCCGCCGTCGATGGCTTCTGGCTGACCGAAGCCGGGGCCGCGATCGAGGCCGGTGCGGTGCTCTCACGCGGGATCGACGCCCTGGGAGCGCGCACCGCGGCCGATGCGGTGGGGGGCACGCCGCTCTCGCGCCAGGGGGCCGACGCGGAATTCACCAAGCTGGTCCTCTCGGCCCGCTACCGCCAGAAGCTGGGCGAGGACTTTGCCCTCTCGCTCTCGGGCCGGGCCCAGAGTTCCTTCGGCGATCCCCTCATCACCGGGGAGCAGTTCGGCATTGCCGGGCCGCAGGAAATCTCGGCCTTCGACGCGGGCGAGATCAAGGGCGACAGCGGCCTTGTGGTGCGCGCCGAGGTCTCGGCCCCGCGCCAGCGGCGGCTCTTCCAGCGCGACGTGCTGGTCTCTCCCTACATCTTTGCCGCCGCCGGACGGGTCCACCGCGAGCAGCCGACGGCGGCCGAGAGCCGCAATACCACGGCCACCGCCTATGGCATCGGCATCGAATTCAACAGTCTGCAGAAATCCAGATTCACCTCGGCCCGCCTGCGGGTCGAATACGGAAGGGGAAATCGCGATGACAACCTGCCGGACAACAATCGCTTCAGCATCCAGGGGTCCATCCGGTTCTGAGCTGCGGCGGCGATTTTGGCCGGGGCTCCTGGCCCTCGGGGCGGCGCTTGCGCCGGTCTGGGTGTCTGCGCAGGATCTGCCGACGGGCGGGCAGGTGGCCCAGGGCAGCGTCGAGATCGGCACCCCAACAGACCAGAGCCTCGCCATCACCCAGGGCAGCGACCGCGCGGTGGTGGACTGGCAGAGCTTCTCCATCGGCAGCGGGCACCGGGTGGAGATCACCCAGCCGGGGGCGGACGCCGCGCTGTTGAACCGGGTCACCGGCGACACGACGAGCCAGATCCACGGCCAGTTGCAGGCCAACGGGCGGGTCTTCCTGGTCAATCCCAACGGCATCTTCATCGGCCCCACCGGCCAGGTGGACGCGGGCGCCTTCGTGGCCTCGACCCTGGCCATGCGGCCCGATCAATTCATGCTGGGCGAAACCGTCTTCGAGGGGGAGGGCGCCTCGGCCACCGTCTCCAACGCGGGCACCATCCAGGTGGTGCCGGGGGGCTACGCCGCCCTGATCGGTGGCCGGGTCAGCAACTCGGGCGTGATCCGCGCGCCGCTCGGCAAGGTCGGCCTGGCCTCGGGTGAGCGGGTGACGCTGGACCTCTCGGGTGACGGCTTCCTCCAGGTGGCCGTGCCCACGGAGAGCGACGATCCCGCGCTGAAGGCGCTGATCGAGAACAGCGGCACCATCGAGGCCAACGGCGGCTCGGTGCACATCGCCGCCGCCACGGCGCGCAGCGCGGCGCGCCAGGCAATCAACCTCGGCGGCATCGTCGAGGCCCGCACGGTGAGCGGCCGCAACGGCCTCGTCACCCTTGGCGGGGGCGGCGGCGGGCGTGTCACGGTGACCGGACGGGTCACCACCGCGCCGCGCGTGACCGTCACCTCCTCGGCCCGGCCCCAGCTGCGGCCCGGGCCCATCACCATCACCGGCCAGGAGATCGCGCTCGAGGGCGCGACGCTGGAAGCCAGCGGCGCCCGGGGCGGCGGCGAGATCATCGTCGGCGGCGATCCCCGGGGCACCCCCGATCTGCCCCGGGCTGAGAGGCTCACGGTGGACGGGGCCTCGCGCCTGCTGGCCGATGCGCTGGTGTCGGGTGACGGCGGCAGGGTGATCCTCTGGTCCGATCTGCACACCAGCTTCGAGGGCCGCATCTCGGCCCGCGGCGGGCCGGAGGGCGGCGACGGCGGCTTTGCCGAGGTTTCGGGCCGCGAGATCCTGAGCTTCGGCGGGCGGGCCGATCTGCGGGCGCCGCAGGGCGCCTGGGGGCAGCTCCTGCTGGACCCGACGGACGTTTTCATAGTGGCCACACTTAGCGGCGATCCGCGCGAGATCCTGGCTTCAGACGTTGAGGCGCAGCTGGCCCTGGGCGATGTGATCATCGACACCGACGGGCCGGACAGCGACGCCGGCAACATCGAGGTGAACGCGCCCCTTAGCTGGACAGACGCGACCGAGCTCTTCCTGAACCCCGACAACACGGCGACCATCAATGCCGCCATTACCGCCCCCTCGGGCACCCTGCGGCTGGAGGCCCTCGGCATCGCCCCGATCACCACCGGGCCGGGCGGCGCCATCTCGGTGGGCACCTTCTATCTCTCCGGCGGCGACTGGGAGCAGGTGAGCGCGCCCCTGCCGGCCTTCAGCGCCGACAATTTCATGCTTGCCCCCGGCTCCATCTTCCTGCGCGCCCTCGGCGGCGACGGCAGCGCCGCCACGCCCTACCTGCTGACCGACGTCTTCGGCCTTCAGGGCCTGGGCGCGGGCGATCTGGGCAGCGCCTCCTATGCCCTGGCCAACGACATCGACGCCAGCGGCACGGAGGACTGGACCAGCCCGAGCGGCAATGAGGGCTTTGTGCCGATCTTCAGCTTCGACGGTGTGCTGGACGGGCAGCGCCACAGCATCGACGGGCTCTACATCTTCCAGTCGGCAGGCTTCGGCATGGGCTACGCCGGCCTCTTCGAGACCATCGGCTCGGGCGCCACCATCCGCGAGCTGAGCCTGACCGGGGCAACCGTCATGGGCCCCGAGGCCGGGATTCTCGCCTGGATCAACGACGGCCTCGTCCAGGGCGTGCACACGGGGGGAAGCGTGACGGCCTACGGCACGGCGGGCGGCGGCATCGTCGCGCGCAATTTCGGCACCATCGAGGACAGCCGCTCGGACGCACTGGTGGAGGATGGCCTGGATCCCTTCGGCGGCCCGCCCTCGACGGGCGCCTACGGCGGCGTGGCCGGGGTGAACGAGCTGACCGGCGAGATCTTCACCAGCCATTCCCAGGGTGACATCTTCTTCGACATTCCCGATGAGGGCGCGGGCGGCGGCGTTGCCGGAGAAAACCTGGGCCTGATCGAGGACAGCTACGCCATTGCCGGCGTGACCGGCGGCTCCGGCATTACCACTAACATCGGCGGCCTTGTCGGGGCCAACGGCGGCACCGTCAACCGCAGCTACGCGGCCGGCCCGGTGGGCCCCACCGGGCCCTCCTGCTGCGCCCTCCTGAACGAGGGCGGCCTCGTCGGCCTCAACCTCTCGGGCCTCACCCCGGGCACCGTCAGCGACTCATTCTGGGACAGCGAGGCGACGGGCCAGACCAGCAGCGACGGCGGCGGCACCTCCCTCACCACGGCCGAGATGATCGACACGGACTTCTTCCTTGCCGCCATGCGCGCCGCCGGCTGGGACGAGTTCGGCACCTGGGCGCCGCCGGGCAACGGCGACTATGCGCGCAACTATACCACCTCGCCGGTGGTCTTCTTCGACCTGGACGACACGGCCTTCCTCTACCAGGGCGATGACAGCGTGCCGGAGTTCTTCGTGACCATCGGCGGGCTCGACAGCTTCGTCGATCCGATCGGCAGCCCGGCCTACCTCTTCGGCCCCGAGGGCGACAGCTTTGACGTCAATATCGTGACCGACACGGCGGCGGTGGACAGCTTCGACGTGGGCATCCAGCCCTACGGACTGGAATCGACCTTCTTCACGAGCGACCTGGGCGAGGAATTCGACGTGGTCTCGACCACGGCCCTGGCCACCATCTCTCCCGCCCCGCTCACCATCGAGGTGGACGACCAGAGCAAGGTCTACGGCCAGACCTTCGCCTTCCTCGGAACGGAGTTCAATCCGGTCGGCCTGCTGGGTGTGGACACGGTGGATTCAGCGACCCTGACCAGCGCGGGCGCCACCGCCACGGCCCAGGTGGCCGACAGCCCCTTCGCCATCGACGCAACGGATTTCATCGGCACGGGCCTCGACAACTATGAGATTGAAGTGGTGTCGGGAGAGCTGACCGTCACCCCCGCGCCGCTCTCCATCGAAGTGGACGACCAGAGCAAGGTCTATGGCAGCACCTTCACCTTCCTGGGAACGGAGTTCAATCCGGTCGGCCTGTTGAACGCCGACACGGTGGATTCCGCGACCCTGACCAGCGCAGGCGCCCCCGCCACGGCCCAGGTGGCGGGCAGTCCCTTCGACATCGACGCGGCGGACTTCATCGGCACGGGCCTCGACAACTACGAGATCGCCGTGGTGCCGGGGGAGCTGACCGTGACGCCCGCGCCGCTCACCATCGACGTCCTGGACCAGGACAAGGTGTACGGCGACGCGCTGCTCTTCGACGGGACGGAGTTCCTGACCGCCGGGCTGCTCAACGCGGACAGCGTGGACAGCCTGACCCTCGCCAGCCCCGGCGCCGCCGCCACGGCCACCGTCGCGGGCAGCCCCTATGTGATCAGCGGCAGCGATCCCCAGGGCACGGGCCTTGGCAACTACAGCATCACCATCAACCCCGGCAGCCTGACGGTCACCCTGCGGCCGCTGACCGTGACGGCGGATGACCAGTCCAAGGTCTTCGGCGATCTCTTCACCTTCGCGGGCACCGAGTTCACGACCGACGGGCTGGTCAACGGCGACAGCGTCACCAGCGCCACGCTGAGCAGCAGTGCCACCCCGGAAAGCGCCCCGGTGACGGACACGCCGGTGGCGATCCTCATCTCCGACCCCCAGGGCACGGGCCTGGAAAACTACGAGATCAACCTGGTCGAGGGGCTCTTCACGGTGACCCCGGCAGGCCTGACCATCACCCCCGATGACCAGAGCAAGGTCTACGGCACCACCTTCACCTTCGCGGGCACGGAGTTCACCGTGACCGGCCTGCAACCGGGCGACAGCGTGGACAGCGTGACCCTGACCAGCGCGGGCGCGCCCGGCACGGCCACTGTCTCGGGTAGCCCCTACGACATCACCGCCAGCGATCCCCAGGGCACGGGACTCGACAACTATACCCTGATCTTCGGGGTAGGGGCCTTCACCGTGACCCCGGCGGGCCTGACCATCGCGCTGGATGACCAGACCAAGGTCTATGGCACCACCTTCACCTTTGCGGGAACGGAGTTCACCTCGGACCCGCTGCTCAACCAGGACAGCCTCGACAGCCTGACCATCGCCAGCCCCGGCGCCGCCGCGAGCGCCCAGGTGGCGGACGGGCCCTTCGCCATCACCGGCAGTGATCCCCTGGGCACCGGGCTGGAGAACTACAGCATCACCATCCTGCCCGGCGCCATGAGCCTGACGCCCGCGCCCCTGACGATCACCGCCGAGGATCAGAGCAAGACCTACGGCGACGCGTTCACCTTCGCCGGGACGGAGTTCCTGGTGGAGGGGCTGGTGGACGGCAACGGCGACAGCGTGGATAGCGCGACCCTGAGCAGCGATGCGGCACCGGGCACGGCGCCTGTCTCTCTCTCCCCCGCACCGATCACCCTGGCGGACCCGCTGGGCTCGGGGCTCGAGAACTACGACATCACCCTCGCGCCGGGCAGCTTCACGATCAATCCCGCCGCCCTGACGATCACCGCCGATGACCAGAGCAAGACCTACGGCGACACCTTCACCTTCGCCGGGACGGAGTTCAGCGCCGTGGGCCTCGTCAACGGCGACACGGTGACCGGGGCGGACCTCGCCAGCGCCGCGACCGCGGCCACGGCGGAGGCCACGGGCGAGGGCTTCGAGACCATCACCATCGCCAACCCGGCGGGAACCGGGCTGGAGAACTACGTGATCGCCCTGGAGGAAGGCAACTTCACCGTGGAGCGCCGCGGCCTGACCGTCACGGCGGATGACCAGAGCAAGGTGCAGGGCGATCTCTTCACCTTCGCGGGCACCGAGTTCAGCACCGACGGGCTCGTCAACGGTGACACGGTGAGCTCGGCCGGGCTCTTCAGCGAGGGCGCCGCCGAGGAGGCCCTGGCCGAGGAGAGCCCCTTCGTCATCGAAATCAGCGAGATCAGCGGCGAGGGGCTGGAGAACTACGAGGTGGCCCTGGTGGAGGGCAGCTTCGAGGTGCGCGAGGAGGCCATCCCGCCGCCGCCCATCGACCCGCCGGTCATCACCCCGCCGCCCAACCCCGAGGACGAGGTCGAGATCGTCTTCCCCGGGCCGGGCGGTGAGGGCCAGGTCGGCGGCTCACCGAGCACGCCGGGGCTTCAGCAGTCTCAGGACACCCTGGAAATTGTCGATCAGGCTTCGGACGAGTTCGAGCAGGCGGTCCAGTCCTGCGGCGCGCCGGACCAGGACTTCGAGCGCTTCATGGCCTGCCTGAGCGCCTCTCTCGATACCTACGCCAACGCGCTGGACGAGATCGCCAACGACCTGCCGCGCGGCATGGAGACCGTGGCGGCGACGATCCAGACCGCCCGCGCGGGCGTCGATGCGGCGACGGTGCGGGCCCGGGCGCGCCTTGCCGGTGCCAGCTCAGAGGCCGAGCGCCAGGCGATCCGCCGCGACGCGGTGAACGAGGCCCGGGCCGCCATCGACACGGCGAAGGAGGAGATCCGCAAGTCGATCAGCCTGATCAGGGCCGAGGATCCGGCGGTCGCTCAGGTGCAGCGGGCGACGGTACAGCGCGTCGTGACGGCCTTCGACCGGGTCGATACGCAACTGGTCCGCGCCGCCGAGCTGTGATGGGGGGATGCCGTGACGCGCCGCCTGATCCTCCTCTGGTCCGCCTTCTGCCTGTTCCTGTCGGTCGGCCTCGGGCTGGCCCAGGCACCCGAGGATGAGAGCCGGGTCGCCCTGATCGTGGGCAATTCGGACTACGATCTGGTCGGCTCGCTCGATAACCCCGGCAACGATGCCAGCGATATGGCCGTGGCCCTCGAGGGGCTGGGCTTCGAGGTCTACCTCGGGCTCGACGTGACCCTGGCCGAGATGGGCCGCCTGACGGAGGCCTTTGCGCAGGCCACCGCCAACGCCGACGTGGCGCTCTTCTACTACGCGGGCCACGGCTTCCAGGTCGGGGGCGAGAACTACCTGGTGCCCACCGATGCCCGCATACAGCGCCCCGAGGACGTGGGCAGCCAGACCTTCCCCCTGGGCGAGGTGCTGCGCCTGATGGAGGCGGCGCCGGGGATCAAGTTCGTCTTTCTCGATGCCTGCCGGGACAATCCCTTCGAGGGGGTCCTGAGCGCCGTGTCGGAGGGGCTGGCGCGGGTCGGCGACGCGCGGGACTTCATGATCTCCTTCGCCACCCAACCCGACAACGTGGCCTACGACGGCACCGGGCGGAACTCCTTCTTCACCGAGGCCCTGCTGGGCCACATCTACACCCCGGGGCAGGACATCTCGGACCTGATGATCCAGGTGCGCAAGGATGTCCTGGCGGCCACCGGCGGGCGCCAGATCCCCTGGGAAAACAGCTCCCTCACCCGGCAGTTCCGCTTCGATCCGCGCCCCGATACCGTCTCGGCCGAGACCCTGCTGTGGCAGGTGGCGGCCAACGCCCGCGATCCGCAGCTCATGAAGCTCTATGCCGAACGCTATCCCCAGGGCACGCACCTGCCCCAGGTCATGGCCTTTCTCGATCCCGAGAGCGGCGGCACCCTGTCGCGCACCTACAGCCCCACGGAGCCCGACGCCCAGGAGACCCGGCTCTGGCAACTGGCGCAGCGCAGCCGGATGCGGACCCTGGTGCAGTTCTACATCGACCAGTATCCCCAGGGCGCCCACGCGCGCGAGGCGCGGCGGCTGATCGCCACCCTGCCCTCGGGCGAGGAGGGCGGGCCGGGGCCCCTCTGCGAACGGCTGGCCACCCACCCGCGCGATGCCACCGCCAGCACGGCGGGCATCCCCTTCGCCCAGTTGCAGCAGAACGCCGTGGCGGCGATCCAGGCCTGCGAGGCGGCGGCGGCCGCGGCGCCCGAGCTGCCCCACTACCGCGCGCTGCTGGCGCGGGCCACCATCG
This sequence comes from Sulfitobacter sp., assembly GCA_965212515.1. Taxonomy (GTDB): domain Bacteria; phylum Pseudomonadota; class Alphaproteobacteria; order Rhodobacterales; family Rhodobacteraceae; genus Sulfitobacter. The sequence goes on from OZ243121.1 coordinate 36,561, forward strand.
CGGCGGGCGATCTGGCCCGCGCCGTGAGCCTCTACCAGGAGGCGGCGGAGCTGGGCGACCTGCGCGCCATGGTGAGCCTCGGGCTACTGATGGAGCAGGGCCAGGGCCTGCCGCAGAACCGGACGGAGGCGCTGCGGCTTTACCAGCGGGCGGCCAAGGGCGGCAGCGCGGACGGGATGATCAACCTGGCCTACGCGCTCTTTACCGGCGATGGCGTCCAGGCGGACCCGGATCAGGCCATCGCCCTCTTTCGCCAGGCGGCAGAGGAGGGCTCGGCCATCGCCACCTTCAACCTCGGGGTCCTGACCCAGGACGGGGTGACGGGCGAGCCTTCGGAGGCCCTGGCGCTCTTCCGGCGGGCGGCCCAGGGCGGCGAGGGGCGCGGCTACGTGGCCGGGGCGATCCTGCTGGACGAGGGCAGGGGCGTGCCCCGCGACCCCGAGGCGGCGGCCAACATGCTGCTGCGCGGTGCGGCGGAGGATGGCGGCCAGTCGATCCAGGAGCTGACCCAGAAGACCCAGGACTGGTCGCGCGAGACGGTCATGGCGGTGCAGCGGCGGCTGCAACAGGCGGGCCACTACGACAGCACGGTCGATGGCCTGGCGGGGCCGCGCTTTGCCGCGGCGCTGGAGGCTTGGCGCAACGGCGGCTTCGATGCCGCCGTGCTTGTCGAGTAGCGCTCTAGGCGGTCCCCGCGCGGCCGGCGATCTCCCCCAGGACCACGGCGGCCAGCAGCCCGTTGCCCGAGAGGTAACCGCTGTCGCCGCTGCCGGAGACACCGCAGGCGGCCCCGCCCGCCGCGTAGAGGTTGGCGAAGGTGCCGCCGTCGGTGCGCTTCACAAGGGCGCTCTCGGGCGCCACCTCCAGCCCGCCCTGGGTGTGGAAGAGCGCGCCGGTCACCTTGGCGGCGTAGAAGGGCGGCGCCAGGGGCGGGGTCTGCCAGCTCCGGCCAAAGCCGTCGCGGCCGCCCCGGGGGATCTCCGCCAGGGTCTCGGCCAGGGGGCCGGGCGGCAGGCCGCAGAGACGGGCCAGTTCCTCTATCTCATCGGCCTTGTGCAGGGCGCCCTGGGCCTCGGCCTGCTTGAAGTCCTCGAACTGGCGGGCGATGGCGGCGATGCGGTGATCGAAGATCGTCCAGGCGCGACCGCCGGGCTGGGCCAGGACGGCGCGGGCCGCCTCGGAATAGCCCTGGCTCTCGTCCCAGAAGCGGCGTCCGCGCAGGTTCACCTGAAAGCCCCCCTCGGTGATCGTGGCCCAGGTGATGAGGATGCCGTGCGGATGGGCGACGTTGCCGTGCCCCTGGTAGGCGCCCAGGTGGCGCGTCCGGGCGCCGAGGGCGGCGCCCCAGGTGACGGCCTCGCCGCGGTTGCCGTCATGGCCGAACCAGAGCGCCTGTTCGATCTGCGGCATGTGGGCGCGCACCATCTCTCGGTTCCCGCCGAAGCCGTTGCAGGCCAGGATGATGCGCCCCGCGCCGACGCTCTCGGTGCCGCCATCGGGGCTGGCCAGGGTGGCGCCGCTGACGCGCGCGCCCTCGGCGTGCAGCACCACCGCGCGGCGTTCGCAGATCAGCGGGATCTCCGCCGCCTCCACCCGGGCGCGCAGGGCATCGACGAGGGCCGCGCCCGAGCGGCTTGGCAAGCCGTGCATCCGGCGGCGGCTGTGGCCGGGATAGTCGAAGTCGTGGACCAGGGAGAAGGGCAGATCGTGGCGCTCGGCGAGCCAGTCGATGACCCGCGCCGCGCCCTCCGTCAGGGCGCGCACCAGCGCGGGGTCGTTCTCGTCCGCCGCCTTCTTCTGGATGTCCTCGGCGAAGGTCTCGGCGCTGTCGCTGATCCCGGCGGCGCGCTGGATGGCGGTGCCCGCGGCGGGGATCAGCCCCGCGCTCAGGGCGGTGGAGCCCGCGGGCAGGGCCTCGGCCTCGACCAGGAGCACCTCCTGGCCCGCCTCCTGCGCGGCCAGGGCCGCCACCAGGCCGCAGGCCCCGGCGCCGATGATCAGGGTCTCGACCTCCACGTCCCAGGCCGAAAGCGGCGGTGCGATCTCAGGACTTGCCATCGAACCGCTTGCCCAGGGCCAGCATCTCGGGCGTGCCGATGGCGGCATTGAGCCCGTCGAAGTCGTGCATCCTATCGGCGAAGGGCTTGTTGGAGCCATGTTCGCGCAGGCTGGCGTAGTAGTCGGCGGCGTGGCGGGCGAGGGCCCGGACGATGCCACCGGGGAAGATGACGATGTCGAAGCCCATCTCCTCCAGCGTCTGGGCCGAGGAGATGGGCGTGGCCCCGCCCTCAACCATGTTGGCCAGCAGCGGGATACGGCCCCGGAAGGCCTCGGCCACCTGGCCCAGCTCATCCGAGGAGCGGGGTGCTTCGATGAAGAGCACGTCGGCGCCCGCTTCGAGGTAGGCCTCCGCACGCTCGCGGGCGGCCTCGAAGCCCTCCACGGCGATGGCATCGGTGCGGGCCACGATCAGGGTGTCGCTTCGCCGCGCGTCGGCCATGGCGGCAATCTTGCCCGCCATCTCGTCGCGCGGGATGAGCGACTTGTCCGAGAGGTGGCCGCACTTCTTGGGATAGGTCTGGTCCTCCACCTGAAGGGCGGCGGCCCCGGCGCGTTCGTAGCTCTGCATGGTGCGGCGGGCATTAAGCGCGTTGCCGAAGCCGGTGTCGGCATCCATGATCACCGGCAGGTCGGTGCGGTCGGCGATCAGGGCCATGGTCTCGGCCATCTCGGAGGCGGTGGAGAGACCGATGTCGGGGCGGCCCAGCCGGGTATAGGCGACGGCGGCGCCGGAAAGGTAGAGGGCCTCGAACCCGGCCTGTTCCGCGAGGGCGGCAGTGAGACCATCGTAGACCCCGGGGGCCACCAGGATGCCGGGCTCCTTCAGGCGGGCGCGCAGGCTCATGACGCGCCCTCCAGCAGGGCCACAGCCTCGGCGCAGGTCATCACCTCGGTGACCGATCCGAGGGAGGTGAGGGTGGCCTCGTGGACCTCTTCCTTAAAGGCGGCGCAACCGTCCGACAGCAGGATGGTGTGGATGTCGCGCAGGTGGGCGTCGCGCACGGTGGAGGCCACCCCGCCATTGGTGACGATGCCGCCGACGATCAGGGTGTCGATCCCCATGGCGCGCAGGATGTACTCCAGCCGGGTCTGGTAGAAGGCGGAGTAGGCCACCTTCTCGATCGTGAAATCCGCAGGCGCCAGTTCATCCACCAGGGCATGGCCGAAGGCGCCCGGGGCAAAGTCCCCCTTGGTGAGGAAGGGCCGCAGCCGCTTGAGGTGAGCGGCGATCAGGGGCTCATCGTCGCGGCCCGGCACCAGGGTAAACTGGGCCGAGACATAGGCGCCGCCCGCTTCGGTCAGGGCGCGCTTCAGGGGCGCGATGCGGGGCGGCAGGGCGGTGATCGCCTTGGCGGTCTGGCCCGCGCGGCCATAGGCCCCTTCGGGATGCAGGAAATCGTTCTGCAGGTCGATGGTCAGGAGGGCGGTCTTGGCTGGGGTCATTCTGCGGCCCTTTCGATGATGGTGTTGCCGAAGCTGTCGATGCGGCCCACCAGCTCCGGCTCGATGAGCACGGTGGTGTCGGGCTGTTCGAGGATCGCGGGCCCCGGCACCTCGGCGCCCACGGGCAGGGCGAGCCTGTCGTAGATCCGGGTCTCGTGCCAGGCCTCGCCGAAGTGGACCCGGCGGCGGCCCTTGAGCGCGGCCTCGGTGCTGCCCCCCTCGGGCGCGAGGGTGGAAAGATCGAAGCGCGGGCGCTTGCCGGTGACGGCGGTGCGCAGGTTGATAATCCGGCGGGTGCCGTTCTGCAGCAGCCGACCGTAGGTCTCGCGGTAGGCGGCATCGAAGGCCTCGGCGATCTCGGCCTCGCTCGGCGGGGTGACCCGGCCCTCCTGCACCGTGACGGGCAGGGGCACGGAAACCGTGTGGGTCTGGCCCAGGTAGGCCATGTCGAGGGTGAAGCCCGTCTCGCGCGCCTCGAAGCTGGTGCGGGCGGCCTCCAGGGTGGCCAGGCCGCTGTCCACGTGGGCCTGCATGTGCGCCGCGAGGGCCGCTGTGTCGATCCCGGCGAGCATGGCATTCACGGTCTGGACGAAGTCCTGGCGCATGTCGGCGATGACGCAGCCCATGGCCGAGGTCACGCCCGGATAGCGCGGCACGATGGCCCGGGCCAGCCCGACCTCGGCCAGCATTGCCCCGGCGTGAAGCGCGCCGCCGCCTCCGAAGGGCATGAAGGCAAAGCGCGCCGGATCGAAGCCGCGCTCGATGGAGACCAGCCGCAGGGCCCCGGCCATGCGCGAGTTGGCGACCCGCAGGATCGCCTCCGCCGCCGCCAGGGCATCGAGCCCGAGGGGCTTGCCCACGTGCTCCAGGATCGCCGCCTCTGCCGCCGCCACGTCGAGCCTTTCGAGCTTGCCGCCGATGGGGTTCTCCGGGTCGATCCGACCCAGCACCACGTTGGCATCGGTCACCGTGGGGCGGGTGTTGCCCTGGCCGTAGGCCACCGGGCCGGGGGTGGAGCCGGCGCTCTCCGGCCCGATCATCAGCAGGCCGCCCTTATCCACCCAGGCGATGGAGCCGCCGCCGGCGCCGATGGTGGTGATCTCGATCATCGGCGAGCGGACCACCATGCCGAAGTCGATGGCGGTCTGGGGCGAGAGCATGGATTGCCCCTGGGCGATCAGCGACACGTCGAAGGAGGTGCCGCCCATGTCGCCGGTGATGATGTCGGGAAAGCCCGCCGCCTCCGCAATGTAGCCCGCCGCGATGACCCCGGCGGCCGGCCCCGACAAGGCCGTGCGGATCGGGAAGGCGGCCGCCGTCTCCACGTCCATCACGCCGCCGTTGGACTGGACGATCATGAACTCCCCGGCAAAGCCGCCCTGCTTCAGCGCCGCCTCCAGCCGCGCCAGGTAGCCCGAGACCTCGGGCTGGAGGTAGGCATTGAGGGCGGTGGTGGAGAAGCGTTCGAACTCGCGGATCTCGGGCAGGATCTCGGAGGAGCAGGAGACGTGATCGTTGGGCCAGATCTCGCGCACCGCCGCCACGGCGCGGGCCTCGTTCTCGGGGTTGGCATAGCTGTTGGCAAAGAGGATGGCGCAGGCCAGGCAGTCCTCCTCCAGAAGCTGCCGCGCAGCGGCGCGGACCGCCTCCAGGTCCACCTCGGTGCGGACCGTGCCGTCCGCTAGGGTCCGCTCGGGGACCTCGAGGCGCAGGGCGCGCTCCACCACCGGGGTGAAATCGCCCCTCAGGCCCCAGGTGCGGGGGCGGTCCCGGCGGCGCATCTCCAGCACGTCGCGCAGGCCCCGCGTGGTGATGACGCCGATGCGCGCGCCCTTGCGCTCCAAGAGGGCATTGGTGCCCGCCGTGGTGCCATGGACAACAACGGAGACCTCCGAGAGGTCAGTGACCCGCGCGCCGATGCCCGAGAGGAAGCCGCCCGACTGGTCCGGCCGCGTGGTGGGCACCTTGGCCACCTCGGCCTTGCCGGTGCCCTCGTCGAGCACGAAGATGTCCGTGAAGGTGCCGCCGACGTCAACGCCGATCATCTTGCCAGTCATTGCGCGATCTCCTGCCAGGCGGGGCCGTAGGTTTCGGTGGCCCGTTCCGGGCTGAGAAGGCCGCCCGCGACGTCGCGGGCCACGGCCTCGGGCGGACGCTGCGCGGGGTCGCCGTAGCCGCCGCCGCCGGGCGTGTCGAGCCGCACGGACTGGCCCTGCTCCAGCCGGATGCCGACCATCTTGGAGGCCATCGGTGGGCTGTGCCAGCCGTCCGCCTGCTCGTAGGAAAAGACGTTGAGCGCCGCCTCGCCGCCGCCCGCGGCCCCCTTGGGCGCGTGGCGGCCCCGCTCGCCGAAGAGGAAGGCCTTGGCGCCGTTGCCCTCCAGCACCTCGATCTCGTAGGTGGCGCCCAGACCACCGCGGTGGCGCCCGGCCCCGGCACTGTCGGGCCGCAGGGCCCACTGCTTGAACATCACCGGGTAGGCGGCCTCCAGGATCTCCATCGGCGGGATCGTCGCGGTGGAGATGGGGGCGTTGCCGTGGTTCAGCCCGTCTGACTCCGCGCTGCCGCCATGGCCGCCGCCGTAGAAGGAGAACATCACCCAGGGCTGGCCGTTGTCGCGCTTGCCCGAGATGGAGAGAGCGTTGATCGTGCCGTAGGCATTGGCCACCACCCGCTCCGGCGCGGCCTGGGAGGCGGCGGCGAAGATCACGTCGATCATGCGCAGGATGGTTTCGGTGTAGCCCCCCACGGGCGCCGGAAAGGGCGCCGAGAGGAGCGAACCCTCGGGGATCTTCACCTCGATGGGCCGCATCACGCCGGCATTGGCGGGCAGGGCCGGGAAGATGTGCTTGATCGCCACGTAGGCGGTGGCGACGGCGGTGGGCAGGGCGATGTTGACCGGCCCCGCGCAGCGGTCGGCGGTGCCCGCGAAATCCAGCGTCATGCGGTCTCCGCTGATCTCAAGCGCCACCGTGATCGGCAGGGGTTCATCGGTGATGCCGTCGTTGTCGAGGTAATCCGTCGCCTCCCAGCGGCCGTCCGGCAGCTCCGTCAGCTCGGCCCGCATCAGCGCCTCGGCCCGGTCCTGGAGCGCGTCGAGCGCGGCGCGCACCGTCTCGGCGCCATACTCCGCCAGAAGCTCGTCCATGCGCTTCACCCCAAGGTCGAGCGCGCCGAGCTGGCCGTTGAGATCACCCTGGGCCGATTGCGGCAGGCGGGTGTTGCGCAGCAGGATGTCGACGATGTCCTGCTGCATCTCGCCCGCGCGGGCGAGGCGCACGGGGGGCAGGACAAAGGCCTCCTGGAAGGCATCCGTGGCCGCCGGGTTGTAGTTGCCCGGCACGGCGCCGCCCACGTCGTGCCAGTGGCCCACCGAGGCGAGGTAGCAGAAGAGTTCCCCGTCGTGGAAGTAGGGCCGCACCAGTCGCATGTCGCTTAGGTGGGTGCCGCCGAGGTGGGCATCGTTGAAGATGTAGATGTCGCCATCGGCGAGGTCGCCGCGTTCCGCCGCCTTGTCGATCACCGCCTTCACCGCGAAGGACATGACGCCCACGAAGATCGGCAGGCCCGATTTGCCCTGCACGAGGGTATCGCCCGTGCCCGCGTGGTATAGCCCGTGCGAGGCATCGTGCGCCTCGGCAATGATCGGGTTGAAGGCGGCACGGAAGAGGGTCGCGTCCATCTCGTCGGCGATCTGTTCCATCCGGCCGGCAAGCACCGCCAGGGTGATCGGATCAATCTCTGTGCTCATGTCTGTCCTTTGCTTTCGGCAATGTCGTTCCAGACCTCCTGGCGGGTCAGGCGGCCCTGGATGATCTCGAACCGGTCGATGAAGCGGATGTCGGAGAAGGGCGTGCCGTCGGGCCATTCCCCCGAGAGGGTGCCCCGGCAATAGACGATTGTCTCCGCGCCGGGCGATTGCAGGGCCTCGACCCCCTGGTAGCTCTTTTTCACGAAGCGGTAGCGCGGGGCGGCCCAGTCCACCAGCTCCTGGAGGCGGGTCATCCGAACGCCCCCGGGGAAGATCATCTCGAAATCGGGGGCGAGGTAGCCCTCGGCCTGCGCCAGGTCGCGCGCCTCCATGGCGGCGAGGAAACCGCGCACCAAATCAGCCGGATCGGGCAGGGCGGGCGCCGGGGTGCGGGCGCTGCGGCCGCGCATGTAGTCCGACGGGGCCATCTGGTGGATCATCACTGTGACCGCCTCGGGCGCCGCCGGCACGACGATTCGCACCGCATCGGTCAGGGCCTCGGAGAGCCTTCTGCGCGCGGCCTCGCTGTAGCCTTCGATCAGGTGGCATTCGATGACTGGCATGGCTCCTCCCCAAAAGCTGTATCTTCTATAGTACAGATTTTTGGAGACTGATAGATCAAATTTCTTGCATTTGCATATTCATCCGGTACCTTCAGGGCTGAACCGGGGGGATTCCCATGATGGATCAGCAGCAGCAGGAGGTGGCGAGCGGCCTGCCCGAGGGGGGCAAGGCAAGGCGCGTCTATCTGCAGCTCAAGGAGGAGATCGCCCGCGGCCAGCACGCCGAGGGCCAGCTCCTGCCCGGTGAACAGAAGCTGGCCGCCGCCCTCGAGGTTTCGCGCGTGACGGTGCGCCGGGCGCTCGACGCACTGGAGGCGGATGGGCTGGTCGAGCGGCGCCCCGGATCGGGCACGCGGGTCTGCGGCACGGGGCCACGGCCCGCAATGGCGGCGGACTTCACGACCCTCATTCCCCAGGTCGTCCAGATGGGCCAGGACACGACGGCCCGTCTCCTTTCCTTCTCCTACGGCCCGCCGCCTGCCGCCGTGGCCCGGGCGATGGAACTGGCCCCCGACGCCCGGATGCAGTGCGCCGTACGTTTGCGTCTGGTGGAGGGGCAGCCCTTCTCCCACCTCACCACCTACGTGCCCGAGGAGATCGCCCGCAACTACACCGAGGCGGAGCTGGCCACGACACCCCTCTACCGCCTGCTGGAACGCTCCGGGGTGGAGGTGGCCCGGGCGCACCAGTCCGTCAGCGCGACCCTGGCCGCCCCCGACGTGGCCGAGGTGCTGGGCCTCAGCATAGGCGCGCCGCTCCTTTCACTGGATCGCGTGGTGCGGGATGCCCGGGGCAGGGGGGTGGAATACCTCTCGGCTCTCTATCGCCCCGACATGTTCCGCCTGGAGATGGAACTGAGCCACGTCGGCGCCGGCAAGGGCCGCCACTGGGAGCCGGTGATCAGCCCGGCGGGCCGGGAGGCGGCGGAATGAGCGCCCCGCGCAGCCTGCTCGACAAGCTCTGGGAGGGGCACGAGATCCTGCGCCGCGCGGATGGCACCTCGCTCCTCTGGGTGGACCGGCACCTGGTCCATGAGGGCTCGCACCACGCCTTCGCCAAGCTCGCCGCGCGCGAGATGCCGGTGGCGGCACCGGAACTGACCTTTGCCGTGGTCGATCACTATGCCCCGACGCGGGCGGGCGAGGTTTCCAAGGACATCCGCCGCATGATCCGCACCCTGGGCGAGAATGCCCGGGCGCACGGACTGCGGCTCTTCGATCTCAAGGACCCGGGCCAGGGGATCGTCCACGTGATCGGGCCGGAACAGGGGCTGACCCTGCCGGGCCTGACGATCAACTGCGGCGACAGCCACACCTCCACCCACGGGGCCTTTGGCGCCCTGGCCTTTGGCGTGGGAGCGACGGAGGTGGCCCACATCCTCGCCACCCAGACGATCTGGCAGCGCCGCCCCAAGGCCATGCGGATGCTCTTCGAGGGCAGCCTCGGCCCCGGCGTGACGGCCAAGGACATGGCCCTGCACTGGATCGCCAAGCTGGGCACCGGCGGCGCCCAGGGCCACGCCATCGAATATGCCGGCTCGGCGGTCGAGGCGCTTTCGATGGAAGGGCGGCTGACCCTCTGCAACCTCTCCATCGAGGGCGGCGCGCGCTTTGGCATGGTGGCCCCGGACGAGACCACCTTCGCCTATCTCGAAGGCCGCCCCCATGCCCCCAAGGGTGCCGATTGGGACAGCGCGCTGAAAGACTGGCGCGCCCTGCGCAGCGATCCCGGCGCCCCCTTCGAGCGCGAGGCCCACTTCGCCGCCGAGGAGATCGCCCCCACCGTCACCTGGGGCACCTCGCCCGAGGAGGCCCTGCCGATCACCGGAAAGGTGCCCGAGGCGGCCCGCGAGACGCTCGACTACATGGCCCTCACGCCCGGCACGCCGCTCGATCAGATCGCGGTGGACCAGGTCTTCATCGGCTCCTGCACCAACGGCAGGATCGAGGATCTGCGCCTGGCCGCCAAGGTCCTCGCCGGGCGCCGCGCGCGGGTGCCGGGGCTGGTCTCGCCCGGCTCGACCCAGGTCAAGAATCAGGCCGAGGAAGAGGGCCTGGCGCGGATCTTCACCGAGGCGGGGCTGGAATGGGCCGGGGCCGGCTGCTCCATGTGCGTCGGCATGAACGGCGACCTGGTGGAAAGCGGCAAGCGCTGCGCCTCCTCCACCAACCGCAACTTCAAGGGCCGCCAGGGGCGCGGCGCCCGCACCCACCTGATGAGCCCCGCCATGGTCGCCGCCGCCGCCGTCGAGGGGCGGCTGGCCGACGTGCGCCCCCTGCTGGAGGGCCGGGCATGAGCGGCTGGACCCGGATGGAGGGCCGCGCCGTGGCGCTGGACCAGGCCAACGTGGACACGGATCAGCTGATCCCAGCGCGATTCATGTCGCAGCCGCGCAGCGCGGGCTACGGCGACTTCCTGCTGCACGATGCCCGCCAGGATGACCCCGAGCACCCCCTGAACCGCCATGCCCCCGTCGAGGTACTGGTGACGCGGCGCAACTTCGGCAGCGGCTCGAGCCGCGAGGCCGCCGTCTATGCCCTGGTGGATTTTGGCATCCGGGCCGTCCTGGCCCCCTCCTTCGGGGACATCTTCGCCTCCAACGCGGTGAACAACGGGCTCCTGCCCGCGCGCCTGCCCGAGGCGGAGATCGCGGCCCTGATCGAGAGCCTCGGCAGCGAAGGCGCCGCGGCCGAGGTGGACCTCGAAAGCGGCACCGCCCGGATCGGCGAACGGGAGCTGACGTTTGAACTGGACCCGGTCTGGCAGCGCAAGCTGGTCAACGGCTGGGACGACATCGACCTGACGCGGGAGCATGGCGCAGAGATCGATCACTTCAGGGCCGCCCGTGCGGCGGCCCATCCGTGGGCCTGGCCCGCATCATGAAATCCCGCCCATGACGGGCAGGACAAAAGGGAGACGAACCAGATGAAACAGACCTTCTATGCAAGCCTCTTCGCGGGTGCCGCGCTGGCGGGCAGCGCCGCCGCGCAGGAGACCATCACGGCGGTCCATGCCTTTCCGGAATCGCTGATCTACACCCAGTCCTTCCTCGAATTCGTCGACAAGGTGAACGAGCGCGGCGAAGGCGTGGTCCAGATCGAGGTGCGCGGCGGGCCGGAAGCCATCGGCATGTTCCAGCAGCCCGACGCGGTGCGCGCGGGCGTGGTGGACATGGTCTATACCCCCGGCTCCTTCTACGCCGGTGCCCTGCCAGAGAAGGACGCGCTCGTCGCCTCCAACCTGACGGCGGTGGAAACCCGCGAGAACGGCGGGCTGGAGCTGATCGACGAGATCCACCAGGAAAAGATGGGCGTGAAGTACCTCGGCTGGTTCGACAGCGGCGTCTGCTACAACCTCTGGACCCGCAACGAGCCGACGCTGGATGCCGAGGGCAACCTCGATGTCTCGGGCCTGAAGCTGCGCGGCAACGCCGTCTATAACGCCTTCTTCACCGACTACCTCGGCGCCCAGGTGATCGACCTGCCCACGACGGAGGTTTACTCCGCCCTGGAGCGCGGTGTGGTGGATGCGACCGGCTGGACCCAGATCGGCCTCATCGACCTGAAGTGGAACGAGTTCCTCAACTACCGGATCGAGCCCTGCTTCTTCTCCACCGACCTCGGCGTGATCGTGAACCTCGACAAGTGGAACAGCCTCTCGGACGAGGCGCGCCAGATTGTGCAGGAAGTGGCCATCGAGCACGAGAAGGAGTCCGCGGCCAAGCTGGGCGCCAAGCGGGACGAGGATTTCGCCGCACTGGAAGAGCAGGGCATGGAGGTCGTCACGCTCGAGGGTGAGGCCGCCGAGCGCTACCTCGCCGCCGCCGTGGAGAAGACCCACGCGCGCATGAAGTCGCTGATGGAAGAGAGCCCCCAGGGGGCAGGCAACTACGACCGCCTGATCGAACTCTTCTACGAATAATCAAGACGTTGGCGGGCGCGCGGCCAAGCGGCGGCGCGCCCGCAACCCAAGAAGGGGGCAGGGCATGGACGTGATCGGCAAGGGCTACAGGGCGGTGCTGTATGCCATGGCGGGCATCGCGGGGGCGATGCTGGTCTGGCTCATGGTGTCGGTGGTCACCTCGGTGGTGATGCGCAACGCGGGGCTGCAACCCTTCGCCTGGCTCTTCACCTCTTCCGAATACGCGATCCTCTACATGACCATGCTGGGCGCGCCCTGGCTGGTGCGCGAGAAGGGCCATGTCCACATCGAGCTGGTGACGGCGGCCCTGCCGCCCCCGGCCCGCCGCCTGGTCAGCCGCTCCGTCGCCGCCCTCTGCGTCGCGGTCTGCGCGGTCCTGGCCTGGAAGGGGGGCGAGCTCTTCCTGACCAACCTCGCGCGCAACGATCTGGACGTGCGCGCCTACTATTTTCCCAAGTGGATCCTCACCATCGCCTTTCCGATCAGCTTCGGCCTGATGGCGGTGGAGTTTTCGCGGTTCGTCTTCGGCACGGACCTCCTGCACTCGGGTGAAGCGGGGATTCACGAATAATGGAATGGTTCGAAGCCCTCGGCCTGCTGATCGGGGCGATTCTCTTTCTCATGGCCATCGGCATGCCCGTGGCCCTGGCCTTTCTCGCCGCCAACATCGTCGGCGCCTGGTTCTTCATGGGGGGCGCGCGGGGCGTCACCCTGATGCTCAACAACGGCTTCGGCGGGCTGACCAACTTCGCTCTGGTGCCGATCCCGCTCTTCCTGCTGATGGGCGAGATCTTCTTCCACACCGGCCTCGGCAAGCGCATGTTCAACGCCATCGACCGCCTGCTCGGGCGCCTGCCCGGGCGCCTTTCCTACGTGACGGTCCTGGGCGGCACGGCCTTCTCCACCCTCTCGGGCTCCTCGATGGGCTCCACCGCGCTGCTCGGCTCGCTCATGGTCCCCGAGATGACCCAGCGCGGCTACAAGAAGCACATGTCCATCGGTCCCATCCTGGGCACCGGCGGCCTGGCCATCATCATCCCGCCCTCGGCCCTTGCGGTGCTCCTTGCGACCCTGGCGCGGATCGACGTGGGCGCGCTTCTGATCGCCGGCATCATCCCCGGTCTGATCCTGGCCGGACTCTACATCCTGACCATCTTCGTCCAGACCAAGATGGACCCGACAGCGGCCCCCGCCTACGATGTCGAGAGCCTCGGCTGGGGCGAGAAGCTGGGCCTGCTCTTCCGCGACATCCTGCCGATGCTCTCGGTCATGGTGATCATCGTCATCGGCATGGTCGGCGGCCTCATCACCCCCTCCGAGGCGGCGGCCTTCGGCGCCCTCGGCGTGCTGATCCTGGCCCTGGTCTTCCGTTGCCTGACCTGGGAGGCGATGAAGAAATCCGTGGTCGGCGCCCTGCGGGTGACGCTCATGGCCTACCTCATCGTCTTCGGCTCGGCCACCTTCAGCCAGCTCCTGGCCTTCTCCGGCGCCTCCAGCGGGCTGATCCGCTGGGCCACCTCCTTCGATCTCGCCCCCGTGGCGATGCTCCTGGTGATGTTCGCCGTGCTCCTGGTGCTGGGCATGTTCATGGAGCAGATCTCCATGATGCTCCTTACCGTGCCGATCTTCTTCCCCCTGGCCACCACCCTGGACTTCGATCCCATCTGGTTCGGCCTGATCATCCTGCTGGCACTGGAGATCAGCTTCACCACGCCGCCCTTTGGGCTCTTGCTCTTCGTGATGAAGGGGGTGGCGCCCAAGGACACGACGATGCGCGACATCTACGTCTCGGCGCTGCCCTACATGGGCTGTTCGATGCTGCTGGTGCTGCTGCTGATCCTCTTCCCGGCGCTGGCACTCTGGCTGCCGGGGCTCTGAGCGGGGCACGATCGCGTGACGGGGGGTGACATGACAGATGAGTGATATACTTCACGACTGACGCAGGTTAGTCTGCCCCAGAACGCGCCCGGCATCCCGGGCCAAGCCACGAGTGACACGATGCGATTGACGACCGGAGCCTTCCTTTCCCTGCTGCTGACCCTCGGCGCGGCCCTGCCCGCCGCGGCGCAGGAGAGGTCCTTCAGCTTTGCCCTGCGCGGCGGCCTCGCCGTGACGCCGGACTATCCCGGTGCCGACGATTACGAGCTCGGCCCCGATCTGGGCTTCACCTTCGGCTCCCTCTCCTGGGGGCGGCTCAACGTGGGCCAGGGCATCGGCACCGAACCGGCCACCGGCCTCAGCTTCCGCGGCGCCTTCCGCTTCATCGGTGAGCGGGACAGCTCGGACCATGCCGAGCTGGCGGGCCTCGACGACATCGACCCGGCGGTCGAGCTGGGCTTCGGCACCGTCTACCGCGAGCGCAACTGGCAGGCCTTCGGCGAGCTGCGGCACGGCATCGGCGGCCACGAGGGCTTTACCGGCACCCTCGGCGCGGATCTGATCCTGCGCCCGACGGAGCGCTTCACCCTGCTGGCCGGGCCGCGCGTGAACTTCGGCGATGACGACTACGCGGGCACCTACTTCGGGGTCACCCCGGCCGAGGCCGCCACCTCCGCCTACAGCGCCTACGATCCCGACGGCGGCGCCCTGGCGGCGGGCATCGAGGTGCAGGGCACCTACACCATCAATGACCGCTGGGCGGTCGAGGGGGCGGTCTCCTACGAGCGGCTGCTGAACGATGCCGCCGACAGCCCCATCACCCAGTCGGGCTCCGAGGACCAGTGGCGCATGCGCCTCGGCCTGAGCCGGACCTTCAACCTGCGTTTCTAAGACCCAAGAGTACCATTCCCCCCATGAACCTGTCCGACGCCATGCTGGGCCGCCGATCCATCCGCGGTTTCCAGGACAAGCCCGTTCCCCGCGACCTGCTGGAAGAGATCATCGCCCTGGCCAACCGCGCGCCCTCTTCGATGAACACCCAGCCCTGGCACTTCCACGTGCTGACGGGCGCGCCGCTGGAGAAGGTTCGCGAGGGCAACTCCACGCGCATGATGTCGGGCGTGCCGCCGGTGCGCGAGATCGTCGACCACGGCGCCTACGAGGGGCCGCACCGCGAGCGCCAGGTGGAGATCGCCAAGCAGCTTTTCGCGGCCATGGGGATCGAGCGCGAGGACAAGGAGCGCCGCCAGGACTGGGTGATGCGCGGCTTCCGCCAGTTCGACGCCCCGGTCTCCGTGGTGGTGACCTTCGATAAGGCGCTGGAAGGCACGACTATCGCCTCCTTCGACCTGGGCGCCGTCACCTACGGCCTGGTCCTGGCGGCCTGGTCCAAGGGCCTCGGCGCCGTCATCAACGGCCAGGGCATCATGCAGTCCCCGGTGGTGCGCGAACACGCCAAGATCCCCGAGGACCAGGTGATCCTGACCTGCGTAGCCCTCGGCTGGCCGAACGAGGAGTTCGCCGCCAACGCCGTCGTCTCGCGCCGCCGCCCGGTGCAGGAAGTGGCGCGCTTCGTGGGCTTCGAGGAGTAGCGGCGGCGGGATTTTGCCGCCCCCCGGCGGGCCTCGCCCGGACCCGCGATTCGGATTATTCCCGCACTGGCCTTGAAATAGGCGGAAATCGCCCGATACTCAGCCTGTCAAGTTCAGTGTGGGGTCGGGATGGAACGAAAGGTTTCTTTCGAGGCGGGTGATGTGAGCGATGCCGATGCGGTCGGCCTTTTCAGTGCATCCCGCATTGCCATGATCCTCACCAACCCGCGGCTCGACGACAATCCCATCGTCTACGTGAACCGCGCCTTCGAGAAGCTGACCGGCTACACCAGCGAAATGGCGGTAGGCCGCAACTGCCGCTTCCTTCAGGGCGACAGCCGCCAGGAAGAGAAGGCCGAGGCCCTGCGCGAAGCCATCGAGCAGCGCCAGGAGCTTGGCATCATCCTCACCAACGAGAGGGCCAACGGCGAGCCCTTCGAGAATGCCCTGCTGATCTCCCCCATCGAGGACGAGAGCACCGGCGAAGTGGCCTACTTCATCGGCCTCCAGGCCGAGGTGGGCGCCGACAAGCAGGCCGAGCGGCTGGAGGAGTTCGAGAATGTCGTCTCGGAGCTTCAGCACCGGGTGAAGAACCACCTCTCCATGATCCTCGGCCTGATCCGCATGCAGGCCCGCAAGAGCGACGAGGGCGAGGGCTACGACGATCTGGCCCGACGCGTGGAAAGCCTGCAACTGCTCTACGAGGAGATGACCGCCGCCTCCCGCGAGCGCAACGACGGCAAGATCCAGCTTGGCGCCTACCTGGGCCGTGTGGCCAATGCCATCGCACACCTCGACGGGCGCGCCGGGGTGCGGATGAATGTCCAGGTGGAGCCCCTGATCGTCGCCTCCGAAACCGCCGTGCGCATCGGGCTGGTGATCTCCGAGGTCCTGACCAACGCCATGCAGCACGCCTTCGTGGACCAGAACTCCGGCCTGGTGGAGCTGCGGGTGACCCGCACCGACCGGGGCGGCATGCGCGCCACCGTGAGCGACGACGGCGTCGGCCTGCCCGAGGACACCGACTGGCCCAAGAGCGACGGCCTCGGCGGGCGCATCGTCATGGGCCTTTGCGACGGCCTGAACGCCACCCTCAACGTCACCCGCGGCGCCGTGGGCACCATCGTCACGCTGGACGTCCCCTCCGCCGACTGAGGCTAGAGCCCCTCAGCGAGGGTCAGCGCGCGCTCCAGGCGACGCTCTTGCACCGCTGCCTCCTCCGAGGGCCGCGACAGGCTGCCCGCCGCTGCCAGGGCCAGAAAGAGGTCCAGTTCCTTCACGTCGATCGGTCGCAGGGCGGCGTAGCCCTCCAGCAGGGCACCGCGCAGGGCGGCGAAGTCGGGCGCCCCGACGGCCTCCAATAGGGCCGTCGCAAGGTCCAGCAGGCGCGGGCCCGGCCCGCCGCGCCCGAAGTCGATCAGCTGCAATTTGTCGCCCGAGGCCAGGACGTTGACGCTCCTCGGGTCGCCGTGGATCAACCCCCAGTCGAGGCTTGCCCCGGCGAGCCGCCTGTCGGCCCGGGTGCGCAGGGCGGAAAGCGCCTGGCGCGCCTGCGGCGCCAGCCCCGGCGCGGCCCAGAAGCGGCCCCAGGCGGGGCTCTCCCCGACCATCGCGTCCCTGTCCCAGGCCGGGCGCTGGAAGGCAGGCGGCGGCTGCCAGGCGTCGCTCTCCCGATGCAGCCGGGCCAGCAGGGCGCCGAGATGGCGCATGTGGGCTTCGCGCGCGCCGGGGGTCAGTCCACTCAGGGGCCGCGGCGCCCCCTCGAGCCAGGTCAGCAGGTCGATGCAGATGCCCTCGATCACCTGGAGCGGCGCCCCGTCGCGGCCTAGCAGTGGGCGGGGCAGGGACAGCCCGTGGGCCGAGAGGGCCGCCATCCACTCCAGCTCCGACAGGAGCGCCACTTCGTTGTTGTCGGCCTGGCGGTGCAGGCGCAGGGCAAAGCTGCCCTCGGGCGCCGTGACCCGGTAGATGCGGTTCTCCCGCGCCGCGACAAAGCGCGTCTCCGCCCCCCTCAGGCCGAAACGGTCCAGCGCCCGGGCGATCAGGTCTGCCATGGGAGCACCCGGGCGGGCACCGGGGCTGCCCTAGCCGCCCGCGCGGGCCGAGACGACGTGATCCCCGTCGATCCCGCCCAGGGCGTGGAAAAGGCCGCTGGTGTTGTTCACCCCGAACTTGCGCAGCAGCTTGGCGCGGTAGACCTCCACCGTGCGGTAGGAGATGTCGAGCTGGAGGGCGATCTCCTTGCTGGTGCGCCCCTCGGAGAGGTGGCTGAGGATCTCCCGCTCGCGCCGCGTGAGGGGCACGTAGGGGCGATCCGCCGAGAGATCGGCGAAGGACCAGACGGCCCGCGCCAGGGGCTCCTCGGGGGTGAAGGAATGGCCCCGCACCCGGCACCAGAAGAGCGTCCCGTCCTGGCGCGCCATGATGCGCTCATCCCAGTAGGTGTTGGCCTCGCGCAGCTGCGCCACGCCGCGGTCGCGGATGTTCACGAACTCCGCCTCGGAGGGGTAGAGGATGGCGAAGAGCTGGTCGCGCAGGGCCGCGCGGCTGTAGCCAAACATCTCGGCGAAGGCGATGTTGCAGTCGCGGATGGTGCGGTTCTCGGTCACCACCAGGCCGATGGGCGCGTGGAGAAAGGCCAGCTCGGCGAAGTCGCCGGTCTCGAAACAGCGGTCGATACGTATTTCCACGCTCTTGCCCCGTACTGGGATGTCCTGAATTCTCCCCCACACGTAAAGAAGGGGGGGAAGGCTTGCAACTGGCCCCTCCGCAGGGAGGATTTGAGATGAATAGATTAACGCGGCTTGGCGCCGCCATTACGACTGCCGTGGCCCTCGCCGGCGCGGCCTGGGCCGAGGACCCGATCAAGATCGCACTGGTGCACGGCCTTTCCGGCTCTGCCTTCGAGGCCTTCTCGAAGCAGGCCCAGACCGGCTTCGAACTGGGGATCGAATATGCCACCGGCGGCACCAACGCGGTCAAGGGCCGCCCCATCGAGGTGATCATCAAGGACACCCAGTTCAAACCAGACGTGGCCCGCGCCGTCCTGGCCGAGGCCTACGGCGACGACGAGGTGCTGCTGGCCGTCGGCGCCACCTCTTCCGGCGTGACCAAGGGCATGCTGCCCATCGCCGAGGAGTATGAGAAGATCCTCATCGTCGAGCCGGCCGTGGCCGACAGCCTGACCGGACCGGAGAGCAACCGCTACGTCTTCAAGACCTCGCGCAACTCCTCCATGGACATGCAGGCCCAGGCCCTGGCGCTGAAGCCCGACGCGGACCTGCACGTCGCCACCATCGCCGAGGACTATGCCTTTGGCCGGGACGGCATCGAGGCCTTCAAGGCCGCGCTCGAGGGCAGCGGCGCCACCGTGGTGACGGAGGAGTACGTGCCCCAGGGCACGGCGGACTTCACCGCTGCGGCGGAGCGCATGTTCAACGCCCTGAAGGACAAGGAAGGCCGCAAGGTCATCCTGATCTACATCGCCGGCGGCGGTGACGCGCCCGGCAAGATCCAGGCGCTCGACCCCGAGCGCTACGGCATCGAGATCTCCATGGGCGGGCACATCCTGCCGGTCCTGCCCACCTACAAGCGTTTCCCTGGAATGGAGGGGGCCGTCTATTACTACTACGAGGCCTACGACAACGCGGTGAACCAGTGGCTGGTGGAGACCCACCAGGAGCGCTTCGACGGGCCGCCCGACTTCTTCACCGCAGGCGGCATGTCGGCCGCCCTGGCTGTGGTCAAGGCGCTGGAGGAGGCCCCCGACTACGAGACCGAGACCCTGATCGAGACCATGGAGGGCATGTCCTGGGAGACCCCGAAGGGCACCATGACCTTCCGCCCCGAGGATCACCAGGCGCTCCAGTCCATGGTGCACTTCAAGATCCGCGTGGACGATGACGTCGAGTGGGCGATCCCCGAGAAGGTCCGCATCATCGAACCCGGGGAGATGAACATCCCCATCGGCCGCACCAACGACTGACGCCCCCCGGAGGCGCACCCGGCCCCCCCTTGCGCGGGGGCCGGGGCATCCCGCAGGCAAGGTATCCCCATGACAGAGCCCTCCCTGGTCACGCGTGATCTGACGATCCGCTTCGGCGGCCATGTTGCCGTCAATGCCGTCAGCTGCGCCTTCCACCCCGGTGAAACCACGGTCATCGTGGGGCCGAACGGGGCCGGCAAGACGACCTACTTCAACCTCATCTCGGGCCAGCTTCCCGCCACCGCGGGCCAGGTCCTGAAGGGCGGCGAGGAGATCACCCGCCTCTCGCCCTCGGCCCGGGCGCAGCGCGGCCTGGGCCGGGCCTTCCAGCTCACCAACCTCTTTCCGCAGCTCACCGTGCTTGAGAACATCCGCCTCGCCGTCCAGGCCCGCGCGGGCGCCGGCTGGGAGGTGCTGCGCCGCGCCGAGGGCCGCCACGACCTGAAGGAAAAGGCGACCCGCTACCTCGAGGCTGCCCGCCTCCAGGACCGGGCCGCCATGCCCGCCGCCGCCCTGCCGCACGGCGACCAGCGCAAGCTGGAGGTGGCCCTGCTGATGGCCATGGAGCCCGACATCTACATGTTCGACGAACCCACCGCCGGCATGTCGCTGGATCAGGCCCCCGCGGTGCTGGACCTGATCGCCGAGATCAAGCGCGACCCCGGCAAGACGGTGCTTCTGGTGGAGCACAAGATGGACGTGGTGCGCGCCCTGGCCGACAGGATCATCGTCCTGCACAACGGGGAGCTCATCGCCGATGGCGCCCCCGCCGAGGTGATGGACAGCGACCTGGTGCGCGAGGTCTACCTCGGCGGCGCCCTGGAGGAGACCCCATGAGCCTGCTGGAGCTGCGCGGGATGCGCACCGACATCGGCCAGTACGCCGTCCTGCACGGGATCAACCTGGCGGTGCCCGAGGGCGGCACCTTCGTCCTGCTGGGCCGCAACGGGGCCGGCAAAACAACCACCCTGCGTTCCATCATGGGCCTCTGGCGGCCCTCGCCCGGCTCGGTGCACTTCCGGGGTACGGACATCTCCGCCCTGGCCACCGCCGACATCGCCCGCCGCGGCATCGCCTACGTGCCCGAGAACATGGGCATCTTCGGCGGCCTGACGGTGGAGGAGAACCTCATCCTCGCCACCGCCCGGGGCCGCTTCGACGGGGCCCGCCTGAAGCGCATCCAGGCGCTCTTTCCCGCGCTCGAACGCTTCTGGACGAAGCAGGCCTGGTCCCTCTCGGGCGGGCAGAAGCAGATGCTCTCGGTCGCCCGCGCCATCGTGGAACCGCGCGACCTCATCCTGATCGACGAACCCACCAAGGGGCTGGCCCCCGCCATCGTCGCGGCCATGGCCGAGGCCTTCCGCGAGATCGCGCAGGAGACCACGATCCTGCTGGTGGAACAGAATTTCAACTTCGCACGCAGTCTGGGCAGCAACATGGCAGTGATCGACGACGGAAGGGTGGTCCACCGGGGCACCATGGCGGACTTTGCCGCCGACAAGGAGGCCCAGGGCCGTCTCCTGGGGCTTTCGGCATGAGCGGCGTGATGACACGGGCCTCCGAGACCCTGGGCCGGTTCGGCGGGGTCAACCTGCTGCCGCTCTGGATCGCCCTCGCGGCCTTCCTGCTAATCGGCGTGCCCTCCTCCTGGGTGACCCTGACGGTGGCGGGCCTGGCCATGGGCATGATGGTCTTTCTCATGGCCTCGGGCCTCAGCCTCGTCTTCGGCCTGATGGATGTGCTCAACTTCGGCCACTCCGCCTTCGTCAGCTTCGGCGCCTTCGTGGCGGCCACGGTCCTGGCAGCCCTCGGCGGCTGGCTCGACGGCGGGCCGCTCCTGGCCAGCGCCGCCCTGGCCTCCGCCCTGATCGCGGCCATCGCCTTTGGCCTGGCGGCGGGGCTCTTCTTCGAGCGGGTCATCATCAAGCCCGTCTACCGCGATCACCTGCGCCAGATCCTCATCACCATGGGGGCGCTCATCGTCTCCGAGCAGATTATCCTCGCCGTCTGGGGCGGCACCCCCGTCACCGTGCCGCGCCCCGCCTTCCTCGAGGGGGCCTGGATCATCGGCGACGTCTCGATCGAGATCTATCGCCTCTTCGCCTTCGGCCTCGGGGCCCTGGTCTTCCTCGGCCTGATCCTGCTTCTCAACCGCACCCGCGTCGGCCTGCTGATCCGGGCCGGCGTGGAGAACCGCGAGATGGTGGAGAGCCTGGGCTTCAAGATCGACCGGCTCTTCATCGGGGTCTTCATGCTGGGCTCCGCCCTCGCCGCCCTCGGCGGGGCCATGTGGGCGGGCTACGAGACGCTCATCACCCCGGCCCTCGGCGGCGAGATGATGATCGTGGTCTTCATCGTGGTGATCATCGGCGGCCTCGGCTCCATCGAGGGGACGCTTCTGGGCGCCCTGATCGTCGGCCTGACGGCCAACTACGTGGGCTACCTGGCGCCGAAGCTGGCCCTGGCCTCCAACATGATCCTGATGATGGCGATCCTGATGTGGCGGCCCAGCGGCCTGCGCCCGGCGGTGAAGTGAGGAAGAGATGATGAAGGACACCTACGGGACCCTGGCCGTCAAGGCCGCCATGGCGCTGATCGCGGCCCTGCTGCTCTTCGCGCCCTTCCTCTTCCAGGACGTGCGCGCCATCGAGGTGGCGGCGCGGATCTGCATCTTCATCGTGCTGGTGGCCAGCTACGACCTGCTGATCGGCTACACCGGCATCGTCTCCTTTGCCCATACCATGTTCTTCGGCTTCGGCGCCTACGGGGCGGCCATCGCCCTGCGCCAGATGGGCCCGGGCTGGGATGCGGTGGCCCTGGGCACCCTGGCGGGCCTCGGCCTCTCGCTGGTGGTGGCCACGGTGATCGGCCTGATCAGCCTGCGGGTGAAGGCGATCTTCTTCGCCATGATCACCCTCGCCGCCGCCTCGGTGGTGCTGGTCCTGGCCTCCCAGCTCAGCCAGCTCACCGGCGGCGAGGACGGCATTACCTACCGGGTGCCCAGCCTCTTCAAGACGGCGACGAAGCTGGCGGTGGACGAGGAGGGCAAGGTCCTGCGCTGGTTCGGGGTGCGTCTCAACGGCAAGCTGGCGGCCTACTACTTCGTCTTCTTCACCTCCCTGGTGCTCTTTCTGCTGATGCTGCGCATCACCGTCTCGCCGCTTGGCACGGTGCTCAAGGCGATCCGCGAGAACGAGGCCCGGGCCGAGGCCATCGGCTACCGGGTCGTGGCCTACCGCACCTTCGTCTTCTGCCTCTCAGCCCTCGTCGCCTCCCTGGCCGGCTCGGTCTACTCGATCTGGCTCAAGTACACCGGGCCCGACACGGCCCTCTCCTTCGCCATCATGATCGACATCCTGCTGATGGTGGTGATCGGCGGCATGGGGACCATGTGGGGCGCCGTCGTCGGGGCCGTCCTGATGGTCATGGCGCAGTACTACCTGCGCGACCTGATGGGCGCCGCGAGCGAGGCCACCGCGGGCCTGCCGCTCCTGCCCGAACTCCTGGCGCCGGACCGCTGGCTCTTCTGGCTCGGCATCCTCTTCATCCTGCTTGTCTACTTCTTCCCGCGCGGTATTGTCGGCACCCTCATGACCAGGGGAGTCCGTGCATGACGCAACCGCGCCACTCTTTCGCGCCCGTGATGGATCACGAGATCCACGTCACCGAATGGGGCAGCCGGGACAAGCCCGCGCTCCTGATGATGCACGGCCTGGCCCGCACCGGGCGCGACTTCGACGAGCTGGCCGCAGGCCTCTCGCAGGACTGGCACGTCCTCTGCCCCGACATGATCGGCCGCGGCCTCTCGAGCTGGTCGGCCAACGGCAAGGACGAGTACCGCGTCGAGTACTACGCCGGTGTCACCTCGGACCTGATGGACCACTTCGGCATCGAGCGCGCCGCCTGGCTCGGCACCTCGCTCGGCGGACAGATCGGGATGCACCTGGCTTCCAGCCTGCACGCCGACAGGATCACCTGCCTGCTGCTCAACGACATCGGCCCCGAGGTGCCCACCGCCGCCATCGAGCGGGTCCTCTCCTACGCGGGCGACTCGCCCCAGTTCACCAGCTACGCCGAGGCCGAGATCTGGCTGCGCCGCGCCTATGCCACCTTCGGCCCCGCCGCCGAGGGCTTCTGGTCGCGCATGACCCGCTCCTCCCTGCGCCGCCGCGACGACGGCAAGCTCACCCTCCACTACGACCCCGGCATCCTCTACCAGCTCGTGGTGGCCCCCGACGAGATGACCCGCTGGGACCGCTGGGAGCGCATCGAGGTGCCCTGCCACCTCTTCCGCGGCGGCCGCTCCGACCTCATGCCCGCCAAGGTCGCCGAGCGCATGAAGCAGAGCGGCCCGAAACTCGGCGAGACCGTCCTGCCCGAATGCGGCCACGCCCCGACGCTCTCGCGCCCCGCCGACATCACCCGGGTGGGCGAGGTCCTGGCGCGGCTGGCGGGGTGAGGGCAGGGGGGCGCTGACCGCCCCGGCAGGCGCCGCCTGACGGTCTAGGCTGCCCCGTTCGTGCGATAGCGGGACAGGATATCGCTCACGTTGTCCCCCTGATCGTCTTCCGGATTGAGGAGCGCCCGGTCCTGCACCCCATGCAGATGCGTGTGCATGAAGCCGATGGCCTTTTCCGCGTCGCCACCGGCGATGGCCTCGATGATCTCGGCATGCTCTTCGACACCGCATTCCGCCGAATGGGCCTGGGCGAACCGCGCCAGGATCAGCGAACAGCGCGAGACGATCTCCTTGACGTATCTGGCAAGGATCGGGGAGCCCGTCAGCTCCGCCAGCAGAATGTGAAACTCTCCTGCCAGCCGGATCGAACGGGTATGATCCTTTCCAAGTGCTGCCTGTTCCTCGGCCAGATGGGCCTTCAGCTTCGCGACGATCGGGCCGGGCTCCATGCTGCTGAGCCGCTGCATGACCTCGCGCTCGAGACACTGCCGCATGTCGAAGATGTCGTAGGCTTCCTCGATCGTGGGCTCCGCGACAGAGGCCCCGCGATGCGGCTTGATATCCACGAGTCCCTCGGCATCCAGCCGGACCAGCGCGTTGCGCACCACCGTCCGGCTGACGCCAAAGGTCTCTCCGATTGAATCCTCGGGCAACTTCACGCCCGGCTTGAGGGCCTGCTCGATAATCGCGCGGCGAAGCGAATCATAGACGGGGGAACTGCGTGTGGAAGACTTGGTCATGGGAGAAGGTGTAGCAGGTTGCACAATTGAATCCAGAAATTTCAACGATACGGCACAAGTACTTATGCACAATTGATGTGCATTGGATACAATCTAGTATCCAAAATTCACATTTTTTGTAGACAGATCAAAATTGAGTCATCTATCGTTGAGCTATCCCAGGCGGTTTCCGGGGCGGATCTTCACGATCTCCAGCCATTGGCTGCCAAGATGAACGGGATGTCCAAGCATGTTGGATGCAAGGTTGTGTCATTTTGTATCCAAAAAACGGGGAGAAAATTGATGAAGACAGGACTTGCACAGAAGGTCGCCATTGCGGGAGGGCTGATCAGCACGCTTCTCGGCACGGCTGCCGTTGCCGAAACCATCCGCTGGGGCGCACCGCGCGACATCGTCTCGCTCGATCCGTATTCCTACGGCGACAGCTACACCATTAACTTCCTCAACCACGTCTACGAGGGTCTGGTGCGCTACAACCGCGATCTGGAGATCGAACCGGCGCTGGCCACCGATTGGGAGATCGTCTCGCCCACGACCTGGCGGTTCAAACTGCGCGAAGGCGTGAAGTTTCACGACGGCGCCGATCTGACCGCGGAAGACGTGCTGGCCTCGCTGGAGCGGGTCAGCGACGAGACCTCGCCGCTCAAGGGCAACCTGCCGGCCTACAAGAGCGCCACCGTCGTGGATGACCTGACCATCGACATCGAACTGACCGGCGCCTATCCGCTTCTGCTCAACGACCTGACCAACATCCATATCTTCGACAAGGGCTGGCTTGTCGCGAACAACGCCGAGAAGCCGACAGACGTGAGCGCCGGGGTCGAGGGTCATGCCACCTTCAACACCAACGGCACCGGGCCCTTCCAGCTCGGGTCCCGCACACCGGAAGCCCAGACCATCCTGGTGAACTTCGACGGCTGGTGGGACACGCCCGCGCACAACCTGACCCGGATCGAATTCCAGCCGATCTCCTCGGCCGCAACCCGGGTGGCCGCCCTCCTGTCGGGCGAAGTGGACTTCGTCGACAGCGCCCCGGTGCAGGATCTTCCACGGCTCGAAGCCGCACCCAATGTCGAAGTGCTGGAGCGCACCGACCTGCGCACCGTGATGCTGGGCTTCAACCGGCGCGATGAGCTCATCGCGGGTGGCGAGAACCCCCTGAACGACCTGCGCGTGAGACAGGCCATGCAGATGGCCGTGGACCTGGATCTCATTCAGGAGAAGGTGATGCGGGGCAAGTCGCGCAACGCAGGCACCCTGGTCGCGCCCTCGATCCCGGGCTACTCCGAAGCGCTCGACACGCCGGCCGAGTACAACCTGGAGAAGGCCAAGGAGCTGCTCGCCGAGGCCGGCTATGCCGACGGTTTCGCGTTCGACTTCGTCTGCACGAACGAGAGCTACGTGAACGAGGAACAGTTCTGCCAGGCCATCGCCTCGATGTGGTCGCGCGTCGGCCTGTCGCCGAAGCTCGACATCGGCCCCACCGCCAAGCAGACACCCAAGCGCGCCAACGGGAAGGCCGATGTCTACACCATCGGCTGGGCGACGCTCCCCATGCTCGATACCTATTCCATCCTGGTGCAGATGCTCCATTCCAAGGAAGGCAACTCGGGCGTGTTCAACTGGGGCGGCTGGTCCTATCCTGAACTCGACAAGCTGACGCAGTCTGCCGCCGTCGAACTGGACCGCGACACCCGCCTCCAGATGGAGACCGACGCGCTCAAGATCGCCAAGGACGAGATCATCATGATGCCGCTGCACCAGCAGCCGATGGCCTGGGCCGTGGCGTCCGACGTCAGCGACATGCCCCAGTTCCCCGATAACAAGCCGCGCATGTGGTACGTGACAAAATAGGTCCCTCCCAGACTGGGCAGCGCGGCTCTGCGCTGCCCCTTTTTCCACAAAGGAGAGAACGATGCTGGCCTTCCTGATCAAGCGTAGCGTCAACGCGATCTTCGTGATGCTGTCCGTGAGCTTCATTGCCTTCATGATTTTCCGTTTCGTCGGTGATCCGGTGGAGCTGATGCTCAACGAACAGGCCACCCAGGAACAGCGCGACGAGCTCCGCACCCGGCTGGGCCTCGACCGCTCCTTCATCGCTCAGTACGCCACCTTCGTGGCCAATGCTGCGAAGGGCGATTTCGGCATCTCCTTCCGCAACCAGCAAGACGTGCTCGCGATGATCGCGGAGCGCTTCCCGGCCACCTTCGAGTTGGTCATCGTTGCCACCCTGATCTCTCTCGTGGTGGGGATACCCATGGGGGTCATCACCGCGATCCGGCGTCAGACCTGGTACGCCGAAACCATGCAATTCACCTCCATCATCGGGGTATCCCTGCCCTCTTTTGTCGTCGGCATCGGGTTGATCCTGATCTTCTCGGTCTGGCTCGGGTGGCTGCCCGCCTTTGGCCGCGGCGAGACCGTCCAGCTTGGCTGGTGGTCCACCGGCCTGCTGACCCACTCGGGGCGCATGTCCATCATCCTGCCGGCGCTGTCCCTGTCGCTCTTCCAGATCACCCTGGTGATGCGTCTGGTGCGGGCCGAAATGCTCGAGGTCCTCCGCTCCGACTTCATCAAGTTTGCCCGCGCCCGCGGCGTGCCCGCCAGGATCGTCCACTTCCGCCACGCCCTGCGCAACTGCATGATGCCCGTCGTCACCATGACCGCCATGCAGATCGGCGGCCTCATCGCCTTCGCCCTCGTCACGGAGACCGTCTTTCAGTGGCCCGGCATGGGGCTGCTCTTCATCCAGGCCGTCACCTTCGTCGATGTGCCGATCATGGCCGCCTACCTTTGCATCGTGGCGCTGATTTTCGTTTTGCTGAACACCATCGTGGACATCACCTACGCGGCGATTGATCCACGCCTGCGCGGAGCCGATTCATGACCGACATCCCGTCCCCCGCCGTCAACCGGGCCCGCCCGAACCGCCTGCAACGCTTCTTCGACAGCGATCTCTGGTGGTCCTTCCGAAACTCGAAGTCTGCCATGGGCGCCGCCATCGTCCTGGCAGTCGTCATCCTCGCCGCCTTCCTGGCGCCAGTCCTGTCGCCGCAGAACCCCTATGACCTGGCTGCACTTGAGCTCTGGAACGCCGAGCTGCCGCCGATCTGGATGGAGGGCGGGCAGATGCCCTTCCTCCTGGGCACGGACGTTCAGGGCCGCGACATCCTCTCCGGCATCCTCTACGGGACCCGAGTGTCGATCTTCATCGGGCTGGCCTCGGTCCTCGTGTCCCTCGTGGTCGGCGTCATGGCCGGTCTGATGGCCGGCTACTACGGCGGGTGGGTCGATAACGTCCTGATGCGCGTCGGAGACGTTCTGCTCTCCATCCCGATCATCCTGGTCGCGATCCTGGTGAGCTCCGTCGCCCAGGCCATGCTGCCGCCGGAGTTCCGTGAAGCGGGTGTTTCCCTGGTCCTGGTGCTGGCCATCGCGCTCTATTCATGGGTGCAGTACGCCCGCGTCGTCCGGGCCCAGACGATGGTGGAGCGGCGCAAGGAGTACGTCCAGGCCTCCCGCCTTGTCGGCACACCGGCCCGCCGCCTGATGCTGAAGCACATCCTGCCCAACACCCTGACCCCGGTCTTCGTGGCGGCAACGCTGAACTTCGGCCTCGCCATCCTGATCGAGGCGACGCTCTCCTTCCTGGGCGTCGGGATGCCCCCGAACCAGCCCTCCCTGGGCACCCTCATCCGCGTCGGCAACCAGTACCTCTTCTCCGGCTCCTGGTGGATCGTGCTGTTCCCCTCGATCCAGCTCTGCATCCTCGTCGTGGCCGTGAACATGCTGGGCGACTGGCTGCGCGACGCTCTCAACCCGAAACTGCGCTGAGGAGCGGTGATAATGAGTTCCCTTCTGATCAAGAACATCCGCCTCGGCGACGGTGACGCGGCAGACATCCTGATCCAGGGCGGCACCATCGCCGAGATCGGGCCGGACCTGGCCGCGCCCGGGGTCGAGGTGGTCGAGGGATCGGGCCATATCGCGCTGCCCGGCCTTGTCGATGCACATACGCATCTCGACAAGTCTCTGCTGGGCCTGCCCTGGTATCACAACGATGTCGGCGCAGGCAGCCTCATGGGCATGATCGACAACGAACGCCGCATGAAGAAGGCGCTGGACTATGACCCCCATGTGCAGTCCATGCGCCACGCGCTGCAAACGGCGGCCTTCGGCGGCACCCTGATCCGCAGCCACATCGACATCGACACCGACGGCGGGTTGCGCGCCCTGGAGGGCGTTCAACAGACGGCCGATGCCTTGGCCGACGTCGTGGAGATCGAAACGGTCGCCTTTCCCCAATCGGGCTTGATGATCCGGGAGGGCACCAGGGAGCTGATGGATCAGGCGCTTGCGATGGGCGCCGATCTGGTCGGCGGGCTTGATCCCTGCGCCGTGGACCGCGACCCCAAGGGGCACCTCGATACCATCTTCGCGCTGGCCGAAAAGCACGGCAAGGGCATCGACATCCACCTCCATGAACGCGGCGAGATGGGGATGTTCTCGATGGAGATGATCCTCGACCGGGCGAAGGCGCTGGACATGCGCGGCATGGTCACGATCAGCCATGCCTTCTGCCTCGGCATGGAGGACTTCCGCCGCGTGACCGGCATGCTGGAACGGCTGGCGGCCCTCGACGTGGCGATCATGACGACGGCGCCCGCCTCCTCGCCCGCGCCGATGGTGCGCGAGCTTGACGCCCACGGCATCCGCATCGGGGCGGGCAATGACGGGTTCCAGGACACCTGGGGGCCCTACGGAAACGGCGACATGCTGGAGCGCGCCAAGTTCATCGGTCTGCGCAACAACCTCCGCATGGACGTGGAAGTGAAGCGTGCTCTCGACATCTGCACGGGCGGCGGCGCCATGGCGATGGGCAAAGCCGCCCGCGTTCTGGCGCCCGGCGCCCCCGGCGATGTGGTCCTTGTCGAGGGGGAGACCGTGGTTCAGGCGGTCGTCACCCACGCCCCGCGAAAGCTTGTGGTGAAGGGCGGCAAGATCACGGCTCGGGACGGCAAGACGCTCATGGTGGCGCCATGACGCCCTTCGACCAGATTCCCCTCGGCACCCGCCCGCCGAGCCGCTGGGCCATCACCGCGCAGTGGATGGTCGTCGACACCCCCGGTGGCCGTCATCTGGTGCAGGACGGCGAGCTGGTGATCGAAGGCGACCGCGTGATCCACGTGGGTCGGCCCTTCGAAGGGGAAGTGGCCGCCCGCTACGACATGGGGGCCGC
Source organism: Sulfitobacter sp. (assembly GCA_965212515.1). Lineage (GTDB taxonomy): Bacteria > Pseudomonadota > Alphaproteobacteria > Rhodobacterales > Rhodobacteraceae > Sulfitobacter. Next base: position 66,193 of record OZ243121.1, read on the forward strand.
CCTGATCGCGCCGGGCTTCGTCGATCTCGATGCCCTCTCGGACCTGGACACGACGCTGCTCGCTTTCGACAACTGGCCTTCGGAAGCCAAGGGCAGGGTCTGGCCGCGCAGCTACGTGGACCGTGGCCCCTACGAGATGTACTCGCCCGAGGAGCTGGCCTTTCAGAAAAAATTCGCCTTCGCGCAGCTGCTTCTCAACGGGATCACCTCCGCTGCGCCCATTGCCTCGCTTTTCTATCGCGCCTGGGGCGAGACCGCCGCCGAGTTCGACGCCGCGGCCGAGGCGGCCGAGGCCCTGGGCCTGCGGGTTTGGCTTGGCCCGGCCTTCCGCTCTGGCGGCATGATCGTCGAGCAGGATGGCCGTCTCACGGCAGAGTTTGACGAAGCCCGCGGTCTGGAAGGGCTGGAGGAGGCGATGGCCTTCGCCCGCCGACATGAGGGCAGGGACCTGGTGCGCCCCCTGCTTGCCCCCGACCGTGTCGAGACCTGCACGGAAACCCTGCTGCGACGGACCATGGCGGCCGCGGAAGAGCTCGACTGCCCGGTGAGGCTTCACATGGCCCAGGGGCAGATGGAACGCGACACGGTACACTCCCTGTACGGCCAAACGGCGCCTGCCTGGCTCGACGGCCTCGGCCTGCTCGGCCCCCGCCTTTTGGCGCCCCATGCAACCTTCGCGACCGATGATGATCTGCGGCGCTACGCTGACCGCGGCGTCAGCGTGGTCCATTGCCCGCTCGTCAGTGCGCGCCACGGCGGTGCCCTGCGCTCCTTCGCCAAGCTGCGCGACATGGGTGTGCGCGTGACCATGGGGACGGACACGGCACCACCGGACATGGTGCTCAACATGGCCGTGGGCATGATGATGTGCCGCCTGGTCGAGCAAGACATCGCCGCCTGCACCTCCGCCGATTTCCTGAACGCCGCCACCCGCGACGGGGCCCAGGCACTTGGCCGGGACGACATTGGCGTCCTGCGGGTTGGCGGCAAGGCGGACTTCGCCGTCTTCGATCTGCGCGATCCCGCCATGGCACCAACGATTGACCCGGTGCAGAGCCTGATCCTGGGCGCCACAGGGCGCGTGACCCGGGCGACGATCGTGGACGGAAGGCTGTCGATGCGGAATGGCGAGGTGGCCGGGTTCGACCTCGCCGAAGCCAGGCAACAGGCCCAGGCCCAATTCGATGGGCTTCTGGAAAAGTACCCCGAGCGCACGGCCCACCACCCGCCGCTGGCCGAGATCTTCCCCCCGTCCTTCCCGCTTCTAGAAACCTGCACGCCATGAAGGAGCATCCCGTGAACATGCAAACGGCAGTCTCAGCAACCGATGCCCCCCCAACGGCGGCGCCAGCGGCGCGGCCGGTGCTGGAGGTCAGCGACCTGACGGTAGAGTTCCCGACGCGGCGCGGCACCCTGACCGCCATCGACGGTGTCTCCATGCGCATCGAACCCGGCGAGATACTCGGCGTCGTCGGCGAAAGCGGCGCGGGAAAATCCATCACCGGATTGGCGGTGCTGGGGCTTCTGGAAGAACCCGGCCGCATCGCCTCCGGTGAGATCCGCGTGGTCGGCCGCCGCATTGATCAGCTGAGCGAGAGCGACCTGACCAAGATCCGCGGCCGCGAGATGGGCGCGATCTTCCAGGACCCGCTGACAGCGCTGAACCCTCTGTTCACCGTCGGGGCCCAATTGGTCGAGACCATCCGCCTCCATTCCGACCTCTCGAAAGAGGCAGCCCGGGAGAAGGCCCTGCACCTCTTCCGGGAGGTCGGCATCCCCGCCCCGCGCGAAAGGCTCGCCCAGTATCCCCACCAGTTCTCGGGCGGAATGCGGCAGAGAGTGGTCATCGCCCTGGCCCTGGCGGCCGATCCGGCCCTGATCATCGCGGACGAACCCACAACCGCCCTCGACGTTTCGATCCAGGCCCAGATCACCTCCCTGCTGCGCCGTCTCTGCAAGGAGCACCAAACCGGCGTCATGCTCGTCACCCACGACATGGGCGTGATCGCAGAAACCGCGGACCGCGTGGCGGTGATGTATTCCGGGCGCATCGTGGAAACGGGCCGGGTTCAGGAGGTCATCCACCAGGCCCAGCACCCCTATACCAAGGGCCTGATGGCCGCGATTCCCAGCCTGCATGAGCGGGTCGAGTCCCTGAGCCAGATCGACGGGTCGATGCCGCGGCTCAACGCGCGGCCCGATGGCGGGGCCCAGGTGCCGCCGCGAGGCCCCCCGTTTGGTGCCCGCCGGCCCGAACAAGGCCGCCTGTTTCCTGCACGATGGAGGGGTGTCATGACCAACCGCGATCCGATCCTCAGCCTCACGGACGTCTCCAAGGCCTTCGACGTCTCAGCGCCCTGGCTCAACAGGATGCTCGAACGCAAAGAGAAGCTCTTCGTCAAGGCCGTCGAGAGCGTGAGCTTCGAGGTGCCGCGCGGGAGCTGTTTCAGCATCGTCGGTGAATCCGGCTGCGGCAAGTCCACCATCGCCCGTCTGGTGACGGGTCTCTACACGACCACGGAGGGCTCCATCGCCGTGGGCAAGGGCGCCGGCGGCCGCCCCGTCCGGGTGCAGATGATCTTTCAGGACCCCCAGTCGAGCCTGAATCCCCGCTGGCGTGTGGGCGACATCATCGCCGAACCGATCCGCGAGATGAAACTGCGCAAGACCGATGCCGAGGCCCGCGCCCGCGTCGAGGACCTGCTGAGGATCGTGGGCCTCGCCGCCGACGATGCTGCCAAGTACCCGCACGAATTCTCGGGCGGTCAGCGGCAGCGGATTTCCATCGCCCGGGCGCTCGCCTCTGAACCCGAACTGCTGGTCTGCGACGAACCCACCTCGGCGCTCGATGTCTCCGTCCAGGCCCAGATCCTGAACCTGATGCGCCGCCTGCAAAAGGAACTGGGGCTGACCTACCTCTTCATCAGCCACGATCTGAGCGTGGTGCGGCACATGTCCGACACCATCGCCGTCATGTACCTCGGCCGGATCGTCGAGATGGCCCCGGCTGAAGAGCTCTTTGCAGCGCCGCGGCACCCCTATTCGCAGCTCCTGCTGGGCACGATCCCCGACATCCACGCGCCGAACCGCGATCGCCTCATGCAGGCCGGAGAGCCCCCCAGCCCGCTCGCCCCCCCGCCGGGCTGCACCTTCCATCCGCGCTGCCCCCTGGCCAATGGCCGCTGCCGCGCCGAAATGCCCGAACTTCTGCCGGCAGGGGCGGCAACGGTGCGCTGTCACGCGGTGGAGGAAAACCGCGCCCTGGCGACCGGCCTTGAGGAACCAGCCTGATGCAGTTCGACTTCACCAAGATGCCCGCAGCGGATCGCTACCGGCTGCTGACAAACTTCATCGGGCCGCGCCCCATCGCCCTGATCACCACGAGGGCGGAGGCCGGGCACAACAACGCGGCGCCCATGAGCTTTTTCAACGTCTTCGCGCACGAGCCGCCCATCGTCATCGTTGGCTTCAGCGCCCGCCCGGACGGCAGCGAAAAGGACACGCTCCTGAACCTCCGCCGCACCGGGGAATTCTGCGTCAACATGGTGGACATGGCCCTGGCCGATCAGATGATCCTCTGCGGCGTGAACTTCGGAGCGGAGGTGGACGAGCTGGAATACTCAGGGCTCGACCCGGCCCCGTGCCAGCAGATCTCGGCGGCGCGGCTGGCCCACACCCCCTGCGCGATGGAGTGCCGAACCGAGCGGATCATCGACTACCCGGGCCGCGCCATCGTCATGGGCGAGGTGGTGGAGATGCACGTCCGCGAGGACTGTCTCGGCCCAGACGGCCGCTACGTCGATCCATCCGTCTACCAGCCCATCGCCCGCCTGCACGCGGACAACTACATCGTGAGCGATCGGCAGTTTGAACTCAAAAAGCCGGCCGAACTGGCCGCCCGCGAAGTGGCGCAGACCCCACCGCGGGCCAGGGAGCCCTCCTGATGCGTATCCATATCGTCAATCCCAACTCGAGCATCGGCATGACCGACCAGATCTCCCGGGTCGCGCAGAGCTACGCGTCGGCCGGGACGGAACTGGACGTCACCTGCGCCGCCGCCGCCCCCGCATCCATCGAGGGCTACACCGACGAGGCGATTTCCGTGCCCCACATGCTGGAGGAAATCCGCGCCGCCGAAAGCCGGGGCGCCGATGCCCATGTCATCGCCTGCTTCGATGATCCAGGCCTGGCGGCGGCCCGCGAAATCGCCAGCGGCCCGGTGCTGGGCATCTGCGAGGCCTCAATCCACGTCGCCATGCTCCTCTCCAGCCGCTTTTCCATCGTCACCACGCTGCCGCGCTCGATCCCGATCATCGAGGACCTGGCCGAGGCCTACGGCGCGGGCCGCCGGTGCCGCCGGGTCCGGGCCATCGACATGCCGGTCCTGTCGGTCGAGGCCAACCCGGAACGAACGGCGCAGCTGCTGGCCGCCGAGATCACCCGGGCCCGGCGCGAGGATCAGGCGGAAGCCATCATCCTCGGCTGCGCCGGCATGGCCGACCTCTGCGCACGCCTTACCCAGGAAACCGGCGTCCTGGTGATCGACGGCGTAACCGCGGCCCTCCGCATGAGCGAGGCCGTCGTGGGCATGAAGTACCGAACCTCGAAGCTCGGCGCCTTCGCCCAACCGCGGGCGAAGAAGGGTGGCTACCAGCAGGAGGTCGCGTAAGGGGGATCAGCGCGACGGCACCGCCCTGGGTCTGCTCCAGGCGAGCTCGTGTGCCGCACCGGCGCGTTGCAGCGGCGGCTGGGAAAGACCTGGAAAATCATCGAGATGGATTTTGGCTGAAGGCATGTCCCCAGCCGGATAACACGCTCGCACTTTTACCATAACTTGCCTTACCAGATTCACCTATTTCGACCGGCCACCTCTCAAACGAGGGTCAGAATTCACGAGAAGCGCGCCAAAGCTGCCGCGCCACACGCCCCTAACCGCCCTGGATCGTGATGGTAAAGCTGGTCCGCGCGCCCGGCGGGGGTGGCGGAAAGGGGGCGGCGCGCCGGATCATTTGCAGCGCCGCGGAATCCAGCCGGGCGGACCCGGAACTGCGCGCGATCGAGACGCCGCCAAGCCCCCCGTTGCCCGCGATCGAAAACCGGACCAGGGCCGCCCCCCGCGATGCGATGCGGGGTTTCCGGGTCCGGCTGATCCGCTGCATGACCTCGCCCTGGTAGTTGCTGGCCGTTGCGTTCCCCGCCCGTGTTGCTTGCCCTGCCCCCCCGGCCTGCCTGGTCGCCGTGGCCTCACGGGCCCCCTGCGCACCGCCCGCCACGGCATTTTCGCGCGCATTGCCCCGCCGGGTCTCGCGCGGCTGTGGCTTCTTCTCGGCCCGGCGGACGGGCTCCGGCTTTCGCGCGGGGCGCAGGGCAGGCCGCAGCGATTCCGTCACCGCATTCTCGCTGGCCGCCTCCAGGGTCTCCAGCGGCGGGGACAGGGCGGCCTGTTCGGGCGCCTCGGGGCTCAGGGCCTCTGCCATCTGGGGCGTCGTTTCAGTCGGAGCCATCGCTTGCGCTTCGGTCATCTCAGCGGGGGTCGCCTCTGAGACGTCCGCCCGCTCGGCCGGTGCCTCTGGCCGAAGCGCAGGCAGGGCATCGGGCGGCGGCGATGCCTCGACGGGCAGCGCCGGTATGGCCTCTGCCTGCCTGACCGGCACTGCCTTCTGCGCGGTCGGCACGGGCTGAGCCTGAGCCGTAGTCGGGGCAGCCAGAGGCGCCTGGACCGGCGGCTTCGGCGCCTCGGTCACGGCCGCCCCGGCGACAAAATCGGTGAAGCTGCTGCCATGGCGGGCCTGGACGGCCCCCGCCGAGGCGCCCTCGATCTCGACCTCTGGCCCAGAGAAGAGCACCAACGCCAAGCCCCCATGCAGCGCAGCGGAAAGCCCAAGGAAGGCGAGCTTGGCAAGGGGTGTCCGCTTCATTTCAGGGCCTGCTCCGTCACGATGACAACCGATTGCGCCCCGCCCGCGCGCAGATCCCGCGCCAGGCGGACAAGCCTTTCCGCATCGAGCGTCCGGTCCGGCACGATCCGCACCCGCTCCAGCGCCGCAGCCCCGCGCCCCGCAAGGAAGGCACCCACATCGGCAAGATCCTCACCGCGGTAGCTGAGGCCGCCATCGCTGTGCACCACCAGCGCGTCGGGCGGCTCCCTGCCCTCCAAATCGCGGGTCTCCACCAGCTGCAACGCGCTGTCGAGCGGCTGCGCCAGGGTGCCCGCCACCAGGAAAAAGATCAGCATCAGGAAGACGATGTTGATCAGGGCAATCGTCGGCTCCGGCTTCCTGCGTCGAACGATTCTGCGCATCAGCCGGCCCCCAGAACCGACACGCTCAGGCCGGGATAGTCCCGCAATGCCACCAGAAGATCGGTGAGCCGCTGGGCATCCACCCCCTCTTTCAGGGCCACCAGAAGCGCCTGATCCTCACGCGGCGTCAGGGCCAGGGCCTCAAGCGGGCGCGCCTCGCCATTGACGGTGATGTGGTCCGGGAAGAGCTGCAGGAAGATCGGCGCGCCCGTTGCATTGCCGCCGCCCGCAGCCGCGCTCAGCTCCACCTCCGAGAAGCGCGAGAAGGTGGAGGTGAGCATGAAGAAAAGCAGCAGAAGGAAGATCACATCGACAAGCGATGTCATCGAGATGCGCTTCCCCGGGCGGCGGAGGCTAAGCATGAAGGGGCTGACCCAGGGCCTCGGTCCGCGCCGACGCACGCTGACCCAGGGGCCGCAGCACGGTCTGAATGGCCTGGTCCGCAAGGCCGCGCTCGGCATCCATCCGCGCTTCGAGCCAGGCATGCAGGATCGAGGTCGGCATGGCCACGGCCAGCCCCGCCGCGGTGGTCATCAGGGCCACCCAGATGCCCCCCGCCAGGATCGAGGGATCGACCTGGCTGCCAGCGCTTTGAAGCGCCTGGAAGGCTTCGATCATGCCCAGCACGGTGCCGAAGAGACCCAGCAGCGGCGCCAGTTGCGCCACGTTGTCGAGCGTCCGCAGACCACGCTCGAGCCGCGTGAAGCGGGCCTCGGCCTCGCTCACCAGGCGGTCATTGTCCGCCCTCTCCGCGCCAAAGGCCATCTGCACGACGGGCGCCAGATAGCTGGTCGAGCGTTCAAGATGCCGCGCGGCCCCCGCCCTGTCGCCCCCATCCCAGGCTTCGACCGCCTGCATGAGGGCCCGATGCCGCCCGACCCCGGCGCCGCGAAACTGCCAGAGCTTGTAGAGCGCGAGCGCCAGGACATAGATGGAGGCGGCGATCAGGATCAGGATGACCGGCCCGCCCAGGTCCGCCACCTGGCGCAACATCTCGAACAGATCGGTCATCCCAGCATCTCCACCTCGGTCCGGCTCTTCACCGTCAGGCCCTTGGCGCAGGCCGCATCGTCGCCGCCGGGCACCGTGCAGGCATTCACGCCGTTGATCAGCAACCGGTCGAGCGCAGCGCAGCTCAGCTCCGGCACCATAAACTGCCGCACGCGCGGCACTCCGGCTGGGATCTCGCCGAAGTCAAACAGCGTTAGCCGGTCGACAGCGCCGGCACTGTCGAAGAGCACGGTCTCAAAAACCACGCTCTCGACCCCCTCCGGGTGCGTGCTGGCCGCCACGAAGGTCAGCTGGCAGCCACTGTCGATCTGGGCGACGCCATTCAGCTCGACGGTGATGCCCGCAGGCGCCACCTCCTGCGCGCCCGCCGCGCCGACGAGCCCGAACAGGCAGAATGCAGCAAGGGTGTTTCGCATCTTGGGTCCTCCGAACGGATAAATCTGACTATTTCGATAAACTTTATCCGACGGTGGGCGCAAGAGGGCATGTCTTCGCTGGGCACAGAAGGGGATGGACGACACCGCCGAACCAACGCTCACCCCCCGAAGTCGTGCGGCAACTGAAAAGCTGGTCGCCCCCGGCAAGAAACGCTTTTCGCAGTTTCCGGGAAGATCGCGGTCTTTTGAGACCGAGCCTGCCAATCAAACCTCACCGCTTCCCGCGGGAGGCCCTACGCTGGTTTCTGCGAGATCCAGCGGCTTACCAAGATATGCTCAATCTGCCGGAAGAGCGCGGCGGAATGATCGACCGTTCGACCGGGTAAATCGCAACCGCCCCCACCTCACCCCCCGTCGAACACCCGCCCGTAGGTTTCCCGCAGGTCCCGCTTCAGGATCTTGCCACTGGCGTTTTTTGGCAAAGCCTCCGCCATCTCAACATGCTTCGGCGCCTTGAAGTGGGCCAGCGTCTCGCGGCAGTAGGCCATCACGCCCTCGGCGGTGACCTCCTTGCCCGGCTTGGCGACGACGACGGCGGTGACCGCCTCGATCCATTTCGGATGGGGCACGCCGAAGACCGCCACCTCGGCCACATCCGGGTGGCGGTAGATGGCCTCCTCCACTTCGCGGCTGGCCACGTTCTCGCCGCCGGTCTTGATCATGTCCTTCTTGCGATCGACGACATAGAGGTAGCCCTCCTCATCGAAGCGCCCCAGATCGCCGCTGTGAAACCAGCCATTGCGGAAGGCCTCGGCGGTCTTTTCGGGATCCTTGTAATATTCGGTGATCAGGTGCGGGCTGCGGTGCACGATCTCCCCGACCTCGCCCACCGGCACGGGATTGTCCGCATCGTCCACAACCCGCGTCTCCACGTTGAGCGCGGGGCGCCCGGCGGAGCCCAGTTTGCGCATCTGCTCGTGCGGTTTCAGGATCGTGGCCAGGGGGGCCATCTCCGTCTGGCCGTAGAAGTTGAAGAGCCGCATGTTGGGCAGCCGCTCGGCCAGTTCCTCGATGATGGCCGTGGGCATGATCGAGGCGCCGTAGTAGCCCTGTTGCAGGCTGCTCAGGTTGCGCCTGTCGAAATCGGGGTGGCGCAGCAGTTGAATCCAGATCGTCGGCGGGCAGAAAAGCCGTGTCACGCCATGGGTCTCGACGGCCTCCAGCATCTCGGCCGGATCGGCCTTGTCATGCAGGATTGAGGAAGCGCCGACGTAGAGATCGGTGCTCAGAAAGCAGTCCAGCTGCGCGCAATGGAAGAGCGGCAGGCAATGGAGCGAGACCGCCTCCTCGCCCATCTCGCCGTCGATGATGCAGCTGGTGTACTGGGCGTAGAGCGCGCCCGAGGTGAGCAGCGCCCCCTTGGGGCGGCTCTCGGTGCCGCTTGTGTACATCATCTGGATCGGGTCGTCGGCATGGACATCGTGCCACAGCTCGGAGGCGTCCTCGTGCTCCAGGATGTCCGCCACCGGGTGCCAGCCCTCGGGGGCCGCCACATCGGCATGGGGGATGACAAAGCGCGGCATGGCGCCCTGCCCCGCCTCCGCCAGCGCGGCATCCGCCGTCTCGCAGAGCGCGTCCTCGGCGATGATCATGCCGGCCCCGGAATGGTCGAGGATGTAGGCCACGTCGGGCGCCGTGAGCATGAAGTTGACCGGCGTGGTCACCGCCCCCAGGCGCGCCAGGGCAAAGCGCAGCACCACGAAGGCCCGGTTGTTGTGGGTGAAAAGGGCCACCCTGTCGCCCTTGGCGACCCCGCGCGCGGCAAGCCCGTTGGCGGCGCGGTTCACCGCGGCGTCAAGCTCCGCGAAGGTCTCTGCCCGGTCGCGGAAGACCAGCGCAACCTTGTTGGGCATTCGGCCGGCCGAACGGCGCAGCAGGTCGACCAGTTGTTGGCCCCGCGCGCGCCGGATGAGTTGATCAGTGTGCATTGTCTTTGCCTTCAGTCTTTCATTGCTGCCCGGCGCCAGCCGCGCCGGGCGGATCACTTGTTATCCCACCAGATTCGGGAGCCACAGCACCAGGCCCGGAAAGGCGCTCAGGATCGCGACGAGGATCAGGTCCATCACGATGAACCAGGCGACGCCGCGAAAGATCGCCGAGGTCTTCACCAGCTCGCCCACGACGCTCTTGATGACAAAGACGTTCATGCCGATGGGCGGCGTGATCATCCCGATCTCAAGCAGCTTGGTCAGGACCACGCCGAACCAGAGGAGGCTCCAGCCGGAAGCGTCGACCACCGGCAGGATGATCGGCAGGGTCAGCAGCATGGCCCCGATGGGCTCCAGGAACATGCCCATCAGCAGGTAGACGCAGACGATGCCGATCATCAGAAGAACCGGGTTCGAGGCGATCGAGAGGATGCCTTCCGACAGGAAGTTGCCCGCCCCCGACAGGGCCAGGAACCGCGTCAGCAGGCTGGCCCCGATGGCGATGATCAGGAGCGACGCAGTCGTCATCAGGGTTTCGCGGGCGGCCATCATGAAGCGCGAAAAGGTCATCTGCCCGCTGACGATGGCCACCAGGCAGGCCAGTGCGGCCCCCACGGCACCAGCCTCGGTGGGGGTGAAGACCCCGCCGAAGAGCCCGCCGAAGATGCCGATCATGATCAGCAGGATGGGCCAGGTCTCGCGCAGCGCCAGAAGCTTCTCGCGCAGGGTCACGCTGGCGTCGCGCTCGGGCGCCAGCTCCGGGTTGAGCCAGACCCGCACCAGGACAACCAGGGTATAGCCCACCGCCGTCATCAAGCCCGCCATGATCCCGCCCAGGAACAGCGCGGAGATCGAAATCTGCGCGATGACGCCATAGAGGATCAGGATGATCGAGGGCGGGATCAGGGCGCCGATCGTGCCGGCAACGGCCACCGTGCCCGTCGCCAGCTCCGGGTGGTATCGGTGCTTCATCATCTCGGGGATGGCGATGCGCCCCATGGCCGCCGAACAGGCGATGGAGGAGCCCGACACCGCCGCGAACCCGGCCGAGCCGAAGATCGAGGCGATGGCCAGCCCCCCGGGCAGCCCCGACAGCCAGATGCGCGCAGCGTTGAACATGCCGCGGGTAAGCTGGGTGTGATAGCTGATGAAGCCCAGGAAGAGGAACATGGGGATCGAGCTGAGAATCCAGCTCGAGGTGAACTTGTAGGGAATGATGCTCATCGCGCCCCAGGCCACGCGCGGCCCCATCAGGGCATAAAGCCCGGTGAAGGAGACCGCGATCAGCGCGATCCCGATGGGCACGCGCACGGCGATCAGGGCAATCAGGGTGGCCAGGCCGGTGAGACCGATCTCGATATCAGTCATTGATGAACTTCACATCCAAGTCGGTCTCTTGCAGGCCGTTCCTGGCGCCGGTGAGCGTGACGATGACCCGATAGGCTGCGATCAGCGCCATCAGGGCAGCGCCCAGCGGGATCAGCCAGTAGCTCTGCCAGATTTCGATCATCGAGCTGCCCTGCTCCATGCGGGCGCCGCCTTCGGTCTTCTTCACCGCCTCGGTCCAGCCCGCAATCATCAGGATGCCCACCACGGCCACCGTCAGAACGCCCGAGAAGACGGACAGGACGCTGCGGGGACGGTCGGGCATGAGATCGGTCAGAAACTCGACAGAGATGTGCGCGCGCTTCTCCTCGGCCACGCCGATGGCGATGAAGACCAGGATGATCATGTAGTAGTTGGCCACCACGACAATCGTGCCCGGCAGGGGCGCGTTGAAGAGGTATCGGCCCAGCACATCGGCGGTGACGTGGAGCATCATCAGGACAACGCAGATCGCCCCGATCAGGGATGCCGAGCGGGACAGGAAGGACAGGGCCCTGCCGATCATGAACATGGGAAAGCCTCCGTTCGTGGGAAGGACCGGACGCCGCCCTCAGGCGGCGCCCGGCATACCGGTCAGCTCAGCCCGGCCTACTGGCCGTAGCTGGAGACGTCGATCTTGGAAAAGATCTCGTTCCAGTAGATCTCGGCCAGCTCCTCGCCGCTGCTGACATCCTTGGTCAGCTCGGTCCACTTGGAGAGCCCCTCGGTCAAGGCCGCGGCGGCCTCTGCCCCGCCCTCGATGCCAAAGCGTTCCTTGTAGATCTCGGCAATTGCGTCCTTGTCTTTCTGGATGAACTCCCGGTTCATCTGAACCACGGCATCCGAGGCCGAGCCGTACTCGATGCCCTCACCCGGGGCGCGCTCGCGGCCGGCACGGCCCTCCTCGACGTAGACCCAGGCGATGTCGGCGGCCAGCTTGGCATGGGCACGCATCATCGCCTGCTTGTTTTCGTCCGACAGGCTGTTCCAGGTGTCCTTGTTCATCGTGAAGGGCACGTTGAACTGCGCGCCCGGCGCGCCGACGTAAACGTAGTCCACCACGTCGATGAAGCCGAAGTTCACGAAATCCGCCGTGTTGGACATGGTGCAATCGACAACGCCCTGGCTCAGGCCCTCGAGCGTTTCGTTGATCGACATGGAGACCGGCACGGCACCGACGGATTCAGCCCAGCGGGCCCAGTAGGCCCCGGCCGCGCGCAGCCGCTTGCCCTCCAGGTCGGCAACCGACTCCAGCGGCACCACGCACTGCAACGCGTAAGAGGTGGTGGAGGAGGACCCGAGGTAGACCTGGTTCTGCGCCGACATCTCCTCCATGCAGGTGGGGCAGTCGTTCATCACGTATTCCATGATGGCGCCGGTGAAGGCCAGGCTGCTCAGCTCGCCTGCATATTCCTCCAGCTCGACCAGCTCCGAGAACTCCGCCAGCATGTTCAGCGTCGGGAACTCCGCCGGGAAATAGGCCAGCAGGTTCCCCGCCACGTCCGCGATCCCGTCGCGCAGGCCCGCGTTGATCTCGCCGAAGCTCAGCAGCGACAGCGGGAAGACCCTCACGGAGACATCGCCGTTGCTGTATTCCTCGACAGCCTTGGCATATTCCTCGATCTTGGCGGTCGGCGCCGAATTGGGCGGCCAGCCTCCGGCAAAGCTCAGCTCCGCGGCCTGGCCGGTGCTGGCAATGGCCAGCATGGATGCGCCCGTCAAAAGGGCTTTCATCTTGAATTTCATGGTAAATCTCCTCCCGTAGTAACCACGTTAAAAACCATCTCCCCCGCCAAACGCGGCGGGGCGTCACAGGGTCACCCGCTCCTCCTGCGGGCCTGTCTCTTAGGCGTTGAATCGGGGCGCGCGTTTCTCCCGGAACGCGGCCACCCCTTCCGCAAAGTCCGGCGTCTCACCGGCCTGTTTCTGCAGGCGCCGCTCCGTCGCCAGCGCGCTGTCGAAGTCGCCGTCGGCGGCGGCCCAGGCGGCCTGCCGGATCAGCGCATGGGCCCGCGCCGGCCCGTCCGCCAGCTTCTGGGCAAGCGCGAGGGCGGTCTCCTCCACCGCCTCATCCTCGACCAGGCGGGTCACGAGGCCCCATTCATAGGCCTGAGGTGCGGGGATCTTCTCGGCCAGCAGCATCATCTCCATCGCCCGCACACGGCCGACCGCCCGGGTGAGCAGCCAGGTCGCTCCGCCATCGGGCACAAGGCCGATGCGCGCAAAGGCTTCCAGGAAGTAGGCCCCCCTGCCCGCGACGATCAGATCGCAGACCAGGGCCAGCGAGGCGCCAACACCGGCGGCCGCCCCCTGAACCGCCGAAATCAGCGGCACCGGCAAGTCGCGGATCTCCCGCATCAGCGGGTTGTACTCGTTCTCCAGCGTCGCCCCGGCGTCGAAGCTGCCAACCTCCTCGGGCACGGCGGCCTTTAGGTTGGCCCCGGTCGAGAAGGCCCGCGCGCTGCCGGCCAGTACGATCGCACGCGCACCACGCGCCACCTCGGCCTTCAAGGCGGCATGCAGATCACGGGCCATCTCCGGCGTGATCGAATTCATCGTTGCCGGGTCATTCAGGCGCAGCGTCGTCACCGCGCCCGCCCGTTCGGTTAAAATTGCATCACTCATCATTCACCCTCGTCTTCTAACCAGCCGGGCTCGTCCCACCAGGGAAAGAAGCCAGGCATGTCGCGCGACACCCGGTCGGGAAAGACCGGGGCGCGTTTTTCTTTGAAACTGGCGACGCCCTCGGCCAGGTCGGCCATGGCGCCCCGCGCGGCAATGGCGCGGCTGTCGATCCGGTGCGCCTCGATCGGATGCTCTGCCCCGGCCATGCGCCACATCATCTGCCGCATCAGCGCGACAGACACCGGCGCTGTATTGTCGGCGATCTCCCGGGCGATGGCGCGCGCCGCGGGCAATAACTCATCGGGCGCGTGAATGGAGCGGATGAGCCCCCCTGCCCGCGCCTCCTCGGCATCAAAAACGCGGCCCGTGTAGCACCACTCCAAAGCCTGGCTCATGCCCACCACGCGCGGTAGAAACCAGCTCGAAGCAGCCTCCGGCACGATCCCCCGCCGTGCAAAGACAAAGCCAAAGCGCGCATTCTCCGAGGTGATGCGAATATCCATCGGCAGCTGCATGGTCGCCCCAACGCCGACGGCCGGCCCGTTCACCGCGGCGATCACGGGTTTCAGGCAGTTGAAGATCCGCAGGACCAGTTCACCGCCGGAATCCCGGTTCATCGGGTCCGCCCAGACGTCGGGGTCATCACTCTTCGGGTCGATCCGGGCCGAGGTGATGGCCTCGGGATCGTCCAGATCAGCCCCGGCGCAGAAGCCCCGCCCTGCCCCGGTGACGATGATCGCCCGCACCGCGTCATCGGCATCGGCCATGTCGAAGGCGGCGATCATCTCGTCCTTCATCCGGTTGGTGAAGGCGTTCAGCCGGTCGGGCCGGTTCAGCGTCAATGTCATGACGCCGTCCTCGGTTCCCGTGGTGATGGTCTCGTAGTCCATGCCCTACCTCAGGTCAGCGCGCGCGGGTTCAGCGCCACCGCATCCTCGAGCCCGGCAATCTGGGCGCCGCGCCAGAAGTCTTCGATGTGCATGCGCGCCCACTTCTCGGCGCGGTCGCAATCGCGGTCCCGCATGGCGGCGATAATGTTGGAATGGGCCTCGATCTGGCGCTTGTAGAACTGCGAAGCATGGGGGGCGATCTGCGAAAAGCCCCGGAACAGCAGAAGCGAGATCGGCTCGCGGGCCAGGCCAAGCACGCGGTTCGATCCCATCTCGCCGATGCGGTTGTGGAAAGCCTCGTCCAGCTCGATGGTGCGCGCCATCTGGCCTTCGGCGGCCACCAGGTCCGAGTGGAGATCCTGCAGGGCCTCGATCTCCTCCGCGCTGGCGCGTTCCGCGGCAATGCGCGCGGCCAGCGGCTCGGTCACCATGGTCACCTCCCAAAGCTCGCGGAAGGTGACGTTCATCAGCGCCATGGCCCGGCCTGCGCGGGTGGTCAGCTGGTCCGCCTGGGGTATCGTCACCTCAAGCCGACGCGGCGAGGGCCGGTGCACCAGACCGTCGCTTTCCAACTTCCGCAGCCCTTCCCGCACCGTCGAGCGGGTCACCCCGAAAAGCTGCGCCAGCTCCGCTTCACCGGGCAGCTGATCGCCGGGCTTGAGCTCGCCGCGCAAAATTTGCGCCTCGATCTCCTCGGCCACCTGCTGGTAGGCATAGGCCACATGGATGGGACGCGGGCTGAGGCTCACGGGCCCGCCCCTTGGCCGGTCAAGGTCTCTCGGTATGTACTGCCGATGAGCTGCACTTCGGTCCAATCCTGTAGTAACGTCCGACATTACGGCAGATTGAGCGTCAAAAAGGTCCCCTGTCAATCCCTGCAGCGCGGCATTGTAGGACGCTGCAACGCAGCATTTATCTATTTATATCAAACATATGGGTTTGTTCTCCCCCATACCGGCCAGAGGGAGGGGGATTGACCGCTACATTCTCCCTACGTAACCATTAGTGTCCGACAATCAGACAGAAAGAATCGGATGCAGCCTCAACCAGACTTCGACCCTGCGGGATTGGCGCCGCTGCTCGGCGGGCCCGTGCAGATCGACCCGGTCGGCAGCGGCCAGTCCAACCCTACCTGGTTCGTGAAGGCCCAGGGCCGCCAACTCGTCCTGCGCAAGAAACCCAGCGGCACCACCCTCTCCAGCGCCCACGCCATTGACCGCGAGTATCGGGTGCTGACGGCCCTCCAGGAAAGCGGCCTCCCCCTGCCCCGCCCGGTCCACTACGAACCCGACCCGGCCCTGATCGGCACGCCCTTCTATCTGATGGAACGCCTGCCCGGCACGGTCTCCGACCAGACCGCCCTGCCCCACCTGCCGCCCGAGTCGCGCCAAGCCCTGCACCTGGAAGCCGCGCGGATTCTGGCGCGCTTGCACCAGGTTGATCCCGCCGCCGTCGGCTTGAGCGACTATGGCCGAAGATCCGGGTACTACGCGCGCCAGGTGGCCCGCTGGCGTGGCCAATGGCAGGACCTGGCGCATCGCCAAGATCCCCGCATCGACGCCCTGGCCGACTGGTTTGCGGGCAATATCCCCCCCGAAAGCCCCACCAAGCTGGTTCACGGCGATTACCGCATCGGCAACCTGATGATCGGAGAGGACCCGGCGCGCATCACCGGGGTGCTCGACTGGGAACTGTCGACCCTGGGCGATCCGCTGGCCGACCTCGCCCACTGGGGCATGTTCTATGATCTGCGGCCCGACCAGATGGGCGGCATCGGCGGCCTCGATCTGCGGCGCCTCGGCCTGCCCGACAGCGATGCCTTTCTGGAAACCTACCGCGCCGCCGGCGGCTGCGAGGCGCCTCTGCGCCCCTTCCACCGGTCCTTCGCGCTCTTCCGGATGGCGGTCATCTGCGAAGGCATCGCCGCCCGGGCCGCCGCCGGTCAGGCCACCAGCGCCGACGCCCGCGCCGTGGCCGCCCTCGCCCCCGATTTCGCCCGCCTCGCCGAGGCACGGCTCTCCGCCGACACGCCCACCCTGCCCTAAAGGACCCCCCGCATGGATTTCGATTATTCCGACAAGAGCAAGCAGATGCTGGCCAAGCTCAAGGCCTTCATGGCCGACCACGTGCTGCCCGCAAACCGCCGCTTCCACGAGATCGCCCAGACCGGCGCCTACCCAACAGAGGTGGTCGAGCCGCTCAAGGCCAAGGCCTTCGAGGCGGGCCTCTGGAACCTCTTCACCCCGGAGCTTGAGGAGGACCATCCCGGCACCCGCCTGTCGAACCTGGACTATGCCCCCCTCGCCGAGGAGATGGGCCGCGTGCCCTGGAGCCCCGAAGTCTTCAACTGCAACGCGCCCGACACCGGCAACATGGAAATCCTGATGCAGTTCGGCACGCCCGACCAGAAGAAGAGATACCTGGAGCCCCTGCTCCGCGGCGACCTGCGCTCCGTCGTGGGCCTGACGGAACCGGATGCCGCCTCATCGGACCTGACCAACCTGGCCACCACGATCCGCCGAGTAGGTGACGAGTACGTCATCAACGGCCGCAAGTGGTTTTCTACCGGCGCGAAGCACCCCAATGCCAATCTCTGCATCGTCTTCGGGGTCTCCGATCCCTCGCCCGACGCGGACCGCCACCGCAAGCACTCCTTCATCCTGGTCCCCATGGATACGCCCGGCTTCGAAGTGGTGCGCGACGTGCCGATCATGCACCACCACGCCCCCGAGGGGCACTGCGAGATCGTGATGCGCGACGTGCGGGTGCCCGCGGACGCGATGCTGGGCAACGAGGGGGACGGCTTCATGCTGGCCCAGGCGCGCCTGGGGCCGGGCCGCATTCACCACTGCATGCGCACCATCGGGCAGTGCGAACTGGC
Source organism: Sulfitobacter sp. (assembly GCA_965212515.1). Lineage (GTDB taxonomy): Bacteria > Pseudomonadota > Alphaproteobacteria > Rhodobacterales > Rhodobacteraceae > Sulfitobacter. Next base: position 83,631 of record OZ243121.1, read on the forward strand.
GCTCGAGCTGATGTGCGAGCGCGCGCTGGAGCGCAGCACCTTCGGGAAGGCCCTGTCCGAGAACGCCAACATCCAGGACTGGATCGCCCAGAGCCGGATCGAGATCGACGCGGCCCGCCTGCTGATGCTGCAAACCGCCTGGCGCATGGACCGCGACGGCGCCCGCGCCGCAAGGGTCGATGTCTCGGCGATCAAGGTCATGGCGGCGCGGCTGCAAACCACCGTGGCCGACCGCGCGATGCAGGTCTTCGGCGCCGCGGGCATCACCCCCGACACCCCCCTGAGCTATCTCTGGACCTGGGGCCGCGCCATGCGCTTCCTCGACGGCCCCGACGAAGTCCACCTCAAGGTCATCGCCCGCGACGAGCTGAAGAAAATCAAAGGCAACATGGGCGCAAACCTCGCGCATTTCGTGCCGCCGAAGCGGGGGTGAGACGGCGGCCGGAAGGCGGGTGTCTGAACACTGAACCTCGCAACGAAGGGGGCACATCCGCGGGGCTTATAGCCTTCGAGCCCCGCGCCACCCTTTGCGATCCTTCCGCCAGTAAAAGGAATGGAGAGCCAACCATGACCCTCACCGCGACAAGCTATCTTCTGCAACTCCTCCCCCGACGGCTTGCCGCCCCGCTGCTGGCAACGCGGCGCCGGGCCATCTGTAGCCTCCTTCTAGGAGGGTTTTGCCTCTCGGTCGGCGCCCTGGCCATCGAGCATACCGCGCCTCGGCTACTCGGTGCGCTGGTGGCCCACACACCTATCGAGGTCGCTGATGCCGCCACCGTCCTGCTGGGAGTCGACAGGAGCGTGCCCTTCTGCGAACAACGCTTCTTCTTCACGGTCTCCGCAAGGCGCGAGACCAACGGCATCACGGCCCAGCTTTCCACCGGCGCGGGTCCGTCCGTCGCAGGGGAGCTTTCCCCAGGCGACGGCCTTGCCCTGCGCGCCGACGGGATCAGCGCGCAGGTCACCTACCTTGGTATTGTCGGAACGGGGCCGGAGACGCGGCTGGAAGCGCTTCTGCGCTGCTCGGCGCGTGGATCATGAAGCGACCGAGGCCACGGACACTAGGCTCTAACGCTGCTGTTCGAGTCTAGAACTGGCCAATGAAACGGCGCGTGAAAGCCCGCCGCCCTGTTGCGGAAGGGACGATGATGGGCCTCCAAGGGTCCGGCTGCACCCTGCCCTATCGAGCACGTTAGAGACACTTTTCGCGTGGATGAGGTTGATCCAACCAGTCATCATGTCGTTGAGGCCCCGACTGACCATCTCCAGCTAAACCATTGTTAATGCTGCAACATCTCAGTCGTTCGGCTCACCTCGAGACCAGAACCTTTTCCACGGAAAAGGTCTGCTCCCCCCTGCCCCGCCAAAACCTTCCCCACGGAAAAGGTCTGCCCCCCCTGCCCTGCCCGCCTGAAACCTTCACTGCGGAAAAGGTTTCAGGCGATCTCGTCCAGCATGGCGCGGATGGCGGCCTCGAGGCGGATGCGGTCCACGGCGGAGAAATCCTTGTTCAGGCGGATCTCCAGGCGCCCGCTGGAGGCGGCGCATTTCACGCGGCCCTCGCTGCGGTCGAACTGGATCGAGGTCTTGGCGCTGCCGCCCTTGGGTTTGGCCTTGGGGGTCGCCGCGCTCTTTGGCGCTTCGGGCGCATCTTCCGCCAGTCCTGCAAAGCGGCGCAGGATAGTCAGCTCCGCCTCGGCCTCTGCCTCACCCCCCTGCCCCAGCGCCTGCCGAATCTCCTCGGCCAGCGTCGGCTCGGCCTCCAGCCGTGCGGCCAAGGCCAGCCCCAAATTGCGCGGCATGGCGCTGGCGTGGGAGAGCTGCGGGCCGATCTCGCAGAGCACCTTGATGAAGGTCCGCACGTAGCTGCGCTTGGAGTAGCTGGCGGACTTGAAGAGCAGCTTCACCGCCCGGTCGGGATCGTTGACCGTGGTGACGGGATCGGCGGCATAGTCGAGCGCGAGCTGCGCCATCTCGGCGAAGGAGATGTCCTTCCGCACCAGGTTCTCGTCCACCATCTTGCGATAGAGATCGTCGAGCGAGGCGCCCTCGGCCGAGACCGCCGCCGGGATCGCGCCCCAGGAGGCCTCATCCCCGGTCTCGGCCAGAAGCTCGCGGTAGGCCGAAAGGCGGCGGAACCCCTGGATCAGCTCATACTGGCCGTCGCCCCGCGCCTCGACCCGGATCGGGTTCGAAAGGCCGATGTCGCGGATCGAATCCTTCAGCTCGGAGAGCTCCATGTCTGGGCCCTTGGCGCGGTCGCGCACCAACTTGTCGGTCGCGATCCGGTCCAGCGGCAGGAGGTCCACCACCAGGCCGAGCTTCTTCAGGCGCACGTGCTCATGGGCCAGGGCGTCGTTCTCGGAGCGGATGCGCGCCTCGATCTCGGCCCGCTCGCGAGTGCTGCTGGCGGTCTCCGAGATGGCCGTGGCCATGGGGCCGCGGCGCCCCCGCTCGGGCGAAACCTTTTCCGCGGGGAAGGTTTCCGGCTCGGGGCCGGAAAGCTCTTCGGGCATGTCGATGTCGAAGATGCGGCGTTTCTTGCTCATGTCTCAACTCCTCAAATCTGGTCCCAGGCCCGGACGATGCCCTGGCGGAACTCGTCGTAGGCGCGGTCGAAACTGGCGCGGGCGCGGCGCCAGGTTTCGCGGGTCATCTCCCGGTAGTCGATCTCGTAGACCGAGGAGAGGAAGCGCCCCGACTGTTCGACGGCGCGGGTCATCTCCACCGGGTGCTCGGCCACATGATCGCCGAAAACCTTTCTGAAAGCCCCGAACATCGCGCGGTGCAATTCGTTGCCCGGCTCGTAGCGGGTCATCAGGAAGCGGATGTCGGTGAAGGTCTTGGGCAGGGAAACCTTCCCCGTGGGGAAGGTCTGGTCGAAGCCCTCGGCCAGATCCTCCAACGCCTCGGCGAGCTGGCCGATGAAGGAGGTGGTGGAATCGTATTCCCAGTAGCCCGGCCCGGAGGGGATGTAGAGCATGTCAGCGGCGAAGACTGCGTTCATCGACTGGTAGCCGATGGCGGGCGGGCAGTCGAAGATGATCAGGTCGTAGTCATCGTCGCCGATCCCGTCGAGGTAGCGCGAGACGGCGGCGAAGAAGGACCACTCGGGGTTCAGGTGCCGGTACTGGGCGGAGGCGAACTCCACGAAGGCGGCGTTGGCGCAGGAGGGGATGATGTCGATCGTCGGCCAGGAGGTGGGCTTGATGAAGTCCTGCTGGCGCAACTCCGACAGGCCGAGGTCGCGGATCGAGCCGGGGATCTTGCGCTGGGGCAGGGCGGTGCCGCTTTCGGCGCCCACCACGGCGGCGTTCATGCGGTCGGTCTCGCGGATCAGGTCCCGGGCCATGATGCCCCAGACGGTGTAGTCCTCGGCCACGTCCGTCAGGCCCATGGAATGGGAGAGGGTCGCCTGGGGGTCGAAGTCCACCACCAGGACGCGGTAGCCGTCGAGCGCGGCGGCGTGGGCGAAGTGCAGCGCCACCGTGGATTTGCCGGCCCCGCCCTTGAAGTTGGCCACGGCGGCGCGGAAGGCGCGCTTGCCCGCGGGCCGGGGCGGCAGGAGCGACTTGCGGTTCACCTTCATGCGGCGGCGCAGCTCGTTGATCTCCTCGAGAGAGAACCAGCGCTGGCGGCCCTCGGGCTCCACCTCGCCGGAGGGGAGGGAGGGATCGGCGGCCAGGCGGCCTCGGAAGGTGGACTGGTTGATGCCGAAGATCAGCTCGCTCACCTCCCAGGAGGAGAAGCGGCGCAGGCGCTTGGTGTTTTCGGGAGAGAAGGTCTGCTGTCGGATCCAGCCCTGCATCTTGAGCGACTGGGCCTGGAGCTGTGCCAGGTCTTCATGCGTGTACATGCGCGATGTGCCTCAACGTTAATTCTGCCTGTTAATGCAAATACGCTTGATTTGGCAAAAACGCAAAAGTTAGTTTAGACTGAACCGAACCTTTTCCGCGGGGAAGGTTTGCGGGTGTTTGGCCCTGTTTCCACTGGGCGGGGCGGGGCGACACCGATTCGGGCCGTTGCCTGCGAATTGGGCGCAAAGGCGCTACCTATTGGGGGACAGTCCAAGCCACCCCACCAGATATTAGGTGACATTTCGCGCCCAATAGGGGACACATGGGAATGTCCCCCAGTACCATTGATACCCATTTCATTTGATTTGGTCCGGGGGCCTCGCGGCCGGCCGCTTGACAGAATCGAACAACTGGACGTTAATGGCCAACAATCAGGGAAATGCGTTGGAAAGACACTTTCCCAAGCCCCGGAGAGGGCAGGGGGCGCCAAGACCCCCGGACAGATCGAGGCACAGACATCCGCCCCAGCGGCGGCATACGAGGAGCAGGCAATGGAGATTGCCAAACCCGTCGGGCAAGGGGCGGCGTCCAGGAAGTACGACATCATTTCGGCGCTGACCGCCTATGCCCTGGCCGGGGACAGGGGCACGCAGCGGCTGGTGCTGCGCTGTCTGGCTCTGATCACCACCCGATACAACTGGCAACGCGACGAGCTTTCGATGGGGCAGGAGGCCATCGCGACGCTGTGGGACGTCGACAAGCGGACGGTGAAGCGGGAGCTGGCGAAGCTCCAGGCGCGGGGCTGGCTGGTGCTCAAGCGGCGGGGGGCACGGGGGCGAGTCAGTGTCTATGGCCTATGTTTGAGCCGCATGTTGGCCGATACGCGGCCCGCCTGGGGCAACATCGGGCCGGACTTCATCGACCGGATGGAGCCGCCCGCGCCGCAGGTCGCGCCCTCCAACGTGGTGGCCCTGCGGCAGGTGGCGCAGCCGGTGCAGGACGGAGCCACCTGGAGTGCCGCGCAGGAGATCCTGCACGGCGAGGATATGGCGAGCTACGGGGCCTGGTTCGCGGGGCTGGTGGCCCAGGAGGAGGGGGAGGGCTGGCTGACCCTGGCGGCGCCGACGCGGTTCCATGCCACCTACGTGGAGACCCACCTGATGGGCCGCCTGATGCGCGCGGTGCGGCGGGTGGACCCGACCATCGCCGGGGTGCGGATCGAGGGCTGAGGGGCGCTCAGGGCGCCGCGGCGGGCAGCCAGAGGCGCAGGGTGCCGTCTGGGCGGTGCTCATCAATCATGGTGGGGCCCTCGGGCGTGCTGAGGCCGAGGGCACCGCGGTGGGCCATGAGGCGGGCGTAGGCATCGGTAGCGTCGCCCGTGGGCTGGGAGCTGGTGAGGCAGGGCAGGGGGCCCAGTGTGAGGCGCTCATCAGGCTCTAAAGTGCGGTTTAGAGCCGATTCCGGCCAGCCGCAGAAGTGTCGGAAACCCTCGGGGCGATCGGTCCAGGAGAGGCCATAGAGCGGCACGTCGGCGGCTTCGGGATAGTCACTGCGCAGGGACTCGATGAGGCGGCGGACGGCGCCCTGGGCGGCCTCGGCGTAGCTGCCCTGCCAGTGGCGGCCCACAAGGGTCAGGGCGGGCAGGGTCTCGCGGCTGATCTCGGGGTCTGCTGCCATGGCGCTTCTCCTTTAGCGGGTGCACCATCTATTGCAGCGGGAGTTCTTCCTGCCAAGAGGGCAGGGCGCGCGCCCCGATCCGGGGACCGGGGCGCGGCGGGCTCAGTCCTTGAAGACGGCGAGGCCGAGCCACTCGGCCACCAGGGCCGGGGTCTTCTCGCCCTCGATCTCCACCGTCAGGAGATTCTCGCGCAGCAGGCTGGTGGCGTCGCGCGCCTCGGCCCGTTGCAGGGTGAAGCGGCCGCGCACGCGGGAGCCCGCCTTGACCGGCATCAGGAAGCGCAGCTTGTTCATGCCGTAGTTGATGCCCATGACCTGCCCGGGCAGCAGGTCGAAGCAGTCGTAGGCGAAGCGGCTGGCCAGAGAGAGGGTGAGGAAGCCGTGGGCGATGGCGCCGCCGAAAGGGGTTTCCTTGGCCGCGCGCTCGGGGTCCACGTGGATCCACTGTTCGTCATGGGTGGTCTTGGCGAACTCGTCGATCATCGCCTGATCGACGGTGATCCAGTTGGACACGCCAACCTCGGTGCCGATCAGCGGTTCGTGATGGGCGATGGCCTGTTGCAGTGATGACATGGGGGTTCCTCCTTACTTCGGGTCGGCGGCAACGCGCACCATGCGCTTGCCCTTGTTGTCGCCCTTGAGCAGGCCGATCAGGGCCTTGGGCGCGTTCTCCAGCCCCTCGACGATGTCCTCGGCCACCTTCACCTGGCCGGTGCCGACCCAGTGCTGCATGGCGCGCAGGCACTTGGCATCGTTGTGGGCGAAATCCATCACGATGAAGCCTTCCATCTTGAGCCGCTTGACGACGACGACGCCGGGCAGGTTGCGGGGGCCCATCACCTCGTCCGTGTCGTACTGGCTGATGGCACCGCAGCAGACGACGCGGCCGCGTTCGTTCATGAAGTTGAGCGACGATTCGAGGATCTTGCCGCCGACATTGTCGAAGTAGACGTCCACGCCGTCGGGGCAGGCCTCGGCCAGGGCCTTGGAGAGCTTGGGCGCGCGGTAGTCGATGCAGGCGTCGAAGCCGAACTCCTCTTCCACCCATTTGCACTTCTCCGGGCCGCCCGCGATGCCGACGACGCGGCAGCCGAGGGCCTTGGCGATCTGGCCGACGTAGCCGCCGACGGAGCCGGCCGCGGCGGAGACCAGGACGGTTTCGCCCGCCATCGGCTGACCGATGGAGATGAGGCCGTGGTAGGCCGTCTTGCCCGCGATGCCGTAGACCGACATGAGGTTGGAGAGCTCGGGCACCTTGGGCAGCTTCTGGCACTGGCGCGCCGGCACGGTCACGTAGTCGGCCCAGGTGGCCTCGGCGGCGACGATGTCGCCCTTGGCGAGGCGATCGGACTTGCTCTCCACCACTTCGCAGACGGCGTAGGTGGGCATGGCGTCGCCCGCCTGGACGGCGGCGCGATAGGTGGCGCCCTTCATCCAGGAGCGGTTGGCGGCGTCGATCGACATGAGGATGACCTTGAGCAGGGCCTCGCCCTCGGCGGGCTGGGGCATCTCGGTCTCCACCAGCTTGTAGTGCTCCTCGGTCAGGGCGCCGGTTGGCAATTCTTCGATGATGATCTGGCGGTTCTGCATGGGATGTGTCCTATTGCTGCGAATGAGAAAGAGGTGAGAAATGAGTGAGGCGCGTCAGCACCGGTTTGTCCTGCCCGAGGGGGCGGCGGACCTGCTTTTGATCCGGCACGGAGAGACCCAGGCGGCGATCAGGGGGCAATCCTTTCCGCTGGTGGCGGGGCAGGGCGACCCCGCGCTGCGGCCCGAGGGCGAGGCCCAGGCGCGGGCCGTCGCCGAGCGGCTGAAAAGCGAGCCTATTGCAGGGATTTGGGTCACAACGATGCAGCGCACGCACCAGACCGCGGCGCCCCTGGCGGAGGCGCTTGGGCTTGAGCCGCAGGTGGAGGCGGATCTGCGCGAGGTCCATCTGGGCGACTGGGACGGGGGCGAGTACCGCTTCCGGGCCAACGAGAACGATCCGGCCTTCCTGCGGGCCCGCGACGGCCACGAGTGGGGCGAGATCCCCGGTGCCGAGACCACGGCGACCCTGCATGCGCGGGTGCGCGCGGGGCTGATGCGGATCGCCGCGCGGCACCCCAACGAGCTGGTGGCGGTGGTGGTGCACGGCGGTGTCGTCGGAGCGGCCCTGTCGATTGCCTCGGGGGCCGTGCCCTTTGCCTTCAACGGGGCGGCCAACGGCTCCATCTCGCGGCTGGTGGTGCAGGGCGAGCGGATGATCGTGCGGGGCTTCAATGACGTGTCGCATCTGGCGGGGATTTCATGAGGCGGGCCCTCTGACGGAGGGCAGCCGCCGGCCGCGGGCGGGGGAGGAGCCCCCGCCCATGGGGGCGGTCGGGGGCTGCCCGGCGTGCCGCCGGGCGGAAGGCAGGCGGGCCGCGTGCCGCACCCCCGGGCCCTTTAGGCGTCCACCTTGACCACGACCTTGCCCAGGACCTTGCGGTCCTGCAGCAGCTCCAGTGCCTCGCCCGCCTTTTCCAGCGGGTAGGTGGCCGAGATGCGCGGCTTGATCTTGCCCTCGCTGTAGAGCCGGAAGAGATCGCCCATGTTCTCGGCGTGCTTTTCGGGCTCCTGCATGGTGTGGGCGCCCCAGAAGACGCCGACGATCTGGCAGCCCTTGAGCAGGGTCAGGTTGAGCGGGATCTTGGGGATGCCGGCCGGGAAGCCGACCACCAGGAAGCGGCCCTTCCAGGCCAGGGCGCGGACCGCCGGTTCGGCATAGTTGCCGCCCACCGCGTCATAGACCACATCGACCCCGTCGCCGCCTGCCAGTTCCTTGATCTTGGCGGAGAAGGCCTTCTGGCCGTCGCGGTCGAGGTCGCGCTCGTAGATGAGGGTCTCGTCTGCGCCGAGATCGCGGCAGAACTGGGCCTTGTCCTCGGAGGAGACGGCGGCGATGACGCGGGCGCCCGCCGCCTTGGCCAGCTCGATCGCCGCCACGCCGACACCGCCGGCCGCGCCGAGGATCAGCAGGGTCTCGCCCGCCTTCAGCTCGGCCCGGTCCTTCAGGGCGTGGTGCGAGGTGCCGTAGGTCAGCACCAGGCAGGCGGCCTCCTCGAAGGGCATGTCATCGGGCATCTTGATGACCTTGGCCGCATCCGCCGCCACGTGGGTGGCAAAGCCGCCGAAGCCCGTCATGCCGATCACCCGGTCGCCCACGGCCAGGTGGCTGACCTTTTCGCCCACGGCGACGACCTCGCCCGCGATCTCGCCGCCCGGCGCGAAGGGGCGGGGCGGCTTCATCTGATACAGATCGCGGATAATCAGCGTGTCGGGGAAATTGACCCCCGCGGCATGGACACGGATCAGAACCTGCTTGGCACCGGGCTTCGGATCGTCCATCTCTTCGAGCACCAGGGTTTCCGGTCCACCGGGTTCCTTGCTCAGCATCGCTTTCATCGTGATCTCCCTTATTTCACAATTTCCGAAGTTGGGACGTGGCGTTGTCTCTTGTCAATCGAATTTCGGATCGGCATTCTGCACAGCGGAATGAACGTCCGCTTTATGACGTGACGTTTCGACGGGAGGACAATTTGGAATGAGTGGCGAGAACCTGGAAGCGTTCCGCGCGGATGTCCGTGCGTGGCTTGAGGAGAACTGCCCGCAGGAGATGCGGGACGGCAACATCACGGAGCAGGGAATCTGCTGGGGCGGGAAGTCCTGGAAGTTCACCTCCGAGGAACAGCGCATCTGGCTGGAGCGCTGTGCGGCCAAGGGCTACACGGTGCCCACCTGGCCCAAGGAATATGGCGGCGCGGGCCTGACACGCGATCAGGAAAAGGTGTTCCACGAGGAGATGCAGCGCATCAACGCGCGCCCGCCGCTTCAGAGCTTCGGCATCTGGATGCTCGGGCCGGCGCTGCTGCATTTCGGCAGCCACGAGCAGAAGCTGGAGTACCTGCCGCCCATCGCGCGCGGCGAGGTGCGCTGGTGCCAGGGCTATTCGGAGCCGGGCGCGGGATCGGACCTCGCGAACGTGCAGACCAAAGGCGAGGACAGGGGCGATCACTGGCTGGTCAACGGCCAGAAGATCTGGACCTCCTACGCCGACAAGGCCGACCAGATCTTTGCCCTGGTGCGGACGGACCGCGAGGCGCCCAAGCACAAGGGTATCTCCTTCCTGCTGATCGACATGGAGGACCCGGGCGTCGAGACCCGGCCGATCAAGATGATCTCGGGCATCTCGCCCTTCTGCGAGACCTTCTTCACCGATGTGAAGGTGCCCAAGCACCGCATCGTGGGCGAGGAGAACCGCGGCTGGGACGTGGCCAAGTACCTACTGACCCACGAGCGCGAGATGATCTCGGGCGGGGCCGGGGGCCTGACGGGCACGGGCCGGGCGCTTGGCGCCGTGCTGTCCGAGACGCTGGAGGAGCTGGACGCGGTGCTGCGCGCTGATGCCATGCGCTGCGAGGTGAACTCGCTCGCCATCGGGCTGACGCTGGAACGCTACAAGGACCAGGCCGAAGCGGGGCAGGGGGCGGGCGACGCCTCGGCCATGCTCAAGTACATGGGCACCGAGCTGAACAAGCAGCGCCACGAGCTGATGATGACGGCCGGCGGGTCAGACGCGCTGGAGTGGGACGGCCCCCTGGGCAACCGCGCCGGAGATTGGTTGCGGACCAAGGCCAATTCGATCGAGGGTGGCACCAGCGAGGTGATGCTGAGCATCGTGTCGCGCCGCGTACTGGGACTTCCGGGGTAAGAGACAATGGCAAAACTAGTGATGACCGAAGAAGAGACCATGCTCGCCGACATGGCGCGCGGGTTCCTCGATGGCGCGGCCCCGGTGAAGAAACTGCGCGAGATGCGCGACGCGGGCCGGACCCACGATGCCGATCTCTGGAAGGAGATGGCCGAGATGGGCTGGGCCGGGGTGCTGGTGCCCGAGGAGGCCGGCGGCTCCGACATGGGGCACGCCGCCGCCGGGGTGATCGCCCGCGAGATGGGCAAGACGCTGGCCGTCTCGCCCTTCCTGTCCACCGCCGTGATCGCGGCCACGGCTCTGCGCCAGGTCAGCGATGACCGCGCCAAGGCGGCCCTGGGCCGGATCGCCAGCGGTGCTGCCACCTATGCGCTGGCGGTGGACGAGGGCGTCAAGTTCGACCCCGAGGGAGCGCAGCTTGAGGCCAAGGCCGAGGGCAACGGCTTCCGTCTGAGCGGCAAGAAGCAGTTCGTGGTGGATGGGGCCCTGGCGGACCGCCTGCTGGTCCTGGCGCGGACGGAGAACGGGCTGACCCTCTTCGACATTCCGGCGGACCGGGAGGGGGTGCAGCGCGATGCCTCCAACATGATCGACGCCCGCGATTCGGCGCGCATCACCTTCGACAACGTTGAGGCCACGGGCGAGGACGTGCTGGGCCAGGTGGACCAGGCGATGACTGTCCTGAAGCCCGCGCTGGAGGCCGGCCAGGCCGCGCTGGCGGCCGAGATGACCGGGCTTTCCGCCGGAGCCTTCGACATGACCGTCGGCTACCTCAAGGAACGCAAACAGTTCGGGGTCGAGATCGGGCGCTTCCAGGCGCTTCAGCACCGGGCCGCGCACCTCTGGTGCGAGATCGAAGTGACGGCGAGCGCCATCCTCAACGCCGGCCGGATGCTGGACGAGGACCCGGAGAATGCCGGGCTGGCCGTTTCCATCGCCAAGGCACGGGCGACCGACACGGCGAAGCTTGCCGTGATCGAGGGGGTCCAGATGCACGGCGGGATCGGCATGACCGACGCCTATGACATGGGCTTTTACATGAAACGCGCGCGGGTCGGGGCGGAGTGGCTGGGTGACTACAGCTACCACGCCGAACGGGTCGCCGCAGCAAGGGGATTTTGATGGATATCGAGACGCTTTTCGGGCTCAAGGGCAAGGTTGCCCTGGTCACCGGCGGGGCCACCGGCATTGGCCGCATGGCCGCCGAGGCCCTGGTGCGGGCCGGCGCCACGGTGCTGATGGCGAGTCGCAAGGAGGGCGCCTGCGAGGCGGTGGCCGAGGAGCTGAACAAGCTCGGGGCCAGCGGCAAGGCGATCGGCTTTGTCGGCGACGTCGGCTCTGAGGAGGGGATCGACGCGCTGGTGGCCGCCGTGAAGGAGCGCACCGACAAGCTGCACATCCTGATGAACAACGCCGGCATCACCTGGGGCGCGCCCATGGGGGAGTTCCCCCACAGCGCCTGGGAGAAGGTGATGAACGTCAACGTAGCGGGCATGTTCGACCTTACCCAGAAGCTCCTGCCGATGCTGGTGGAATCCACCTCCGCCGAGGACCCGGCTCGGGTCATCAACGTGGGCTCCGTCATGGGTGAGCGCGAGATGGGCGATGGCGCCTATTCCTACTCCATGTCCAAGGCGGCGGTGCATCACATGACCCGCATCCTGGGCAAGGAGCTGGCGGGCAAGCACGTCACGGTGAACGCCCTGGCGCCGGGGCCCTTCGTCTCGCGCATGACGGCCTTTGCGACGGCGAACGAGGATACCCGCGGCAAGGTGGGCCAGGACGTGCCCCTGGGCCGGGTTGGCCGGGACGAGGACATCGCCGGCTGCATGCTCTTCCTCTGCGGCCAGGGCGGCGCCTACGTGACCGGGGGCATCCTCCCCGTCTCGGGCGGCATCAACGTCATGTCCGGGCCCAACATCTTCGAGCAGGCGCTGCACTGATGGCCGAGATCCGATTTGACGAGCGTGTCGCCATCGTCACCGGGGCGGGCACCGGCCTGGGCCGGGCCCATGCCCTGGGGCTGGCCCGCCGGGGTGCCAGGGTCGTGGTCAACGATCTGGGCGTGAGCCGCGACGGCACCGGCGCCTCCTCGGAGGCGGCGGAGGCCGTGGTCGCCGAGATCGAGGCGATGGGCGGCGAGGCCATGGCGCACGGCTGCGACGTTTCCGACGAGGCCGGTGTGATCGACATGGTGGAGCGCGCCATGACGCGCTGGGGCCGGATCGACATTGCCGTGAACAACGCGGGCATCCTGCGCGACAAGACCTTCGCCAAGATGGAGATGGCCGACTTCCGCAAGGTGGTGGACGTCCATCTCATCGGCTCGGCCAACGTGGCCCATGCCTGCTGGCCGATCATGCGCCAGCAGAAGTATGGCCGGATCGTCTTCACCGCTTCCGGCTCCGGCCTCTATGGCAACTTCGGCCAGTCCAACTACGGCGCCGCTAAGGCCGCCATGATGGGCCTGATGAACGTGCTGCACCTGGAGGGGGCGCGCGACAACATCCGCGTCAACACCCTGGCGCCGACGGCGGCCACCCGGATGACCGAGGAGCTGCTGCCCGCCGAGGCGGCGGAGCTGCTGGCGCCCGAGACGATCACGCCGGGGCTGCTTTACCTCGTCAGCGAGGAAGCACCGAGCCGGGTGATCCTGGGGGCCGGGGCAGGGGCCTTTGCCCAGACCCGCGTCTACGAGACCCAGGGCATCACCCTGACGGATGCGGACCTGACGCCCGAGCGGGTGGCCGCCCGCTTTGCCGAGGTGAGCGACCCTTCGGGCCAGGAAGAGCTGACCGACGCCTTCAGCCAGACCAAGAAATACGCCCTCAGTGCAGCCCAGGCCCGTGGCCTGAAGCTGGACTGGTAACAGACTTCAAAGGAGAGACACATGCGCGACGCAGTCATCGTATCGACAGCCCGGACCCCGATCGGCAAGGCCTACCGGGGCGCCTTCAACAACACCACGCCGCAGGAGCTGGCGGGCCACGCCATCAAGCACGCCGTGGAGCGCGCGGGCGTTGACCCGGCCAAGGTGCAGGACGTGATCCTGGGCGCGGCGCTTCAGCAGGGCCATTCGGCCGGCAACATCGCCCGCCAGGCCGCCGTGCGCGCGGGCCTGCCGGTGACCGTCGCGGGCATGTCGCTCGACCGCCAGTGCGCCTCGGGCATGATGGCCATTGCCACGGCGGCCAAGCAGGTTGTCATGGACGGCATGGACGTGGTTGTCGGCGGCGGCGTCGAGAGCATCTCCATGGTGCAGACGCCCGAGATGCGCGTGAAGGCCGACCCCTGGCTGATGCAGAACAAGCCCGACATCTACATGTCCATGCTGGAGACGGCCGAGACCGTGGCGGCGCGCTACAATGTCAGCCGCGAGGTTCAGGACGAGTATTCCGCCCAATCCCAGGAGCGCACGCACCAGGCCCAGCAGGCGGGCAAGTTCGACGACGAGATCGTGCCCCTGACCTCCACCATGATGATCCAGGACAAGGAGACCAAGGAAATCTCGCACCACGAGGTGACCCTGGACAAGGACGAGGGCAACCGCCCCGGCACCACTGCCGAGAGCCTGGCGGGCCTCAAGCCGGTCTTCAAGGACGGCATGAAAATCAAGGAAGGCAAGTTCATCACCGCGGGCAACGCCAGCCAGCTGTCGGACGGGGCCTCGGCTTCGGTCGTGATGGAGGCCAAGGCGGCCGAGAAGGCGGGCCTGGAGCCGCTGGGCCGCTATGTGGGCGTGATGGCCGCGGGGCTCGAGCCCGACGAGATGGGCATCGGCCCGATCTACGCCGTGCCCGCGCTGCTCAAGGCCCACGGCCTGACCATGGATGACGTGGACCTCTGGGAGCTGAACGAGGCCTTCGCGGTGCAGGTGCTCTACAGCCGCGACCAGCTTGGCATCCCGAACGAGCGGCTGAACGTGAACGGCGGCGCCATCTCCATCGGTCACCCCTACGGCATGTCGGGCGCCCGGATGGTGGGCCACGCCCTGATCGAGGGCAAGCGCCGCGGCGCCAAGTACGTGGTCTGCACCATGTGCGTGGGCGGCGGCATGGGGGCCGCCGGGCTCTTCGAAGTGCTCTAAGCCGGGCGATAGCCCATGCGATTTGCCAACAAGAGGGGCGGTTTCACCCGCCCCCTTACCGTCAACATGAGACTACCCGGAGAGACCATGCCCCGCGACGATTCACACCTTCCCAAGGCCCTTCAGGGCCTGCGCCTGCCGATGATCGCCTCGCCGCTTTTCATCATCTCCGTGCCCAAGCTGGTCATCGCCCAGTGCAAGGCCGGCATCGTCGGGTCCTTCCCGGCGCTGAACGCGCGCGAGGGGGAGGGCGAGCATCCGCTGCTGGACACCTGGCTGACCGAGATCAAGGAAGAGCTGGACCGCCACAACCAGGCCAACCCGGACCGGCCGGCGGCGCCCTTCGCGGTGAACCAGATCGTGCACCGCTCCAACGGGCGGCTGGAGCGTGACCTGGAGATCTGCACCCGTCACGAGGTGCCGATCTGGATCACCTCTCTGGGGGCCCGCAAGGAGGTCAACGAGGCGGCCCATTCGGTGGGCGGCATCGTGCTGCACGACATCATCAACAACACCTTCGCCAAGAAGGCGATCGAGAAGGGCGCCGACGGGCTGGTGGCCGTGGCGGCGGGCGCCGGGGGCCATGCGGGCCAGCAATCGCCCTTTGCCCTGGTGCGCGAGATCCGCGAATGGTTCGAGGGGCCGATCGCCCTCTCGGGCGCCATCGCCACGGGCGAGGCCCTGCTGGCGGCCCGGGCCATGGGGGCCGATCTGGGCTACACCGGCTCGCCCTTCATCGCCACCGAGGAGGCCAACGCCGAGCAGGGCTACAAGGACATGATCGTCGGCTCTGGCGCCGAGGACATCGTCTATTCATCGCTCTTCACCGGGGTCTGGGGCAACTACCTCAAGGGCTCGGTCAAGGCGGCGGGGATGGACCCGGAGAACCTGCCGACGGCGGATGCCTCCTCCATGAGCTTCTCGGACGGCTCCTCCAAGCCCAAGGCCTGGAAGACGATCTGGGGCTCGGGCCAGGGCATCGGGGCGGTCAAGTCCGTCGGGCCGGCCCACAAGATCGTGGACCGGATGGAGAAGGAATACCTGGCGGCGGGCAAGCGCCTGGCGGGGGAGTTCTCGTGATCCTGACCCGCTTTCAGAGCCGCGGGCCGGGGGTGCGCCTTGGCTGAACTGCTTGTCATCCGCCACGGCCAGGCCTCCTTCGGGCAGGACGACTACGACATCCTGTCTGATCTGGGGCACCGCCAGTCGGAGGCCATCGGGACCCTGTTGCGCGAGGCCGGCTGGGAGCCCGACAGGCTCATCACCGGCACCCTGCGGCGCCAGAAGGAGACCCTGGCCTCCATGGGCTTCGAGGCGGCACCCGAGGAGCACCCGGGCTTCAACGAGTACGATTTCCACGATCTGCTGATGGCCCGTTTTGCGGGAGAGGTGCCGGACCTCGTGAAGGGGGACCGCAAGACCCACTTCCGGGCCCTGCGCGAGACCGTCTTCGAGTGGCAGGACGCGGCCTTTGACGGGGCCGCCGAGACCTATGCCGAGTTCGCCGCGCGGGTCGCTTCGGCGCGCGCCTTTGCCTGCGACACGGAGGCCCGGCGCGTGCTTGTCGTTTCCTCCGGGGGGGTCATCGGACAGTTGACCGCGACCGCCCTGGGCGCGGACAAGAGACACATGATGGAGCTGAACCTGCAGATCAAGAACACCGCGCTCACGCGCTTCATGTTCAAGGGGCCGCGGTTTTCCCTGCACGAGTTCAACGCCACGCCACATTTCATGTCGCCAGACGGGGCGGCATTGGTAAGCTACAGTTAGAGGAAGAGCATGAGCGCGGATACACAGACATTGGACGAGGCGGCGGTCAGCGCCTACCTGAAGGAGCACTTGCCGGGCTTCGATGGGCCGATGGAGATCAGCAAGTTCCAGACCGGCCAGTCCAACCCCACCTTCCTGCTCAAGACCCCGGGCCACGCCTACGTGCTGCGGCGCAAGCCGCCGGGCACGCTGCTCAAGTCCGCCCACGCGGTGGACCGGGAGTTCCGGGTCCAGCGGGCGCTGGAGCATACGGACGTGCCCGTCGCCAAGATGCACCTTCTGTGCGAGGACGACGACGTGATCGGCTCCATGTTCTACATCATGGACCACGTGCCCGGGCGCAATTTCAACGAACCGGCCATGCCGGAAGTAAGCCCCGAGCACCGCAGCGGCATCATTGACGAGATGGGCCGGGTGCTGGCGGCCCTGCACGAGGTGGACATCGAGAAGGTGGGCCTCGCGGACTATGGCCCCACGGGCAACTACTTCGAACGCCAGATCGGGCGCTGGTCGAAGCAGTACAAGGCCTCCGAGACCCAGGACATCCCGGCGATGAACGCCCTGATGGAGCGCCTGGCCGAGGAGCGCCCGGCGGACGATGGCCAGCGCACCCTGGTGCATGGCGACTACCGGCTGGACAACATGATCTTCGACGCCGAGACCACGGATTGCCGCGCGGTGCTGGACTGGGAGCTTTCCACCATCGGCCACCCCTTCGCGGACCTGGCGGCGGTGATCATGCAGTGGCAACTTCCCGCGGGCGCCGAGGGGCGCGGCATGGGCGGGCTGGACCGCAAGGCCCTGGGCCTGCCGACCGATGAGGAGTTCATCGCCAAGTACTGCGAGCGGCGCGGGCTCGACGGGATCGAGAATTTCGGCTTCTACCTGGGTTTCTGCTTCTTCCGCATGGCGGGGATCATCCAGGGGGTCCTGAAGCGCGGGCTCGACGGCAACGCTTCCAACCCCGAGCGGGCGAAGAAGCTGGGCACCTTCGTGCCGGTCTTCGCGCAGCACGGGCTGGATGCCCTGGACAGGGGCTAGGGGGCGGTGGACGGGCTGGACCGCGACGAGGAGGAGAAGGACCGCAACTTCGTGACCGCGCTGGCGCGCGGGCTGGAGATCCTGCGCTGCTTCCGCGACAACGAGGTGACCCTCTCCAACAGCGACTTCTCGGAGCGGACCGGCCTGCCCAAGGCCACGATCTCGCGCCTGACCCATACGCTTTGTGCGCTGGACTACCTGGTGGCCGACAGCCGCGTCGGCACCTACCGGCTTTCGGGCGGGGTGCTTCAGCTGGGCTACGGCGTGCTCTCGGGCATGGACATCGCCGAGCGCGCCGAGCACGAGATGAGCGAGCTGCGCGACGGGCCGAACAGCTACATCACCGTCGCCCTGGGCGAGCAGCACAGGCTCGAGGTGGTCTATCTGGTGACCAAGCGCTCCTTCGAGGGGGTCTCCCTGGCGATCCGGGTGGGCTCACGCCTGCCGATCTTCCACTCGGCCATCGGGCGGGCGATCCTGGTGGGGATGGAGGCGGAGGACCGCGAGCGGGTCTTTGCCTTTGCCCGCGCCGAAAGCGCCGAGCGTGAGGCCGACGGGCGCGCCAACTACGCCGAGGCCTTGGCCGAATACCAGGAGAAGGGCTTCTGCTCCGGCTACGGAACCTGGCGCTCTGACGTCAATGGAATCGCCGTGCCGGTTTACTCGCTGGGCGGCAAGCGGGTCTATGGCCTGAACGTCGGCGGACCGGCCTTCCGGGTCAAGAAACGGCAGCTTGAAGGGGTCTACGGACCACGCCTGATCAAGGCTGCCCAGGTCCTGAGCGTGCGCGGATAGCGCGCGGTCATAAATTCCGCACAGCGGAACAAATTCCGAAAAATGACCCTACGTCAGGCGAGAAATTATCTTTCGCGCCCCCTGTGGCCTTGACTTTGACTAGGGGTATGCAACTCTCCCCGAGCGGTCGGAGGACACCAGTATGATTGGTGATAAAGGGACCGCCATAGGGAGGAGTAACATGAAGAAAATTATCAAGCTTGGTGCGGTTTCCGCGCTGTCCATGATGGTGGCGGCGTCCGCCGCTTTTGCCGAGAACGTCAAGATCGCATTCATCGATCCGCTCAGCGGCCCCTTCGCCAGCACGGGCACCAACGGCCTGCACCAGTTCGAGTTTGCGGCCGAGTACATGGTGAACGCCGACGGTGGCGTTCTCGACGGCCAGAATTTCGAGATCGTGGCCTTCGACAACAAGATCAGCCCCAAGGAATCGCTGATCCAGCTTCAGGTCGCGATCGATCAGGGCATCCGCTACGTCGCGCAGGGCAACTCTTCGGGCGTGGCCAACGCCCTGACGGAGGCCATCGACAAGCACAACCGCCGCAACCCCGACGACCGGGTGCTGTTCCTGAACTACGCCGCCGTGGACCCGGCCCTGACCAACGACAAGTGCAACTTCTGGCACTTCCGCTTTGACGCCAACGCGGACATCAAGATGGACGCCCTGACCGACGTGATCGCGCAGCAGGACGACATCAAGAAGGTCTACATCATCGGCCAGGACTATTCCTTCGGCAAGGCCGTCTCGGCCGCCGCCAACCAGATGCTGGGCGAGAAGCGCGCCGACATCGAGGTGGTGGGCGACGAGCTGCACCCGATCGGCAAGGTGAAGGACTTCACCCCCTACGCCCGCAAGGTCGTTTCCTCGGGGGCCGACGCGGTGATCACCGGCAACTGGGGCGCCGACATGCTGGGCCTCGGCAAGTCGATCATCGAGAACGGCTTTGAAGGCCCGATCTACACCTACTACGCGGCCGGTTCCGGCATGACCGCGGCCTTCGGTGAATCCGGCAAGGACCGCATCCGCCTGATCGCCCAGGGTGGCATCAACCCGATCGCGTCGGAAGAGGCCCGTGACCTCTACAACGCCTTCAAGGAGAAGTACCCGGAAGGCAACATCGACCAGAGCCGGATCTTCAACGCCATCGGGATGCTGGAGCAGGCCATCGAGCAGGCCGGGACCGCCACAGACGTGGTGGCCGTGGCCAAGGAGCTCGAGGGCATGGAGTACGAGTCCATGTGGGGCGGCAAGCTCTACATGCGTCCGCAGGATCACCAGCTGATCCAGGACATGCACGTCGGCGTGCACACGGACGAGAACATCGAGTTCGACTATGACAACTCCGGCTTCGGCGTGCTGACCGAGTCCACCGTTGAGATGGCCTCCATGGACAGCCCGACCACCTGTGAAATGAAGCGCCCCGAGTAAGGGTCGTTCCCGGTCGCACCGCCAGCCATTGGCGGTGCGACCGCTTTCATTGAAAATTCTATCCCCCGGGGGACCCGATGGAACTCATCCTCGTCAATATCATCGACGGGCTGGTGACCGGATTGCTGTTGTTCATGCTCTCGGCCGGCCTCACGCTGATCTTCTCCATGATGGGCGTGCTCAACTTCGCCCACGCCAGCTTCTACATGCTCGGCGCCTACTTCGCCTACCAGATCAGCCTCGCGCTGGGGTTCTGGATGGGCCTGCTGATCGCGCCGCTGGTCGTGGGCGTGATGGGCGCCGGCGTCGAAAGGTACGGCCTGCGGCGGGTGCACCAGTACGGCCACGTGCCCGAACTGATCTTCACCTTCGGCCTGGCCCTGCTGATCGAGGAACTGGTGCAGTTCATCTGGGGCAAGAACCAGATGCCCTACGACATCCCCGAGGTGCTGAACTTCACCGCTTTCTCCATCGCGGGCAACTCCATCCCGGCCTACAAGATCTTCATGATCTTCATCTCGGTCGCGATCTTCATCGGGCTGCTCTACATCCTGACCCGCACGCGCGTCGGCATGATCATCCAGGCGGCCCTGTCCTATCCGCGCACGGTGGAGGCCCTGGGCCACAACGTGCCGCTGATCTTCATGGGCGTCTTCGGCGTCGGCACGGCCCTCGCGGGGGTGGCCGGTGTCATCGCGGGGCCGGTGCTGGGCACCTTCCCGGGCATGGCCTTCGTGCTGGGCTCCATCGTCTTCGTGACCATCGTGATCGGCGGGCTCGGCTCGCTCTGGGGCGCCCTCGTCGCCTCCTTGCTGATCGGCTGGATCACGACCTTCGCCAAATCCTACAACCTCGCCATGTCGGACATCCTCAACGGCATCGGGATCGTCACCCCGTCGGACCTGGAGGGCAACATCTTCCGTGACATCTGGTCCGTGACCAGCCCGCAGATCGCCGACATCCTGCCCTACATCCTGATGGTGCTGATCCTGATCTTCCGTCCGCAGGGCCTCTTCGGAAAGCGTCACTCATGAGCCAGACAGACCTGCCAGATCCCGCCCGGCCGAAGGAACAGATCACCACCGATCCGTCCCGCGCCTCCGAGCGCCTGCGCGCCGGTGGCCTGACCCTGACCATCGGCCCCTGGGTGATCGCCGCCGTCCTGCTGGCGATCCTGCCCTCCATCTTCACCTCCAACGCCGCCCTGACGATCATGAACCAGATGTGGATCACGGTGGTCTTCGCCCTGGCCTACAACATGCTGCTGGGGCAGGGGGGCATGCTCTCCTTCGGGCACGCCGTCTATGCCGGCGTGGGCGGCTTCGCCTGCATGCACATCATGAACGCGTCGGACTTCTTCGCCTCCTTCCCGCTGCCGGTGCTGCCCATCTTCGGGGGCCTCTTCGGCATGGGTCTGGCGCTGATCGTCGGCTCCTTCTCGACCCGCAACGCCGGCACCGTCTTCGCCATGATCTCGCTTGGCGTGGGCGAGCTGATCGCCGCCTGCTCCGTCATCATCGTCGCCTTCTTCGGCGGCGAGGAGGGGATCTCGGGCGACCGGACCTACGCCATGCCCTTCTTCGGCAACGAGTTCCTGCAGCAGATCGACGTCTACTACCTGACCTCCTTCTGGGTGCTCGTCTCGGCGGTCCTGATGTACCTCTGGTCGCGCACGCCGGTGGGCCGCATGGCCAATGCCGTGCGCGACAACCCGGAGCGGGCGGAGTTCCTGGGCTACTCGGCCCGCTGGGTGCGCTTCTTCAGCTTCGTGGCCTCGGGCTTCTTCGCGGGCATCGCGGGCGGGCTCTTTGCCATCAACTACGAAATCCTGACGGAGGAGAACCTCAACACCGCCTCATCGGGCGTGATCCTTCTGGTCACCTTCCTCGGCGGGGTCGGCTTCTTCTTTGGGCCGATCATCGGGGCCATCGTCTTCACCCTGGTGCAGACCGTGCTCTCGCTCCAGACCGAGCTCTGGGCCTTCTACGCGGGCACCCTCTTCGTGGCGACGGTGATGTTCTTCCCCGGTGGCCTGGCGGGGCTGATGATGATGCACGTGCCGGTCTTCAAGCTGGGCAAGGCGCGGCTGCTGATCCTGCCCTACCTCAAGACGCTGCTGCCCGCGGCCATCGGGACCCTGGCGCTCTGCGCCCTGGTGGAGATGACCTTCCACGTGCGCCACGCGGCCTCGGGGGACCATGAGATGACCCTCTTCTGGACCACCTTCGACAGCCACACGGCGCTGCCCTGGATCGTCGCCATCGCCATCGCGGTGGTGGGCCTCGGCATCGCCCGCATGACGGCGCCCGCCCTGCGCGACGCCTGGAACGAAGCCAACACCGCAGGAGGTGCCGCATGAGCGCGCCCGCACTAGAACTGAGCGGCCTCAAGAAGAGCTTCGGCAAGGCCGAGATCATACGGGGCATCGACCTTTCCATCGGCAAGGCCGAGCGGCACGCGATCATCGGGCCGAACGGGGCGGGCAAGTCCACCCTCTTCAATCTGATCACCGCGCGCTTCCCGCCCACCGCCGGAACGGTGAAGCTCCATGGTGAGGACCTGGCGGGGCTCCAGCCCTTCCAGATCAACCGCAAGGGGCTGAGCCGCTCCTTCCAGATCACCAACATCTTCCCGGCCATGACGGTCTTCGAGAACGTCCGCTGCGCGCTGCTCTGGGCCCAGGGGTACAAGTACTCCTTCTGGCACCTGGTGAACCGCAAGCGGGAGCTGACCGAGGGGGCCGAGGCGATCCTGGAGCAGATCAACCTGCTGCCGCGGCGCAACCTGCCCGCGGGCACGCTTTCCTACGCGGAGCAGCGGGCGCTGGAGATCGGCATCACCATCGCGGGGGGCGCCAACGTCATCATGCTGGACGAGCCCACGGCGGGGATGAGCCACTCGGAAACCGACTACATCACCGACCTCATCATGAAGGTCACCGAGGGCAAGACCCTGGTCATGGTGGAGCACGACATGGGCGTGGTCTTCAACCTGGCCGACCGGATCTCGGTCCTCGTCTATGGCGAGATCATCGCCACGGGCACCCCGGAAGCGGTCCGCGCTGATCCCAAGGTCCAGGAGGCCTATCTCGGCGCCGCATTGGAGGCAGAACATTGATCGAAGTCACCGACATGCACGCCTACTACGGCAAGTCGCATATCCTGCAGGGCGTCACCATGAACGTCCAGGAGGGCGAGATCGTCGCGCTCCTGGGGCGCAACGGGGTCGGTCGCTCGACCACCTGCAAGGCCATCATGGGCGAGGTCTCGCCGCACGGCTCGGTCCGCTTCCGCGGCCAGGAGATTGCCGGGCGGAAGGCCTACGAGATCGCCAACATGGGCATCGGCTACGTGCCCGAGAACCGCGACATCTTTCCCGGCCTGACCACGCGCCAGAACCTGAACCTCGGGCTCAAGCCCGGGCAGAAGGACGGCGCCGGGCGCTGGTCCATGCAGGCCATGTTCGAGATGTTCGAGAACCTCAACCGGCGCGCCGACGTGGAGGCCTCGGTGCTCTCGGGCGGCGAGCAGCAGATGCTGACCATGTGCCGTACCCTGATGGGCGATCCCGACTTCATCATGATCGACGAACCCACCGAGGGCCTCTCGCCCCAGATGGTGCAGAAGGTGGCCGAGGTGCTCAAGGCGATTGCGGCCAAGGGCATTTCCACCCTGCTTGTCGAACAGAAGCTTTCCATTGCCATGGACATTGCCCATAGGGTTTACGTCATGGGGCACGGCCAGGTCGTCTTTGAGGGCACCCCGGCCGAGCTGAAGGCGCGCGAGGACGTGCGCAAGGAATGGCTCGAGGTCTGAGCCGGGGGACGCGAAAGGACAAGATGCAGGGGTTCGACAGTGACCGGCTGGCGCATATCCGCAGCTGGATGCAGGACTACGTGGACAGCCGGCGCTTCGCCGGCTGTGCCACGCTGATCGCCCGGGACGGCGAGGAGGTTTTCTACCACGACTGCGGCCAGCGCGACCTGGCCCGCGATCTGCCCTGGCAGCGCAACACGGTGGCGCGGATCTA
This sequence comes from Sulfitobacter sp., assembly GCA_965212515.1. Taxonomy (GTDB): domain Bacteria; phylum Pseudomonadota; class Alphaproteobacteria; order Rhodobacterales; family Rhodobacteraceae; genus Sulfitobacter. Next base: position 106,988 of record OZ243121.1, read on the forward strand.
CTCCATGACCAAGCCGGTCACGAGCGTCGCCCTGATGCAGCTCGTGGAGCGCGGTCTCTGCCACCTCGATGCGCCCCTCTCGGAGTTCATCCCCTCCTTCTCGGAGATGCGCTGCCTGGTGCCGGGGGCCACCGCGATTGACCAGACGGAGCCCTGCGCCAGCCCGACGCTGCACCAGCTTTTGACCCACACGGCGGGGCTTTCCTATCCCTTCAACCCGGGGCTCCTGCCCGAGGCCATGGCGGCGGAGGACATCATCTTCCGCTCGGACCAGGGCACCCTGGGGCAGATGTGCGACAGGCTCGCCGCCCTGCCGCTGGCCTTCAGGCCCGGCACCCGCTGGGAATACTCCGTCGGCATCGACGTGATCGGGCGGGTGATCGAGGTGATCGACGGGCGCTCCCTCGAGGCGGTGCTGACCGAGGAAATCTTCGATCCCCTGGGCATGTCCGAGACCCGCTTCTCCGTCCCCGCCGGGGCGCGCGACCGCTTCGCCGCGCTCTACACGCCGCTGGCGGGCAACTCCTTCGATCTCAACGCCGCCGAGCGGGGCGGCGAGAGCCTGCGCCTGGCCGATGACAGCGAGGGCTCGATCTTCCTTGATGCGCCCATGTTCTCGGGCGGCGGCGGCCTGGTGGGGACGATCGACGACTATCTCAAGTTCACCGAGATGCTGCGCACCGGGGGCCGGGGCGTCCTCGGGCCGCGCAGCCTGGCCTTCATGATGCAGAACCATCTGCCGGGGGACATCGCCTCCATGGGGCCGGCGAGCTTTGCCGAACAGCCCATGGAGGGCATGGGCTTTGGCCTGGGCGGGGCGGTCGTGCTTTCGCCGGGCCGGGCCCGGGTGCCGGGATCGGTGGGGGATTTCAGCTGGGGCGGCATGGCCTCGACCTTCTTCTGGGTCGATCCGGTGCAGAACCTCAGCGTGATCTTCTTCACCCAGCTCTCGCCCTCCTCCTCCTACCCGGCAAGGCCACAACTCAAAGCACTAGTAAACGGGGCACTGTTATGACCGAAGAACGCGGACGGCTACTCTGGGAGCCATCGAAGGAGCGGGCGGAAAACTCCACCATGGCCCGTTTTGAGACCTGGCTGGCCCGGGAGAAGGGCCTGACCTTCGCGGACTACAACGAGATGTGGCGCTGGTCGATCAGCGATCTGGAGGGCTTCTGGGCGGCCCTGGCGGAGCACGCCGAGGTGCCCCTTTCGCGGCAGCCCGAGCGCATCCTGGGCGCCCGCACCATGCCGGGGGCCGAGTGGTTCCCGGGCGCGCAGCTCAACTACAGCGACAACATCTTCAAGCACGTGCCGGGCCGCGAGCGGGAACTGGCGCTGGTGCTCCAGTCCGAGACCTTCGGGCGCCGGGAGCTGACCTGGGAGGAGCTGCGGGACCAGGTGGCGAGCCTGGCCGGGCGGCTGCGCGGCATGGGGGTAGAGAAGGGCGACAGGGTCGTCGCCGTCCTGCCCAACACCGAGGCCGCGGTGATCGCGCTCCTGGCCACTGCCTCGCTCGGTGCCGTCTGGTCCATCTGCGCACCCGACATGGGGCACGTGGCGATCCTCGACCGTTTCCGCCAGATCGAGCCCAAGGTGCTCATCGCGCAGGACGGCTATCTGCATGCGGGCAAGATGATCGACAAGCGCCCGGTCCTGGCCCAGATCGCGGCGGAACTGCCGAGCCTGACCGACTGCATCACCCGCCCCGTCGCCGGGGCGCTGCCCGAGGGGCACCATGACTGGGACGAGATGCTGGGGGACGGGGTGGCCTACGAGAGCACTCAGGTGGCCTTCGATCATCCGCTCTGGATCGTCTATTCCTCAGGCACCACGGGGAACCCCAAGCCCATCGTTCATGGCCACGGCGGGATCGTGCTGGAGGCCTGCAAGCAGTCCCTGCACCAGGACCTGGGGCCGCAGGACAGGTTCTGCTGGCTCACCTCCTCGGGCTGGATCATGTGGAACGCCCAGTGGGCGGCCCTGGGGCAGGGGGCGCGCGTCTGCCTCTTCGACGGGGCGCCGAACCATCCCGACATGGGGGTCATCTGGCGCTTCGTGGCCGAGGAGGGGCTGACCTACTTCGGTGCCGGGGCGGCCTACTTCGCCACCTGCATGAAGGCCGGGCTGAGCCCGCGCAACGAGGTGGACCTGAGCGCCCTGCGCTCCCTCGGGGCCACCGGCTCGCCGCTCTCGGAAGATACCTACGACTGGATCTACCGCGAGGTGAAGGAGGATGTCTGGCTGGCGCCGATCTCGGGCGGGACGGACCTGGCGGGCGCCTTCGTGGTGGGCCATCCGGGCCTGCCGGTGCGCGCGGGCGAGATGCAGTGCCGCGCCCTGGGCAATGCCGTGCGCGCCTATGATCCCGAGGGCCGCGAGCTTACCGGGGAGGTGGGCGAGTTGGTCTGTACCGAGCCGCTGCCCTCCATGCCGATCTACTTCTGGGGCGACGAGGACGGCTCCCGCCTGCACGAGAGCTACTTCGACACCTACCCGGGCATCTGGCGGCACGGCGATTGGATCGCCATCTTCGAGGATGGCGGCAGTGTGATCTACGGGCGTTCGGACGCCACCATCAACCGCAAGGGCCTTCGGCTCGGCTCGGCCGAGATCTACCAGGCCGTGGAGGGCCTGGAGGAGGTGATGGACAGCCTCGTCGTGGACCTGGAGTTCCTGGGCCGTGACAGCTTCATGCCGCTCTTCGTGGTGACGGCGGAGGGCGTCTCTCTCGACGCGGCGCTGCGGGACAAGATCAACGGGGCGATCCGCTCCCAGGTCTCGGCCCGCTTCCTGCCCAACGAGATCGTCGAGGTGGCGGAGGTGCCGCGCACCCTCTCGGGCAAGAAACTGGAGGTGCCGGTGAAGAAGCTCCTGCTGGGCGGCGACCCGGAGAAGGTGGTGAACCGGGACTCCATGGCCAACCCCGGCAGCTTCGATTTCTTCGTGGACTATGCCGCGGGCCGGGCCAAGGGATCGGCCGCCTGAGGGGGCTGTTCGCGGCGGGGCAGGGGAGGGGCTTTTGCCGCCTGACCCTTGCAATTGCCGCGCCACTCCCGGATCAAGTCCGGGAGGCCCCGCCGGGCCGATGAAAGGATGCCCATGACCCCCGCAGAGACCTTGCTGACCCTTCTCGACATCGAACAGCTCGAGGTGGATCTCTTTCGCGGCATCGGCTCGGGCGGGGAGACGACGACGCGGATCTTCGGCGGCCATGTCATCGCCCAGGCCCTGATGGCGGCCTACCGCACCGTGCCGGACCGGATCTGCCATTCCCTGCACGCCTACTTCATCCGCCCCGGCGACCCGGAGATCCCGGTGATCTACCAGGTGGACCGGGCCCGCGACGGCGGCAGCTTCACTACCCGGCGGGTGGTGGCGATCCAGCACGGCAAGCAGATCTTCAACATGAGCGCCTCCTTCCACGTGGAGGAGGAGGGCTGGTCCTATCAGCATCCGATGCGCGCCGAGGGGGCGCCGGAGGACTGGCCGAACCGCGACGAGCTGCGCGCCACTGTGGTGGACAAGCTGCCCGAGAAGTACCGCGCCGACTTCATGCGCCAGCGCCCCATCGAGCTGCGCGAGGTGGCGCCGCGCGACTTCTTTGCGCCCGAGAAGGCGGATGACCGCAACCAGCTCTGGTTCCGCATGCCTGCGGCCAAGGGGCAGGGGCCGCAGATGCAGCACTGCCTGCTGGCCTATGCCTCGGACATGAACCTTCTGGGGTCCTCCCTGCGGCCGCACGGGCTGACCTGGTATCAGGGCAAGGTGATGACCGCCTCTCTCGACCACGCCATGTGGTTCCACGGGCCGATCGAGTTCTCGGACTGGCACCTCTACGACCTCGACGCCCCCTGGACGGGCGGCGGGCGCGGCTTCAACCGGGGGCTAGTCTACGCCAGCGACGGCACCCTGGTGGCGAGCACCGTGCAGGAAGGGCTGATGCGGCCGCTGAAGCGGGGGTAGGCGGTGGCGACGATCGGCCAGATCATCATCAGCCTGCCAGGCGATCATCCGCGGCGACGTTTCCAGCGCGCCCAGGCACACCGCCTGGGCTTAACGAGCCGCTTTCTGGAAGCCAGCAGCCCGGACAGCCTGCCGCCCAGCAAGCTGGAGCGGCTGAGCGCCGCCTGGGCGCGGCCGCTGCGGCCCACCGAAGTGGCCCTGACCGACAGCCACCGGCGCGCCTGGCAGGCGGTGCTGGAGGAGGATGCGCCGCGGCTCATCTGCGAGGACGATGCCTATCTGTCCGAAACGGTGGGCGAGGTGCTGACGGACTTGGCGGCACGGCCCGGGCTCGAGTTCGTGCAGCTCGAGACCTACAACGAACCCAAGCTGCTGAGCCACGCGGCAGAGCCCCTTGCCGCCGATCCCTTCCGGCTGCACCGGCTCTACCGGGATCGCGGCGGGGCGGCGGCCTACGTGCTCTGGCCCGCCGGTGCGCGGCGGCTGATCGCGTCGGTGGCGTCGAGCTACCCGCCCGCCGACGCCGCCCTGTCGCTGGCGCCGGGACTCCTGCGGCACCAGGTGGCACCGGCCTGCGCGGTGCAGCTGATGAACCTGCCGCCGGAGCTGGCGCAGGGCGAGGTGGCGGCGCTGGGTGTGAGCGGCATTTCTGCGGTGCCCCGCCCGCGCCCGGCGCCGGGGGCGGAGTGGCTGCGCTACAAGTTGCGGCGGCTGCGGGTCTCGGGACGCCTCCTGCTCAACCGGCTGCCTGCCTTCGGGCGGGCGGAGTACCGGCTGCTGGGCTTCGAGCGGAGGTGACTCGCGCGGCGATTCGCCCGTTTGGCGCGGGCGGGACGCGGGGAACGCGCGCCCGGAGGCGGCTTTCGACGCCGCAGCGCGGCAGGGGTGCAAGGGGCGGAAGGCAGGAGGATTTTTGGACTTTTGCACAGGCCGTCCACAGGCGCTTGCGCAGCTTTATCCCCATGAAAATAAGGGCCCTGGGCAAATTTTTCTTGCCAGATTTGGCGCCCAGGTGCCACCATGAAATCAACGCGAAGGATCGCAAGATCCCAAGCGGGACGCGAAGGTCTTCCGGACCGGAGCGGGGGAGGAAAGGGTCAAACCGGACCGAACCTGTGTTGAGGGCACCCGGGACGCTGACCTGTCGGCGCGGTCTCTTTGAGGGCGTGGCAGGGTCTGTGAACAAAGCCGTCGCGTGGCCGATGTCGGTTCCGGCCGGTGTCGGTAGGGGGGACGCGCCCTTGGGTGTGATCCCGCTTGCAAGGTCCTTCGGGGCTTAGCATCTGAGGAAGGTTCCTTCGGGGGCCGACTTCGAGAAGGCGCCAGGCAGGTGGACCTCGGTCAAACCGCCTGGCGTCTTTTTCGTTTTCAGCCATGGTTGGGCAGGCCCCGGTGCGGGGCCCGGCCTGTCACACGCGGGCGGACTGCATGTCCATCGCGGCGTTGTCGTAGGCGCCGGTGACGGCGGCATCGGCCAGCACCTCGGCCACGTCGGCGCGGGCTGCCTTAGCGCTCTTGTCCACGGCGTCGCCGAAGATCACGTTCTGGCCCTTGCCCTCATCCGTCAGGGCGACGGGGCGCAGGATCGCGTAGGTCAGGCCGGACTGCGCGAGGTGCGCGTCGGCATCGTGCTTGGCCTGGAGGTAGTGCTCCATCTCCTCGCCGCCGATCGAGGGATCGTCGGCCCCGACCGAGCTGAGCATGACGAAGCGCGAGACGCCCGCCTGCTTGGCCAGGTCCACCAATTTCTGGGCGCCTTCGCGGTCCACCTTGTCGGTCATCTCCTTGCTGGTGTCACCACCGGAGCCGGCGGCAAAGATCACCGTGTCCATGCCCGCGCAGACATCCTCGGGCAGGTCGGTCAGGTCGCCCTGGCGGGTCTTGCAGCCCTCGGGCAGCACCGAGGTGTCAGAGCCTTCGCGGACCAGGGCGGTGGGGGTCGCGCCCTTCTGCATCAGTTCGCCCACCAGTTGGCGGCCGGTTTTGCCGGTGGCACCGGCGACAAGTACGTTCATGCTCATGTGAGCCTCCTTTCGGATGTGTCTGTTCATTATCGTTCCGTGCCGGATCAGGGCATGAAGACGGCCTTGATGTTCACGAATTCCTTCATGCCAAAGCCGCCGTGTTCGCGGCCGTAGCCGGAATCCTTCACGCCGCCGAAGGGCATGTTGGGATCGGCCGCGCCGAAGGAGTTGATGCGGATCATGCCCGTGTCGAAGTGGTCGCGGGCGAGCTTTTTGGCGCGCTCTTGATCCTGGGAGAAGATGCCCCCGCCCAGGCCGTAGCGGCTGTCGTTGGCGATGCGCATGGCGTCCTCGTCGTCCTTGGCGCGGATCACCGAGGCGACGGGGCCGAAGATTTCGTCGTCGTAGGCGGGCATGCCGGGTGCCAGCTCGGAGAGGACGGTGGCGGGGTAGTAGGCGCCCTTGCGGTCCGCCGCCTCGCCGCCGCAGAGCACCTTGGCCCCCTTCTCGACGCTCTTCTTCACCTGGTCGGCCACGGTTTCGAGCTGCTCCTGGCTGGAGAGCGGCCCGAGCTTGGTGTCGCCGTCGGTGGGATCACCCATCGGGATCTGCTTCATCTGCTCGACGAAGGCCTCGACGAACTTGTCATAGACCTTGTCGGTCACGATGAACCGCTTGGCCGAGACGCAGGTCTGGGCGTTGTTGTAGAGCCGCCCCATGACGGAGAACTTCACCGCCGTCTCGATGTCGGCATCCTCCAGCACCAGGTAGGCGTCGTTCGAGCCCAGCTCCAGCACCGACTTTTTGAGGTTCTCGGCCGCTTTGGCGCCGATGTGGCGGCCAGCGCCGTCGCTGCCCGTCATGGTGACGCCGCGCACCCGCTTGTGTTCGATGATCTTGTCGCTCGTGTCATGGTCGATTAGCAGGACGGAGAAGAGGTTCTCCGGCAGCCCGGCTTCGAGGCAGAGGTCGCGCAGGCGCAGGCCCGAGCCGGTGCAGATCGAGGCGTGCTTGAGGACGCAGCCGTTGCCCGCCATGAGGTTGGCGGCCAGCACGCGGACGGGCTGGTAGAGGGGGAAGTTCCAGGGCTGGATCGAGTAGATCACGCCGATCGGCTGGTAGGAAACGAGACCCTCCTTGCCCTTGCCGTGGGTGCGCTCCTCGTCGGCGAGCACCTTGGGGCCCTGTTCGGCGGTGTAGTCGAAGATGGCGGCGCAGATCTCCACCTCGGTGCGGCCGTCCTTCAGGAGCTTGCCGGTCTCGCGCGTCATCAGCTCGGCCAGCTCGTCCTTGTTGGCGCGCAGGGCCTCGGCGATCTTCTTGAGGTAGGGCGCGCGCTCCTCGTGGCTCTTGCCGCGCCAGTCGAGGAAGGCCTTGTGGCAGGCCTCGACCGTGTCGAAGGCCTCCTGCTCGGACATCATGTCGTAGCTGGCGATCTCTTCTTCGGTGGCGGGATTGACTGTCTTGATCTGTGCCATGGTGTCTCCTGTATCTGTCGACAGGGAAACCAACGGTGCGGGCAACTGTTCCGAGACAGGCGATCACCCCGGCGTGAGAGGCCGGGGTGGGGCAGGGATCAGCCGAAGACGAAGAAGCAGAGCTTGTTGCCGTCGGGGTCGCGCACGTAGGCGCCGTAGAAGCGGTCGGGGATGCGCTGGCCCGGGGCGCCGTCGCAGGTGCCGCCCAGCTCGATGGCGCGGTTGTACATGGCCTCGGCCTCTTCCTTGGTGTCGGCGGTGAGGGCCACCATGGTGCCGTTGCCGGGGGTCGGATCGCCTTTGTCATAGGGCTCGCAGACCGCCAGCATGGGCTTGCCGCGGCCGATGCTGATGAAGGCCAGGCGGCCCTGGTCCATGACGACGCGGCCGCCCTTTTCGGCGAAGAGATCACCGTAGAATTTCTTGGCGCGCTCCATGTCCTTCACGCCGAGGGTCACATATCCGATCATTGTCTCTGTCCTGTTGGGTTCGTCATTTCGGGGGGGTGGGGGCCCCGGCGCCGCGACGATGCGCCGCGCCCGCCGGGGCGAGGCCCGCCCAGCCGGAAAGGCCGGGCGGGCGCCTGTCAGAGGCTCTTGTCGCCGTAGCGGCGGTTGAGCTTGCGCATGCCGCCGATCCAGCGGTCGTAGTCCGCCGTCTTGTTGCGCATGTACTCCTGGACCTCCTTGTGGGGCAGGATCATGAAGCTCTCCGCGCGGATCGCCGCGACGCATTCCTGGGCCACCGGTTCGGGCTCCATCATGCCGTCGATGGCGGCGACGTGGTCCTCGTGGCCGCGGGTCATCTCCGTCCGCACCGCCTGAGGGCAGAGCACGGAGGCCTTGATGCCCTGGTCGCCGTGGCTCATAGCGATCCATTCGGCCAGGCCCACGGCGGCGTGCTTGGTCACCCCGTAGGAGGCCGAGCCGACCTGGTTCAGCAGGCCCGCCGCCGAGGCGGTGTTGAGCAGGTAGCCGCCGCCCCGTTCCGCCATCAGCGGCACCAGGTGCCGCGCGGCCCAGACGTGGGCCATGACGTTGATCTCCCAGGTGCGCTGCCAGGCGTCGTTGGGGGTTTCCATGCCCCCGCCGACGGCGATGCCCGCGTTGGAGAAGAAGAGGTCGATGGGGCCGATCTCGGCCTCCACCTTGTCGATCATCTGGGTGATCTGCTCCTCGTGGCGCACATCCACGGTGAAGGCGGTGCCGCCCACCTCGCGGGCCGTCTCCTCGGCGCCCGGGCCGTTGAGATCGACGCAGACGACGTGGCGCGCGCCCTCCTTGGCGAAGGCGTGGCAGAGGGCCTTGCCGATGCCGCTGGCGGCACCGGTGACGACGGTGATCTTGTCCTTCAGCTCCATCGCGTCACGTCCACATGTTGGAGCCGCCGCAGACCGTCAGGGCCTGGCCCGTCATGTAGCGGCTGGCGTCGGAGGCCAGGTAGACGGCGAGGCCGGCGAAGTCCTCGGGCTCGCCCAGGCGGCGCAGGGGGATGTCCTCCTTGATGCGGCGCTCGGTGTCCGGGTTGTCCCAGAGCTCGCGGGCGAACTCCGTCTTGACGAGGCCCGGGCAGATGGCGTTGAAGCGCACGCCCTTGGGGCCGAACTCGGCCGCGAGGTTGCGGCAGAGGCCGATCAGGGCAAGCTTGGACATGCCGTAGGTGCCCAGCATCACGGAGGGCTTGAAGGCCCCGATGGAGGAGGTGAAGGCCATCGAGCCGTTGCCCTTCTCCACCATGTCGGGGACCACCATCTTGGCCAGCCAGAGGTTGGACTGGACGTTGGCCGCCATGGTCTTCTCGTAGGCGTCATCGGGGATTTCCGAGGTCTTGCCGTAGTAGGGGTTCACCCCGGCGTTGCCGATCACGATGTCGATGGGGCCGGCCAGGTCGCGGGTCTGGTCGACCAGCGCCTGGAGTTGCTCCTTGTGGCCCACGTTGCAGGCCACGGCGTGGGCACGGCCCTTGCCGCGGGCGTTGATGCCCTCGGCGGCCGCATCCAGCTGGTCCTTCTTGCGGGCCGAGATGACCACCTCGGCGCCGTGGTCGGCCAGGGCGGTGGCCATGGCCAGCCCCATGCCCTTGGAGGCGCCGGTGAGCAGGGCCACCTTGCCGGTCAGGTCGAAGAGGTTGCTCATCCCATGAACCCCGCCGCGCCGCGGGCCTGGGTGACGGCCTTGGCCGCGTCCTGGCGCGCGTTGCTGCCCTGGTAGGTCTTGACCTCGTGGCGGGCGATGACGTGGTGGTGCACCTCGTCCGGGCCGTCGGCGTAGCGCAGGGTGCGCTGCTGGGCGTACATGCCCGAGAGCGGCGACCACTGGGAGATGCCGGTGGCACCATGCACCTGCATGGCCTGGTCGATGATGTCGCAGACCTGCTCCGGCACCTTGGCCTTGATCATGGAGACCCAGATGCGGGCTTCCTTGTTGCCCAGGACGTCCATCGCCTTGGCCGCCTTGAGAACCATCAGGCGCATGGCCTCGATCTCGATCTTGGCGCGGGAGATGGTTTCCATGTTCTTGCCGAGGTCGACGATCTTCTTGCCGAAGGCCTCGCGCGAGAGGCCGCGCTCGATCATCAGGTCGAGCGCCTTCTCGGCCTGGCCGATGGAGCGCATGCAGTGGTGGATGCGGCCGGGCCCGAGGCGGACCTGGGAGATCTCGAAGCCGCGGCCCTCGCCCCAGAGGATGTTCTCCTCGGGCACCCGGACGTTGGTGAACTTGATGTGCATGTGGCCGTGCGGCGCGTCATCGTGGCCGAAGACGTGCATGGGCCCGAGGATCTCCACGCCGGGGGTGTCGACGGGCACCAGGATCTGGCTCTGCTGGCGGAAGGGCTCGGCGTCGGGCGATGTCTTGACCATGACGATCATGATCTTGCAGCGCGGATCGCCGGCGCCGGAGATGTAGTACTTCTCGCCGTTGATGACCCACTCGCCGTTCTCCAGCACCGCGGAGGTGGAGATGTTCTTGGCGTCCGAGGAGGCCACGTCGGGCTCCGTCATGGCGAAGGCGGAGCGGATCTCGCCCGCGAGCAGGGGCTTGAGCCACTGGTCCTTCTGCGCCTGGGTGCCGACGCGCTCCAGCACCTCCATGTTGCCCGTGTCGGGGGCCGAGCAGTTCAGGGTCTCGGAGGCGAGGGGGTTCTTGCCCAGCTCGGCGGCGATGTAGGCGTAGTCGAGGTTGCTCAGGCCCTCGCCGGTTTCGGCGTTGGGCAGGAAGAAGTTCCACAGGCCCGCGTCGCGCGCCTTCTGCTTGGCGCCTTCCAGCAGCTCGAGCTGCCGCGGGTGGTAGGACCAGCGGTCCTCCTTCTCGTCGTTCAGGCGGTGGAACTCCTCGGAGATCGGGTCCACGTTCTCGCGGATGTGCTTGATCACCGCGTTCAGCAGGGGCTTGTTGCCCTCCGACATCTCGAGGTTGTTGAGGCTTTGCGGCGAAGTGCTATCGGACATGTAGGTCCCTCCTATGCTTTTTACTTGTTGACCCACTGGGGGGCGCGTTTCTCGACGAAGGCGTTGACGCCTTCCTTGAAATCTTCGGTCTGGGCGAGGTCGGCGATGACCTCGCGGGAGTAGGCGATGCTCTCCTGGAAGCCGTCGCGGCGGTAGAGATCGTTCATCACCCGCTTGGTGGCCTTCACGGCCGAGGGCGAGACGGTGCAGAGCTGCTCCGCCTTCTCCAGGGCCTTGGCCAGGAGCTCCTCGTGGGGGTGCACCTCGTTCACGCAGCCAAGCTTGAGCGCCTCATGGGCGTCGATGGTGCGGCCCGTGTACATCATCTCCTGAGCCGCGAGGCGGCCGATGTAGCGCGAGAGGCGCTGCACGCCGGAGGCGGCGGCGAAGAAGCCGACCTTGACCTCGGGCAGGGCGAACTTGGCGTTCTCGGAGGCCAGGATGATGTCGCACGATAGCGCCGTCTCGAAGCCGCCGCCCATGGCGAAGCCATTGACCGCGGCGATGATCGGCTTTTCCAGGTCGAAGCGCGAGGAGAGGCCGGCAAAGCCCGTGTCGGTCATCTTGGCCTTGGAGCCGCCCTGGGCCGTGGCCTTCAGGTCATTCCCGGCGGAGAAGGCCTTGTCGCCCGCGCCGGTGAGCACGGCGACCCAGAGATCCCGGTCTGCGGCGAACTTGTCCCAGCAGTCGGCCATCTCGTTGTGCATGTCGACATGGACGGCGTTGTAGACCTCGGGCCGGTTCATGGTGACGAGCAGGATGTGCCCGCGCTTTTCCGTCGTGATGTAGTCGTAGCTCATACCTTCAGGCCTCCCTTGTCGATCTCGGTGAACTTGCCGCCGTTCTTGGCCAGCTCCCGCAGTGTCTCGGCGGGGGCGAACTCGGGGTCTTCGGCGCCCAGCCGTTCCATCACCTCCAGCACCGCCGGGGCGCCGACCATGTCGCCGTAGAACATCGGCCCGCCCTTGTCGTGCGGCCAGCCGTAGCCGTTGAGCCAGACCACGTCCACGTCGGAGGGGCGCTGCGCCTTGTTCTCCTCGAGGATCTTCACCGCCTCGTTGATCATCGGGTAGATGCAGATCTCGATGATCTCATCGGCGCTCATCTCCTTGGGGTCGGCGCCGGTGATGTCCTGGATCACCTTGGCCGTCACCTCGGAGGGCACGGGGTGGCGGTTCTCATCGTAGTCGTAGAAGCCCGCCTTGGTCTTCTGGCCGCGGCGGTCCATCTCGCAGAGGGCGTCGCGGATCGGGTTGTCCGTCTTGGCGCCCTTGGACCAGCCGATGTCGAGGCCCGCCAGATCGCTCATCTGGAAGGGGCCCATCTTGAAGCCGAAGCGGTTGAGGGCGGCATCCACATCCCAGGGCATGACGCCCTGGTAGACCAGCTTGTTGGCCTGCTTCTGGCGGGCGAAGAGGATGCGGTTGCCGACGAAGCCGGGGCAGACCCCGACGAGGGTGGCGACCTTGTTGATCTCCTTTGCCAGGTCCATGCAGGTGGCGACGACATCGTCTGCCGTGTGCTTGGCGCGGACGATCTCCAGCAGCTTCATCACGTTGGCGGGGGAGAAGAAGTGCAGCCCGATCACGTCCTCGGGGCGCTTCGTCATGGCGGCGATCTCGTCGATGTCGAGCGCCGAGGTGTTGGTGGCCAGGATCGCGCCGGGCTTCATCACCCGGTCGAGCTCGGTGAAGATCTTGCGCTTGAGCTCCATGTCCTCGAAGACCGCCTCGATCACCAGGTCGCAGTCCTTCAGCGCCTCCATCGAGAGCTGGCCCTCGAAGCGGCCCATGCGCGCCTCGACCTCTTCCTGCGGGAAGCGGCCCTTGTCGGCGCTGCGCTGGTAGTTGCCGCGTACCACCTTGAGGCCCCGGTCCAGGGCTTCCTGGGTCGTCTCGACGATCTTGATCGGGTAGCCCGCGGTGGCGAAGTTCATCGCGATGCCGCCGCCCATGGTGCCGGCCCCGATGATGCCGATGCTCTTGATCGCGCGGCGCGGTGTCTCCTCGGGCAGGTCCGGGACCTCCCAGGCCTTGGCCCCGGCCTCGGCGATGTATTGGCCGATCTCTTCTTCACTCGGCTGGGTCATGTTCTTGCCTCCATTCTTTCCAGACAGGCCGTGCGTAAGCCACGGCGGTCGATCTTGTCAGTGGCGCCGCGCATCAGCGGGGCCTCCTGGGTCCACAGGTGTTGCGGGATCTTGAAGGGGGCCAGGTGGGCCTTCAGCGCCTCGGCCATCTCGGCCTGGCTCAGGCTGGCCCCCGGGCGCAGCTGCACCGCCGCGCCGACAGCCTCGCCGAGGCGGGCGTCGGGCACGGAGAAGGCGCAGGCCTCCAGCACCTGGGGCAGCTTGTGCAGCGCCCCCTCCACATCGAGGCAGGCGATGTTCTCGCCGCCCCGGATGATGATGTTCTTCTTGCGGTCGAGGATGGTCACGTAGCCCTCCGCGTCCAGCACGCCGAGGTCGCCGGTGCGCAGCCAGCCCTCCTGAAGCACCTCGGCGGTGGCCTCGGGCTTGTTGAGGTAGCAGCGCATGTTGGCGGGGCTTTTGACCGTGATCTCGCCCAGCTCGCCGCAGGGCAGGTCCTTGCCCGCGTCATCGAGGATGCGCAGCTCCTGCACCGGGGGGTGCAGCTTGCCCGCCGCGTCGGGGCGCTTTACGTAGTCCTCGCCGATCATGCCGATGCCGAGGGCGTTGGTCTCGGTCATTCCCCAGCCGGTGGCGATGCCCGCGTTGGGGAAGGTGCGGGCCAGTTCCGCCACCTGGGCGGCGGGCCGCTTGGCGCCGCCTGCGCCCAGGTAATCCAGCAGCGGCAGGCTCTCGCCCATCTCGCGCGCCGCCTCCATCAGCTCGGCCGACTGGGTCGGCACGCCGAGGAAGCGGGTGATGTCGTTCTCCTTCATCAGGCGCACCGCCTCGCGGGCGTCCCACTTGCGCATGAGGGTGATCTTGGCCCCCGCGGGCAGGCTGAGAAGGAAGAGCGGATGGGTCGCCGTGACGTGGAAGAGCGGCGTCACCACCAGCGCCGAGGGGCGCGGCGGTTCCGGCGCGTCCGGCGCCGGGGGCTCCACCAGGGGCGCCAGGACGGACTGCATGAGCCAGGAAAAGACCGCGTTGACCGCGCCCCGGTGGGTCTGGACGACCCCCTTGGGATGGCCCGTGGTGCCCGAGCTGTACATGATGGCGAAGTCATCGTCGGTGTCGATCTCGGTGCCCAGGGGCGCGTCGCTCGCGGCGCCGTCGCGCAGGGCTTGGTAGGCGTGATCCGCCGGGGCCAGGCCCTCGCCGTCGCGCACCCCGATGAGGGTCAGGCCGAGGTCCTCTTTGAGGGGCGCGATTCGCTCCAGCCGGGGCCCGTCGGCAAAGACCACCCGGGCGCCGCTGTCGCGCAGGGCGTAGTCCAGCTCCTCGGTGGTCCACCAGGCGTTGACGAAGACCACTGTCGCCCCGAGCGAGGAGATGGCCAGCACCAGGCTCAGCAGCTCGGGGTAGTTGCGCATGGCGATGGCGATGTGATCGCCCCGCCCGAGGCCCAGGTCCGCCTGCATGGCGCGGGCCATGCGGTTCACCTCGGCACAGAACTCGGCGTAGGTGTAGCGGTCCTCCTCGTAGACCAGATACTCCAGCGCGCCATTGCCGTGTCTCTCCCAGCCGGCCTGCATGAGGGCCGGGACGTTGGGCGGGATGTTCTTGAAGGCGCGGAACGTCACGCCTCTGATATTTGCCTCTCCGACAGCGAAGAGGGGTTCGTTTCCGGTGACATGGGCCACCGCCTGCTCCGGCGTCATCCCCGTCATGCCGGCCTCCGAGCGCAGCACTTGCGCACACCGTTATCTTGCATATTGTCCTCCCTGCGCGGCAAAGGTGCCCGCGGCCAGAGAGGCCCGCAACCGCCTTCGCGCGGCGCCAGACTAGGAGGGATTCTCTCCGGTGCCAATCCCGCAGATCGGAACTTCATTCCGCAGAACGGCAAAGTGACGTAAGGTGACTTTTCCCATGCTCGGCAGCCGACGGCCCCCTGTCGGGGCGCCTGGCGACGTGCGGAGCGGTGCAGGAGCGGCTCAATCGGCTCCGGCGGGCTCCAGGAAGAGCAGGCGATTGCCGAAGGGGTCGATCACCGTGACCTGTTGGCCCCAGTCCATCCGCTCCAGGCCGGGGCGCATGTTCGGATTGGCGGGCAGGGCGGCGTGCCATGCGGCCAGGCCGGTGACATAGGCCATGGCGGCCGATCCGGGTGTGGCATCGCCGTGGTGCTCGCTCAGGTGCAGGTGGAAATCACCCAGCCGCAGGAAGGCATAGAGCGGGGCGCCGGGGTGGAAGCGGTGTTCGCCTTCCCAGGTGAAGCCGAGCCAATCAATGTAGAAGGCGCGGGCCTTTTGCTCGTCAAAGGAGCGGAAAATCGGCGCCGTGTGGGTGACGGAAAGGTTCACGCGGGGCTGCCTGCCGCGATCTCTTGGATCGCGGTGAAGCCCTCGAAGCGCGGCGTGCCCTCGTGCAGCTTGCGGCTCTCGCCGGTGCGGGCGTGGGCGGCGCGGAACTCGGGGCTGCGGGTCCAGGCGCGGAAGTGCGCCTCGCTCTGCCAGACGGTGTGGGAGGCGTAGAGGATGCGGCCCGCCTCCTCCGGCCCCTTGAGCATGTGGAAGGAAACGAAGCCCTCCAGCCGGTGCAGGTGGCTCTCCCGCGAGAGCCACATCTCCTCGAAGGCGGCGGCGTTCTCGGCGGGCACGGTGAAGCGGTTCATGGCCAGGTACATGGTCGTTCCTCAGTCTTGGGTCAGTTGCTTGCAGGGGTCCGCGCGCTTGGCGGGGGGCACCTGGTGGGTCTCGTCGAAGGGCATATCGGTCGCGCCCTCGACGAAGCCGATGGCGTGGCTGGTGACCTCGGGCGCGGCGGCGCGCAGGGCGGCGGGGACGCCCCAGTCGGTGCGGGCGTGGCCATTGCCGACAATCAGGGCGACGGGCGGGCCGTAGCTCTCAAGCGCCTCCAGGGCAGCGCGGGCGAAGAGCGCGTCGCGGTAGCGCTGGACCGAGACCATGCCGCCCATCATCTCGCGCGGCATGGCCTGGCAATGGGCCTGGAACTGCATCTCCTCGCGCTGCGCCTGCTGGGCCTCGGGAAGCGCCTCGGCCAGGCCGAAGCGCGCCGCCTCGGGGCCGAAGCGGGCGGCGGCCCCCTCGGCATAGACGGCGCGGATCTCGCTCCGCGGGGCGGCGGCGCCGAGGATGCGGGCCTCCCCGAGCGCCTCGAAGATCGGAGCATAGAGGCTGAAGTCGGGCCAGCTCGTCTCGGCCCAGACGGCGGCGGCGCTGGCGCGGTCCGCGTCGATGGTGCGGGCCTCCTCGGGGGTGAGCATCTCGAAGACGACGGCGCTCGGTTTCAGTTCCGCGAGGGCCGCGGCCTGGCCGAGGTGGGCCTCGGCGTTGTCGTGAACCTCGCCCAGCAGGACGATCTCGGTGGTGGGCTGGGCCAGGACCGGGGTGGCGAGGCAGAAGAGCAGGGTGGCAAGGCGCATCGTCGCTCCTTTCAGGCCCGGGCCGCGTGCGGCAGGACGTAGGGAATGTCGCTTGGCGGCGGGGCCGAGACCCGCAGGGCGCAGCCGTAGGCCCGCGACAGGGTTGCATCGGTCAATACCGCGGCGGGGGGGCCGAAGGCCAGCCTCTCGCCCTGCGACAGGATCGCCACCCGGTCCGCGTAGAGGGCGGTGAGGTTGAGATCGTGCATCACGGCGAGCACGCCGCCGCCGGCCCGGGCGAAATCGCGGGCGATCTCCATCACCTGGAGCTGGTGCGCGATATCGAGGCTCGAGACGGGCTCGTCCAGCAGGAGCCAGCGCGGCTGGCCCTTCTCCACCGGCGCCCAGACCTGAGCCAGGACACGGGCCAGCATGACCCGCTGGGCCTCCCCGCCGGAGAGGTCCTGGAAGGTCCGCTCCGCATGATGGGCCAGGCCGACGCGGGCGAGGGCCTGCATCGGCACCTGCGGCTGATCCCCCGAGGTGCCCGCCTGGAGGCCGAGGCGGACCACCTCGATTACGGAGAAGGGGAAGGCGAGGCGCGAGGCCTGGGGCAGGACGGCGCGCTGCGCGGCCAGCTCCCAGGGCTTGAGCCCGGCCACATCGCGCCCGTTCAGGCTGACGCGCCCCTGGTAGGGCAGTGTGCCGGTTATGGCCCCCAGGAGGCTCGACTTGCCCGAGCCGTTGGGGCCGACGATGGCCGTCACCTTGCCCGGGCGGGCGGTGAGGCTGACCGAACGGAGGGCCTGGTGGTTGCCGTAGGCGACGGAGATCTCTTCTGCGATAAGGCTCATAGGTCCACCAGCCCCCGGCGCCGCAGCAGGATCCAGAGGAAGACGGGCGCGCCAAGGACTGCCGTGACGATGCCGATGGGCAGCTCGGCGGGGGCGATGACGACCCGGGCGATGACATCGGCGAGGATCAGCAGGGTGGCCCCGAGGAGGGCGGCGTTGAGCAGCAGCGTGCGGTGATCCGGCCCAGAGGCGAGGCGCAGGAGGTGCGGCACGACGATGCCGATGAAGCCGATGCCCCCCGAGACGGCGACGGCGGCGCCGGTGGCGGCGGCCACGGCGAGGATGGCGATGGACTTCATTCGCTGTACGTCGATCCCGATGTGGGCCGCCGTGGCCTCGCCCAGGGCGAGCCCGTTGAGGCCCCGGCCCAGGCAAAGGGCGGCGCCGATGGCGAGGAGGATCATCGGCCCGGCGGTGAGGACCTTGGCCCAGCTCGCCCCGGCGAGGGAACCGAGGCCCCAGAAGGTGAGATCGCGCAGCTGCTGATCGTCGGCGATGTAGACGAGGATACCCGATAGGGCCCCGGCAAGGGCGCCCAGGGCGATCCCGGCCAGGAGCATGGTGGCGACAGAGGTGCGGCCCTGGCGCGTCGAGACGCGGTAGAGCAGCAGGGTGGCGCCCCAGCCCCCGAGGAAGGCCGCGAAGGGGACAAGCTGGTTGCCGGTGAGGGCCACGAGGGAGGCGGGCAGGAGGCCGCCGAGCACGATGGCGAGGATCGCCCCGAGGCCCGCGCCCGCCCCCACCCCGACGATGCCGGGATCGGCCAGGGGGTTGCGGAAGAGCCCCTGCATGAGGGCACCCGAGACGGCCAGGGCCGCCCCCACCAGGAGGCCCATGGCCAGGCGCGGCAGGCGGATGTCCAGCAGGACAACCCGGTCAAGCTGGGCCAGGGTGCCGGTGCGCGCCAGATCGCCCAGGGCCTGCACCAGGCTCACCCGCGTGGCGCCCACCTGGAGGCTCGCCAGGCAGGCCAGGGCCAGGAGGAGGGCCAGCAGCCAGTGCAGGCTGCGGGCGCGGCTCAGGGGGTCGCGCGGCGGGCTGGTGATGTCGCTCAGGGCGGCCATGGCTCAGCCCTCCGCCGGATAGAGGGCGCGGTTGAGCGCCATGACGGCCTGGGCCGTGCGCGGCCCGAAGCCCAGAAGCAGCAGGCCGTCCATCCGCACCACCGCTCGGTCCAGGCCCGCGGGCGTCAGGCCGATGGCGGGCATGGAAAAGAGCGCCGCATCGTCGGGGCCATGGTCGCCGCCCCGGTCCATCATCAGGATCACGTCGGGCGCGGCCCGGGCGACGGCCTCGTCGGTGATCTGGCGGTAGCCCTGGAAATCGGCCAGGACGTTCACGCCCCCGGCGAGGTCGATGATCGCCTGGGCCGCCGTGGCCCGCCCGGCCGCGTTGATCCGGCCGCCTTGGGTGGAGAGGATGAAGAGGACGCGCTTTTTCTCGGCCGTGGGGCGGGTGGCATGGGCCGTGGCCCGGGCCATCTCCTCCTCCACCCGGGTGGCCAGCGCATGGGCCGCCTCCGGCACCCCGAGGGCCGCGCCGATGACCGCGATGCGGCGCAGGATGCCTTCGGTGCTTAGGGCGTCCGGCACCTCGACGAGGTTGAGATCGGCGGCGCGGATCACCTCCAGCGCCTCGGGTGGGCCGGCGCCCTCGTCGGCAAGGATCAGGCCGGAATCGACGGAGAGCACCCCCTCGGGCGAGAGGGCGCGCAGGTAGCCCACATCGGGCAGGTCCTGCACCTCGGGCGGGTAGAGAGAGGTGGTGTCGCGCGCTTTGAGCCGGTGTTGCTGGCCCAGGGCAGCGACGATCTCCGTCACCGGGCCGCCGATGGAGAGGACATCGGCCTCGGGTCGCTCCTCGGCGAAGGCGGGCAGGCCGAGGCTGAGGAGGGCGGCGGCGAGGGCCGCGAGGGCGCTCCGGCGGGGGGTACGAGGGCTCATGCCGGCACCGCGTCACTGGCGGTGGGCAGGGCCTCGACGAGCCTGCCCCAAGCGGGCCGCGAGTCGCGCCCCTCCTTGCCCAGGCCGAAGACCTGGAAGATCAGACCGCCCGTCGCATCGAAGGCCTCGACAGAGATGGCCGGGCCGCGCTGGGTCGGCTTCTCCACGGCCCAGAGCTCGGCCACCTGGTCCAGCCGCAGATGCAGGTTGAAACCCGGGTCCATCACGTTCTGCCAGGGGCCCATGGGCTGAAGGCTGTGGATGGGGCCACTGTGGATCTGGATGCAGCCCCGGTTGCCGACGAAGATCATCACCTCGATGCCGCTGTCGCGCACCGCCTCCAGCAGGAGGTTCGCCGCCCCGGGCGCGAGCTGGCGCACGAAGAGGGCCCCGGCGATCCGGTAGGCGCCCAGGCGGTTCATCTTGAGCTTGGCGCAGAGCCGCAGGAACTGGTGCGTGTCCGTCAGGCGCGCCCATTCCTTGCGCAGGATCTCGAGATTGTCGGGGCGGGATTTCGGCCCCTCGGTGGGCTGGCGCGGGGAGACCGCCTGGCCCTCGGTCTGATCCGCCAGGGCCAAACCCGCGCAGAGCCTATCCCAGGCGGCGAGGTCCGATCCCTCCCGCAGGTGGATCTTGTGGACCGCATCGCCCGCCGCGTCGAAGACCTGGAGCGAGCGGCGCGGGCCGGCCTCGCCCTCGACGGTCACGGCATAGGCGTGGCGCCAGTGGGCGGGGAAGATCCGCAGATCAATCGCCTCCGTCAAGGTCATGGCGGCATGGGCGCCGGGGTGGTAGTTGCCGTAGGTGCCCACCTTCTCGTGGACGCAGGCGGCGACGCGGGTAAGGGCCATGACCTCGCCCAGGGTTTCGGCCGCCGGGATCACGCTGTCGGGGTGGGGATCAAGGCGCAGCACCCCCTGGCCCATGCGCGCGGCCACCAGCTCCGCCTCGGAAATGCCCAGCCTGTCGGCCAGGTCGCGGGCGCGGCGCTTCGGGTGGTCCGCCGCCTGGGCGCGAATCTGTTGTGGGGAAGGGGAGAGTCTCTGGTCCATGGGCTGCCTCGGCGATTGGGGGTTCCGATGGCTGCGCCCGGGAAGGTGGTGCGTGGCTCTCTAATATACTTGACTGTTTTAGTCTGATACGTTTAACGCTGCAACCCATCGCGATTGGTTTCTGCGCCGATCGCCTCACAGCCGCGCCAGCCTTCCGCAAGCCATTGGTTTTCATTGCACAAGGATGGCCCTCATGATCACCCCCTTCCTGCGCGGCACGACCGCGCTTGTCTGTCTCTCGCTCGCCGCCCCGGCCCTGGCCCAGGAGAGCGACACTCCCGGCTTTCTCGGCACGCTTGTCCTCACCGCGGGCAAGCGCGACCTGAGCTTCGGTACGGCCCTCTCGCGCACCGTGGTGGATGAGGAGGAGATCCGTGACCGGCAGGCCGGCACGGTGGCTCAGCTGATCGATTCGGTGCCCGGCGTGACCCTGGTGAACGGCACGACGCCGCAGGGCTCGGGCATCAACATCCGCGGCTTCGGCGCCAACACCACCTTCGGATCGGACCAGAAGATCGCCGTCCAGATCGACGGCGCCAGCGTCGGCTCGGAGGAGCTCTACCGCATCGGCACGCAGCTCTTCACCGACCCCTTCCTCTACCGCCAGGCCGAGGTGTTGCGCGGCACCATCGGCAGCTTCGCCTACGGCTCCGGCATCGTCGGCGGCGTGGTCAAGCTGGAGAGCAAGGATGCCGCGGACTTCACCGGCGGCATGGTCGGCCTCGGCGGCGCGCAGACCTTCGAGTACAGCAGCAACGGCGATGGCTGGGTCAGCTCGACCACACTGGCCTGGATGCCCACGGCGCGGGCCGAGTTCCTGCTCAACTACACCCTGCGCGACCAGGGGGACCTGGAGGCGGGCGACGGCAGCACCATCGGCAACAGCGCCTTCCGCACGCCCTCCTACCTGGCCAAGGGCAAGCTCACCTTCGGCGAGAACGACGATCAGAGCCTCACCCTCAGCCATTCCAGCACGGTGGCCGATGACAGGGACGTGCCCTACGACCAGTTTGACACCACCGGCGGGGCCTTCGGCAATGTGGACCGCCTGACCGACACGACCCAGACCGTGCTGGAGTACCGCTTCAACCCGGCCAATGACCTGATCGACCTGCGGGCGAATCTGTCCTACGCCGATCAGGTGATCGAATATGACTACGTGCCGGGGTCCTCGTCGCTTGAGGGCACGCCCAGCTTCCCCTTCCTGCTGGGCACGGTGAACGCGGACCAGCGCTACGAAACCACCAAGCTCACCATCACCAACCGGGCGCTCTTTGACAGCGGCGTGGTCTCCCATGACCTGCTTCTGGGGGTGGAGGCGCAGCGCCGCGAGCGGGCGGACAACAGCGCCGCCGGGGCGCCGGGCGGCACCAACGACCGCTTCGCGCTGTTCGCCGTGGACGAGATGACCTTCGACCGGGTCACGGTGACCCCGGCCCTGCGCTACGAAAGCTCCCGCATCGAGAGCGCGCTGCCGCTCGGCAGCTTCCCCTCGCGCTACGAGAAGGATGCCCTGATGGGCGGCCTGGCCCTGGCCTACGATTTCGGCGGCGGCCTGTCGCTCTTCGGCAGCGCGGCCTACACCGAGGGCCTGCCGATCATCGACGATCTGGGCGCCAGCGCGGCGGCGCAGCGGCGCATCGCCCAGTCCGAGAAATCCCGCACGCTGGAGCTGGGCGCGGCCTACACCGGGGCCGATCTCTTCGCCAGCGGCGACAGCTTCAGCCTGCGCGGCAACCTCTACGACACCCGCCTGTGGGACATCACGAGCTACACCGTCGCGGGCTCGATGAGCACGGAGCTGGCGGAGGTGGAGAGCCGGGGGATCGAGCTGGAAGCCTCCTACGGGACGGCCGCGGGCTACTACGTTGATCTGGCGGGCCACCTGGCGGAGGGCACGGAGTACAACCCCGGCGGCACTAGCACCACCTGGCGCAACAGCCCGGCGGACCGGATCCAGGTCACCTTCGGGCGGAAATGGTCCGACGATCTGGACCTGAGCTGGGAGGTGGTCCACGCCGCCGACCGCCGCGACTCCACCGGTGCCGACCTGCCGAGCAGCACCATCCACAACCTGCGCGCCACCTGGCGGCCCAAGCAGGGCTGGCTGGATGAAACCGAGGTCCGCTTCGGTATCGAGAACCTGACCGACGAGGACTACGTCGGACACCTCTCCTCGCCCAGCCGCAAGGCACCGGGGCGGACCTTCAAGGTGACCCTCTCGAAGATGTTCTGAGGCGGGGCCGGGGCGCGCTGCACCGGCCCATTTACCGCGTGCAGAGCTTGCGCGGCCCGCCGCCGTAGGGCTGGAAGGTGCAGTCCGACGCCCGGAAGGAGCGGTAGGCGCGTTCGCAACGGCGCAGGTTGCAGCGCGGGCTGGCGCCCTGGGCGCGCAGGGCCTCGACGACCTGCTGCACGTCACCGTCGCGGGCGGCCTCCAGCAGGGTGCGGAGGCGCGCGGGGTCAAGATCGCGGGGCAGGGCGGCCCGGGCGGCGGCGGGTTCGCGCTCCGGCAGGGGGGCCTGTTCGGCCTCTGTCAGGGCGGGGGCCGCGTCGGGTTTCTCTTCAGGGGCCTCCGCGACGGCTTCGGGCTCGGGCGCCGCCGCCGGGCTGCCGCCCATCAGCCGGGCCCAGATCATCGCCGGGGCCTTGCCGCCGGTCACCCCGTCCATGGGCGCGTTGTCATCCATGCCGACCCAGACACCGGCCACAAGCTCTCCGGCCCAGCCGACGAAGAGCGCATCGCGGAAGTTCTGGCTGGTGCCCGTCTTGCCCACGGCGCCGGGCACCTCCGCCGCGGCGCTGCCGGTGCCTTCTATGACAGCGGCGCGCAGCATCTCCGTCATCGGGCCGCGCTGTTCCATGAGGCGGGTGGCATAGTCACTGGGGGCGGGGTCGGACCAGTCGAAGGGATAGAAGGTGCCCTCTGCCCCGGTGCTGATGCCGGAGAGGCCGCGCGCCTCGAGCCCGGGGCGGCCGCTGGCCAGGGCGGCGTAGGCCTCGGTCAGATCCAGCAGGGTGACGCCCGAGGCGCCGAGGGCGAGGGAGGGGGTCTCGCTCAGCTCAGCCTCGATCCCGAGGGCGCGGGCCGCCTCGGCCACACGGTCCACGCCGACACGGTCGGCCAGGCGGACGGCGGCGGCATTGTAGGAGCGGGCGAAGGCCTCGCGCAGGGTGACCTCTCCGTGGTGGCGACCGTCGATGTTCTCCGGCGCGTATCCGTCGATCTCGATGGGGGCGTCGGAGATGACGTCATCGGGGGTCAGGCCCGCTTCGAGGGCGGCGAGGTAGGTGAAGAGCTTGAAGGTGGAGCCGGGCTGGCGCAGGGCCTGGGTCGCGCGGTTGTACTGGCTGGCGCGATAGTCCCGCCCGCCGACCATGGCCGCCACCGTGCCGTCGGGCCGCAGGACGACGACGGCGGCCTCGGCGGTGCTGTCCCCCAGAACCTCCGCCACGGCCCGTTCGGCCCGCTGCTGGAGCGTGGGATCAAGCGTCGTGCGCAGGGTCGAATCGCCCTCGAACTGGTCCGAGATGCCCTCGGCGCGGGCCGCGACCCAGTCGGTGAACCAGCCGCCGTAGGCCAGCTCCGTCTGGCGCGGCGAGAGGGTGGTGAGGGCGGCGCGGGCGGCATTGGCGGCCCCCGCCTCGATCATGCCCTCCACCTCCATGCGGCGCAGGACGTAGCCCGCCCGCTCGCGCAGGGCCTCGGGATCGGCCTTGGGGTTCACGGCAGAGGGGGCCTGGATCATGGCGGCGATGGCGGCGCTTTCGGCAAGGGTCAGGTCCTCCACCTCGCGGCCGAAGTGCAGCCGGGCGGCCGCGACGACACCATGGGCGCCGTTGCCCAGATAGATGCTGTTGAGATAGCGCTCGAGGATCTGGTCCTTGCTCAAGCTCGCCTCCATCTCGCGCGCCAGGAGCGCCTCGTGCAGCTTGCGGGCGTAGGTGCGGTCGCGCTCCAGGTAGCGGATCTTGACCAGCTGCTGGGTCAGGGTGGAGCCGCCCTGGACGACCTCTCCGGCCCGCAGGTTGGCCCAGAAGGCGCGCCCGATGGCACGGTAGTCGAGGCCGCCGTGATCGGGAAAGCGGGCATCCTCCACGGCAATGACGGCCTGGCGCAGGTGCTCGGGGATGCGCTCGAGGCTTGCGTAGTCGGAGGGCTTGATGCCCTCCATCAGCAGGGGCGCGCCCGTCGCGTCGGTGAAGAGCAGGCGGTCCTCGGCGCGGGCCTCCAGCTCTTCCAGTCCGGGCAGAAGGGCGATGCGTAGGCCCAGGGCCGATGCGGCGAGGAGCACCAGGCAGACGACCCCGAGAAGGGCGCCGCGGCGCCAGCCGAGGCGGGCGGCGCCGCTGCCCGTCCTCCGGGCTAGGGAGGCTGTCCCCCTCTTGAGTTTTCGGAAAAGCGCCTGCCCGCGGTCCATGCCTGCCATCTTCGTCTCCTTGATGGTCGGCCAACGCCCCGACAGGCGAGGCGGTTCCGGGGCCGCGCGCGGGGCGGTCCCGGATTTCTCAGGCGGGGCTGGCGGCCAGTTGGCGGCGCAGCATGAGGCTGAGGGCGAGCCCCGCGAGGGCCACCAAGGCGCCCGTCAGGGGGGCTGCCGTCAGCCCACCCCAGGCCACGGCTCCGGCCCCGAGGGACACGCCGAGGCCCTGGCCGAGGTAGACCATGGAGCCATTCATCGCGAGGGCGAAGGTGGCGGCGGGCCCGGCCTCCTGGGTGAGCCTGGTCTGGACCAGGGGCGCCGTGCCAAACTGGGCGGCGGGGGCGATGAGGGCGCTGAGCACCATGGCCAGGAGGCCGTAGAGCGAGGCCCCACCGAGGGCCAGCGGATGGACCAGCAGGAGCAGCCCCAGGGCGATCCCGGCAAAGAGCAGCGGCAGGCCGCCCCGGGCGCCCCCGGCGAGGGCCGCGCCAAGGCGCAGGCCCAGCAGGCAGGAGAGCCCGATCAGGACCTGGAGCGCAGCAATGCCGCCGGCGCCGTAGCCGGTGAGCCGGGCGATCACCGGGCCGATGAAGCCGACGAGCGTGAACATGGCGGTGAAGGCCAGGAGCGTCACGGCGAGGTAGCCCCAGGCCCGCCCCGAGAGGGCGCTGGCGCGCGGCGGCAGGGGCAGGGCGGGCAGGCGCGGCACCCGCCAGGCCACCAGCAGCAGCGAGAGGGCGCAGAGGGCAGCGGCCAGGCCAAAGGAGGCGCGCCAGCCGAAGGCGCCGCCGACGAGCGAGCCCGCGGGCACCCCGAGCATCAGGCCGAAGGCCACGCCGGCGTAGATGGCGGCGACGGCGCGGGGGCGCTGCGCCTCGGGGGTGAGGGCCACGCCGATGGCCATGGCAAGCGGCAGGGCAAGGGCGCCGAAGCCGCCCAGGAGGATGCGCAGGAGCATCAGCTCGCCAAAGCCCGGCGCCAGGGCGGAGAGCAGGTTCGCCAGGGTCAGAAGCACCAGGGTCGCCAGGAGGAGACCCTTGCGCGGCAGGTTGCGGGTGACATGGGCCAGGGGCGGGCCGGCCAGGGCACAGGCAAAGGCGAAGGCGGCCTGGAGCGTCGCCACCCGGGCGATGCTGGTGCCGAGCGCCTCGGCCATGGGGCCGAGCAGGCCGACGAAAACGAAGCCTCCGAGGGTGAAGACGAAGGGCACCGACATGAGGGTGAGGAGGGGCATGGGATCACTCCTTGGCGGCAGGGGTGATGAAGCAGGTGGAGGTGCCGGTGGCCAGGATGCGGCCCCGGGCATCTTCCAGCCGCGCCTCGGCCGAGGCGGTCTGGCGGGTGCGGTCGATGACCCTGCCGATGGCCCGGACCTGGCCCGTCTTGAGGGTGACCGGGCGCATGAACTTCACCTCCGTGCCGAGCGAGACATAGGCATCGCCGGGGGCGAGGATGGTCTGGACGGCGCAGCCCATGGCGCTGTCAAGGATCGCCATGGTCCAGCCGCCGTGGATCAGACCCATGGGGTTGAGGTAGGCCGCCTCCGGCTCGCCGCGGAACTCGGCCAGGCCATGCTCGGCGTGCTCGATCCACTGCTTGAGGGTGCGGGCGATGGGCGGCGCGGGCAGGCGCCCGGTGGGAATGGAGCGGATTACCTCCAGCCCGTTCATCCCGGCCACCTCCTCGGGGCGGGCGAGGCCGAAGGGCACCTCGGGCATGAGGCTGGGGGTGAAGGCGGGGGCGCTTGGCGACAGGTCCTGCATGGAAATCTCCGTGGGAGGGGGGTGCCTGGCTGGGCACCGGGTTGCGGTGATTTAGGATTGCGAGCGTAATCTATACCTGTCAATATAGAGTGCGATTGTGCGCTAAGTGACGTTGCGTTAGAAGTCGATCGGTATCTTAATGGCGCGGGGCGGCGGCCCCGGACCCAGCAGGAGTGAGGCGAGATGAGGAACAGCCGCGAAGTGGCCGAGCAGAATCGCAAACGGGTGCTGCGCACCGCCAGCGAAGCCTTCCGCAGCCACGGCTACGACGGGATCGGCATCGCCAGCCTGATGAAGGCGGCGGGCATGACCCAGGGCGCCTTCTACAAGCAGTTCCGCAGCAAGGAGGCGCTGGAGGAGGAGGCCACGGCCCTGGCGCTGGAGCAGAACAGGCGCCACTGGGCGCGCTCCACCGAAGGGGCCGAAGACCCGGTGGCGGCGCTGAAGGAGTGGTACCTCTCGCCGCGCCACGTCTCGGCCCTGGGAGAGGGCTGCACCTACGCCACCCTCGCCGCCGAGGCGACGCGCGAGAGGCCGGGCCTTCAAGAGGTTTTCGGGGAGGCGCTGGAGGCCCAGATCGGCGCCCTGGCCGACGCCCTGGAAGGCCGGGAGGCGGCGCCCCGGGCGGCGGCGATCCAGGCCATGGCGCAGATGATCGGCACCCTCCTGATGGCCCGTTCGGTCTCGGACGAGGGGCTGCGCGAGGAGATCCTGGCGGCGGGCCGGGCGCCCGAGTGAAGACCTCAGCGCGGCGCGGTGGTGACGAAGAAGTAGACCCATTCGCCCTTGAAGTCGGGCTCTGCCGCGCGCGCCTCGGCGACCCTCTCCCGAAACCAGTCGAGGTAGGGGCCAGCAGGCTCTACAAGCGGTCTTAGACCCTCATATAGAGGCACCGAGCTGGCGAAGGCGGCGGCGATTTCCTGGCCATAGGGCGGGCCGATGCGCACGTGCAGGCCCGAACCGCCCGGGGCCTCCGCCCCGATCTGGACCCGAACCTCGGGTGCCGCCCGGCGCAGGGGGCTTTCCGCGTTCGGGCTGAGGTGGATCACCTGCCCGGCTGCATCGAAGTAATCCACGTAGAGGTAGGCCGGATAGTCCGGCGCGGTGAGGTGCAGCACCAGGGGATCGTCCTGCAGGAAGGGAAAGACCCGGGCGTGGGTGCCCTGGCCCAGGATCAGCGGATTGGTGATCTGGTCCGTCGATTGCGGCAGGCCGATCCGGGCGATGCCGCTGAGGGCGCCGCACTGAGGCGCGGGCAGGGTCAGCAGATCGGAAGTGACGGCGATGTCACTGCCCATGCGCGCCCGGAGGTCCGCCAGGAGCGGCGCGGCTTGGGCCGGGTCGGGCAGGTGGCCCGCGAGGGTGAGGCGGGCGCTTTCCGGGTCGAAGATCACCTGAAGCCGGGCGCAGGGCAGGTCGAGCGCCGCGGCGAGGCCGTCGCGCAGGTTCTGGCTTTCCAGGCTGGCGGGCTGGGTGAAGCTGGCGAAGGCGGCGAGCGACAGGGGATCGACAGGGCCGCCGTCCCCCGCCGGGAAGGCGAGCTGCGCGCGGCTGCGGGTCACCTCGGGGCGGGCCGGGGGCGCGGGCTGGCTGGGCGGTGGCGAGGCAGCGAGGTCCTGTGACGGTGGGGCTGCGGTGGGCCGGGGCGTGGTGGGGGGCTGCTGTGGGGGCAGGGCGGCGCTGGCCGGGCGGCGGCCCGGCAGGGTGGCCGCGGCGGGCAGGCTGGCGGTGAGAAGCTGGGCCGGGGCGGCGCTGCTCTGAAGCGCGGCGGCCTGGATTGGGCGGGGGGGCGTGGTGGCGCTAGCGCGGGCGCGGCGGGCTTCCGTTTGGGTGGAGAGAAGGGGCTGAGCCCGGGCGGACTGGGCGGCGGGGCGTGCCGCGCCCAGGGATTGGCTGGCGGGGCTGCTGGCCTTGAGCGGGGCGGGGGGAGCGATTGCCACCTCGGCGCTCTGCGTGGGCAAGGGCGCCGCCTCCAACGGCCTGGTCGGCTCCGAGACGGGCGCCAGCGCATCTGCCTCAGGCGCCTTTACCGCTGCCGATTGCCGGGGCAGCACCGCCGCCTCGGCCCGCGACAGGGGCACCGCGCCGGCGCCGATGTCGGCCCCCCGCGCCTCGCCCTCCGCCGCCGCCTCGCTCTCGGGCGGCCGACCCTCCGCCGTGCTGCGCGGCACCTCCTGGGCGGTCACGGTGAGGCGGCTTTCGGGCGCTGCCTGCTCGGGCGGGGGCAGGGGCTGGAGCGCGCGCAGCAGGCCCACCCCCGCCGCGAGATTGAGGAGCGCCGAAAGGGCCAGGGCGCCCATCCAGGTGGCCAGCCCCCTCATCGGCCCGGCGGGGTGACGACGAGGGCCACCTCCTCGGCGCCCGCCGCCTCAAGCGCCGCGATCAGAGGCAGGAGGTGCCGCACCTCCGCCGCCTGGTGCATATTGATCCGCACCAACCGCTCGGGCGCCGCCGCGACCCGCTCCAGCAGCGGCCCGGGGCCCGCCAGGAGCGGCTGCCCGTCGAGCGCCATCTCGCCGCCGGCACCGATCGCCAGGGTCAAGCCGCCGGCGGGCATATCGCTGCCGGTTTCGGCGCGGGGCGGGTCGACCTCGAAGGGGGCCGTGGCATCCATGCGCCCGATCAGCATGAAGAAGACCAGAAGGAAGAAGACCACGTCGATCAGGGCGATGATCGTCTCGGGCGCCTGGCGCGGCGGCGGCCGGGTGAGCCTCATGGCCGGCCCTCCAGCCGGATCACCCGGACCGAGCGCGCCCCGGCGCGGGTCGCCAGGTCCATCACCGTGACAAGGGCCTGGGCCTGGGCGGCGCCACTGGGCAGGAGCAGGATCGGCGTGCCGGGCCGATCCGCCAGGCGGCGGCGTAGAAGCGCCTCAAGGGCCTCGGGCGCCAGGGCCTGGCCGCGCAGCACGGGCCGCCCGTCCTGGCCGATGCGGATCAGCAGGGGGGCGGCGGGGGGTGTCTCGACCTCGGCCTGGGCGGCGGGCCCCTCGGCGCCCTCCTCCGAGAGGGCGGGGATCATGTCCAGGTCGAGGTAGGTGGAGGTGACCATGAAGAAGACCAGCAGGATCAGCAGCACGTCGATCATCGCCACGAGCGAGATGAGCGCCCGGGGCGGGCGGCGGCGGCGCAGGCTGAAGGCGGCGGGCGTGAGCATGGCGGCGGGGCCTTTCGGCAGCGATCAGGCGGCGCGGGGCTGTTCCTCGAGCAGCATCAGGCGGCCGACGGCATTCTCGATCATCTGGGCGGCGCTCTCGGCCCGGGCCGAGAGGAGGGTGGCGGCGACGGCAGCGGGAATGGCGACGATGAGGCCGACGGCGGTTGTCAGGAGGGCCTGCCAGATGCCCCCTGCCAGGACCGAGGCATTGGCCGCACCCTCCGCCATCTCCAGCGCCTGGAAGGACTGGATCATGCCCAGCACCGTGCCAAGCAGGCCGAGCAGGGGCGAGATCATGGCGATCAGCTCCAGCAGGCGAATGAGCCCGTTCATGCGGGCGAACTCCTCGTTGCCGCGCCTCAGCAGTTCGGCCATCAGGGGCGGGCCGCGGAAGCCCCCGGCGAGGGAGGTCATGGCATAGGCGAGCACCCTGTCGGCGGGGCTGTTGCCGCCGCTGACCCAGGCCTGGGCCGTCGTCCTGTCGCCCTTGCCCCAGGCCTCCAGCGCCTCGGCGCGGCGCTTCTCACCGGCGCGGGCGGGCCAGAGCTGCACCAGCTTGACGAGGATCAGCGCCAGCGAGAGCAGCGAGAGGACCAGCAGCAGCGCGATCACCACGCCGCCCGGGCCGAGGGATGCGAGGTTGTAGGACATCTACTTGACCAGGGCCGTGTCGGCCTTGCTGCTCAGGGTGAGGAGCGGGAAGCAATCCATCTCGGCGCCGTTCTGGGGGCGGCAAGAGGTGAGATCGTGCAGCAGGATCTCGGAAATGTCGGTGCAGGCCAGTTCGGGGATCTCGAAGAGCTTGAGGGTCGTCCGGGCCAGCGGCAGGGGGGCCGCGTCGATGGAGAGCAGGCGGTCGATCACGCCCGCGCCGTCGAGCACGGCGAGGGACATCTCAAAGCCCTCGAAGCTGTTGTCGGTGGCGTTGCGGAAGAGAAAGAAGGCGTTGCAGCCGCCGCTCTCGGCGGGCTCCATCTTGTTCAGCTCGACGGTCAGGCCGCCCTCCTGGGCCAGGCCCGGTGCCGCCAGCAGACAGAGCGCCGCGGCCAGAAGGGGAAAGCGGCGGGGGCGGTGTCTCATGGCATGGTCCTTTGGCTGGGGTCAGGTGGCCAGGGCGCTGTCAACCTGATCGAGCGCCCCGAGGGCGGCGGCGCGGATGTTGGTCTTGGTAAAGCCGTTCTGGTCGACGGCCTGGAAGAAGTCGCTGTCCAGGGTGTCGCGGTAGCTGCGGACGATCCGGGCGGCCTCGCCCTTGAGCTTCTGGCGCTCGGCCCCGTCGGGCGTGGCGACGAGAGCGTCGAGCGTGGTTTCGAGCGACTGATCGATCTCCTCCACGTAGTCGAAGAGCGCCTCCGTCTGCTCGGCCACCTCCTCCAGCCCCTCGATGCCACGGGTGCGGGCGACGATGGCCATCTGGATCTTGGCGAGCTGGGCCTTGAGATCGGAGCGGGTGGTGACCCAGTTGAGCCGCGAGCGGGTGAAGGCGGCGACGTTCTCGGAGGTCAGCGCCTCCGCGTCGCGGGCCTGGTGGCTGCCGGGGGCCTCCGCCTGGGCGCTTTCCAGGTGGGCGGCGACGCGCTGGCCCGCCTTGAGGGCGCTCTGGTAATCGCCCGCCTCGGCCTTTCCCTTGGCGAAATCGAAGGCCCGCAGAAGCTTGTCGGGGTCGCCGCGCTTCTCCGCGATGGCCCGCTCCACCTGGGGCTGGAGATCGCGCAGCAGGTCATCCCACTGGGCCTGGGCCGGATCGGGCTGTGGCGCCTCCTCGGCCTCGGGCTCTGCTTGCGCTTCGGCGGGAGCGGGCTGATCGGCGAGCTGGGCCTCCGCCTTCTCCAGCGCCGCATCGGCGCCGGGCAGGTCGCGCGCCTTCAGGAGGCCCATCGCTTCGACAAGGCCCTTCTTGGCAGCGGCGCCCGCGGGGCCGGGGGCCTGGGCGACCTGTTCCTTCAGGGCGGCGGCGCGGGCCACCAGGGCCTTGGCATCGGGGGCGGCAGGGGTGGCTTCCTGGGGTGCCGGTTGCGGCGCTTCCCGGGCTTCGGCGGTCCGTTCCGTCTGGGCGGCGGCGCGGGCCTCCAGCGTGCGCAACCCGGCTTCGATCTTGTCCAGCGCCGCCTCGGTGCGGTCCAGCTCACCCCCCTTGAGGAAGGTGACGGCCGTGCCGGCGGCCTTGGTGAGGGGCGCGGCGGCGGGGCCGAGCGCGTCGATCCGGGGTTTCAGCGCCTTCAGCCGGGCGGCAAGCGCGCGGGCTTCCTGGGCGCGGCTTTCGGCCTCCTGGTCCTGTGCCTCCGCCTCCTGGGCGGGGGCCTGATCCTCGGGCCCGGCCTCCTCGTCTAGGTCGCTTTCCAGCGGATTGCCCTCCGGGTCCAGGACCACAACGGACATCTTCAGGTTCAGGCTCTTGAGGTGCTTGCGCAGCTTCTTGGCAAAGCCCGGAAGGACCGACTGGGCCGTCACCATCAGGTTCTTCGATTTCACCGTGAAGGTGCCCGAGGCGACCTTCTTGGCCCCCTCCTTTTTCACCAGCCGAAAGAGAACCTCGGGCGGTTTGCGCCGGTCGATGAGGAAAACATCGCCTTCCTTGGAGTTTGGCCCGTAGGCGAAGTTCATGGGCCGCTTCTTGCCCATCATCACCAGTTTTTTATGCTCTTCAGTATTGACGGCAGCTTGAGGCATCCTACGTCCAGACCGTTTTTTTCCTGAAAGTCATTGACATGGAAAAGACGATAAGGCTGTCTGTAGGTCAAGCACACATTTTTTTGCAGCCTTCCGAATTGCTCGGAATCCCGCCTCCTAAGACCATCAATTTCAGCTGGTTAGGAGGACATTACCAGTGACCGACTTGATACCCGTGCAGACCTGTTCTCGCCGTTTTGGCGAACAATTTGGGGGGGACCGATGGACGTCAGTGAGTTGCTTGAACCCCGCCCGGAAGAGGGTCCAAGCGGTGAGAATCTGGAGTACGATCCGGCCTTCGTCGATCTGGAGCTGACGGCCCAGCACGGCGAGGAGCGCCAGGAGGGCGACAAGATTCTGGAAGCCGAGGAGCCGGACTGGAGCGACGTCCTGCCCAAGGCGCTGGCGATCCTGGAGCGCAGCCACGACATCCGCGCCGCCGTCTACTACGCCGAGGCGGTGCTGCATACCGAGGGTCTCACAGGCTTTGCCAAGGCCACCGCCTACGTGCGCGGCTGCCTGGAGCAGCACTGGGAAACCTGCCACCCGCAGCTTGACGAGGACGACGACAACGATCCCACCATGCGGATCAACGCGGTCAAGGGGCTGAGCGGGGCCGAGACGGTGATCCGCGCGCTGCGCCGCACCGCCCTGACGGAAAGCCGGATGTTCGGGCGGCTTTCGCTGCGGATGATCGAGATCGCCGAAGGCACCATCGCCGTGCCCGAGGGCATGACCGAGATCCCTGACACCAGCGCCGTCGCGGCGGCCTTCAAGGACACCGAGGAGGAGCAGCTCTCGGCACTTCTGGCCGCGGCGATCAGCGCCCGGGCCGACATCAAGGCCATCGACGAGGTCTTCGTCAGCCAGACGCCGGGGCAGGGGCCCGACCTGGAGGCCGTGACCAAGTGCCTCGACC
The DNA here is from genome assembly GCA_965212515.1 of Sulfitobacter sp. Taxonomy (GTDB): domain Bacteria; phylum Pseudomonadota; class Alphaproteobacteria; order Rhodobacterales; family Rhodobacteraceae; genus Sulfitobacter. The sequence continues at coordinate 140,075 of OZ243121.1, forward strand.
GGATCGTGCGCCGCCTTTCGGAGGTGGTGGGCGGCGAGGCGGGTGCCGAGACGGCGGAGGGCGCCGATGCCCCCGCCGCGGCCGAGCCGGGCGCGCCCGCGGGCGGCGGCGGGGCGGCCCCCGCGCCGCCGGGGGCGATCAACTCCCCCACGGACGTGGCCAACACCCTGGACCGGATCATCGCCTACTATCACCGGGCCGAGCCCTCCTCGCCACTGCCGCTCCTGCTGGAGCGCGCCAAGCGGCTCGTCGGGGCCGACTTCATGGCTATCATGAGAGACATGGCGCCCCAGGGCGTGGACAACGTCAACCTGATCGGGGGGCTGGATGACGATGAGTGAGATCCCCCCGGCCCAGAGCCCATTCCCGCGCGCGGCCCGCACCGCGCCTTCCCCCTTTGCCCTTCAAGGAGCGCCCCATGGCTGACAGTTCACAGAAATTCATCGCGCGCAACCGCGCCCCCCGGGTCCAGATCGAGTACGACGTGGAGCTCTACGGCGCCGAGAAGAAGGTGCAGCTGCCCTTCGTGATGGGGGTCATGAGCGACCTGGCCGGCAAGTCCGAAAAGGAGCAGCCGCCGGTGGCGGACCGCAAGTTTCTCGAGATCGACGTGGACAACTTCGACGACCGGATGAAGTCCATCGCGCCGCGCGCCGCCTTCACAGTTCCCAACACCCTGACCGGCGAGGGCAACATGGCCGTCGACATCACCTTCGAGAGCATGGACGATTTCTCGCCTGCCGCGATTGCCGCCAAGGTCGAGCCCCTGGCCGAGCTGCTCGATGCCCGCACCCAGCTATCCAATCTGATGACCTACATGGACGGCAAGACCGGGGCCGAGGACCTGATCAGCAAGATCATCCAGGACCCGGCCCTTCTCAAGACCCTGGCCGCCCAGCCGAAACCTGCCGCCAAAGAGGAGGAGTGATCCATGGCCGAGGAACAAGTAAAGGAACAGCAGTCCGGCGGTGAAACGGCTTTCGGCTCCTCCGAGTTCGAGAGCCTGCTGCAGAAGGAATTCCGCCCCAAGTCCGACCAGGCCAAGACGGCGGTTGAATCGGCAGTCAAGACGCTCGCGGAACAGGCGCTGAGCAACACGGCGCTGATTTCCGACGATGCCCTGCGCTCGATCGAGAGCATCGTCGCGGAGATCGACAAGAAGCTCACGGAGCAGGTCAACCTGATCCTGCACCACGAGGAGTTCCAGCAGATGGAGAGCGCCTGGCGCGGGCTCCACTACCTCGTCAACAACACCGAAACCGACGAGATGCTGAAGATCCGGGTCATGAACATCTCCAAGAAGGACATGCACAAGACCCTGCGCAAGTTCAAAGGCACCGCCTGGGACCAATCGCCGATCTTCAAGAAGCTCTACACCGAGGAATTCAGCCAGCTGGGCGGCGAGCCCTACGGCACCCTGGTGGCGGACTATTTCTTTGACCACAGCCCGCAGGACGTGGAGCTGCTGGGCGAGATGTCCAAGATCGCCGCGGCGGGCCACGCGCCGCTGATCACCGGCGCCCAGCCCTCGCTCTTCCAGATGGACAGCTGGTCGGAGCTCAGCAACCCGCGCGACCTGACGAAGATCTTCCAGACGCCGGAGTATGCTGCCTGGCGGTCCCTGCGCGAGAGCGAGGACAGCAAGTACGTGGGCCTGGCCATGCCGCGTTTCCTGGGGCGGCTGCCCTACGGGTCGAAGACGGAGCCGGTGGAGGAGTTCGCCTTCGAGGAGGACACCGACGGGTCGGACCACAGCAAGTACGGCTGGGTGAACGCCGCCTACGGCATGGCGGTGAACATCAACCGCTCCTTCAAGGAATATGGCTGGTGCAGCCGCATCCGCGGCGTCGAGAGCGGTGGCACCCTGGAGAACCTGCCCTCCCACACCTTCCCCACCACCGATGGCGGGGTGGACCAGAAATGCCCGACGGAGATCGGGATCGACGACCGGCGCGAGGCGGAGCTTGCCAAGAACGGCATGATGCCGCTGCTGCACCGGAAGAACACGGACGTCGCGACCTTCATGGGGGCCCAGTCGCTGCACAAGCCGGCTGAGTACGATGACCCGGACGCGACGGCCAACGCAAATCTCGCAGCCCGACTGCCCTATCTCTTCGCCACGTGCCGCTTTGCGCATTATTTGAAGTGCATGGTCCGGGACAAGGTCGGCTCCTTCAAGAGCCGGGTCGACATGGAGCAGTGGCTGCAGGACTGGATCAACAATTACGTTGATTTCAATGCCGACATTTCGTCGGAAGCCGAGAAGGCGCGGAAACCCCTGGCGGCGGCGGAAGTCGTTGTCGAGGAGGTCGAAGGCAACCCCGGTTATTATACCTCGAAGTTCTTCCTACGCCCGCATTACCAGCTGGAAGGCCTCTCTGTATCGTTGCGGCTTGTTTCCAAGCTCCCTTCTGAAAAAGGCGCCTGACCCCTTCTATTGGCATCGGGTCGGACGGCGCAGGTTGATGCAACACCATAGTCGAAAGGAATAGCACGATGGCTGCTAACATGTTTGTTAAGATCGATGACATCAAAGGTGACGCGACCGAGGACGGTCACAAGGACTGGATCGTCATCCAGTCCTGCAACTGGGAGGTCGAGCGCGCGGTCGAGATGACCGACATCGGATCGACCCAGCGCGGACACGCCAACTCCAACTTCGGCAAGGTGGAGGTGACCTCGCAGATGGGGCTGGCCTCCAACAAGCTGATGGTCTCCGTGGCCAACGGCACGGTGCGGCCGGAAATCCTGGTCCACTGGTGCCGCTCGGGCGAGAGCGCCTCGGCCGGCCTCGAGGCCTACTCGATCTGGAAGCTCAAGGACGTGATCATCGACAAGTACTCGATCTCGGCCAGCGAGGACGGCATTCCGGAGGAGAACTGGACGCTGGCCTACGCCTCGATGGAGCACGAGTACAAGTCCACCGACCAGAAGACCGCCAAGCTCAAGACCGAGAACACGTTCAAGTGGAACGTGCAGACCGGCAAGGTCGAGTAAGACCCCGCCGCCCCGCGCGCCCGACCGCGGCGCGGGGCGGTTCCCCGCATTTAACCCGCCGCGCCCCTTTCATCTTGCGGAGGCTGTCGCATGACGCCCGAAGAACATCTGAAATCCGGTGATCTTGCCGCCGCCCTGGCGGCCCTGCAGGATCAGGTGCGGGCCAATCCGGCGGAGCCGCGGCTGCGCATCTTCCTGTTTCAGCTGCTCTGCGTCCTGGGCGACTGGAACCGCGCCATCACCCAGCTCAAGCTGAGCGCCGAGATGGATCCCTCGGCCCTGATGATGGCACAGACCTACCGCGAGGGACTGATCTGCGAGGTCTACCGCGAGAAGGTCTTCAAGGGCGAGAAGGATCCCCTGATCCTGGGCGAGCCGGAGCCCTGGCTGGCCCACCTGATCGAGGCGCAGCGCCATTTGGCCAAGGGCGAGACGAGGGCCGCCGCGGACCTGCGCGCCCGGGCCTTCGAGGCGGCGCCGATGACCGCCGGCACGATCAACGGCCAGCGCTTCGACTGGATCGCCGACGCCGACATGCGGCTAGGCCCGGTGCTCGAGGTGGTGATCAACGGGCGCTACTTCTGGCTGCCCTTCGCCCAGATCCACCGCATCGTGGTGGAGCCCCCCGAGGACCTGCGCGACTATGTCTGGACCGCCGCGCAGCTCACCCTGGCCAATGGCGGCGAGGTCGTGGGGCTGATCCCCTCGCGCTACGTCGGCACACCGCAGGAGGGCGACGATGCCGCGCGCCTGTCGCGCGCCACCCACTGGCGCGATGTCGGCGAGGAGACCTTCGTGGGCCTGGGCCAGCGACTTCTCTCCACTGGGGAGGAGGACTTTGCCCTGCTCGATCTGCGCGAGCTGATCCTGGGCGATCCACCCGAGCCGGAGGCGCCGCCCGATGGCTGACAAGATGCTGGCAGAAAGGTTGCAGCCCTCGCTGCTGGACCGGCTGACCGACGCGGAGCCGGGAAAGCGCGGCGAGGACCGCGCCCACCGGGTGATCGACGTGAGCCGCCTGCGCGAGATCATCCAGCGCGACCTGGCCTGGCTGCTCAATACCAACAACATCGAAAGCCTGGTGGACCTGGAGCACCTGCCCAATGTCGCCCACTCGGTGCTGAATTACGGGGTGCGGGAGGTCTCGGGCGAGTTCTCCACCAGCTACCGCGCCGAGCTCATCCGCAAGTCCATCCTGCGCGCCATCGAGACCCATGAGCCGCGCATCATCCCCGGATCCGCCGTGATCGAGCTGCGGACCGAGGAGAGCGGCGGCGAGATGCTCGTCGCCTTCGACATCCACGCCGACATGTGGGCCCAGCCCATGCCGCTTGAGCTTTACCTGCGCAGCAAGGTCGATGTGACCTCGGGCGAGGTGACGCTGGAAGGGGTGGGGTGAGCTCCATGGATACGCGGCTGCTCAAGCACTACGAGAACGAACTGGCCTACATGCGGGACATGGGGGCGGAGTTCGCCAGCGCCTATCCCAAGATCGCCGCCCGTCTCGGCATGGAGGGGCTGGAGGTGCTGGACCCCTACGTGGAGCGCCTGCTGGAGGGGGTCGCCTTCCTCTCGGCCCGGGTCCAGCTGGAGCTGGAGATGCAGTTTCCGGTCTTCACCTCGCACCTGCTGGAGATCGTCTATCCGCACTACCTGGCGCCCACGCCCTCGATGATGATCGCCCAGTTCGAGCCTGATCTTGAGAATGCGGGCCTGCGCGAGGGTTACCGCCTGCCGCGCGAGACCCGCATCCGCAGCCAGATCCTGGAGGGGGAGCAGACCGCCTGCGAGTTCCGCACCGCCCACGAGGTGACCCTCTGGCCGCTGGAGATCGCTGAGGCCGAGTACATCGACAGCCGCGGCGGGCTGGTGGCCGCCGGAGTGGCCTCCAATAGCGCCGCCCGTGCGGCCCTGCGCCTGCGCCTGAAGCGGCTCGACGGGGACCCCCTCGGAGAGCTGCCGCTCATGGATCTCGTCCTGCACCTGGACCGCCAGTCGGGGGCAAGCTGGCAACTACACGAGCTGCTCTGCACCCAGAGCCTGGGGATTGCCGGGCGCTCCGCCGACCGACGCGACGATTGGGTGGAGCCCCTGCCCGACGGTGCCGTAAGCCCCGTGGGCCTGGACCCGGAGGAGGCGCTCCTGCCGACGCCGCGCCGCTCCTTCGACGGCTACCGGCTGCTTCAGGAATACTTCGCCATGCCCGAGCGCTACCTCTTCGTGCGCCTGGACGGGCTGGGCCCCGCCATTCGCCGCGCCAAGGGCGAGACGGTGGACCTCTACATCCTCCTGGGCGAGGGCCGGGCCGACCTGGCCCCCGCCGTGACCCCGGCGGCCTTCATGCTCAACGCTGCGCCTGCGGTGAACCTCTTCCGCAAGCGCTGCGACCGGGTGCAGGTGAGCGCCCGCGATACCGAGCAGCACGTGGTGCCGAACCGCACGGCGGGGCTGGATTTCGAGATCCACAGCCTGGAAAGCGTCGTCGGCATCACCGGGGACCAGTCGGAAGACGTGATCTTCCGGCCCTTCTACTCGGCCACCGATTTCACCGCCGCAGGCGAGGTGCATGAGGCCTACTACACCCAGAGCCGCAGGATGCGGCAGCGCAACGAGAAGGAGCGCCTGCGCGGCGTGCGGACCTCCTACCTCGGCTCCGAGCTCTATCTTACCCTGGTGGACCGGGCCCAGGCCCCCTACGGCGCCAACCTCGAACAGCTCGCGGTGACGGCTCTTTGCAGCAATAGGGACCTGCCGATGCTCCTGTCGGTGGGCGACGGGGAGGTCTTCTTCCTGCCCGACGGCGGGCCGGTGAAGGCGGTGAGGACCCCCATCTCGCCGACCCGGCCCAACCCGACCCTGGCCCAGGGCGATACCGCCTGGCGGCTGATCAGCCACCTGTCGCTCAACTACCTCTCCATCGCCCAGACGGAGGCCGGCAGCTCCGCCGAGGCGCTGCGCGAGCTCATTGGCATCTACGCCCCCCTGGGCAACCGGGTGACCGAAAAGCAGCTCGAGGGAATCATCGGGCTGAAGAGCCGCCCCATCGTGCGGCGGATGAGCGACGAGGTGCTCTCGACCGCGGTGCGCGGCATCGAGATCACGATTGATTTTGACGAAGCCTTTTTCGAGGGCACCAGCGTCTACGTGCTGGGTGCCGTGATGGAGCGGTTCTTCCGGAAGTACGCCACCATCAACTCCTTTACCGAGACGGTCCTGACGACCGAAAGACGCGGGGAAATTGCCCGATGGCGACCGACAAGCGGACTGGGGCAGGTGCTCTAGAGCACCTCGCCCGGCTCAAGGCCCGTCCTGAGGAACATCACGTTTTTCAGGCCATAAGGGTCATCGAGGCGGCCCATCCCGAGGCCCCCCGCCTGGGCGAGAGCCGCCGCCCGCGCCAGGACAGGGTGCGCCTGGGCCAGGAGGCCGAGCTGGCCTTCCCGCCCTCCACCATCCGCGACTTCACCCCCGCCAAGGGCGATCAGCCCGCGCGCCTGACCAACCGCTTCTTCGGCCTCTTCGGGCCCCAGGGGCCCCTGCCGCTGCACCTGACGGGCTACGCCCGTGACCGCCAGCGCAACCACCGAGACCCGACCCTGGTGGCCTTCGCCAACATGCTCACCCACCGCATGATGAGCCTGCTCTACCGGGCCTGGCGCACGGGCCAGCCGGCCGCCAGCTTTGATCGGGGCAACGACACGGTGCAGGAGCAGGTGGCAGCCCTTGCGGGCTACCGCGGGCGGGCCCTGCGCGGCCGCGACGCCATGCCCGACGTGGCCCGCTACCACTTTGCCGCGCACCTCTCGCAGGGGGCCAAGAACCCCGACGGGCTGGTGGCGATCCTCTCCGCCTTCTTCGGCGTGCCGGTGCGGCTTCAGCCCTTCATCGGCACCTGGCTGCACCTAGAGCCGGACGATTGCTGGCGCCTCGGCCATCCCGCGGGGCTGGGGCGGACCACCTCCATCGGCGCCCGGGTCTGGAGCCGGGCCTCCAAGTTCCGGTTGCGGCTGGGGCCCCTGGGGATGGACCGGTTCGAGCGCTTCCTGCCGGGCACGGATGGCTTCCGGCGGCTCGAGTCCATCGTGCGCAGCTACGTTGGCGACGGGCTCGACTGGGAAGTCCAGCTTGTTCTGGCGGGCGACGAGGTGCCGCGCGCGGTGCTCGGCGGCCAGACGCGGCTGGGCCAGACAAGCTGGATCGGCGCGGGGCAGGGGACCGAGCGCGCGCGGCCCGATGCGGAAGACCTGATGCTCACGCCACGGCGGGCAGCGGGATGAGGGGACAAGGGGGACAGAATCAATGACCGAGATCAGCCGGGTCGCACTTTTCGGAAAGCTTAACGCCTTGGGCTACAAGGCGGTGGAGGGGGCCACGACCTTCTGCAAGATGCGCGGCAACCCCTACGTGGAGGTGGTGCACTGGCTGCACCAGATCCTCCAGAACCAGGACAGCGATCTGCACCGCATCGTCGACCATTACGATCTCGACGTGGGCAAGATCGCCGCCGAGATGACCCGCAACCTCGATGGCCTGCCGCGCGGCGCGAGTGCGATCTCGGACCTCTCGGATCATCTGATGGACGCGATGGAGCGGGGCTGGGTCTATGGCTCGCTGCTCTACAACTCCAGCCAGGTGCGCACCGGGCACCTCTTGCTGGGAATGCTCAAGACACCCGCCCTGCGCAACATCCTGACCTCCATCTCGGCCGAGCTGGCGCGGATCAAGCCCGACGATCTGGCCGAGAATTTCAACGAGGCGACGGATGGCTCCCCCGAAGAGCGGATGGGCGCGCAGGATGGCTCCCACACCGGCGGCGGGGCGGAGCCGGGTGAAAGCTCGGGCGCACGGTCGCCCGCCCAGATGGGCAAGGGAGAGGCGCTGGAGCAGTTCTGCACCGACCTCACCGAACAGGCCCGGAACGGGGAGATTGACCCGATCGTGGGCCGGGACGAGGAAATTCGCCAGATCGTCGACGTGCTCATGCGGCGGCGCCAGAACAACCCGATCCTCACCGGGGAAGCGGGCGTCGGCAAGACGGCGGTGGTCGAAGGGTTCGCCCTGCGCATCGCCCGCGGTGACGTGCCGCCCGCCCTGCGCGAGGTGCGGCTGCTGGTGCTGGACGTGGGGCTCCTGCAGGCGGGTGCGTCGATGAAGGGCGAGTTCGAGAACCGCCTGCGGCAGGTGATCGACGAGGTCCAGGCGAGCGACGTGCCCATTGTGATGTTCGTGGACGAGACGCATACGCTGGTGGGCGCGGGCGGCGCGGCCGGGACCGGCGATGCGGCGAACCTGCTGAAACCCGCGCTGGCGCGCGGCACCCTGCGCACCATCGGCGCGACGACCTGGGCGGAGTACAAGAAGTACATCGAGAAGGACCCGGCACTGACCCGCCGTTTCCAGGTGGTGCAGGTGGATGAGCCGGACGTGCCGAAGGCCGTGATGATGATGCGTGGCATCGCCGCGATGCTGGAGAACCACCACAAGGTTCAGGTGCTGGACGAGGGGATCGAGGCGGCGGTCTCGCTCTCCGCCCGCTACATCCCGGCCCGGCAGTTGCCCGACAAATCGGTGAGCGTGCTCGACACCGCCTGCGCCCGCGTGGCCGTCAGCCAGCACGCGGTGCCGGCCCAGGTGGACGATGCCCAGCGGCGGCTGGAATCGCTCCAGACCGAGCTGGAGATCATCGGCCGCGATGAGACGGCGGGCTACGAGGTCGAGGAGCGGCGCGCCCGGGTGGAGGCCGAGACCCGCGAGGTGCAGCAAAGGCTCGAAGGGTTGCAGGAGCGTTGGGAGGCAGAGAAGGAGATCGTCGCCGAGATCCTCGATCTGCGGGCCCAGTTGCGCGCAGGCGGCGCGGCCCTGGAGGAGGGCGCTGAACATGCCCCCGAGGGGGGCGAAGAGGCGCCCGACGCGGCCACGCGCGACGCGCTGATGGAGAAGCTGCGCGCCGCCAACGCCCACCTGGAGGAAGCCCAGGGCGAGAGCCCCCTGATCCTGCCCATCGTCGATGCCCAGGCCGTGGCCTCCGTGATCGGCGATTGGACGGGCATTCCCGTGGGCCGCATGGTCCGGGACGAGCTGGAGACCGTGCTGAAGCTGGAGGAGCACCTGGGCAAGCGGGTGATCGGCCAGGACCACGCCATGAAGATGATCGCCAAGCGCATCCAGACCAGCCGCGCGGGCCTCGACAATCCCAACAAGCCCATCGGGGTCTTTCTGCTGGCGGGCACCTCCGGCGTCGGCAAGACGGAGACGGCGCTTGCCCTGGCCGAGGTGCTCTACGGCGGCGAACAGAACGTCATCACCATCAACATGAGCGAGTACCAGGAGGCCCACACCGTCTCCAGCCTGAAGGGGGCGCCGCCGGGCTACGTGGGCTACGGCGAGGGCGGCGTGCTGACGGAGGCGGTGCGGCGCAAACCCTATTCCGTCGTCCTGCTGGACGAGGTGGAAAAGGCCCACCCGGACGTGCACGAGATCTTCTTCCAGGTCTTCGACAAGGGCGTGATGGAGGATGGCGAGGGCCGCCTGATCGACTTCAAGAACACCCTCATCCTGCTCACCTCCAACGCCGGCTCGGAGCTGATCATGGATCTCTGCAGCGATCCCGATCTTCTGCCCGAGCCTGAGGGCATCGCCAAGGCGCTGCGCGAACCGCTGCTCAAGATCTTCCCTGCGGCCCTTCTGGGGCGGCTGGTGACGATCCCCTACTACCCGCTCAGCCCCGACATGATCGCCGCCATCACGAGGCTCCAGCTCAACCGCATCAAGAAGCGCGTGGAAGAGACCCACGAGGTGCCCTTCAGCTACTCCGACGCGGTGGTCGATCAGATCGTCGAGCGTTGCCAGGAGCTAGAAAGCGGCGGCCGCATGATCGACGCCATCGTCACCAACACCATGCTGCCCGACATCTCGGCCGAATTCCTGCGCCGGATGATGGAGGGAGAGCGCGTCACCCGCGTGGAGATCGCCGCCGAGGGGGGCGACTTCACCTACGCATTTGACTGAAACGACCAGGGAAGAAGCAAACCAGAGGGGAAGAAAGGATGGCCAAGAAGACACTTGCAAAACGCGACTTCTATGTCGTGGACCTGATCCGCAACAAGGGGGTGAAGCATCTCGACATCCCCAAGACCCGCGTGGACATCACCATCGAGATCGAGACCCGGAGCACCTTCAAGAAGCCCGATCCGGCGCCCAAGGCCGCCTTCGACCGGCTCGAGAAGGTCGGCCGGGAAGAGCTTGATCGCTACGAGAGCATCATCACCGAGGAGGCCCAGCGGCTCGACGCCAAGATCGACAAGCTGATGGAGCAGCCAACGGCGAAGAACCTCGAGGCAGCCGAGAAGATGATCCAGGCCACCAATGTCTCGATCAAGAATGCCCTCGCCTCGGCCGAGGGGGCGGCCAATGCCAAGATCGAGGCGGCCCTGAAGAAGGAGGCGCAGCGCGACAAGCTGCTCAAGGAGGCCCGGGTCAAGACCGTCTTCAAGTTCACCATGGGCCTGATCAAGATCGCCGGTTCCACCGCCAAGCTGGTGGCCACCACCGGGGCCGACGTCACCTCCTACAAGACCATCGCCCAGCAGCTCTACGTGCTCGGCAAGGAGGTGCAGCAGCAGCTCAAGAACGAGAAGAAGCTGCGCGCCGATCTCCAGAAGGGGGTCCTGACGATGCTCCAGGAGCGGGGCACGGCGATCGACCAGGCGATCCGCCGCCAGGGCATCACCGACACTTCGGGCATCGACCCCAAGAAGCCCAAGGAGGCCCTCGTCGCGATCCAGAAAAAGATCAAGGCGGCGGGCGAGGAGATCACCCAGGGCAAATCCGCCGGCGAGGTGATGACCAACGTCATCAAGTACATTCAGGCCAAGGTGAAATCCAAGCTGGCGGACGTGGAGAAGGCCCGCAAGGCCTACCGCGAGCACAACACCAAGACACGCCACAAGACGGACAGTGTCAGCGCCAAGGCCGACAAGCTGGCCGCCGTGATGAAGAAGGCCAAAAACCTCAAGGAGGGGGTGCGTCTGGGTGCCCAGGTCATGTCCATCCGGCGCCAGGCCACGGCCTACGCTAAAAAGCTGGAGGAGCGGGAGAAGTTCCTCGACGAGATGCAGGCGATCATGAAGTCGGGCGGGCTCGAGATCGACGACCGGACGACGATCCAGAAGCTCCAGGCCATCGACACCAGCACCATCCTCTCCGAGGGCAAGGGCCTCTTCGACGCCATCAAGGACGTCAAGGAGATGGTGGAGAACGTGGCCGACGCGGTGACCTGAGCCGCGCCCGAGACAGGAGGCCGGGGCGCCGCGGTGCCCCGGCTGCAAGCAAGCAGACGCAGCGCCGGGCCGGAAAGGCCGGAAAGGGGTGACCTTGGCCGCGATAGAGAGACAAGCGATGGGGA